>CBDCME010000073.1:92500-628157 GCA_965218865.1 Alphaproteobacteria bacterium
GCCGAGGCGAAAAGGTCGAGGGCGGAAATGCTGAGAACGTCGAAGGTTCGATTCGGTCGCACCAACATCCCGCTAGCCCCCGTAGAGACGGTTGATGAGGTTGTCGAGACAGTACTGGCCGGCGTCGTTGAGGGCCCGTTCCTCGAAGGCTTGCACCGCGTGCTGGATGAGGACCAGGATCGCCGACATGACCAAGGCGAGCAGGGTGGTGTTGAAGGCCACGGCGAGGCGTTGGGTCAACTCGGCAAGGAGCTTCGGGTCTTGCACGTCGGCCGCGCCCGCGAAGGCGAGGGCGAGCGAGATGCCGATCACCGTACCGATGAAACCAAGAGTCGGAATGACCCAGACCACGTAGCGCACGATGCTGTAGCGCAAATCGATCTCGTGGAGAAAGAGCTCGAGGCTCGAGTTGAGCAAGACGTTGGCCTGGTCGATGGAGCGGTTGGTCTGAAACTGGACGATGACCCGATGAATCATCCGCGGAAGGAAGCGTTGTGCCGCGCGGGTTTTCGTCCTTGCCGCTTGGCGGGTCGTCGCGTAGATGCGGCGCAACTCCGGATCCTGGATGATCGTCGTTTCATCCTCGGGCAGGTAGCCGTACCGCAACTGGCGCCGTTCGGCGACGGCGTCACGGGCACGGACCACGAGCTCGCCGAAACCGAGCGCGAAGACGAGCCACATGACGTTTTGAACCGTTAGCGGATAGGTCGCGCGATCGCGGTCGGTGAGAATTGTCGCGACCGTGTCCGGCAAATAGTTGGTCATCAAATAGATGCCCGCCACCGCGAGAACCTGGCAGAGAACGAGAATCAACGGGTGGCTCGGCACGCCAGGCAATCGGCGGGCGGGTGCGACAGGCGTCGGGGACCCCGTTTCCGTCACCATGGGTCAGGGACGCTTTCGAATGATCTCGCCGGTGCCGGGGTCACGCTGGACCGGCGTCGTCTGGCCGAGAATCCGATCCCGGGCCGGCCCCTCGCCGGTCCCGGGACTAGCGGCGGATTCAAGGGAGCGCAGCAGTTCCGCGACGGTACAGCGACAGTCGCCGAAGCGGATGCTTTCGGCCGCGCCGACAAACGCCTGGCGAAGCGGAAGCCACTGCCGGTGACCGTCCGCCCGTTCGATCAGGCGCAGGGTTTTCGAGCCTGTCCCGCAGTCGGTGAGGTGGTAGCGTTGGTCATCGGTCACCACGAGTTCGGCGTGTCGCGACGCGACCGAGGAATCGACGAGGAGGATGTCGGCGCCGGAACTACGCCCGATCACATAGGTCTTCACCATTGTCTCCTCGATGCAAGGGCCGTGAGCCTACGATTATACCAGCCCTCACGGCGCATTGGCGCCCAACACCTGGGGGAGCTTGTTGCCCTCGGTCTCGTTGTTCTCCGCGACGACTTCGGCGCCATCTACAGCGACGATTGCGTGGCCCGTGTTTCCGCTGATCGTGTTGCCCCGCACCACCCCCGCCACGTTGCCGGCGGCCAGTATCCCATGTTCGTTATGCCCGCGGATCAGGTTTCCGAACAAATTCGCTTCGGCACCGCTGCTAAGAACGACACCCGATAGCCGGCCCCCGGCGATCTCGTTCTTCTCGTAGGTGCCGCGGCCGAATTGGGAAACGAAGATGCCGGCGCCCCTGGTATCCGCGATCGTGTTGCCGACGACGTGGGGATCGGCTCCGCTTCGCACCTCGATGGCGGAAGCGCGGCTTCCCGAGATCCGGTTGTGGTCGATGACCGGCCGGGCGCCTTCGGCGATGAGGACGCCTGCCGCGCTGGCCGCTTCGATGCGGTTCTCGGACAGAACCATTGTCGTCCCTTGGCGCAGGACGACCCCGTTTCCCCCGACGCCGAAGACGCGATTGCGGCTCACCTTGCCGGAGCCGCCGCCCGTCACCAGAATTCCAACCCCGGCGCCGTGGTTGATTAGGTTTCCGGAGATGACGACCCGGGCGCCGCCGCGTATTCGTACGGCGGTCCCCGGCGAACCGATAATCTCGTTGTCGAGGAAGAGGACGTCGCCATCGGCAATGTCGACGCATGGCGGGCTTCCCGGGGCTTTCCGGGGCGCGCCCTTGAAGCGCAAACCCGAGATCCGGGCCCACCGCGCCCGGACGATCAGGCACGACCCCGCCGGTGGAGCGACGACGGCGGCCTCTAGATCGGTGGTGTCCGAAAAAATATTCAGCGGCCGATCGATGTGGATGACCTCGGCATAGGTGCCGGCTCGGACCCGAAGGTTGGCGCCGGCTGGCGCCCGCGCGACAGCCTCGCCGATCGTCGAGGCGTCTCCGGCACCCGTGGCGTCGACGACCCATTCGGACTGGAATTGATTTTGGTAGATTGGCCAGAGGAACCACCCCGCCGCGAGAACCATGAAAATCGCCAGCATGATCCACGGCGCGCGGGCTCGACGGGCGTACCCTTCGGCGGGCACCGATTCCGATTCGCCGACGCCCGGTACCTCCGCTTCGCCGCCCGTGCGTTCGATCTCTTCGGTCGGCGGAATGTCGTTGGCCACGCCGTGGGCGAATCCCATGTCCACGGATGGTGACGATTCGGTCGCCGGCGATTCCGGGGCCAGGACCCGGCGCCACGCCGCGACGGATCGCGGTCGCTTCCCGGGCTTGGGATCAAGGGCCCAGGCGACGAGGCGCGCGAAGCCCTCCGAGCAGCGACCGGTTTCGAGGAGTTCCCGCTCACGCGTTTTGGCGGAGGAGGGCGACATGCGCGCCTCCGTCGGTGGTTGACCCGCGATTGCCCGGTAAGCGATGGCGCCGAGGGCATAAATGTCGGTCCACGGACCCTCCTCGCCGTCCGTCTCGTAGCACTCTGGCGCGGCGTAACCGCCGCTGACCGGGGTCGTGCTCTCGCGCCCGCTGGCCCGTCCGTCGGCGCTTTCCGATGCCCCGAAGTCGATGAGCACCGGGGCCCCGTTGGGGCGGAGAACGATGTTGTCGGGTTTGAGGTCGCGGTGGATGACGCCGGCTTCGTGCACGGCCTCGACGACCGGGCACAAAGCGTTCAAAAGGGCGCGAAGAGAGTCCTCGCGGGGGGGACCGTCGAGGCCGCGCCAGGCGGTCTCCAGGGTCGGGCCGTCGACGAATTCGACGACGAGAATGCCACCACTGTCGTCCTCTTGATAATCGCGATACCCGACCACGCCGGCGTGGTCGACGCGCTTGAGGGCATCGGACTCGGCTCGCAGGCGCGTGAGGGGAGAAACTCGCCCGGCGTGAGCCGACGCGGCGGCCCATTTGACGACGCACGGTTTCCCCGAACGCGGGTCATCCGCGAGATAGACAGCCCGCTCCGGACGGGACCGCAACACATGCCGCAGGGAATAGCCCGCGACCACGCTGCCCGTGGACGGTTGGCCAGACGGGATTCGTGACTCACCTTGTTCCGACCCCGTTGCCACGGCCTAGAGGCTCGATTCGTAAGGCAGGGTATAGATGACGGAATCCTCGGGTTTGACGGGTTGCGGCACTGGCGGCGGCGGGGGAGGATCGTTCGCCACGGTTTCGTTGGCTGCCCCTGGCACCTCTTCCTTTTCCACTTGGGGTTCCGGCGGTGGGGTTTCGACCGGCGCCGAAACGATCGCTTCGTCGTAATGCCAGCGATCCCCGATGCGGCATCCTGTCCCACGCCAAACATAGGGGTCGCGTTCCGCGAACTCGACAGCCCGCTCATAGTCACGGCAGGGAATTTGCCCAGCGACAAAATAAGTCTGCAATACCGTGATTCGCCCTTGGCTTTCCGTGTCCGCGTGGAACCAGTCCAAATTAATCCCCGAGCGGGCGGATTCAAGGGCGACCTGGAGTTTGTCCTCGGCATAGACGCGGGTCGCGAGCGGTATCCCGGCGGGGGGCGCCCCGATTCCGACCGTTGCGGACAACACCACAATCGAAACGCCGGCAGCGACTGCTTGGAGACTCCGAGACCCATGCATGGACAAAATTTTCCCGATGTTATTAGCCTGAAAATCCAGTATAACATTACGGGTGCTCGACGTTCAAAATCACGAATTGTTCATGGCACATGGTGTTTTTGGCAATTTATTCGTAAATCTTGTGTGGCTCACGGAAACGGACATAGGCGTTGAGCCTGGCTGGGCGTCGCCGAAGGCTGGAATTCGGCCCGATTACTCCCCACATTCTAACTGTGGAAGGGTGTTCAAAACGGGCCGCCAAGGTCTGGCACGAATGTTATACCAACCGCCCCAGAGTTTGACTCGCGCAAAGGTTTACACGCCAGGTTTTGTGTGATTCAAGGTTGTTGGCAACAAGGGAGTGTGTTCAATGCCAACGATTCCTTTGCGAAACGACTTTGATGCTGAAAGAGTCCGTGTTCTTGCGGCACGGAGCGATGATGGGAACCAGGCGCGACGGCTTTTGTCGATGGCGGCCATCTACGATGGGATGGATCGAGCGTGCGCGGCGGGTATTGGCGGCATGGATCGGCAGACGTTGCGGGACTGGGTTCACCGGTTCAACGCGGGAGGTCCGGCCGGTCTGATCGACCGCAAGCCGAACGGGGCGTTGCGTCGGTTGACGCCGTCGCAAATGGCGGCGCTTTCGCGGGCTATCGAGGCCGGTCCCGATCCCGAACGGGATGGGGTCGTGCGCTGGCGCTGCATCGATCTCAAGCAACTGATCCGAACGCGCTTCGGCGTGGACTATCACGAGCGGAGCGTCGGCAAGCTGCTGGCCGCGCTCGGGTTCTCGCATATTTCCGCGCGCCCGCGCCACGTCGGCCAGGATGCGCGGGCACAGGAGGAATTTAAAAAAAAGTTTTCCCGAACACTTGGCGAAAATCGTAGCGGCACAGCCACCGGACACGCCCATCGAGGTTTGGTTTCAAGATGAAATGCGCGTCGGCCAGAAGAACAGCCTGGTGCGCCAGTGGGCCCCAAAGGGATCGCGCCCGCGCCAGGTCAAGGACCTACGGACCTCTTCGGCGTATCTCTTCGGCGCCATCTGCCCCGAGCGCGGTGAGGGCGCGGCGCTGGTCATGCCGCGCGCCAATACTGAAGCCATGGACCTGCATCTCGAGGAAATCAGCCGGGCCGTTGCCCCAAACGCCCATGCCGTCGTGCTGCTCGACCAAGCCGCATGGCACACCACTGCCAAACTCGGCATCCCGGAGAACATCTCCCTCGTGCCTTTGCCACCCAAGTCCCCGGAGCTCAATCCCGCCGAAAATGTCTGGCAATACCTCCGCCAGAACTGGCTCTCCAATCGTGTCTTCGACTCCTATGAAGCCATCGTCGAGGCCTCTTGCCAAGCCTGGAACAACCTGACCGACCAACCTTGGAAGATCATGTCCATCGGCCTCAGAGCGTGGGATCGCACAAGTCAATGTTAAGGGCGGTTGGTATTAGGCGGGGGTTATTCGGGGTTGGACGGATCGAACAGGCGGAGAATGAGTAATGAAGCATTTGTCACTAGTCGCTTTCGCGGTTATTTTTTTGGCGGGCTGCGCACAATCCACGACCAACACTTACAAGGCGGGTGATGTCGGTCATACGATCGACGTTAGCGAGGGTAAGATCGTCTCGTCGCGCCTCGTCAACATCGAGGCCGACGATCCCGTGGCCGGGCCGCTCGTCGGCGCCGGCGTCGGCGCCGCCACCGGTGGACTGCTGATCGGCAGCGGATCGGGCAGTGCAGCCGCCGCGATTATCGGCGGATTGATCGGCGCCGGCGCGGGTTACGTGATCGAGAAGGAAGCGCGCGGCGGCGAGGGCATCGAGTATATCGTGCGCCTCAGCGACGGGCGCGTGGTAACGCTGGTGCAAAACCGCGAAAACAACGAACCGGCGCTCGCCGATGGTTCCCCGGTGCTGATCCAATGGGGCGGGGAATACACCCGCGTCGTTTCTCTTCCCGAACAGCTCGAGTCGCCGTCCGGCGGCGGATCGGGGGGCGGCGGCGCCGACGTTTGGACGAATCCCGACGAGAGCTACTCCGGCGAGCCCTACGAAGAGGCACCCCCGCCTTATCCTCCGTCGCAGCAGCAGCAGTAACCGGGATACATCGGGCGCCGGGCGCGGTGCGTTCGGCCAGGGCACTCGTCGTCCTCGGGAATGTAGCCATCGTGGGATGTCGGCCCCGAAATCCTCTGGGCCGGTCAGTGGCGTTCAATCAATGTTTTTCAAGATATTGAGTGTTGTCCTTCGACTATTTTGTAAAATGCCGATGCGCGATTCCGCAGGCGTCGTCGCAGCCATGGCCACGCCACGGGCGTAACAGTCTGTTCGAAAACTCGCGGCACCGGCCCCCGTGATCCCGGCCCGCGAGGCGCGTTTCGGGATTGTCAGATAATCGCGTGGGTGCCATAGTGCGGGCGACACCTAAAGGAGAAATCCCGTGCCCGAAAACCTCCAGGTAGAAATTATTGAAATCGTTGATCAATTTGTCTTGATGCTCACTTCCGAGAATCCGATCGTTACATTATTTGTTTTGCTTGGTTATGCGACTCTGCTTATTTCTGGCGTCGTGTATTTAAAGGAACATTTTCGTTACAAAACGGTCGTCGCTACTCAGAAGGAAGCTTTTCGCGCCATCGTTGGGGCGGGGAGAGGTCCTGATTAAATCGATTTGGCTGTAATCAGATGATTGCCCAGCTCGTTCTCCTTTGGCTCTCGGTACTGCTCGTATGGCGGGCGGCGCGGGTCGATCACGAGAGACGGCAAAATCTGGAGGCCGCCTGGATTCACCGCTCGAACCTGGCCTTCATCGTCCACAAGGCCATGGCGGACGAGGCGGCGCCGACGGCCTATCGCGGCCTGATGGCGGAGCTGTCGCGCCTATCGTTCGATCGGGAGGTCATCGCCCGGGCACGTGACATCGTATTGTCGGAGATGGCGAAAAAGGCCGTTTCGGAGGAAGAATTTGCCGCGGACGAGGAGCCGCGGGCATCCAAGACGAAAAAATCGCGCCGCCGTCGCCGGAAGGAGCGGGTCGCGGATCCCGTCGGCGAATTTTTGGACCTTCTCGACACCGACTACGCCGACGAGTTGAGCCGCGCCTGTCGGGAGTTCGCGTATATGACGTTGTTCGACGACCGGGCCCTGGGATCGGCCCTGCGGAGGGTCGGGGTCAAACAGGCGCTACGATCCCGGGAGGAATTTGTCGACGCCATCCGGGCGGGGCTTATCGAAACCTTCGTGGAGGAGGAAAAATCACGACGGCGCTGAGCGCTAGACCGGAAACACAGGCTCGAGGGAGCCTCTCCCATGGCGCCAAGCTCAGGGGGCGGCCGCGGTTTCGACCGCTTGATTTGTCGGCGCGGTTTCCAAAATCCGGCTGATCAGTCGAATGACTTCGTCTTCGTCGGATTTGCCCGATACGACTCGAAGGATTGCCCGTGGCATCGGTTTTCCGCCGTCGGCCGCGAAGCGGGTCAGGATGGCCATGAGAGTAGCTTCCGCGTCATCCCCATCGCCAATATTGAGATAGTTACTGAGGCTAGAGGCACGTTCACCGCGCGTCACCCAGGTCAAAATTTGCGAGGCATCGCAGATCACCGCCCCGAGCCCCCGGTCGATGTCGTTGAGGAGCGAGACCATGAGTAGCGCTTCGGGGAGCACGCCTTTCTTCTCCGATGATTTCTCGATAATCCAGCGCAGGCGCTCGGCGCCCTTGAGTTTGTCGGCGTTCGTGTTGACTCGTATGTCGTAATCGAAAAGCCTTCCCAGCAAAACGTCCGATCGGATCATCAAAAAAATCGCGCCGCATTTTTGGTTGACCGATCGAATCAACAATAAAAATACCGCGCTGAACCCTATGACGAGCACAATACATATGGATGATGCGATCATTTCCATGCTCATTTCATTTCTCCTGTCACCCCACCTGGGCCATTGCCCCGCAACGGTGAGTTTTCTTTAGTCGGAACCTTTTCCCCACGCTCCTAGTGCACCGGCGCATTCACTTCGTTCACGCCCCCGTGCACCAGGCCTTTGTCGATGCATCAACTTTCCAAACTTCGGCTGCCGCCTCCGTTTGGGTAGATGCACTAGGGGGCCGTGTTTCCGGAGTTATTTTCGAGCTTGAACGTAAAAACGGTCTTAATGCGCATTCGGATTGAAACGGCGCCGAGCGATAATTGATAATTTAACCTATAAAAACGGGGTTACAAGTTATGCCCGATGTCGGTGAGGGGTCTGGCGGCGCCGGGTTCGAGAGCTGGTTTCGGGCCAGGGGTTGCCGTATTCTTTGGTTTCGCCCGTGAGCGGCGGCAAATCAGAAGCGGAGCGGCCAGGTGTCGCAAACGATTGAATTATTGCCGGCCCGGCCCGAGAGGTTGCGCCGCCCTCGAGGTCTGCTCGGATTTATTCGATTCGGCGGCGAGAACATCGTCGCCAACTGGTCCGAGGAGGCTTACGAAAAGCCGTTTTTCGAGAGCCGGCGTCTGTTTCGGCGCATATGTGTCGTCAATAGTCCCGCGGGCGCGCGGCAGGTTCTGGTCGCCAACGCCGCCAATTATAGGAAGAGTCCCATTGCCCGGCGCTTGCTGACGCCGAGCCTCGGCGAGGGTCTATTCCTCAGCGAGGGCGAGGAATGGCGGCGGCGGCGGCGCACGGTTTCGCCGGCATTCCAGTCCGAGCGGGTTCGAGCTTACGCCGACGCCGTCGGAGCGGAAACCGAATCGATGTTGCGTCACTGGGCCAAGCGGACGCCCGGCGACGAGATCGACGTCTTGGCCGAGATGACGCGCCTGGCGCTGGGGATCGTCTGCCGGACGCTGTTCTCCGTGACCTCCGAGGCCACGGTCTCGGCGCTGGTCTCGGCGCTGGTCTCGGCACTTGGCCGCAGCCACCACGCGGCGTCCCGGATTCCCCTCACCGATCTCCTCGGCTTTCCCGATTGGTTTCCGCGCCGGGGTGGCGGACGCGCTCGCGAAGCGGCGGCGGCACTCGATCGCGTCATCTACCCGATGATCGCGGCCCGCCGCGCCGACGGCGGCGGGAACGATCTGTTGTCGCGCCTGCTCGATTGGCGCGACCCGGCGAGCGGCGCCGGACTGAGCGACAAGCAATTGCGCGACGAGGTGGCGACCACGTTGGCGGCCGGCCACGAAACCACGGCCGTCGCCCTTTCCTGGACCTGGTATCTGCTCTCGGAGCATCACCCGGCCGAGGCGCGCCTGCACGAAGAATTGCGGTCCCGGCTCGAGGGACGGAATATCGAATACGGCGATCTCTCCCGGCTTCCCTACGCGCGCTCGGTGATCGACGAGACCCTGCGCCTGTATCCGCCGGCGCACACCATCACCCGCGAGGCGATCGGCGACGACACCGTTTGTGGAAACCGAATTCCGGCCGGGGCCATCGTTCTTGTCTCACCCTGGCTCCTGCACCGGAGCACCCGCTATTGGAATGACCCGGACGCCTTCGACCCGGAACGTTTCCTCGCCGCCGACCGACGGCCGAAACTCGCCTATCTGCCGTTTGGTGCCGGCCCTCGGGCGTGCGTTGGCGCCAGTTTCGCGCTGACCGAGGCGATGATCGTCGTCGCCACGGTGGCCCGGCGTTACCGCCTGCGGCTGGCGCCGAACTTCCGGGTTCAGCCCATCGGCCTGGTAACCCTTCGCCCCGGCAAACGCCTGCCCATGATCCTTGAATCCCCATCTGTAGCGGCTTGAGATGCGGTGGGCGCGAGATTATCGCGATTTTGGCCTCAGGTTATCGTGAGACTATCCGGCTCGGATTAAATGAGACTCGGCTTAAGGTCATGAGATGATCGATCAATCCATGGGCCGCTTATGGATCAGAATCCCGCCGCCCATGCCATGCGTTGGTCACCGCCGCTTGTGATCCGAAGCGCCAATCACTCGCAGGGCATCTATGAGGAACCGGCTCCGCCACGATCACTTTAACCCACAACGCCAACCCCTGTGGAGAGGAGGGCGACGTGTACGCATTCACCACAGTACGATCCCTGACCAACATCAAGAAAGACGCTTCCGCGGCCCCATTCACGCTCACCCAGCGCTCGGATGGGACCCACGCGTTCACCAAGCTGAACGATGAAAAACGGGTCGTCACTGGGCTGGAAGCTCGGGAAGCCTTGGAAGAGCTGTACAACGTCATCGACGCGCTGACCTTGGCCACGGCGCGTTTATCCCCGGTCGCTGACGCTGCCCCCTAGGTCAACAGTAGGCGCGCCGGTCGGGGGACTTCCGTTGGAATCAACGCCTTTGGAACCTAAATCATCATCGTTCTGGCTTGGCCTTAAACCGCGAGCACGGCCTAGGATGTAGCCCGACAAACCTCCCAATAACGCGGCCAGTTCTTTGTCTCCCAATATCCCCATAATTCCAAAAAGGATTATGGCGATAATAATAAGAAATACCGTAATAAACTGTATACCTCGCTCTCCAGAAAATATCGCAGTAGCGATTGTATCTTTTTTGAATGCCAAACCAAAAAATCCAGCGATCACTATCGCAACAAGTCCGCAGAATGAGTAACTGATCTTTTTTCTGAAATACTGTTTGCGATCCTCCGTGTTTAGTTTATTGGATAGCTCGCCTGTTAGCGTCGTTTCACAGTTTTGGGCCTCATGTATCAGCACCGTTGCCGATTTTATTTCACCATTAATAGCGTTTATTTTATTATTATAGATTCCTTCTTCCTTTTTCTGCAATTCTGCAAATGCTTCCCGATCTTTCGCATTTTGAAATATTCTACCAAGCATATCGGTGCCGTGACGAAATATCCTAATTTCGTTTTTCACCTTTTCATATTTTCTCTCTCCTACAGATCCATTTTCTTCAAGTTTTCTAACTTCTTCGGTAAATTTTTTAATCTCACTGTTGAGAGTGGTAATCTTGGTTTGGATCTCGCCTGGCTTTGCACCCGGTGATATTCTTAAGAAATTTTCTAGACTTTCTTCGTGAATATAATATTCACTTAAAGACTCAGAAGGAACACCGGGTCAATAAAATTCTTCGTGAGGGAGAAAAAGAGAAGGCCCAGGAACGAAAGGGCCACCAACGGGCCTTCCGCCAGCAACTGCACTCTGTAAACTCGGCATACCTGAGAAAAAACCGGTTCTCAAAGTTTCTTCTTTGGTGTCTTTGTATTTTCTTAAGTTGAAGAGATACTCGGCAACACGATCACGAAGTTTTTGCAGAGCTACAATATCGTCAGGAGTGTTGTCACAAGTCACCGCAACAGGAAGTTGGATTGATAGAAGCTGTGCGGTTGCGACGAAATTTGTCGTAAGCATATAGAACTGGACAACGATCGTCGTACAACAAACTCGATATATGATCGCTTTAATCGTACATGGCTTCGTCATTGCCCGCTCCCAGAAAGAATTTTATTTCGACTCGTTACTTTTTTTCGATCATAGTGAACTAATCTGTAAGGTCAATCATTGATTGTAAACGGAAGGAATTCTGTGCTTCCGTTAGTTGTGCCATTCGACTACTCCTGATGCGGTGGACGGCTCGCCACCGGCATCGCTACGGGCGAAAGTGCGTTGCAGTTGAAGAACGGCGAGAGTCCGTTCGTGGCTAATTCTCTCCGTCCCAAGGCGGGGGTTCGCGCGTCCGCGGCTGGTTCTGATAGCTGACGTTCATGTGCTTTGCCGAATGCCCGCCGTCGATCCAGGACTATCGCGGAAAAGCACCCAGAAAACGTCCGTTTTTCTGGTGGATCATCACCGTGGCAATGGGAAGGTACCTCGGCGCCAGAAAACCCGTTTTCAGCGTTAGATTGGTGGTGGGTATCAAGTTTTTGGCCCACCCATACCTATTTGTTCAGTGTTTCAGTGAGTTACCGGATAGATGCACGCTAGTGCACCCGCGCATTCACTTCGTTCACGCCCCCGTGCACCAGGCCTTTGTCGATGCATCAACTTTCCAAACTTCGGCTGTCGCCTCCGTTTGGGTCGATGCACTAGGGCGTTCAGCCTCAATAATGCGTCCGTCTCAACTATTTTGCGCTCATTCTCAATTACTGTGAGCCAGCCGCCGATCTCAAATAGTCGCCCGTGAAGAACGTGTAAGCGGCTGATGTTGGTAGCTCTTTCGGTTTGGCGAAGTAATCGGATTTGCAAGAAAACGGGTTTTGGGCCTGAAAAGCTTGTGATTTGAAATAATTGATTTTGGGGATTCCCTTCCGTTGCGGAACGTGATTCTCTGCTCCCGTCGATTGGGATTGGAGAACTGTGATGAAGCCATCGCGCAAGGTGTCATCGGGAATAGAGGACCTGTTCCGCTCGCGGTTCGAAAACATCATCAACCTGCGCCACGAGTTGGTGGTGTTGGGGGGCCGGATCGCGTGGACTTTCTTCGACGAGACCTATGAAGCCTTGTATTCGGAGGAGGGTCGGCCGGGGGTCCCGACGCGGTTGATGGTTGGGCTGCACATCCTCAAGCATATGTTCGATCTCTCGGATGAGGAGGTCTGCGAGCGCTGGGTCTACGACCCATACTTCCAGTGCTTCTGCGGCGAAGAGTACTTTCAGCATGAGCTGCCCATGGAGCGCTCGTCGATGACCCGGTGGCGGGACCGGATCGGGCCGGAAGGTTTGGAGAAGGTATTCCAGGAGAGCCTGGCCGTGGCCCACCGGGTGGGGGCGCTGCGGGAGAAGGACCTCGAGCGGGTGACGGTGGACACCACCGTACAAGAGAAGGCGATTGCCTTTCCGACCGACGCCAAACTGATGCAACGAGCCCGCGAGCGGCTGGTGCGACTGGCACGGGAGCACGGCATTGCCCTGCGTCAGTCCTATACCCGCCTGGGCAAGAGGGCGTTGATCATGCAAGGCCGCTACCGCCATGCCAAACAGCACAAGCGGGCCAACAAGGCCCTGCGCAAGCTCAAGACCTATCTCGGGCGCACCGTCCGCGACATCCGCCGCAAGACGGCCCAGGAGGAGAGCCTACGGGATACCTTCCGCCGCCCCTTGTGGCTGGCCGAGCGGGTGTCGACCCAGAAGCGGCGCGACCCCTTGCCCAAGGTCTATTCGCTCCACGCGCCCGAGGTCGAATGCATCGGCAAAGGGAAGGCGCACAAGCCGTACGAGTTCGGCTGCAAGGTCTCCGTGGCGGCGACCAATTCCCGCCCCCCCGGCGGCCAGTTCGTCGCCCACGTCAAGGCCTTCCACGGCAATCCCTATGATGGCCACACCTTGAGGCAGGTGATCGAAGAGATGGAACGCTGGACGGGGATATCGGCCGAGCGCATCTATGTCGACAAGGGATACCAGGGCCACGATTACCCCAACAAACACCGCGTCTTTAGATCAGGCCAGAAACGCGGCATCACGCCGACGATCAAGAAGGAGCTCAGGCGGCGCTCCGCCGTCGAGGCCGTGATCGGACATCTCAAGAGCGATGGCAGGCTGGGGCGCAACTTCCTCAAAGGCCGCGACGGCGACAAGATCAACGCCATCCTCGCCGGCGCCGGCTACAACTACCGCCTTGTCCTCAAATGGCTGAGGCGTTTGTTTGTCCAAATCCTGGCCGCGCTCCTCAGCGACATCTCGCACCCCACCGCAAACCCAATCGCCGCTTCAGCTTGAAATCAGGGTTCTTCACGGACGACCAAATATTTTGAGCCCAAAATCGCGATAATCTCGCGCCCAGGCTCCGATGATCTCAAGCCGGTATACCTATCTTCCGCCGGGCGGTGAAGCCGAGACAACGGGTCTCGTCACCGTCTTTGAGTCACGGCCTTGGGGTCGAGGGCATCCTGGAGGCCGTCGCCGAGGAAGTTGAAGGCGACCACGGTGACGAAAATCAGGATTCCCGGGTAGAAGGCGAGCTCCGGGGCTTCGTAGATCAGCTCCTGCGCGTTCGTCAGCATGTTGCCCCAACTCGGCAGCGGCGGTTGAATTCCGAGTCCCAGGAAGCTCAGCACCGATTCGAAGAGGATGATGTTGCCGACCGAGAGCGTCGTCGCGACGGTGATCGGCGAGACCGTGTTGGGCAGAATGTGAGTCAGCATGATGCGCGGACCGGAGGCGCCCATGCCCCGGGCCGCGAGAACGTACTCGCGCTCGCGCAGGGTCAGGGCGGTGCCGCGCACCAGCCGGGCCACCGTGGTCCAGCCGACCAGGGCGATGATGATGACGATGCGGTAGATGCTGGCCGATTCGCTATCCAACCCCGAAAGGCCCAGCTTGCTGGGATCCACGGCGGCGAGGACGATGAGGAGGGGAACCAGCGGCAGGGAGATGACGCCGTCGGTCAGGCGCATCAGGAGGGTGTCGATCCAACCGCCGTAATATCCGGCCAACAAACCGATGGCGCTGCCGATGACGGCGGCGGCGAGGGCGGTCGCCAAGCCGACGAGCAACGAAACCCGGCCGCCGTAAAGGAGGCGCAAGAGGACATCGCGCCCCAATTCGTCGGTGCCGAGGGGATGGGCCGCCGAAGGAGCGGCGAAACGGTGCAGCAGATCGATGTCACTGACCCCGATTCCCATGATGGCCTCGATGATCGGCGCGGCCAGCGCGGCGCCGGCGAGAAACGCGAGAATCAGCGCGCTCGCCACGGCCATGCGGTGGCGGACGAAACGGCGTATCGTCAAGACCGTCATCGAGGATCGCGGGGACCTCATCTGAGCTGCCTCCGCCCGAAGGAAATTCGCGGGTCGAGCCAGGCATAACAGATGTCGGCCAAAAGGTTGCTCAAGAGGGTCAGGAGGGTCGCGAACAAGAGGGCGACCAGGGCCACGTTGTAATCGTTGCCGATGATCGAATCGTAGATCAGCTTTCCCATGCCGAGATAGGAAAACATCGTTTCGGTGATCAGGGCCCCGGAAAAGAGGTTTCCGAAACTCAGCGCCAGGATCGTGACCACCGGGATGAGGGCGTTGCGCAGGGCGTGCTTGAGGACCACCGCGCGTTGGCCGAGCCCCTTGGCCCGGGCCGTACGGATGAAATCCTGACGCATGGTCTCGATCATCGCCGCCCGCATGAATCGGGTGACGCTGCCGACGTTGGCGACGCTCAAAGTGATGGCCGGTAGGATCAAGTATTTCACCTGGTCCCAGAATCCCTCGACCCCGATCGTGCGCATGCCTCCGGCGGGCAGGATCCCCCAGCGCACCGAGAAGAGATAGATCAGCATCAGCGCCAGCCAGAACACGGGTATCGAAATCCCGCCCAGGGCGACGAAATTGATCGCGTAATCGCGGGCGCCGTAGGGCTTGAGGGCCGAATAGATGCCGATGGGGAGGGCCAGCGCCAGGGAGATGACGAAGCTCACCCCCATCAAGATCAAAGTATTGAAGAAACGCGGCGCCAGCACGGTCAAGACCGGCTGGTTCTGGATCCGGGAATAGCCGAAGTCGCCCGACAACGCCTTTCGAAGCCAAATTCCGTAGCGATCCCACAACGGCTGGTCCAAACCGTGGAGTGCCTTGAGCCGGGCCGCGTCGGCGGCAGTCAGATGGGGATCCGATTGGACCATGATGTCGATCGGATCGCCCGGCATGAGGCCGATGAGGGTGTAGATCAGGAGGCTCATGACGGTGAGCACAACGAGCGATTCGAACAACCTGCCGGCGATGTAGCGGCTCATGGCGTGACGCGCTCCGCTGTCGTCATGGCGCGAGACTTCGGAGATGGAGGCCGTGCCATTCCTCTTGCTCCTCTGATTTGCCGCCGCCGGTCGGCGCTCGTCTCGACCGTTCTAACATTTCCCGGGCAGGCGATGATCCGGGAAACTTTGCCGTGAAGCGATCATCGCTGGCTCAACTGGGAAAAAAGCGCGAGATATTTGCCTACGACGACGGTTTCGCTGAACCCGCCCTCGTAGCGCCTTCGTCCGGCTTCGGCCAGACGCTTGGCCTGGGCCGGGTCGTTCGCGATCCGTTGGATGGCGGTGGCCAGGGCCGCGGCGTCGTCGGTCGCCACCAGGAGACCGTCCTCGCCGTCCGTGATCAGCGCCGCCGGACCCGCGGACTCGGCGGCGACGACCGGCACCCCCTGGGCCCAGGCCTCGACGACGACGTTGCCGAAGGGCTCGTGACGCGAGGGGCAGACAAAAATATCGGCGGCGGCAAAAAGCGCCGCCGTGTCGTCGCGCCAACCGAGAAAATGTATTCGCTCGGCGGCGCCGGAGCCTGCGGCCAATGTTTCGAGTTGCCGTTGGAGCGGGCCGCTGCCGGCGAGCCACAGGTGCATCTCCGGGAGCCGCGGCATGGCCGCGATCAGGACGTCGAAGGCCTTGTTTTCGTGGAGTCGTCCGAGACCGAGCAGGAGGGGCGCGCGAGGTGGGGTTTGGTGTTGGCCACGGTCGAGCCCTGGGGAGGTTCGCGCGCCAGCGAAATTCGGTAGGACGTGGGTGCCCTCGCGGGGCCAGCCGGCGGCGACGATGTAATCGGCGATGGCGTCGGTATTGGCGATCAAATGGTGGCAGCGCTTGTAGTACTTGAGGTCGTAATAGCCACCCAGGCGCGCGGCGTGGACGAAATCGCCGTCCGGGCAATGGCGTGTCGCCCGGTTCATCCAGGTGACGACGAGTTGGGGGTCGAAGGCGCTGATCTCGTCGCCGAGCCGGCGCCGGGTTCGCCAGTCGAGGAGGCCCCCGAAAGGCAATTCGACAACCGTGACTCCGGCCCCGCGAAGGGCTTGCGCGCGCTTGGCGTGGTGCCGGATGACGGCTCGCTGCGCCAAACCCGCCCCCTGCAAGGCCGCGACCAATCGGGTGAAGAAAGCCTCGGCGCCGCCGTGTCGGGCCCCAGCCATGACCTGGAGCACGCGCGGCAAACCGTCGGAGGTCTCAGGGTTCGGCGGCCGGGCCATCACGCCTCGTCGATTCGGGCCTTTAGGTACGAGAGCAGGGGGTAGAGACCCGCGAACAAGGCGATCAAGAGGCCGTACACCCCCTCGCGGTACCCGTGCCGGAGAACAAAGCATTTGAAGAAACGCGAAAACAGGCGCCGGAGGTTCGAGGCGAGGCCACCGATGTCGCCGCTCGCGCGCAGGTCGCGGGCGCGCATGGTAGTGTAGCGGTCGAGGCGCTTGATCATGTCCGAAACGTTGCGATCGACGTGGTGGATCATGGCCGTCTTCAGGCGCCGCCGGGTGCCCGTTAGGGTGACTTTCGGATGGATGCGTTGAGCGCCCCAATGCTTGCATCCCTGCGCGAAAAGTCGGGCCGTCGATCGAACTCCCCAGGATCCGCCCCAGCCGTGGCGGACGAGGCGCTCGCCGACGTAATTGTCGAAGGGAATCAAGAAGTACCCCGGTTCGGCGTTGCGAATGCGGGCACCGATTTCGTCGGCGAGGGCAGGGCTGACGCGCTCGTCCGCGTCGACCTCCAGGATCCAGTCGCCCTTGCAAGCGGCGATTCCGGTGTTGCGCCGGGGACCCTCGAGCTCCCAAGCGCCCTCGACAAGAGTGGCGCCGAATCGCTCGGCGATTTCCTTCGAGCGGTCGCGGCAGCGGTCGAGGACGACAACCCGTTCGTCGGCGAAGCGCACGGTTTCGAGACATTCCGCGAGCTGGGCCTGTTCGTCGCGAACGACGACGAGGGCGCTAAGGCGAGGTTGCGTCATGTGCAGTAGATCCGGCGACGGCGCAACGCCGCCAAAGCGCCACCGCGGCGGCCTCCGCCGCATCGACGCCGAGGCTCTCCATAAGCGTATCGGTGCTCCGGTGGTCGTAGCCCGGGGGAAACAAGCGCTCGTAAGGGATGGCGGTGCGCACGACGGTCGTCCGCTCTCCCCAAGGCGCGTAATGCTCCTCCCGACTGGGTCCGAACAAACCGACGGTCGGAACGCCCGTGGCGGCGGCCAGGTGCATCAATCCGGAATCGTTGCCGACGTACAAGGCGCAACGCCGCAAAACCGCGGCGGCGGTGAGAAGATCGACCTTGCCGACGAGATCGATCAGTTTCGCCGGCTCGACGGCATCGAGCACCGGCCGCGCCATTTCCCTTTCGCTTTCCGCGCCGAGAATCGCCACTCGGGCCTGGGGGAGAATCCTCCCCATCGCCGTCAGGCGCGCGATCAGGGCCGCGAAGTTTTCGGCGGGCCAGGTTTTTCCGCGCCAATTCGCTGTCGGCCCGACGGCGAGGACCGGTCTTTCGTCGGCGATCAAGTCGGCGGCGTACCGTTCATGCGACTCATTGGTCCACAGGCGCGGCGGCGGCGGCGTATCGAAGCCGAGGACGGCGGCAAGTTCGCGTAACCGATGCCCCCTGTCCGGGCGCCGGCGGTAAACCCGACGCCGTCGACCCGGCAACAGGTAGGCCAGGGCCGAGCCGCGAAAATCGACGATCAGATCCCACCAGGTCGTGCAACACGCCCGCCACAGGGCCAACCAGTGCAGGGCGTTCTTGCGCTTCACCATGGGGATCCGTTTCACCACCCTCGGCGCGGCCGTGAACAGCGGCACCGCCGCCGGACCGCAGGCCACGGTGACGCGCGCGTCCGGATGGCGTTCCACCAGCCGCTCGAGCAGCCCCGTGGTCAGAACGGCGTCGCCGATGCGGGTCGCGGTGACAAATAGTATGTTCAAGACCTATTCGCCATGCAAGTCGGGACCGTACCGCGGCAAACCCCGGCGGGCGTAGCGGTCGCGGCGCGGGGTGCGAAGACCATCGTTCGCGTATCGCTTTTCGCTTCGGCGCGTCTTGCCGCGGACACCCGATGGCCGTAAATGAGTGTTGCACCTTGGCGTGGGATTCGGAAGGTGGTTGCCGGTGGCAGCTGAAAAATTCATCATCCTCGACGGTCGTGGCGTTATTTCGCTGGCGGGCGCCGATGTTCGCGGTTTCCTGCAGGGGATCATAACGAACGATATCCATAAGGTAACGCCCGAGAAAGCAATCTACTCCGCCTTGCTGACACCGCAGGGCAAGTTTCTCCACGATTTCTTCATCGCCCAATGGGGTGAAGCGCTTCTGCTCGATTGCGAAGCCGCCCGCGCCGCCGATCTGGTCGCCCGGTTGACGCGATATCGTTTACGTGCCAAGGTCGATATCCAGCGCCTCGACGACCGTTTCGACGTCGCCGCCGTGATCGGCGACAACCTGGCCGACGCGTTCGCGCTCGAGGCTGCGGCGGGCGCCGTGAAGTCCTTCGCGGGGGGAACTCTGTACCTCGATCCACGGCTCGCCGCTGTCGGCTTGCGGGCCATGCTTCCCGCCGGCGAGGCCGCGGCCGCCCTAGGGGAGGTCGGCTTTAGCGCCGGCTCCGAAGGCGCGTACGAGCGCCTCCGGCTGGCGCACGGGCTTCCCGATGGCAGCCGCGACATCGCGGTCGACGAAGGATTTTTGCTCGAGAACAACTTCGAGGAACTCAACGGCGTCGATTTCGACAAGGGTTGTTACGTCGGCCAAGAGTTGACCGCCCGCACGAAACACCGCGCAACCTTACGAAAACGCCTGTTTCGTGTCGACGTCGACGGTCCCCTGCCCGAATCGGGAGCGCTGGTCCAGAGGGGCGATCATAAGGCCGGCGTCATGCGCTCCGGCCTGGACCGGACCGGACTCGCCCTATTGCGCCTGGACCAAGTGCGATTGGCGGCGGAGGCCGACGAGCGCCTACAGGCCGGTGACGCCCGCCTCAGCCCGAGCAAACCCGCCTGGGCTCGGTTCTAACTGCTTTCGGCCTTGCGTCTTGTGGCCAAGGCGGCTTGGGCGGCGGCGAGACGGGCGATGGGGACGCGGTGTGGGGCGCAGGAAACGTAATCGAGGGCGGTTTCTTCGCAGAACGCGATCGAGGCGGGATCGCCGCCGTGGTCACCGCAGATTCCGAGAGCGAGTCCCGCCCTGGCCGCGCGCCCGCGTTCGCTGGCGATGCGCACCAGCTCGCCGACCCCGGTCGTGTCCAGACTGACGAAGGGGTTGTGCGCCAAGATGCCCAATTGCTGGTAACTGTCGAGAAAGTCCCCAGCGTCATCGCGTGAGAGACCCAGGGTCATCTTGGTCAGAGCGCCGATACCGAAGCTGAGGAAGGCGGCGTGTTCGGCGATTTCGCCGGCCTGGAGGGCCGCGCGCGGAAGCTCGATCATGGCCCCGACCCGATAGTCGATCCTAACTCCCGTGGCTCCGGTGACCTCGGCCGCGACCGCGTCGATACGCTCCTTCAATATCCGGAGTTCGTGTCCGCCGAGGACAAAGGGGATCATAATTTCGGGGATCACGGCTTCGCCGCTTTCCTTGCCGGCGTCCACGGCGGCCTCGAAGATCGCGCGGACTTGCATGTCGTATATTTCAGGAAACGTTATGCCCAGTCGGCAGCCCCGGTGGCCGAGCATGGGATTGACTTCATAAAGCCGGTTCGCCCGTTTCCGAAGCGCCTCGAGATCAGCGCCGGTGTTCTCGGCGATCTCGCTCAGATCATCGAGGGATTTCGGGAGAAACTCGTGAAATGGCGGATCGAGCAGACGGATGGTCACGGGCAGGCCGCCCATGATCCGAAAGAGCGTGCCGAAGTCATTCCGTTGCAGGGGCATGATCTTGGCCAGGGCGGTCTCGCGTCCGGCGCCATCGGCGGCAAGGATCATCTCGCGTACGGCGATGATCCGTTCGGGATCGAAGAACATCTGCTCGGCGCGGCACAATCCGATTCCCGCGGCGCCGAACTTTTTGGCGGTGCGCGCGTCGTCGGGGGTATCGGCGTTGGCCCGCACCGCAAGGCGGCCGAATTCATCGGCCCACGACAGAAGCAAACGGAAGTCGGGAGATAGTTCCGGGTCGATGGTCGGGACGGCGCCTCGGAATACCTCTCCGGTGGCCCCGTCGATGGTGATCAGATCACCCTCCTCAAGGGTCACCCCAAGGGCCCCGAAGCGCCGGTTTTTCCGGTCGATGGTCAAGCGCCGGGTGCCGGCGACGCAAGGACGGCCCATTCCTCGAGCCACGACGGCCGCGTGGCTGGTCATGCCGCCACGACAGGTGAGAACGCCGCGTGCGGCGTGGACACCGTGGATATCGTCGGGGCTGGTTTCGAGGCGGACGAGAATCACCGCTTCACCATGGGCGGCGCGTTCCTCCGCCGCGCTGGAGTCGAGCACGGCGTGTCCGGAGGCCGCGCCCGGAGACGCCGGCAAACCGCGGGCGAGCAAAGTGCGCGGGGCTTCGGGATCGAGTTTCGGGTGGAGCAATTGTTCCAGCGCCAGAGGATCGACGGCGCGAACGGCGTCGGCCCGGTCGATCAGTTTTTCATTCGCCATCTCGATCGCGATCCGAATGGACGCCCCGGCCGAGCGCCTGCCGGTCCGGGTTTGAAGCAAGAAGAGTTTGCCCTGTTGGACCGTGAACTCGATGTCCTGCATGTCGCCGAAGTGGGATTCGAGCCGGCCGACGGCGTCGAGGAGCGCCGCGTACACCTTCGGCATCGCTTCCTCCATGGCCGCCTCGTCGGCACCGTTGGCCTGACGCGTGGCGGCCGTAAGCGGGCGCGGTGTTCGAATTCCGGCGACAACATCCTCGCCCTGCGCGTCGATCAGATATTCACCATATATTTTCTTTTCGCCCGTCGAGGGGTTGCGGGAGAAGGCGACGCCAGTGCAGCAGTCGCCGCCCATGTTGCCGTAGACCATGGCCTGGACGTTGACCGCGGTTCCCCACGCTTCCGGAATTCCATGGAGTTTTCGAAAAGTTTGGGCGCGGGTGTTCATCCACGAGCCGAAGACGGCCCCGATGGCGCCCCGCAGCTGCTCGCGGGCGTCGGTCGGAAAGGGGACGCCGCTGAGTTCCGCGACCCTGGCCTTGAAACCGGCGACGAGCGTCAGCCAGTCCTCGGCCTTAAGGTCCGTGTCGAGGGTCAGACCGCGTTCGCCCTTGTGGTGTTCGAGGAGATCCTCGAAATGATGATGCGCCACTCCCAGGACGACGTCGCTGAACATTTGGATGAAGCGCCGGTAACAGTCGTAGGCGAAACGCCGATCCCCCGATTGCCGCGCTAGGCCGTTCACCGTGTCGTCGTTCAAGCCCAGGTTCAGGATCGTATCCATCATTCCGGGCATCGAGGCCCGGGCGCCCGAGCGCACGGAAACCAGCAGGGGATCGTCGCCGTCGCCGAAGCGGCTACCGGTCAGGGCCTCAATATGACCCATCGCCGACTCCGACTCCAGGCCCTCTGGAAAGGAGAGGTCCTGGGCGTAGTAGGCCGCGCACGCTTCCGTCGTGATCGTAAATCCAGGGGGCACGGGAAGTCCCAGTCGGGACATTTCGGCCAGACCCGCTCCCTTGGCGCCGAGGTGTTCGTCCATGTCGCCCCGCCCCTCGGCGCCGCCGTCGCCGAAGCGGTAAATCCATTTCCCCATGTTCGGCTAGCCCTCGATCCGTGAGAAGTCCGCGACGCTGTCGAGCGCCGTGCGAATTCTTGCCAGCAAGCGCAACCGATTCGCTCGCAAGGCTGGTTCCGGGCAGTTCACGGTGACTTTGTCGAAGAACGCGTCAACCGTGGCGCGCAAGGCGGCGATGCCGCTCATGGCGTCGTCGTAGCGCTCTTCGGCGAGGGCGATCGAATTCTCGGCCCCACCAAGAGCATCGTAGAGGGTGAATTCTTCTCCCGCGACGAGGTCGTCGCGGTTCACTTCGGCGCTGTATGTCTTGCCGTCGCGCTTTTCCTCGATGCCCACGATGTTGCTGGCGCGTCGGTAGGCGATGAGCAGGTTGGCGCCGTCGTCACCAGCAAGGAATTTTTCGAGGGCAGCGACCTTGGCCAGCACCCGGACCAGGTCGTCGTCCCGATGGCTCGCGAACACCGCGCTGATCAGATCGTGGCGGACGCCGTGCTCGCGCAAATGGACCTTCAGCCGATCCGCGAAAAAGGCTAGCAAGGCCTCGTTTTCCCTTTCTCCGCCCTGGTTGTGGAGTGTCGTCGCAGCCTGGAAAATCTTCCTAAGCGGCAGCCGCAGCCGATTTTCCAGTACCAGGCGAATGACTCCGAGCGCGGCCCGCCGGAGCGCGAACGGATCCTTTGACCCCGTGGGCGTTTGACCGATAGCGAAAAATCCGACCAGGGTGTCGATCTTGTCGGCCAGGGCGAGGCATACGCTCACGGGCGCGCTGGGGCAGCGGTCGTTGGGTCCCTGGGGCGCGTAGTGGTCGGCGACGGCGGTGGCGACAACCTCGTCCTCGCCGTCATGGCGGGCGTAGTATCTGCCCATTATTCCCTGGAGCTCGGGGAATTCGGCGACCATTTCGGTCGTCAGATCCGCCTTCGACAAGAGCCCCGCCCGCCGCGCCAGGTCCGGCTGGGAGCCGGGGACGTGGGCCGCGATCTCGGACACGAGCGATTGCAGGCGTTCGACTTTCCGCGCCAAGGTCCCGAGCTTGGTGTGGAAAACGATGTTGGCGAGATCGCCGGCGCGGCTTTCGAGCGCCCGCTTGCGGTCCTGGTCCCAAAAGAATTTGGCGTCGGCGAGGCGGGCCCGCAAAACCCTCTCGTTGCCGGCGATAATGGCACCATCGTCCGCTGTCACCATGTTGGAAACGACCAGAAATCGAGGCGCCAGTTCGCCGTTCTCGGTGACAAGAGCGAAGTATTTCTGGTGGTTGCGCATGGCCGTCGTCAGGACCTCGGCCGGCACCTCCATGAAGGTGCGGTCGATCTCACCCACGAGGACGACGGGCCATTCGACCAGGCCCGCGTTTTCGGCGATCAGGGCGGGGTCGTTCTTTACCTTCAGACCCAAGGCGGTGGCGGCTTCTTCCGCCCGCCGGGAAATTCGCTGGCGGCGTTCAGCCGGGTCCAGAACGACGTAGGCCTCCGCCAGTCGGGCCTGGTAATCGTCGAAGTCCGCCACGGCGAAAGTTCCGGGAGCCAGGAAACGGTGGCCGGAAGTACGGTCGCCGGTGCCGAGATGCCCGAATTCGAACGGCACAACGGCGCCGTCGAAAAGGCACAGAATGCGTTGGAGCGGTCGCACCCAGCGTAACGGGCGAGCACCCCATTTCATCGATTTTGGCCACGACACGGCGGCAAGGGCAGCGGGAATAATCTCGGCCAGAACCTCCGCCGTTCGGCGGCCCTTGTTGTGGACGACCGCGAAGTAGTGTGTGCCCTTGCCCGCCTGGCGCTCGGTCAGCTCCTCGCGGCGGAGGCCGACGGATTTGAGAAAGCCCGCGATCGCCTGTTCGGGCGCCCCCACTATCGGGCCGCGTTTTTCCGTCGTGGTGTCGGTCTGGGCGAGGGCCAGACCATCGACAACGAGGGCCACGCGGCGTGGGGTGACGAAACCGCGGGCACGGTCGAATTCCAGTCCCGCGGACGCCAACCGCTCGCCCATCAGGCGTTCGAGATCGGCCGCGGCGCGCGCTTGCATGCGGGCCGGAATCTCCTCGCCGAACAACTCGAGCAGTAGTTGGGCCAAGCCCTATTGCTCCCCGGATGGGCCGTCGCCAACCAGCCATTGTTTGCAACAGGCCTTGGCCAGGGTACGGACACGGCCGATGTAGGCGGCCCGCTCTGTGACGCTGATCAGGCCCCGAGCGTCGAGAAGGTTGAACAGGTGGCTGGCCTTGAGGCACTGGTCGTAGGCCGGCAACGCCAACGCCGCTTCGATGAGCCCCGCGCATTGTTTCTCGGCGTCCTCGAACTGGCGCCGAAGAATCGCCCCATCGGCGTGTTCGAAGTTGTAGGCGGAGAATTCCCGCTCCGCTCTATGGAAAACGTCGCCGTAGCGAACCCCGACGCCGTTCCAGTCGAGGTCGTAAACGTTTTCGACCCCCTGAACGTACATCGCCAGCCGTTCGAGACCATACGTGATCTCGCCGGAAACCGGATCGCAATCGATGCCGCCGACTTGCTGAAAATAAGTGAATTGCGTGACTTCCATGCCGTCGCACCAGACCTCCCAACCCAATCCCCAGGCCCCGAGTGTCGGGCTCTCCCAGTCATCCTCGACAAAGCGAATATCGTGGGCACCGGCATCGATTCCGATGTGCCCGAGACTGTCGAGGTAGAGGTCCTGGATGTCATCCGGCGAGGGCTTGAGAATCACCTGGTACTGATAGTAGTGCTGGAGCCGGTTGGGGTTGTCGCCGTAGCGTCCGTCGGCCGGACGGCGCGAGGGTTGGACGTAGGCCGCGTTCCAGGGTTCGGGACCGAGCGCGCGCAGGGTCGTCGCGGGGTGAAACGTGCCGGCGCCGACCTCGATGTCATAGGGCTGCAGAATCAGACAACCCCGGGCGGCCCAAAAGCGCTGTAACTCAAGGATTAGATTTTGGAATGATGGCGTCGATGCGGCCATCGATCGATCTTTCTCGAAACTTGCGGCGGAGCGAGGCCAACCTACGCGATGGGGCAAGGTACCCAGCCCGATTCCCGCGGTCAAGCGCGGCCGTGTTCCCGGCCCTAACCTCGGACCAGGTGGTCGTGGGGCGGGACAGCGGTCGAAAAAATGTCCTCTCGGCCGGGGGCGGCGGTCGGAACGCCGACAACCTTTGTTGTTAGTTAACTATCGAAGAGCTAGCATCGGGAAACGCGCAGGGGCGGAGCATGCTCGAGGAGCAAACCGAAACAACGAAGGCGCCGGAAGGCGCGGGGAATGGTTACGACTTCGGCCAGCTCCCGGCGCTGATCGATCGGTTCCGTGACAAATTGAACATTGCGGTCGTCCATGGGGGTGACCGCAATCGCGCCGGAGCCGTTCTGTTTCCGAACAACGTTCCGCTCAGGCCCGAGGATCAGGAAAGCGCCGCGCTGAACATCGCCGAGTCGCTGCGGCGGAGCGGATTCCAAAACGTCGACCTTTTGCCCGAGGACATGTCGTTGGCTGAACGGCTGCGGGACCACGAGACCCATTTGGTTTGGAACGCCAGCGCGGGAGTGCAGGGATACGACCCCGCTTGTCGTCTTCCCTCGATGCTCGAGATACTTGGGGTTCCCTATCTCGGCCATGGTCCGCTCAACGCCAGCATCATGTGCAACCGGCACGCCTTCAAACGCAGTCCAGCAAGCCGGGATTCCGACCGCCGCGTATATGGTTTGGGACAGTACTCGGGGGCCCTTCATGCCCGAGATCAATTCGCGATTTTGGATGGCCTTCGGCAGCGATACGGAAACCTTTGTCGTAAAACTCGTCAACGCCAGCGGCAGCTTTCAGGTCCAAGTCGTCGATCAGGTCAACCACTTGCGGGCGGCGGTGGCGGAAGTTTTCGCCGAGACCCGAAGTCTTGTCCTGATCGAGACCTACCTGCCGGGGCGTGAATTCGTCGTTTCGGTCTGCGGACCCGTGGTCAGCCGGGCCGGCGAACTGGCGAAATCCAAGGATCCTTTCGCCTTTTCCGTCCTCGAGGTGGTCCATGCCCCGGACGAACGGATATCCCTGCCGCCCGAGATAGGGGGTTCGGCCGAAGTCTGGCTGCGGTCCCTGGATAGCGCCAAGGAACCCGAGTTGGCGGACGGTCTGGCAACCCTGGCCCAGAGGATATTTCTTGATTTCAAGCTCGAATCCCTGGTTCGCGTCGACGTGCGGGGGGACGTCGAGGGGTACCTTCACGTCATCGAGGCCGACGCCCGCCCCAACCTCGGTGGACTTGGCGCCGAGAAGACGAGCCGGGTGAGCGCCGGCCTGCACGAACAGGGCATGGGCTACGACGACCTGATCATGTCGCTCTTCGCCAACCGTCTCGATTATCTGTTTTCCCATCGGCCCGCGACGGTGGCGCAGATGATGTCGTTGGCCGCCGACTCTTCCTGACAGTTTGTTCGAATACTCGCGGCACCGGCGCTGTCCCCCTCCCGGCCACCCACATACTCTCGTGGGTGGCCGGGAGGGGGAGAGGGACAGACGCAAAACATGCGCGTCCGCGCATTTTCGAAAAGACGCCCGAGAGGGCGCCGGGGCTGAGATCACGGCACCCCGGTTCGACGGAATAATGGCCGCGGCGTCAAAGAGTGGCGCCGTTGGCCTTTAGGAACTCGATCAGGTCCCTGTGATTTCTGAGGTAGGCGCGGGCCAGGGGGGTTTGAAACTCCCGGTCCTTCGAGTGAACGTTCGCGCCGGCCCCGACGAGAAGTTCGGCGATGCGGATGTGGCCGCCCGCGGCCGCCAAATGAAGCGGCGTGCCGCCTTCATAGTTCGGGGCGCTGATCCTGGCCCCAGCCTCGACCAGAAGCTGGGCCTCCGGGAAGTGACCGTTCTCGGCCGCGAGGTGAAGCGGCGTGACCCCCTCCTTATCGCGGGAGTCGGCCTTGGCGCCCTTCGTAATCAGGAGCTTGGTGACCGCGGTCCGGCCGTTGGTCGCGGCCCGGTGGAGGGGGGTCGCGCCGATCGAGTCGCGGGCCTCGATCTCGGCGCCGCTGACGATAAGCGTTTCCGCCGCCAGGGTTTGCTCGCCGAGCGCGGCAAGATGCAAGGGCGTGCTGCCCGTTGTGTTCTCGGCGTTGAGATCGGCACCGTGCTGGATCAGCAATTGACAGATCGCGGCCTCGCCGTTCATCGCCGAAATGTGAAGCGGCGTGCTCCCGGCGCTGTCTCGGAGATCGATCTCGGCGCCCTCCTGGATGAGGCGCCAGGCGGTCGTGAGATCTCCGTTCAGGGCGGCGGCGTGCAAGGGGCCGCCGCGAGCCGCGGACGGCAAATTCGAAAGCAACGCCAAACAAAGGATGATACCGCCGCGCGCGTTCATCGTCTCCTTCGGCTCCCGTACACCCCCCGAAATTCTGTCCGGTGGTGCCACTCGAGGTTTCGGGATCACGGCATACCCATGCCGTCCCTCGGCGGCACCCATGCCGCCGCCCATCACTCAGTACCGAAACCAACCCCCCTAAGCGTTCCGCCGGCGCCCTCGAAACGCTCACTTCATCCCCGGGATCGAAGGTCCACGCTCCCACCGATCCGAATTGCACCGCGACGTTTGACCATTACTTGGTCCGAGAGATTTCGATTGTCCACCCGCGCCAATGATTCGACCCAAAAATTACCGCCGAACCGAATTCGTTCCGCCCGTTTCGTTCGATCTTTCCCGACGGTCGGCAAAAACAGTATCCCGACCGGAAAAGATTTCGCCCCCCTGATACAAAACATAGCCACATCTCCAACCGAAGACCACGAATATCAGGGCTAGTTTTTTGTCCGCCCAGTGATCAGGGTGAGGTGATCGCGGCGCTGGCCATTTCATTCTCGGTGTGGCAGTGTGCCGGTCATGGCGACGCTGCCGGTCTCGGATTCGTCCATTGATTTGCGCGCGGTCACGGTGCGTCCGACCTGGGGCGCGCAGGAGCACCGGCGCTGGGACCGGTTGGTGGAGCAGCACCACTACCTGGCGTTCCACGGCGTCATCGGCAAGGGCCTGCGCCATGTCGCGGTGCATGGCGAGACCTGGCTCGCACTGATCGGCTGGCAGCCCGGCGCGTTCAAGCTGGGCGCGCGTGATCGCTGGATCGGGTGGTCGGCCGAGCAGCAGTTCCGGCGTCTGCATCTGATCGCCAACAACTCGCGCTTCGTCATTCTGACGCCTGGCCGAGTGCCGAACCTGGCCTCCCGTGTGCTGGGGCTGAGCCTGCGGCGGCTGTCTGAGGACATCCAGGCGGTGCACGGATATCCGGCTCTTCTGGCGGAGACGTTCGTGGACGTCTCGCGATTTGCCGGCACCTGCTACCGCGCGTCGAACTGGCGCTCTCTGGGGCTGACGCGGGGCTTTGCCCGTGAGCCCGGAGGGGCAGCGCGCTGGCGCCACCACGGTCAGCCCAAGGAGGTCTTCGTGTTCGGACTGACAGACGGCGCCCCCGAGGCGCTGAGCCGTACCGGGATGCCGGCACACTGGAACGCCGAGCAGCACACCGAGCCGATGGCCGCGCCCCGGCTGCGCAGCCTGTTCGAGTGTCTGGGTGAGGTGCCCGAGTACCGCCATGCCCGGGGCAAGCGCTATGCGCTCAACACCATTCTGGTGATCGCCGTCGCCGCCCGGCTTGCCGGATACCGGGGGGTGAACGCGTTCGCCCAGTTCGCCGCCCTGCTCTCCCAGGAGCAGCTCGAGGCGGTGGGTGCGTTCTGGAGCCCTTCCAAACAGCGCTACACCCCGCCCGCGATCACCACCTTCCACAAGACCCTCACCGCCCTGCCGCCAGAGACCCTGGACAACGCGATTAGCCAGTGGACCGGCCAGCATGGCAGCGCGCACGCGCCGGTCGCCATGGACGGAAAGGATCTGCGCGGCGCCTCGAAGCAGACCGAAGACGGGCGCAGGATGATGGTGGCGGCGGTCGAGCACGACACCGGCGTGGTCCTCGGGCAGGTCGAGGTCGACCGCAAGAGCAACGAAATCCCGGCCGTGCGCGAACTCTCCAGCGGCCTCGACCTCACAGGCCGGATCGTCACCATGGACGCGATGCACGCTCAGCACGAGACCGCGCGCTGCCTGCTCGGGCGTCGCGCCGACTACGTGATGAGCGCGGTCAAGGACAACCAGGAGATGATCTTCGAAGACCTCAAGGCGATCGACTTCAGCGATGCGCTCTGGCACGAAACCGTCGACAAGGGCCATGGCCGCATCGAGCGCCGACGCTGCGCCGTCGTCGACCTCTCCGCTGCCGAGTGGGACGGCTACGCCAACCTCCACGGGCGACGCCAGGCCATGCGCATCGAGCGCGAACGCGAGATCCTCAAGACCGGCAAGCGCAGCATCGAGGTGACCTGGAGCCTCACCTCGCTCGGCGCAGAGCGCGCCGGACCCGAGGAGTTGCTCGAACTGGTGCGCAACCACTGGCATATCGAGAACCGCCTGCACTACGTGCGCGACTTCACCTACGACGAAGACCGATGCCGGGCCTACGTGCGTCACCTGCCCAGAAATCTCGCCTGCTTGACCAACGCGGCCATCGCCATCGTGCGCTGCGACGGACGCTTCCGTTATCTGCCCGAGGCCAACCGGCACTATGCCGCCCGGGCGCAGGAGGCCCTCGACGCGATCATGACCGCGCCCATCGCCCTGAGACAGCACGCCTCTCCCCCGGACCGGGACGTGCCGCCGAGCGGCGCGGGCGGACCGGTGTGCCTGTCGAATCCGAAAACGCCGTCCGGTGGCTTCGAGCAGTCCCCATGACGTCGTCGAGGCAAGCTCGGGGCTCCCCGAACCCCGTGCACCGAGCACGATCCCACTCATCCCGAACCCTCAACCGCGACTAAAAATTGTTCCTGCCACGAATATCAGGGCTAGTTTTTTGTCCGCCCAGTGATCAGGGTGAGGTGATCGCGGCGCTGGCCATTTCATTCTCGGTGTGGCAGTGTGCCGGTCATGGCGACGCTGCCGGTCTCGGATTCGTCCATTGATTTGCGCGCGGTCACGGTGCGTCCGACCTGGGGCGCGCAGGAGCACCGGCGCTGGGACCGGTTGGTGGAGCAGCACCACTACCTGGCGTTCCACGGCGTCATCGGCAAGGGCCTGCGCCATGTCGCGGTGCATGGCGAGACCTGGCTCGCACTGATCGGCTGGCAGCCCGGCGCGTTCAAGCTGGGCGCGCGTGATCGCTGGATCGGGTGGTCGGCCGAGCAGCAGTTCCGGCGTCTGCATCTGATCGCCAACAACTCGCGCTTCGTCATTCTGACGCCTGGCCGAGTGCCGAACCTGGCCTCCCGTGTGCTGGGGCTGAGCCTGCGGCGGCTGTCTGAGGACATCCAGGCGGTGCACGGATATCCGGCTCTTCTGGCGGAGACGTTCGTGGACGTCTCGCGATTTGCCGGCACCTGCTACCGCGCGTCGAACTGGCGCTCTCTGGGGCTGACGCGGGGCTTTGCCCGTGAGCCCGGAGGGGCAGCGCGCTGGCGCCACCACGGTCAGCCCAAGGAGGTCTTCGTGTTCGGACTGACAGACGGCGCCCCCGAGGCGCTGAGCCGTACCGGGATGCCGGCACACTGGAACGCCGAGCAGCACACCGAGCCGATGGCCGCGCCCCGGCTGCGCAGCCTGTTCGAGTGTCTGGGTGAGGTGCCCGAGTACCGCCATGCCCGGGGCAAGCGCTATGCGCTCAACACCATTCTGGTGATCGCCGTCGCCGCCCGGCTTGCCGGATACCGGGGGGTGAACGCGTTCGCCCAGTTCGCCGCCCTGCTCTCCCAGGAGCAGCTCGAGGCGGTGGGTGCGTTCTGGAGCCCTTCCAAACAGCGCTACACCCCGCCCGCGATCACCACCTTCCACAAGACCCTCACCGCCCTGCCGCCAGAGACCCTGGACAACGCGATTAGCCAGTGGACCGGCCAGCATGGCAGCGCGCACGCGCCGGTCGCCATGGACGGAAAGGATCTGCGCGGCGCCTCGAAGCAGACCGAAGACGGGCGCAGGATGATGGTGGCGGCGGTCGAGCACGACACCGGCGTGGTCCTCGGGCAGGTCGAGGTCGACCGCAAGAGCAACGAAATCCCGGCCGTGCGCGAACTCTCCAGCGGCCTCGACCTCACAGGCCGGATCGTCACCATGGACGCGATGCACGCTCAGCACGAGACCGCGCGCTGCCTGCTCGGGCGTCGCGCCGACTACGTGATGAGCGCGGTCAAGGACAACCAGGAGATGATCTTCGAAGACCTCAAGGCGATCGACTTCAGCGATGCGCTCTGGCACGAAACCGTCGACAAGGGCCATGGCCGCATCGAGCGCCGACGCTGCGCCGTCGTCGACCTCTCCGCTGCCGAGTGGGACGGCTACGCCAACCTCCACGGGCGACGCCAGGCCATGCGCATCGAGCGCGAACGCGAGATCCTCAAGACCGGCAAGCGCAGCATCGAGGTGACCTGGAGCCTCACCTCGCTCGGCGCAGAGCGCGCCGGACCCGAGGAGTTGCTCGAACTGGTGCGCAACCACTGGCATATCGAGAACCGCCTGCACTACGTGCGCGACTTCACCTACGACGAAGACCGATGCCGGGTCTACGTGCGTCACCTGCCCAGAAATCTCGCCTGCTTGACCAACGCGGCCATCGCCATCGTGCGCTGCGACGGACGCTTCCGTTATCTGCCCGAGGCCAACCGGCACTATGCCGCCCGGGCGCAGGAGGCCCTCGACGCGATCATGACCGCGCCCATCGCCTGAGACAGCACGCCTCTCCCCCGGACCGGGACGTGCCGCCGAGCGGCGCGGGCGGACCGGTGTGCCTGTCGAATCCGAAAACGCCGTCCGGTGGCTTCGAGCAGTCCCCATGACGTCGTCGAGGCAAGCTCGGGGCTCCCCGAACCCCGTGCACCGAGCACGATCCCACTCATCCCGAACCCTCAACCGCGACTAAAAATTGTTCCTGCCACGAATATTACCGTCGCGGGGCCGAAATCGGGAGGCTGGAATGAATCGCGATTTCTCCGCCTCTGCCGATAGAGCGCCTGGTGGGGATCGTCCGCCAAATCCCGGCCCGCCCTCGGGTTCCAAATCCCGCCGCCAACGGTAAATCCGCCGAGGCAAAATTTCGTGCCGCCGCGCCACCGACACCGCCCCCGGCGCCATCGCCTCCGAAACAATCCGCGCCTTCCCCTCGGGTTCACCCCGAGGGCCAGCGCCGCCGCCGCTCCGGCCCCGTCATTACCTCAATCCGCCCCAGCCCCCATGTTACGTCTCTAATGACGTCACTAACGACACAGCTTCGCCGATTCCACCCCTCCCAACAAAGCGGCCTAAACCGTACGCTTACCCTTTGGGCAGCGAATTCCGCTTCAACTCACGCCAAGTCGGGTGCCGGGGCGATGTCCCATGCTCTGTTGAAAAAGGCGAGGCAGGCATGGTTGGGCTTCGAGGCTAGGCGGCCTCTTTGATGGTTTCAATGGCGCTTTTCGCTTTTGCCTTTTTCACGTGATCCTCGAGAGCAGCTCTGAGGATGGGGAGTTGCCGGTAGGCCTTGAGGCGACGGAGGTCTTTTGGGCTTCCAGGAGGCCGGCGGCGGTCCATTGCAAGGCCATCTCGGCGTTGCGCCAGCGCTTGACATTGTGCTGCACCATCCTGACCGTTCCCAAGGCATTCTCGATGGCGTTGGTGCAGGCCAAGGAGCGCCTGAGCTTGGGCGGCAGGCCCAAGCGGATCACGGTGAGGATCTCATCCAGGCCCTCCAGGATGGAAGCCGAAACGCCGGGGGCCTCGGTCTCCAGGCGGCGCGCCAGGTTCTTCATGAGGCGTTCGGCTTTCTCGGCATCGTCTTGGTCCCAGGCTTGCCTGAGCGCCTTCTTGACGCCGGCATGAAGGCTTTCGTCGAGGCGCTCGATGATGTTGCGGCCCTTGTGGACCTGGCAGCGCTGGAGGGCGGCCACCGGCCCGAAGGTCCGCTTGATCGCCTTGGAGAGCGCCTTGGCGCCGTCGACGATGAAGAGCCGGGGCACTTCCGGGTCGAGGCCGCGGGCGGTCAGGTTGTCGAGCAGCGCCTGCACCGTGGCGGCATTCTCCGTGGCACCTTCGGCCAGGCCTAGAACATGCTTCTCGCCCGCGCCGTCGATGCCAATAGCTGCCAGCAACACGTGATCGCCGACGTGCAGCCCGTCGATCTGGATGACCAGGAGATCGAGATCCGAAAGGTCGCTGGCCAGGAAGGCCTTCAGCTTCTTGCGCGTCATGGCCACGAAGCGCCGCGAGACCGCGGACTTCGAGGTCGCATCGCCCGCGCGTGCCGGCAAGTCGCCGCTGGCCTCGCCGGGCAGGCGCACGGCGCGCGCGTACTTGCGGGTCGAAACCGTAAGCAGCATGATGTTCATCGCCCAGGACTGCAAAAGCGCCGGGTCCGAGAGCAACTCCCAGCTCGGCAAGCTCATCTCCTTGCCCGCAAGATCGCGCACCCGCGGGCGCGTCAGCTTCACCTTGCCCCCGTGATAGGCAATCTCGCTCTGGGTTGTCCCCCAGCGATGGCCCTGCCGCTCGGCCGTGCGGGCGTGGCGCGCTCCGCAGAGCACCTCGCTATCCTCGTCCAGCATCTCGCCCAGGGTCTCCACCCCGGCCAACAGGCAAAAGCGATCCACGCTCATGCGCAGATCATCAAAAGCCTCCGGCAAGGCCGGCGGCAACAGCGGAAGCGGGGATCTCCAACAGTTTCGAAAGGCGGCTGTTCCGTGTAGTCTTGGTCATGGCGTCGTTCTCCTTGATGGATTCAACACCCAGAGCCTAACGGTTCCAGGCGAATGACGCCTACCTCACTTTTTCAACATCAGCCGGGACATTGCCGGTGCCGGCCCATCAGGCGGGCAATTTCGCGACGAGATTTACCGGCTTCATGAAGCCGGTAAATCTCAACTCGATCGTCCAAAACGAGCTGATCATATTGTGTTCCCATAGCAACTCCGGATCATACCGGTGTTGCACTTGGTTTGAGAATTTAGGGACCATATTAGGAAAAGAGCTTCTCCGCGAAATAGATGGCCACTACAAAAATCATGCTGACAGCACCCAGCAATTCGATTGGCCGCTCACTCTCCGCAATCTTCAACAAAAATCGTCTCAACAAAGGACTTACCATCTGAGCGAGTTTTGCGATTGTCGTATACCCGACGAATAAGAACTAAATAAGGCTTGTGAAATATGTCGAGCCAAAAAATACTCCCGCCGCTTCCATATCCCAAGAATAACTGAAAAAGTCGACAACTACATTGTCAAAATCGAAGGGACCAATCATATAAAGTAAAATACATCCCATACAAAACAAAAGCGTCGTTACAAAAACATCGAACACAAACCATAAAAATAGGTAGTTTATTCCATATTTTCCTGATTTTTCGAGAACGAATTTAGTCTCCTGGAGGGAAAAATAATCTACAATAAAATTGAGACAGATAGGAAGTAATAGAAAAGGTACAACGTTTACAAATTCATTCGCTTTAACCGATCTTGATATACTAATAAGTTCACCGTATAAAAAAGTGTGTTCTATGCCGACACATATGGAAATCAAAAATATAGCAAAAACAGATGATATTAATGACCTAATAAGTCGGTCAATAGACTAAAACCGGGGTGTATATATTTGGCCGAACAATTTATACCAACCGCCCCAGAGTTTGACTCGCGCAAAGGTTTACACGCCAGGTTTTGTGTGATTCAAGGTTGTTGGCAACAAGGGAGTGTGTTCAATGCCAACGATTCCTTTGCGAAACGACTTTGATGCTGAAAGAGTCCGTGTTCTTGCGGCACGGAGCGATGATGGGAACCAGGCGCGCCGGCTTTTGTCGATGGCGGCCATCTACGATGGGATGGATCGAGCGTGCGCGGCGGGTATTGGCGGCATGGATCGGCAGACGTTGCGGGACTGGGTTCACCGGTTCAACGCGGGAGGTCCGGCCGGTCTGATCGACCGCAAGCCGAACGGGGCGTTGCGTCGGTTGACGCCGTCGCAAATGGCGGCGCTTTCGCGGGCTATCGAGGCCGGTCCCGATCCCGAACGGGATGGGGTCGTGCGCTGGCGCTGCATCGATCTCAAGCAACTGATCCGAACGCGCTTCGGCGTGGACTATCACGAGCGGAGCGTCGGCAAGCTGCTGGCCGCGCTCGGGTTCTCGCATATTTCCGCGCGCCCGCGCCACGTCGGCCAGGATGCGCGGGCACAGGAGGAATTTAAAAAAAGTTTTCCCGAACACTTGGCGAAAATCGTAGCGGCACAGCCACCGGACACGCCCATCGAGGTTTGGTTTCAAGATGAAATGCGCGTCGGCCAGAAGAACAGCCTGGTGCGCCAGTGGGCCCCAAAGGGATCGCGCCCGCGCCAGGTCAAGGACCTACGGACCTCTTCGGCGTATCTCTTCGGCGCCATCTGCCCCGAGCGCGGTGAGGGCGCGGCGCTGGTCATGCCGCGCGCCAATACTGAAGCCATGGACCTGCATCTCGAGGAAATCAGCCGGGCCGTTGCCCCAAACGCCCATGCCGTCGTGCTGCTCGACCAAGCCGCATGGCACACCACTGCCAAACTCGGCATCCCGGAGAACATCTCCCTCGTGCCTTTGCCACCCAAGTCCCCGGAGCTCAATCCCGCCGAAAATGTCTGGCAATACCTCCGCCAGAACTGGCTCTCCAATCGTGTCTTCGACTCCTATGAAGCCATCGTCGAGGCCTCTTGCCAAGCCTGGAACAACCTGACCGACCAACCTTGGAAGATCATGTCCATCGGCCTCAGAGCGTGGGATCGCACAAGTCAATGTTAAGGGCGGTTGGTATTATTCAAAAGACTATTTGCTTCAATAATTGAGCGCCGCCATGACTTTTCTTCCAAGAACAGCCATGAACGAATTGCGGCATCCTGCATGGCCGAACGCCTAGATTCGTGTAACAAGCATGATATTACGGCTGTAAAAAAGGTGATCGCGGCCAAAATTCCGATTAAATGCGAAAATGTTATGATAACTTATCCTCGCCGTTAGACTCATTAATATTCTCATTATCAGATCTATCATCTTTGTTATTGTTATCGTTCCCAGTCGATTTATCACCAATATTATCATTTTTATAATGTTCAATTAAACTCTCAGCAAAAATCCTCACGACTGGGCCTGTATTTGTAATCATTTTTCTCCACGCCGCACCAGCAAGTAAATGATAAACTTCCCCTTTTAACAGCGTAATTCCCATTACACCGGATATTAGTTATCCACATACAATCCAAACTGGAAACCAGGCAATTTTACACATCACCAATTAAAAAAAGTTTTTGGTGATGAGACGTCTGGTTTTCGCGATTTGTTGACTTCTGGGTAGAGAAAAGCACACTCGGAGACGAGTGACCCTATGCCCCCATAAAAAGCAGCATCCATTTGAATGAGGTCACAAAACGATCTAATACCATTACTAATATCTCAAAATAATACCTGACATATTGATCGGACTGTGCTATACATGGTGCATGGAAGCGCGTGACTTTCGTGGCATTGGTCGGGCGGCGCAGGAGGAACTCCGGCGTCGGGCGATCGTGCTTGTCGAGCAGGGTGGATCGAGCCGGGCCGAGGCGGCCAGGGTTGTTGGCGTGCAGCGGCAGACGGTCAACATCTGGCTCAAGCGGTATCGCGAACGGGGCGAGGACGGCCTCCTGGATGGTCGTCGGGTTTCCGGACGCAAGGGCAAGGGGGCGCTGACCACCGAGGAGGGCCGGCAAGTCCGCCGCTGGATCGCCGACAAGACGCCCGATCAGCTCAAACTGCCGTTTGCATTGTGGACGTCCCGTGCGGTGCGCGAGTTGATCGAGCGCCGGTTGGGCAAGCGCCTTGGCCTGTCGACCGTCCAGCTCTACCTGAAGCGCTGGGGCATGACCCCGCAAAAGCCGCTGGCGCGCGCCAAACAACGCTCGCCCGCCGCCGTGGCCGCCTGGTTGGAGCGCGACTACCCGGCGATCGCCGGGCGCGCCAAGCGAGAGAGAGCCGTCGTCTACTGGGGCGACGAGACCGGCATCTCCAACCAAGACCAGATCGGCCGCAGTTATGCCCCAAGAGGCCAGACGCCGGTGGTTGGCCGGACCGCCAAGAAGATCTCCAAGAGCATGATTTCGGCCGTCTCCAACCGCGGCCTGATGCGCTTCATGCTGTATGATGGGGCGCTTAACGTCGATCGCTTCATCATCTTCCTGCGGCGGCTGATCAAGGACGCAAAGCAGAAGGTGTTCCTGATCATAGATAACCTGAAGGTGCACCACGCCAAGTGGGTCAAGGCCTGGACTCTGAGCCATCGCCACGAGATCGAGCTGTTCTACCTCCCGGCCCCCGAGTGCAACCCGGACGAATACTTGAACAACGATGTCAAGCAGAAGTTGCGCCAAAAGCCGCAGCCCGGCACCAAGGACGAACTGGACAAGAATACCCGCGCCGTCTTGCGCGCAATTCAGCGTTCATCGGATCGAGTGCGCGGTTACTTCCGGCCCCACCCCGTCAAATACGCCGCCTGATCGTCAGGTGTCATATTAGGATATTAATAACGACGGTACTATCGACAGGTTCGACTAGTATTAGCCTTCTCCCTATCTGGGATTCCGCAAATAACACGTCTTGGTTGTCGAATATCATACTGCATGCGTCGATCAAAGGGAATTCGGGATCTGATCTCTTTGTCGGACCCGCGGTTGGCAAGCTATCAAACCGACATTCCCCAGATGACATCCAAATTCGTGGAAATCGTACCGCCTTTTCACCGCCGAGGGCCCTGCAACCCTTGCGCAGCTATCCGATGGCCTGATCTTGGAGATCGGCCCTCGTTTAGAAGGCCCAGATTATCCGCCATTCGAACACCCCTCCCGTCGTTTTCAGCTGGCCGTCGATTTTCCCGGCCCACGCCGGAGCGGGTCTTGGTCGCGGATCATCAATCAGGCTCGGGATTTTCCGGAACAGTTTCCTCGGCACCGCCACCTCGGCCAATTGGAACGTGCGGCCATGGGCAAGAGCGCAAGGGTGATCGGGAGCGGTGACGACGTGGAACGACCTGGAAGAATGCCCGAAAAGACGGCCGGCGGGTTGAGATGGAGCGCTCGCGGGCGGAATGTGGCGGGGCCTGAAACTCGCTGGTTTTGAAGCGCGCGAGCCGCGCTTTTATAGACGGAACCGACGGAAGTCAGTCTGCGTCAAACGACGAGTCATGCCAGCGCGGTCGCCGGGCTAGCGCGGTAGCAGGCGCCGGAAGGGATGGCGGTGGGGATTCGGTTTTCTTCCGGGGGGCCGAGGGGGTTCGCTGAGATGGCTGACGAGTTGGGCGGAGACGAGGGCAAAAATCAGCCCCAGCAAGACCGGCGCGCCCCAATCATCGGCGAGGTAGACGGTGACGTAGAGGAAACTCCCCACCATGGCCGCGATGGCGATGATCTTGCCCTTGATCACGTGGTGGCGCCGCCAGGCCCGAAGCAGGGGCCCAAAAGTGGCGGTAGAGCCAGTCGCGAAAACGAGGCGAGCTCTTGGAAAACGCCCAGAGAGCGATCAATAGAAAAACCGTGGTCGGCATCACCGGCAGGAAGGCGCCGGCGACGCCCAGCCCGACGTTGAGCCAGCCGAAGGCGACGAGGAGGCCGCGAATGACCGGGTCGCCGACGACGCGGTTCTTAGCTTGCGGAGGGTGAGCCCTTCCCGAGTGACGGCGCTGCGCTGGGTCGGTTTTTTGGCGCCGGCCCGTTTTGCGCGGTTGCCCCGGACGCGGGCGGATCATGACGCTGCTCAGCCGTTGACGTCCACGACCACCCGGCCGCGGACCCGGCCGGCGAGAATTTCGGACCCGAGCACCGGGAGTTCGTCGAGGGTTGCCACCCTTGTGATCGAATCCAATTTATCGAGGGGCATGTCCTCGGCCAGGCGCCTCCAGGCGGCCAGGCGGCGCGGGGAAGGACACATGACGGTGTCGATTCCGAGCAGGTTCACGCCGCGGAGAAGGGAGGGAATCACCGTCGTTTCAATTTTGTGGCCGGCCGCGAGTCCCACCGCCGCGATGGATCCTGCGTACATGGTCTGGGCCAGGACGCGGGCGAGCGTCGTGCCGCCGACGGAATCGACGCAGCCGGCCCAGGTTTCGATTCCAGCGCTTTGCCCCCGCCTTCGGCCAACGCGGCCCGCTCGAGTATTCGCGAGGCGCCGAGAGACTTGAGTTAGCCGTGGGTTTGCGGACGCCCCGTGGAAGCCACGGCCCGGTATCCCAGATGGGCGAGGAGGGCGGTCGCCACCGAACCCACGCCACCGGCGGCGCTGGTGACCAAAACCTCGCCCTTGTCGGGGGCCAGGCCGTGTTCTTCCAGGGCTATCACGGCGAGCATGTCGGTCAGGCCGGCGGTGCCGAGGCCCATCGCCCGTTTTGGCGACAGCGCCGGCGGTAGGGGCAGGAGCCAGTCGCCCTTGAGACGCGCCTTCTGGGCAAAACCGCCCCAGTGCATTTCACCGACTCGCCAGCCGGTGAGGACGACCGAATCGCCGGGGCGAAAGCCGCCGTGACGACTGTCGACCACCTTGCCGACGAAGTCGACGCCGGGAACGTGCGGATAGATGCGGACGAGGCCGCCGAGGCCGTTGAGGATCATGCCGTCCTTATAATTGAGTGACGAATAGGTGACCGCGACGGTGACGTCGCCCTCGGGTAGCCGCGATTCGTCGAGTGTCCGCACCGAAGCGGCGACCCCGTCCTCGGCCTTATCCAAAATCAAGGCCTGAAACACGATTTCGTATCCGTTCGCTCAAGGATCGCGACCGCCGGCGGTGCCCGGCGGGGCCGATCATGCCACGCCCGGACGCTGGCGCAAGTCGTTTGGACCGGGCCTCGCGGCCTCTTATACCAACCGCCCTTAACATTGCCTTGTGCGAGCCCACGCTCTGAGGCCGATGGACATGATCTTCCAAGGTCGGTTGGTCAGGTTGTTCCAGGCTTGGCAAGAGGCCTCGACGATGGCTTCATAGGAGTCGAAGACACGATTGGAGAGCCAGTTCTGGCGGAGGTATTGCCCGACATTTTCGGCGGGATTGAGCTCCGGGGACTTGGGTGGCAAAGGCACGAGGGAGATGTTCTCCGGGATGCCGAGTTTGGCAGTGGTGTGCCATGCGGCTTGGTCGAGCAGCACGACGGCATGGGCGTTTGGGGCAACGGCCCGGCTGATTTCCTCGAGATGCAGGTCCATGGCTTCAGTATTGGCGCGCGGCATGACCAGCGCCGCGCCCTCACCGCGCTCGGGGCAGATGGCGCCGAAGAGATACGCCGAAGAGGTCCGTAGGTCCTTGACCTGGCGCGGGCGCGATCCCTTTGGGGCCCACTGGCGCACCAGGCTGTTCTTCTGGCCGACGCGCATTTCATCTTGAAACCAAACCTCGATGGGCGTGTCCGGTGGCTGTGCCGCTACGATTTTCGCCAAGTGTTCGGGAAAACTTTTTTTTAAATTCCTCCTGTGCCCGCGCATCCTGGCCGACGTGGCGCGGGCGCGCGGAAATATGCGAGAACCCGAGCGCGGCCAGCAGCTTGCCGACGCTCCGCTCGTGATAGTCCACGCCGAAGCGCGTTCGGATCAGTTGCTTGAGATCGATGCAGCGCCAGCGCACGACCCCATCCCGTTCGGGATCGGGACCGGCCTCGATAGCCCGCGAAAGCGCCGCCATTTGCGACGGCGTCAACCGACGCAACGCCCCGTTCGGCTTGCGGTCGATCAGACCGGCCGGACCTCCCGCGTTGAACCGGTGAACCCAGTCCCGCAACGTCTGCCGATCCATGCCGCCAATACCCGCCGCGCACGCTCGATCCATCCCATCGTAGATGGCCGCCATCGACAAAAGCCGTCGCGCCTGGTTCCCATCATCGCTCCGTGCCGCAAGAACACGGACTCTTTCAGCATCAAAGTCGTTTCGCAAAGGAATCGTTGGCATTGAACACACTCCCTTGTTGCCAACAACCTTGAATCACACAAAACCTAGCGTGTAAACCTTTGCGCGAGTCAAACTCTGGGGCGGTTGGTATAAGATCATTCAATTAAATCGGGCCCGGCCTTCGTAGGTGTAGGTCCAGGGGCGCGGGCCGCCGAGGTACGCGGCCGCCAGGCGGTCGAAACTGAATCCGGCGGCGCTAATCAGGGCATCGATGCGCCGATTCAGATGACAACCGCCGGCGATCCGTGTCCAGGCCGGGTCGATTCGGTGTTGCCATGCCGCGACCTTGGCTTCCGGCGAAAGACCGTGCTCGGCGAACAGAAATGCGCCTCCGGGTTTCAGGACCCGGGCGATTTCGGTCAGGGTGGCCGCCGGATCGGCTGTCGAGCACAGAACCCAGGTCATCACCACCGTATCGAAGCTGTGGTCGTCGAATCCGAGCGCCTCGCCGGTCCGAAGGCTCAGCTCGACCGGAAACGGGGCCTCTCGGGTCTGCCGCCTGGCCATCCGCAGCAGGGTCTCGGAAGGGTCGATGCCCCAAAGTCCGCTCACCTCGCTTGAATAGAACGGCAAATTCAGGGCCGAACCGATACCGACCTCGAGAACCCGGCCGCGGGCCTCGGGAACCACCTTGGCCCGGTGGCGGCGCGCCTCCGGGTGTCTCATGGCGAGCCCGATCAGGCGCGGGCAGATCACCTTGGCATAAAAGCCCACCGATATTTTCCCTAACTGGAGGATCCAGAGCCTTTCACATACATCAAGCGTCCCTTGGCCGCAGCCATCGTTCGTTCTCGCCGGCGCCGCGAGTTTTCGAACAGACTGTAACAGAGTTCGAGGACCAGGGTTGGCGCGGACGTGATCGAGGTAGGGCTGGAAGTGGATGTCCGCGCGGAGTCTCGCCGAACAGCCTCTGGATAATTCTCCCGGCGATGACCCGAGGTTAAATTCCGCCGAAATTTGCCATGGAACGGATGTGCGAACCGATTGCCGTAGGAAGCATATTCTTGGGCTCGGATCAGAGGTGCTCAAAAAAATGGCCGGACACTGGGAGCCGGCCAAGTTTGACAAGGGAGGATTAACGCCTGGGCGACGTATAATCCGAGTTCCGGATGTTGCACCCGGAAGACGTACCGGAAAGGGGTTCTCCAGCACTTATCGGGAGCACCGCAAAAATCAACCCGATAGTTCAAAGCGTGCGCCTTACGTGAAACGGCTACAAGCTGGGGATTGGCTAAATCAGCTCGTATTTTCCCAGGAGCACCCTAGCCCGACTTCGCCAACTCGGCACATTGGGAGGTGATAACACATTGATTTTCAGTGATCAGACCCTCAAAGGTCGGCACTACACGGGGCGACCGGGAGGTCCTCAAACGTGACTTGAAGACAGAAGCTTCGGCGCGGGTTGCTTCGGCAATGTCAGATGGAGTTGACGCAGGAGTAATTCGTGGTCTCGGTTCGGCTGGGTATGGCGCGCTAGCACCAGATGGCGCCCATCGGTGGTCGGCACATGGATGTCCACCATCTGCAAAGTGGTGAACTTCTCAAGGATGGCGCATGGGGTGAGGCCTGGGGCCTGTGGCCGGGCGAGGTTCTTCAGGGTCACGAGCAGGCAATAGGCGATGAACGAGACGAAGATGTGCGCCTCGATCCGCTCCTCAAGCTGGTGGAAGATGGGTCGGATGGCAAGATTGTGTTTCAGTTCCTTGAACGCCTGCTCGATTTCAGTGAGCTGCATGTAATGGCGCCACAACGCGGCGGGGTCTTCACCGGTCATGTTGGAGCGCAACAGGTAGCGGCCTTCGCGCCGAAACACCTGGCGCAGCTTCTCGCGACGCAGGCGGTAGGTGATCCCGTAGGCGGCCAGCTCTTCGTCGGTTTGCGGGACTTGGACCTCGACCAAGAACCAAGCCCGACCGGCGTCTTTCTTCGCCGCACCAAGCTTGAGCATGAGCTGATCGCGACGGTTTGATTGCCGCCGAAGCTCGCCCAGACGCTTCCATAGCTTCTTCAGCCGCCGCCGGCGCATGCTGCGCTCCTTGAGCACCCGTCGTTCGCTACGCACCAGCACGTAGAGTTCTCCGTCGTTGGTCAGGAGCTTGACATCGACCGATTGGCGGACTGCTTGCCAAGGCAGATCGAGGAATGACCTCTCAAGCCGGGTCAGCCGGCCCTTGGGTGTACCGACTAGATAATGTACCGGCGCATCGCCTGCGCGCATCGTCTCCAGCGTCTCCTCGGTCGGAATCCCGCGGTCCATGATCCACACCCGGTCCGAACGCCCGTACTGGTCCTCAATCTTGGTGAGAAAATCCGCCAGCGTCGTGTTGTCCGAGGTGTTGCCCGGCATCACCTCATAGGCCAGCGGAAAGCCGTCCGGGGTCACGATCAAAGCGATCACCACCTGCACGCAATCGCGGCGCTGGGCGCGGCTGTGGCCGAACTGGCGCTTGTCCTCGAACGGGGGGTCGCTCTCGAAGTACGTGCTGGTCAAATCGTAGAGCAACACCTCGAAGCGGGCGTTGAACATCGTCGCCCAACGCGCGCGCAAGAACGAGAAGAAGTCCTGCTTGTGCGCCGCGAGCTTGTCCAGGCACCGATACAACGTGTTGCTGGCAATCACCCGGTCGCAACCCAGCATATCGCGCAGTGCACTGTGTTCGTACCAATGCCGATGAAGACGCCAATCGCTTCCCGGGTCGATGAGTCGGTAGCAGACCTGGATCTTCAAGATGTCCAGCCATCGGGTGCCTTCCCGGCTCGCCGGCAAGCGCGGCCCCCAGAACCGGTCCAGCTCGAGACGGTCCCAAAGCGTCAGCGCCAGCCAGCACGCCCCCCACTGGCGCGGGTCGTGCAAGGTCAGATCCTTGAGCCGGACCTGCACTACCTCGCAGTCCAGCTCCGGCGCTTCCCGATCCTCGGGAAACAGCGCCACCTGCTTCGAGCGCTGAGTCCCCTCCACCACCTCGATCGAGCGGCACCACGCCGCACGCTGGCCGTCGTTGATCTCGCCCAGATACAACACTTGGCGCTGCACCACGCGCCCGCCGCTCACGCGCACGTTCTCGACTACGCTCCAGTAGCGGTGCTCCTTGCCGTCTTTGAACCGTTTCTTGCAGCGCACGAACATGCGCTCATCGTTCGGCTAAACGAAAGGCAGATCAATAGGGTAGGTCGGCACTACAGGCGATATTGAGGTGAATTTCACGGGCAGGGCATCAACAATTCAATCACTTGGGTCGCGGAAAAAAATGAAAATCGACAGAATTCACGCCGAGTTGGCGAAGTCGGGCTAGGGACTCGATAGGCTGGCGGATCAAGGGACCGGGTGTCCGACGAGGATTGTTGGTGGGAGGCTCAGCCACCGCGTTTCATTGTTCGCGATCAGTCAAGGAACTCGATCCGTCGGCCAAGTTCCACCAGCGTGTCCACCTTCATTTTTTCCAACACGTTTCGTCGATGAAAATCGACCGTCTTTTCGCTAATGTCCAATTTTCCGGCATGGATTTGGTGTTTCGGCCGGTGACGAGCAACTGCAAGACTTCTTGTTCGCGCTCACTGAGTTTTGCGATCCGGGCTTCGATGGCGGCAAGTTCAAGATACTCCTTTCGTACGCGCGAATCCTCCGCCAATGCCTTTTGGATTCGGTCCAACAAGTCTTGCGGACTGTACGGCTTTTCGATGAAATTTAGCGTGCCGGCCTTTAGCACCTCGACGGCCATCGACACTTCCGCGTGCGCGGTGAGCAGCAGCGTGGGGATGTGGATGCCCTCGGAGACGAGTTTTTGTTGCAGTTCCAATCCGCTCATCCCCGGCATGCGAACGTCGAGCACAAGACATCCGGGCCGGGCCGGGCCGAACGATTGCAGAAACGTTTCCGCGGATTCGAAGGTTTCCACGGTCAGGTCCACCGACTCCAACAACAACGATATCGCTTCCCGAACCTGTGGATCGTCGTCAACGACGTATACGGTCGGCGGATTGTCAGCGCTGATTTTCACGTCCGTCGTCATGGCCAATTGCATACGGCGAAGGCGTTAGACATCAAGGCCAGCGCCGTTTTCGTTGACGCCGTTGGTGTCGCCGCTCATTCGCCATTCCCCCTTGCGTCGGCACCTATCGGGAGCACCGCAAAAACCAACCCGATGGTTTAAAGCATGCGCCTTACGTGAAACGGCTACAAGTTGGGGATTGGCTAAATCAGCTCGTATTTTTCCAGGAGCACCCTAGGGGTTCGACAGGTTGGCGAATCAAGGGACCGGGTGTCCGACGAGGATTGATGGCGGGAGGCTCAGCCACCGCGTTCCGTTGTTCGCGATCGGTCAAGGAACTCGATCCGTCGGCCAAGTTCCACCAGCGTGTCCACCTTCATTTTTTCCAACACGTTTCGTCGATGAAAATCGACCGTCTTTTCGCTAATGTCCAATTTTCCGGCGATGGATTTGGTGTTTCGGTCGGTGACGAGCAACTGCAAGACTTCTTGTTCGCGCTCACTGAGTTTTGCGATCCGGGCTTCGATGGCGGCAAGTTCAAGATACTCCTTTCGTACGCGCGAATCCTCCGCCAATGCCTTTTGGATTGGCTCAATTCGTGAATCGTAGGCATCGTGATAGAATCTTTCCGGATTCGCCTAGGAGGTCAGACAGATGGATCACGAGCGGTTTCGGGATTGGTTCTCGCGTGTTGATGAGTTGACGGCGGCGTAGCGCATGGAGGTCGCGGCGGTGCTGTTGGACCCGCCGGAGGGCGCGGCCTCGCTGGCGGCGATCGAGCTGGGCGTGGATGACGAGCGGCGCTGTCCGCATTGCGGCGCCGGCGGTGCGGTGTCGCGGGGCAAGGCGCGCGGTCTTCGCCGTTTCCGGTGCAAGGACTGCCGGAAGACGTTCGGTGCGCTGACCGGCACAGCGCTGTCGGGTCTGCACCATAAGGAGCGCTGGCTTGCCTTTGGCGCCTCGCTTGCCGAAGGCGAGACGATCAAAGAGGCTGTAGAGCGCTGCGGGATTGCGCCGAGCACGGCGCATCGCTGGCGACACCGCTTTCTGGCGGCGGTGCGCCAGGCGCCGGATCGGCTTGCCGGGATCGTCGAGGCTGACGAGACCTTCGTTCTGGAGAGCCGCAAGGGGGAGCGGAAGCTGGACCGCAAGCCGCGCCGGCGCGGCGGCAAGGCCCGCAAACGCGGCCTCTCGCGCGAGCAGGTGCCGATCCTGGTCGCCGCCGACCGTGCGGGCGAGACCCTCAGCCATACCCTGCCCGCGTTGAACGCAGACGACGTGAAGGAGGTGCTGGAGCCGGTCGTCGCGCCGGATGCGCTGCTCGTCTCCGACGCCAACCGCTGCTATCCGTCCGTCGCGGCGGCACTCGACATCCCTCACGAGAGCATCAACGCTTCTGCTGGCGAGCGGGTCCGGGGCGCGCTGCACATCCAGACGGTCAATAGCCGCCACAGCCAGATCAAGGGCTTCCTGCGCGGCCTCCGCGGAATCGCCACCAAGTATCTGGACAGCTATCTGAGGTGGTTCCATCTCATCGAACTCGGCGATCAGCCATCGCCCAGAGCCTGCCTTGAGGCGGCGATGGGCAAACCGCGCCTACGTTTTGCGAATTGAGCCTTTGGATTCGGTCCAACAAGCCTTGCGGACTGTACGGCTTTTCGATGAAATCCAGCGCGCCCGCCTTTAGCGCCTCGACGGCCGTCGGCACTTCCGCGTGCGCGGTGAGCAGCAGCGTGGGGATGTGGATGCCCCGGGAGACAAGTATCCGTTGCAGTTCCGAACTGCTCATTCCCGGCATACGAACGTCAAGCACGAGACAGCCGGGCCGGGCCGGGCCGAACGATTGCAAAAACGCTCGCGCGGATTCGAAGGTTTCCACGGTCAGGTCCACCGACTCCAACAACAACGATATCGCTTCCCGAACCTGTGGATCGTCGTCAGCGACGTATACGGTCGGCGGATTGTCAGCGCTGTTTTTCACGTCCGTCGTCATGGCCAATAGCATACCGCGAAGGCGTTAGACATCAGCGCCGTTTTCGTTGACGCCGTTGGTGTCGCCGCTCATTCGCCATTCCCACTTGCGGTCGGCAATTCGACCGTCACGGTCGTGCCTTCGCCCAGTTGTCGATGCGGATCGAGCCGCCGTGGTCGTCCACGATGCCGTGGCGATGCTCAGGCCAAGGCCCGTGCCGCCCTCGCCGTAGCGCGTGGAATAGAACGGCTCGAAGGCGTGTTGTTTGGCTTCCTCGCTGATGCCGGGGCCATCGTCTTGAACGGTCACCCGGATGGCGTCGGAAGTTTCCTCGGTCCAAATCGTGATCCGCTCGGCGGTTTCGCCGGATTGCGCGGCGTTTTGGATCAAGTTCATCAGCAATAGTTCGATTTCAACGGCGTTAATCACCACAGGCTGGAGACCTTGCTCCACGGCCCACTCGATACGGGCGTTGTGGCTTTCGCAAAACGCCTGGGTTGATTCGACGGCACTGCGAATGACTTCGTTCAGATCACTCGATCGCCTTTCGATGTTTTGCCCGCCGACGAACTTCCGCAGCTTATCCACAATCTCGTTGCACCGCGTCGCGGAATTTAGCAGGTTCTGCAAAATCCTTCCCATCTTGTCGCTGGCGTCCTGCTTGTCTTTCACATTTTGCGCCGCTTGGGCAGCCGTCATCAATGCCGCGAGAGGGTTCTTAATCTCATGGGCCAACCCGGTTGCCAGCGCTGCAAGCGAACCCACCCGCTCTCGGCGTTGAAGCGCTTCTTCGGCCTGTTTACGCTCGGTAATGTCACGAAGCATCACTGTGCATATGGTTTGGTCGTCGATCTGTACCTTCGAGATGCTGGCCAAGGTCGGAAATTCCGATCCGTTCCCGCGCAGACCCGTAATTTCACCGTCCTCGGTCATCGGTTGGCTGACGACGGACGAGTTCAAAAACGCGTCTAAATAGCGTTGCTACAGGTCGCGCATGCAATCAGGAATTAAAATTCCGAAGGGTTGCCCGAGAACTTGCTTGGCGGGATAACCGAATATTTTCTCGGCCCCCGAATTGAACCTGATGATCCGTTGTTCGGCATCCACCGAGATAATGGCGTCGTCGGAGGAATTTACAATTCCGGACAGCTGCGCCTCGGACCGGCTAAGTAATCGTTGCGCTCGCTCGCGCTCGTCGATCTGATTTCTAATACCAACCGCCCTAGAGTTTGACTCGCGCAAAGGTTTACACGCTAGGTTTTGTGTGATTCAAGGTTGTTGGCAACAAGGGAGTGTGTTCAATGCCAACGATTCCTTTGTGAAACGACTTTGATGCTGAAAGAGTCCGTGTTCTTGCGGCACGGAGCGATGATGGGAACCAGGCGCGACGGCTTTTGTCGATGGCGGCCATCTACGATGGGATGGATCGAGCGTGCGCGGCGCGTATTGGCGGCATGGATCGGCAGACGTTGCGGGACTGGGTTCACCGGTTCAACGCGGGAGGTCCGGCCGGTCTGATCGACCGCAAGCCGAACGGGGCGTTGCGTCGGTTGACGCCGTCGCAAATGGCGGCGCTTTCGCGGGCTATCGAGGCCGGTCCCGATCCCGAACGGGATGGGGTCGTGCGCTGGCGCTGCATCGATCTCAAGCAACTGATCCGAACGCGCTTCGGCGTGGACTATCACGAGCGGAGCGTCGGCAAGCTGCTGGCCGCGCTCGGGTTCTCGCATATTTCCGCGCGCCCGCGCCACGTCGGCCAGGATGCGCGGGCACAGGAGGAATTTAAAAAAAAGTTTTCCCGAACACTTGGCGAAAATCGTAGCGGCACAGCCACCGGACACGCCCATCGAGGTTTGGTTTCAAGATGAAATGCGCGTCGGCCAGAAGAACAGCCTGGTGCGCCAGTGGGCCCCAAAGGGATCGCGCCCGCGCCAGGTCAAGGACCTACGGACCTCTTCGGCGTATCTCTTCGGCGCCATCTGCCCCGAGCGCGGTGAGGGCGCGGCGCTGGTCATGCCGCGCGCCAATACTGAAGCCATGGACCTGCATCTCGAGGAAATCAGCCGGGCCGTTGCCCCAAACGCCCATGCCGTCGTGCTGCTCGACCAAGCCGCATGGCACACCACTGCCAAACTCGGCATCCCGGAGAACATCTCCCTCGTGCCTTTGCCACCCAAGTCCCCGGAGCTCAATCCCGCCGAAAATGTCTGGCAATACCTCCGCCAGAACTGGCTCTCCAATCGTGTCTTCGACTCCTATGAAGCCATCGTCGAGGCCTCTTGCCAAGCCTGGAACAACCTGACCGACCAACCTTGGAAGATCATGTCCATCGGCCTCAGAGCGTGGGCTCGCACAAGTCAATGTTAAGGGCGGTTGGTATAAGACGCCGGTTCGCCTCGCGTAGGTCGGCGGCTTTTTGCTCCACCCGTGTTTCGAGATCGTCATGGGCCCGCTGGAGATCTTCCTCGGCCTTTTTGCGCTCGGTGTCGTCAATGACGAGCACGAACAGGCCCTCGACGTCGCCGCCTGCGTCGGGGCCGGGAACATAGGTGGCGTTTAAGTGGCGCTCCTCGCCGGCGGCGTTACGGACGACGTTATCGAATCGAACCTGCTCCCCTGAAAGGGCGCGTTCGATATTCGGCTCGGCAACCTGGTAGGCGGTATCACCCAAGACTTCCCTAACCTGCTTCCCGCGAATTTGGTCCGCGGATAATCCAAACAATCGCTCGTAAGACGTATTTGTAATTTGGAATCGCTGTTCCCGGTCGATGTATGAGATCAGTGCCGGCACCGAGTTCATGAGCAGGCCAAGGCGCCGCCGACCTTCCGCAAGCGCCCCTTCCGATTTCACGCGCGCGGTGACGTCCTGCGAGATGCCGACCATCCTGATTGGCTTGCCCGACTTGTCGAAGGTGACCTCGGCCTCCTCGTGGAGAACGCGGACCTCGCCGTCGGGGCGGACGATGCGAAAATCGATGTTGTAGGGTTCGTTATGTTTGATCGTCTTGTCCAAGGCCGCGGCGACCGTGGCCGTGTCGGCCGGATAGATGACTTTAATAAATTCTTCGTGGCTGGTGCTGGTTTTCGTCGGACGCATTCCGAGAATGCGATGGAGCCCTTCGGACCGTCTGACCTCGTCCGTGACGATGTTCCAATCCCAGTTGCCGATGTGGGCGACGTGCTCGGAATTCGCGAAGACGGCCACCTGCTCGCGCAGCTTCTCCTCGGCCCGCTTTAGGCTCGTGAGGTCGGTGTGCGCCCCGAGAAATCGGATTGCTTCGCCTTTTTCGTTGCGGATGGCGATGCCTCGGCATCTAACCCAAACCGTCGAGCCGTCTTTGTGGCGGTACCGCACAATTTGATCGTAAGGGTGGCTGGGATCTAGCTTGTGTTTCTCGAAGTTGTGTAGGGCAACCTGAAGATCGTCGAGATGAATGTTTTCTTGCCACCAGTTCGAGGTGTTCGGGACTTCGTCATCGGCGTAGCCAAACACCCCCTTGAAGCGCGGACTCAGCCATTCTTCACTGGGATTTTCTACGTCCCAATACCATATGCCGTCCACGGAACCGTCTTGGAGGAAGTCAAAGATCTTCGGATCGGTCTGAACGAGCCGATACAGTTCGCGTTTGAGATAATGGTCACGATGATCCGGCACTGCAAATCTCCGAGATTTCCCGGATGACGCCTGACGGCCACCGGTAACATAGCAACAAAATCGATCGAAGGTAATCCCGGTCATGACCGGGCGGTGAAATTGCCCTCGGGCCACTACGCGGAATCTCCAAATGTCTGTTCGAAAATGCGCGGGCGCGCATTTTTTGCGTCTGTACCGGCCCTCTCCCCCTCCCGGCCCTCTCCCCCTCCCGGCCCTCTCCCCCTCCCGGCCCTCTCCCCCTCCCGGCCACCCACGAGAGTATGTGGGTGGCCGGGAGGGGGAGAGGGCCGGTGCCGTGAGTTTTCGAACAGAGAAAGTGGCCTACGCGGGTCTGGCGCTTGCCGCGAGGAAGCCAAGCCCTTGTTGTGGAGGTCACGGCCGCGACGGAAAATAGCTGGAGGGGATGGCCGCCGTGACTTGCGGAGGCGCAGGGCGGCTTTATACTGCGGCCGCGATGGGACCGAGGAGGGGGTGACGATGGGCGCCGCGGTGAAGAAGGTCGTTCTCGCGTACTCGGGCGGACTCGATACCTCCGTGATCCTGAAGTGGTTGCAGGAATCCTACGGTTGCGAGATCGTGACCTTCACCGCCGACGTCGGCCAGGGAGACGAGACCGAGTCCGCCCGCCGCAAGGCCGAAATGTTGGGCGTGCGCGAAATTTACATCGAGGATTTGCGGGAGGAATTCGTCCGCGATTACGTCTTTCCGATGTTCCGTGCCAACACCCTGTACGAAGGGGTTTACCTTCTCGGCACGGCGATCGCGCGGCCCCTGATCGCCAAGCGTCAGATCGAGATCGCCGAGGCCACGGGGGCTGACGCGGTTTGCCACGGGGCGACCGGGAAAGGCAACGACCAGGTTCGCTTCGAGCTCGGTTACTACGCCCTCAAACCGGACATCCGAGTGATCTCGCCGTGGCGCGAATGGGACCTGAACGCGCGCGCGGCGCTGATCGAATATGCCGCTCGTCATCAGATTCCGATCCCCCGTGACAAGCGCGGCGAGGCGCCCTATTCGATCGATGCCAATCTCCTCCACATCTCCTGCGAGGGCAAGGCGCTGGAAGACCCCTGGGTCGAACCCGACGAAGACGTGTATTTGCGCAGCGTCGCTCCCGAGGCGGCCCCCGACCGGCCCACATACGTCAAGATCGACTTCGAGAATGGCGACCCGGTGGCGGTGGACGGGGAACCCCATTCGCCCGCGAATCTGCTGACCCGTCTCAACGAGCTCGGTGGGGCCAACGGCGTCGGCCGGGTCGACCTGGTCGAGAATCGCTTTGTCGGCATGAAGTCGCGCGGGGTGTACGAGACTCCGGGGGGGACGGTCCTCATGGCTGCTCGCCGCGCCATCGAAAGCATCACCCTCGACCGCGGCGCCGCCCACCTCAAGGACGAGCTGATGCCGCGCTACGCCGAGCTGATCTACAATGGTTTCTGGTTCTCGCCCGAGCGGGAAATGATTCAGGCGGCTGTCGACCGCTCTCAAGCCGGCGTTACCGGTACGGCGCGGGTCAAGCTCTACAGGGGCTCGGTTGCCGTCGTGGGGCGCAAGTCGCCGACCGGAATTTACGACCAGGATACCGTCACCTTCGAGGCGGACAGCGTTTACGACCAGCGAGACGCCGAGGGATTCATCAAGCTCAACGCATTGCGCCTTCGTTTGATGAAGATGGCGGGCAAATGATCCGATTCGCAACGCGCGACCTGAAATCCAACAAGAACGCGGGCCGCGTTCTCAACGGCGCCTTCGCCGCCGTCGCCCGAAAATCGCCGCCGACGGGCAACGGCGAGGATTATCTGATGGCTCATTCGGGCGTAATCTATCTTATGGGACCGGAAGGAAACTACGTCACTCATTTCGCCCACGGCACCCTACCGCAAGAGATGGCCGACGTCATCCAGACGTATTTGTGACCTGACCGTAGCGGTTCGGTTAAAAATCGATTTTGACTTGACCGACTCGAATATATTTTCGGTTATCCAATAATTCCGTAACGAGGTAAGCGGCGATTTTCTCATAGACCACCGGTGTTGGATGGCCGTCCTTCTGATTGTTGTAATGCTCCACGTTTTGTGCGTAATCGGGAATGATCTCGGACAGCTCATGAAGATTTTCGTCTGAGATCTCGTCCTGTATGGTTCACGCCAGCTCGCGTCGGGCGCCCACATCCCACAATATGATGTGGAATTCGGAATCATCATACTTGGCCACGGCCAGGTTCCGCGCGGTTCGGATAATCGCCAAGTAGAGTCCGATGGATCGTGCATCGATCGCCGACCAAGGACCGACGATGTCGCGAAACGTAAGCCAATTCTCGTAAAGATATTTTTGCCACCCGGGTTCGATCGGTTTGGTGACTCCGGGATCACTGAAACGCCCGACGCGCTTGGCCCGACCCGTCTCGTCCACAACGTATCTAGGCCCATTTTGATCCCATGAGGTTAGGCCCAAGACTCTTTCGATGTGTCCCCGGGGCAGCATCAAATAGACCAGATAATTCGGTTTGCAGGATATGGCATCGTCGACGAAGCCGGATTCAAGCGCCGCCAACATTTGGTGTGGGCCATAGCCGTGAAATCCGAAGTTGTACGTCTGAATGCGGCCCGACGATTGTGCGCCCACCTGATACGGGTACGCCTCGCTGTCTTCGACGCCCTCGCCAAAAGTGTAAGAGCCTCCGAAGAATAACGCGCACCGCGCGGAGGGAATGTACTCCGGAGCTATCCGCAAGCCCCTCTCGTTGATCGTGTAAGTAACATCGTAAACGACTTCGCCGTTGTCGGTTACCTTTGCGGACGTCGCCACGAAATTCGGTTTTGGACCATAACCCAGGATGCTCGCCACCTCGCCGTGCCGCAGAAAATAGCCCTGTAAGTAACTTCCTGAGTAATGACTGCGGCTCGGCGGGTTTCCCTGGGCCGCGGAATCGTAGGAGACCAGGAGCCAACCTTCGTAAAGTGCGAGAACCGACAGAACCGCGGCGAAATGGATCGCCACCAGCTTGGTCCCCGTGGAGCGAGTTATGAGTGCCGCAATCAGCGAAAATACGGCGACCCATGTCAGAAACGAGAGGAAAAACGCGATCTCGGTGTATTCGAACCAGCCAATGCAAGACAACAGGCCCAGGAGCAGTAACAATGTGATGAATTTCATTTGCTCGTCACGACTTTCCCCGCTTCTCGGGCGCACGGGCGGGATCAGCCGCCCGCGGCGGCGCGCATCACGTCGGCCCATAATCGGGCTGGCAGGCCGCCGCCCGAGACTCTTTTCATCGGACTGCCGTCGTCATTTCCCAGCCACACTCCGGCAACCAAATTCCGGCTGAATCCGACGAACCAGGCGTCGCGGAAATCCTGGCTGGTGCCGGTCTTGCCGGCCGTCGGCCAGGGCAACGCGGCGGCGCTGCCGGTACCCTCGGTGACCACCGCCCGGAGCATCGTCGTCATCTCGCGCTGCGGGCCCTCGGCGATCAGACGGCCCGGTCCCGATCCGGCTCGCCGATAAAGCACTTCACCGCCCGCGGTACGGATTTCCTCTATGCCGTGGGGCCAGACGCCGTGGCCGTGGTTCGCCAGGGTCGCGTAGGCCGAGGTCAATTCGATCAGGCCGACCTCGGAGGCTCCCAACGCAAGGCTCGGGTCGGAGCGGAGCGGCGCCGTGACCCCCAAGCGCCGGGCCACCTCGACGATGCGGTCGTATCCGACCCGCTCGGCCACCCTCACGGCGACCGTGTTCAGCGAGCTGGCGAGGGCGGTGCGCATGGTCACCGGCCCGCGGTAGCGGTCGTCGTAGTTTCGTGGGGTCCAGCCGTCGACCGAGATCGGGGCATCGTCGAAAATCGCGCTTGGAGTGATCCCTTCTTCCAACGCGGCAAGATAAACGAATAGCTTGAACGCCGATCCCGGCTGGCGCAGGCCCTGGACCGCTCGATTGAACTGGCTGTGGGCGTAATCACGGCCGCCGACCATGGCCCGGACGCTGCCGTCGAGTGCCAGTACGACGAGTGCCGCTTGCTCGACCTCGCGGCGCCCGCCCTCGGCGTCCAACATCTCTTTGACGGCATTTTCGGCGATCCCTTGGAGGCCGGTGTCCAGGGTCGTGACGACCCGGAGATCCTCGGCGGTGGGGCCGGCGTAATCGCGGATTTGGTCGAGCACCCAGTCAGCGAAATAGCGGGGCCCCGAGCCGCCGGCGCCAGATCTGACAACCGTCGCCGGGCGTGCCGATGCCCGGCTTGCAGCCCGCGCATCGATAAAATCGCTCGCGGTCATCGCTTGGAGAACGAGATTCGCGCGCCGTTGCGCGGCCAACAGATTTCGGTTCGGCGCGAGGCGGGACGGGGCTTGCAGCAATCCCGCGAGCATCGCTGCCTCGCTGAGGGTGAGCTGGCGCGCCGACTTCCCGAAATAGCGCCGGGCCGCGGCCTCGACCCCGAAGGCGCCCGCCCCCAGGTAGACCCGATTCAGATAAATCGTCAGAATCTCGTCCTTGCTGAAGCTTTGCTCCAGCCACAGGGCGAGCAAGAGTTCCTGTACCTTGCGTTTCAGCGTCCGCGCCGGCGTCAGGAAAATCGTTTTCGCCAATTGCTGGGTGACGGTGCTGCCGCCCTGAACGACCCTCCCGGCGCGGATGTTTGCCACGGCTGCGCGCAACAGAGCGATCGGGTCGAGGCCGAAATGGCGGTAGAATCGCCGGTCCTCGATCGCCAGGACCGCGCGCGGCAGATGCGGTGGCATCTCGGCCACCGTCAGCGGTGGACCATACAGGTCTCCGAAACGGGCCAAGACCTTTCCGTCGGCAGCGATCACGGTGATGCTCGGAGTGCGCTGGTGATCTCCCAGACGACTGACGTCCGGCAGGTTGTAGGCGTAAAAAGCTACGACACCGAGGATCCCCAGGCTTCCCCAAATCGCGGCCACGGCCAACCATTTGAGGACCGCGCGTAGTCGGGTGCCCGCGCGCGCCGGAGTTTTTTTAGGCGTGCTTTCCCAGCGACGAGATTTTTTTGGCATCGATACCGCGGCGCGATTGACTGAGCACTAAACGTCCAAATTGACGACCTTGAGGGCGTTGGCCTGAATGAACTCGCGGCGGGGCTCGACGACGTCCCCCATCAAGGTTTCAAAGATTAGGTTCGATTCCTCGACGTCCTTGATCTGCACCTGCAAAAGCGCTCTCGCCTCGGGATCGAGGGTGGTCTTCCAGAGCTGGTCCGGATTCATTTCTCCAAGTCCCTTGTAGCGTTGAATCGTCAGTCCCTTGCGCCCACGCGCGAGGACGGTATCGATCAGAGCGGTCGGGGTGGCCACGGTTTGAACCTCGTCCTTGTGCGAAAACATCGCCGGTCCGGAAAACAGAGTCGCGAGGTCCGTGGCCATGCCGGCCAGTTTGTGGGCCTCGGCCCTTGCGATCAAGGCACGGTCGATCAAATGGCGTTCCCCGACCCCCCGCAAGGTCCGCGCGAAAACCAGATTGCCGTTGGCGTCGAGGCTGCCCGACCAACCCCGTTCATGGGGATTGGCCAGGGCGTTCAGGCGCGCCGCTACCGCCTCCGCCGCGGCTTCGGTCCGGGCGGAATCTTCGATTACGGCACGGTCGAGGGCGCCGGCGATGGCCGCCTGCTCGATCGCCGCGCGGTTCGCCTGGTTTGATAAGGCCGACAATAGAGTGGCTGCGTTGCGGGCCCGGTCGACGACCGCGCGGAGATCGGATCCGGCCCGCTGGCTGCCGTCGTTCAGGGTCAGGACGGCGCCACCGCTGCCGACGTCGATTAGAAACCCGTCAAGCCTTTTTTCGTCCTTTAGATAGACCTCGCTCTGGCCCCGTTTGATCCGGAACAAGGGAGGTTGGGCGATGAACAAATGGCCCGCCTTGATCAGGGCACGCATCTGGCGAAAAAAGAAGGTCAACAAAAGGGTGCGGATATGCGAGCCATCGACGTCGGCATCGGTCATGATGATGACACGGTGATAGCGCAATTTCGAGAGATCGAAGTCCTCGGGTCCGACGCTGGTGCCAAGCGCCGTAATCAAAGCCGCGATTTCGGCTGATCCGAGCATCTTGTCGATCCGAGCACGCTCGACGTTCAGGATTTTTCCGCGTAGCGGCAGGATCGCCTGGTTGGCGCGATTGCGCGCCTGTTTGGCCGAGCCGCCAGCACTGTCTCCCTCGACCAGGAACAACTCGCTCAGGGCCGGATCGCGTTCCTGGCAGTCCGCGAGCTTACCCGGTAAACTGGAAACGTCGAGCGCGCTCTTGCGCCGCGTGAGTTCGCGCGCTTTGCGGGCGGCGTCGCGTGCAACCGCCGCCTCGACCACCTTGTTCACGACGGCGCGGGCTTCGCTCGGGTGCTCCTCGAACCACTGGCTGACGCCCTCGTTCACAAGGGATTCGATCACCGGCCGGACTTCGGAAGAGACGAGCTTATCCTTGGTCTGCGATGAAAACTTCGGATCCGGCAGCTTGATGGCGAGAACGCAGGTGAGGCCCTCGCGCACGTCGTCGCCCGTGAGCGTGACCTTTTCCCGCTTCGCGATTCCCGAGTTGACGGCATACGCGTTGACGGTCCGGGTCAGGGCCGCGCGCAGTCCGGCGAGATGGGTTCCCCCGTCCCTCTGAGGAATGCTGTTCGTGAAGCACAAGACGTTCTCGTGGTAGCGGTCGTTCCACTGTAATGCCAGATTGAGGTCTATCCCCTCGCGCTGTCCCAAAAGTTTCACGGGCGTCGGGTGCAAGGGGGTTTTCGCGCGGTCGAGATATTCGACGAAGGCCTCGACGCCGCCGTCGTAATGGAAAGTGACCACCACCGGATCGACGGTTCGGCGGTCGTCAAGCACGATTTCGACCCCGGCGTTCAAAAACGCGAGTTCCCGCAAGCGATGCTCGAGGGTCGTGAAGTCGAAGTCGGTTTGGGAAAAGACCTTCCGCGACGGCAGGAAGGTGATATAGGTGCCGGTGCGGTCGTCGCATTTGCGGCGCCACCCGAGCGGCGCTTCGGCCTCGCCATCGAGAAAGCGCATAAAGTGCTCGTTGCCGCCCCGCCAAATTGTCAATTCGAGCTTTTCCGACAGGGCATTGACGACCGATACCCCGACCCCGTGCAGGCCACCCGATACCTTGTAGGAATTCTGGTCGAACTTTCCGCCCGCGTGGAGCTGAGTCATGATGACCTCGGCTGCCGATACCCCTTCTTCCTCGTGAATGTCGATCGGGATCCCACGCCCGTTGTCGATAACGGTCGCCGAGCCGTCGGGGTTGAGGATAACGTCCGTCCGGTCGCAATACCCCGCTAGGGCTTCGTCTATGGCGTTGTCGACGACTTCGTAGATCATGTGGTGCAGCCCCGAGCCGTCGTCGGTGTCGCCGATGTACATGCCCGGACGTTTGCGCACGGCTTCGAGGCCGCGCAGGATCTTGATCGATTCGGCCCCATAGGTTTCGGCCCCGCGGATGGCGTCGCGCTTGCCGCCTTTTTCGGGGAGGTCGGCGGCTTTCGTTTCTTCAGTCACGGTGCACGACGCCTTGCTGCAAGGTCAGAAACTGGGCCCCGTTTCCGAAGGGCAGGAACAGTTCGCGATCCGTTCCGGTAAGCCAGGCTTGGCCGCCAAGTCCGGCGATTGCCTCGAACAAGGCGTCGCGGTGATAACGGTCGAGATGCGCCGCCGGGTCGTCGAGCAGGAGGAGTGGGTGGGCGCCGCGTTGGTCCGCGAGCAAGCGCGCTCCGGCAAGAAAAACCGCGATCAGCAATACTTTCTGCTCCCCGGTGGAACAGGATTCGGCTGGCAGGTCCTTGGCCAAGTGACGTACCGTGAGGTCGCTCTTGTGCGCTCCTTGGGCCGCCCCACCCGTTTCGGCGTCGCGGTTGCGTGAGGCGGCCAGGCATTCCTCGAGCCGAGCTTCCGCGTCGACGGCGGGCACTTCATCGAGCCAGTCGTCGACCTGCCCCGTGAGCGAGACCCCCGCGCTCGGAAACGGGCCGCTGTCGGCGGCCAGGGTACGGCGCAGTCGGGTCACGGTCGCGCGTCGGCTCGCGGCGACCGCGATCCCTTTCTCCGCCATCGTGCGTTCGAGGGCCGCGAGCCAGGTGAGATCGCGAAAACCCGAGCGTAGCAGTCGGGCGCGTCCCCGCAATGCCTGTTCGTACTCGGCAAGCCGGCGCGCGTGGTGGGGATCGAGGCCATAGACAAGGCGATCGAGAAAGCGCCTCCGCGCCGCCGCGCGATCGCAGAACAAACGGTCCATCGAGGGCACCAGCCAAAGAACGTTGATGACTTCGGCGAGAGCCGCCTGACCACGTACGGGATTTCCGTCAAGATTGATTTCGCGTCGTTCGCGAAGGCCGTTGCCACTCCGATGAGTGGTGATCTCGCAGGGTCCGGTGGGCGTGTCGACAATGGCGGATATCGTCCATCCCGAAGTCCCATGGCGATCGAGTTCGCGCAAGCGGGCCCCCCGCAATCCGCGCCCCGGTCCGAGAAGTGAGAGGGCCTCGAGCAGGTTCGTTTTTCCGGCCCCGTTCGGCCCACTCAGAACGACCGGGCGCGGGTCCAGCGAAAGGTCAAGCCGCGCGAACCCCCGGAAGTCCTTCAGGCTCAAGCGAAATACCGACTGATTCGTCGACTCCTCGGCGCCGATCGCGGCGCTTTCCGGCATGCCTAGCCTAGCCCCCTCAGACCCGCATCGGCATCAGGACGAAGAGCGCGTTCGCGTCGTCAGTGTCCCGTAGGATCGAGGGCGAAGCGGCATCCGTCATGGCCAATGAAATCCGCTCGCCGTCGAAGTTATGCGCCATCTCTAGGAGATAGCGGGCGTTGAACCCGATTTGAAGCGCCGATGAATTATAGTGGACAAGCAGTTTTTCACTGGCGCTTCCGCTTTCAAGACTGCGGGCGGAAACCTCGAGTTCGCCGGCGCTGATCGCCAACTTGATCGAATGGGTACGGTCGGTGGCGACGGTCGAGACCCGATCCACCACGTCGATAAATTGCTTGCTGTCGCATTCCATGATCTTGTCGTTCGCCGCCGGAATCACCCGGCCGTAGTCGGGGAAATTGCCGTCGATAAGCTTGGTCGTTATGGTGATGGTTCCGAAGGTCAAGCGGGCCATGGTTTCCGACAAGGAAAATTTTATGTCGTCGTCCACTTCGTCGATCAATTTGCGGATTTCCGATACCGCCTTGCGGGGCAAAATGACTCCCGGTATGTCCGCGGCGCCTTCCGGTAGAGGTACATCGACGCGGGCGAGGCGATGCCCGTCCGTGGCGACGCTCCGCAAAAGGGGAGAAGGCGCGCTTACGGCGTGCAAGTAAATGCCGTTGAGGTAGTACCGCGTTTCCTCAAGCGATATGGCAAATCGGGTCTTGTCGATTAGGCGTCGCAAATTCTGTGCCGAGATGGCGAAGTTTTGCGCCGATTCAACCTCGTTCACGCCTGGGAAGTCTTCAGCAGGCAAACAAGCGAGCGTGAATCGCCCGTCGCCGCAGCGGAGCAGGATCCGGCCATCCTGATCCGACGGCTCTATCGCCACGTCCGCGCCCTCGGGCAATTTGCGGACGATATCATGGAACATGTGTACGGGCGCCGTTGTGGCGCCCGGCCGGCTCACCGAGGCAGGAATCGATTCGGCAACGGTCAAGTCCATGTCGGTGGACGTGAGACCCAGCTGCCCGTCTTCCGCGTCGAGCAAAACGTTCGAAAGTATTGGGATGGTCGTGCGGCGCTCGACGACGCTTTGTACGTGTGCGAGCGATTTAAGCAGGACCCCCCGTTCAAGCGTCAGTTGCATTGACTCGATTCGAAGATTAGCGGAGCGCCCGAGAACGAACCGCGGCACGCTCTGCGAGAAGGAATGATTTGTTTCGGCGCACCATCGATACGGCGGCACTATATCAAATTCTACCGGGTGTCGGCAAAAATTTCATCTCGAAATAGTGGTGGTTCGTCGCCCGGAAGCCCCGCATATTCAGGCCTCCAACGTTCTCGTTAGGATTTCCACCTCTTCCGCGAACGAGGCATCGCTCTGGCGCAGTTGCTCGACCCGCTTGATCGCGTGCATGACGGTCGTGTGATCCCGGCCACCGAACTTCCGGCCGATTTCGGGCAAGCTCCGGGCCGTCAGCTGTTTGGCCAGGTACATGGCGACTTGGCGGGGCCGCGCCACAACCCGGGCGCGGCGCGCCGAATGCATGTCCGCGACCCGAATGCCGAAGTGCTCGGCGACGCGTTTCTGGATATCATCGATCGTAACCCGGCGATCGTTCGCGCGCAGGAGATCGTGCAAGAGCTCCTGGGTACCTTCGAGCGTGATCGCTCGGCCGACCAAAATCGCGTGGGCGATGACACGGTTGAGCGCGCCCTCGAGTTCGCGAACGTTCGAGGTGATCTTGTGGGCAAGAAACTCCAGTACCCGTCGCGGCAGCGGCCGAGTGCCCATCTGTTCCGCTTTTGACTGCAAAATTCCGAGCCTGAGCTCGTAATCAGTGGGGTGAATATCCGCGACCAGGCCCCAGCCGAGGCGCGAACGCAGCCTTTCCTCCATCCCGTCGAGGTCGGATGGGGAACAATCGCCAGTGATGATGAGCTGCCGGTTTCGATCGACGAGGGCATTGAACGTGTGGAAGAATTCCTCCTGGGTACTTTCCTTCCCACTGATAAATTGGACGTCGTCGATCATCAGCACGTCGACCGAGCGGAAGGACTCCTTGAAAGCCATCGTATTCTGATACCGCAACGCGCGAACGAACTGGTACATGAACTTTTCGGCGGAAAGATAGATTACGGGGCGTGTTGGGTCCCGCTCGCGGATATGCCAGGCGATGGCGTGCATGAGGTGGGTTTTGCCAAGACCGACGCCGCCATAAAGAAAAAGTGGATTGAAAGGCACTTTCTCAGCCTCGGCAACCCGCCGCGCCGCGGCGTAGGCAAGTTCGTTCGATTTGCCGACAACGAAATTTTCGAAGGTGAACCGGGAATCGAGCGGGGCCCCGAGGTCTGCCGCATCTTCTTCTTTCCGGGGACGCTCAACCATGGCGGGAGCCAGATTCCCGACGGCCGGCGGTGGCACAGCGGTGGCGGGGGGATTGACCGCGAAATTGACACTGTGAATCGACGGTTCGACGCCGCGCCACAAGGCCCGGATTCGGTCGGCGTAACGTGAGGTTACCCATTCCCGCATGAATCGGGTCGGCGCGCCGATGGTGACCTCGCCATTCTGAACGCTGGCCAAGGTAAGTGGTTGAAACCAGCTCTTGTAGGCTGCTTCCCCGAATTCCGCTCTCAGCCGACCGCGTACGCGGGCCCATTTCTCGTCTGCCGCGGCGTCCGATCTTACTTCATCTTTCACCATCGCCCACTCGTGCCTCAGCGAGAATGGCGGTCGATGCTTGGGTCGCAACCCTTAATCGCTCGCCATGTCGTTACAGCGCTAACGATGAGCGAACCCCGTCCGAACCGCCAGCCCAGGTCAATCCGTAAGCGGGATACCGGAACGATACCGGTTGGTACGCTGGATCGCCCTGTCGCCGCGACGGTTCTCGTCCGCGCGAGCGCCAAATCCCCCCTTTGCCGCTGGAATTTCGTCCAGCGACCCAATGAACTCTTAATTTTTATATGGGCGGATGCGCTCCCAGGCACCCGCGCTGACAATCAGATTAATCGTGCTTTGGTCCGCTGGCAACCGGATCGAAAGAGGAACGGAAAAAATTTTTACCGGCTTGCCGGAAGCAACGACGATCGTGGAAAATGCCCCGAATACGGGGCTCTTGTTGAATGATTCCCCGTTAACTCCTTGATATGACGAATTTTTGTCTCGGAACTGGTAAACACCTTATTCGTGCACTAGATCCATATTGTGCAACCTAACGAAAAGCCGAGATGTCTTTCGAGATGCTGTGTTGCGGTGGATAATGCCCTTGGACACGCCTCGCGAAAGTTCCGCTTCGGCGGCCAGCAGCGCTTTTGTCGCATGATCCTTGTCGTCGCCGGCGATAGCCAGCTCGGCTTTCTTGACGATGGTCCTCAGCCGCGATTTTTGCGATCTGTTGATCACCGTACGTTTCAAGGTTTGGCGGATACGCTTTTTCGCCGAGAGGTGGTGGGCCATTGGCTTCCCAAAAAATTGCCGTCGCAACGGACGGAGGCACGTTTATATCGCCCCGAACCTCTTGGCGTCAATCGGCGCCTTAGGCGGGGTCATTTGTGGGAGAACGCCGGTTGGCGTTTCTCGACGAACGCGCTCATGCCTTCGCGCCGGTCGTCGGTGGCGAAGGCCGCGAAGGCGAGCTTGCGTTCCAAACCCACTCCGTCCTTAAGGGAGGTGCCGAAGGCGCCGTTGATCGATTCCTTGGCTATCTCGACGATGGGGCGTGACATCTCGGCAATGCGCTTGGCAATTTTCATCGTCTCGTCGATGAGATCGTCCGCAGGCACGACCCGGCTTACCAGACCTGCCCGTTCGGCTTCCTCCGCCTCCATGACGCGGCCGGTGAGAATCATGTCCATCGCCTTGGCCTTTCCAAGGGCACGGGTCAGCCTCTGGGTTCCGCCAGCGGCGGGAATGATGCCGATGGTAACCTCCGGCAAGCCGAACTTGGCCGTGTCCGCGGCGACGATGATGTCACACATCATCGCCAATTCGCAGCCGCCGCCCAGGGCATAGCCGGCAACGGCCGCGACGACGGGCTTGCGACAAGCTGAAAGCCGTTCCCAGGGCGTGAAGAATTCCCTGAAGGATGCCTTGGTGAAGTTCTTGTCGCGCATTTCGCCGACATCGGCGCCGGCGGCAAAGGCGCGACCTCTTCCGGTAACCACGATTACGGTAATCTCGTCGTTCGCTTCGAAGGCATCCAAAGCGGCGTTGAGATCGGCGAGCAGGGCCGAGGAAAGGGCATTGAGAACCTTTGGTCGATTCAAGGTAATGATTCCTATCCTGCCCTTGGTCTCGACAACGATAGTCTCGTAGGCCATGGCATCGCTCCCTTGGGTCATCGGTGCGGGCGTCCGCCGTCAGCGCGGCGATAGCGTGAAACGGACGACCGCTGTTCCATCGTGTTCCGTGAAGGCGATTCTGAGGATTTCGCCCTCGCGTGTAAATTCGAGATTATCCTGATGCCGCCATCCGAGTTGGGGCAGGGTGGCACGGTAGAAATCGGTCACCGCCTGGCGCGAAACCGGGCCGCTTGCGTAGGCTTCGACGATTCGTCCGTCCGGTTTGTCGAACATCAACGCCGATCCGGTGTCCTCCGAAAGTCCGGCCATCAGGGGCAGATCGGCGATCCCGGCGATGAAGGTGTCTTCCGCGGCGCTGGCCGACAGCCACACGGGCACCAAGAGCCAGCAAAAAAATTGTCTGAAGCGATTGAGCATCATGACGGCCTCCCCGGCCGTGACTAGCGCTGCCGCCGCGGGCAGAAGAAGGTGGCGCGCCCGGATTGGACGATCCGGCGCACCGCACCGCCGCAGAAACAGTCCGGACAAGGACTTCCCTCGCGGCCGTAAACGGCGAACCGGTGCTGGAAATACCCCATTTCCCCCGTCGTTTGGAGGTAGTCCCTGAGGCTCGATCCACCGGCGGCGATCGCCTCGAGGAGCACCGCCCGCACCGCTGACGCCAAACGATCGGCACGCTTGCCCACGACTGTTCCGGCCATTCGGCGGGGCGAGATACGGGCCCGATACAGACTTTCGCAAGTGTAAATGTTTCCCAGGCCCGCGACCACCCGCTGGTCGAGAAGCGCGGATTTGATCGGGGTTCGTTTTCCGGCCAGGGCGGCGGCCAGGGTCCCGCCCCCGAAACCTTCGTCGAGTGGTTCCGGGCCGAGATCGGCGAGCAGGGGATGACGGAATACGCGGTTGCCCTCGACCAGGGTCAGCAAGCCAAATCTGCGAACGTCGTTGAATGCGATCGAGGCGCCGTCGTCCGTATGGAGGACGACGTGATCGTGGCGGTCGGTTGTGGCTCTTTGGCCCTCGTGAATGACCAGCCGGCCCGACATCCCGAGATGGGCGAGCATGACTGTCGCGTCATCCAGGTGGACGAGGATGTATTTTGCCCGCCGACTGACGCGTTCCACCCGCTGGCCGATCAGCCGCGGCGCCAGGTCCTTCGGCAGGGGAATGCGAAGGTTCTTTCGGTGTTGCTCGACGCGGACGAACCTGCGGCCGCGCAATCTGCGCGACAAGCCCCGGCAAACCGTTTCCACCTCCGGCAATTCGGGCATGACGGCGTAAGGTAGCGCCGATTGTGGTGCTGCGCTATGTTGCGAATGGTGTTTCGCCCGGACCAGCGGCGATCGATCGGGGTGGCGGCGGACGAATTCGTAGCCATCGTCCGGCATCGACCGCGCCATGGATATTCCCCGTCCCATGACCTCTGAAGACGCTCATTTCGGTTTTCGCAAGGTCGCGTCCGGTGAGAAGGCGCGTCTGGTGCGGGACGTATTTGCCCGGGTCGCGAACCGTTACGATCTCATGAACGACGTAATGAGCGGTGGTATTCATCGTCTCTGGAAGGCGGACATGATCACCTGGCTTCGGCCCCGCCGCGGTCAACGAATTATCGACGTCGCCGGCGGCACCGGCGATATCGCTTCGCGTCTCTACGAGAGGGTCGGCGGCGCGGGCGGACGAATCGTGGTTTGCGACGCCAGCGAGGAAATGGTTGCCCTGGGCCGGGACCGCGTCCTTGACGGCGGTGTTTGCACGGGCATCGAGTGGGTCCGCGGCGACGCCGAATCGCTTCCCTTCGGGGATTCGACGTTCGACGCCTACACGATCGCCTTCGGCATCCGCAACCTGACACGCATCGAGCGGGCCCTGGCGGAGGCGCGGCGCGTGTTGACGCCGGGAGGCCGGTTTCTGTGCCTGGAGTTCGGGCGTTTCGCTCTGTCCGGCCTATCGGCCCTGTACGACTTTTATTCATTCAAAATCGTGCCCCGCATCGGCGAGATCGTTGCCGGCGACCGCGCGGCTTACCAGTACCTTGTCGAAAGCATCCGCCGTTTTCCGGACCAGAGGCGTTTCGCGGCGATGATTGCCGAGGCGGGCCTGGGAAACGTCGGCTATCGCGATCTCAGCGGGGGCATCGCCGTCCTTCATTCGGCGTGGCGCGTTTGAAGCGATGATTCGCGCTCTGCGCTATCTCTGCCGTCTGCTCGGAATTGCCCGCGTCCTGGCCCGCCACGACGCCCTTTTCGCCCTCGAACGCCTCGGCGTGATCACGCCGCCGATGTCCCTAGTTCGCCTGTTTCGGCGTCGCCAGGCGGAGGGGCGGCCGGGCCGTCGATTGGCCGAGTCATTGCACGGGATGGGCCCGATTTTCGTCAAGTTCGGCCAGGCGCTGTCGACCCGCCCCGATCTTGTCGGGGAAAATATCGTGGCCGAGCTTTCGAACCTGCGCGACCGTCTGCCACCATTCGCGGCCGAAGCCGCGCGGGCGACGATCGAGGCCGAGCTCAAGGCCCCGGTCGATACGCTTTTCGCCCATTTCGATGAAACCCCCGTGGCCGCGGCCTCGATCGCCCAGGTCCACCGGGCCACGACCAGCGAGGGGCGCGCCGTGGCGGTGAAAGTATTGCGGCCGGAGATCGAGGAGGCGTTCGCCCGCGATCTCGGCTTGTTCTACTGGCTGGCGGAAATGATCGAGCGGACCCAACCGGACTGGCGCCGACTCCGTCCGGTCGAGGTGGTTTCGACCCTTGCCCGGTCGATCAAGGTCGAAATGGACATGAGCCTGGAGGCGGCCGCGGCTTCCGAGCTGCGCGAGAACGTCGCCGGGGACGACGGCTTTCGTGTTCCCGAGGTCGACTGGCGGCGCACGGCTAGGCGGGTCCTGACGCTTGATTTCGTCGCCGGAATCCCGATCGACGATCGTGAGCGCCTCCTCGCGGCCGGACATGACCTCGACGCGATCCTCGCCAAGGCGGCCCGGACAATTTTCAATCAGGCGATCCGGGACGGTTTCTTTCACGCCGATCTGCATCCCGGGAATCTCTTCGTCGACGAGGCCGGCGACGTCGTCGCCGTCGACTTCGGCATCATGGGCCGGCTCGACCGCAAGACTCGGCGCTATCTGGCCAAAATGCTGCTGGGTTTCCTGGGGCGTGATTATCTCCGCGTCGCCGAGGTCCATTTCGAGGCCGGATACGTTCCCCGGGACCAGTCCGTCTCCGCCTTCATGCAAGTATGTCGTGCCATCGGCGAGCCGATCCTCGGCCGGCCCCTGAACGAAATCTCGTTGGCCCGATTATTGGCTCAGCTGTTCCCGTGTCACCGGGGACTTCGCCATGGAGACCCACCCCAGCTCCTGCTGCTGCAGAAAAACCTGCTCTTGGTCGAGGGCATCGGACGGACCCTGAATCCGGACCTCAACCTGTGGCAGCTCGCGCAACCGCTGATCGAGGACTGGGTCAGTGCCAACCTGAGCCCGGAGGCGCGCCTGCGCGAAGGGGTCGAGGAAGGCCTGACGGTGCTTCAGCGCCTGCCGAAGCTCGCTTCCGATGCCGAGGCCGCGTTGGCGCGGGTCTCGGAGGGGGGTTTGAGGTTGCACCCGGAAACCGTGGCCCAGCTCGCCCAGGCCAAGACGGGCCAGCGACGGGGACAGACAATCCTTTGGCTCGCCGTCGCGGTCGGGATCCTGGCCGGCGCGGTGCTGGTTTTATAGCCGCGGTCCCGGCCGCCGAGTTATCCGGCCTCCGGCGCCTTCGGGGCCGCTTCTCCGGTGCTCGCCGGCGGTTTGGCCGGTCCAGCCGCTGATCCCTGCTTGCCGGCGGGACCCTTGGGCCCCGACGGTCCCGGGGGCTCCCTGTTCGCCGGGATCTCCCTTCGGTCCCGGGGGGCCGGGACGCCCGCGTGTGCCCGGCTCGCCCCTCTCGCCCTGGGGCCCCGGGTCGCCCGTGTCGCCTCTCCTTTCGCCCATCCGGCCGGTCATGAGGCCGAACAATAGGATGGGCACCGTCAAAAGCATGACGTAAACGGCGCTATCATCGACGCCGGCGACCCTCTTGACCAAGAATATGACCACGATGCCGAACAGCACGTAGGCGCCTGAAACCACGAGCGCCTTCTTTTCGTTGGCTCCGAATTTGGCCGGGATCAAGCTGGAAAGCTTCGATTGCGGCTCGTTTTCGTTGTCCGTCATGAGGCGATCTCCTACCGTCCCGCGGCGCCGCCCACGCCGGAAATCGGCGGCAACGCCCGAAAGCTTGTGTTTGTAGCCGATTGCCGGGAGGGCGCCAAGATTTTCCCTCCCTTTCCGGGGCCTGAAATTTCGGACCGTGAGAGCGGGCGTCGGAACAAAAAAGTGGGACCGGAAAACCGGTCCCAAGTTGGGGATTGAGGGAGGACACCACTTTCGTGGTAGGCCGAGGTTTAGCAATTTTCCGGTGCGGAAAGCTGTGTCCCCTATCACATCCCGACGGAAATTAACCATTTTCGCGCCATGACGTGACGGCCGACACAGGCTTCGTGAACTTTGTCACGTCCTCCCGCTTTCAGGGGGTTGTTCGGGGCGATCGGATGATCGTCCGCGGCGGCGGCACAAAAAAAAGGGACCGAAGATCGGTCCCGAGTAGGGGAATAGGGAGGACACCACTTTCGTGGTAGGCCGAGGTTTAGCAATTTTTCCGCCGCGCGATCTGTACCCGCCGTCACGTTCGCCGGAAACATGGCGGCTATCGCGCCAGCATGTGACGGTTCTCACATGTTTGGTGATATCCGTCACATTTCGTGTGAATGCTCGTGCCGGCGGTGGGGCGATCGATATGGACCGGCCGGGCATCCGCCGGGTGGTTAAAAACATTCGGGACCGAAAACCGGTCCCGAGCAGGATTTTGGGGAAACCACCGTGGCTAGGGGGATAACCACCGTGGGTAAATGGGGAATCCACTGTCGTGGTATGCCGAGATATGGCGCTTGTTCGGAGCGAGTTCTGTTAATCAAATCACACAGTCGGCAATTTTTTCGATAAAGGGACCGCCCCGTAATCGCCGCAACCGGGATCGCCCCCGGCCAAGGGGATCGCCGACTCCCGAGTTGGCTTGGCGCCGCGCCCGTGGTAAATCGTTGATCGAGATGCGATCCGCCACAATTCCCATGCGTTCCGCGACCGCGGCCGACGCCGCGGGCATCGCCGAGGTTCACGTCGAGACCTGGCGCGACGCCTATGCCGGTCTCCTGCCGGACTCGGTTCTATTGGGCCTCTCGCCGGTCGGGGAGACGGCCAACTGGCGCCGCACCATCGCCGGGGCCGACGGTGAGCAGGTGATGGTCGCGGGCGACGGGCGCCGGGGAATCGTCGGCTACGGCAGCTGCGGCCGGGCCCGCGGCAAAGTCCTCCCGTACCGGGGCGAAGTCTATACCCTTTACGTGCATCCCAACCATCAGGGCCGGGGCATTGGCCGAGCCTTGCTGCGGGCCCAATTCGCTCGTCTGGCGAGACGCGGCCGGTCCGTGATCCTGATCTGGGTTTTGGCCGCCAACCCGGCGCGTTTCTTCTACCGGGCGATGGCAGGCGCCCAGGTGGCGCTGCGCGACGAAAAGCTTTTCGGCACGACCTTGCGCGAAGCCACTTACGGCTGGCCCGACGTCCGCGCCTGCCTGCCGCCGGCGGAGCCGTAACGCCGCCGACCCGCGTCATTTCATTCTCCACTCCCCAGTATTGCCTCGACGGGTTCGTTGGCACATGTAATGTTGCCGAGGGCGGATAAGTGGCCGGCGTATCGGAGGGGGATTTCATTGCCGCGGATCGAAGCTAATCGCCGGCTGAGTCGAGAGCGCCCGGAAACCGCGGCCGCACGAAGCCTTGACGATAAAACCTGGGGAGTCGCGGCCGGGCAAATTTTCATCGTCGTATTGTCGTTGATCGTCGCCGCGCCCATCGTCGCCATGGCCGAGGAGGAGGGGCGCCCGAAGGTCGATATCAAGGATTTGGGGAAGGGTGTCCCGGGGATAACGCCGTCCGGAGGCTATGTCCTCGAGGACGCGGCCGCGAGATTCTACTACGACCGCTTGAACGAACTGGATCCCGTCGCCAAGCAAATCATGTGCCGGGTGGCGGGCGCCGAGAAGGTGAGTTTCGCGCGCAGCGTCCTGCTCAAGACCCTTGTCGGACAGTTCAGGGCGGTACCGAATCTCTTCGTCGGCCGCGATGACGTGAAGCACGCCATCTGGCTCTTAGAAGAGCATTGGCTTTTCATCAGAAAAGTCCCCGGCACCGAAGACCAAGACGATCCCCTTTACGAAATGAAAAAGGATTCCCACGCCAGGAAAGGCATGCGGTTTTGGGCCAACCACACCTGCGCCCCCGACAACATCCTCTGCCTACCCGGCGGCGCGGTGAAGAAATAATGCCGATGAGGGTCCGAACTCATACGAGATACTGATGGTAAAACAAGAAATCGATCCTTCCTGCGCGGGTCAGGAGGGTAAGGGGGGGCGGCCAAGTACGGTGTGAATTGTCGCTTTCTGCGCGGGACGAAAAGGGCATTGCGCGGGAAAGCGGAAATTCGGGCAAACCTCGAACGTTGGTTTCCAGCAAGCGGACCTTGTATGAGCGGGCGCTATAAGGGGAACTTTGACTCAGAATCGCAATTTATCGGCGATATATTCGCTGTACGGTGCTACGATATCCTTGCAGTTTAAGAACTTCCGAGGGGGCATAGCGGCGTAAAGACGACTATGGTCTGTATCCACGTCCTTAACCGCAGCCCGTCCGGGCGATACAGCGCGCATGATGAGCTATGAGGGTCTTCGTAGAGGTTCGTATGCCGATCCGAATAAGGCGCTGTGATACCGAGGCCGGGAAGACGATTCCGGCTGATTCGCATGCGGTTACCATCGCCGTAATTGCCGTTTGAACGGCACACAATATAAGCTTACAAACCGGTTTTCCGTATCTTGCGCGGTTCCATCTAATCATTGTTAGGTTTCACAAAATAGGGAGGAAGCCATGGGGTATGTTGAAAAGAACCTGATGTCGGGGGAGAATGTAATTTATAACCTGATTACGCACTTTGCTTCGCGAGTTTGAGGAGGTTGTAGGGCATGGGCGGGGTGCGTAGGGCGGCCCAGGCGAGGCGGGGGATCATCTCGTCCAGGCGGTAGCGGCGATTGAAGCGGTATTCGAACTGGGCCAGGTATCGCGGTGCGTGCTTGGGACGGATGGGGTCCCGCGGAGGCTGTTCTTGACGTTATCGAGTCGCCCGTGAAGAACGCGTAAGCGGCTGATGTTGGTAGTTCTTTCGGTTTGGCGAAGTAATCGGATTTGCAAGAAAACGGGTTTTGGGCCTGAAAAGCTTGCGATTTGAAATAATTGATTTTGGGGATTCCCTTCCGTTGCGGAACGTGATTCTCTGCTCCCGTCGATTGGGATTGGAGAACTGTGATGAAGCCATCGCGCAAGGTGTCATCGGGAATAGAGGACCTGTTCCGCTCGCGGTTCGAAAACATCATCAACCTGCGCCACGAGTTGGTGGTGTTGGGGGGCCGGATCGCGTGGACTTTCTTCGACGAGACCTATGAAGCCTTGTATTCGGAGGAGGGTCGGCCGGGGGTCCCGACGCGGTTGATGGTTGGGCTGCACATCCTCAAGCATATGTTCGATCTCTCGGATGAGGAGGTCTGCGAGCGCTGGGTCTACGACCCATACTTCCAGTGCTTCTGCGGCGAAGAGTACTTTCAGCATGAGCTGCCCATGGAGCGCTCGTCGATGACCCGGTGGCGGGACCGGATCGGGCCGGAAGGTTTGGAGAAGGTATTCCAGGAGAGCCTGGCCGTGGCCCACCGGGTGGGGGCGCTGCGGGAGAAGGACCTCGAGCGGGTGACGGTGGACACCACCGTACAAGAGAAGGCGATTGCCTTTCCGACCGACGCCAAACTGATGCAACGAGCCCGCGAGCGGCTGGTGCGACTGGCACGGGAGCACGGCATTGCCCTGCGTCAGTCCTATACCCGCCTGGGCAAGAGGGCGTTGATCATGCAAGGCCGCTACCGCCATGCCAAACAGCACAAGCGGGCCAACAAGGCCCTGCGCAAGCTCAAGACCTATCTCGGGCGCACCGTCCGCGACATCCGCCGCAAGACGGCCCAGGAGGAGAGCCTACGGGATCCCTTCCGCCGCCCCTTGTGGCTGGCCGAGCGGGTGTCGACCCAGAAGCGGCGCGACCCCTTGCCCAAGGTCTATTCGCTCCACGCGCCCGAGGTCGAATGCATCGGCAAAGGGAAGGCGCACAAGCCGTACGAGTTCGGCTGCAAGGTCTCCGTGGCGGCGACCAATTCCCGCCCCCCCGGCGGCCAGTTCGTCGCCCACGTCAAGGCCTTCCACGGCAATCCCTATGATGGCCACACCTTGAGGCAGGTGATCGAAGAGATGGAACGCTGGACGGGGATATCGGCCGAGCGCATCTATGTCGACAAGGGATACCAGGGCCACGATTACCCCAACAAACACCGCGTCTTTAGATCAGGCCAGAAACGCGGCATCACGCCGACGATCAAGAAGGAGCTCAGGCGGCGCTCCGCCGTCGAGGCCGTGATCGGACATCTCAAGAGCGATGGCAGGCTGGGGCGCAACTTCCTCAAAGGCCGCGACGGCGACAAGATCAACGCCATCCTCGCCGGCGCCGGCTACAACTACCGCCTTGTCCTCAAATGGCTGAGGCGTTTGTTTGTCCAAATCCTGGCCGCGCTCCTCAGCGACATCTCGCACCCCACCGCAAACCCAATCGCCGCTTCAGCTTGAAATCAGGGTTCTTCATGGGCGACTACCGAGGGTCGTATTGACCCATTTGAAGGCGGCCCATTTGGCGGCCTGGGGTCCGCTGCCGGTAACGGCGGGATAATGGCTGCAGCCAGCCGCGGTGACGGCGGTGAAGCAGCTCAGGCCGTCGCTGACGACGGTGCTTCCCGGGGTCAAGACGCGGCGCGACATTTTCTCGATCTCTGCCTTGCGGAAGCCCTTCACCCGGGTGAGCTTGAGCCGGTGCGGCCGACCCTCGGCGGTGGTTTCCACGGCGGCCACGAAAGGCGTTTTGCCGGGTGCGCCACGGCCCCGCTTACCGCCGCGCCGGGCGCCCCCCAGATAGGCGTCGTCGATCTAGATCCGCTTGCCCTCGCCGCCCAGCGGCTTGTTTTCCTCGCGTTCAAGCATCACCTGCATCAGTTTGTGATGCATCTTCCACGCCGTATTGTAGCTGACCCCGAGCCGGCGCCCCAATTCGAGGCTGGAAATCCCTTTCTTCGACTGGCTGATCAGGTAGAGGGCCTCGAACCATACGATCAGCGCCAGGTGGGTCGCATGAAAGATCGTCCCCGCCGTCAACGACACCTGGTAATGGCAGCCGCTGCACTGATACAGCCGCCGACTCTTGTGCTCGCTGTAGCGATCACCGGCACAGCGGGGACAAACAAAACCCTTCGGCCAGCGCCAGCCGAATACCACCGCCCGACATTTCTCCTCGCTAATACCAACCGCCCTTAACATTGACTTGTGCGATCCCACGCTCTGAGGCCGATGGACATGATCTTCCAAGGTTGGTCGGTCAGGTTGTTCCAGGCTTGGCAAGAAGCCTCGACGATGGCTTCATAGGAGTCGAAGACACGATTGGAGAGCCAGTTCTGGCGGAGGTATTGCCAGACATTTTCGGCGGGATTGAGCTCCGGGGACTTGGGTGGCAAAGGCACGAGGGAGATGTTCTCCGGGATGCCGAGTTTGGCAGTGGTGTGCCATGCGGCTTGGTCGAGCAGCACGACGGCATGGGCGTTTGGGGCAACGGCCCGGCTGATTTCCTCGAGATGCAGGTCCATGGCTTCAGTATTGGCGCGCGGCATGACCAGCGCCGCGCCCTCACCGCGCTCGGGGCAGATGGCGCCGAAGAGATACGCCGAAGAGGTCCGTAGGTCCTTGACCTGGCGCGGGCGCGATCCCTTTGGGGCCCACTGGCGCACCAGGCTGTTCTTCTGGCCGACGCGCATTTCATCTTGAAACCAAACCTCGATGGGCGTGTCCGGTGGCTGTGCCGCTACGATTTTCGCCAAGTGTTCGGGAAAACTTTTTTTAAATTCCTCCTGTGCCCGCGCATCCTGGCCGACGTGGCGCGGGCGCGCGGAAATATGCGAGAACCCGAGCGCGGCCAGCAGCTTGCCGACGCTCCGCTCGTGATAGTCCACGCCGAAGCGCGTTCGGATCAGTTGCTTGAGATCGATGCAGCGCCAGCGCACGACCCCATCCCGTTCGGGATCGGGACCGGCCTCGATAGCCCGCGAAAGCGCCGCCATTTGCGACGGCGTCAACCGACGCAACGCCCCGTTCGGCTTGCGGTCGATCAGACCGGCCGGACCTCCCGCGTTGAACCGGTGAACCCAGTCCCGCAACGTCTGCCGATCCATGCCGCCAATACGCGCCGCGCACGCTCGATCCATCCCATCGTAGATGGCCGCCATCGACAAAAGCCGTCGCGCCTGGTTCCCATCATCGCTCCGTGCCGCAAGAACACGGACTCTTTCAGCATCAAAGTCGTTTCGCAAAGGAATCGTTGGCATTGAACACACTCCCTTGTTGCCAACAACCTTGAATCACACAAAACCTAGCGTGTAAACCTTTGCGTGAGTCAAACTCTGGGGCGGTTGGTATAAGTGTCCGTTCGAAAATGCGCGTCCGCGCAATTTTTGCGTCTGTTCCGGCCCTCTCCCCCTCCCGGCCACCCACGAGAGTATGCTGACAGGGGTGGCCGGGAGGGGGAGAGGGCCGGTGCCGCGAGTTATCGAACAGACCGTAAGAATAAATCGATACAGATCCTCTCGTACTGTAACATCTCCTAACTTGAATCGCCCACGAGGCGCTCCGCTACCTTGCGCCTAGGAGGAACCTGCTTGCAAACCCTTTACGTGATCATGAAGTCACTCCTCCTGCCGCCGGGAAATTGTTTTTTCATGGCCGGCGGCGGGTGGCTTTTGGGTCTGCGTCGGCCGCTCTTGGGTCGCGCCGTTATCATAGCTTCCGCTGTTCTGTTATATTCGCTTTGCACACCGATCGTCAGCGGCGCTTTCTTGAGAACACTCGAATCAGCGCCGCCGCTATCTCTAGAAGAAGAATTCAATGACGTCGGAGCGATCGTCGTCCTTTCCGCCGAACTTTACATCGGAGCGCCGGACTTCGGCGGGGACACGGTTGGGTCTCTCACCCTCGAGCGGCTGCGCTACGCCGCCCTGGCGCATCGGGCGACGGGGATCCCAATCTTGGTTACGAGGGGCAGGATACGGAGGAGCGACAAAACCCTGGGAGTGGCAATGCGGGATACCTTGAGCGACGAGTTCCGCATCCCGGTGAGGTGGGTCGAGGAAGAATCACGCAACACCCGTGAAAATGCAGTGAACAGCGCCGCATTGCTCCTTCACGAAGGAGTTGGGAAGATCATACTCGTGACTCACGCCTGGCATATGCCGCGATCGGTCGCGGTATTCGAGGCCGCCGGACTCACGGTGCTCCCGGGACCGACCACATTTGAATCTCCGGAACCGTTTCGGGTCACCCATTTGTTGCCGTCTGCCAGTGCCCTCGGTCGAAGCGCTTTCGCGACCCACGAGTGGTTGGGGCGGGCATGGTACGCCCTTCGCCGCTAATTGTCGGAGTTGGTCGGCGATGCCTCGGAGGCCGGCGGGCGACTTTCGAGACAATCTCGGATCAACGTCTTGTACGCGTCGATCATGTGACCTTCGGAATAATATGCGTTCGCGTGTCGCCGATTGCACTTTCCGAGGTGAAGTCGCGTCTCGGCGTCCCCCAGCAGACCTTCAAGGACGCCTTGAAGACACTCTTCATCGTCCTTGGAAACGATGAACGGCCGATTTTCCTTCGCCACGTTGATACGCACGTCACCGACATCGACGCCGACGACCGGGAGTCCCGCCGCCATCGCTTCGATGACGGTCAGCGGCATTTGCTCTGTGTCGGACGTGATGGCAAAAACGTCGAACCATCCGAGGATTTTTTGCGGTGCCTCGACATGGCCCGCGAAGACCACTTTCTCGGCGATACCCAATTCCGCCGCGAGAGCACCGAGCATGTTCCGCTGCATTCCGCCACCGACGATCAAGAGCCGTGCCGGGATGGCGCCGGACAGGCCCGCGAACACGCGCAAGAGCCGGGAAAAATTCTTTTCTGGTCGCAAATGTCCCACGGTCCCCACAATGAGTTCATCGGGCCGTTTTTCGAATCCATCGATAACACCCGCTAACGGCGGGTTCGAGAAACTCGCACAATCGATGCCGTTGGCAATGTACGAGATTCTTCCAGGCTCGAATTTCCAAATCCGGGTCGCGATTCGACGAGATTGCGAGAGGGGACCACCAGGCGCGCCGTTTTTGCCAACGCTAGCCGACGAAACAGGACCCGTCGTCGCTTTTGCCCCCCGCCTCGTCCGATCCGAAACCATGCTCAAGATGCAAATGCGGGCACAGCGGCCCGATACGATGAGCCATCGCCCACTCGATGGAACCCCAATTGCATGTCAGAAGCAGATCGGGTTTCACTCCTCAAAGTGTTTTTCGGTAACGTGCGATTCGGCGGAGAATCCCGTCGTCTCCATCCTCCAGGGGGAGATAGGTAACGTGAGAATGGTCGGCGATTCGGGCCTTGCATCCGTAATCCCCATCGGCCGCGATGATGGTGTGCCGATATCGGGAACCTAGGTGATTGATGACGTTGGCGATGAGAACTTGCGCCCCGCCAGGGCCGAAAGTCGAATGGACGTGGAGAAGGTGAGGTGGGGAAGGATCGCCGTCGGGTCCATCCGAGTCCGCGTTTTGGTTCGGGCCGCGGTGGTTCCAGACTCTATTCATCGGGACCGCCCGCATTTTGTTCCTCAGTGTCTGTTCGAAAATGCGCTTCTGCGCATATTTTGCGTCTGATCCGGCCCTCTCCCCCTCCCGGCCACCCACGAGAGTATGTGGGTGGCCGGGAGGGGACTCCCCACCATTGAGCAAGGGGGAAATGAGAGGTGGTCACGCTGCCGGAGTGAGGCGGCGTTGGGCTTTTTTTTGAGCATGGGATGGATCGAAGAGGGTTTGATTTCTGAGCATGGCGCAGGCGACGGCAAGCAGTCTATCGGCGACGGTTCTCAGCGCTCTGGCGTGGCCGTGTCCCCGGGCCCTAAGGGCGGCATAGCGTTGGCGGCTGATGGGATCGTGTTGGATGGCGACGCGGGCCCAGTGGTAAAGGGCGGTTCGCAGCCGAACGTGGCAGGCCTGACGCATGATGACGAGACAGCGTTTGCCGCTCCGGCGGGTAACGGGGGCGGCGCCGGACAAGGTGCGCAAGGCCTGGTAATTTCTTTCCCGCAGGGGCGTCGAGGCTTCTGCGAGCAGCGTGGCGAGGACGGTCCTCCCGATTCCGGGCATGGAAAGCAGGATGTCCACGTCGCGCTGCTCGGATTTCTGCCCCGAGGCGCTGTCCTGTTGATCGGCGATGTGTCGGCAGAGGCCGTCGATGCGGCTTCGGGCCTGCTTGACCTGGCGGTTGACCAGGCGCAAACGCTCGGCCAGGGAACCGATATGAGCGCAAGCGGCGGCGATAGTTCCCGGCGCGACGGTGAGCGGCTTTTGGCGCAAGAGGCGCAACACTTCAGGCGCGTCGATTTTGCGGATGCGGTGGGTTTTCAGCAGTTCGGCAACGGTCTCGGTCCGGATGCGCCGCGCCTTCTCGGGAGTGGGCGCCTTCTTCCACAGGGCGAGAAACCACTCGCTGGCGACATCGTCGCTGACCTCCAAGGCCTGGGGATAATAGCGTCTCAACTGTTCGCGCAGGTGGTTGGCGAGGCGCACGCGCTCCTGGCCGAGGTCCTCGGCCCAGGCGCGAATATTCGCGCAGTTCGATGATGGCGGGAGCATCGGCCTTCAAGCGACGAAAGCAATGGCCGTCGGTGCGCAAGGAATCGCCGAGGACATGGGCGTCGCGGCGGTCGTCCTTGGCGCCGGCGACGGTGAAACGATCGCGAAAGCGGTCGAGCTGCTTGGGGTTGATACTGTGAATGGCGAAACCCCGCTCCAGCAAGGTATCGACGACCGCCCCATGCGGGACCTCGATGGAGACGGCAATCCTCTCCGGCACACTGCCACTCTTTTTCGTCAGCCACGCGCACAACTCGGCCAGCCCTTCCCCGCTGTGGGCGAACGACCTTTCAACGACGATGACGCCGTTACCATCAAGAAGGCAAACCTGGTGCCTCTCGGTCGCCCAGTCAATGCCAGCAAACCAATCAAAGTTCATCGCCTTTCTCCTCTCTTGCCTCGGACCGCCGCGACGCCGAACATTCCCTGTACTGGCGCTCGCAGGCGCAACTCCCCACCGGCTGTCCGCCGCGGCCGTCCCTCCGGGGCACGCGTCCCCCCCCAGGCGCTCGAAACACAGGGAGCAATGGGTCGCTCCCGGAAGGCTCGTCCGATCCGAAAAAATGACACGATCAGATCTTCAGCTGACCGCATTTTGTGGATAACGCTCCGCGTTACCCACAAAACAACAACCACATCAACTTTCTATGTTCGAGTGGTCAACTTAAATGGTACAGGGGAGAGGGCCGGTGCCGCGAGTTTTCGAACAGTCCCTCAGTCGTTTGTCCATGGCCGGATTAATTGTTTTCGACGTGCGCGGAATGGGGGGCACGGTATTTGCCGGGCGGAGTTCACCCTATTTCAACTTACCGATTGCGCCAGACGCGGCGTGTGGTTGTATAGCTTCTTGTGCCGAAACTTCGAGTTTCGCCGCTAGTTCACGGGCGACGATCACCCTAGTGATGACGGAAATGGCAATGATACCGTAATATAGATCAAAATATTGGAGGGTCAGGAACGCGCCCGGCACCGCGTAAGCGACCAGGGAAACCTGGATCATCTTAGCGAGGTCTCTCGCCCAGCCTAGATCGGGTCGGTCTCGGGTATGACGGAGAACCCAGCCGGTATTTCGAAAAGACGCGATAGCAAGAAGCAAGAATAAACCCAATCCAACATAGCCGTGCTCCCCGAGCACTCCGAAATAGATACTGTGTGGCGCCCAAGGGTGAGCCACGGGGCCCGGGTGATATTTTTCGTAAAGCGGCCAATGGAAAAAGACGCTCATCCCGCCCCCGGTAATCGGATGGTCGTTCGCGATTCCGGCAGCGAAAATCCAAATGCCGACGCGCGTGTTAGCCGACCGGTCATCCTCGTAGGTTTCAATGGTTTCCATGCGAGAATACCACTTTTGGGGTACTAGCGAGAAGGCGAGAGCGAGCACGATGCCGGTTGCCAATGCTAACTTCAGGCGTTGGGGCGACCTGAACCAAAGAAAAATAACGGTTGCCGCAAGGCCCAAAAGGGCTCCGCGAGAATATGAAAGGACGATGGACAATAGGACGAGACTTGACGTGAATAGAAGACCGATTCGAATCCATCTATTATCCGACGTCAGTTGGAGGTAGCGCACGAACGGAAGTGTCATGAGCAATGCCATCGCCAGACTGTTGTTGTCCGCTATAAAGCTACCACCTGGTCCGAATATGGTATGTTGGCCGCCGGTCATAATGCCGAAAATCCCACCTTTCACGCCATAGTATGTCATCGATATCACCGTGACCCATATGAGCGCGTGAAGTTGAACGCGATTCGAAATGATCGAGATCGTGAGCATTGTGAACAAAACGATTTTCGCAAATCTTTCGAGTTCCCTTGTAACTTGATCCGTATTGGAATTGATTGCGGTGAGGCTCGTGATTCCACACCAAGCCACAAAAACAACCAAGAGAATCGTTGCAGGCATCCACGGAAAGCGCTGACGCTTCGCCGCCAATAGCCAAGCGATTATCGTGACCGCGGCAACAATTTCCGAGAGATTCAAATCGCTGGCAATACCCCAAGAAACTTTATGGGGGTTCATGTACGCGATCCAAGTCCATAGGTAGATGCCGACTTGAGGCTTCAGGAATGCCAGCGGGATCATACTTATACCAACCGCCCTTAACATTGACTTGTGCGATCCCACGCTCTGAGGCCGATGGACATGATCTTCCAAGGTTGGTCGGTCAGGTTGTTCCAGGCTTGGCAAGAGGCCTCGACGATGGCTTCATAGGAGTCGAAGACACGATTGGAGAGCCAGTTCTGGCGGAGGTATTGCCAGACATTTTCGGCGGGATTGAGCTCCGGGGACTTGGGTGGCAAAGGCACGAGGGAGATGTTCTCCGGGATGCCGAGTTTGGCAGTGGTGTGCCATGCGGCTTGGTCGAGCAGCACGACGGCATGGGCGTTTGGGGCAACGGCCCGGCTGATTTCCTCGAGATGCAGGTCCATGGCTTCAGTATTGGCGCGCGGCATGACCAGCGCCGCGCCCTCACCGCGCTCGGGGCAGATGGCGCCGAAGAGATACGCCGAAGAGGTCCGTAGGTCCTTGACCTGGCGCGGGCGCGATCCCTTTGGGGCCCACTGGCGCACCAGGCTGTTCTTCTGGCCGACGCGCATTTCATCTTGAAACCAAACCTCGATGGGCGTGTCCGGTGGCTGTGCCGCTACGATTTTCGCCAAGTGTTCGGGAAAACTTTTTTTTAAATTCCTCCTGTGCCCGCGCATCCTGGCCGACGTGGCGCGGGCGCGCGGAAATATGCGAGAACCCGAGCGCGGCCAGCAGCTTGCCGACGCTCCGCTCGTGATAGTCCACGCCGAAGCGCGTTCGGATCAGTTGCTTGAGATCGATGCAGCGCCAGCGCACGACCCCATCCCGTTCGGGATCGGGACCGGCCTCGATAGCCCGCGAAAGCGCCGCCATTTGCGACGGCGTCAACCGACGCAACGCCCCCGTTCGGCTTGCGGTCGATCAGACCGGCCGGACCTCCCGCGTTGAACCGGTGAACCCAGTCCCGCAACGTCTGCCGATCCATGCCGCCAATACCCGCCGCGCACGCTCGATCCATCCCATCGTAGATGGCCGCCATCGACAAAAGCCGTCGCGCCTGGTTCCCATCATCGCTCCGTGCCGCAAGAACACGGACTCTTTCAGCATCAAAGTCGTTTCGCAAAGGAATCGTTGGCATTGAACACACTCCCTTGTTGCCAACAACCTTGAATCACACAAAACCTAGCGTGTAAACCTTTGCGCGAGTCAAACTCTGGGGCGGTTGGTATAAGTAGTCGTCCGTGAAGAACCCTGATTTCAATCTGAAGCGGCGATTGGGTTTGCGGTGGGGTGCGAGATGTCGCTGAGGAGCGCGGCCAGGATTTGGACAAACAAACGCCTCAGCCATTTGAGGACAAGGCGGTAGTTGTAGCCGGCGCCGGCGAGGATGGCGTTGATCTTGTCGCCGTCGCGGCCTTTGAGGAAGTTGCGCCCCAGCCTGCCATCGCTCTTGAGATGTCCGATCACGGCCTCGACGGCGGAGCGCCGCCTGAGCTCCTTCTTGATCGTCGGCGTGATGCCGCGTTTCTGGCCTGATCTAAAGACGCGGTGTTTGTTGGGGTAATCGTGGCCCTGGTATCCCTTGTCGACATAGATGCGCTCGGCCGATATCCCCGTCCAGCGTTCCATCTCTTCGATCACCTGCCTCAAGGTGTGGCCATCATAGGGATTGCCGTGGAAGGCCTTGACGTGGGCGACGAACTGGCCGCCGGGGGGGCGGGAATTGGTCGCCGCCACGGAGACCTTGCAGCCGAACTCGTACGGCTTGTGCGCCTTCCCTTTGCCGATGCATTCGACCTCGGGCGCGTGGAGCGAATAGACCTTGGGCAAGGGGTCGCGCCGCTTCTGGGTCGACACCCGCTCGGCCAGCCACAAGGGGCGGCGGAAGGTATCCCGTAGGCTCTCCTCCTGGGCCGTCTTGCGGCGGATGTCGCGGACGGTGCGCCCGAGATAGGTCTTGAGCTTGCGCAGGGCCTTGTTGGCCCGCTTGTGCTGTTTGGCATGGCGGTAGCGGCCTTGCATGATCAACGCCCTCTTGCCCAGGCGGGTATAGGACTGACGCAGGGCAATGCCGTGCTCCCGTGCCAGTCGCACCAGCCGCTCGCGGGCTCGTTGCATCAGTTTGGCGGCGGTCGGAAAGGCAATCGCCTTCTCTTGTACGGTGGTGTCCACCGTCACCCGCTCGAGGTCCTTCTCCCGCAGCGCCCCCACCCGGTGGGCCACGGCCAGGCTCTCCTGGAATACCTTCTCCAAACCTTCCGGCCCGATCCGGTCCCGCCACCGGGTCATCGACGAGCGCTCCATGGGCAGCTCATGCTGAAAGTACTCTTCGCCGCAGAAGCACTGGAAGTATGGGTCGTAGACCCAGCGCTCGCAGACCTCCTCATCCGAGAGATCGAACATATGCTTGAGGATGTGCAGCCCAACCATCAACCGCGTCGGGACCCCCGGCCGACCCTCCTCCGAATACAAGGCTTCATAGGTCTCGTCGAAGAAAGTCCACGCGATCCGGCCCCCCAACACCACCAACTCGTGGCGCAGGTTGATGATGTTTTCGAACCGCGAGCGGAACAGGTCCTCTATTCCCGATGACACCTTGCGCGATGGCTTCATCACAGTTCTCCAATCCCAATCGACGGGAGCAGAGAATCACGTTCCGCAACGGAAGGGAATCCCCAAAATCAATTATTTCAAATCACAAGCTTTTCAGGCCCAAAATCCGTTTTCTTGCAAATCCGATTACTTCGCCAAACCGAAAAAACTACCAACATCAGCCGCTTACGCGTTCTTCACGGGCGACTCCATATACGCTGTTGTGAGCGTTTCAAAATCTGGTTCTGATATCGAGCCCAAACGTCGCAATGTCGCTTTGAACGCGCTGATTTCCGCTCCTCTTTCGCTGTGTCTGAGCACGGCGGCAATCACAATATCAAAAAGGGTCCTGATTACGCACTTTGCTCCGCGAGTTTGAGGAGGTTGTAGGGCATGGGCGGGGTGCGTAGGGCGGCCCAGGCGAGGCGGGGGATCATCTCGTCCAGGCGGTAGCGGCGATTGAAGCGGTATTCGAACTGGGCCAGGTATCGCGGTGCGTGCTTGGGACGGATGGGGTCCCGCGGAGGCTGTTCTTGACGTTACCGAGGGTCGTGTTGACCCATTTGAAGGCGGCCCATTTGGCGGCCTGGGGTCCGCTGCCGGTAACGGCGGGATAATGGCTGCAGCCAGCCGCGGTGACGGCGGTGAAGCAGCTCAGGCCGTCGCTGACGACGGTGCTTCCCGGGGTCAAGACGCGGCGCGACATTTTCTCGATCTCTGCCTTGCGGAAGCCCTTCACCCGGGTGAGCTTGAGCCGGTGCGGCCGACCCTCGGCGGTGGTTTCCACGGCGGCCACGAAAGGCGTTTTGCCGGGTGCGCCACGGCCCCGCTTACCGCCGCGCCGGGCGCCCCCCAGATAGGCGTCGTCGATCTCGATCCGCTTGCCCTCGCCGCCCAGCGGCTTGTTTTCCTCGCGTTCAAGCATCACCTGCATCAGTTTGTGATGCATCTTCCACGCCGTATTGTAGCTGACCCCGAGCCGGCGCCCCAATTCGAGGCTGGAAATCCCTTTCTTCGACTGGCTGATCAGGTAGAGGGCCTCGAACCATACGATCAGCGCCAGGTGGGTCGCATGAAAGATCGTCCCCGCCGTCAACGACACCTGGTAATGGCAGCCGCTGCACTGATACAGCCGCCGACTCTTGTGCTCGCTGTAGCGATCACCGGCACAGCGGGGACAAACAAAACCCTTCGGCCAGCGCCAGCCGAATACCACCGCCCGACATTTCTCCTCGCTAATACCAACCGCCCCAGAGTTTGACTCGCGCAAAGGTTTACACGCTAGGTTTTGTGTGATTCAAGGTTGTTGGCAACAAGGGAGTGTGTTCAATGCCAACGATTCCTTTGCGAAACGACTTTGATGCTGAAAGAGTCCGTGTTCTTGCGGCACGGAGCGATGATGGGAACCAGGCGCGACGGCTTTTGTCGATGGCGGCCATCTACGATGGGATGGATCGAGCGTGCGCGGCGGGTATTGGCGGCATGGATCGGCAGACGTTGCGGGACTGGGTTCACCGGTTCAACGCGGGAGGTCCGGCCGGTCTGATCGACCGCAAGCCGAACGGGGCGTTGCGTCGGTTGACGCCGTCGCAAATGGCGGCGCTTTCGCGGGCTATCGAGGCCGGTCCCGATCCCGAACGGGATGGGGTCGTGCGCTGGCGCTGCATCGATCTCAAGCAACTGATCCGAACGCGCTTCGGCGTGGACTATCACGAGCGGAGCGTCGGCAAGCTGCTGGCCGCGCTCGGGTTCTCGCATATTTCCGCGCGCCCGCGCCACGTCGGCCAGGATGCGCGGGCACAGGAGGAATTTAAAAAAAGGCTCAGTTCGCATTTGGTATGCATTGTGGTAGAATGTTCGCGGTTTGTTTAGGGGAGCGAGGAGATGGATCACGAGCGGTTTCGAGACTGGCTTTCGCATGTGGACGGGCTGACGCCGGCCCAGCGCGAGGAGGTGATGGCGGCCCTGTCGGGACGGCCGGAGGGCGCGGCCTCGCTGGCGGCGATCGAACTCGGCGTGGACGAAGCGCGGCGCTGCCCGCATTGCGGCAGCGGCGGGGCGGTCTCGCGCGGCAAGGCGCGCGGTCTGCGCCGCTACCGGTGCAAGGCTTGCGGGAAGACATTCGGCGCGCTGACCGGTACGCCGCTTTCGGGCCTGCACCGCAAGGAGCGCTGGCTGTCCTTCGGCAAGGCCCTGGCGCAAGGGGAAACGGTGCGCGCCTCGGCGCGGCGGTGCGGCATTGCGCCGAGCACGGCGTTTCGCTGGCGCCACCGCTTCCTTGAGGCGGTCCGGCAAGCCCCGGACCGGCTCGGCGGGATCGTCGAGGCCGACGAGACCTTCGTGCTCGAAAGCCGGAAGGGAGACCGGAAACTGGACCGCAAGCCACGCCGGCGCGGCGGAAAAGCCGGCAAGCGCGGGATCTCTCGTGAGCAAGTGCCGGTTCTGGTCGCCGCCGACCGTGGCGGCGCAACGCTCAGCAGGACGCTGCCCACCGTCAATGCCGATAGCCTGAAGGAGGCGCTGGAACCGGTCATTGCCCCGGATGCCTTGCTCGTCTCCGACGCCAGCCGCTGTTACCCGCCCGCCGCAGCGGCGCGCCTCCGCCACGAGACGGTCAATCTCTCCGCCGGAGAACGGGTACGCGGCGCCCTGCACATCCAGACGGTCAACAGCCGTCATAGCCAACTCAAGGGCTTCCTGCGACGCTACCGCGGCATCGCCACCAAGCCACCTGCGCTGGTTCCATCTCATCGAACTCGCCGACCGACCGACCCCGAGAGCATGCTTGGGCAGCCATGGCGAAGCCATGCATACGGTTCGTGAACTGAGCCTAAAAAAAAGTTTTCCCGAACACTTGGCGAAAATCGTAGCGGCACAGCCACCGGACACGCCCATCGAGGTTTGGTTTCAAGATGAAATGCGCGTCGGCCAGAAGAACAGCCTGGTGCGCCAGTGGGCCCCAAAGGGATCGCGCCCGCGCCAGGTCAAGGACCTACGGACCTCTTCGGCGTATCTCTTCGGCGCCATCTGCCCCGAGCGCGGTGAGGGCGCGGCGCTGGTCATGCCGCGCGCCAATACTGAAGCCATGGACCTGCATCTCGAGGAAATCAGCCGGGCCGTTGCCCCAAACGCCCATGCCGTCGTGCTGCTCGACCAAGCCGCATGGCACACCACTGCCAAACTCGGCATCCCGGAGAACATCTCCCTCGTGCCTTTGCCACCCAAGTCCCCGGAGCTCAATCCCGCCGAAAATGTCTGGCAATACCTCCGCCAGAACTGGCTCTCCAATCGTGTCTTCGACTCCTATGAAGCCATCGTCGAGGCCTCTTGCCAAGCCTGGAACAACCTGACCGACCAACCTTGGAAGATCATGTCCATCGGCCTCAGAGCGTGGGCTCGCACAAGTCAATGTTAAGGGCGGTTGGTATAAGTTCACGAAACCGCCCCAAACTCAACCCCAACTGAACCGCATTCCTCGACATCGCAAACCTCCTGAAAAACCAGCGGATGTTCACCTTTTGTACCATACCAAATCCTCGGAGGAAAGTGCGTAATCAGGAAAAGGGTTCGGTTTTCAGCGATGGCAACAGGAAATTTCAGTGCACTTCGTAAACCATCCTTCTCTAATGGAGGAACTGTGATCACGATTTCCTCGTGGCCGAGAGTGGCAGAAACCGCCCACTGTAATGCGTCGCCCAAATACACAGGGACCGACACATCGTCTTTACGGGCGGAAAGCGTCTCCTCACCAAGAGCTAGCAGGTACGGGCCTCGATCCATTGCTCTTGACGTATATCCTCACCAGCAGCGCCTAAGCCATCAATCAACGCCCGCCCGAGGTTCAGACGAACCGTTTTGTGGCCTGGTCGCGATATCAGCTGGCGGACCAGAGATTCAACCGCATCGTCGGAGAGAGGCATTTCGCGTAGTCCAGCTGGATCTGGAAGAATGGTCTCCGATACTTTACGGGTCTACTAGCACCATAGCGCGGCACAAATGACCGGCAAGCGTCCGTTTTTCGCCGCCTTGGCGGGAGGGGGAAATCGGCGAATTTCTGTCGTTAGCGATGTCATTTATTATTCGGATTCCGACGATGGGGGGAAATAGACGGGGTTTCTTTGCGCCGACTCGTAGGCCTCGCAACTTGGGCAAAAGCCGTTGAGGTTCATGATTTGGGCGTTCGACATCCCCTGGATGAAGGAAAAGCACGACATCCGACAAAACACCCGGTGAAGAACATCGGGACCGCCCTGGCCAATAAGCTCGAGCGCGCTGAAGCCCCGATAAGCTTGATCACAGGCGCTGGCCCAGTCATCCAGGAGCGCGACGTCGCAGGCCAGCTTGTCCGCGCCCGCGGTGTCGTAACAGCGGTCGTGGTTGATGCATCCCGGTTCCAGGGAAACACGGCCGGCGAGATGGCAGCTCGTGAGTGACATCAGGCTCGGCACCGTCCCGATGATTGTAAGCAGCGCCGGACTCTCGGGCGGAAAATGGTCCGGGACGGCAAACTCCGTGATGACTTGATTAAAGCCAAGACGACCGCCCAACATGACCCCGCAAGCACCGGCCTCGACCGAACCAGAACCGAATAGCAGCGTCAGAACGAGCGGAAGCGCCGCAAGGGAAAATCGCAAGCCAACAACGGATTTCATCATCGGCAAATCCCTGCCCGCTCTTGCCTGGTCACAAATTCCGCTATGATGCGCCCTTGGGCAACCTGTGCGGCGGAGACGGCGGGCATGAGACGGCTTAGAATCGTGTTGTTGACGATATCCTTGTCCGTGGCCTTCGCCCCCGGGCCGGCCCTGTCCGAGGACAAACTTACCATCGGCATCACCCAGTTCCCGGCGACGTTCAATCCCATCATCAACGCCATGCTCGCCAAGTCCTACGTCCTGGGGATGACGCGCAGGCCACTGACGACGTACGACTGGAATTGGCAACCGGTCTGTCTTCTTTGCACCGAGTTGCCGACCGTCGAGAACGGCCTCGCGCGAATCGAGATACTGGCGGACGGGAGTGAAGGCATGGCGGTCACCTTCATCCTGCAAGCGGGCGCGACCTGGGGTGACGGCACGCCGGTGACATCGCATGACGCCGTCTTCGGCTGGAAAGTGGGACGGCATCCCGAGACGGGTGTCGCCGATCACGACTCGTACGCTCGGATCCGGGACATCGAGGTCCACACCGACAAGCGGTTCACTGTCCACATGAACAAGAAGTACTACGACTACAATTTTCGCGCATCAATTCCCCTTTTGCCGGCACATCTTGAAGCCAAGGCGTTCGAAGACCCCCGCGAATACCGCGTCCGAACGCTGTACGACACCGATCGGACCAATCCCGGCCTGTATTTCGGACCCTATCGTATCAGCGAGGTGGAGCCAGGAGAACATATCGTCCTGGAACGGAATCCCCATTGGTGGGGCGAGGCGGCTCATTTTGACCGCATCGTCGTGCGGGTGGTCGAAAACACCGCCTCCCTCGAGGCCAACCTGTTGTCCAGCGCCATCGATTATGTCGCCGGCGAACTCGGATTCAGCCTCGACCAGGCCCTGTCGTTCGAACGTCGCCACGGCAACCGTTTCGACTTCCTCTACAAACCCGGCCTCGTTTACGAACACGTGGACCTCAACCTCGACAATGACATACTACAAGAAATTCGTGTCCGGCGGGCGCTGCTCCATGCCCTCGACCGGGAGCTGTTGGTGGCGCAACTCTTCGGCGGGCGTCAACCGGTCGCCCATTCCAACGTCAACCCACTCGATTCGGTCTTCGCGGACGATGTCCAGACCTATCCCTACGACCCCGAGAAGGCGGCGGCGCTGCTCGACGAAGCCGGCTGGCGTACCCTCGTTGACGGCGCCCGCCACAACGATGCCGGGGAAAAGTTGACACTCCAATTGATGACCACGTCGGGCGACAAGGTTCGGGCACTGGTTGAGCAGGTATTGCAAAGCCAGTGGAAAGCCTTGGGCATCGACGTTACGATCAAGAACGAACCGGCACGGGTCTTTTTCGGGCAAACGGTTACGCAACGGAAATTTCCCGCGCTCGCCATGTACGCCTGGCTCTCGGCGCCCGAAAGCGTGCCCCGCTCGACCCTGCACTCGAAATCGATTCCTACCGCCGACAACAACTGGTCGGGCCAGAACTCCCCCGGCTTTGCCAACGCGGAGATGGACGAGCTGATCGAAAAGGCCGAGGTCGAGCTCGATCCGGGCGTGCGGCGAAGACTTTGGCGCCGTATGCAGCAGATTTACGCCGAGGAACTCCCCGTCCTGCCGCTCTATTTCCGGGCCCAGCCGTTCATCACCCCGAAATGGCTGGCCGGGATCGTTCCCACCGGTCACTCGGTAACCACAACGCTATGGGTCGAAAACTGGCGCCGCCGGGAATAAGGCAGGGCGGAAAGCGGACGCCTCCGAAGCCGCTTCTGTCGGTTCACGAACTTTCCGTCGTCTTCCCGACCGACGCCGGACCCGTGCGGGCCCTGGACCGGGCCTCCTACGCCATGGACCGGGGGCGAACGCTGGGGGTGGTCGGCGAGTCGGGCTGCGGGAAAACCATCGCGGCCCTGGCCACTCTCCGGCTGTTGCCCCCGCCGGGGCGCGTTACAAATGGAAAAATAACTTTCGAAAACAAGAATTTATTCGATCTTTCCGAAGCGGAAATCGAGGCGATCCGCGGCGACCGCGTGGCCATGATATTCCAGGAACCCGCGACCGCTCTCAATCCGGCCTACACGGTAGGCGACCAGATCGCGGAGGTACTCGAAACCCACCGCGGCGCGACCAAGCGGGCAGCGATGTCGGAAGCGGTGGACCTCCTCGACCAAGTCGGAATCTCTTCCCCCGGTCAGCGGGTCCTCGACTATCCCCACAGTCTCAGCGGCGGCATGCGGCAGCGCGTCATGATCGCGATGGCGCTGGCGTGCCGACCGGCATTGTTGATCGCGGACGAACCGACCACGGCGCTCGATGTGACCGTCCAATCGCAAATTCTCGAGCTCCTTTTGCGCGTGCAAGGCGAAATCGGCATGGCAATCCAGTTCATCAGCCATAACCTCGCCGTCGTTTCGGAGATCGCCGATAACGTGGTCGTCATGTACGCCGGGCGGATCGTGGAACAAGCGACGAGCGAATCCCTCTTCCGCGCTCCCCAGCACCCCTATACCCAGGGACTTTTGAAAACGGTCCCCTCGATCGACCATCGCTCGCGTCGGCTACCAACTATTCCAGGGGTTGTTCCGGAATTCGGAAGCATATCTCATGGTTGTCATTTCCGCGATCGCTGCCCCTGGGCACGGCCGGGTTGCGCCCGCGCCTCCCCGAAACTCGAAAACCTTGGCGACGACCATCACGTGGCCTGTTTCGTGGCCGCGGAAAGCGAACCGCCATGAGGGCACAAGCTCTTGTCGAGGCTCGCGGAATCGACAAGCACTTTGCGGTCAGGAACCCCGGACTGTTCGGGGCCACGGTTGGCACGGTCCGCGCGGTCGACAACGTCAACCTCCACCTTTTCCAGGGCGAAACCCTCGCCCTCGTGGGCGAATCGGGCTGTGGAAAATCGACCCTTGCCCGGGCCCTGGCGCTGCTCGTCCGCCCGACGCGGGGCGAGATCATCTACTCCGGCGAATCGACGGATTCGCTTGTCGGACGCCGGTTGCGCGAACTACGGCGCGATGTCCAGATGATTTTCCAGGACCCGTACAGCGCCCTTGATCCCCGCATGACTGTCGCCGCGATCATATCGGAGCCGCTGCGCATCCACGAACCGAGGGAGAGAGGCAAGCACGCCCGGAAAGTGGCCGAGCTGATGGACGCGGTCGGTCTGTCGCCGTCCCAGGCGGACCGCTACCCGCACGAGTTCTCCGGCGGGCAACGCCAACGAATCGGCATCGCTCGCGCCCTGGCGCTGGATCCAATGTTCATCATTGCCGACGAGCCGGTTTCCGCGCTCGATGTCTCGGTCCAAAGCCAAGTCTTGAATCTCATGCAGGATCTGCGGGAGAATCGGCGGCTGACGTACCTTTTTATCACCCACGACATCGCCGTCGTCAATCACATCGCGGATCGCGTCGCGGTCATGTACCTGGGCGGAATCGTCGAGTGCGCCACGCGCGCAGACTTTTTCGAAGGCCCCGGCCATCCCTACAGCCAAGCGCTCTTGAAGGCGGTCCCGCAGCTGGGCCGGGGAAAACGGTCTCCGGGGTCCAGCCTCGGGGGTGAAGTCCTCAGCCCAATTTCTCCGCCGAGCGGCTGTCCTTTCCACCCGCGATGTCCCCGGGCCCGCGACCTCTGCGCCGAAACCAAGCCGGAACTCGAACCATTTGCCGGTGGTGGCCGGGACCATCTGGTCGCCTGCCACTTCAAGGATTAGTGTCTGTTCGAAAAAGCGCGTCCGCGCATTTTTTGCGTCTGTTCCGGCCCCCTCCCGGCCACCCCCGAGAGTATGTTGTTATGTGTGGCCGGGAGGGCAGGAACAATTTTTAGTCGCGGTTGAGGGTTCGGGATGAGTGGGATCGTGCTCGGTGCACGGGGTTCGGGGAGCCCCGAGCTTGCCTCGACGACGTCATGGGGACTGCTCGAAGCCACCGGACGGCGTTTTCGGATTCGACAGGCACACCGGTCCGCCCGCGCCGCTCGGCGGCACGTCCCGGTCCGGGGGAGAGGCGTGCTGTCTCAGGCGATGGGCGCGGTCATGATCGCGTCGAGGGCCTCCTGCGCCCGGGCGGCATAGTGCCGGTTGGCCTCGGGCAGATAACGGAAGCGTCCGTCGCAGCGCACGATGGCGATGGCCGCGTTGGTCAAGCAGGCGAGATTTCTGGGCAGGTGACGCACGTAGGCCCGGCATCGGTCTTCGTCGTAGGTGAAGTCGCGCACGTAGTGCAGGCGGTTCTCGATATGCCAGTGGTTGCGCACCAGTTCGAGCAACTCCTCGGGTCCGGCGCGCTCTGCGCCGAGCGAGGTGAGGCTCCAGGTCACCTCGATGCTGCGCTTGCCGGTCTTGAGGATCTCGCGTTCGCGCTCGATGCGCATGGCCTGGCGTCGCCCGTGGAGGTTGGCGTAGCCGTCCCACTCGGCAGCGGAGAGGTCGACGACGGCGCAGCGTCGGCGCTCGATGCGGCCATGGCCCTTGTCGACGGTTTCGTGCCAGAGCGCATCGCTGAAGTCGATCGCCTTGAGGTCTTCGAAGATCATCTCCTGGTTGTCCTTGACCGCGCTCATCACGTAGTCGGCGCGACGCCCGAGCAGGCAGCGCGCGGTCTCGTGCTGAGCGTGCATCGCGTCCATGGTGACGATCCGGCCTGTGAGGTCGAGGCCGCTGGAGAGTTCGCGCACGGCCGGGATTTCGTTGCTCTTGCGGTCGACCTCGACCTGCCCGAGGACCACGCCGGTGTCGTGCTCGACCGCCGCCACCATCATCCTGCGCCCGTCTTCGGTCTGCTTCGAGGCGCCGCGCAGATCCTTTCCGTCCATGGCGACCGGCGCGTGCGCGCTGCCATGCTGGCCGGTCCACTGGCTAATCGCGTTGTCCAGGGTCTCTGGCGGCAGGGCGGTGAGGGTCTTGTGGAAGGTGGTGATCGCGGGCGGGGTGTAGCGCTGTTTGGAAGGGCTCCAGAACGCACCCACCGCCTCGAGCTGCTCCTGGGAGAGCAGGGCGGCGAACTGGGCGAACGCGTTCACCCCCCGGTATCCGGCAAGCCGGGCGGCGACGGCGATCACCAGAATGGTGTTGAGCGCATAGCGCTTGCCCCGGGCATGGCGGTACTCGGGCACCTCACCCAGACACTCGAACAGGCTGCGCAGCCGGGGCGCGGCCATCGGCTCGGTGTGCTGCTCGGCGTTCCAGTGTGCCGGCATCCCGGTACGGCTCAGCGCCTCGGGGGCGCCGTCTGTCAGTCCGAACACGAAGACCTCCTTGGGCTGACCGTGGTGGCGCCAGCGCGCTGCCCCTCCGGGCTCACGGGCAAAGCCCCGCGTCAGCCCCAGAGAGCGCCAGTTCGACGCGCGGTAGCAGGTGCCGGCAAATCGCGAGACGTCCACGAACGTCTCCGCCAGAAGAGCCGGATATCCGTGCACCGCCTGGATGTCCTCAGACAGCCGCCGCAGGCTCAGCCCCAGCACACGGGAGGCCAGGTTCGGCACTCGGCCAGGCGTCAGAATGACGAAGCGCGAGTTGTTGGCGATCAGATGCAGACGCCGGAACTGCTGCTCGGCCGACCACCCGATCCAGCGATCACGCGCGCCCAGCTTGAACGCGCCGGGCTGCCAGCCGATCAGTGCGAGCCAGGTCTCGCCATGCACCGCGACATGGCGCAGGCCCTTGCCGATGACGCCGTGGAACGCCAGGTAGTGGTGCTGCTCCACCAACCGGTCCCAGCGCCGGTGCTCCTGCGCGCCCCAGGTCGGACGCACCGTGACCGCGCGCAAATCAATGGACGAATCCGAGACCGGCAGCGTCGCCATGACCGGCACACTGCCACACCGAGAATGAAAATGGCCAGCGCCGCGATCACCTCACCCTGATCACTGGGCGGACAAAAAACTAGCCCTGCGGTGTCAGCGCCGCAGTTGACTCCGAGGCTGTAAAGTGGTACCGCCTCGCCGCCGAGCAAGGTGTGGTCGTTTCTCAAACTCAGCTTGGCTTTATGTACTGGAGAGGCAAAGGTGTGCCCCAGGACTACGCCGAAGCCCTAAAGTGGTTCGGCCTTGCTTCCGAACACGGAGACGCAAGGGGCCAAACTTTTCTTGGTGCTATGTAGTCGCCCGTGAAGAACGCGTAAGCGGCTGATGTTGGTAGCTCTTTCGGTTTGGCGAAGTAATCGGATTTGCAAGAAAACGGGTTTTGGGCCTGAAAAGCTTGTGATTTGAAATAATTGATTTTGGGGATTCCCTTCCGTTGCGGAACGTGATTTCTCTGCTCCCGTCGATTGGGATTGGAGAACTGTGATGAAGCCATCGCGCAAGGTGTCATCGGGAATAGAGGACCTGTTCCGCTCGCGGTTCGAAAACATCATCAACCTGCGCCACGAGTTGGTGGTGTTGGGGGGCCGGATCGCGTGGACTTTCTTCGACGAGACCTATGAAGCCTTGTATTCGGAGGAGGGTCGGCCGGGGGTCCCGACGCGGTTGATGGTTGGGCTGCACATCCTCAAGCATATGTTCGATCTCTCGGATGAGGAGGTCTGCGAGCGCTGGGTCTACGACCCATACTTCCAGTGCTTCTGCGGCGAAGAGTACTTTCAGCATGAGCTGCCCATGGAGCGCTCGTCGATGACCCGGTGGCGGGACCGGATCGGGCCGGAAGGTTTGGAGAAGGTATTCCAGGAGAGCCTGGCCGTGGCCCACCGGGTGGGGGCGCTGCGGGAGAAGGACCTCGAGCGGGTGGCGGTGGACACCACCGTACAAGAGAAGGCGATTGCCTTTCCGACCGCCGCCAAACTGATGCAACGAGCCCGCGAGCGGCTGGTGCGACTGGCACGGGAGCACGGCATTGCCCTGCGTCAGTCCTATACCCGCCTGGGCAAGAGGGCGTTGATCATGCAAGGCCGCTACCGCCATGCCAAACAGCACAAGCGGGCCAACAAGGCCCTGCGCAAGCTCAAGACCTATCTCGGGCGCACCGTCCGCGACATCCGCCGCAAGACGGCCCAGGAGGAGAGCCTACGGGATACCTTCCGCCGCCCCTTGTGGCTGGCCGAGCGGGTGTCGACCCAGAAGCGGCGCGACCCCTTGCCCAAGGTCTATTCGCTCCACGCGCCCGAGGTCGAATGCATCGGCAAAGGGAAGGCGCACAAGCCGTACGAGTTCGGCTGCAAGGTCTCCGTGGCGGCGACCAATTCCCGCCCCCCGGCGGCCAGTTCGTCGCCCACGTCAAGGCCTTCCACGGCAATCCCTATGATGGCCACACCTTGAGGCAGGTGATCGAAGAGATGGAACGCTGGACGGGGATATCGGCCGAGCGCATCTATGTCGACAAGGGATACCAGGGCCACGATTACCCCAACAAACACCGCGTCTTTAGATCAGGCCAGAAACGCGGCATCACGCCGACGATCAAGAAGGAGCTCAGGCGGCGCTCCGCCGTCGAGGCCGTGATCGGACATCTCAAGAGCGATGGCAGGCTGGGGCGCAACTTCCTCAAAGGCCGCGACGGCGACAAGATCAACGCCATCCTCGCCGGCGCCGGCTACAACTACCGCCTTGTCCTCAAATGGCTGAGGCGTTTGTTTGTCCAAATCCTGGCCGCGCTCCTCAGCGACATCTCGCACCCCACCGCAAACCCAATCGCCGCTTCAGCTTGAAATCAGGGTTCTTCATGGACGACTATGTATAGTGCCGGCGACGGCGTGCCCCAGGACTACGTGAAGGCACACCTATGGTTTAATCTCGCTGCAGCACAAGGCAACGAGGACGCACGGGAACTTCGAGACTTATGGGCCAAAAAAATGACCCCCGAGCAAATTGCCGAGGCGCAACGTCTAGCGCGAGAATGGAAGCCGAAGAAGTAGGCTACGGTGCGCTTGGCCGGCCTAATTTTCCTACGACGGCGATACGCCAGCTAAACTCAGATATCCGATATCGCCGATTCCCTTTTTAGTCGTCCGTGAAGAACCCTGATTTCAAGCTGAAGCGGCGATTGGGTTTGCGGTGGGGTGCGAGATGTCGCTGAGGAGCGCGGCCAGGATTTGGACAAACAAACGCCTCAGCCATTTGAGGACAAGGCGGTAGTTGTAGCCGGCGCCGGCGAGGATGGCGTTGATCTTGTCGCCGTCGCGGCCTTTGAGGAAGTTGCGCCCCAGCCTGCCATCGCTCTTGAGATGTCCGATCACGGCCTCGACGGCGGAGCGCCGCCTGAGCTCCTTCTTGATCGTCGGCGTGATGCCGCGTTTCTGGCCTGATCTAAAGACGCGGTGTTTGTTGGGGTAATCGTGGCCCTGGTATCCCTTGTCGACATAGATGCGCTCGGCCGATATCCCCGTCCAGCGTTCCATCTCTTCGATCACCTGCCTCAAGGTGTGGCCATCATAGGGATTGCCGTGGAAGGCCTTGACGTGGGCGACGAACTGGCCGCCGGGGGGGCGGGAATTGGTCGCCGCCACGGAGACCTTGCAGCCGAACTCGTACGGCTTGTGCGCCTTCCCTTTGCCGATGCATTCGACCTCGGGCGCGTGGAGCGAATAGACCTTGGGCAAGGGGTCGCGCCGCTTCTGGGTCGACACCCGCTCGGCCAGCCACAAGGGGCGGCGGAAGGTATCCCGTAGGCTCTCCTCCTGGGCCGTCTTGCGGCGGATGTCGCGGACGGTGCGCCCGAGATAGGTCTTGAGCTTGCGCAGGGCCTTGTTGGCCCGCTTGTGCTGTTTGGCATGGCGGTAGCGGCCTTGCATGATCAACGCCCTCTTGCCCAGGCGGGTATAGGACTGACGCAGGGCAATGCCGTGCTCCCGTGCCAGTCGCACCAGCCGCTCGCGGGCTCGTTGCATCAGTTTGGCGGCGGTCGGAAAGGCAATCGCCTTCTCTTGTACGGTGGTGTCCACCATCACCCGCTCGAGGTCCTTCTCCCGCAGCGCCCCCACCCGGTGGGCCACGGCCAGGCTCTCCTGGAATACCTTCTCCAAACCTTCCGGCCCGATCCGGTCCCGCCACCGGGTCATCGACGAGCGCTCCATGGGCAGCTCATGCTGAAAGTACTCTTCGCCGCAGAAGCACTGGAAGTATGGGTCGTAGACCCAGCGCTCGCAGACCTCCTCATCCGAGAGATCGAACATATGCTTGAGGATGTGCAGCCCAACCATCAACCGCGTCGGGACCCCCGGCCGACCCTCCTCCGAATACAAGGCTTCATAGGTCTCGTCGAAGAAAGTCCACGCGATCCGGCCCCCCAACACCACCAACTCGTGGCGCAGGTTGATGATGTTTTCGAACCGCGAGCGGAACAGGTCCTCTATTCCCGATGACACCTTGCGCGATGGCTTCATCACAGTTCTCCAATCCCAATCGACGGGAGCAGAGAATCACGTTCCGCAACGGAAGGGAATCCCCAAAATCAATTATTTCAAATCGCAAGCTTTTCAGGCCCAAAACCCGTTTTCTTGCAAATCCGATTACTTCGCCAAACCGAAAGAACTACCAACATCAGCCGCTTACGCGTTCTTCACGGGCGACTTTTTAGGGCCGTGCGCACGTTCCGGACCCATCCCCCTATAGCCGGACACCATTTCACCGTCACGCATTACGACCCTAGCCCCGCCCCTGTCACGCATCCACCCAGTATCCACCGTGCCCCCAATCCCCTGAAATCCGGCGCTTTTCCCGCCTCTAACACGCGTCTCGCTTTCATTCGCGATGTGTCAGTGTTATAATATAACAAATGCCTTCCATGACCCCCGGTGCCATTCGCGACCGCCGATACCGCGAACGCCTGCGCCAAAACAGGATCGTTATTCATCTTGAGGTGGACTGTGATTTTCAACATCAGCTTTGGAGAGTCGGAGCGTTAGTCGAAGACGACGCGTGGAACCGGCAAGCCATCGCCACCGCGATCCATCGCGCTATCGACGGCATCATTATCGACGACGACGATTGAAGGCCGGATCCAGGGGCCTCGTGCTTTCGGATGCGTCGGGTTTCAGCTTCTCAACCTATCTTATGCTCCAAATAAGGCGATGTCCCATGCTCTGTTGAAAAAGGCGAGGCAGGCATGGTTGGGCTTCGAGGCTAGGCGGCCTCTTTGATGGTTTCAATGGCGCTTTTCGCTTTTGCCTTTTTCACGTGATCCTCGAGGGCAGCTCTGAGGATGGGGAGTTGCCGGTAGGCCTTGAGGCGACGGAGGTCTTTTGGGCTTCCAGGAGGCCGGCGGCGGTCCATCGCAAGGCCATCTCGGCGTTGCGCCAGCGCTTGACATTGTGCTGCACCATCCTGACCGTTCCCAAGGCATTCTCGATGGCGTTGGTGCAGGCCAAGGAGCGCCTGAGCTTGGGCGGCAGGCCCAAGCGGATCACGGTGAGGATCTCATCCAGGCCCTCCAGGATGGAAGCCGAAACGCCGGGGGCCTCGGTCTCCAGGCGGCGCGCCAGGTTCTTCATGAGGCGTTCGGCTTTCTCGGCATCGTCTTGGTCCCAGGCTTGCCTGAGCGCCTTCTTGACGCCGGCATGAAGGCTTTCGTCGAGGCGCTCGATGATGTTGCGGCCCTTGTGGACCTGGCAGCGCTGGAGGGCGGCCACCGGCCCGAAGGTCCGCTTGATCGCCTTGGAGAGCGCCTTGGCGCCGTCGACGATGAAGAGCCGGGGCACTTCCGGGTCGAGGCCGCGGGCGGTCAGGTTGTCGAGCAGCGCCTGCACCGTGGCGGCATTCTCCGTGGCACCTTCGGCCAGGCCTAGAACATGCTTCTCGCCCGCGCCGTCGATGCCAATAGCTGCCAGCAACACGTGATCGCCGACGTGCAGCCCGTCGATCTGGATGACCAGGAGATCGAGATCCGAAAGGTCGCTGGCCAGGAAGGCCTTCAGCTTCTTGCGCGTCATGGCCACGAAGCGCCGCGAGACCGCGGACTTCGAGGTCGCATCGCCCGCGCGTGCCGGCAAGTCGCCGCTGGCCTCGCCGGGCAGGCGCACGGCGCCCGCGTACTTGCGGGTCGAAACCGTAAGCAGCATGATGTTCATCGCCCAGGACTGCAAAAGCGCCGGGTCCGAGAGCAACTCCCAGCTCGGCAAGCTCATCTCCTTGCCCGCAAGATCGCGCACCCGCGGGCGCGTCAGCTTCACCTTGCCCCCGTGATAGGCAATCTCGCTCTGGGTTGTCCCCCAGCGATGGCCCTGCCGCTCGGCCGTGCGGGCGTGGCGCGCTCCGCAGAGCACCTCGCTATCCTCGTCCAGCATCTCGCCCAGGGTCTCCACCCCGGCCAACAGGCAAAAGCGATCCACGCTCATGCGCAGATCATCAAAAGCCTCCGGCAAGGCCGGCGGCAACAGCGGAAGCGGGATCTCCAACAGTTTCGAACGGCGGCTGTTCCGTGTAGTCTTGGTCATGGCGTCGTTCTCCTTGATGGATTCAACACCCAGAGCCTAACGGTTCCAGGCGAATGACGCCTACCTCACTTTTTCAACATCAGCCGGGACATTGCCGGCCTTCCCGTGAACTGGTTCCAGAGACTGTCCGTTTCCCGGTCGAACATGAGCTTGTTCGAACAATAGAGCAGGCCAGAGGAGCCGAACACAAACGGCCGCTCGTGAAACTCGACATGGGTTTCATACAGAATGCCCGAGCCGCACAAAATACAGTAATACCAACCGCCCTTAACATTGACTTGTGCGATCCCACGCTCTGAGGCCGATGGACATGATCTTCCAAGGTTGGTCGGTCAGGTTGTTCCAGGCTTGGCAAGAGGCCTCGACGATGGCTTCATAGGAGTCGAAGACACGATTGGAGAGCCAGTTCTGGCGGAGGTATTGCCAGACATTTTCGGCGGGATTGAGCTCCGGGGACTTGGGTGGCAAAGGCACGAGGGAGATGTTCTCCGGGATGCCGAGTTTGGCAGTGGTGTGCCATGCGGCTTGGTCGAGCAGCACGACGGCATGGGCGTTTGGGGCAACGGCCCGGCTGATTTCCTCGAGATGCAGGTCCATGGCTTCAGTATTGGCGCGCGGCATGACCAGCGCCGCGCCCTCACCGCGCTCGGGGCAGATGGCGCCGAAGAGATACGCCGAAGAGGTCCGTAGGTCCTTGACCTGGCGCGGGCGCGATCCCTTTGGGGCCCACTGGCGCACCAGGCTGTTCTTCTGGCCGACGCGCATTTCATCTTGAAACCAAACCTCGATGGGCGTGTCCGGTGGCTGTGCCGCTACGATTTTCGCCAAGTGTTCGGGAAAACTTTTTTTAAATTCCTCCTGTGCCCGCGCATCCTGGCCGACGTGGCGCGGGCGCGCGGAAATATGCGAGAACCCGAGCGCGGCCAGCAGCTTGCCGACGCTCCGCTCGTGATAGTCCACGCCGAAGCGCGTTCGGATCAGTTGCTTGAGATCGATGCAGCGCCAGAGCACGACCCCATCCCGTTCGGGATCGGGACCGGCCTCGATAGCCCGCGAAAGCGCCGCCATTTGCGACGGCGTCAACCGACGCAACGCCCCGTTCGGCTTGCGGTCGATCAGACCGGCCGGACCTCCCGCGTTGAACCGGTGAACCCAGTCCCGCAACGTCTGCCGATCCATGCCGCCAATACCCGCCGCGCACGCTCGATCCATCCCATCGTAGATGGCCGCCATCGACAAAAGCCGTCGCGCCTGGTTCCCATCATCGCTCCGTGCCGCAAGAACACGGACTCTTTCAGCATCAAAGTCGTTTCGCAAAGGAATCGTTGGCATTGAACACACTCCCTTGTTGCCAACAACCTTGAATCACACAAAACCTGGCGTGTAAACCTTTGCGCGAGTCAAACTCTAGGGCGGTTGGTATTAGGGCCACAGAGCGGACTTGATCCGGAGGGCAGGTCTTAGGCAGGTCGTGACCCAAAGCCGTCATTCGTGATCGAAAATCCGGTGATCTAATATTTTGCAGCTTAATGGCTTTCGAATAGGTATCAATGGCGGTGTAAATTGGGGCCATGGGGCGGCGTTTACTGCACTGCAAAAATTGCATATCTGATCTGCAAGATCGGACACTGTTCAACGACCAGAATACGCCTAAATACTTTTGTAGACGTCGGCGAATGACGGGTTGGGGTCTTTCCTGCATCGTGGGTGGAGAACTTCACATGTACGACGTTGAGGGCATACAAAGAAAGGACGAAGACAATGAAACAGCTGAAAGTAATCATCCAGCCGGACAAATTGGGGGCGGTCAAGAGTGCCCTAGCGGGCATTGGCCTCAAGGGATTGAATGTCGGCAAAATAGAGGGTTTCGCACAAGACCGAGTGCGAAAACTAACGGTTCGATCCGCCGAGTACACCATCGACATTGTACCTATGGTAACGGTTGATACCGTTATCGAGGACGCTGTCGTCGAGGATGCCATCAAGGCGATCACCAAGGCGGCGCAAACAGGACGCTCCGGCGATGGAAGAATTTTCGTGTCCGACGTCACGCACTCGGTGAACATACGGAACGGAGAAACCGACGTTGAGGCAATCACTCGGACGCCTTTCACTCAGAGCAATGTTGCTGCCTGAGTTTGGCTGTGACGGTAGGTAGCTTCACAACCCGGAAAATGGCGCGTGGTTTCCACAAATTGAAGGGAACCACGTGGGCGGAATTAATTCGTGCGTTCGCCTGATCCATTCCGGCCTTGAACTGGTGACGGTCGGGGCGTTTCCGACCTCTGTATCCCTGATAGCTGACGTGATTTTTCAGGTCACCTGACGGCAAGATCTGTCTAAGACCGGTAGTCCGGGACCACCACGAATCGCGGCCGCTCTACCCTCAAGAGCCGACGATCCGGCCTTTTTCGACCGCTCTACCCCAACAAGCCGCCGTGATTACCGGGGTCGATTTTCGGCCGCAGGTGCCCTGAGCGGAAGTGGGACGAGCGACCACATTTCAGCTAAGCAGATGGGCTGTCGAGTCGTCGAGTCCCGCTTTGAGCCGGAACTATTCGAACCCCGATCGCAATCGCCTCAGCAGCTGTTCGGAAACTTGCCCGTCTGCCCCGAGTCCGGTATCGGCCTGAAAGGCCCGCACTGCGGCCCGCGTTCTTGGACCGATCATGCCATCGGCTGCGCCGGCGTCATAGCCGAGTGCCGTCAGAGCCTCTTGCACGGCCCAGACGAGCTCGAGGCTCGGACCCGCTGATTCAATCTCGGGGCCCGGATTCGCCGGTAAGGCAGCGCCAAGCACCTCACCGAGAAACATTGCGGTGTCGTCTGCTCGGACACGGTCGGCCAAGCGCGCTGCCCTATTGATCTCCTCGGCAGCCATTTCCCGTGCCATGCTGTCACGCTGTTCCGCAGCTTCGGGATCATCGGCCGCCGCGAGGTCGAAAAGGGCGTAGGCCAGGACATTGTTCTGGGTAACGCCCTCACCGTTCGCGAACATGACCGCGAGGTTGTACTGCGCCGCGGCGATGCCCTGCTCAGCCAACGGAAGCCATTCCCGATAGGCGGCGGCATAGTCGCCGCGGTTGTAGGCGTCGTATGGGGAATCGTCGAATCCCGTCTGTCCGAAACCAGTCTCCGAGCCGGCGGCAAAGTCGCCGCGCTCGTAGGCGTCGGTTGCAGAATCGTCAAATTTCGTCTGTCGGGAACCGGTTTCCGAGCCGGCGACCTGCAAATCGCTTACCAGCCAGCCATTACACTGGGCCGCGACCCTGCGGTAACTCTTCTCGGTATCGATGGCACCGTTTTTCCGGGCCAGGGCGGACTTCATCTCGGACACAAGGGGTTTGAATTTGCGCCGGAGACGCAGGATGTAGGCGTCGCGGGCTGCTGCCTTATGGTGCACGAATATGACCATTTTGCTCCGGAGCACGCGTTTCAGCGCGTCCTTGAACTTGGCCTTGTAGGCCTCAAGGACACCCTGGTTGATCTGCAATTGCTCTTGCTCGTGTGCCAGGATGGCGTCGAACTCGCACGAGCCTTCTCCATAATCGCTGCTGATGTAGACCGTCAGGTTCGTATATCCCACGGTTACCTTGGCGTCAGCCAAGGCGACACAGTATCCGGCTCCTTGAGTCTTGCGGACGAAGAACTCGGTCTCGAAGACCATGCCCAAGTCGACCACGGTGAGCCCGAGCGGTATGTGCCAGGAGCCGGCAACGTAGCCCTGACGATCGCTGACAACTTTTCGGATGCCCGCCGTATCAAGGTCATAAACGTACTGCGGCTCGCCGAACTGCAGCTGCAGGCTTGCCGTGGCCGCAGACTTGGGCGGCGAGCAGGGTGAGGCCAAAGCGGTCCCGGATACCGTCCAGGAAACAGTCGCGGCTAAGACAACGATCAACCCGCGATCTATTTTGCTCACCATCGAGCTGCCATCAGGTCTCTTGCCCGGTTTTCGGGGGTTCGGTTGCCAAGGCCACGTCAACCAATTTGCTGGTAACCTTTGCATGAAAATCCCGCTTAACCGACGGGTCACCGCACCTGTGATGTGCGGACAGGTTGGAAGCCTTCGCGTATCGCCCTTTAGAGTCTATTCGAAAATGCGCGTCCGCGCATTTTTTGCGTCTGTCCCTCTCCCCGTCCCGGCCAGCCACGAGTGGTTGCTGATAGGGGTGGCCGGGAGGAGGAGAGGGTCGGTGCCGCGAGTTTCCGAACAGACTGTTAGAAAAATAATTTATTCAAACGTATCATTTCCTGATTTCAACTTCCCCAGATGGCTCCTGCCCATCGAATGGTATCAGCTGGATTCTTGCGCCTGTTCCAGCAATCGCTCGAAGGCATCACGAGGCACAAAGCCTTGGACCAGCTCATCGCCGACGACCATGCTGGGTGTGCCGGTGATGCCCAGCCGCTCGGCCAGATCACGGTTACGCCTGAGCATATCGGTAATTTCCGGGGACTGTATGTCGGTGCGGAGCTGGGCCACATTCAGGCCCAACCCTTTGCCGAGCGACAAAATCCGGTTTTCCGTGAGGGCCCCGGACGACGACATGAGCGCGTTGTGGTAGGCAAGGTAAATTTTCTTGTCCTGGTTCACCGCCGCGAGGGCCGCCCGGGCGGCGAATTCCGATTCCGGGCTCAGGATGGGGAAATTCTTTGAACACGACCCGCACGTTTGAATCGGCCGATGCATAATCCATCACGGTGCCGAGAATCCTTTTGCAGTAGCCACAGCGATAGTCGAAAAATTCAACGACGGTGACTTCGGAGTTCGGATTCCCCGCGACCGGCGAAGCGGGATCATCGACGAGATCGGACCGGTTTTCGATGACGGCTTGCCGTTTTAGCAGCGCTTTCATCTCCCGCTCGCGTTCTTGGTGGATCTTAAAGGCTTCGACCACAACATCGGGATTTTCCATGAGGTACTGGCGGACTTTTTCATTGAATTCGTGGTCGCTTCCCGACTTCGACGGGTCGCCAGCAAAACCAACGTTGCCAGCGAACCCGAGAGCGAAAATAACCGCGCCGAATACCAAGCCAAACGTTACACGCCAGACCATTCGCAATTTCATGTATGGGCTCACTTGTTGTGAGAAGATGTCCAGTTTGCTCATCATGCCAGCCGCGGGTCCAAAGGGCAACCCGCGCCAAAGAGATGCGAGCCAAGCATCCAGAATGGGCGGTTCAGTAAAGGGGATATTTCGATAGGCTGTTTGGGAGGTAGGTGAAGAACAGCATTTACGAATGACCGTTGTTGGCTAGCTGCTGCCGTGAAGGGTTGCGTCTGAACACGGCCGATTTCCTGCCGCAAGCCGCCGTTCTGATTAGCGTGCCGCCACCCGTGACGCCTTTTTGTCCTGGGGAATTTTGGCGATCATACCGTTGAGTGGGCCGGCCCTTTTTGTTTTGGGGAAAATTCCAGGGGACTTTCTTGCTGACCCGTCCGCGTAAGCCTCGACGACGGCGCGGACCGTCTCGTGCGGAATGTCAGCATTGCTGACCTTTTTATCGCGCTTTTAAGGCCCGGGAATTTCGGAGATAGGGGACCCAACGGCTCTTGCTTTTTGGTTTCCCAAATTTCGGAAAGGGCCCCTTTTGGGCTGGGGTGTGCGGGGTACGAACCTATCCGCCCCCAACCCCATCGGGGGGGCGTGCCGAACCGGGTTCCCAGGTCGCCGATCACAGCCTTGGTGGAGACGATCGTGACCGTGGCGACGGGTGGTGTGTCGGGGCGTCAATATCGCACCAAATGGCACTCTCTTGGTGGCTTATACCAACCGCCCCAGAGTTTGACTCGCGCAAAGGTTTACACGCTAGGTTTTGTGTGATTCAAGGTTGTTGGCACAAGGGAGTGTGTTCAATGCCAACGATTCCTTTGCAAAACGACTTTGATGCTGAAAGAGTCCGTGTTCTTGCGGCACGGAGCGATGATGGAACCAGGCGCGACGGCTTTTGTCGATGGCGGCCATCTACGATGGGATGGATCGAGCGTGCGCGGCGGGTATTGGCGGCATGGATCGGCAGACGTTGCGGGACTGGGTTCACCGGTTCAACGCGGGAGGTCCGGCCGGTCTGATCGACCGCAAGCCGAACGGGGCGTTGCGTCGGTTGACGCCGTCGCAAATGGCGGCGCTTTCGCGGGCTATCGAGGCCGGTCCCGATCCCGAACGGGATGGGGTCGTGCGCTGGCGCTGCATCGATCTCAAGCAACTGATCCGAACGCGCTTCGGCGTGGACTATCACGAGCGGAGCGTCGGCAAGCTGCTGGCCGCGCTCGGGTTCTCGCATATTTCCGCGCGCCCGCGCCACGTCGGCCAGGATGCGCGGGCACAGGAGGAATTTAAAAAAAAGTTTTCCCGAACACTTGGCGAAAATCGTAGCGGCACAGCCACCGGACACGCCCATCGAGGTTTGGTTTCAAGATGAAATGCGCGTCGGCCAGAAGAACAGCCTGGTGCGCCAGTGGGCCCCAAAGGGATCGCGCCCGCGCCAGGTCAAGGACCTACGGACCTCTTCGGCGTATCTCTTCGGCGCCATCTGCCCCGAGCGCGGTGAGGGCGCGGCGCTGGTCATGCCGCGCGCCAATACTGAAGCCATGGACCTGCATCTCGAGGAAATCAGCCGGGCCGTTGCCCCAAACGCCCATGCCGTCGTGCTGCTCGACCAAGCCGCATGGCACACCACTGCCAAACTCGGCATCCCGGAGAACATCTCCCTCGTGCCTTTGCCACCCAAGTCCCCGGAGCTCAATCCCGCCGAAAATGTCTGGCAATACCTCCGCCAGAACTGGCTCTCCAATCGTGTCTTCGACTCCTATGAAGCCATCGTCGAGGCCTCTTGCCAAGCCTGGAACAACCTGACCGACCAACCTTGGAAGATCATGTCCATCGGCCTCAGAGCGTGGGCTCGCACAAGTCAATGTTAAGGGCGGTTGGTATTATTGGTAACTTACGAATTCCCCCGGATCGGTGGGTTAAGCGTAACTCCTTGATTTAATTGGCGCGCCCGGCAGGACTCGAACCTGCGACCCCTTGATTAGGAATCAAGTGCTCTATCCGGCTGAGCTACGGGCGCTCCGGTTTGGCTTATAGCAGCGATCGTGCTCTATCGTCACACGCGCCTCGGGGGCGCGATGAGGAAAGGTCGTTGTGGGGGCATCCCCCGCGACCGAAACGGGGCCTGGAACCGGGACGGTCACGGCCGCCCAAAAGCTCGATTTTTCTCGAAGTAGCGCTGGTGGTACTCCTCGGCCCTGAAAAACGGCGCGGCGGGGCGGATTTCGGTGACGATCGGGCTCCGATGCCGGCCCGACGACGCCAGTCTGTCGCGCGAGGACCTGGCGGCCGTTTCCTGATCCGGGCCGTGGCAGAAGATCACCGATCGGTATTGGCTGCCGACGTCGGGACCCTGCCGGTCGGGCGTGGTCGGATCGTGGATGGTCCAGAAGACCCCCAATAGCTTTTCGTAGGAAACCTTACCCGGGTCGAACGCCACCTCGACCACCTCGGCGTGACCGCTGCGCCCGCGGCAAACGTCTTCGTAGGAGGGATTCTCACGCTCTCCCCCGGCATACCCCACGGCGGTTTCGGCAACGCCCGCAAGCTTTCGAAACGCGGCCTCGACGCCCCAGAAGCAGCCCGCCCCGAAGGTCGCCTTTTCCATCTCCGTCCTCCCCGAATTGTTTCCGGCGCCGAGTGGCTCCGGCCCGAATCGAAGGATGATGCGATCGGGGCGCCATGGCAATGGCCGATCGAGCCTCGGGTCGCGCCCCCAACCGCCTTTTCGATCCGGCCCCCGGGGGCCGCTTTCTAGGCCCCCGCCTCGGGGAGATACTCACCAACACACGAGATGATGGTTGAGGGCCGGGTTCGAGGCCGCCATGTGATGGCCATCACGGCCATGAATTTTTTCCTCATCCTCCCGCGCCGTTCCGAACCTCTCCCGACATCGACCCGGACGGCCGTTCGGGGCTATGATGACGACACACCCCCATGATTCGCCGACCGGCACGGTCGCGGGAGGGTGGGCGTGCCGGCTTTGCCCGCAGGCGATCGGCGTTTTACCGTAAGGCCACGCGAGCCGATGGATGGACAAGAAATTGTGAGCGCCGGGGATGCGCGCGCGACGCTGGCGCCGGTTATCGGATTGACGGCCATCATCGTTGCGGTCACCGACGAGATACCGCGCATCCTGGTGGTGCGCCGAATGACGCATGCTCGTGCCACCCCGGCGCAAAAGGGTCTGCCGGCCGACTCGACGGACAGTCCGGACGCGCTTCCGTTCGGGCCGCTCGAGCCCGAGCGGCACCGCACCCTGGAACGCGGCCTGCGGACCTGGGTCGAGGAGCAGACGGGTCTGCCGCTGCGCTACGTCGAGCAGCTCTACACCTTCGGCGACCGCTATCGTGACACCCGGGAATTGCGGGGCGGCCCGCGCTTCGTGACCGTCGGCTATATCGCCCTGGTGCGCCAAGCGCGCCCCTCCGGCAGCGGCGAGGCGGCTTGGTGCGATTGGTACGGATTTCTGCCCTGGGAAGACTGGCGCGACGGCCGACCGGCCCTCATCGACGACGTCATCGTGCCCGGTTTGGAATCCTGGTCCGCGGCGGCCGGAGCCGAGGAATCCGAGCAACGCCGCGAACGCGCGGCGATGACCTTCGGTCTCGGAGAGGCCGCTTGGGATTTCGAGCGCGTGCTCGAGCGCTACGAGCTCTTGTACCAAGCCGAACTCGTCGTCGAGGCCATTCGCGACCGCCTCAACCGCTCGCTCCCCGGCGGAGGGGCGGGGATCGACGATCGGGCGCTCGCCACGGCGCGGCGGCTCGGCACCCCCATGGCGCTCGACGACCGGCGAATCGTCGCCAGCGCCCTCGGACGAATGCGCGGCAAGCTCAAGTACCGGCCCGTCGTCTTCGATCTCTTGCCGCCGCTCTTCACTCTTTTTCGCTTGCAGAGGGTCGTCGAAGCCTGTGCCGGAGTCCGATTGCACAAGCAGAATTTCCGCCGCCTCGTCATCAACGGTCGGCTGGTGGAGGCCACCGGCCATTTCGACACCCGAACCGGCGGGCGGCCGGCGAAATTGTTCCGATTTCGCCACGAAGTGCTGCGCGAACGCTCGGCCCCGGGGGTCGGAATTCCGGCGATGCGCGTCGAAGACTGAGGGCGGGTTCGGCCGAATACTCCCTTGCCGGGTGGCAGATTGCCGATTTGTCTGGCGGCCCTCGACCGAATCAATAATCGGCACCGCCGCGCTCAAATCAGTCGGCGGTGAGCTCGGTGTCGGCCCCTGGCTCGCGGCGGTGCTGGTTGATAAAAACCCTTGGATCTCGCACCCGATGGTCACGGAATTGTAATCCGAAAGCAAGTGGGATATGGTCGGTCGCGACGTGGTTTCCTCCGGTCGCGCCGGGTGAGTGCTTCTCCGCGTCGCCATCCAACAATCCTTGGAATTCAGCCATGAGCCGCCGGAAGAAGGTATACGAAGGTAAGGCGAAGGTCCTGTTCGAGGGACCGGAACCCGGAACCCTGGTTCAGTACTTCAAGGACGACGCCACGGCCCACAACAACAAGAAGCGTGGGGTCATCACCGGTAAAGGCGTGCTGAACAATCGGATATCCGAATACATCATGACCCGGCTCAACGAAATCGGCATCCCCACCCATTTCGTCCGCCGCCTGAACATGCGGGAACAGCTTGTCAAGGAGGTCGAGATCATCCCCATCGAGGTGATCGTGCGCGCGGTCGCCGCGGGGTCGATTTCCAAGCGCCTGGGAATTGCGGAAGGCACGGCCCTGCCCCGTTCGATCGTCGAATATTGCTACAAGTCCGACGAGCTCGACGACCCCCTGGTTTCGGAGGAACACATTACGGCCTTCGGCTGGGCGACAACGCAGGATCTCGACGACATGTTGTCGTTGGCCTTGCGCGTCAATGATTTTCTCGCCGGTCTGTTCATCGGCATCGGTATTCGGCTGGTCGACTTCAAGCTCGAATTCGGCCGCCTCTACGTCGGTGAAGAATCACGCATCGTGATCGCCGACGAGATCAGCCCCGACAGCGCCAGATTGTGGGACTTGGCCACGGGTGAAAAGATGGACAAGGACCGGTTCCGCCGCGATCTCGGAAAGGTCGAGGAAGGCTACCAGGAAGTCGCCCGCCGGCTTGGCATTCTGCCCGAAAGCGGCCCGCGCGACCTCAAGGGGCCCAAGGTCATGCAGTGAAGGCACGGGTCCGGATCACGCTCAAGGACGGCATTCTCGACCCCCAGGGCAAGGCGATCGCCCAGGCCCTCGGTCGTCTTGGATTCGACGGAGTCACCTCGGTGCGCCAAGGCAAATACGTTGAAATCGATCTGGCGGAAAGCGACGAAACCGAAGCACGCGCCGCCGTCGAAGACATGTGCAAGCGTCTATTGGCGAATGCGGTGATGGAAAAATACGCCGTCGAGATCGAAGGCTCGCTTTCGAATTGATCCGGGTCATGCGTCCGTGAAGGCTGGCGTCATCGTTTTTCCGGGTTCGAATTGCGATCGCGACGTAAAAGTCGCGCTCACCGAAAGCATGGGCCAAGCGCCGCTGATGATCTGGCATCATGAAAGCGAATTGCCCGCCCTTGATCTCATCGTCCTGCCGGGCGGCTTTTCCTATGGCGACTATCTGCGCGGCGGCGCCATGGCGGCCCATTCCCCCGCGCTCCGAGAGGTCATCTCGGCGGCCCGAAGGGGAACCCCCGTGCTGGCGATTTGCAACGGCTTTCAAATCGCCGCCGAAGCCGGCTTGGTGCCGGGAGGACTTTTGCCGAACGCGAGCCAAAAATTCGTTTGTCGCGACGTCGATTTGCGAGTCGAAAACGTCGACAGTGCTTTCACGGCCGGCTATCGCCAGGGCCAAGTCGTCCGCTTTCCGATCGCCCACCACGCCGGTAATTATTATGCCGACCCGGATACCCTCGACCGGCTCGAGGACCACGGTCAGATCGCCTTTCGCTATTGCGAGGTCGATGGCACTGTGTCGGCGGCGGCGAACCCGAACGGTTCGGCAAGGAACGTCGCTGGCGTCTTTGACCGAAGCCGTTCTGTGCTGGCTTTGATGCCCCATCCCGAACGGGCCGCCGATCCGCGCTTGGGGGGAACCGACGGCAGGGCCGTGTTCGAATCGCTCGTCGCCCGACTGGGTTGAAAGGCGGGGACGGGCATGAATACGATCACGCCTGAATTGATTTCCGCTCATGGCCTGACCGACGCGGAATTCGGTCATGCCTGCAAACTGATCGGGCGGACCCCGAACTTAGTCGAACTCGGTATTCTTTCGGCCCTGTGGAGCGAGCATTGCTCCTATAAGTCGTCCAAGCGCTGGCTGCGTAAATTTTCCACCACGGCCCCTTGGGTGATCTGCGGTCCGGGCGAGAATGCCGGCGTGGTCGACATCGGCGACGGCTTGGTCGTGATCTTCAAGATGGAAAGCCACAATCACCCTTCGTTCATTGAACCCTATCAGGGCGCCGCGACGGGCGTTGGCGGAATCCTCCGCGACGTCTTCACCATGGGGGCGCGTCCCGTCGCCAATCTCAACGCGCTTTGGTTCGGCAGCCCCGAACATTCCAAGACCCGGCACCTCGTCGACGGCGTCGTGGCCGGTATCGGGGGTTACGGGAACTGTGTGGGCGTGCCCACGGTCGGCGGCTCCTGCGGTTTCGATCCAGCCTACAACGGCAATATCCTGGTCAACGCCATGGCGGTGGGGGTGGCCGAAAAGAATCGCGTCTTCTATTCCGCCGCCTCCGGTATCGGTAACCCGGTGGTTTACGTCGGGGCCAAGACCGGACGCGACGGCATCCACGGGGCAACGATGGCTTCGGCGGAATTCGACGAAACTCGCGAGGCGCGGCGGCCAACCGTCCAGGTGGGCGATCCCTTCACCGAAAAACTCCTGATCGAGGCTTGTCTCGAGTTGATGGCGACCGACGCCATCGTCGCCATTCAGGACATGGGCGCCGCCGGCCTGACCTCTTCCGCGTGCGAGATGGCCTCGAAGGGCGGCGTCGGAATTACTCTCGACCTCGACCGGATTCCGCAACGCGAGAGCGGGATGAGCGCCTATGACATCATGCTCTCGGAAAGCCAGGAACGAATGTTGATGGTGATACGGCCGGACAAACAGGCGATCGCCCGGGCCGTGTTCGAAAAATGGGAACTCGACTTCGTCGTCATCGGCACCCTGACCGACAGCCGGCACCTGCTATTGCATAAGGGCGGCGAAGTGGCGGCCGATATCGCGATCGACCCTCTGGTCGAGAACGCCCCGGAATACAACCGCCCTTGGTCGCCCGCGGTCCCGGCGCCGCCCTTCGACGCCGCCAGGCTGTCGGCGGCGGAAGATTACGACCGCTGCCTGACACACTTGCTCGCGAGTCCCGATCTGTGCGGCAAACGCTGGATATGGGAACAATACGACCATATGGTCATGGCCGACACCGCCGAACGCCCGGGTGCCGACGCCACGGTGGTGCGAATTCATGGCAGCGATAGAGGGTTGGCCTTAACGTGTGACGCCACGCCCCGCTATTGTCTGGCCGACCCGTGGTTGGGCGGGGCCCAAGCCGTCGCGGAAGCCGCGCGCAATCTTACCGCCGTCGGCGCCCGTCCCCTGGCGATCACCGATTGCCTCAACTTCGGTAACCCCGAACGGCGCGACGTGATGGGCGCCTTCGTCGGTTGCGTCGAGGGCATGGCGGCGGCCTGCCGGGCGCTCGACCTTCCGGTCGTTTCCGGCAACGTCTCCTTTTACAACGAAACCAACGGCAGGGCGATCAACCCGACCCCCACGGTCGGCGCCGTAGGCTTGATCAGTGATCTCGATCGCAAGATGACCCCCGGGCTCCGGCGGGAGCACGACGCCCTCATTCTTATCGGCGAAACTCGGGGCCATCTCGGGGCCTCCCTGTTCGCGCGCGACGTCCTCGGTGCCCCCCTCGCCGCGCCCCCGCCGGTCGACTTCGCGGTCGAGCGCCGAAATGCCGACTTTGTCCGCGATCTGATAAACCAGGGCCGGATCGGCGCCTGCCACGACGTCTCCGACGGCGGGGTTTACGTCGCGGTCGCGGAAATGGCACTCGCCGGTGGCGTCGGGGCAAGCCTTTCGATCCCCAGGGAATCGTGGAATGGCCACGCCTGGCTGTTCGGCGAGGATCAGGGACGTTACGTCGTCGCGGCAAGGGCCGGCGATGCCGGATCCGTCATCGAGGCGGCCGCCGACGCGGGCGTGGCCGCCCGCCGCGTCGGAGACGTCGGCGGCGACGCGTTGACTGTTTCCCGCACACGCCCTATATCGCTTTCTGAGTTACGGGAGGCGCATGAGGCTTGGCTGCCCGCTTACATGGGCGACGCTTCCTCCTGAAACAGGGAAGTTGGCGCGATGGCAATGGAAGCCGCTGATATCGAACGTCTGATTCGCAGCTCGCTTCCCGATGCGCGGGTGCGCATCGAGGACCTCCGTGGCGACGGTGACCACTACGCCGCCCATGTCGTCTCGGAGGAGTTTCGCGGAAAATCGCGGGTGCAACAGCATCAGATGGTGTATCAGGCCTTGCGCGGCCGAATGGGTGAAAATTTACACGCCCTGGCGTTGCAGACGAGCGTTCCCGAGGACGCCTGACAGCAATCCAGAAAGAGGTATCGGAATGGAAAGGGACAATCCCGTCGTCGAGCGGATCAAAACCGACCTCGCCGGCAACGATGTCGTCGTCTTCATGAAAGGCAGTCCGGTTTTTCCGCAGTGTGGTTTTTCGGCGACCGTGGTGCAGGTTTTGACCCAGATGGCGGTCAAATTCAAGGGCATCGACGTGCTCTCCGATCCTCCCCTGCGCGAAGGGATCAAGCAGTTCAGCGACTGGCCGACGATTCCCCAGTTGTACGTCAAGGGCGAGTTCATCGGGGGCTGCGATATCGTCCGCGAAATGTACGCCAGCGGCGAACTCCAGAATCTCTTCCAGGAAAAAGGTATCGTATCGGTAGCCTAGATCGCCACTGGCCCCTGAACGAATTCCCGGCCAGGAAAAATCGCTATCAGTCGGTTCGAAAACTCGCGGCGCCGGCGCTGTCCCTCTTCCGGCCCCCGCCCCCTCCCGGCCACCCATATCAGCAACCTCTCGTGGGTGGCCGGGAGGGGGAGAGGGCCGGAACAGACGCAAAAAATGCGCGGACGCGCATTTTCGAAAAGACGCTAACGCCGCAAGACTTGGCGGCAGGCGGCCTCCCGCCGTTGCCAGCCGGCAAGGGAAAGCTCGGGTTCCAAATGTTCCCCTTGGGGCCAGCCCAGGCAGAGATAGGCCACGAGCACCCAGCCCTCGGGCACTTCCAGAAGGCGCGAAACCCCCTGGGGATCGATGATCGACACCCAACCCATGCCGACGCCGTGGGCCCGCGCCGCCAACCATAACCCATAAACAGCGGCGACCGTCGAGTAGCGCAAGGTTTCCGGCATCGTCGCCTGCCCCAAGCCCGAACCCTGCTGGGTCGACTCGTCGGAGAAAACAGCCAGGTGCACCGGCGCCTCCTTCAGCCCGGCGAGCTTCAGCGAAGCGTAGAGCTTGGCCCGCTCGCCCCGGTAACCCGCGAGCGCGTGGTCATTGGCGCTCTGGAAATTGTCCCGGACCGCCTGGCGCCGCGCCGAATCATCGACGGTCACGAAACGCCAAGGCTGACTGTTACCCACTGAAGGTGAAAGGCAAGCCATGTCCAACAGATTGTCCAACAGTCCCTCCGTCAACGGATCCGTGCGAAACCGCCGAACGTCGCGCCGCCACGCGAACAGATCACTGAGCGACTCCTGGAACGCCACGTCGAATATCGGAGGTTCCTTGGCCGGGGGTTCTTGAAGTTTTCGGTCTGTCACCACGAGTCTCGATATCTTCTGATGGCCAGGGACGCCGCCCCCGACGATGACCGTCAATATGTGAGCTTTCCCAACCCATCGGTCAACCGCCCAAGTTGACGGTTGAGGTGGACCCCGAAAACTGGACAGATGTGTTAGGTGGGATTCGGCTTTTATGAAGAGGATCTCCAGGGATGGCGAAGCGACGGAAATTTTTCACCGGATTTTAAGGAGAAAGTTGCGCTTGAGGCGTTGCGGGGCGAACAGACGCTGGCGGAACTGGTCATTGGGCCCTACATCTCCGTCTATCGCAATCGGGGGGAAATTCTCGCCGTCTTCCACGGCAAGCAGGCTTGGCCGGAGAGTTTTTAAAAACGTGACCTCCGGGTAGAAGAATCGGCGTTCCCCTGCGCTTCAACCCTTACCGGCTTCAAACGATGGATGGGAAGTGGTATCGAGGGGGTCGGGGCGGATCGGTGACGACGGGACGAGAAATGAATTGGGCGCGGATCGGGGCGGTTTTTTTGGTGGCGGGAGTGGTCTGCGCCGCGAGCACGGCGGAGGCGCGGTTGAAGGTGTGCAATCGGACCGGGCTTACGCTCCAGGCCGCGGTCGGGTATTTCGGGCTTCATGGCTGGACCTCCGAAGGCTGGTGGGAGCTGGCGCCGAAGCGGTGTTTCATTCCGATCCGGGGGGAACTCGAGAAACGCTATTATTACGTCCTCGGGAAAAACACCGAGAAAAATTACCACGCCGGCGGAAAGAACCGCTTTTGTACGACTCCCGAGGATTTCAAGATAAACGGTCCCCGCGATTGCGAGAAACGCGGATTCGCCGACGAATGGTTCGGCGAGATCGATAAGGGCGCGATCCCGACCTACAACGTCGACTTCATCGACGACACGACCAAGCAGGAAAATCGCACCTTCGGCTTTACCGCCTACGAAGGCAAACGTGCGCCCTGATCCGTCTCACGGCCTTCGCGCCCCGGACCGCGGCTGAATTCGTGACCCGGTCCGCGGTCCATATCGTCGGCGGCGGCCTGGCCGGCAGCGAGGCGGCCTGGCAGTTGGCGGGCGCGGGGGTGGCCGTGGTGCTGCACGAAATGCGTCCGGTGCGCGGCACCGAGGCCCACATCGGCGGCAGCCTCGCCGAGCTGGTGTGCTCGAACTCGTTTCGCTCCGACGACGTCGAGAACAACGCCGTCGGCCTCTTGCACGAGGAGATGCGGCGCTGCGGTTCGCTGATCATGGCCGCGGCGGAGGCCCACAAAGTGCCCGCCGGCACCGCCCTGGCGGTCGATCGCGAGGGCTTCGCCGCCGCGGTCGAGAAGGCCCTCCTCGAGGCGCCCCTGCTCGAGGTCCGCCGGGAAGAGGTCGCGGGGCTGCCGCCGGAGTCCTGGGGGCCCGCGATCATCGCCACGGGACCGCTGACCTCCCCCGACTTGGCGGCGGCGATTGGCGCCGCCAGCGGCGAGGAGAGGCTGGCTTTTTTCGACGCCATCGCCCCGATCGTCTACAAGGACTCGATCAATTTCTCGCGGGCCTGGTTCCAGTCGCGCTACGACCGCGGCGGACCCGGCGGCGATGCCGCCGCGTACATCAACTGCCCCTTGAACCGGGCCGAATACGAGGCCTTCGTTATGGCCTTGGTGGCGGGCGAGAAATCATCCTTCAAGGAGTGGGAAACGAAGACGCCCTATTTCGAGGGCTGCCTGCCGATCGAGGTCATGGCCGAACGCGGCTCCGAAACCCTGCGCTTCGGACCGATGAAGCCGGTCGGCCTGAGCAACCCCCATGAACCCGGGGTCCGGGCCCACGCGGTCGTCCAATTGCGCCAGGACAACGCCCTCGGCACCCTTTACAACATCGTCGGATTCCAGACCAAGCTGAAGCACGGCGACCAAACCCGGATCTTCCGCCGTATCCCCGGACTGGAGAACGCCCGTTTCGCGCGCCTCGGCGGTATCCACCGCAACACCTTTCTCAACAGCCCCAAGCTGCTCGACGGAGAATTGCGCCTCAAGGCGCTGCCGAGAATCCGCTTCGCCGGCCAGATCACGGGGGTCGAGGGCTACGTCGAAAGCGCCGCGATGGGTATTCTGGCCGGACGTTTCACGGCCGCCGAACGCCGCCGCCAGGCGCTCGCGCCGCCCCCGCCGACGACCGCGCTCGGCGCCCTTCTCAACCACATCACGCGTGGGGCCGACGCCAGAACCTTCCAGCCGATGAACGTCAATTTCGGCCTCTTCCCGCCGCTTGCCGAAAAGGTCGCGAAGAAGGAGCGCAAGGCCGCCATGGCGCGCCGCGCCCTCGCCGAACTCGACGCCTGGCTCGCGACCGGCAGAGCCGCCGCGGAGTAACGGAGTTTGGATTGTTCAATAGCGCCACGAGAGTTCAACTTAACGAGTCGCCCGTGAAGAACGCGTAAGCGGCTGATGTTGGTAGTTCTTTCGGTTTGGCGAAGTAATCGGATTTGCAAGAAAACGGGTTTTGGGCCTGAAAAGCTTGTGATTTGAAATAATTGATTTTGGGGATTCCCTTCCGTTGCGGAACGTGATTCTCTGCTCCCGTCGATTGGGATTGGAGAACTGTGATGAAGCCATCGCGCAAGGTGTCATCGGGAATAGAGGACCTGTTCCGCTCGCGGTTCGAAAACATCATCAACCTGCGCCACGAGTTGGTGGTGTTGGGGGGCCGGATCGCGTGGACTTTCTTCGACGAGACCTATGAAGCCTTGTATTCGGAGGAGGGTCGGCCGGGGGTCCCGACGCGGTTGATGGTTGGGCTGCACATCCTCAAGCATATGTTCGATCTCTCGGATGAGGAGGTCTGCGAGCGCTGGGTCTACGACCCATACTTCCAGTGCTTCTGCGGCGAAGAGTACTTTCAGCATGAGCTGCCCATGGAGCGCTCGTCGATGACCCGGTGGCGGGACCGGATCGGGCCGGAAGGTTTGGAGAAGGTATTCCAGGAGAGCCTGGCCGTGGCCCACCGGGTGGGGGCGCTGCGGGAGAAGGACCTCGAGCGGGTGATGGTGGACACCACCGTACAAGAGAAGGCGATTGCCTTTCCGACCGACGCCAAACTGATGCAACGAGCCCGCGAGCGGCTGGTGCGACTGGCACGGGAGCACGGCATTGCCCTGCGTCAGTCCTATACCCGCCTGGGCAAGAGGGCGTTGATCATGCAAGGCCGCTACCGCCATGCCAAACAGCACAAGCGGGCCAACAAGGCCCTGCGCAAGCTCAAGACCTATCTCGGGCGCACCGTCCGCGACATCCGCCGCAAGACGGCCCAGGAGGAGAGCCTACGGGATACCTTCCGCCGCCCCTTGTGGCTGGCCGAGCGGGTGTCGACCCAGAAGCGGCGCGACCCCTTGCCCAAGGTCTATTCGCTCCACGCGCCCGAGGTCGAATGCATCGGCAAAGGGAAGGCGCACAAGCCGTACGAGTTCGGCTGCAAGGTCTCCGTGGCGGCGACCAATTCCCGCCCCCCCGGCGGCCAGTTCGTCGCCCACGTCAAGGCCTTCCACGGCAATCCCTATGATGGCCACACCTTGAGGCAGGTGATCGAAGAGATGGAACGCTGGACGGGGATATCGGCCGAGCGCATCTATGTCGACAAGGGATACCAGGGCCACGATTACCCCAACAAACACCGCGTCTTTAGATCAGGCCAGAAACGCGGCATCACGCCGACGATCAAGAAGGAGCTCAGGCGGCGCTCCGCCGTCGAGGCCGTGATCGGACATCTCAAGAGCGATGGCAGGCTGGGGCGCAACTTCCTCAAAGGCCGCGACGGCGACAAGATCAACGCCATCCTCGCCGGCGCCGGCTACAACTACCGCCTTGTCCTCAAATGGCTGAGGCGTTTGTTTGTCCAAATCCTGGCCGCGCTCCTCAGCGACATCTCGCACCCCACCGCAAACCCAATCGCCGCTTCAGATTGAAATCAGGGTTCTTCACGGACGACTACTTATACCAACCGCCCCAGAGTTTGACTCGCGCAAAGGTTTACACGCTAGGTTTTGTGTGATTCAAGGTTGTTGGCAACAAGGGAGTGTGTTCAATGCCAACGATTCCTTTGCGAAACGACTTTGATGCTGAAAGAGTCCGTGTTCTTGCGGCACGGAGCGATGATGGGAACCAGGCGCGACGGCTTTTGTCGTTGGCGGCCATCTACGATGGGATGGATCGAGCGTGCGCGGCGGGTATTGGCGGCATGGATCGGCAGACGTTGCGGGACTGGGTTCACCGGTTCAACGCGGGAGGTCCGGCCGGTCTGATCGACCGCAAGCCGAACGGGGCGTTGCGTCGGTTGACGCCGTCGCAAATGGCGGCGCTTTCGCGGGCTATCGAGGCCGGTCCCGATCCCGAACGGGATGGGGTCGTGCGCTGGCGCTGCATCGATCTCAAGCAACTGATCCGAACGCGCTTCGGCGTGGACTATCACGAGCGGAGCGTCGGCAAGCTGCTGGCCGCGCTCGGGTTCTCGCATATTTCCGCGCGCCCGCGCCACGTCGGCCAGGATGCGCGGGCACAGGAGGAATTTGAAAAAAAGTTTTCCCGAACACTTGGCGAAAATCGTAGCGGCACAGCCACCGGACACGCCCATCGAGGTTTGGTTTCAAGATGAAATGCGCGTCGGCCAGAAGAACAGCCTGGTGCGCCAGTGGGCCCCAAAGGGATCGCGCCCGCGCCAGGTCAAGGACCTACGGACCTCTTCGGCGTATCTCTTCGGCGCCATCTGCCCCGAGCGCGGTGAGGGCGCGGCGCTGGTCATGCCGCGCGCCAATACTGAAGCCATGGACCTGCATCTCGAGGAAATCAGCCGGGCCGTTGCCCCAAACGCCCATGCCGTCGTGCTGCTCGACCAAGCCGCATGGCACACCACTGCCAAACTCGGCATCCCGGAGAACATCTCCCTCGTGCCTTTGCCACCCAAGTCCCCGGAGCTCAATCCCGCCGAAAATGTCTGGCAATACCTCCGCCAGAACTGGCTCTCCAATCGTGTCTTCGACTCCTATGAAGCCATCGTCGAGGCCTCTTGCCAAGCCTGGAACAACCCGACCGACCAACCTTGGAAGATCATGTCCATCGGCCTCAGAGCGTGGGCTCGCACAAGGCAATGTTAAGGGCGGTTGGTATAACAAGGCCCCTGTCCAAAGGATTGGGTCCACCTCACAAGCGGACGGAGGCCTACTGGCGTATGCGGGAGGCCTTGGACCCCGATCAGCCTGGCGGACGCCCGATTTCATTACCGCCGGACCAAAAACTCGCCGGTCAGCTTTGCAGCGTCCGATTCACGATGACCCCGAACGGTATTGCGGCGGAGAACAAGGTTCACGTCGTAAAGCGCCTCGGACGATCACCGGATCGGGCCGATGCCGTGGTGATGTCCTGGTATCGCGGCACTGTAGGCGGTCACCAGCGGTCCATGTGGGGATACGGCAACGGTCCCTATGACAAGCCTCTGCCTAAGGTCATGCGAGGCCATGAGGCGAAGAAGCGGATTTATTACAAACATTAAGCCGCGCCTGAAGATTTAATTTCGGATCGTGTTTATCCTATTGAGGTACGAGTTTGATAGTGGCAATTTCTCCACGACCGATTGTCATTTTTTGGTGCTTGCTTTTCATGGCAAGTTTTTGGCAGTGGCTCGACCCCGTTCTGGGCCTGAAACCAGAGTTTTCCCGCAGCGAAGCGGCTGGATTAGCAGCGACGCTTTTTCTCGGGTTAAGTTCGTTCTTGTGGTTGGTTTTCAAGAGCTACCGAGCGCAACATCCCTTTAAAATGAGGTTCTGTGATGAGCCTTTTGATGTTGATCCAGTTTCTGTCGATACAGGTAGAATTTATAGACCACGGTTTGAAAATTGGGCGATGTCCCATGCTCTGTTGAAAAAGGCGAGGCAGGCATGGTTGGGCTTCGAGGCTAGGCGGCCTCTTTGATGGTTTCAATGGCGCTTTTCGCTTTTGCCTTTTTCACGTGATCCTCGAGGGCAGCTCTGAGGATGGGGAGTTGCCGGTAGGCCTTGAGGCGACGGAGGTCTTTTGGGCTTCCAGGAGGCCGGCGGCGGTCCATCGCAAGGCCATCTCGGCGTTGCGCCAGCGCTTGACATTGTGCTGCACCATCCTGACCGTTCCCAAGGCATTCTCGATGGCGTTGGTGCAGGCCAAGGAGCGCCTGAGCTTGGGCGGCAGGCCCAAGCGGATCACGGTGAGGATCTCATCCAGGCCCTCCAGGATGGAAGCCGAAACGCCGGGGGCCTCGGTCTCCAGGCGGCGCGCCAGGTTATTCATGAGGCGTTCGGCTTTCTCGGCATCGTCTTGGTCCCAGGCTTGCCTGAGCGCCTTCTTGACGCCGGCATGAAGGCTTTCGTCGAGGCGCTCGATGATGTTGCGGCCCTTGTGGACCTGGCAGCGCTGGAGGGCGGCCACCGGCCCGAAGGTCCGCTTGATCGCCTTGGAGAGCGCCTTGGCGCCGTCGACGATGAAGAGCCGGGGCACTTCCGGGTCGAGGCCGCGGGCGGTCAGGTTGTCGAGCAGCGCCTGCACCGTGGCGGCATTCTCCGTGGCACCTTCGGCCAGGCCTAGAACATGCTTCTCGCCCGCGCCGTCGATGCCAATAGCTGCCAGCAACACGTGATCGCCGACGTGCAGCCCGTCGATCTGGATGACCAGGAGATCGAGATCCGAAAGGTCGCTGGCCAGGAAGGCCTTCAGCTTCTTGCGCGTCATGGCCACGAAGCGCCGCGAGACCGCGGACTTCGAGGTCGCATCGCCCGCGCGTGCCGGCAAGTCGCCGCTGGCCTCGCCGGGCAGGCGCACGGCGCCCGCGTACTTGCGGGTCGAAACCGTAAGCAGCATGATGTTCATCGCCCAGGACTGCAAAAGCGCCGGGTCCGAGAGCAACTCCCAGCTCGGCAAGCTCATCTCCTTGCCCGCAAGATCGCGCACCCGCGGGCGCGTCAGCTTCACCTTGCCCCCGTGATAGGCAATCTCGCTCTGGGTTGTCCCCCAGCGATGGCCCTGCCGCTCGGCCGTGCGGGCGTGGCGCGCTCCGCAGAGCACCTCGCTATCCTCGTCCAGCATCTCGCCCAGGGTCTCCACCCCGGCCAACAGGCAAAAGCGATCCACGCTCATGCGCAGATCATCAAAAGCCTCCGGCAAGGCCGGCGGCAACAGCGGAAGCGGGATCTCCAACAGTTTCGAAAGGCGACTGTTCCGTGTAGTCTTGGTCATGGCGTCGTTCTCCTTGATGGATTCAACACCCAGAGCCTAACGGTTCCAGGCGAATGACGCCTACCTCATTTTTTCAACATCAGCCGGGACATTGCCGAAAATTGCATTGGTAAACATACTCTCACATTAAGAATAGACACAAAATTTGCGACCAATATTTCTGAATTCAATATTCGTTTTGTCAATAAAGCTTTGGGAGTTGGAAAAACATCTAGTGCTGACACTGATGTAATTAGGATTATAGACGTATCGGCCCCAGATTGGGATGACCAGGCCGGCATCGAGAAAGATTTTGCCGGACCAAACGAGGTGAAAATAAAACCTGATAGCCACGGAGGCAAAAATTTGTCTGTGCGGAGGCCAAAACCATGGGTCATTGGTGATCCGTTGTGGATTGTCTGAGGTGGACCCCGAAAACTGGACAATTGGCTAAGTTAGACTCCTGCTCCTATAACTTGCTAGTGTTCCGACTCATTTAAACGGTACCCTTCTTCACCTGATTGAGGGTGTTCCGAGCTCGATCCACTTTTTTGAGGATGTCTCGGGCGGTGGCGGTCCAGGCGAAGGGTTTGGAGTTCTCGTTGTGCTTGGCGAGATAGTCGTCGATGGCCGCCTCCAGTTCGAGGACGCTCTTGAAGACGCCCCGGCGGATGGCGTTTTGGGTGATTTCGGCGAAGAAGCGTTCGACCTGGTTCAGCCAGGAGGCCGACGTCGGCGTGAAGTGGAAATGGAAGCGGGGGTGCTTTTCCAGCCACGCCTTGACCTTGGCATGCTTGTGGGTGGCGTAGTTGTCGACGATCAAGTGGATGTCGAGCCGCTTCGGCGTCTTGCGGTCGAGCCGGCGCAGGAAACGGAGGAACTCCTGGTGCCGGTGCCGCTTCATGCATTGGCCGATGACCGTGCCGTCGAGCACGTTGAGCGCCGCGAACAGCGTCGTCGTGCCGTTGCGCTTGTAATCGTGGGTCATGGTGCCGGCGCGGCCCTTCTTTATCGGCAGGCCGGGCTGGGTGCGGTCGAGAGCCTGAACCTGGCTCTTCTCGTCGACCGAAAGAACCAGCGCCTTGTCCGGCGGGTTCAGGTAAAGCCCGATAACGTCCTCCACCTTCTCGGCGAACCTCGGGTCGTTCGAGACCTTGAAGATGGAAATCAGATGCGGCTTCAATCCATACTCGGCCCAGATCCTCTGCACACTGGCTGATTCCGACGGCCTTGGCCATCGTGCGAACACTCCACTGGGTCGCGTTCGGCGGTGCCTCCCGCATCGTCTTCGTCAACACCAGCGATTTCACCGCGGCGCCCAAGGGGGGCTTGCCGGACCCCCGGTCCCGATCCCGCAACAGTCCGTCGACCCCTTCCTCGAGGAAGCGTTCCTGCCAGCGCCACACCGTCGGCTTGCTCTTGCCTACTTGACGCATGATCGCCATCGTCCCGAGACGATCCCCGGACAGAAGCACGATCCGCGCACGCCAGACATGCTTCTGGGGGGTATTCCGGCCCGAAACCAGCCGCTCCAGTCGGCTCCGGTCGCCAGGAGATACCCAAATACAAGCGGTTGTTCCCATGCAGGCATAATCGCATAGTTCCAGTCCCTTGGGGATCTTTTAAATGTGACGAAACACTAGATGGAGGAGCGGGATATGAAGCAGATACGCAGACGACTGAGTGCAGAATTCAAGGCGAAGGTGGCGCTGGCGGCGTTGAAAAGCGACCAGACGGTGTCCGAGCTGGGGCAGCATTTTGGGGTTCACCCCAACCAGATTCACAAATGGCGCAAGGCGCTCCTCGACAACGCGGCGTCGGTTTTTCAGCCCGGCCGGTCGGACCGGGAGAAGGGTAACGACGCGGTTGTGAAGGAACTCCACGCGAAGGTTGGCGAGCTCACGGTAGAGCGGGATTTTTTGGCGCGCGGGTCCGGTCGATGAGCCGGGCCGAGAGAATGGCGCTGGTTGATCGTTGCCGGGGCGAGGTTTCGCTCACCCGTCAATGCCGGCTTTTGGCGCTGAGCCGCTCCTCGGTGTATTACCGTCCCGTACCGGTGGCGGCTGAGGAATTGGCCCTGATGAGCTTGATCGACCGGCAGTATCTCAAGACGCCGTTTTATGGTTCGCGCCGGATGACGGCATGGCTGAAGCGCGAGGGCCACGCGGTCAATCGCAAGCGGGTCCGGCGCCTGATGCGGCGGTTGGGCCTCGAGGCCATCTACCGGAAGCCTAATACGAGCAAGCCGGCAGCCGGGAACAAGGTCTATCCCTACCTTTTGCGCGGCTTGGCCATCGATCGAGTGAACCAGGTCTGGTGCGCGGACATCACCTACATTCCCATGGCGCGGGGTTTTCTTTACCTCGTCGCGATCATGGACTGGGTTAGCCGATACGTGCTGGCCTGGCGGCTGTCCAACAGTCTGGACGCCGACTTTTGCGTCGACGCCTTTGAAGGAGCCCTGGCTCGTTTCGACGAGCCGGAGATATTCAACACCGATCAAGGATGTCAGTTCACGAGCACGGCTTTTACTGGGGTGCTAGAAAACCACGATATCCGGATCAGCATGGACGGCAAGGGCCGCTGTATGGACAATATCTTCGTTGAGCGCCTGTGGCGCTCACTCAAATACGAGGAGGTCTACCTGAAGGCCTATGACGACGGGACCGAGGCCCGAGCCGGGAGTGGCTCAGTTTCTACAATGACCGGCGGCTCCACCAAGCCCTTGGGTACCGGACACCGGGCGAAATTTTCGGCGGCAGGGCTGTGGATTTGATGGATAACACTTCCGTGTTACCCACAACCCCACAGCCGCAACAACAGCTGCAACCTTTTTCGATGCGTGGGATTGGAATGACGGCATCGACGGCCATACCACACTCCCCACGCGCAGAGCACGGAGCACACATCAGCGGGAGTCTAACTTAAAAAGGCCGCGACCCTGTCCAAAGGATGGGGTCCACCTCACTCTCGCACTTGTCGACGAGATCATTCCCTCTTTTCCACGCGGCCTCCGCAGGCAATATCTGCATCGCAACCGTTAACGCCACCAAGAGCATCAACTTTTTCATGCCTACCCCTCCCTGAGTGATGGTTCCGGCCTGATTCACGGTTATCCGGTCGATTTCGTGCCAGAGCGCATCGCTGAAGTACGTCCGGCAACGCCTCCCATTCCTCAATCTGCGAGACCCTCCGAATCTTCTCCCAAATTGTTAGCCCGGTGTTAGCCAGAGCACAATTTTTCAATGCGATGGCGCCACCGTGGCTCCAACCTGACGGCCAAAAAGAGGCATTACAGGCCTGTTATTACTGGAAATAATTTCTTTGAACGCCGCGATCTGCGCGGGGGAGACCGTCACCGAGTCCCGGATCACGAACCAGGAAACGCCTTCCGAGCAGGGCGGTGTCGTCAGCGATCCGGTATAGCGGTAGGCATGGCGCAGGCCCTTGCCGATGACGCCGTGGAACGCCAGGTAGTGGTGCTGCTCCACCAACCGGTCCCAGCGCCGGTGCTCCTGCGCGCCCCAGGTCGGACGCACCGTGACCGCGCGCAAATCAATGGACGAATCCGAGACCGGCAGCGTCGCCATGACCGGCACACTGCCACACCGAGAATGAAATGGCCAGCGCCGCGATCACCTCACCCTGATCACTGGGCGGACAAAAAACTAGCCCTGGGGGTCCACCTCACTCTCGCACTTGTCGACGAGATCATTCCCTCTTTTCCACGCGGCCTCCGCAGGCAATATCTGCATCGCAACCGTTAACGCCACCAAGAGCATCAACTTTTTCATGCCTACCCCTCCCTGAGTGATGGTTCCGGCCTGATTCACGGTTATCCGGTCGATTTACGTCCGGCAACGCCTCCCATTCCTCAATCTGCGAGACCCTCCGAATCTTCTCCCAAATTGTTAGCCCGGTGTTAGCCAGAGCACAATTTTTCAATGCGATGGCGCCACCGTGGCTCCAACCTGACGGCCAAAAAGAGGCATTACAGGCCTGTTATTACTGGAAATAATTTCTTTGAACGCCGCGATCTGCGCGGGGGAGACCGTCACCGAGTCCCGGATCACGAACCAGGAAACGCCTTCCGAGCAGGGCGGTGTCGTCAGCGATCCGGTATAGCGGTAGGCATCGAGTGATCCCGGGAGCAGGTCTGCGGGGTTGACCGAGACCTGGTCGATCCGCGCTTCACCCTCTTACGCGAGGAGGTGGTCCCAAACCGGTTGCAAGGGGCCGTTGGCGGCGCCCTTCTTCATCAAGACACCGACGACGGCGAGTTTTCCGTCCCAGGATTTGTGGACGAAATGGGCGTCGTAATGACGACCCTTGACGGTGTGCTCGCTGGGACCGTGAAAATGGAACTGCAGGAGTTTGTACCATTTGCCGCCGAGCTTGGCCTGATTTTCGCCGGAGACGTTGACTTGCAGCGTGTGTCCGTTGTTGACGATCACCAGCGGGGTTTCCTCGTACTCGACCGAAACCAGATTGGCGACCGGAACCGCGGGGTAGTCGACGTCGATCGGCGACTGGGAACGGCCGCTTCCACAGAGAGCGAACTCGGGGGATATGCCGCCCCAATGTTGGGGACCGCTCTCGCCTTCGTAGGACCAATGCACGTGCTCGGGGTGCGTACACGCGGCACCGAGGCCACTCAAAACGATGCACAGGCACGGAATCGCGAAACGTCTCGTCATGGAAGTCCTCTCTGCCCGATTGGGCGGGTAAGTCAATAGCGTCCAATAATGGCTCCATACGCGAGGCGAAACTTTCGCCCGACGCCGGTGAACTCGAGCCGCGGATCGAAAATATTGAACTCGGCCCGACGAATGCGCGCCAGATCGCACTCGCTCAGTCGGCCCGGCAACAAGGCGGAAATGGCCGTCTTGGGAACCCGGCCGCGCAACCCACGGGCCGTCTCCAAATGTCGCGTTGCCGACTCCATTACCGCGCGCACCACCCGACGTAAACCATTTTTCGTTCGCAGCCGATAGACATCATCGTCGCTGACCCCATGCGCGTTCATGAGATCCCTCGGCAGGAAGATCCTTCCGGCGCGGGCGTGAATTGGCGCCGAACGCAACACCCCGCTCAGGGACCAGGCGACGCCGACGTGACGACCGGCCTCGCGCGCCGCCTCGGCGCCGACCCCGACCGCCTCCAAGGCCAGAAGTACCAGCGACGCCGAGGTCCGTTCGGCGCGGGCCTCGAGCGCTTCGATGGATGCCGGCGGCGTCTCGTCGAGGTCGTGTTCCCGACCGTCGATCATATCGTCGAGGCGAGAGCGGCTCAGCTCGGCCCCGGAAACCGCCTCGGCGAGAGCCGCGGCGACGGGATGGTCCGCGACCCTTCCGGCAAAAATTCCGGCGACCGAATCACGCCACCACTGCAGACGCATCCGGCCCAACGCCGCCTCGCGGACCCGTATTTTCGCGATCTCCAGGTTGAACGCGTACAGGGCGTAAAGGGCCTCCCGACTCGCCGCCGGGGCGAACAGCGCGCAAAGGAATCGGTCCGGATCGGACCGGCGGACAAGCTCCGCGCAATACGAAAGGCGTGTCATTATTGCCGTGAGTTGGCGATTAAGCCCACGCCGATCGATAATACTGAAATTTTATGTAGATAATTTTTTCCTCGAATACGTTGAACCGCGTAGACTTCGAACTATACTTATGCCTATTCTCAAGGTAATCCAGCCTCGGAGGCGTGAAAGGGAAATCGATATGGGCAAGATGCTCGAGTCGCTTCAGTCCACCATCCTGGCGGCGATTTTCGTCACTGTGGTGATGATATTTCTTGTCGGTTCCGTCGATCAGTACGAATTGTATAATGACAACGGGTGGTTCAACTTTCTGTTTCGCTGGTTGCATGTCCTCAGCGGCGTAATGTGGATCGGCTTGTTGTGGTACTTCAATTTTGTCCAGATCCCAACGATGCCGGCGATTCCGGACGCCCAAAAACCGGCGATCGGCCAGCATATCGCGCCGGTGGCACTATTCTGGTTCCGCTGGGCCGCGATGGCCACCATCGTCACCGGCGTGATTCTTGCCGGCCTCAACGGTTATCTCGTCGAAGCGGCCAGCCTCGGGTACGTCGGTGGACTGGACGACGGCGATGCCGGGTATACCGCCATCGGCGTCGGCATGTGGTTGGGCGCGATCATGTGGTTCAACGTCTGGTTCGTGATTTGGCCAAACCAGAAAATCGCCTTGGGCATGGTCAAAGCGTCGGCGAAGCAAAAAAAGGCTGCTGCCCGAACCGCGATGATCTTTTCTCGTACCAACACGTTACTTTCGGTTCCCATGCTTTACGCGATGGTATCGGCCCAGAGCTTGTACAGAATCTCGTGAACATCGCTCTTCGCGCACAAGCAAGGTTTGAGTTGGCGGGGCCATTCGGGCCCCGCTTCCTTTTTGGCTTGACGATCGTCCGACAAGCGCCGTCAGACGGCGATCAGGGCGGCGGCGACCCGGCGTTCCTCTGAAACGAGAACGTTGAAGGTCCGGCAGGCGGCGCCGGTATCCATCGCCTCGACGATTATTCCGGCCTCGCGCAATTTCTTCCGGAGCGTCCATGCTTCCGCGGGTACCCCGCGGCCACATCCCAGGATCACGATCTCGAAGGAAACATCTTCCGATCGCAGGGGGGTGAACGAGTCGATCATCACCTCTCCCAGGCGCGTTACCGGCCAACGAACGACACGATCGAGGAATATGAGAACCGAGCCCTCATAGCGCACACCGGCGATCCGAAACCCGCGATCGCCGTACGTTTGCACGGCGTTCGGCGCGGCGAAAAGGAGAGACTTCACGGGGCCACCCACGCTCGCGGACCTTATTTGCCCGTGGCCGATTTTTCCTCGCCGCCGGCCGCCGGGAGCACTGCCTCGCGGCCACGTGGTCGCACGTACATCAACATTGGGGCAGCGACGAAAATCGACGAGTAGGTCCCGACGATGACGCCCCACATCATGGCCAGGACGAAGCCGGAAATCACCTGGCCGCCGAAGACAAAAAGCGCGAATAGGGCCAACAAGGTCGTCAACGAGGTCATGGTCGTGCGGGAGAGAGTCTCGTTGAGACTGAGGTCCAACAACGCCGACATATCCAGGGTCTTGTATTTGCGCAGGTTTTCGCGCACCCGGTCGTATACGACGACCGTATCGTTGATCGAATAACCGAGGATCGTCAGGATGGCGGCTATACTCGCCAAGTTGAATTCGAGGCCGCTCAAGGCGAACATACCGACGGTCAAGGTGACGTCGTGAACGAGCGCCACGACGGCGCCGAGGCTGAATTGCCACTCGAAGCGGAGCCAGATGTACACGAGCATCGCGAAAATCGCCGATACGACGGCGATCACACCGTTGGTCACGAGTTCGCCACTCACCTTGGGGCCGACGAATTCGACCCTGCGGTAGCTTATTTCACCGGCGCCCAGGCCGGCCAACGCTTCCTTGACCCGCGCCACGGCTTGGGTCTGCGCTTCCTCCCCTCCCGGCTGACGTTCGACCCGGATGAGGAAGTCGTCCTTCGCCCCGAATTCCTGCAACGCGACCTCACCCAATCCCAGGCTCCCGAGGGCCCCACGCATGGCCCCCAATTCAGCCGGGCCGGAGGTCTTGATCTCGATCAAGATTCCACCCTGGAAGTCGATGCCGAAATTCAGACCGCGGACAAAGAACAGGCCCACCGAGACGAGCATGAGCACCAGGGAAAAGACGCCGAATATCTGTCTGAAGCGCAAAAAGCCGATGCGCGTGCCGCGAGGTATCAGTCGCAATGGCCTCATCGCGCGCTCCTTAGATAGGCAGGGCCTTCGGCCGCCAACGTTTGAGCCAAAGGACGATCACCATCCGCGTCACCATCACCGCGCTGAACATCGAGGTGCAAATTCCGATCGCGAGAGTGACACCAAAGCCCTTGACCGGACCCGAGCCGAGCCCGAACAAAAGAACCGCCGCGATCAAGGTCGTCACATTCGAGTCGATAATCGTCGTCAAGGCCCGCTGATAACCGGCGTCGACCGACGAGAAGGCCGTTCGGCCATTGGCGATTTCCTCGCGGATACGCTCGAAAACGAGCACGTTCGCATCCACGGCCATGCCAATGGTAAGGACAATCCCGGCGATTCCGGGCAGCGTCAAGGTCGCCTGGAACAATGACAAGACACCGACAATCAGAACGATGTTGATGAGGAGGGCGACGTCGGCGACCAGTCCAAACAATCCATAGGTGACGATCATGAACACGAGGACGGCGAACAAGCCGATCATGGCGGCTATTTTTCCGGCCCGGACCGAATCCGCCCCCAGACCGGGACCGACGCTGCGTTCCTCCAGAACCGTTAGCGGCGCCGGCAAGGCGCCGGCGCGCAATAGGAGCGCGAGATCGGCGGCCGCAGTGACCGTGAAATTGCCCTCGATGATGCCACTGCCCCCCGTGATCGGCGAACGAATGACGGGGGCGCTGATAACCTTCCTGTCGAGAACGATGGCGAGCCGGCGATTGACGTTCTTGACCGTCACGTCTCCGAACTTGCGCCCACCGACACCGTCGAAGCGAAAATTGACCACCGGCTGGTTGTCCTGGTAGGTAGGCTGGGCATCAACCAAACGGTCGCCGCTCACGGAAACGCGTTTGCGGACCACGTACTGCGTCCCCGGAGCGACATTGTCGTTGGCGGGGTCGGCGTCGAGAAGCATCGAACCCGGCGGTAGCCGGCCTTTCCTGGCGTCGGCGACCGTGGTTCCTTCGTCGATCAGATGAAACGTCAACTTCGCCGTTGTGCCCAAAAGATTCTTGATCCGGTCGGGATCGTCGATTCCCGGGAGCTGGACCAGGATGCGCTCCGGCCCCTGGCGTTGAATGGTCGGCTCCTTGGTCCCATGTTGATCGATCCGGCGGCGGACGATTTCAAGCGATTGGTCCACGGCCGCGTCGCGGATCGCCTGTATCGCCAATTCACTCAAAATGATCGAAATCGTCCCGTCGGGCGCGGCCGAAATCTCCGCCTCGGAGTCGATATCGGCGAGGAGCTCCCGGGCCCGCTCGACGTCGGCCGGATCCTTGGGACGCACGGTGACCGAGTTGCCAACGACTCCTGGCGGAGAATATTTCATTTTTCCGCGCAAACGTATGCGGGTTTCGTCGACCAGGGCGGTCAGACGTTCCTTGAGGACGACGTCGCTCTTCACCTCGAGCAAGAGATGCGAACCACCCTGGAGATCCAGACCCAACTCGATCTGCTGACGCGGCAACCAGCGCGGCAGCGCGTCGGACTGATTCTGGGATAAGATATTGGGAGCGGCAAGGACGAAACCCAATCCGCAAACCAGAAGAATCAGGGTTATTTTCCAGCGCGGGAAATAAAGCATCGGCCCTTAATCGCGCTTCACACCGATTTTGACAGGCCTATTTACGATCGCCTCCCTTACCCGATTTGCCCTCGTTGCGGCCCTTGTCATTCGCCGCGGCCCGCGTCACCACGGGTTCGCCCTGGCCAACGAGTTCACTGACAGTCGTTCGGTTGAGGCGCACCTTGACCTCCGGCGCGATCTCGACGATCAGGATGTCGTCCCCTTCGACGCGGACGACCCGACCGAGAATTCCCCCTCCCGTGATGATCCGGTTGCCACGTCGGAGGTTGGTCTGCATATCCTTGACTTTTTCCAACCGTTTTTGCTGCGGACGAATCAAAAGGAAGTAAAAAACGCAAAAAATCACAATCAATACAACGAAAAAACCTATGTCGAACCCCCCGGCGGGGGCCGATTCTTGCGCGAATGCCGGTGCGATGAGCATCACCTATCCTCCAATCCCTCGAATGGGCCGGACTATACCGCCGGACAACGGTTTTGCAAACAGCGGCGGGCGCCGGATCGGGGTCGGTGGGATAACGCCGTTGACCGGTGGGACCAGCGTGGTACGGTTTCACCCCCAGCCCGGCGCCACCCTTACGACGATGCCCGATCCATCGCTCGAACCCATTCTCCTCCGCATCGCCGAGGCTCTTGAACGGCTCGCGCCGCGACCCACGAACCCCACCGATCTGAACGCGGCGGACGCCTTTGTGTGGCGCGCGGAGCGTTTGGATTTCGAGGCGGTCGTGAGGGTCAACGCGGTGGACATCGGCCTTCTGAAGGGGATCGATCGGGCCCGCGACCGGCTCCTCGAGAACACCCGCCGATTCGCCGCCGGCCTGGCCGCCAACAACGCGCTCTTGTGGGGCGCCCGCGGGATGGGCAAGATCTCGTTGGTTAAGGCGGTCCACGCGACCGTCAACGAGGGCTGCGACGAAGGCGTCGTACTGATCGAAATCCACCGCGAGGACGTCGCCACCCTGCCCTACCTCCTGGCGAGTTTACGCGCGACCCCGCGACGCTGCATCATATTCTGCGACGACCTCTCCTTCGAGGATGGCGACGGCGGGTACAAATCCCTCAAGGCCCTGCTGGAAGGCGGGATCGAGGGACGCCCCGAAAATACCCTATTCTACGCCACCTCGAATCGGCGCCATCTGATATCCCGCGAGATGATCGAAAACGAAAGCTCGACCGCGATTCACCCCGCTGAATCGGTGGAAGAAAAGGTTTCCCTATCCGACCGTTTCGGGTTGTGGATTGAATTTTACACCTGCGACCAGCCAACTTATCTGGAAATGGTCGAGGCCTATGCCACGGCCCACGGACTGACAATGGCACCCTCGGATCTCCACCGAGAAGCGATCGAATGGTCCCTGGCCCGCGGCGCCCGCTCTGGCCGCGTGGCCTGGCAATTCACCCAGGAACTCGCCGGCCGCCTGGGGAAGGAACACCCGCGAGAGGGCCGATCTCAATAACATCAGCATGCGGCCAATGCTGATTTCAGAAGTCTGTTTGAAAATGCGCGGAGGCGCATTTTTTGCGTCTGTTCCGGCCCGCTCCCCCTCCCGGCCACCCACATACTCTCGTGGGTGGCCGGGAGGGGGAGAGGGCCGGTGCCGCGAGTTTTCGAACAGACTGTCAGAAGTCTTGCCGGTTGCCACGGCGTGGCGCCCCTCGCGGATCAACCTCGAAGCTCGGTTCTCCAGAATTCGGATGCGCCGATCCGGAGAATCAAGTTCCCAGCTGTTCGAAATCCGGTCGTGGCTGGCCCCATGAATTAGGGTCGAACCATTCCCGGTATTGTCGAATAGCCTGGGTGCCGGGCGGCGGCGCCGGAATCAGTGGCCGACAATATCGTCGTGCATGCTCCCGAGAACGCCCATGATCGTATCTTTTTCCGCTTGGCCGACACCGGCCTGATCCATCGCGGCGGCGAAATGCTCGGCAATTATCGTGAACTCCATCTCGGTGACACCCATGCCCGTGTGCGTTTGGAGCATGCTCCGCCCCGAATAGCTACAAGGCCCGCCCGTTGCCTCGCACACTTGCTCGACCATCAACCGCTTCAGGTTTGGAATGTCGGTTTCGGCGAAACGGTCGATGATCATTTCGTCGGCGGCGACGTTGGCAACAAAGTTGTCGACGACCACGGTAATTCCGTCCGTTCCACCGATGCGGTCGTAAAGGCTCTCGCCATCGTCGGAAACGCTCCACGGCAAACCACCGCTGAAGTGCCCCACCGCAAGGATCGCGCCAACGAACACCGCAGTGAGTACCAAGCCTCCAAACATTCCTCGCATTTTCAGTCTCCCAATTTTCCGAGTGCCGTTCTCATCTCTCGCCGTATCGAAAGGACGATACAACAGCTGTCATGATAGCGAAGCCGGTGGGCCTTTCGCCATAACAATTTCCTGAATTGCGGCGGTTAGCGACACTCATCCCCTAACAGTCTGTTCGAAAACTCGCGGCGCCGGCCCCCTCCCGGCCACCCATATCAGCATAATCTCGTGGGTGGCCGGAAGGGGGAGAGGGACAGACGCAAAAAATGCGCGATGCGCATTTTCGAACAGGCGACAATTTCAGCCACGCCAACCACGGGATGGAACCCGACGGCGACAATGTCCCCTCATGCCGCGCAAGTCCACCAACCGCGAATATGGATCGCCAAGGCACAGTCTGCTTGCCTGTCTTGCGAATATGGATCACCATTCGCCCAATTGAAACGCCTCGCATAGGGCGTCACCGCTTGGATCGCGAATTAGTGGTTGATTAATCATTAACCATAAAGAATGGGATCGGCCGACGACCGTTGAATGGAGATGAGGGCTTGAAGATTTTGGGATTTATCCGCTTGACTTTCCCCCATTAACTTTCTAGCATCCCTTCCCATCGCCAAACCCTTCGACGCCTGGCCCATGCCGGGTCGCCCGTGCTTGCGCGGGAATCCTCAAAGCGTTGAAGGTTGTTTGGCGACCGGCCCGGCACCCGCCGGGCTGGCACCCGAGCGATTCGGAGAAGACATGAAAGCCAGACATTTTGCTGCGGCGGTTGCCGCTGCGTTATTACCGATTCTTGCATCTTGCGGGGGAGGCGGAGGAAATAGCCAAGCCGCCCTGAATGAGCCGGCATCGATATCGTTTCCGAGGCAAGAGAATTTGCCTTATCAGATTAGCGGTTTGCCTACGCCAACCCCTGGAACCGTCAAGCAACTGCCGGTGTACCATGATGGTAAAAACATCTTCGCCGGCGTCGACCAGGGACTGGAGCATATCGGCGGTTTGTCCGTTGCCGCCACATGGGGCGCAACCAGCATCCGGCACGGGCGATTGAACGATGGCGCTGGTAGAGAAACGCTGGCCGCCTATCTCTCCGAGGCCGCGATGCCGTTAGAGAAATATACCCCAAGCCCAACGGTGAGGGTCATAGGGGGCGCATCTCCGTCCGACGTGAGACGCGTTACCGCCGCTGTGGGATTGGTCAACGCCGCGTTGCCGGCTTCGGCGCGGGTGAGCATGGGCTTGCCGCTGGCTGACTTCTCCCTTCTCGATACAGTGAATTCCGAAGGGAGGCGGTTCGTCTCCGGGGAGGAATTGGGCGGAACTATTCACATCGAATTCCTTCCATGCTCGGCTTACTACAATTGCGGAACGTCGGGCGGAACGGCCTGGAACCACCCGTCCGGCGACGGGAGCATAGACAACTCGTACATACAGATGAACCGGGGGGCGCCGGCCCTCGGAGATGAGCGGAACGCGATTACCCTGCTGGCCCACGAGATGCTTCACGCGCTTGGTTTAGGGCATGTGTCCGCCCAATTCGACACCATCCTCGAAGCGACGAATGCCATTTATCATACCTCTCAGAACGACCAGCAACCCACATCGATTCTGTATCCCGTGGACCGGGAGGCCCTAAGGGCCTTGTATGGCCGATTGGAGATCGGTGACGGACCTACGGACTTCGGGCCATGGAATAGCACATCAACGCATGTCGTCGGCGTGGGCGAAGATGCGGCGTTCGGCGTCGCCTTCCGCAACGGATACGCCGAGCCGTGGGCCTATGGGATTCAGCCTGGAATGGACCTGGCGGACAATCCCGAGTTGTCAGGCACGGCCACATGGACCGGCACCCTGCTAGGCTTCACGCCCAATGTCGAGGCCGTTGCCGGTGATGCACAGTTGGGCGTCAATCTCGGAACCATGAAGGGCGCGGCAGACTTCACCGCCCTTGAAAGCTGGCAGTCCGGCATGGCCCCCGGCGAAGCCGGGAGCGGCGTGCAATGGGGCGACGGGGACTTGGGCTACGCCGTTGACGTGCGCGGAAACACCTTCGTCAACACCGGCGGAGATGACGGCGTGCTGACCGGCATCTTCACCGGCGCATCCCATGAAGGCATGGCCGGGACGCTTGAGCGAGACGATCTGACGGCGGCCTTCGGAGGCAGCCGCTAGAGCTTATGGCGGGAGCATGGCATGAAGCGCGCCTCCCCGGGCGTCCATGCTCCCGCCGCCAATTTTTCGGGGCGGAACTGCGCTTGCAATCCCGCCCCGAAAGTTATATGCGTCCGATTTCTAGTCTTTTGCGTGGACGGATGGTAATCGCCCCCTTTCGGTGGGGGCGCCATGCTTGACGGAAAAATGGGAAGGGTTTAGGTCTTGCCTGTCCGCGTGTCCCGTCAAGCACAACGCGGTTGAAAGAGCCCCGGTTAGAACTACAATTCTGCCGGGGCTCGCTTTTATAAAGCTAATCCTCTTTGGTGTCTATGACCGCGCCGCGCTCGAAAGCCCGTTATCGGCAATCAACGCCTTGTAGGTCAGCCTTTTCCCAATCCCACCGGCCAGCATGGATGCGATCCGGTCCATCGTGTGCCGCTCGCAAGAGCCCTGATTGAGCCGGAAGGCGAATTCATCGACGTAACGGGGCAAGTGCTTGGGGCTGACGTGGTGATAGACGCCCTTCAAGCCGCGTTTCAGCACGGCCCACACGCTTTCAATGCCGTTGGTGTGAACGTCTCCGCGCACGAATTCCTCGGCGCTGTGGTTGACGGTTTCGTGCTTGTAGAGCGTGTCGCCCAGCCCGGAATACGACTTGTGATCGTCGGTGTGAAGCGTGGAACCCACTTGTACGTTCTCGTGAATGGGAGTTTGGACTCCCTCCTTACTGGTTTCTTCGATGGCCATGGCTACCGTGTTTCCGCCGCGCTGGCGCATCCCGAGCACCGGAGTTTTGCCACTGGGGCCGCCGCCGGGGTGAGACTTCTTGTTCTCGTGCTTGTTGCGTTCCTTGCCGCCAACATAGGTTTCGTCAATCTCGACGATGCCGGAAAGTGGCCCACCGGTGTCCTTGCAAGCCTCGCGCAGGCGTTGGAGCATGAACCATGCGGAAGGCTGCCGGATGCCTAGTTCCTTCGACAATTGCACAGACGATATGCCCTTCCGCGCAGTGACCAGCAGGTATTTCCCGTAAATCCACTTGTGAAGGGGTATATGCGAGCGCTCCATGACGGTCTTGGTGCGCACGGTGAACACTTCCATGCAAGCGTTGCAGCGGTAGTAGCCGCCCTTCCGGGTGCCGATACGCTTGCGCTCACAGCAATGCGGGCATTCGATGCCGTCCGGCCAACGTTGTTGCTCCATGTAGGCCCGGGCAGTATCTTGATCGGGAAACCGCTCGAACAATTGAATGAGGCTGATTGTGGATTTGCTCATGACTCGCTCCTTACGTTGGGGCCAAGTCTAAACGACGCACGTTGGAAAGTCAAGCGGATAAATCCCAAGATTTTGATCGCTTCACGATCGGTTCGGAAACGCAAAGTTCCTTCCGCAACAACGCGATTGCTATGCGCGTTGACGGCCTCTCTGTTGATCTCCAGCACTTCCTACGCGATCGATACCTTTCCCGGTCCCCTGCCCGCCGAGGTCCTTCGGGTGATAAATGGGGATACGATCTTTGTCGAGGCACGGCCTTGGCCGGGCTTGCGCCCCACTGAAACAAAGGTCCAGATCGCGGGGGTCGATACGCCGAACATATCCGGCAAGTGTCATGAAGAACGAATGCTGGCCCGCGAAGCCAGACGCTTCGTCGAGACCGCGCTGGGGTTTGGCGAGGTACGCTTGTTCGATGTCCGCCACGGAATCTACGCCAGCCGCATGGTCGCCCGTGTGGAGGTCGACGGAGAAGATTTGGCCCTCAGGCTGATCAAGGCCGGTCTGGGTCGCCCCTACGACGGCGGCAAGCGCCCCGAGTGGTGCAGCTGATTCCCGTGGAAGGTCGGCCCGTCAATCCGATAGCCTTGAAACCTTCTTACCGCCTTAACCGGGCGCGTCGAAGCATCGATACGAAACCACACCAAACGGCGGGGTTGAATATCGACGCCCTTGTAGGCCGCGAAGAAAATTATCAGGGCGCCGTCCAACACGGAACTTTGGTTCACGGCGTTGAATCACTGGTGTTTCAAGCTGTGACAGCCGTCACCGACAGAGGGAAACATTTCGGCGAGATTCGGCCCGAGACACGAGTTCCCTACGTGTCTCAACATTTCCCCACTCGGGGGCTGATATCCAACCGGCCCCCGTTTTTCTTTTGTTCACGTGAACATTCCGGAGCGGGTGTCGGTCACTCCCGCCAGGTCCTCGACGGACCCTTGAACCCCGCCGAAAATTGGCGTACGGGTAGTGTCACTCTGATCCCTGCGCCCAATATATCATCTCATGCTTGTCCGGTTCTCGGCGATCTCCCTCGCGGTGCTGATCGCGGCAAATGCCGTGAGCGCCCAACCCTATCCATGGGACACGGATCCCAAAACCGCGGCGACCGTTCACGCCTGGATTAAAGAGGTCCAGGCCGTCATAGGTATCCGCTTGGATCCGCTATTGAAAACGATCGTTTGCCGAGTGCCGTACACGAATTTCACGATGGATAGCCTGGCAAAAGCAACGGGCGTTACCAAAGTCACGCTGGCGCACGCGGTGAGCGAGCTTGTCGATAAGGGTCTTATTGGCCTCGATCATGACGCCGATGGGACCATGCTGATCGTGCCGGCGAACGAGCGCGCTCGTGAAAAGATGCGTAAGTGGGCCGAGAACTGGTGCACCAGCGATGAAAGCTGTGGCGTTCAACGGTGAAAAGAGGCTCGTTCTCACCGACGCCGTGATCGCCCTTTGGTTCGCATGTTTTTATTCGGGCGGCCTTCCGAGACGTCAGGTCGCCGTCCTCGAACCCGGCTCCGGCGCGCGGCCGCCCGCGATCAAACCTTCAATCTCGGCCGCGACTTCGGCGGGCTCGTACCAAGGCGATGCCACGAGAGCGGAGCGGTTTCTTCCGCGAGTTGGCGGCGGACGACTTCGGCGGTCGCGTCCGAAGCATCGCCGCGGCGGGCGATGACACGCCGGGTCAGCGTTTCCGCCGGCGCCTCGAGCCAAAACCCGTGGAACGGCAGCTCGAGTTCACGAGCCAAATTTGCCACCGCTCGTCGGGGACCGAGTCAACGGCGTCCAGAACCACCGGGTGCCCTGCCTCGATGGCCTCCCTGGCGAGGCGACGAGAGCGGCATCCTCAAGCTTCTTATCCACCAGAAAGACCGGACGATCCTGGGTGTCCATTGCCTCGGCACGGGGGCCACCGAACTGATCCACATCGGTCAGATGATCATGACTTTCCAGGGCACCGTCGACGTTCTCCTGGACAACGTCTTCAATTATCCGACGCTAGCCTACAAGGTCGCGGCCCACAACGGGGTCAACAAACTCACGCTCCTGTAAGTGTTTGTTCGAAAATGCGCGGACGTGCATTTTTTGCGTCTGTCCCTCTCCCCCTCCCGGCCACCCACGAGAGTATGCTGATATGGGTGGCCGGGAGGGAGAGAGGGCCGGCGCCGCGAGTTTTCGAACAGACTGTAGGCCTTCCGCGGAGAAAGTTTGGTATTTTGGGGGAAAAATACCGTATCGGTCCCCGTCCATTCATATTTCGTTTGAATAATTGGTGTACACCGGCAGGCGGAAGGACGCGATGCGAATCCGGCACATCATCATTTGCGTAACGCTCGCCGCCGTAATGGGCGGTTCTTACGCGTTCGCCGAACCTCCGGCCGCCGACCCCGACGAAACCATTATCGTCCGCACCGCTCAAATCCACACCAAGAGATTCCTGCGGGCGCCGGGACGCACGAAGTTCAACTCGGCCTTGGTCGATCCCCAACCTCAATGGGATCGCGTCTGGGTGGTGAGGGGCATGCTGACCACCATGGACAGCGTCGGCGATCCGATCGACAAACCGTACCTGTCGACCGTACAAAACATTTGCGACGCCTATATGGACTGGAACTGCTGGCGCCTCGTCAAACTCTACATCGGCGACCGTACGCTGGTGAATATCGACCTCGACACCGGGCCGGAGAGCACCGATACGTCCGACCCCATGGCCCAGTTCTGGACCGCCGTCGAGGGACTGCAAGCAGCCCTGATTTTCGGCTCGGAGCGCATTTTCCGATCCGATCCCGCGGAAAGCCGCCCCGAAAAATGAATTGTCCCGGGTGGAAACCTCGCTTTCACAGTTCAGTATTTCGCGCTGGCACAATTGTACGTCGCGTGACCACTTCTCACGACTTACCGGGAGGTGTAAAAGCGGCAAGAGAATCATTTCCCTACCCAGGGGGTGCCCACAAATTTTTCGAGTCCGCTCCACTCGACCAATCAGAACGCGTTGGCGCCCCCGGGCAGGAAGTTTGGGAGGAAACACCGAAGGAGACCTTCGACGGTGATGCGGAGAGAGAATAAGTCAGATCCGTCGAACCCGCCTGATCTCGGGAGCGAGCCAGCGCTCACTTTTTTGCGTATCGCCGAGGCGTGGGCGAACGAGACCGGCAAGAAGAACCCCGGTGATACATTGGAATGGCTTTACAACGCTTTCTTGAAAGGCGAATTCGAACGGCTCGAAAACGACCAGACGAAATCCGACGCGGTTCTGCATTCACACCACAAGGGCACCCAGAATCCGGACACAGCGGGTGAATCGAGTGATTCGGCCGGCGAATATACGCCGATAACCCGCGAGGTTTTCATCAGATTGACCGGAGACGTCGTTTACTCGTCCGTCAATTATCGCATGTACGAAGGGGTCGCCAAAACGTATTTCAAGAACCTGGGCGTCACCAAAGAGGGACTCGATCGATTCTGCCACAAACTCGGATGCGCGCGACCGGCGTTCTGGTTCAAAAGTCATTCGGGCCCGGACGAAGACAGCGCCCACCGCGGCTCCTAACGCGCCCTATCCGATCAGACGACGAGATAAATCGCCGGCGGGGCGGCGGGCAGTTGTCTGGCGACGAACCACCCGGACCCAGGATCGGGCGTTCAGCCTAGCCGTAAACCGGAAGCGCCAAGAGTCCCTGAATGGCATTGGCGAGGTCGATGAAAAACCCGCCCGGGAGCGAACAGTAACCCCCGGCCGACCCTCCTCCGAATACAAGGCTTCATAGGTCTCGTCGAAGAAAGTCCACGCGATCCGGCCCCCCAACACCACCAACTCGTGGCGCAGGTTGATGATGTTTTCGAACCGCGAGCGGAACAGGTCCTCTATTCCCGATGACACCTTGCGCGATGGCTTCATCACAGTTCTCCAATCCCAATCGACGGGAGCAGAGAATCACGTTCCGCAACGGAAGGGAATCCCCAAAATCAATTATTTCAAATCGCAAGCTTTTCAGGCCCAAAACCCGTTTTCTTGCAAATCCGATTACTTCGCCAAACCGAAAGAGCTACCAACATCAGCCGCTTACGCGTTCTTCACGGGCGACTACGTAATCTGAGATTAATTGAGCCAAAGATCGAGCGGCAAAAAATCCAATTCTAAATATTCTAGATAATTATGGATGAAGTTTAACTGCTTTGTTGTAAAACATTCACCCGATGCTGGACGTGGTATAAAGAATTGAACCGTTTTGTAAACAAAAGCCAACGAATGTGGAGTGCAACCATCTTCAACCAATTGACATTCTTGGCGACGAAGGTTTGCGACTATGGCATGCTCATAATCATTGAGTTTCATAGGATGCCTGTTTAGCCCACTTTATAATTGCGGTCGGCATCGGGGTAATATTTTCGTTCGGCGTTTGAGCGGCATTTTTCAGCCACTCCAAGAAATCCTCGTAAGGCATATTTGGTTGTGGATTATCGTCAATCCCATGATTCTTGGCGAGCAGATATTTTAACTGCACCGAGACTTCATCGTAGGCAGTTTTCGAATCTGCATGTGCTACACACAGGCCCTTGGCCAACGGCCCGCTACCGACAAAAAAATGTAGACCATCGACGAAGGCATAATTGAGGTGAAGTACGCCTTGCTCAATCTCCGCCATAACAATGCTCCAGTTTATCCTCAATCCACGCTGCCGTGGAACCTCATCGAACGACACTATGATAGCATATAGTGACCTAAAAGTTCACATGCACTAAATCGTATGCCAATTCTAGCCGATAACCGTCCCCATTCAGCACCCCGCCGCCAGCTTTCCCACGGCAGCAGCACCAGCGGATCAGCCCGGTCCCGGATCAGGAACAGCGCATCGTGATTCCCCAACCAGCGTTCCAAGGTGACGAAGCGGTTGCGTACCCTGATGTCTGGAAATTTGTTGAAGAGCGAGACCTCTTCAGCCGAAATCATTCTGGTTGGCTTGGCGAGCCAAATCCGTCCCCTGTCGATTCGGGTTAGGGCCGCGGGTCGCCAGGGGCGGCCCCGGGGCGGATTCGCGCCCAAGGTCCAAGAACGGTAGAGTATCGAGCGGACCATGGGAGGAACCGGTGCCGTTTCGACTCAAGACCGTCGTCCTACTGATTTTTTTGTGGCCGTGGCCGGCCCAGGCCGACGAGTTGAGCGATAATTACACTCGCTACGTGATCCTGCACGGCCAGGGCCGCTACGAGGAGGCCATCCCGTTCGCGAAGAGCGTCCTGGCCGTTGCCATCAAGGCCGGGGGATCCCATCACCCCGACACGGCGGTGCTCATCAACAACCTGGCCGAACTCCATCAGGCCGCAGGCCACAACAGGGAGGCCGAGCGGCTCTACAAACACGCCCTTCGGATTTGGGATAGAGGCCCCGGCCCCGACCATCCGGAGGTCGCCAAAACGCTCACCGGACTGGGCACGACCTACGCCCAACAAGGCCGTTACGAGGACGCCGAGCCGCATTTCGAGAAGGCCTTGTCCATCCTCGTACAGCGCCTTGCCCCGAGCCATCCCGATCTCGTCGCGGCCCGAAAAAACTACGACGACGCACGACGAAAACTCGGCCTCGAGGTCAAGCCCAGATTCCCGGAATCCTCGGAATTCCCGGAATTCCCTCCTGAAACGGTATTTCCCGAATTCCCCCCCGAGCCCGAGCCATGAAATCCCCACCGGACCCACCGTCATCACCCGCCGACCCAGCCCTCGGCCGGGCCCTGCGCCAATCCATGCTGGCCGACAACAAAGAAAATCCGCACCACGCCCACCCCGCCTTCTGGGCTCCTTTCGTCGTCGTCGGCGAAGGGGGCGGTCAACTGATACCAACCGCCCTTAACATTGACTTGTGCGAGCCCACGCTCTGAGGCCGATGGACATGATCTTCCAAGGTTGGTCGGTCAGGTTGTTCCAAGCTTGGCAAGAGGCCTCGACGATGGCTTCATAGGAGTCGAAGACACGATTGGAGAGCCAGTTCTGGCGGAGGTATTGCCAGACATTTTCGGCGGGATTGAGCTCCGGGGACTTGGGTGGCAAAGGCACGAGGGAGATGTTCTCCGGGATGCCGAGTTTGGCAGTGGTGTGCCATGCGGCTTGGTCGAGCAGCACGACGGCATGGGCGTTTGGGGCAACGGCCCGGCTGATTTCCTCGAGATGCAGGTCCATGGCTTCAGTATTGGCGCGCGGCATGACCAGCGCCGCGCCCTCACCGCGCTCGGGGCAGATGGCGCCGAAGAGATACGCCGAAGAGGTCCGTAGGTCCTTGACCTGGCGCGGGCGCGATCCCTTTGGGGCCCACTGGCGCACCAGGCTGTTCTTCTGGCCGACGCGCATTTCATCTTGAAACCAAACCTCGATGGGCGTGTCCGGTGGCTGTGCCGCTACGATTTTCGCCAAGTGTTCGGGAAAACTTTTTTTTAAATTCCTCCTGGGCCCGCGCATCCTGGCCGACGTGGCGCGGGCGCGCGGAAATATGCGAGAACCCGAGCGCGGCCAGCAGCTTGCCGACGCTCCGCTCGTGATAGTCCACGCCGAAGCGCGTTCGGATCAGTTGCTTGAGATCGATGCAGCGCCAGCGCACGACCCCATCCCGTTCGGGATCGGGACCGGCCTCGATAGCCCGCGAAAGCGCCGCCATTTGCGACGGCGTCAACCGACGCAACGCCCCGTTCGGCTTGCGGTCGATCAGACCGGCCGGACCTCCCGCGTTGAACCGGTGAACCCAGTCCCGCAACGTCTGCCGATCCATGCCGCCAATACCCGCCGCGCACGCTCGATCCATCCCATCGTAGATGGCCGCCATCGACAAAAGCCGTCGCGCCTGGTTCCCATCATCGCTCCGTGCCGCAAGAACACGGACTCTTTCAGCATCAAAGTCGTTTCGCAAAGGAATCGTTGGCATTGAACACACTCCCTTGTTGCCAACAACCTTGAATCACACAAAACCTAGCGTGTAAACCTTTGCGCGAGTCAAACTCTAGGGCGGTTGGTATGAATCCACTCTTGGGCGGTTTGGCGGTGTCATTCTTGATTCCGCTTGCAACAAATGCCGCCGCCAAAAACCGGGCGAACGTGAATTGTTGTTGCACTGGGCAGCAGGAACAATTTTTAGTCGCGGTTGAGGGTTCGGGATGAGTGGGATCGTGCTCGGTGCACGGGGTTCGGGGAGCCCCGAGCTTGCCTCGACGACGTCATGGGGACTGCTCGAAGCCACCGGACGGCGTTTTCGGATTCGACAGGCACACCGGTCCGCCCGCGCCGCTCGGCGGCACGTCCCGGTCCGGGGGAGAGGCGTGCTGTCTCAGGCGATGGGCGCGGTCATGATCGCGTCGAGGGCCTCCTGCGCCCGGGCGGCATAGTGCCGGTTGGCCTCGGGCAGATAACGGAAGCGTCCGTCGCAGCGCACGATGGCGATGGCCGCGTTGGTCAAGCAGGCGAGATTTCTGGGCAGGTGACGCACGTAGGCCCGGCATCGGTCTTCGTCGTAGGTGAAGTCGCGCACGTAGTGCAGGCGGTTCTCGATATGCCAGTGGTTGCGCACCAGTTCGAGCAACTCCTCGGGTCCGGCGCGCTCTGCGCCGAGCGAGGTGAGGCTCCAGGTCACCTTGATGCTGCGCTTGCCGGTCTTGAGGATCTCGCGTTCGCGCTCGATGCGCATGGCCTGGCGTCGCCCGTGGAGGTTGGCGTAGCCGTCCCACTCGGCAGCGGAGAGGTCGACGACGGCGCAGCGTCGGCGCTCGATGCGGCCATGGCCCTTGTCGACGGTTTCGTGCCAGAGCGCATCGCTGAAGTCGATCGCCTTGAGGTCTTCGAAGATCATCTCCTGGTTGTCCTTGACCGCGCTCATCACGTAGTCGGCGCGACGCCCGAGCAGGCAGCGCGCGGTCTCGTGCTGAGCGTGCATCGCGTCCATGGTGACGATCCGGCCTGTGAGGTCGAGGCCGCTGGAGAGTTCGCGCACGGCCGGGATTTCGTTGCTCTTGCGGTCGACCTCGACCTGCCCGAGGACCACGCCGGTGTCGTGCTCGACCGCCGCCACCATCATCCTGCGCCCGTCTTCGGTCTGCTTCGAGGCGCCGCGCAGATCCTTTCCGTCCATGGCGACCGGCGCGTGCGCGCTGCCATGCTGGCCGGTCCACTGGCTAATCGCGTTGTCCAGGGTCTCTGGCGGCAGGGCGGTGAGGGTCTTGTGGAAGGTGGTGATCGCGGGCGGGGTGTAGCGCTGTTTGGAAGGGCTCCAGAACGCACCCACCGCCTCGAGCTGCTCCTGGGAGAGCAGGGCGGCGAACTGGGCGAACGCGTTCACCCCCCGGTATCCGGCAAGCCGGGCGGCGACGGCGATCACCAGAATGGTGTTGAGCGCATAGCGCTTGCCCCGGGCATGGCGGTACTCGGGCACCTCACCCAGACACTCGAACAGGCTGCGCAGCCGGGGCGCGGCCATCGGCTCGGTGTGCTGCTCGGCGTTCCAGTGTGCCGGCATCCCGGTACGGCTCAGCGCCTCGGGGGCGCCGTCTGTCAGTCCGAACACGAAGACCTCCTTGGGCTGACCGTGGTGGCGCCAGCGCGCTGCCCCTCCGGGCTCACGGGCAAAGCCCCGCGTCAGCCCCAGAGAGCGCCAGTTCGACGCGCGGTAGCAGGTGCCGGCAAATCGCGAGACGTCCACGAACGTCTCCGCCAGAAGAGCCGGATATCCGTGCACCGCCTGGATGTCCTCAGACAGCCGCCGCAGGCTCAGCCCCAGCACACGGGAGGCCAGGTTCGGCACTCGGCCAGGCGTCAGAATGACGAAGCGCGAGTTGTTGGCGATCAGATGCAGATGCCGGAACTGCTGCTCGGCCGACCACCCGATCCAGCGATCACGCGCGCCCAGCTTGAACGCGCCGGGCTGCCAGCCGATCAGTGCGAGCCAGGTCTCGCCATGCACCGCGACATGGCGCAGGCCCTTGCCGATGACGCCGTGGAACGCCAGGTAGTGGTGCTGCTCCACCAACCGGTCCCAGCGCCGGTGCTCCTGCGCGCCCCAGGTCGGACGCACCGTGACCGCGCGCAAATCAATGGACGAATCCGAGACCGGCAGCGTCGCCATGACCGGCACACTGCCACACCGAGAATGAAATGGCCAGCGCCGCGATCACCTCACCCTGATCACTGGGCGGACAAAAAACTAGCCCTGCACTGGGCAGCGCCTTGCTATCAATTCAAGATGTCTTGATGTTCCGCGGGGGTCGTGCATCATAGGCGGAATCCTTCGGCCGGTACTTCCTCGCCCGGTTGTAGCAATAGCGGCGAAACATCTTATTCGGTATTGATATGAGCGCTGAGAATCCCGACCAACAAGATCAAGACAAGCGGAAAAGAGACGATCGGCGCGAGGACGAACGACGCGATTCGGAGCACAGAATCGCGGAGCGCCGACTCTTAAGCCGCAGGCAAATAAAACGCCGACGGGATGCCTACGATGCCTACGACGAAGAGCTTTCTTGAAACCCGGATATCGGTCCGATCCATTACCCGCGATGGAACGGCCGCCTGATTGGCGACGGGGGCCGGCCTTGCGTGCCAACCCGCCACGACGAAAACGCGAGCCGACGCGTTGACGAGGCAGCAACGGGAGATCCCGGTTGATGCAAGCTGACGCATTCGCATGGATTGTCTTGATCGGATCCGTTGCCTTCTTCGTGGCCACGGTGGTCCGAAAAAAGCGGGGTTGGGTGCTCCCCGATCCCTTTCCCTGGTCTTGGGGCCGGCCGCTAATCCTGGTCGGTCTCATTGTATTTGCCGGCACCGTTTTTGCCCATATTGACTTCGCGCCCAAGCTATCGCACATGGATCTCGTCGTCCTCTCGGGACCGACATCGGGGCACAACTACACCCTGGTCGATCGCCTCTCCGCGAACGCCGTGAAACGAAAGGGATCCATCAAGAACGTCGAGACCGAAGGCGCCGCGGATAATATCCAGCGCCTGATCGACGCGGCCGATCAGCCCCTTTTCGCCCTGGTACAGGACGGAATTCCCTACCCCGAGGATAGCGGTCTTGCCATGGTCGCGCGTTTGCCCAACCCCGAAACCGTGTTTTTTCTGGGTTTGAACGGGGAGCGGATTCGGCGCTTCGCGGACCTCAAGGGGATGCGTATCGGGATCGGACCCGGTCACAGCGGGAGCGCTCTTCTGGCCCGCCATATCTTGGGGGCGAACGGCTCGGGAGCGCTGAACCTCATCTTGAGCGAACACCCGTTTCCCGAACAGGTCGAGATGCTTCGCCGCGGCGAGCTCGATCTCGGCGTCTTCGTGATGAACGTCGCCGCGCCATTGATCGAGTCGGCCCTGCGCGACGGTCTCCAGATCGCCAGTTTCAAAAACATTGACGCCCTGCCCAACCATGTCCCCGCGGCCCGCATCGAATGGCTCCACGCCGGGCACTACGACTACGTACGCGAGCTTCCGCCCGTGGCCAAAAAGGTCATGCGGGTCGATACCCTGGTGCTGAGCAATGGCCGCGCCTCGCGGTCCGACGTGATCGCGCTGCTGGTCCTATTGAACGACGTATTCCATGGTTTCATCGAGTACAACCGGGATACGCCCAACCACACCAGCTTACCGGTAGCGACGGACCTGAAGCTGTTTCTCGAAAACGACGGCCCGAGCCTCTTGGACGAGTACGCGCCGGTGCTCGTCGACTTCATACCGGCGGCCAATTTCATCCATTTCTTCATGGCCATCAGTATTCTCTTGAACGTGATGGCCGCCTGGAACCGGTACCGCCTTTGGCGCGTCGACACCGCCAGGGTGGAACTCGAAAACGTCGTGTTTTCAATTTTCAGCTCGCGGCTCACCGTTGAGGAGATCGCCCAACTGCACCCCGCCAAAGGGGAGTTCAACCGTGAGCAACTGCGCCGCCTCGACAAGCTCGTTTTGGACTACGACCGACTACGCCGCCGCTGCCGGCGCTATTCGCTTTCATTTCTGGTACCGATGGGTCAGGAGAACATTTACCGCTTCCACGAAGACCTGATCAGCCGCCGGCTCGCCGTCCTGCGCGATTTGCGCGGCCGAGTTCGGACCCGGAGCAAACGGCCGCGACCCTCCAATCGGGGCGGCACGCACCGCAAAGCCTAAAAGGCTTCCAGCCGAATCACATCGGTCGGCAAATTGCCATCGATCCGGCGAAATTCAATCGAAATCACTCGTACAATGGGAGTCCCAAGGCGACGTATCGCTTGGCCGCCGCGGTAGGGGAGAAAATGTTTTCCTCTGTCAAGCGATGAGGAAAAGCAGGAGTTCGCCGGCGGGGCCCTTGGAGCCTATTTCGAGGTCATGACCCAAACGCCGTTCCAGTCCTTCGGGGGATCGGCCTTAAGCTGCTCGCAGCGTTCTATGTACATGTTGGCGAGGGCGTCGTTGGGGTTCAGTTGGGCGGCCTTTTCAAAGGCACCGACAGCCTTGTCCCAATTTCCCCGTATATAGTCGCCCGTGAAGAACGCGTAAGCGGCTGATGTTGGTAGCTCTTTCGGTTTGGCGAAGTAATCGGATTTGCAAGAAAACGGGTTTTGGGCCTGAAAAGCTTGTGATTTGAAATAATTGATTTTGGGGATTCCCTTCCGTTGTGGAACGTGATTCTCTGCTCCCGTCGATTGGGATTGGAGAACTGTGATGAAGCCATCGCGCAAGGTGTCATCGGGAATAGAGGACCTGTTCCGCTCGCGGTTCGAAAACATCATCAACCTGCGCCACGAGTTGGTGGTGTTGGGGGGCCGGATCGCGTGGACTTTCTTCGACGAGACCTATGAAGCCTTGTATTCGGAGGAGGGTCGGCCGGGGGTCCCGACGCGGTTGATGGTTGGGCTGCACATCCTCAAGCATATGTTCGATCTCTCGGATGAGGAGGTCTGCGAGCGCTGGGTCTACGACCCATACTTCCAGTGCTTCTGCGGCGAAGAGTACTTTCAGCATGAGCTGCCCATGGAGCGCTCGTCGATGACCCGGTGGCGGGACCGGATCGGGCCGGAAGGTTTGGAGAAGGTATTCCAGGAGAGCCTGGCCGTGGCCCACCGGGTGGGGGCGCTGCGGGAGAAGGACCTTGAGCGGGTGGCGGTGGACACCACCGTACAAGAGAAGGCGATTGCCTTTCCGACCGACGCCAAACTGATGCAACGAGCCCGCGAGCGGCTGGTGCGACTGGCACGGGAGCACGGCATTGCCCTGCGTCAGTCCTATACCCGCCTGGGCAAGAGGGCGTTGATCATGCAAGGCCGCTACCGCCATGCCAAACAGCACAAGCGGGCCAATAAGGCCCTGCGCAAGCTCAAGACCTATCTCGGGCGCACCGTCCGCGACATCCGCCGCAAGACGGCCCAGGAGGAGAGCCTACGGGATACCTTCCGCCGCCCCTTGTGGCTGGCCGAGCGGGTGTCGACCCAGAAGCGGCGCGACCCCTTGCCCAAGGTCTATTCGCTCCACGCGCCCGAGGTCGAATGCATCGGCAAAAGGGAAGGCGCACAAGCCGTACGAGTTCGGCTGCAAGGTCTCCGTGGCGGCGACCAATTCCCGCCCCCCCGGCGGCCAGTTCGTCGCCCACGTCAAGGCCTTCCACGGCAATCCCTATGATGGCCACACCTTGAGGCAGGTGATCGAAGAGATGGAACGCTGGACGGGGATATCGGCCGAGCGCATCTATGTCGACAAGGGATACCAGGGCCACGATTACCCCAACAAACACCGCGTCTTTAGATCAGGCCAGAAACGCGGCATCACGCCGACGATCAAGAAGGAGCTCAGGCGGCGCTCCGCCGTCGAGGCCGTGATCGGACATCTCAAGAGCGATGGCAAGCTGGGGCGCAACTTCCTCAAAGGCCGCGACGGCGACAAGATCAACGCCATCCTCGCCGGCGCCGGCTACAACTACCGCCTTGTCCTCAAATGGCTGAGGCGTTTGTTTGTCCAAATCCTGGCCGCGCTCCTCAGCGACATCTCGCACCCCACCGCAAACCCAATCGCCGCTTCAGCTTGAAATCAGGGTTCTTCACGGACGACTATATAGTATCGCGGCCGCTCTTGAAGTGGCCCACGGATTCCATAAGGTTCGGAAACGTCTCCGGCGTGAAGTGGTCCAGGAGTTCATAAATCCGCACCGGCTCGGTCTTGCCCTTGACGACGACCTGGTCGACGTCGCGTACCTGAGTAGGTCCCTTTTAGCCGGTCGTAGGTGAACTCACTGAGCAGAATCTGGGCCGAATCTGGGCCGAATATTGTTTGCACGCACTTTCCAGGCGGGCGGCGAGGTTCACCCCGTCCCCGATCATGGTGTAGTCCATGCGCTTGGGCGAACCGATATTGCCGGCGACAACGGAATCCGTGTTGAGACCGATGCCCATCTTGATTGCTGGCCGTTCGCTTCCCGATCCGCGTTCCAGGTATTGAGATCCCGGATCATCGTGATGGACGCACGCACGGCCCTGTCGGCATCGTCATCGTGGGGGAGCGGCACCCCGAAAGCCGCCATGATGGCATCACCGATAAACTTGTCCAACATCCCCTCTTCACGAGTGATGCAATCGACCATGATCGTGAAGTACTCGTTGAGCATGGAGACGGTGCCCTGCGGCCCCAGTTTCTCGGACAGCGTCGTGAAGCTGCGGACGTCCGAGAACAAGACCGTGGCCTCGATGTTCTTACCGCCCAGAATATCGTCGCTCCCGCTCAACAATTGGTCGGCGAGACCCGGATCCATGTAGCGCGACATGGTGGATTTCATGCGCTTCTCGGAGGAAATGTCCTCGATCATCATCATCGAGTCGAGCTTTTTTCCCTCGGCGCCCACGAGAGGCAAGAAAGTGACGTTGACGGACATCTTCTCATCTCCGAACGCCATCTCCTGATCAATGGTGATGTCCGCCTCCTGGTTCTCCTCCAACTTGGCAAACCGCTGCACCACCCAAGCGTTCGGACCAGCGAAAAACTCGTCGGCCTTCTTGCCCACGACCTCCGCCTCGGTGGAGCGCGTTATCCGCATCCCGGCGGCGTTACAGGTGACGATCTTACCGCTCTCGTCGAGCGTCATTACGCCGTTCGACATACTTTCCAGAATCACGTCGTTGTAGTTCTTCATGTTTTGCACGTCGTCGAACAACTTGGCGTTCTCCAACGTGATCGAGACCTGCGCCGTGAAGGCCTTGAGTCTTTGTTCGTCCTCCTTGGTAAACGCGCCCCCGGTCTTGTTGAGAACCTGGGTCACACCGATCACGGTTCCCGCCTTGTTGACCACGGGCACACAGAGGATCGAGCGAGTGAAATAGCCCGTCTTCTTGTCGAACTCCGGATTGAAGCGCAGGTCCGCGTACGCGTAGGGGATGTTGACCGTGTCACCGGACTGAAAAACGGCGCCAGCGATGCCGACATGGTTGGGCAACCGAATCTCGCCGACGCTATCGCCCATTGCTAGGCGGGAAAACAGCTGCCCGGTTTTTTGGTCGTTGAGAAATAGCGTCGAGCGGTCGGCGGTTAGCATCCTCGTCGCTTCTTCCATGACCCGCTTCAAGAGCGTCCCGAGTTCGAGTTCCGAGGTCACGTCGGCGATCATGTCCAGGAACTGCATTTCCTTTTCCCGGCTCTTTTTCATGCGCTCGACGTAACTGCGTGCTTTGCAGAGTCACCGCGGCCTGCGTCGTGATGGCCGAAACGAGTTTTAAGTCCGACCGATTGAATTTACCCTTCCGCTTGTTGAGGCATTGAACGATGCCGATGACTTCACCCTTCGCCGTTTCTACCGGAGCACAGCAAATATTCTTGGTCTTGTATCCCGTTCGCTCGTCGATGGAGCGCTCAAATCGGGAATCGGAATAGGCGTCGTGGATGATGACGCCTTTTTTGCTTTGGAAAACGTGGCCGGCGACGCCCAGATTATTCGGCAAACGGATTTCACGATAGTAATTGCCCTGGGCGACCCGGGAATAGAGTTCGTCCGTCACCGAATCATTGAGGAAAAGGCTGGTGCGCTCGGCCTTCAGCTCCCAGGTGATCATCTCGACGAGAGAATCCAAGATCTCGTCCAGGGAGCCAATCGTGGCCACCCGGCGCGAGACATTGAGCAACATATCCCTCTGTTTGAGCTGCTCGGCCGGAGACAGCAGTTCCTCTTCCTGATCGTCGTGATCGTCCTTCAATTCCGCCGAGGATGGCTCCGGCGGCCGGTCGACCGCTTCCGTCTCCTTCAGCTGCTCGGCTGGGCGCCCGTTACTGGCCATTATGACCCTCCCGATATTCGTTAGAGTGCCTTTCCATTTGCTGCCTGAGGACAGCGATCGTCTCGTGTAGTTGGCCGATTTCCCCCCGCGTGGCGGAGCTCAGGTTCTGAACCTGTTCCGCGCTGGCAACCGCCTGAGCGTCGAGTTCTTCCCGCAGTCTCGCGGCCATCTGCTTGAGGTGCTCGGTTTCACTGAGATTCTTCGAGACGGCCTCCTGCACCATCCTCTCCTTTTCGAATGTCAAGGTTTCGATATCGTCCCTGAGGGCCGCGGCGGTCCGCTTGAGTTGCTCGATTTCGCTGAGGTGCTTCGAGACCACCTCCTGGACCGCGCGCTCACGATCGAATCGTACGGCCTCGATCTCCTCCCGCAAGGCCGTGACTGTCCGCTTGAGCTGCTCAACCTCACCGAGTTTCTTCGAAACAACCTCCTGGATCACGCGCTCGCGCACGAATCTCATGGCCTCCATCTCATGCCGCACGGCAGTGATGGCCCGCTTGAGCTCGTCAATTTCACTCTGGTTTTGTGCGCCGGCTTCCTGGACCGCGCGCTCGCGATCAAAACTCACTCCCTCGAACTCCTCCCGCAAGGCGGCGACGATCCGCTTGAGCTCCTCGATCTCGGCAAGATTCTTGGCTTCCGACGCGTGGATCGCGCTTTCTTTCCTCACTTCCCCGTCTTCAAGTGTACCGCGAAGCATGTTGACCGTTTGTCGGAGTTCCCGAATCTCATCGCTTGCCCCCAGGATGGCTTTCTGGATAGCCTGATCCCTCTCGACATCCTTCGCCTCCAGCTTTTTCCGGAGTACCTCGATCGTCTATTTCAGATGGGCAATATCGCCCTGGGCCGCGTGCGCGACCCCGTCGGCGCCAAATCCAGGTTCTACCATCGCTCGACCCACCTCGCCGCCAAACCGGGCGATCCATGACTACGCCGACGTTCCCAAATCACAAGCATGCACACTTTAGCGCTCAACCGCCCCATTTGGAATCGGAAAGGCGGCCCCTGATCTCCCCCGAATCCTCGCCTCGACCACGAGGAACACTATTCCGTCTTTGCCCCGCGCCACCTCCTTCGTGCCTCGGCCCATCCATCGGAAAAGAAGCGACACGTTCACGGCCGGAGCTGCGCCGTAAACCGGCCCCGACATGAATCCCCCCGTGAAAGAATGTTTAAATCGCTAGATGTGATCTACCATAGCGAAAAATCGAACCATAATTCAGGTCGAGCATCGGAAAAACATCCGCGAGTAATACGGAGTCGGGATTATATCCTATTAAAACGGGTTTTGGTAGATAGCAAACATTTGGTTTGGGACACGTTCCCACGGTATTTGTGGGTGTACCCAGCTCGCATGGTTAACACGCTGAATTAACCCGTTTGTAGCGCCCGCCGGCACTCGCTGGGCCGCTCAACCTGGGTCACTTTGGCGTCAAGATGTGGCGCGCCGGTCTCGATGCCGAGGGATGGGAGGAACAACCCACGCCCGCGTACCCGGAAAAGCCGGTCGCAAGCGGCGATGAAACGCCATGGTCCATCGACCTCATGTGGATCGTCGAGGACGACGGCGGCAACCACTGGACCTCCCTGCCCGCCCGGCACCCGCCAATTCATTGTCTGCGGTTTGGGCTATGACAAGAAAGTGGTCGCATCGCCAACCCGAAAACAAGCGAACGAGATGAATTCGGGTGGGCGTTGGGGTTGTTTCGCGCTGTCAAAAGGCGGCACTGGTAAACCGTCGCATTCGGTCGTATCAAGAAGGCTTGGTGTCTTAACATTTTCAAGGCCGGAGTGGTGCCGGCGGATCTTACAAACCGATGACGGCAACCGAAGACAAGGACCGAGCCGGGAATGGGTGGGAAAATCCCGCCGGAACCCGGGGATTCGAGTTCGTCGAGTACACGGCCGAAAACACCGAGGCGCTCGGCGCTCTGTTCAAAAGTCTGGGATTCGCCGCCGTGGCGCGGCACCGCTCGAAACGCGTGACCCTCTACCGGCAAGACCGGATCAATTTCATCGTCAACGCCGAGCCGGAGAGCTTCGCCCAATCGTTCGCGCGCGTCCACGGTCCCTCGGTCTGCGCCATCGCCCTCCGCGTCGCCGACGCCGGCGCGGCCTTGGCCTACGCCTCCGGGCGGGGCGGCAAGCCCTATCGGAGCCGCATCGGACCGATGGAACTCAATATTCCGGCGATCAAGGGAATCGGCGACAGCCTCGTCTATCTTGTCGATCGCTTCGAGGATCCCAGCATCTACGATGTCGATTTCGTCTTCGCCGACGATTCCGCCATGGCGGCCGGAGGTGTTGGTCTCACCGAGGTCGACCATTTGACCCACAATGTCTACCGCGGCCGCATGGATCACTGGGCGGCATTCTACGAGCGCCTCTTCAACTTTCGGAAAATCCGTTATTTCGACATCGAAGGGAAACTCACGGGACTGCGCAGCCGCGCCATGACGAGCCCCTGTGGCAAGGTACGCATACCGATCAACGAATCGGCGGACGATAAATCTCAAATCGCTGAATACCTTGCCGCTTACAAGGGTGAAGGCATTCAACATATCGCTCTCGGAACCGACAACATCTACGCCACGGTCGAGACCCTTAAGGCCCGCGGCGTCGGCTTCATGCCGCCGCCCCCCGAGAGTTACTACGAATCGGTGCCGGAACGGCTTCCCGACCACGGCGAGGACCTCGACCGCTTGCGACGCAACGGATTCTCATCGACGGCTCGGGGCGCTCGAGCGAGGGAATCCTGTTGCAAATCTTTACCGGCACGGTTATCGGGCCGATCTTTTTCGAGATCATTCAGCGCAAGGCCGACGAAGGCTTTGGCGAAGGAAATTTTCAAGCCTTGTTCGAGGCCATCGAACGCGACCAGATCGAGAGGAAAGTCCTTTGACAGTCCATTCGAATACTCGCGGCGCCGGCCCTCTCCCCCTCCCGGCCACTCACATACTCTGGTGGGTGGCCGGGAGGGGGAGAGGGCCGGAACAGACGCAAAAAATGCGCGAACGCGCATTTTCGAACAGGCTCTGAGACGGCCTCCTCCGCTGGTGGCGCCACGGAGTCCTCCCGGGCGCCGATTGCAAACCCATTGGGGAGACGGCCTGAAATGAAGCACGGGATTTCGTTGCCGAGAATCGAGGGCAGAACCTCGCGCCAGGCGCACGCGGATCTGCCCGAGGGTACGTACGAACGCGAACTCGGGCGCGAGGGCTTCTATGGTCCCGCGGCGCACATGTACCACGAGCACCCGCCCACCGGTTGGATCGACTGGCAGGGGCCCCTGCGGCCACGCTCTTTCGACCTAAACAAAATCACGGCGGTTACCGCGTCGCCGTGGGAGGCAACCGAGATCCTTTACAACGCTCATGTCCGTTACCGTTTCTGGCGCACCGAGGGCGCCATGGAGATGCTGGCGCGGAACGGCGATGGCGACGACCTTCTTTTCATTCACGAGGGCCAGGGCGCCATTTTTTGCGATTACGGACGCTTGCCCTTAGAGGCCGGCGATTATGTCGTCGTCCCCGCGCGGAACGATGTGGCGGACTTCCTTCGACGGCGCGGCGACGTTGCTCCTAATCGAAGCGACCAACGGCGCCTACCGGCTGCCTGAAAAGGGTGTCGTCGGGCCGCACGCGATCTTCGATCCGGCAAGGCTCGAAACACCCGTCATCGACGAGGCGTTCCGGGCCCAACAGACGCCGGCGGGCAAGCGGGAAGATTGGCGGGTCTTCATCAAGCGCCTCGGACAAACCTCCGTCGTAACCTTTCCCTTCAATCCCCTCGACGCGGTTGGCTGGCACGGCACCCTGGCGCCGCTGCGCATCAACGTCCGCGACCTGCGCCCGTTGTCGAGTCATCGCTATCATCTGCCGCCTTCGGCCCACACCACCTTCGTGGCCAGCCGCTTCGTGGCCAGCCGCTTCGTCGTCTGCACCTTCGTGCCCCGGCCCTTCGAGACCGACCCCACGGCCCTGAAGGTGCCGTTTTTTCACAATTACGACGAAGCCATTTTTTACCATCGCGGCGACTTCTTCAGCCGCGACAACATCGGCCGGGGCATGGTGACCTTCCATCCCTGCGGATTCACCCACGGGCCTCATCCCAAGGCCTTGCAAGCCATGTTCAAGGCGCGCAAACCCGCGACGACCGACGAAATCGCCGTCATGGTCGATACCCGCGACGGCCTCACGGTCGGCGATCTGCCCGCCAGCGTCGAAGACCCCGATTACGTCGATTCCTGGCGCTCGGCGGCAACCAACGAGCCTCCGAGGCCGTAAGAAAATATGAAGCTCGCGTCATTGAACAAGGGCGGCCGCGACGGCACCCTGGTGATCGTCGACAAACACCTCGGACATTTTGTTCGCGCGGGCGAGACGGCGCCGACCCTGCAGCGGGCCCTGGATGATTGGGGAAACGCAGCCCCGGCGCTGGCGCGGGTAGCGGATGATCTGGAAGCCGGTAGACGGCCCGACGCCGAACCCTTCGACGAAAACGCCTGCGCCTCGCCCCTGCCGCGCGCGTACCAGTTCGCCGACGCTTCGGCCTACGTCAATCATATCGCCCTCGTCCGAAAGGCGCGCGGCGCCGAAATGCCCACCGATCTGTGGCGCGATCCTCTGATCTACCAGGCCGTATCGGACAGATTCCACGGTCCGCGCGAGGATATCGCCATGGCTAGCGAAGACTGGGGGATCGATTTCGAGGCCGAAACCGCCGTCATCGTGGACGACGTGCCCATGGGGGTGGCGCCTGACGGCGCCGGCCCGCATATCAAGCTATTGATGCTCGTCAACGACGTCAGCCTGCGCAAATTGATTCCCGCCGAACTCGCGAAGGGCTTCGGCTTCTTCCAGGGCAAGCCGACAAGCGCCTTTCCCCCGTGGCGGTGACCCCGGACGAGCTCGGCCCGGCCTGGGACAAAGGCAAAGTCCGGTTACCCTTGCTCAGTCACCTCAACGGCAACTCGATCGGCCGGCCCGACGCCGGGGTCGACATGACGTTCGCTTTTCCCGAGTTGATCGCTCACGCGGCGATGACACGTCATCTCGCCAGTGGCACGATCATTGGATCGGGAACGGTATCGAATAAGGATTCCTCCGTCGGATCTTCCTGCCTCGCCGAGGTCCGGATGCTCGAAACCATCGCCCACGGCAAGGCGGAAACGCCGTTCCTGAAATTCGGCGACCGCGTCCGCATCGAAATGCACGATTCCTCTGGCGCCTCGATCTTCGGTGCCATCGAGCAAGTCGTGGTGCGCTACGAAGGGGCTCCACGGTGACGGGAAGGCAGTCAGGGTGTCGATAAGGCTTTATGGCCATGCCCGTTCGTCGGCCGCGTTTCGGGTCCGCGTCACCCTCCGGATCAAGGGCATCGACCACCAGGACAAGACCGTGGACTTGGGCGCCGGGGAGCAGCGAGACGCCCGCTTTCTGACCTTCAATCCCCAGGGCCTGGTACCGGTTTTGGTGGACGGACAAAGGGTACTCACCCAATCGCTCGCGATCATGGAGTACCTGGACGAACGTTATTCCGAAACGCCGATCCTGCCGGCCGGCGGCGAGGACAAGGCCCGAGTCCGATCCCTGGCCCAGATCGTCGCCTGCGACATACACCCGTTGAATAACCTGCGGGTCCTCAAATATCTCGGCTCCGCGTACGGATTGGAGGAAGGTGACGTCCTGCGCTGGTACCGCCATTGGATCGCGGAGGGACTATCGGCCCTCGAATCCCTCACCAGCGGACATCCGTCGACAGGCCGCTATTGTCACGGGGACACCCCGACGATGGCCGACATCTGCCTGGTGCCACAAATTTTCAATGCCCAGCGCTTCAACTGTCCCTTGGCGGAATACCCAGGTCTGAGGCGCATTTTCGACAACTGCATGGCCCTTCCCCCCTTCGAGGAGGCCCGACCCGAAAGACAAGCCGATTTTCGTTGAGCCCAAGGCAAGCAGTTCGTGCGAACATGCGGCTTCATCCGCGTGGACAGGCGAGGCATGACGGCAATCGAGCGGCGAAGCGTTTTCATCGGCGCGGCCTCCGGCTGGGGTTCGCAGGATCCCGGCGCCGACGCGGGCCCGGAATTCCTACGCCGCCACGGGGTGATCGAGGCCGTTCGCGAGAAGGGACAGGACGCCGCCTGGCTCACCACCGTGGGATAGACGAATTCCCCGGACAACACCGACCGGATAACCCGCGAACGCAGCTTTCCCATGGTCGTCGACCACAACCGGCGCCTGGCCCGGGTTGTGGGCGAGGCTGTCGCCGATACCCACTTTCCGGTCGTGCTCGGGGGTGATCACGCTATCGCGGTCGGAACCTGGAGCGCCGTCACCGCCGCGCTCGACGGCGAGTGCCGCTTCGGCCTGATTTGGATCGACGCCCACATGGACGCCCACACGCCAGACACGGCGGACCAGGGAAAATGGGGCGGTTATTACCATGGCCGCCCGTTGGCCTGCCTCTTGGGGCACGGGGAAGCGGATCTGACCAAGCTCGCCTCGCCCAACACCAAACTGGCGCCCGAGCACGTTTGCCTAATCGGCGTGCGCAGTTTCGAGGCGGGCGAGGAAAAGCTGCTCGCCGATCTAGGGGTGAAGGTTTTTCACATGAGCACGGTCAGGGAACAAAGGTTCGCCCGTGTTTTCGAGGCGGCGCGGGAGCACGTCCTGATCGCCCGGGCCGGCTACGGCATGACCATCGATCTCGACGGTTTCGACCCGGCGGACGCCCCCGGTATCGGCTCGCCGGAGGAAGACGGTCTTTTGGCCGAGGAAGTTCTGCCGTCGCTTGCCGGCTTGGCCCACGACCCCCGGATGAAGGCGCTGGAAATCGCCGAATACAATCCACGCCACGATATCGGGGCTCGGACCGCCGACCTCGTTACGCAACTCCTCGTCTCCTCTTTCACGAAGCCCAACGATCGGGACTCGGGCCATGAATGACGTCAACCCCGCGGTCGCCCGCGAGGGGCGGTTTGCCGCCCATAATTCGTCGCCCGTGAAGAACGCGTAAGCGGCTGATGTTGGTAGCTCTTTCGGTTTGGCGAAGTAATCGGATTTGCAAGAAAACGGGTTTTGGGCCTGAAAAGCTTGTGATTTGAAATAATTGATTTTGGGGATTCCCTTCCGTTGCGGAACGTGATTCTCTGCTCCCGTCGATTGGGATTGGAGAACTGTGATGAAGCCATCGCGCAAGGTGTCATCGGGAATAGAGGACCTGTTCCGCTCGCGGTTCGAAAACATCATCAACCTGCGCCACGAGTTGGTGGTGTTGGGGGGCCGGATCGCGTGGACTTTCTTCGACGAGACCTATGAAGCCTTGTATTCGGAGGAGGGTCGGCCGGGGGTCCCGACGCGGTTGATGGTTGGGCTGCACATCCTCAAGCATATGTTCGATCTCTCGGATGAGGAGGTCTGCGAGCGCTGGGTCTACGACCCATACTTCCAGTGCTTCTGCGGCGAAGAGTACTTTCAGCATGAGCTGCCCATGGAGCGCTCGTCGATGACCCGGTGGCGGGACCGGATCGGGCCGGAAGGTTTGGAGAAGGTATTCCAGGAGAGCCTGGCCGTGGCCCACCGGGTGGGGGCGCTGCGGGAGAAGGACCTCGAGCGGGTGACGGTGGACACCACCGTACAAGAGAAGGCGATTGCCTTTCCGACCGACGCCAAACTGATGCAACGAGCCCGCGAGCGGCTGGTGCGACTGGCACGGGAGCACGGCATTGCCCTGCGTCAGTCCTATACCCGCCTGGGCAAGAGGGCGTTGATCATGCAAGGCCGCTACCGCCATGCCAAACAGCACAAGCGGGCCAACAAGGCCCTGCGCAAGCTCAAGACCTATCTCGGGCGCACCGTCCGCGACATCCGCCGCAAGACGGCCCAGGAGGAGAGCCTACGGGATACCTTCCGCCGCCCCTTGTGGCTGGCCGAGCGGGTGTCGACCCAGAAGCGGCGCGACCCCTTGCCCAAGGTCTATTCGCTCCACGCGCCCGAGGTCGAATGCATCGGCAAAGGGAAGGCGCACAAGCCGTACGAGTTCGGCTGCAAGGTCTCCGTGGCGGCAACCAATTCCCGCCCCCCGGCGGCCAGTTCGTCGCCCACGTCAAGGCCTTCCACGGCAATCCCTATGATGGCCACACCTTGAGGCAGGTGATCGAAGAGATGGAACGCTGGACGGGGATATCGGCCGAGCGCATCTATGTCGACAAGGGATACCAGGGCCACGATTACCCCAACAAACACCGCGTCTTTAGATCAGGCCAGAAACGCGGCATCACGCCGACGATCAAGAAGGAGCTCAGGCGGCGCTCCGCCGTCGAGGCCGTGATCGGACATCTCAAGAGCGATGGCAGGCTGGGGCGCAACTTCCTCAAAGGCCGCGACGGCGACAAGATCAACGCCATCCTCGCCGGCGCCGGCTACAACTACCGCCTTGTCCTCAAATGGCTGAGGCGTTTGTTTGTCCAAATCCTGGCCGCGCTCCTCAGCGACATCTCGCACCCCACCGCAAACCCAATCGCCGCTTCAGCTTGAAATCAGGGTTCTTCATGGACGACTAATTACGCCCCCCCTGCCGCTGACTCTGAGCCGCGCCGAGGGGTGCCGGGTTTGGGACCTCGAGGGCAAAGAATACCTCGATTTCCTGAGCGCCTACAGCGCGGTGAGCTTCGGCCACAACGAACCCCGCATCCTGAAGGTCTTGAACGAGCAGGCAAGCCGCCTCGCCGTCACCTCGCGCGGCTACCATAGCGACCGCCTCGGCCCCTTCGCCGAAAAGCTCTGCCGCTTCGCCGGGATGGACCGCATGCTTCCCATGAACACGGGCGCCGAGGCGGTGGAAACCGCGATCAAGGCGGCCCGCCGTTGGGGTTACCGGGTCAAGGGCGTTGCAGACGGGATGGCCCGAATGATCGTCAGCGCGGGAAATTTCCACGGCCGCACCACGACCATCGTGGGTTTCTCCTCGGAAGCCGATTACCGAGACGGGTTCGGTCCCTTCGACGGCGGATTCCGCGGCCATCCCCTTCGCCGACGCGGCGGCCCTGGAAGCCGCCATTACGCCCGAGACCATTGCCTTCCTCACCGAACCCATGCAGGGAGAAGGCGGCATCGTGATCCCACCCCGGGGCTGGCTGCGCGCGGTCAAGGAAATCTGCGCCCGGCACCAGGTGCTCCTCATCGTCGACGAAGTGCAAACGGGCATGGGCCGAACCGGCAAGAATTTCGCCTATCAGCATGAAATCGGGCCGCCCGATGGCCTGATTCTCGGCAAGGCCCTCGGCGGCGGCGTCTATCCCGTGTCCGCCTTTCTGGCCAGCGAGGCGGTGATGGACGTTTTTTTCGCCCGGCAGCCACGGCTCGACTTTCGGCGGCAACGCCCTCGCCTGCGCCATCGGCCTGAAATCGATCGAAATTCTCGAGCACGACCGGCTCGCCGAGCGGAGCGCCGAAATGGGCCGTCACCTGAAGGACTCCTTGAGCCGGATCACCTCGCCGCTGATCCGCGAGGTGCGCGGCGCCGGTCTCTGGGTCGGAGTCGAGATCGACCCCACGCGCGCCGGCGCCCGAGCCGTGGTCGAAAGATTCGCCGCCAAGGGTGTGCTGTCGATGGATACCCACGAGACGGTGGTGCGCTTCACCCCGCCCCTCAACGTCAGCCGCGAGGACGTCGATTGGGCCGTAACCCAATTCGCCGCCGTCCTCGACGAAATGGCCGCCTAGCAAAACCGGGGACGAAAACCGGCGACAGTTTACCTATTTACGACAAAACCGGGGACAAAACCGGCGACAGTTTACGTATTTACGAGTTAGGCGGTAATTTTTCGACCGCTTCCTTTTTTGAATTTCGGTACAATAGACGCATCGAAATCGGGTTCTCGGCCCCGCCCGTGCCCGCGTTTCGGCGGGGACGGTAGAGGTTTACACAGTTTCTGAAATTTGAGATGATAATTTAGTGAAAACAAACTATTAGCTCGACCTCGACATGACCTACGGTCGCGTTACGGTGTTCGGTGGTTCGGGGTTTGTCGGCCGGGAAATCGTCAAGTGCTTGGCCGCCGAGGGTGCCCATGTGCGCGTCGCGGTGCGCCAACCCGAACGGACCTCGTTAGCTACCGAGAGCGGCGGCTCGGTCACCGCGGTCGGTGCCGACGTTTGGGAGGCGGCGTCGGTGGACCCGGCGGTGGCGGGCGCCGAGGCGGTGATCAACACCGTCGGACATTATGTCGAGCGCGGCGACGCGACTTTCGAGGCCATCCACGGACAAGGGGCGCTGAACGTGGCGCGGGCATCGGCGCGGGCCGGAGTGAAGCGCCTGGTTCACATTTCCGGTCTCGGAGCCGGAACCGCCTCGCCGTCGCCGTACGTCCGTGCCCGTGGCCGCGGCGAGACCCTGGTCGTGGAAGCCTTGCCCACAACGACCATCCTCCGTCCCAGCGTTATCTTCGGCCCCGAGGACGCGTTCCTCAACCGACTGGCGGGCTTGGCGCGGGGGCTCCCGGTCATCCCGCTATTCGGCACCGGGGCCACCCGATTGCAGCCGGTTTACGTCGGCGACATCGCCGCCGCGGTAGCCGCGGTCCTCAAGAACCCCGCAACCGAGGGGAAAATCTTCGAACTCGGCGGACCCGGAATTTATTCATACAAGACATTGATAAAAATGGTGACGCGGGCGATAAAGCGCCGGCGCTGGCTCGTGCCGGTCCCATTCTTCATTTGGGAATTCCTGGCCGCCCTGATGTCGCTGGTCCCGAACGCACCGCTGACCCGCGACCAGGTCACACTCATGAAAGATGACAACCTGGTCGACGCCGAGGCCCTATCCCTGGCCGAACTCGCCGTCGCCCCGACCCCCGTCGAAACGATCCTCCGCCAAATGTTCGCGGCATCCCCCGGGTCCCATCGCGCCCCCTGACGCCCGCCGATGACCGCTTCACGATTTGAAGTCCTTGGGCGCCGGCTTGTGTTGGCGTCGGGAAGAGGTGATGATCGGCGCGAAAATCTTGGAGCAGCGCGATGTCCAGCGGTGAAAGTTCGGATCAGGGTTTATCTGCGGGGGACTGGCTCGCGCGCGTCAAGTCGGAGGAGCGGAGCGGCGAGTTTCTGGCGGCCTACGATCTGGCCCGGCAAGCCCTTTCCCAACATCCCGACGACTTGGAGTTGAAGCATCGGGCGGTTCTCGTTCTTGCCCGCAGCGGGGCGACCCAACAGGCACGAACGCTGTTCGAAAAACTCGAACTCGGAGGCAACCTTGAAGAAGAAATCGCGGCGCTCGACGCGCGGCTCGCGAAGGATAGCGCCCTCGCCGTCGATGGGGACGAGCGCAAGGCCCTGACAAGCACCGCCGCGGACCGTTACCAGGCGATATTCGAAAGGACCGGGGGCTATTATCCGGGGATCAACGCGGCAACGATGCGGCTCCTCTCGGGACACGACGACGAGGCGCGCGACCTGGCCCGGGCGGTTCGCGGAAGCTGCGCCAAAACAACCGGCGAGGATACGGGAGACGCCTATTACCGCGCCGCGACGATGGCGGAAGCAAGCCTATTGCTCGACAAACCAGGGGACGCCCAGGCAGCGCTGGAAGAGGCCATGGCGCATTATGGCGGCGACCTCGCGGCCGTCGCCGCCAGCCGCAAGCAACTGCGCCGGATCTGCCTCCACAAGGGAATCGACCAGACCGTTCTGGCGACGCTGAAATCGCCCACAGTGATTGTGTATTGTGGGCACATGATTTCAGCGGCCGGGAAGCCTGGCCGGTTTCCGGCCTCCGCTCAACAAGCGGTAGGGGATCGGATCGCCGCCTACCTCGACGAACGCGATATCGGTTACGGCTACGGTTCGCTGGCCTGCGGGGCCGACATCCTGATTGCCGAGGCCTTGCTTTCGCGCCGGGCTCAGCTCAACGTCGTGTTGCCGTTCGAACAAGACGAATTCAAGGAAATCTCGGTTGCTCCGGGCGGGCCGTCGTGGCTCGAAAGGTTCGATCTCTGTCTTGGTAAAGCCGCCTCGGTCAGCTTCGCGACCGATGAAAGCTACTTGGGGGACGATCAGTTGTTCGGTTACGCCGGCCGGCTCGTGATGGGGCTGGCGTTGTTGCGGGCCGCCTATCTAGACACGGATGTGGAGCAGCTCACAGTTTGGGATCGAGTGGAGACCGGCACCGTCGCCGGGACTTCAGCCGACATCGCCGTTTGGCGGTCGCGCGATCTGCCGACCCACGTGATCGACAGTCAGTCAACCGCCGAAACGCCGAATCCCGAAAATCCACGGTCGGACGCGGAATCCTCATCCCATCGGCGTACGGTCAAGGCATTCCTGTTCGGCGACGTCAGAGGTTTCAGCAAACTGCGCGACGCCCAGCTGCCGGCATTCGTCGAAGGCGTGCTCGGCGGTCTGGCCCGCGTTCTCGAACGCTACGACGCGGAAATCCAAAAAAGCAATACTTGGGGCGACGGACTCTTCATCGTTATGAACAAGGCCAGGCAGGCGGCAAATTGCGCCCTGGATATGCAGCGGGAGATGGCTCGGCTCGATCTGCCCGGACTCGGTCTGCCGTCCCGGATCGCCTTACGTCTCGGCGGCCACGCCGGCCCCGTTTTCGAGCTCAAGGACCCGGTTCTGAAAACCATGAACTACTTCGGCAGCCACGTCAGCCGTACCGCCCGCATCGAGCCGGTGACACCGGTCGGGCAGGTCTACGTGACGAAATTTTTCGCCTCCGAGACGGCGCTTGCGGGGGACCCCAACCTGGGATGCGAATACGTCGGCCATATGCCGGCGGCGAAAGATTACGGCAGCTTTCGGATGTACGTGCTGAAAAGGCGCCCAGGGTCCGTGTAATCCGATTCCCCCAAAAAAACGGCGAAAATCTAAAAATTTCGTTCAGGGAAGGCGTCGGGTGATTTTTGTTTTCCCCAAGTCTTGGGCCCGCTAGCGGCCGATAAATCGGCCGCAAAGCTATGCGTTACCTTGAATTTGCCAACGACACAACAAAATTATCCCCAGTATCAACATAATTCACAACTGTTGAATATAGCAATCTGTGAGTAATAATTAATAATTGGGACTTGATTATTTGAATTCAAGCAATTTAGTATAATGATGGCAGCGTAGTGGTGCTCACCCTATATGGGCCGCATGGAGAGTGTGGCTCTGCTGTCGGCGTCCAATTCCCGTCAACGGACGCCCTATCGCCCTGGCTCGTGCGACCCTCCCGCGCACGCGCCGGGGCTTTTTCTTCGAATTTCCGCATCAGCACAAGCATAAACCAAGGGCCACGGGTATCGCCCGAAAGACGATTCCGGGTACCACGCCCCTAATTTCATCGATAAGATAATATCTAACGTCAGCACACAAAAAAATAAAAGTAAAATCGACGTATAATAAATTCTATATATTTCAGAAAACGTAATAATAAACTAATGGTTATTCTTCTAATATATCCACAACTTTTTTATAGATGATAATATTAACGGAAAATTAGGAAATTATATATCAAAGTGCCATTTTATGTTGTGCCGACCAATCTAACGGGCTATATTAAAGTGCCACCAAGGAGATTGGTCATGCATAAAGCACCTGGAAAAAGCGACCGCGAAGGCATCAGCTTGGTAAAGCTGGTCAAGATGTTTCCGAACGATACCGCGGCGTGCAAGTGGCTCGAAGGTATGATTTGGCCCAACGGCCCGCACTGTCCGAAATGCGGGTCGCTCAACGTTCAATGCGGGATCAAGCACAAAACCATGACGCACCGTTGCCGTGAGTGCGAAGGCAAGCCGAGATTCAGCCTCAAGACCGGCACCATCATGGAAAGTTCGAAGCTGGGATTCCAGACGTGGGCGATTGCAGTCTACCTGTTCATGACGAATCTCAAGGGTGTTTCCAGCATGAAGCTGCATCGCGATCTGGAAGTCACTCAAAAGACGGCCTGGCACCTGGCCCACAGAATCCGCAAGGCTTTCGAGAGCGGCAATGGCCCGTTCGACGGCCCGGTCGAGGCCGACGAGACGTACATGGGCGGCAAGTTCAGGAACATGCACGGCCACGAGCGCGAGAAGGCGCGCGCCCAGCCCAACATGAAAAAAAACCATCGTCGCCGGCGCGAAGGACAGGGCCACGAACTCCGTGCAGGCGCAGGTCGTGCCGAAGGCCGACAAGGCCAACATTCAGGATTTCGTCACCGGTCTGGCCAAGGAGGATGCCACCGTCTACCACGACGACTCCGCGGCCTACGAGAATCTTCCCAGAAAAACACGATAAGGTGACCCACAGCGCCGGTGAGTACGTTCGGGGAGATTGCCATACCAACGGCATCGAAAGCTTCTGGGGGATGCTCAAGCGGGGATACAATGGAACCTATCACAAGATGAGTCCCAAGCATCTTGACCGGTATATCCAGGAATTCTCAGGGCGGCACAACGTTCGCGAGCAGGACACCGTCGACCAGATGATCGACCTCGTCTCGGGCATGACCGGCAAACGGCTGCGGTATAACGACTTGATCTCCGGCAACGGGTTTGAGAGCGGGCAGGAACAATTTTTTAGCCGCGGTTGAGGGTTCGGGATGAGTGGGATCGTGCTCGGTGCACGGGGTTCGGGGAGCCCCCGAGCTTGCCTCGACGACGTCATGGGGACTGCTCGAAGCCACCGGACGGCGTTTTCGGATTCGACAGGCACACCGGTCCGCCCGCGCCGCTCGGCGGCACGTCCCGGTCCAGGGGAGAGGCGTGCTGTCTCAGGCGATGGGCGCGGTCATGATCGCGTCGAGGGCCTCCTGCGCCCGGGCGGCATAGTGCCGGTTGGCCTCGGGCAGATAACGGAAGCGTCCGTCGCAGCGCACGATGGCGATGGCCGCGTTGGTCAAGCAGGCGAGATTTCTGGGCAGGTGACGCACGTAGGCCCGGCATCGGTCTTCGTCGTAGGTGAAGTCGCGCACGTAGTGCAGGCGGTTCTCGATATGCCAGTGGTTGCGCACCAGTTCGAGCAACTCCTCGGGTCCGGCGCGCTCTGCGCCGAGCGAGGTGAGGCTCCAGGTCACCTCGATGCTGCGCTTGCCGGTCTTGAGGATCTCGCGTTCGCGCTCGATGCGCATGGCCTGGCGTCGCCCGTGGAGGTTGGCGTAGCCGTCCCACTCGGCAGCGGAGAGGTCGACGACGGCGCAGCGTCGGCGCTCGATGCGGCCATGGCCCTTGTCGACGGTTTCGTGCCAGAGCGCATCGCTGAAGTCGATCGCCTTGAGGTCTTCGAAGATCATCTCCTGGTTGTCCTTGACCGCGCTCATCACGTAGTCGGCGCGACGCCCGAGCAGGCAGCGCGCGGTCTCGTGCTGAGCGTGCATCGCGTCCATGGTGACGATCCGGCCTGTGAGGTCGAGGCCGCTGGAGAGTTCGCGCACGGCCGGGATTTCGTTGCTCTTGCGGTCGACCTCGACCTGCCCGAGGACCACGCCGGTGTCGTGCTCGACCGCCGCCACCATCATCCTGCGCCCGTCTTCGGTCTGCTTCGAGGCGCCGCGCAGATCCTTTCCGTCCATGGCGACCGGCGCGTGCGCGCTGCCATGCTGGCCGGTCCACTGGCTAATCGCGTTGTCCAGGGTCTCTGGCGGCAGGGCGGTGAGGGTCTTGTGGAAGGTGGTGATCGCGGGCGGGGTGTAGCGCTGTTTGGAAGGGCTCCAGAACGCACCCACCGCCTCGAGCTGCTCCTGGGAGAGCAGGGCGGCGAACTGGGCGAACGCGTTCACCCCCCGGTATCCGGCAAGCCGGGCGGCGACGGCGATCACCAGAATGGTGTTGAGCGCATAGCGCTTGCCCCGGGCATGGCGGTACTCGGGCACCTCACCCAGACACTCGAACAGGCTGCGCAGCCGGGGCGCGGCCATCGGCTCGGTGTGCTGCTCGGCGTTCCAGTGTGCCGGCATCCCGGTACGGCCTCAGCGCCTCGGGGGGCGCCGTCCTGTCAGTCCGAACACGAAGACCTCCTTGGGCTGACCGTGGTGGCGCCAGCGCGCTGCCCCTCCGGGCTCACGGGCAAAGCCCCGCGTCAGCCCCAGAGAGCGCCAGTTCGACGCGCGGTAGCAGGTGCCGGCAAATCGCGAGACGTCCACGAACGTCTCCGCCAGAAGAGCCGGATATCCGTGCACCGCCTGGATGTCCTCAGACAGCCGCCGCAGGCTCAGCCCCAGCACACGGGAGGCCAGGTTCGGCACTCGGCCAGGCGTCAGAATGACGAAGCGCGAGTTGTTGGCGATCAGATGCAGACGCCGGAAACTGCTGCTCGGCCGACCACCCGATCCAGCGATCACGCGCGCCCAGCTTGAACGCGCCGGGCTGCCAGCCGATCAGTGCGAGCCAGGTCTCGCCATGCACCGCGACATGGCGCAGGCCCTTGCCGATGACGCCGTGGAACGCCAGGTAGTGGTGCTGCTCCACCAACCGGTCCCAGCGCCGGTGCTCCTGCGCGCCCCAGGTCGGACGCACCGTGACCGCGCGCAAATCAATGGACGAATCCGAGACCGGCAGCGTCGCCATGACCGGCACACTGCCACACCGAGAATGAAATGGCCAGCGCCGCGATCACCTCACCCTGATCACTGGGCGGACAAAAAACTAGCCCTGTGAGAGCGGGGGCGCGTTCTTGACGCGCGTAAGTATTTGATTTAGATCTAAAAAATAGAAAGCCCCGGTGGTTGCCGGGGCCTGAAACTTAATCGCGAAACCGCTCAACGAAGACGCGACCGACTTGGAACGCTAATTCGATTCCAAGCATAGGTAGGGTTTGCCCTTCGGTCAAGCGGTAATGCGCCCAGGAACAATTTTTAGTCGCGGTTGAGGGTTCGGGATGAGTGGGATCGTGCTCGGTGCACGGGGTTCGGGGAGCCCCGAGCTTGCCTCGACGACGTCATGGGGGACTGCTTGAAGCCACCGGACGGCGTTTTCGGATTCGACAGGCACACCGGTCCGCCCGCGCCGCTCGGCGGCACGTCCCGGTCCGGGGGAGAGGCGTGCTGTCTCAGGCGATGGGCGCGGTCATGATCGCGTCGAGGGCCTCCTGCGCCCGGGCGGCATAGTGCCGGTTGGCCTCGGGCAGATAACGGAAGCGTCCGTCGCAGCGCACGATGGCGATGGCCGCGTTGGTCAAGCAGGCGAGATTTCTGGGCAGGTGACGCACGTAGGCCCGGCATCGGTCTTCGTCGTAGGTGAAGTCGCGCACGTAGTGCAGGCGGTTTCTCGATATGCCAGTGGTTGCGCACCAGTTCGAGCAACTCCTCGGGTCCGGCGCGCTCTGCGCCGAGCGAGGTGAGGCTCCAGGTCACCTCGATGCTGCGCTTGCCGGTCTTGAGGATCTCGCGTTCGCGCTCGATGCGCATGGCCTGGCGTCGCCCGTGGAGGTTGGCGTAGCCGTCCCACTCGGCAGCGGAGAGGTCGACGACGGCGCAGCGTCGGCGCTCGATGCGGCCATGGCCCTTGTCGACGGTTTCGTGCCAGAGCGCATCGCTGAAGTCGATCGCCTTGAGGTCTTCGAAGATCATCTCCTGGTTGTCCTTGACCGCGCTCATCACGTAGTCGGCGCGACGCCCGAGCAGGCAGCGCGCGGTCTCGTGCTGAGCGTGCATCGCGTCCATGGTGACGATCCGGCCTGTGAGGTCGAGGCCGCTGGAGAGTTCGCGCACGGCCGGGATTTCGTTGCTCTTGCGGTCGACCTCGACCTGCCCGAGGACCACGCCGGTGTCGTGCTCGACCGCCGCCACCATCATCCTGCGCCCGTCTTCGGTCTGCTTCGAGGCGCCGCGCAGATCCTTTCCGTCCATGGCGACCGGCGCGTGCGCGCTGCCATGCTGGCCGGTCCACTGGCTAATCGCGTTGTCCAGGGTCTCTGGCGGCAGGGCGGTGAGGGTCTTGTGGAAGGTGGTGATCGCGGGCGGGGTGTAGCGCTGTTTGGAAGGGCTCCAGAACGCACCCACCGCCTCGAGCTGCTCCTGGGAGAGCAGGGCGGCGAACTGGGCGAACGCGTTCACCCCCCGGTATCCGGCAAGCCGGGCGGCGACGGCGATCACCAGAATGGTGTTGAGCGCATAGCGCTTGCCCCGGGCATGGCGGTACTCGGGCACCTCACCCAGACACTCGAACAGGCTGCGCAGCCGGGGCGCGGCCATCGGCTCGGTGTGCTGCTCGGCGTTCCAGTGTGCCGGCATCCCGGTACGGCTCAGCGCCTCGGGGGCGCCGTCTGTCAGTCCGAACACGAAGACCTCCTTGGGCTGACCGTGGTGGCGCCAGCGCGCTGCCCCTCCGGGCTCACGGGCAAAGCCCCGCGTCAGCCCCAGAGAGCGCCAGTTCGACGCGCGGTAGCAGGTGCCGGCAAATCGCGAGACGTCCACGAACGTCTCCGCCAGAAGAGCCGGATATCCGTGCACCGCCTGGATGTCCTCAGACAGCCGCCGCAGGCTCAGCCCCAGCACACGGGAGGCCAGGTTCGGCACTCGGCCAGGCGTCAGAATGACGAAGCGCGAGTTGTTGGCGATCAGATGCAGACGCCGGAACTGCTGCTCGGCCGACCACCCGATCCAGCGATCACGCGCGCCCAGCTTGAACGCGCCGGGCTGCCAGCCGATCAGTGCGAGCCAGGTCTCGCCATGCACCGCGACATGGCGCAGGCCCTTGCCGATGACGCCGTGGAACGCCAGGTAGTGGTGCTGCTCCACCAACCGGTCCCAGCGCCGGTGCTCCTGCGCGCCCCAGGTCGGACGCACCGTGACCGCGCGCAAATCAATGGACGAATCCGAGACCGGCAGCGTCGCCATGACCGGCACACTGCCACACCGAGAATGAAATGGCCAGCGCCGCGATCACCTCACCCTGATCACTGGGCGGACAAAAAACTAGCCCTGCCAGCGCCGCGATCACCTCACCCTGATCACTGGGCGGACAAAAAACTAGCCCTGGTAATGCGCCCAACCGAAGGGATGGCGCCATGCCCATGATTTGCGTGAACGGCCTTTGTGTCTTCGCTGAAGAGGACACAGTTTTGCTGCGCGTTCTTGAAAACCAGAAACAATTTGAAGCTCGTCTCAAGGAGCAGGGCAACCGTATTGATGCCCTGGAAAGGATGCTGCTTCACCGCCCGGTTCTGAAGAAAGTGCAAGTGTCCCCATCCCAGATCTCCAGGGCTGTCAGGGCCACCGCTCTAGGCAAGACAATCGGCGTTAAACGAAGGGGACTGATGGCCGGGAGGTCGCTTGCGGTTAAAGCAAGTGCTGGGGTTCCGCGCGTAACGGCAGATATGGCTGCACCAATTCCCAACTCAACGTCAGATCTGCTGGGATGAAAACAGCTCCATTCGGGCACCGTAATTTCCGCAATGAAATCCTGGACGGCAAGCGGTTTCACACGCCTGGGGCCGCGGGCCGCACACGCCAGGGCAACTTGCCGCTTACCTCCTGAGCATCAGGGCCAAGAGGTCGGGAGATCCAGCAGGAATTGATGGATTGCTACCTCATCCGCGTGCATCGTTTGATCGACGGCCGGCCCGAAAACTACGAGATCAACTGGAACTGGATATCGGAACATGTATCCAACTGAACACGAAATCGCAGAAGCATTGCTTCGCTATATTTACGAGCATGGCGGATCTGATTACGAAGTGAGCTCGGGATCGACCTATTGGCCGTTAGCTGACCACTTCGGACTTAGTGAGGAGGAACGCAATCGGACCAGAGACGAAGAATATCGAGACGGGAAGGTCCAACGCGCATGGGATATCAAAGTCCAGTGGGCAAGAAACACTCTCAAGAAGCACGGAGACCTTGCACTGTCACGGCACGGGTATTGGCGTCTATCGGAGAAGGCTATCCAACGATGCCGAAATGAAAAACCAAGCCCATAACTTGCCATTCCGTAGCTCATAGCAACTGCTCCTTGACGTGAGTTGCCGCTGGGGACCGGAACCGCCGCCAGCGTCCAATGCTGTTTATATTACATTGCGTTATGTCGCAATGGCTCTAAAATCATCCTCGCAACGATCCAGGTTGCCCGCTTGGTCGGGTCGCCTGCTTAATACAACAGCCGAACACCCAGCGTGGGGTAGCTCCCTGCGCGCGGCAAATAAGCAGGACCTTCACTTCAACCTGTGATCGTTGCAGCGGCCCGGCACCAGCCGGCGCCGTGACCCCGGGCATGGGAGAGGTGGGCATGAGAACAATCATCGCAGCATTGCTATTCGTCGGCCTGGTCGGAACCGCTGCGCAGACAAGCGACATGGAAGGCCGCGCCCGTGTTTTGAACGCGGACGGCGGGTGGTGCTGGTTCACGCAAACCGTCGAGAAGAAGGTGGCCTTCCTGGGCCCGTTGAAGGGCGAGGTCGTCACCATGATCTTCGACGACCCAGGCTGCATGGCGGAGGTTCTCGACGACGTGGGCGACCTGTCCGGGACCATCAACAGGAGTTCGATCGCCCGCAGCATCGCTGGCATGGTGCGCATCTCATGGGTCCAGGATTGGGTCGTGTACGACCCAGGCAGGCGCAATCAGCCAGGAACGATGCAGAAGTCAGGCGAGTGCATGGTGGCGGAGGGCCTGCCGGCGACGGCGATCGCCATCAACTTCGTCTCGAACGGAGCCAGCATCACCGAGGTCGAGTACGCCCACGTCTTCGGATGCGGGGATCCGCTGTAGACACGCCTCGCAGCCTCAGGCATCTTCCACCTCCAATCAGAAGCACATGATGAAAGCACTATAGGCCAATGGGTGGTAGCGCTAGATTGAAATATTGATCTGGCGTACCATGGAGTAAGGGCGATATGCCCTTCACACAGGAGACGACGATGACGAAACCCACACCTGAGATACGGACGGTCCGCGTCAAACCCCATAGCTACCAACCCACCCGGGCAGAGATGGAGGGGCCGGTTGTCATGCGCAACGCGGACGGTTCAGAGCCGACCGCGAGTGAATTTCTGGCGCGAGTGTTCCGGCCCATGAAAGTAGTCGAAGACCCCGACGCTTAGCGGGGAATTGACGACAGGATATTTTATCCTACTATTGGAGTGTGCACGTCATCAGCCAATCTGTACAGCGGGATGCCGTGACCGACGAGGAACAAGCCACCAGAAACTTGGTCTGGCAGAATCAGCTCGATATCGTGCGTGGAGCGCGATACTTCGATGCCATGTTTCAAAAGTTCAAGCTTCGGCACGGGATAATCCGTTGGTGTCTGGCGGTGTCTGGCGTTGGCGCGGCGGCTCCGCTAATTCCATTTGTGCCTCACCACGCCACCATGGTCGCAGGCGTTGTGATCGTGGGGCTGATAATTTTTGACCTTGTATACGACTACGGAGGAAAGGTCGCCATTTTTCGATCTGCGCATCAATCCACGGCAGATATTGAAAATCAGCACCGCGCGTTGTGGGATGAGTTTAATTCCGGAGAAATTGGCAAAAAAACGGCCAGAGAACGAACTAAAACACTATTGAGTCATGCTCAACTATTATCCAGGGCAGCTGATATCGCAAGGGATGAGTTAATTAACACTGAATGCGAGAATCAAACATACGAAATCGAGGAACGAAGATATGCCGCAGGATAAGAAACCGCCGCCTCCACGTCCTGTTCGTACACAGGCGCCGATCCCTACCCGTGGGAGTAAGGCTGGGATACCCCCGCGTTCCAAGGACGCAAAACCACCCCCTAAACCGCCACCGCCGGCCAAAAAATAGGGCAATGACCCCGACGTTTAGCGGGTTATGGCACTCTCATATATAATCCCCGAAAATTAAGCCTACCTTTTAACCAAACATTAGGACGAAAGGAATAATACCAACCGCCCTTAACATTGACTTGTGTGAGCCCACGCTCTGAGGCCGATGGACATGATCTTCCAAGGTTGGTCGGTCAGGTTGTTCCAGGCTTGGCAAGAGGCCTCGACGATGGCTTCATAGGAGTCGAAGACACGATTGGAGAGCCAGTTCTGGCGGAGGTATTGCCAGACATTTTCGGCGGGATTGAGCTCCGGGGACTTGGGTGGCAAAGGCACGAGGGAGATGTTCTCCGGGATGCCGAGTTTGGCAGTGGTGTGCCATGCGGCTTGGTCGAGCAGCACGACGGCATGGGCGTTTGGGGCAACGGCCCGGCTGATTTCCTCGAGATGCAGGTCCATGGCTTCAGTATTGGCGCGCGGCATGACCAGCGCCGCGCCCTCACCGCGCTCGGGGCAGATGGCGCCGAAGAGATACGCCGAAGAGGTCCGTAGGTCCTTGACCTGGCGCGGGCGCGATCCCTTTGGGGCCCACTGGCGCACCAGGCTGTTCTTCTGGCCGACGCGCATTTCATCTTGAAACCAAACCTCGATGGGCGTGTCCGGTGGCTGTGCCGCTACGATTTTCGCCAAGTGTTCGGGAAAACTTTTTTTTAAATTCCTCCTGTGCCCGCGCATCCTGGCCGACGTGGCGCGGGCGCGCGGAAATATGCGAGAACCCGAGCGCGGCCAGCAGCTTGCCGACGCTCCGCTCGTGATAGTCCACGCCGAAGCGCGTTCGGATCAGTTGCTTGAGATCGATGCAGCGCCAGCGCACGACCCCATCCCGTTCGGGATCGGGACCGGCCTCGATAGCCCGCGAAAGCGCCGCCATTTGCGACGGCGTCAACCGACGCAACGCCCCGTTCGGCTTGCGGTCGATCAGACCGGCCGGACCTCCCGCGTTGAACCGGTGAACCCAGTCCCGCAACGTCTGCCGATCCATGCCGCCAATACCCGCCGCGCACGCTCGATCCATCCCATCGTAGATGGCCGCCATCGACAAAAGCCGTCGCGCCTGGTTCCCATCATCGCTCCGTGCCGCAAGAACACGGACTCTTTCAGCATCAAAGTCGTTTCGCAAAGGAATCGTTGGCATTGAACACACTCCCTTGTTGCCAACAACCTTGAATCACACAAAACCTAGCGTGTAAACCTTTGCGCGAGTCAAACTCTGGGGCGGTTGGTATAAGTACCGTAAGGCGCCTAAAGCCAGATGCCTTTCCCGTCCCGCGGCGTTGCAGGGTCGGGGTAATTTAGCCAGTCGCGGGGATGCGACTAGGGAAAGAGGTGACAAGATGCCTTTCGTCGCTGGACCCACCTTATCGCACGGTCCGTTCGGTCGGAACGACACGTTGACCGACTCCTGGGAAAAATATCATTCCTTGCATGCTGAAAGTGGTGAGGCCCTGACCATACCGGAATGGTTCTCGACCCTGGGAGCGGTGGTCGCGCGAGAAGGATCCGATCTCTTAATCGTCGCGGAGGACGGTTCCCGCATCCTCGTCGTGGACTACTTTTCCGTGTCCGATCCCCCTGTTCTCTTGACCCCCAGCGGGGACCTCTCGGGGTCCGACGTGATTGCGATGCTGGCGACCGATTCGGTGGCCGGGAGATACGCTCAATTGGCGCCTGAAGCGGGACCCGTGGCCGCTTCGGCGGCGATCGGAAAAATAGAAATGGTCAACGGTTCGGTGACCGTTACTCGGGCCGACGGGAGCGTGGTCTCGCTCGCGGCAGGCGATCCGGTGTTCGAGGGCGACGTGCTGGAGAGTGAAGCGGGCGCGGCGGTAGGTTTGGTTTTCAATGACGACTCGACCTTTGCGCTGGGCGAGAACGGCCAGCTGGTCTTGAACGAACTGGAGTACGATCCAGGCACGGGTGAGGGTTCGGCGCGGTTTTCCGTGTTGGAAGGCATGTTCGTGTTCGCAAGCGGCCAGATCGCGGCGAACAATCCCGAACAAATGATCCTCGCCACGCCAGTGGCGACGATCAACGTTCGGGGCGCGAAGGTCGCCGGATTGGCAGCCGCGGAAGGTGAGCAAAATTCGATAACGATGGTGCCGAACGCGAATGGCACGGTCGGGCAGATCGTGGTTGCGACGGAGGCCGGGCAATTCGTGCTGAGCGAAGCCTATCAGCCGTTGTCCGTATCGTCGGCGTATATGGTGCCGGAACCGGCCTCATTCGATCAGAGTGATTTCGAACAAGTTTTTGCCACCGTGCTTGGCGTTTTACCGCCGCCACCTCGCGCGCCCGAGGAAGACGCGGGGGGCAACAGGCGGAAGATCTGCAAGCCGCCGACGAGACTGTTTCCGAAGACGCCGACGCGACATCCGACGAAGCGGACGGCGAACAAGCTCAACTACAATCCTATGTCATCGAGGTCACGGGGGGTTCTTTCGACGAAGAATTCGGAAGCATTTTGGGTGAAGACCCAATAATTCTCACCGATATATCGGTCATTAGTGGCTTTGATTCCGTTGATTTGGGTGAAGTATTCGTAGGCGGGATCGGTGTGGACGGTGTCGATCGTACCGACGATGCAATAATCGAGATTCCCGGCTTGATAGCCGGCTCAAATTTGTCGAACACGCTTACCGGCACTTTCGGCAAGGACACCATAAAGGGTTTTGGCGGTAACGACACGCTCAATGGACTGGACGGCGACGATGTTCTCCAGGGGGGGCGGATGACGACGTCCTTAACGGCGGAGGGGGATCTGATTTTCTCGACGGCGGGACGGGTTTCGACAGCCTCGACGGCGGCACCAACGCCGACACGCTCCTTGGCCGGGCGGACAACGATACCTTAAGGGGTGGCAACGGCGCCGACGCCCTCGATGGCGGCACCGGGACCGACGAGGCCCGCTTCGACGATGCCGGAATCAGCCAGGGAGCGGTCGTCGACCTCGGCGCCGGAACCGCGACGGACGGCTTCAACAACGCCGACACCCTGACCGCGATCGAAAACGCCGTCGGCACCAGCCTCGCCGACAGTCTCACCGGCGATGCCAACGCCAACGTTCTCGACGGCCTGGCAGCCACCGACACCCTCATCGGCGCCGCGGCCAACGACACCCTCAACGGTGGTGCCGGCGCCGATACCTTGAACGGCGGAACTGGAGCGGATTCGCTCAGCGGCGGGGCGGACAACGACACCCTCGTCGGTGGCGCCGGTATCGACACCCTCGATGGTGGCGCCGGGACCAACATATTGGGTTATGATTTGTTGACCGACCTGCCCGTCGTATCGGTCAACGATACGGCCGCAAACCAAGGTGTCGTCGGCGACACAATTCAGAATTTCGTTGCCGCCGACGATGTATTCCAGTTCCTAGCCAGTCAATTCGATGGCGGAACATTGGCGCTAGGCGCCCTCGTCAATGGAACTAACTTCGAAGTTATCGGTGCCGCGTACAATGGGACGAACGGAACCTCGACGGAGTTCGGTCTCGGCAACGCCGCGTTTATTTTCGATAGCACGAACACCTTGTACTACGACGCCGATGGCGCCACCGTGGGCTACAGTGTCGTTGGCACAGTGAGTGGCAACGCCGTGGCCGCGGTCGACGTAGAAATCGTCGCGACCATATAGCGCGCTTTCCGGCAAGCGATTTTCGATACGCCGAGACATCGTACCTGGCCCAAAAGAGCTATAAAATCGGCGATCAATGGGCGCGGTTCGAGGACGTCCTTCACCTTGCCGGCGAGTTAGGTGAGGCTGAAGGGCTTGGGCAGGAAACTGATGGCGCCGCGCCGCCCTGGCGCGGATTCTTTCGGAACGCCTCCTCGGCGTATCCGGAAATGAAGATCACCCGGATATCAGGATGGCTATGCTTCAGATGCTCGATGAACGTGGGGCCGTCCATTTGCGGCATCTTGACGTCGGTAACGACGAGATCGATCTCGGCCGAGGTACTCTCGATCAGTTCGAGGGCGGCCTCGCCATTGCTTGCCTCGAGCACCGTGTATCCCTTACCGCGCAAGGCCCGGGCACCGAAAATGCGCACCCCGTCCTCATCCTCGACGAGTAGGATCGTGCCCTTGCCGGTGAGATCCTTAACGACCTCGGTTTTTACCTGCCGGGAACCTTCCTCGGCGCCGTCCTTCGGCTCGGGGTAACGGGGCAGGAAGATATTGAAGCTAGCGCCTTCACCAGGGGCACTCCTGACAAAAACGAACCCTCCCGTTTGCTTGACGATTCCGTAGACCGTCGACAATCCCAGGCCAGTGCCCGCGCCCTCCTCCTTGGTGGTGAAGAACGGCTCGAAAATCTCGCCCAGATGCTCCTTCGCGATGCCACTCCCGGTATCGCTGACCTCGATCAGAACGTAGTCGGCCGCGGGCATGAGATCGTAATTGAATTGCGTCGATTCAGCGGCGGAAACGTTGCTCGTGAGGATGGTGAGCGTTCCTCCCGACGGCATGGCGTCACGGCTGTTGACGACGAGATTGATGATCACCTGCTCGATCTGACCTTGATCCCCCTTGACGAGGCCGAGGTCGCGGCAGTGAACCATCCGTAAATCGATGTTTTCCCCGATCAGGCGACGGAGAAGGTTGGTCAGCTCGGTCAACACGTCCGTCAGTATGAGCACCTCCGGCTGCAGAGTCTGGCGCCGCGACAACGCGAGCAGCTGACGCACCAGACTGGCCGCCCGGTTGACGTTTTGCTTGATCTGCATGATATCGGCGAACGACTGATCGCCAGCCTGATGGCGCATCAGTAGGAGGTCACAAAAACCCATCATCGCGGTCAACAGATTATTGAAATCGGGCCACGCCGCCAGCGAGCTGACCGACCGCCTTCATCTTGTGCGCTTGGAGAAATTGCTGTTCCAGCTTCTTTTGTTCGCTCGTATCGATGAAATGCAGGATGACCCCAATCACCACGCCGTCGTCGCCCTCGAGGTGGCTGGCGTAAAGCGAAAACGTGGTTTCGGTGGGCGTTGTCAGCGTGATGTCGAGCGGCGCCAAGCCAGTCGTCCGTTCCTTTGCCGCGTCGAGGCGCGCGGCGAACTCGCGTCGATCACCGGGTTCGATCACCGACAGCAACAGTTTCCCGATCAGGGACTCGCCGGAAAGACCGAGCAGTTTCCGAAACGCCTGATTACATTCAACGACCGTGCCATCGAGATCGAGCTGAACGATGGCGACCGGCGCGGCATCGAAATAGCGGTGAAAACGCTGCCCGGAGCGGCGCTGGTTGGCTTGCCATTCCTGTTCCGAAACGAGGTCGTGAACGATCAACATCTCGGTTTCTGAGGTCGCCCCCGGCTCGGCTCCCGAGGGTTGGGTGAGCACGGCCCGAAAAACCCTGCCCTGGCGGTCACGAAGCCGCACCGGGCCGGCGGCCGGTCTCGGAGCGGCCTCCGTATCGTCGGAGGTCAGAATATCCCCGATCCCCAGAGATCCATCGCTCAAGTCGGCTCGCGAATAGCCCAACCAGCCGGCCAGGGTCTCGTTAGCGAAGCTGATACGTCCCTCCGAATTCAACGAAAAACATCCAACCGGCAGCGCATCGACCAGATTGGCCAAGTGATCGCGCTCGGCACTCAAGATTTTTTCGCGGGCCTCGGAGCGTTCGTCCAGGCGGGTGCGTTCCTCGCGCCAACTACAGGTAACGGTATCCGCGCGCGCCTCGGCACGGTGCCATTGGTACAGAAACAGGGCCGACAGCAAAATCAGCAAAATCCCGCAAATCACGGCGATCGCGCTCGCGCCCGTCAGTCCCAGAATGATGGTAAGGCCAACGGCGAACGCTAATTGAACGGTTCCCATCGCGTGCCGGGAGGCGCGGCGCCAAGTCCCACCAGCCGCGTTCGATGCCGCGCATGGTGGGGCCGGCTCCGCCGTGGCCTCGATTTCCGCCTTGACCGAAGGGGATAAAGTCGTCTGTGTAATTGTCATGTCGTCTGTTCCTAGCACTCATGTACCTGTATTTCGAGCTATTTTGCCTTTCAGTCGCCACACGTAACCTATCACTTCGGCGACCGCCTTATAATGGACTTCCGGTATTTCCTCGTCTATCCCGACGCTCGACTCGAGGGCGCGCACGAGCGGCGGATTCTCGACGATTGGAACTTCGTTTTCCTCGGCCACGGCGCGAATCCGCTTGGCGATCAAATCGACACCCTTGGCCACCAGACGGGGAGCCGCCATCGTATCGGTGTCGTATTTTAGGGCCACCGCGACATGGGTGGGGTTTGTGATGACAACGTCCGCCTCGGGGACCGCCGCCATCATCCGCCGCCGCGCCCGCTCTTGCCTGAGTTGGCGAAGCCTCGCCTTCACCATGGGATCGCCCTAGGTTTGTCTCAGTTCGTCCTTGATATCCTGTTTGGACATGCGCAAGGATTTGATGAATTCGAACTTCTGATACAGGAAGTCGACGGCCGCGATCAGGGTCAGGACGGCGCAGACTCCACCCAGGACACGGAGCGATAGCCACCATATCGTGGAGATGACCTGTTCAGCCCCCAGTTCCATCGCGGTCATGACGCTTTCAATATCGAAACCGATAATTGCCGCCGCGACGGTAGCGACGATCGTGAGTTTCAATATGCCCTTGAGGAATTCGACGACCGAGCGCAACGAGAACAATCGCTTGATTCCCTTCAGGGGCGAGATGTTCTCGAGCTTCGGCTTGATTTTCGTGGCCGAGGCAATCGGACCGCCGCTCTGAATGAGTCCGCCGGCTACGGCGGCACCGAGCAAGATCAGCACACCGGGCAAAAGCGCCCACGCGACGCTTAAGGCGGTATCGCTGAGAAGCCCGGGCAAGGCCAGGTGACCGATAGGGATTTCATGGGCGCTGGAAAGGAAGACACGTAGGCCGTGGTGATTTCGCGGCTCGCCCCGGGTGCCATCGTCATCACGATCACGGTACCGGCCACGATGATGAACCAGTTGCCGACCTCGCGCGAATTGGCGGTCTGGCCCTCCTTGCGGGCCTCGCTGAGCTTGTGCTGCGTCGGCCGTTCGGTTTTCTGTGATCGGTCCTCGTTTTCGGCCATGCCCTAACCTTCGCTGAAGAGGCTCCTGATGCCTTCCCCGAAATAATCGAGATACCAGAGCATCATTCCGGAAAGAGCCACCATGACGACCCAGAATCCGAGCACGATCTGGAGTGGCAGGGCGATAAAGAATACCTGGACCGCCGGAATGAGCCGGGCCAAAACGCCGAGCCCCAAATAAAACAAAAGGCCGAGGACAACGACCGGCGCGGTGATCTGCAGCGCCACGACGAACGCCTCGGAGCAATAGCGGACGGCCACCAGGGAGAAATCACCGACGAACGGGAGTGTCCCGGGGGCTAGGGTTTGGTACGAGCCGGCAAGCGCGGCGAGAACTTCGCCGACCAGGATGAGCATCACGAACAGCGGCGATTCGGGAATGGGCGGCAAGAGGGGCAGCAACAATGGCGTCAGGACGGCGCTGATGATCAAGGCCAGGGACAGATGGGCGCGGACAAAGACGAAGACTTCGCCAAACGGGGGCAGCAACATGAGGGCCGCGCCGATACGTGCGAAAACGAGGAAGAAGGCGAAAAGATTTCCGCTGATGAACTCGGTGAACATACCCACTCAGCCGATCCCCGCGATGCGACCGTAAAGACTCTCTCCGAACGCCATCATCGTCGCCATCATGTACGGGAGGGCGAGTACGAACGTGATGAAAATCGCCGCAATTTTTGGAACGAACGACAGCATCATTTCCTGGATCTGAGTCAGTGCCTGAAACAGCGAGATGGCGAGGCCGACGGCGAGCGCGACACCCATGATCGGAGCGGCGACGGTGAGAAGCGTGAAGATGGCCTCGGATCCGATGTCGAGGACTTCGGCCGTGTTCACCGTCCTGACTCCGGCGATCTAGAGTGGCATCCGGATGATATCTTGGTACGCCTGAATCACGCGGTCGCGCACGGCCATGACAACCTTGAGCGTCACCTCGGCATTGTTCACCGCCGCCACCACGTCGGTGAGATCGGCCTCGCCCATGATACCTCTCAGGCTAGCGCGTTCGCTTTCATCGATCGATTTGACCGCGGTGCCCAACGTTTCGGCAAGCGCGTCGGAGAAACTCGTGGCGGCCGGTTTTGTGTCAACCACCGCGCCGCCGTTCGTGGCCTTTGTGGCTGCCTGGGCATAAGTCGCGGCGGCTTGGGCGAAATTGATGGTCATCCTTTTCTCCTTTGCGGCAGCGCCCTACCTGGGTCACATTTGCTTATTTCGTTGGCGTCAATCGTCGACTAAACGCGGAGCAGATCGATGGTCTGCTGCATCATAGTCTTCGACATTTCGATTACGTTGAGATTGGCTTCGTAGCTGCGCAGCACCTCACGCATGTCGGTCATTTCGATAATCGATTTTACGTTCGCGGTCTTGACGTAACCCTCGTCGGCGGCGGCGGGGTGACCGGGTTCAAAACGCCGTCCGTAATCGCTTTGATCGAAACCAAAACGCTTGATCTGGACGAGAGGAAGGCCCAGTTCGCGGTCCAAAACGTTTTCGAAGCTGACCAACTTTCGCCAATAGGGTTCGCCGTCCGGAGTCAAGGCGGTCGAGCCCGAGTTCGCGATATTCTCCGCCAACACGCGCATTCGACTGCTCTGAACCCTTAGCCCCGCGGCGGAAATCATAAGAGTTTTGGAAATATCCATCGGATCCTCGGTTAAGCGGTGTCGACAGTCCCCGGCGCCGTGGCTTTCGGATTCTTACCGGGGCGAACGGGTAATTAACGCGACGAACCGCCGACCACGGACTTGATCATCGCGAGGTGTTTGGCAAAAAGGTTCGTCGCCAAGCGGTAATCCATCGCGTTCTGGCCGACTTTCATCAGTTGCTCCTCGAAGGACACGGCGTTGCCATTGGGCGTCGTCCCATAGACTTCCTTTTGTTTGACTTCCGTGAATCGCGCCGCCGCCGTTCGCGCCACGGTCACGTGACGGGGGTCGCTGACCTTTAGCACGGGCGGTTGGGAAACTCGGGTCAAAACCTTCGCGAACGGTTCGGCCTCTCGCGGCCGGTAACCGGGTGTGTTGGAGTTGGCAATGTTATGGGCGAGGATTTGCTGGCGGTGAGTAAGCCAGGCCAAGCGCCGATTAAGCACTTGGAAAATTGGAATTTTACTGATGTCCATGGGCTTCGATACACACCTATTCCGAAATATCTTTCGCGCTTTCCTATATGTCGTAAAAATTCATTACAATTTGGTTAAAAAGCGTGACACTTGGCTTGAATATCCGTCGATCGTTGGAAATGCGCGCCTTCATTGGCGTCGATGATTTTTCTCCCGTTCGGATTTCGATCACCGGCGGTACCCGGCCTTCGGCCCCATCGGTCGGTTCGGGAACGAAACGATTACAATTGCGGCATCGCATCGTTATCATGCCGCGGGCTTGATACAGGAGAAGCGCTCGATGCGGCACATCGCGCTCCAACGGTACTCCCTCGTCTACCTTTTTGGGCTTTTCAGCCTGTTTACCGTGGTGACCCTATGCCTCGCCGATATCGGTTCGGTGGAACGGCTGTCACGCGAGGGCGGTCCCCTGGAAAACCTGACCGTCGTGCTTTACACAGCCGTCATCGTCATTCTTTTGCTCGACCGCGGCGGCGGCGAAAACCTTCGCCGCCATTCGGCTTTCGTGGTCTTGCTGCTCTTGCTCCGCGAGCTCGACATGCACAACGCTCTCACCGCGGACAATATCTTGAAGTTCAGCTACTACGTCGATTCCCAGGCCACGGCGATGGAAAAGCTCGGCGCGGGCGCCGTTGTGCTCGCCTGCGCCTACGTCGTCATCCGATATTCCGCCAATATCCACCTACTCCTCCACGCCTTGCGCGCGCGCCGGGGGTATGCCTACACGATCCTCGCCGCTCTCGCGATGCTGCCTCTGACCAAGATCATCGATTCCGCCCCCAGGGTTCTTCGCAAGGATTTCGGCGTGGCGGTTTCGGACGATTTGGCGATTTCGGCACGTCTCTTCGAGGAATCTTTCGAGCTGGCCATCCCGATCATGTTGTTGTGGGCATGTTTTCAATTTCAGTCGTACAGGAACCTCGCCGGACGCCAAAACGTGGCGGTGTGATGCCGACGAAGGACCCGTCGATCATGATGCTGGCTGAGGTATTAACACCCCTGCCTTGCCCGCCAGCATCGCGGCCATCGGCACGACCGATGTCACCGTCGATGTAACCCTCGGATACGGATGGCCACGGCATCCCGCGACAAAGGCCAGCGCCGCGAGGCCGAGATCACTTCCGAGATGATTGAGGTGGGTCGTGCCGTATGGGAAAATCCGGTCGGCTTATCAGTGATGGGCTGAGTTCTGGCGATGAGATTTAAATTCGCGAAGTTTTTTCTGCAATGTGGCTGTGTCGTTCCGACCCACCGCTTTCACGACATGGTGAATGAGAATAACACGCTTCCCCAGTTCGTTTAGGTGGCGCGCAAGCGCGGATACGTCGTGGGGAGGCATCAATGGGGATTTTTGAACCTGTGCGCGCATTCGTTGGAAATCGGGCCTTGGCCCAGAAAAGCGTAACGTTCAGGATTCCCTCATGAAGGGCTTTATGATCATCGATCATCTTCTTTGAATTGGCATCGGGCATGACAGATCAATCCGACACGAGGGGCTGGTTGTATTCCCGGGGGGAAGCTGGCGGCGATTTCTGACACTCCGATGGTAGGCGCGGCCGGGTCGGGAGTCGATCCTCCCGGACCTATTTCGTTCGACCGCTTTACCCCAACAAGCTGACGGAGTTGGGACGGTGATTCATCGGCCGGAGTTGACCCAAACCGGTCATGGGCATCAAGGCCAAGCGGCAAGGATTTAAAGGTTCAAGGTGTAAGTGTCCTGGCCACTCGAAAGCCTATGTGGGGATTTCGGAGGTAGGTGCCAACCGGGTGACGATTCGCGGAACGCATGTTCGTCGGACCACCCTTCCAAGAGCCGCCGCGGAGTTCGCGGAAAGAACACTTTCCGGTTGTCCGGGGCGAGCCATCCGCGGGCGCCCCCCTGTACGTATCGTTCGTTTTGTTCCAGCAGTCCTCGACCCACTCCCACACGTTGCCATGCATATCGTAGACGCCAAAGCGATTCGGGCTGAAACTCCCGACCGGGATCGTTTGCTGGCGATTTTGCCCCTTCGAACTGCCGTTGTACGTAATTTCCCCATGGAAATTCGCCTGAGCCGTCGCAATCCGCTCGCCCGTATGAAACGGCGTCTTTGTCCCCGCCCGCGCCGCGTACTCCCATTCCGCTTCGCTCGGAAGGCGGTATTCCTCACCGGTCTTGCGGCTCAGCCACTGAACATAGGCCTTCGCATCGTCCCAGTTCACATTGATCACCGGGCGATTGTCCCGGCCCCAGCCCCAATCCTTTGCTGCACCGACCGAAACACAGGCATCCCATTCCGCAAAGGTCACCTCGTACTTACCCAGGGCAAACGGGCGAGGAATCCGAACGCTATGCTGCGGGCCTTCGTCGCCACGGTGATCTGGCTCACTCCTCGGAGACCCCATCGTGAAACTGCCCGCAGGGATCACAACCATCTCCGAGCATTCGGGGCAGTCGCGAAAGGTTTCACCGACGGTTTGCGCCGCAACGTCAGAGGCCACAACGTGAACCGCCAGGAGCATCACACCCAGCGTCAGCGGAATTAAGGTCTGCCGGAATCGCCTCACCGAAGTCCCCCTTTGCCGACATTATAGCCAGCGAGGACGATGTGTGGGGCCAAAATACAGGAACAATTTTTAGTCGCGGTTGAGGGTTCGGGATGAGTGGGATCGTGCTCGGTGCACGGGGTTCGGGGAGCCCCGAGCTTGCCTCGACGACGTCATGGGGACTGCTCGAAGCCACCGGACGGCGTTTTCGGATTCGACAGGCACACCGGTCCGCCCGCGCCGCTCGGCGGCACGTCCCGGTCCGGGGGAGAGGCGTGCTGTCTCAGGCGATGGGCGCGGTCATGATCGCGTCGAGGGCCTCCTGCGCCCGGGCGGCATAGTGCCGGTTGGCCTCGGGCAGATAACGGAAGCGTCCGTCGCAGCGCACGATGGCGATGGCCGCGTTGGTCAAGCAGGCGAGATTTCTGGGCAGGTGACGCACGTAGGCCCGGCATCGGTCTTCGTCGTAGGTGAAGTCGCGCACGTAGTGCAGGCGGTTCTCGATATGCCAGTGGTTGCGCACCAGTTCGAGCAACTCCTCGGGTCCGGCGCGCTCTGCGCCGAGCGAGGTGAGGCTCCAGGTCACCTCGATGCTGCGCTTGCCGGTCTTGAGGATCTCGCGTTCGCGCTCGATGCGCATGGCCTGGCGTCGCCCGTGGAGGTTGGCGTAGCCGTCCCACTCGGCAGCGGAGAGGTCGACGACGGCGCAGCGTCGGCGCTCGATGCGGCCATGGCCCTTGTCGACGGTTTCGTGCCAGAGCGCATCGCTGAAGTCGATCGCCTTGAGGTCTTCGAAGATCATCTCCTGGTTGTCCTTGACCGCGCTCATCACGTAGTCGGCGCGACGCCCGAGCAGGCAGCGCGCGGTCTCGTGCTGAGCGTGCATCGCGTCCATGGTGACGATCCGGCCTGTGAGGTCGAGGCCGCTGGAGAGTTCGCGCACGGCCGGGATTTCGTTGCTCTTGCGGTCGACCTCGACCTGCCCGAGGACCACGCCGGTGTCGTGCTCGACCGCCGCCACCATCATCCTGCGCCCGTCTTCGGTCTGCTTCGAGGCGCCGCGCAGATCCTTTCCGTCCATGGCGACCGGCGCGTGCGCGCTGCCATGCTGGCCGGTCCACTGGCTAATCGCGTTGTCCAGGGTCTCTGGCGGCAGGGCGGTGAGGGTCTTGTGGAAGGTGGTGATCGCGGGCGGGGTGTAGCGCTGTTTGGAAGGGCTCCAGAACGCACCCACCGCCTCGAGCTGCTCCTGGGAGAGCAGGGCGGCGAACTGGGCGAACGCGTTCACCCCCCGGTATCCGGCAAGCCGGGCGGCGACGGCGATCACCAGAATGGTGTTGAGCGCATAGCGCTTGCCCCGGGCATGGCGGTACTCGGGCACCTCACCCAGACACTCGAACAGGCTGCGCAGCCGGGGCGCGGCCATCGGCTCGGTGTGCTGCTCGGCGTTCCAGTGTGCCGGCATCCCGGTACGGCTCAGCGCCTCGGGGGCGCCGTCTGTCAGTCCGAACACGAAGACCTCCTTGGGCTGACCGTGGTGGCGCCAGCGCGCTGCCCCTCCGGGCTCACGGGCAAAGCCCCGCGTCAGCCCCAGAGAGCGCCAGTTCGACGCGCGGTAGCAGGTGCCGGCAAATCGCGAGACGTCCACGAACGTCTCCGCCAGAAGAGCCGGATATCCGTGCACCGCCTGGATGTCCTCAGACAGCCGCCGCAGGCTCAGCCCCAGCACACGGGAGGCCAGGTTCGGCACTCGGCCAGGCGTCAGAATGACGAAGCGCGAGTTGTTGGCGATCAGATGCAGACGCCGGAACTGCTGCTCGGCCGACCACCCGATCCAGCGATCACGCGCGCCCAGCTTGAACGCGCCGGGCTGCCAGCCGATCAGTGCGAGCCAGGTCTCGCCATGCACCGCGACATGGCGCAGGCCCTTGCCTATGACGCCGTGGAACGCCAGGTAGTGGTGCTGCTCCACCAACCGGTCCCAGCGCCGGTGCTCCTGCGCGCCCCAGGTCGGACGCACCGTGACCGCGCGCAAATCAATGGACGAATCCGAGACCGGCAGCGTCGCCATGACCGGCACACTGCCACACCGAGAATGAAATGGCCAGCGCCGCGATCACCTCACCCTGATCACTGGGCGGACAAAAAACTAGCCCTGGGCCAAAATACATCCTGTGCACAGCGGATGTGATAATAGTCACCGTCGATCAAACGCCCTATCGAGTTACCGTCGTCGGAAACGCCAGAGTCTGCCGTTGCCTAACTCTCCCCGTAGGGAGGCAGTGACGGCCGCAATGCCTTCAAGACAATGCCCCCTCTTGGGCTGGGATTTTTTGGTTCGGGCGCCGAATCGCAAAAATTTATTCCGTAATTCGTTTTGGCGCGCAGGAGTCGAAAAATCATCGAACCGGTGGGAACAAATTTTCGGAATTAACTTCTATACGTTGAATCGAAATTTCAAGACGTCACCGTCGCAAACGACGTAATCGCGCCCCTCGATACGCATCTTTCCGGCCTCCCACGCCGCCGGCTCGCCGCCGAGGGCGAGGAATTCGTCGCAGGTGATCACTTCGACGCGGATGAAGCCTTGGGCGAAGTCGCCATGGACGCAGGCCGCCGCCGCCACGGCCGGGGTTCCCCGCGGCACCGTCCAGGCATGGGTCTGGTTGGCGTTGGAGGTCAGAAAGGTCACCAGATCGAGCAACTCGTAACCGGCCCGGATGGCGCGGCTCAAACCCGACTGGACAAGGCCGTATTCCGCCAACAGGGCGGCCCGCTCGGCGGCATCTTCCAAGAGGCCGATCTCGGCTTCGAGAGCGGCGCAGACGGTGACGCAGGCCGCGCCCTCGGCGGCCGCCCTGGCCGCCACTTCCCGGGCCAGGGCGTTTCCGTTCGGCGCCGACGATTCATCCACGTTACAGACGTACATCACGGGCTTCGCGGTCAGAAGCCGGAGCCCGGAAAGCGTCGCGGACTCGACCTTCGCCTTGCGCGCCGGACGGCCGCCACGCAAGGTTTCGATGACCGGTTCGAGGACGCGGTTCCGCTCCTTGGCTTCCTTGTCACCGCCACGGGCGCGCTTGCTCAATCCTTCGAAGCGGCGCTCCAGATTTTCGAGGTCGGCGATGAGCAGTTCGGTGTCGACGATCTCGGCGTCGTCGAGCGGATCGATGCGGCCCTCGACGTGGGCCACGTTCGAGTCCTCGAAACAGCGCAAGACGTGGGCGATAGCATTGACTTCGCGGATATGGGAAAGAAATCGATTCCCCAAACCCTCGCCGCGACTGGCGCCGCGAACCAGGCCGGCGATGTCGACGAACTCGATGTGGGTCGGGATGGCCTGGGCCGAACCGGTGACGGCGGCCACCGCGCCGACCCGGTCGTCCGGCACCGCGACGCGGGCGAGGTTGGGGTCGATGGTGCAAAAGGGAAAATTCTCGGCGGCCGCCTGGGCGCTCGAGGTCAGGGCGTTGAACAGGGTCGATTTGCCGGCGTTGGGAAGACCGACGATGCCGCACCTAAACCCCATTATCCGCGTCCCGCCGCCGACGAGTCCGGCGGGTCGGCCTCCTCGGACGGGGGACGCGTCAATACGGCGACCGCGCTCATGAATCCCGAATCGTCACCGCGCACAAGCACGGGAAAGGTCTCGGCGACCGCTTCGATGACGGTCCCGAGCCACGGCTCGTCCGCATCGGAGAAATTGCTCAGAACGTGGCGCGTCACCCGATCCCGATGGCCGGGATGCCCTATTCCAAGGCGCACCCTGCGGTATTCCCGCCCGATATGGGCGTCGATCGAGCGCAGCCCGTTATGGCCGCCGTTGCCGCCACCGACCTTGACCCGCACTTTTCCCGCCGCCAGATCGAGATCGTCGTGAATGGCGATGACGCGGCTCGGCGCCAGCTTGTAGAAGCGAACGGCACTGGCGACGGCCCGGCCCGATTCATTGACGTAGGTCAGCGGTTTGAGGGCCAGAATTTTTTCGCCCGCGATCCGGCCTTCGTGCACGGTGCCCTGGAAGCGCCCGCGGCCGGCGCCGAATTCATAGCGGCGCACGACCGTGTCCACGACCATGAAGCCGACATTGTGGCGTTGACGGGCGTAATCGGAACCCGGGTTTCCAAGACCGACGAGGAGCAACATCGTCCGGCGGCGAGGCCTATTCCTTGTCCTTGTCCTTGTCCTTGTCCTTGTCCTTGTCCTTGTCCTCGGCCTCTCCCTCCTCGGTGGCCGCGCCTTCCTCTTCCTCCTCGCCTTCCTCCTCGGCTTCTTCCGCCGCTTCGGCGGCCTCGGCACGGATGACGGTCGGCGCCGCGACGGTCAGAATCGTGAAATCGCGGTCGCTGATCGTCGGGGTCACGTTCTCGGGCAAGGCGACGTCGCTGATGTGAACGCTGGCGCCGATGTCGAGGCCGGTGAGGTCGACAGGGATCGATTCGGGAATCTCCATTACAGGACAGAACAGGTCGATTTCGTGACGTACGAGGTTGAGGACCCCGCCGCGCTTGAGGCCGGGAGATTCCTCCTCGTTTACGAACGAAACGGCAACCGCGATGCGAATTCGAGAATCGGGACGGAAGCGGTAGAAGTCGACGTGCAACAAGGCGTCCGTCACGGGATCAAACTGGACGTCGCGCGCCAACACCTGATGGCTTTCACCGTTCAGCGAAACCTCGAAAATTTGGCGGAAGAATCGCGCGCGACGGGCTTCCCGAACGAGTTCGCGGGCATTCATTGAAATCAAGGTCGGCGGCTGATCGCCACCGTAGACTATGGCCGGCACCCGGCCCGCGCGACGTACCGCGCGCGCTGGTCCGGTGCCTACCGTGTCCCGCGCCTCGGCGGAAAGTGTGACCACGTCGCTCATCTGTGCTCTCCTTGGGTGGCCGCGGATCGGCCGGCGCTTCTAATCGAACAAGCTCGAGACCGACGCCTCGGCGCCGATGCGTCGGATGGCCTCGGCAATGAGCGGAGCCACGGATAACACTCGAATGTTCTGGGTGACGCGCATTGCCTCCGTCGCCTGAATGCTGTCCGTGGTCACCAACTCGTCCATGAGTGATGAGGCGACCTTGGCCACCGCGCCACCGGACAAGACACCGTGAGTGACATGGGCACTCACCGAAGCGGCGCCGGCGTCCTTGAGGGCGATGGCCGCGTTGCACAAGGTGCCCGCCGAATCGACGATGTCGTCGATAATGATGCAGCGGCGGTCATTCACATCACCGATGATATTCATGACCTCCGAAACCCCGGCCCGTTCGCGACGCTTATCGACAATCGCGAGGTCGGCGTCAAGCAGCTTCGCTACAGCGCGGGCCCGTATGACACCGCCGACGTCCGGCGACACGATCATGAGATCGCCGACCTCGAAATTCCCCTTGATGTCGTTGACGAAAACCCGGGCCGAGAAAAGATTGTCCACCGGGATATCGAAGAAACCCTGAATCTGCCCAGCATGCAGGTCCAGGGTCAGAATTCGGCTGGCCCCGGCGCCGGTCAAGAGGTTCGCCACCAACTTCGCGGAGATCGGCGTTCGCGGACCTGGTTTCCGGTCCTGTCGGGCATAACCAAAATAAGGCATGACGGCGGTGATCCGGCGCGCGGATGCCCGCTTCAACGCATCGATACTGACCAGGAGCTCCATCAAATTGTCGTTCGCCGGAAACGACGTGGACTGAACCACGAAAACATCCTCGCCGCGGACGTTCTCGAGAATTTCGACGAACACTTCCATGTCCGAAAAGCGCCGGATATTCGCCTGCGCAAGAGGAAGGTTCAAGGTCCCCGCGATAGATTCGGCCATCGGCCGATTACTATTGCCGGCAAGAATTTTCATGTGAGTGCCTCTTCGCGTCCCGCGCCGCCCTGTCGGACAAAACCCCGGTCCCATTGGGGCCGCAAAGCGCGACGGACTTTAACAAAGCCACGCCAAGCTGTAAACAAGCGCCTCCCGACGAGTACGGTTCAGGACAAGGGCAACGACCGCAGGAGAGCCGTTGTCGAATCCGGGGGGACCCCCTGAAAATCACCTTCCCTGGGATCCCAGCAGCTCCAGGATGCCAGGGACACCGACCCTGGCGACGGCCTGGGCAATAGGGCCCCAGGGTCCGTCGAGGCTGCCCATGGATACCGTATTGGCTTGGCGGACAACGCCCAGTTCCTCGCCGGAGGGGTAGATCACCTGCCAAACGATCTCGACACGCTGAAACCCTGGCGAGTCGATATCCATAGCCACGCTCCCCAGGACCAGTGGGGTCTCCGTTTCTTCATCCCCGGCGGCAACCACGACGCCCGCGGCGGAGAGCGCCTCGGCCATGCCGCCGCCCAGGGTTTCGGCCCCATCGCCGGGAGCACCAACGACGGGAGCGATCGCCACCGTCATTGGCGGGCGCTGATTTCCGGAAACCTCCGACGGAATTAATAGCTCGGCGACGCCCCGAGCCGTTTTCTCGGCGACGACCGCCATAGGCGCCGCGGCGCAGGGATATTCGGCGGCGAGACGCTGATGAAAGTGGCCGATCACGGCACCGTCACTCTTGGTCAACGCCCACCGCAAGGTAAGGTCGTCCTTGACTCCCGGATACCCGCCGAGCCTCCCTTCCAGGCGAGGACTTGCCCGGTTTCCCGTGCCGGTGGTGGCGGGAATCTCGGCTCGCTGAAGTGCCTCGACGACGGCCGCCATCAAAGCGGCTTCGCAATGACCGCCGTTCTCGATGCCAGCGACGACGACGACGGCGCCGGAGCTCGGGGCCACCCTTAGCCCACCATCTCCATGGTGCGCGAATGGTTGCGGAAGCGGTCCGCAGGCGGCGCCGAAATTCACCATCAATATGAGAACGGCAACACGACGCGGGGAATTCGACCGGCAACGGAATTTCATCTTCATGATCTCAATTTGGCACGATCTCAGTTTGGCACGATCGCGATCGCGGAGAGGCATCGCCCGTACTCCGGTTCGCCATGCTGACAGGCGCGGCGGTAGCTGAAGAATCGACCCTCGTCGGTCAACGTGTCCTGGCCCAATACCGCCACCTCGGCCAGTTCCAGGGCCGCCAACCGCCTCCCGACGTAGGCCGCGAGATCGAAGCGGAATTTCGCTGCCGTTTCGAGCGGACGGAAAAATTCAGCGCTGGCCATGTCATCGGACTCGAAAACGGTCCGAAACTCCGCCCCGACCTCGTAGGATTCGCGGCCGATGCAGGGCCCGACGGCGGCACGTATCTTTCCAGCCTCGGCCCCCAGCCGAATCATGGCCGCGACCGTCGACTCGATCACCCCCGCGAGGGCCCCCTTCCAGCCAACATGGGCGGCACCGATGACGCCGGCTCCATCAGCGGCGAACAATACCGGGGCGCAGTCGGCCGTCAGAATGCCCAGCGCGATTCCGGGGCGGGCCGTCACCATCGCGTCCACCCTCGGCGCCTGGCGCCAGCCCCAGGGCTGATCAACGCTGGCCGCGTCGGATCCGTGACACTGGTAGGCCGTGCAGAGGGCGGCGGCAGGCAATCCCAAGCGCGCCACCGCGCGGGCACGGTTTTCGGCCACCCGATCCGGCAAATCGTCCGACCCGAATCCGCAGTTGAGGGAAGAAAACGGACCCTCGCTGACTCCGCCGGCTCGGGTGAAGAAGGCGTGGCGTATCCCCCCGAGTTCTCTCAGCGGCGCGGCCGAGATCACCTCTGAGCCTCGAATCCGGCGGGTGGCAGCAGATTCGGATTGGCGATGACGAATGCCTTGAACCGCTGGCCCATTTGGTCCTTGTGGAGAAGCCGATTGAGCGCCGCGTTGATCTCTCCCTTCTGCTTCCGGGTCGCCTTTTTCTTAAGCATCGCGGCCCGCGCCTCGATACCGAGTAGACGCAAGAACCGTCCCTGCCTGATGGGACCGTAAACAGCCGCTCCCGCGCCGGACGCCGCCCGCCCCAGGGTCATGAAATCGACATCGGCGCTGATGTCGGCCGAACCCGGTTCGGCGAGGGGGTCATGGGCCTCGTGACCGCGAACCCCACGCAGCGTGGCGCCAATTTCACTTACCGCCGGTCCATAATCGATGATCAGGGCCGCCCCGCCGTCGCGGACGACGCGACGGGCGATCTCGTCGGCAAGCGAAATAGCCATGGTCGAGACCTCGCAAATGCTCCCTACCGGCGCCCCCATCGATGACACCGGGTTCAAACCCGCGACCAGGGACGTTCCTGGCGCCAACGCGAAAATCAGATCGCCACTTGTGGTGTCGACCGTGACGACGCGCTCGTGCCATCCCTTGGAGGTAAGTTGGAATTGGCGGACCGGTAGGGCGTCGAACAGTTCGTTGGCGATCAGGAGCAACGGCCCGGACGATACCTGACCGAGACGATCGTGCCAGCTCGCTCCGGTCCCCCGCAAGGCGTCTCTTTGCAGCTTGCCGAGCACGGGGCTGGTTTCGACCAGGTGCACGGAGGCCGCCGCGGGAAAGGCGGGGACGGTGGCGATCGAGCGCAGCGCATCGCTCATAAGTGTGCCACGGCCGGGACCGAGTTCGACCAGTCGGACGGATCCGGGTTCTCCCATCTGGCGCCAGGTCGCGACGCACCACAGGCCGATGAGTTCCCCGAACATCTGGCTGATTTCCGGAGCCGTGATGAAGTCGCCCTCGCGCCCCAGGGGATCACTCCACATGTAATATCCGTGGCGAGGGTGGGTGAGTGCCGTGGCCATGAATTCCGCCAGCGAAATCGGACCGGCCGAAGCAATCCGAGTCCTCAGATGGTCTGCCAGCGCGCTCATCGTTTCCTTGCCTTCAACTGGGTGGTCTTGGCGCGGATGATCAACCACCCGCCGGCAACGACCATCGGAAGCGAAAGAAGCTGGCCCATGGTCGTGCCACCGACAAGAAAACCTAAATGCGCGTCCGGCTGGCGAAAAAGTTCACCCACAACGCGGAAAATACCATATCCGGCAAGAAACGCGCCGGTCATGAATCCGCTCTTCCGTCCTGCTCCTGTCATCCGCCAAAGGATGGTCAGGACGACGAATAGGGCCAGGCCCTCGAGGCCGGCCTGGTAGAGCTGGCTCGGATGCCTGGGTTGAGGACCCCCATAGGGAAATATCACGGCCCAGGGCACATCGGACACGCGGCCGAACAACTCTCCATTGATGAAATTCGCGATGCGGCCGAAAAACAGGCCGATCGGCGCCGCGCACGCGAACGGGTCGGCCAGCCGGAGGATGCCGATACCCCGGCTGTGGGCGAACGCGATCATGGCGACGACGACGCCAAGCATGCCGCCGTGAAACGACATGCCCCCCCGCCAAACGAAGAAAATCTCGAGCGGACTGGCGGTATAATATTCGAACTTGTAGAACAGGACGTAACCCAGGCGACCGCCTAGAATGATTCCGAACGTGAGCCAGATGATGAAATCATCGATGTCCGTCGGCGTCGGCTTGCCCGTTTTCCCCGCCATGAGCGCGCGGGCGTAACGCCAGCCGAGAAGAATTCCGGCGATGTAGGCAAGCGCATACCAGCGAATTGCAAAGGGTCCGACTTCGACCAGAACCGGATCGATCGACGGAAAAGCGATCACGAAGGTCATCGGTAACGGTCGGGCTGGCCGAGGTAGTTCTTCACGTAATCGGTAACGCCGTCCTCGAGCGACAAGAACGGCTCCCGATAACCGGACGCGCGTAACCGATCCATGTTCGCCTCGGTAAAATATTGATAGACGGGCCGTATCGCCTGGGGCGTGTCGATGTAATCGATTTGCGGCTCGCGGTCCAGGGCCCGGAATACTGTCTCGACCAACTCGGCGAAGCTTCGCGCCTGCCCGGTGCCGAGGTTGTAGATGCCGTTTACCCCGGGATGGTCGTGGAGCCACAGCAACACCGACACACAATCGCGCACCGAAACGAAATCCCGCCGCTGGCCACCATCGGGAATCTCGGAACGGTGCGATTTGAACAACGTCATGGGCTCGGAACGCGAGACCTTGTCGTAGGCCTTCGCGACGATGCTACGCATGTCCCCCTTGTGGTATTCGTTGGGACCGAAAACGTTGAAGAATTTCAAACCCACCCACTGGGGCGGAAGCTGCGAATCAGCGGCGACGAGACGGGCGACTCGCCGGTCGAACACGTGCTTGCTCCAGCCATAGGCGTTAAGAGGCCGCAAGCGCGCCAAACCCTCGATCGAGTCGTCGTCGTCGAAGCCGCTGCCGCCATCACCATAGGTGGCCGCGGAAGAGGCATAGATCAGGCGGACCGCGTTGCGCGCGCACCAATGCCACAAACCGAGACTGAGGCTGAAATTCACGCCGACAACAAGATCGATGTCGGTTTCGGTCGTGGACGAAATGGCACCGAGGTGAAAAACCGTCTCGACCGCGAACGCATTGGCGTCGAGAAAACGCATGAGCGCCGAGGGCGGCACGATTTCGGCCACCTCGTGCTTGGCCAGGTTGCACCATTTGTCGGCACTCCCGAGGTGGTCGCAGACGACGATGTTCGTCACCCCGCGCCCGGACAAGGCGGCAACGAGATTCGATCCGATAAATCCGGCTCCCCCGGTGATCACAATCATCGCGTATCCTCGCCCCCTTATAGGTTGGCCGGGTCCGGGCGGCAAGCCACGCGCTTGCGCCTCATCGAACCGGGGCCCATATTTGGGAAGATGCGTGCCAGAAAGGACTTGCCATGCAAACCACCAACCGTGTTTTCGACGATTTCGCCCGATTCGCCGGTGGCGCCGTGGGCGTTCTCGCGGGGATGAAGGACGAGGTCGAGGCGCGGATCCGGCAACGTGTCGAAGAGATACTCGACGGCATGAATCTCGTAAACCGGGACGAATTCGACGCGGTGAAGGAAATGGCGGCTCTGGCACGAAGCGAAAACGACCGCCTGGCCCGGCGAATCGTCGCCCTGGAGATGCTTGTCGGCGAGGCGAAAAAACAACCTCGGAAACCGCGGAAGAAGCTGGAACCCCGCAAGGACGAAGATTAAGAGAGACTGAATCCGGCGACGCGCGGTGGACCTCACGTGGAACGGAACAAGGCCCCCGTTGGTGAGATAGGAATGCCGGGCGAGAAACAGTCAATTCTGTTGGTCGGCGCGGGCAGGATGGGCGGCGCCCTCCTGAACGGCTGGCTCGCCTCCGATATTGATGCGGACGTGGTCACGGTCGTCGAACCCGCTCCCGCGATCGGCGAACGCCGAGTGTCCGTCGTCACCGCTGCCGACGAACTCGAGGAAGGGTATACGGCAAGCGCGGTCGTATTCGCCGTCAAACCTCAGGTGATGAACGCGGTCGTTCCCCTTTACGGGCGTTTCGTGGGGCCGGATTCCGTTGTCCTCTCCATCGCGGCGGGGAAAACGAGCGCCTATATCGGCTCGCGGATCGGCGCCGGCGCCGGCGCCGCGGTCGTACGGGCGATGCCCAATACCCCGGCGGCGATCGCCCGCGGGATCACCGTCGCCTTTGCAAACGACGTGGTCAACGCGGTCCAGCGCGACCTCTGCCAGCGGCTCCTCGGAGCCGTCGGGGAGGTGATTTGGAGCGAGGACGAAAGCCTTCTCGACGCGGTCACGGCGGTCTCCGGAGGTGGTCCCGCGTATGTGTTCCTCTTGATCGAGTGTCTGGCCCACGCCGGTACCGAAGCCGGGTTGCCCGCCGAAACCGCCCTGCGGCTTGCCCGCGCCACGGTATGCGGCGCTGGCGAGCTCGCGCGCCAATCCGACGATCCGCCGGACGTTTTGCGGCGGAACGTGACCAGCCCGGGCGGGACAACCCTGGCGGCGTTGAACGTACTGATGGCCGATGATGGCATCGCGCCCGTATTCGTAAAAGCGATCGCCGCGGCTACCGCGCGTTCAAGGGAGTTGGCCGAATAGGCAACGCGGGCGGGCGCGACCCGCCCGGGGAACCGACGCCGGTTCGAGACCGAGCAGCCGAAAAGGGAGAAATGTGGACATGGCGAAAAAAAATGATATCCCCCGACGGGTTATCGACGCCACCTTGACATTGGCGGCCCAACAGGGTTGGCGCGATACGAGCCTCGGTGACATCGCCGCCGCGGCCAATGTTTCCCTTGCTGATCTTTACACGGCGTATCGTTCGAAGGCCGCGATTCTCCGCGCTTTTTCGCGCCAGGTCGATGGGGAAGTCGTGTCCCGGGAGGATCCGGAACTCAAGGACCAGCCGCCGCGGGACCGTGTCTTCGACGTCGTCATGAGACGCTTCGACGTCTTGCGACCGCACAAGGACGGGGTCCGCGCGATCGTGCGCGACAGCTTGCGGGACCCCCTGGCGTTGGTTTGCGGCGCGATGGCCCTGCCCGGCTCGATGGCCTGGATGCTCGAGGCGGCGGGTGTTCCCGGCAACGGCTGTCGCGGGCGGATTCGTGCCAAGGGATTGACCGCGATCTACCTCGACGCCCTGCGGGTGTGGTTCGAGGACGACAGCGACGACATGGTGCGGACGATGTCGACGCTCGACAAGCGGCTGCGGCAAGCCGAATCGATTATGATGCTCACCTGCCGGCGGCGCCGTTCGGCGCCCGAGGCCGCTCCGGCGCCGAATTGAGGAGCAATCATCCTGCCGTGCCGCCCGGGTGCCGCCCCATCCGACGCTGGATCTCCTCGGCGATTCGAGCGCCTTCGTCGAGGGGAGAATAATCCCAGCTTTCCAGCTTGTCGCCCAACGGGCGGGTAACGCCCGCGGCCCGCATTTCCTCGTGAAAATGGCGGAATTTTTCGGTTTCCGGCTCCACGGGCACGACGTATACGGGCTTGCCCGTCGCCGCGGCCTCCGAAACCATGGAAACCGAATCGTTGGTGACGATGACCGCATCGGCGGCGGCCAGGAAACCTAGGTACGGATTCTCGCCCTCGCCGCGCCAGAACGTCAGCGGCAAACCGTCGAGCCGGGCCCGCAATACCGAGGCGTTCTCGGACCCGGTGCGGCGCGAGGGCGTCACCATGAGGCCGGCGCCGCTGTCGCGGGCGAAGGCCGCGATGCGGTCGCCGAGACGGGCCGAATCCGTGGTCGTCATGGTGTGACGCTTGCTGCTGCCGCCGATCAATACGGCGATTCGCGGCCGCGGCAAATGGGCCAATTTATCCCCGAAGTCGGCGGCGGCACGCGCCAGGAGCCGGGGGTTCACTCGGTGGATCGCCCCCAGGGTCGTGAGCACGCGAGGGCCCCTGCGGCCATCGTGACGCGGCACGACGATGACGTCGAACAAGCGTTCCGCAACTTTCGGGTCCTGGAGATGAATGGAAAACGTTTGCGCCCGGCTGCGTTTTCGAATCGCCACCGACAGCGCCACGGTCTGACGGCCGCTGGCCAACACCACGTCGGGCCAGGGGGGGGTGATCGGATCACTTCCCTCGGCCAATGCCCGAAAAGGACTGAACCAGAGGCTCGGCGGCAGGAACGACCACGACCCGCGAACCCGGAACCTCTTCAACGTGTAATCGAAACCCATGGCCTCGACCAGACCGAGGCACTGATTCTCGCTGCCGGGTTTACCGTCGCTCAGAATCCAACAGGACGGTCCCGCCGCCGGACCTGGGTTCACCGGCTCATTTATAGCCGACCCTCACAATTTCGTAGGATTTCGCGCCGCCCGGCGTCGTCACCTCGATCGAGTCACCACGGCTCTTACCGATCAAGGCACGCGCCAGAGGCGAAGTAATCGACAACAGACCGGCCTTGATGTCGGACTCGTCGGCGCCGACGATCTGGTAGGTCGTCTTTTCGTCTGTGTCCTCGTCGGCAAGCGTAACCTTGGCGCCGAAACGCACGACCCTACCGGAGAGCTTGCTCACGTCGATGACGTCCGCGCGGCTGACCTTGTCCTCGATTTCCTTGACTCGACCCTCGATAAACGCTTGGCGTTCCCGCGCGGCATGATACTCGGCGTTTTCTGAGAGATCGCCCATTTCCCGAGCCTCCGAGATTGCTTGGATGACAGCGGGACGTTCGACCGTCTTGAGTCGTTTGAGTTCGTCCTCAAGGCGGGCGAGACCGTTCGCCGTCATGGGCACCCTATCCATCACGTCTCATCCAAGATTCAACTTCGTGTTTGAGCAACACAAAGAGTCATTTTACCATGCGGATGATCAGGATAGGTTGATACACGATAGACTTCAAGTCCACCGATTCGGGAAGGAAACGTACCGGAATTGCATAGTGGAAATTTCAAAGCTGCGCGGCGGCCGTAATTTTGTTATACTAAGTTTGCATTGGCTGCGATTCCATCCACCTTTCGGTGTTGTACTCGGGAGTATCAGAAATATGGCAGAACAAGGTTTCGACGCGCGCAAGAAGGAAGAAGAGGCGCGATACAAGCATCGTGACGAGCTTGAATTCAAGGTCCGAACACGGCGCAACAAGCTGATCGGCCAATGGGCCGCCGGACAAATGGGCCTGGATGGTGATGCCGGTGCGGCCTACGCGAAGGAAGTGGTGATCTCCGCCATCGGGGTCGCGGGCCTCGACCCGGTTCCCGGGAAGATCTTCGACGACCTCGTCGCCAAGGGCGTCGAGGCGAGCCAACACCAAGTAAATAAGGAACTGGAAAGACTCGAGAACGTCGCCCGATCCCAAATCAACAACGAATGACCAAGGTCCGGGAGCCGGACCGACAGACTCCCTAGCTTTCTTTCGGGCCGAAGACGCGCTTGAAAACGACGTCGATGTGGCGCCGTGCGGCAGCGGCATCGAAGAGAGCCGTCAGGTCGTCAGGATCGAGCGCCGCGGTCACTTTCGGATCGGCCTTTAGACGCTCCAGAAAATCACCGCCGTAGCGCCACACCGCCATGGCGTTTTCTTGGACCACGGCATAGGCGCGTTCACGAGACATGCCCGCCTGGGTCAAGGCCAGGAGAACCCGTTGAGAATAAACGAGTCCGCCAAGGCTTTCGAGGTTGTTTCGCATATTCTCGGGGTAGACGACTAGGCCGTCGACGACCGACGTCAAGCGGTCGAGGGCGAAATCGAGTGTCACCGTCGCGTCGGGCGCGATCATCCGTTCGACCGACGAATGGGAGATGTCGCGCTCGTGCCACAGGGCGACGTTCTCCAGGGCCGGAATCACCGCGGAGCGAACCAGGCGCGCCAACCCGGTAAGGTTTTCGCTCAGCACCGGATTGCGTTTGTGGGGCATGGCCGAGGACCCCTTCTGTCCGGGCGCGAAATGCTCCTCCGCTTCGAGCACCTCGCTGCGCTGCAAATGCCGGATCTCGGTCGCCAAGCGTTCGACAGAACTGGCGACCACCGCCAGGGTCGCGAAGTACGCGGCGTGGCGATCCCGTGGAATCACCTGGGTCGAGACCGTTTCCACTGCCAGGCCCAGCGCCTCGGCGACATGGGCTTCGACCCGGGGATCGATCGTCGCGTAGCTGCCGACGGCGCCGGATATGGCGCAGGTCGCGATCTCCCGTCGGGCGACCTCGAGACGCTCGCGGTTGCGGCGGAATTCGGCGAAATATCCGGCCAGCTTTAGACCGAACGTGATCGGCTCGGCGTGGATACCGTGGCTCCGACCCAAGCACGGCGTATCCTTGAATTCCCAGGCCCGGCGCTCGATCACCGCCAGGAGCGCTTCGAGGTCCGCCAGGAGAATATCGGCGGCGCGGCTGAGTTGGACCGCAAAGCCGGTATCCAGCACGTCGGAAGAGGTCATGCCCTGATGGATGAATCGCGCCTCGTCGCCCACGCTTTCGGCCAGATTGGTCAAAAAGGCGATCACGTCGTGGCGGGTCTCGCGTTCGATCGCCGCAATCCGCTCGGGATCGACCCTGCCCCGCTCGCGCACCGCGCGGGCCGCCGATTCGGGTATGACTCCCAACCTCGCCAAGGCGTCGCAGGCATGCGTTTCAATTTCGAGCCATATCCGAAAGCGGGTTTCGTCCCGCCAGATCGCGACCATCTTCGGACGGCTGTACCGAGGAATCATGCCGCCACCGGAAGTCTACACGGGCGAGCCGTGCCGTAGCTTTCACGCCCCGTCAAGATCATCCTCTCCCTTTTCGGCTCGCGCCAACGAGGCATCCGCCCTGCTCTTCACGTAGAAACTCAGAGCCGCCACGATCAGCCCCGCGAAAATCAAGACGAGCCAGGCGTACCTCTCGATATATCCCGCCAAGACGACCGATAGGGCGAGGAAAACGCCCACCGCGCAAAGGCGCCACACCCGTAGGTGCACGCCGGCGAGATAGGTCGTCAAGGCCAGCAACAGAGCGACCACGAAACCGGTGTTCTCGTAGTCCAGACGACCCATGTACAAGAGCAGATAAATGATCTTGATCGCGATCAGAAGACCGACCCAGTGAAAAATCTGAGAGCGAAGGAGTTGGCTCCAATTTTGTCCGTCCCGTGGGGCGCGCAGCCTCTCGATGACGACACCGGTGACGCCGAACATCGGCACCATGATAAGCCAAAGCAGAAAACCAATCTCCGGCGCAGCGTCGGTGATCGCCATACCAATCACCGAAAGCGCGAGCAGGACGAGGAGAACGATCTCGTCGACCTCGAGGCGCCGTTGAGGAATCCATTTCGTCCAGGATTGAACTGGCGGGGGCTTCCCCTCGGGATCGGTCACGGACTTCGGTCTCCCCGAGGTCGAAGGCGCCGCGGCGCCGACATCTCGTCGTGCAAGCGATTGACGCGGACAATCATGTCTCAGCCCCTAACGAGCCAAAGAACCGCGAAACCCAGAATAGCCGCGGTAAGGCCGACCGAACGCAATTGCGAGGACGGTTGTTCGAGAACCATCGCCACCATGCGTTTCATGCCGTCGGGAAACAAGGCGTACAGCGACCCCTCGATGATAAAAATAAGACAGATCGCGCTCAATAGGTCGCTCATGGCCATCCCCACTCGTTGAACCGGCGCCGCGCCACGGGTAGATTTATCAGCCGCCGCGAGTATGGGCAACGAGACGCGGGAGCCTGGCGCCATGAATTATCGCCGACTGGGGAAAAGCGGCCTTTCAGTCTCCGACGTTTGCCTGGGAACGATGACGTTCGGCAGCCAGGTTTCGGACCGCGCGAGCGCGCGGATTCTCGATCGGGCCCATGACAGCGGAATCAACTTCTTCGATACCGCCGAAGCGTACGCGGTTCCGATGAAAGCCGAGACCTACGGCGCCTCCGAACGCATACTCGGCAAATGGCTCGCGACCAAAGCCCGGGATTCGATGGTCGTGGCGACCAAGATCGCCGGTCCCAACTCGGGCGTCTTCGGTAACATCGTTCCTCATATTCGCGGGGGTTGCGCGTCCCTTGATAGGCATCATTTCGAGCGTGCCGCGGAAGGCTCGCTGAAACGCCTGGGGACCGACCACATCGACCTCTATCAAACCCACTGGCCCGACCGGATGGTGCCCATCGAGGAGCAACTCGAGGCCTTCGAGCGCCTTATCGAAGCGGGAAAGATTCGCTATGCCGGGGTCAGCAACGAAACCCCGTGGGGCCTCACTCGGATCGCGGCCAAGGCCGAGAGCGACGGGTTTCCGACGGTGATCTCTCTGCAAAACGTCTACCATCTATTGAAACGCGACTTCGAGGACGCAATGGCCGAGGTATGCCAGCGCGAGAGTGTCGGAATGATCGCCTACTCGGCCCTCGGCATGGGCGTTCTCACCGGAAAATACAGCGGCGGCAAGGTGCCCGGGAAATCACGCATGGCGGTGTATCCCTCTCGCTTCCGCGACCGCTACATGACCCCGGCCGCCTTGGCCGCGGCCGATCGCTACGGCGAGATCGCCCGAGACGCCGGCCTCGACCCCGTCGTCATGGCGATTGCCTGGACCCGCGACCGACCGGCGGTCACCGCCGCCCTGCCCGGCTGCACCGACATGAAACAGCTCGAAAAAATTATTGCCGGCGCCGAAACCACCTTGTCGGACGAGATCCTTGCCGCCATCGACGGGGTCCATGGCGAGAACAAGAATCCGGTCGTCTGAATACCGCCCCGAGGGTGACAGTCTGTTCGATAACTCGCGGCGCTGGCCCTCTCCCCCTCCCGGCCACCCCTATCAGCATACTCTCGTGGGTGGCCGGGAGGGGGAGAGGGCCGGGAGGGGGAGAGGGCCAGACGCAAAAAATGCGCGGCCGCGCATTTTCAAACAGACTGTGAGTTAGCGGAAACGGGTGGGCCCTACCGCCCCCCGGGACCCGGTTTGCTGTGATCGAAGTAACGGAAGAATTCGCTACTGGGCGAAAGTACCATCGTCGTGTCGTCGCTTGACAGCGCCTCACGGTAGGCCTCCATGGAGCGATAGAAGGCAAAAAAGTCGATATCCTTGCCAAAGGCCTCGGCGAATATCCGCACCGCTTCGCCATCCCCTTCACCACGGGAAATCTGCGCTGTCTTGCGGGCCTCGGCGAGGAGGATGGTTTTCTCGCGATCCGCCCGGCTCCGGATCCGCTGGCCGACTTCCGCGCCCTGGGCCCGGAATTCCTTGGCTTCGCGCTCGCGTTCGGTCTGCATGCGGCGGAAAACGGCCTGGCTGTTCTCCGCCGGCAGATCGGCCCGTTTCATGCGCACGTCGACGACGTTGATGCCTAAGGGCTCGGCCTCCTCGTTTACGCTAACGCGGATGGTGACCATGATGTCGGCGCGCTCGCCGGAAACAACCGAGCTGAGCGGCACCGACCCCAATGTCCGCCGAATGGCCGCATTGACGAGGTTGCCGAGGCGGCCTCGCGCCACGGCCTCGGTGCCCACTGATTGATAGAATAGCAGGGGATCCGCGATCCGATAGAGGGCAAATGCGTCGACCACGAGCCGTTTCTGATCCGAGAGGATCATCTCTTCGGCGGGAGCATCGAACTCCAGCAACCGATTGTCGAAGTAGCGAACGTCCTGGATGAAAGGAATTTTTAAGTTCAGTCCGGGATCTTGAATCACCTTACGGGGTTCACCGAATTGAAGTACCAGGGCCTGTCGCGCCTGATGCACGGTGAATAGCGAGCTGGCGGCGACAACAGCAGTTACTGCCGCGACGATGGCGAGGATCACGAGTGCCGGGTGTTTCATCCTAGGGAGATCCTCCGCTCGACTTGCGTTTGTTCAACTCGGGCAGCGGCAGATAGGGGAGAACCCCCTGGGTGCCGGTACCCTCGCTGTCGATGATGATCTTGGTCATGCCCTTGAGGATTTTTTCCATGGTTTCGAGATAGATACGCCTGACCGTCACGTCCTTGGCCACCTTGTACGAGTTGTACACCGAGATGAACCGCTGGGCGTCACCCTCGGCCCGGGCGACGACCTCCTGTTTGTACCCTTCCGCCTCCTGAAGCAGCTGTTCGGCCTCGCCGCGGGCCCGGGGGATGATGTCGTTCCGATAGGCCTCGGCCTCGTTACGGAGACGCTCGAGGTCGGCGCGGGCGGCTTGGACGTCGCGGAAAGCATCGATCACCGCCTCGGGGGGATCCACTTTCTGCAATTGGACCTGGGTCACTTGGATTCCCGCCTCGTATCCGTCGAGCACCTGCTGCAACAATTCGCGGGTTTGGGTTTCGACGGCGCTCCGGCCCTCGGCCAAGGCGGAAGCGATCTCGGTCTTTCCGATCACCTCGCGCATGGCGGCTTCCCCCGCGTCCTTGACCGTGCGCTCGGGCTCGCGCAGTTTGAACAAGAACTTTCCGGCGTCTTTGATCACCCAAAAGACGACAAAGTTGATGTCGACAATGTTTTCATCGCCGGTCAGCATCAGACTTTCGCCTTGAACCTGGCGGGAGGTCCCCTCGCGGATCCCGCTGCCACTCGACCGGAACCCGAGTTCCACCCGGTTAACCTTGGTCACCTTGGGTGTGTAGACCTGACCGATCGGGGAAGGGGGATTGTATCGCAGACCGGGTTCGGTGGTCGCCATCCAACGGCCGAAGATGAGTTCGACCCCTTGCTCGTCGGGTTGCACGCGGTAGAACCCGCTTGCCAACCAGATCGCGACGACGATACCGATAATGATTAAAAGGCCGCGAAACCCGCCCGTGCCACCGGGTAAAAAACGTTTGATACGTTCCTGCCCCTTGCGCAGCAAGTCCTCCAGATCCGGTGCTTGGGGACCGCCCGGGCCACGGCCCCAGGGACCCTGGCCGCCACCGCCCTGCCAGCCACCGCCGCCGTTACCACCCCCTTGACTACTCCACGGCACTCGAAGACTCCTTCGTCGCGATGTCACGAACGGGATTGGTTACCCTTTCTCCTAGCCTTATATGTCAGCTATCATCGTTACGCAATGAGTTGTGGTCGAATACAAGGGTCAGCGGCCGGAAACGGACGTACCGGCTGGTGATCCGGAGCACGATTGATCCGCCACTGAAGGAGCCATCGCCATGAGCGAGGTCACCGAGGAACAGATCTGGCAAGCCCTCAAGGGCGTTGCCGACGACGGTCAAGACGTCGTCAGCGAGGGCCTGGTTTCGGGCTTGATCGTCAAGAACGGCAACGTCGGCTTCGCGATCGAGGTCGATCCGAGCGAGGGCGCGGCCAAGGAACCCCTGCGCCAGGCATGCGAAAAAGCGGTCGAGGCCCTGCCAGGTGTTCTATCCGTGACCGTCGTCCTCACGGCCCACCGCGACGCCGCCCAGCGCGCGCCCGACCCTTCCCGGGGTCCGGCCGCCGCCGAGGACACGAGGACGGCCATTCCGGGGATCGCTTCGATCGTCGCCGTCGCTTCGGGAAAGGGTGGAGTCGGAAAATCCACCATGGCCGTTAATCTAGCGCTGGCGCTGGCCGTCGGCGGACGCCGCGTCGGCATCCTCGATGCCGATATCTACGGACCCTCGATGCCCCGCATGCTTGGCATCCAAGGTCGCCCCAAGGCGATCGACGGGAAACGTCTGGAACCGATGCGAAATCACGGCTTGGCCTGCATGTCGATGGGTTTCCTGGTAGACGAAGACACGCCGATGATCTGGCGCGGACCCATGGTGATGCAAGCCTTGGAGCAAATGCTGCGCGAGGTCGAATGGGGCAACCTCGATCTGCTGGTCGTCGACATGCCGCCGGGCACCGGTGACGCCCAACTGACGATGGCGCAGCGCGTCCCCCTGACCGGCGCGATCATCGTTTCGACCCCCCAGGACATCGCCCTGATCGATGCCCGTAAGGGCCTCGCCATGTTCCAACGCGTGAACGTGCCCGTATTCGGAATCGTCGAAAACATGAGCTATTATCAATGCCCGCAATGCGGCCACCGGGCCGAGATCTTCGGCCACGGGGGGGCCCGGAAAACCGCCGACGATCTGGGCATGGATTTTCTCGGCGAGGTCGCCCTGGACATCCGCATCCGCGAGACCTCGGACTCGGGCCAGCCCGTCGTCGCCACCGACCCGGAGAGCGCCCACGCCGCGGCCTTTCGAAAGATCGCGGACAAGGTCGCGGACAAGATCGATGCCGCGACTGGCGCCGAGGCGCCCAAGGCGCCCAAGATCGTCATCCAATGAAGCGAACAGCACCCCCACCGCTTCGCCAGCCATCGATACGGAGTGAATGACCCATGAACATCAAGACCCTCGCCCTGCCGTTGATTTTCGCCGCGCTTCTCGGAACCGGCACCGCCACGGCGTATGAACAGCCCTGCAAGGCGAAGGGGGAACAGGGACTCGCGAGCCTGGGCCTCGGCAGCGACGACCTCAAGAGCGTTCAATGGGAGGAACGGATCGGGGCCGGATTCTCCGCGGACGGCGAGGGTTGGGTCACCGGCTATAATCTGTGGGCGAGACCGAAATCGTGTGAGCGAGGATACGTGGTCGTCGAAATGACCCGAAGCTGTTACATCCGCCAGATCTATTCCCGTGGCGGCTGCACCATTGCCGGCGCCCAACAATACTGAGGTCCGCCATCCCGCCGGGACGCCGATCAGCATTAATTTGGGGACAGTATACCAATTTATCCGTCAGTCGCGGGTTTCATCCGACCGAAAAAAATCTAATGTCTCGGCATCACCTTACGCCGTCGGGTTGGTTCCGGAATTGGAGCCGTATCCGGTTAATGGCTTCGCGTCACCGGACGACGTATTGCGGTCCGGTGCCTTGCCCGCGCGGCGCGGACCTCCTCCAGGCGTTCCCAAGCGATCCGATTGGCCATCGCGTTCGTCGCCATGGCTTGCTCGTCGGCACGGCCGAATAAATTCAGCAGTCGGTCGTGGAGCCGAGCCACGTGGGCCAGGGCGACGACTGAATCGAAGTGCGCGCCACGGTACGCGATTTCATAGGAAACGTAGATCAGGCCGCCGGCGTTGATTACGTAATCCGGAGCATAAAGGATTCCCCGCGCCAGCAAGGCGCCGCCATGGTGGGTTTCGGCCAGTTGATTATTGGCCGACCCGGCGACGATCGTTGCCTTGAGGCGCGGAACCGTGTCGTCGTTCAGGACAGCGCCCAAGGCGCAAGGCGCCAGGACGTCCGCCTCGACGTCGTAGATTTCTTCCGCCGCGACGGCCGTGGCGCCGTGGCGTTCTCGAACCGCGCGAACCGCGTCCGCGTCGATATCCGTAACGGTGAGCCGCGCCCCGTCCTTGGCGAGATGCTCGCACAGCTTGGCGCCGACTTGGCCCAGTCCTTGTACCGCGATCACGATTCCGTCGAGTCTCTCGCGCCCGAGCCGGTTGCCTGATGGCGGCTCTGATGCCGTGATAGACCCCCCACGCCGTCGCCGGAGAAGGATCTCCGCCGCCCTCGCCGATACCCGCGACATGGGGCGTTTCCTGGCGGACGACATCCATGTCGGCGACACCCATGCCGACGTCCTCGGCGATGATGTAACGGCCCTGTAGGGAATCGACGAATCTGCCGAAGCGCCGGAGCAGGGCCTCGCTCTTGTCGCTTCGGGAATCACCGATAACGACCGATTTGCCGCCACCAAGGTGGAGCCCCGCCATCGCGGCCTTGTAGGTCATACCGCGCGACAGCCTCAGAACATCGTCCAGGGCCTCCTCGTCGCTCCCATACGGCCACATGCGGCAACCACCGAGCGCCGGCCCCAGGGTCGTATCGTGAATCGCGACGATGGCTTTCAGCCCGACCCGGGCATCGTGAAAAAACACGGCCTCGTCGTGGTGCGCGAAGCTCTTGGCGTAATAGACGACCATGGCGGGATACGGGGTAATCACGGCGGATGCGCACCGCCCCGCGGAGCAATGGCATTTCTTTAAGGATTCGGCGTCATTTCCTTAAGGAGGCGCTCCGTACCAGGCAGCTTGCGCCTCTTGGACCGCGTATCGCTGCGTCACGCCACCGTGCGCGCCCTCTGGGTCCACTTGCCGCGCGGCTTCATTGATCGCCGTGGATATGATCGCCCCGGCCGCAGCCTGCTGCGCACCGAGAGGATCCGCTCTGCCATCCAGTCAAGGATCACGGCCAGTGCCGCTGTCCGGGCGAGCATCAGTTCCTCCAGGCTCGCCGCCATGATCGCGAGCGCGTTGCTGAAGTTCGTCGTTTGCCGTTTTCTGCCCTCCTCGCAGAGATCTTCCAGCAGCCCGTCGCCGCGATTTGACAGCAGCCGCGTCATGGCGATCAGGTTGAAGTGGGCGTAGAGTTCCTGGCGAATGCCCCTCCCGGTCCGGCCATGAAACTCGTCCACCGCGATCATGGTCTTGGAAGTCTTGTAGAGTTCCTCAATGCCCCATCTCCCGTGATACAGGCTGGAGAGGTCGTCCCGGGTGTAGCGGTCCCGATCGACCAGCGTGGTGGCGAGGGTGTATTCATCTTGCCCCGCCTTGTACTTGACCAGCCGCAGTTCCACCGGGTCGAGAGGTTTCCCGGGAAACGCGGCACGGAGGTCACACAACGCGGTGTTCTTCGGGACGGCCCGGACGAGGGCGTCGTCCTGGCCGCCGTCGATGAAGCCGGTGAAGGCGGCCGCGCTGTTGCGCTTGAGCCGGAACACCGGGTGCAGGCCGCGCGAGACCATGGCGTGCAGAAGCACGAACGAGAAGTAGCCGCGGTCGAGGACCACGACATCGCCCGGCGACAGGGCATAGAGATGGGCGAGCGCTGCGGTCCGCTCGTCGGCATTGGCCGACAGGGAGAAGTCGACCGGCGTCTTCGTGTCGAGGCGGTACAGGCAGGACACCAGCCCCTGCGGATAGTGGGTGTTGGCGTTGGGGAGCGGGTAGCCGGCCTCGACCAGCGGGCGGGGCAGGTTCATCTTGGTTCCGTCGATGGCGAAGGTACGGTGGTCCTTCCATCGGCCGCCGTCTCCGCCGTGACGGAGGATTTCCCGGTGCAGGTCAAGGAACAGGTCCTCGTGCACCCGGGCCCGGGCCTTGCAGATCGACGAGGCGGCCACCGGCTGGCGCTGCGGCAGTGCGATCCCCAGCTTCCGGCACTGGTCCCACAACTCCGCGATCACGGTGGCGTAGCCCTTGCCGCCCCTGGACAGGACCAAGCGGAACACGAAGAGCATGACGATCAGGCTGTTCAGGACCCGTCGCCGCCGCATCCACTTCCGATCATGCGCTGCGGCCAGCTCGCCGGCCGCATCGATGATCTTCATCCACATCGCGACGAACGGATCGTCACACACCGGGCGCGGGGGCTTCGGCCGCTTCGGCGGACGGCTTTCGCCCTTCAGAACCGTGCGGAAGTCGGGATCGAGGGGCATGACGAGGATCTCCTTCGGCGGCTTGGTCCGGCTTCCGCCCCGATGACCGGCCGTCATGCCGACCTTCTCCCAGTTGGCGGCCCGGTAACTTGCGCCGTCGTGGCGCGTCGGATCTACGAAGGTCTCGCAGAGAACCGGCCGGCACCCGTGCCGCTGCTGCCACACGTCCGCAAGCCGGCGCACCGCCATCGCAAGGGCCCGGGAGGCGAGATTGTCAACCCGGACCCAAGGCAGGATCAGGAAGCGGCTGTTCGAGACCGCAAGATGCGGCCGCCGGTCGCGGTCCGCCCCGGTCCATCCGACCCACGCATCGCGAGCGGGCAGCGTCCTCGCCGCCGCCTCGAAAAGCAGGCAGCCGAGGCGGCGCCCTTCGCGGTCGAGAACGAACCAGCGCAGGTGCGGTCCGAACGGACGGGGACAGCCGAGCCAGTGGTGCCGGTCAACCAGTTCGTTCCACTCGGCGACCTCCGCCGGCTCCGTCGCCAAGTGCAGCGACAGCGGCTCCAGCCCGGCCAGGCCGCAGGCGATCTCCGGATCCGGCTCAGACCGTTCGGTGTGCTCGATTGCCCGGCGCGGCCCCGATGCAGTGTTCCGCTTCGCCGGCAGGGTCAGGATCCCGCTCTCCTCCAGGCTCTCCAGCATGCGCAGGCAGGCCGCCACCCGGTAGTCGCCTTTCGGTGTGGTCCATCTCAAGTGCTCGCAGATCGTCTTGGCCAGCTCGTTGCGGCTGAGAGCCGGGAACAGGGACACGGTCTCTTGAACATCGGCGATCTGCCGCCTCGTCAGGCGGCGGCCGAAGAACGTGGTCGATGCGAGGCTCTCGATTCCAGGATCCATCGCTGCGGCTCCACCGAGCGAAACGGAAAGGTTCGAGAGTGTCATGCCATGCGGATGGTGGCGTGTCAACCGTTGCTTTGCGCTTACGGCGAGAAAGGTTGAAGGAGCCTTGAATCAACGGCTTGGGGCGACCGTGAAAATCTGACGCCGGAACTGTCGGCCAACAAAATGCCATTGCCCCGCGGAGCAATGGCATTTCTTTAAGGATTCGGCGTCATTTCCTTAAGGAGGCGCTCCGTACCAGGCAGCTTGCGCCTCTTGGACCGCGTATCGCTGCGTCACGCCACCGTGCGCGCCCTCTGGGTCCACTTGCCGCGCGGCTTCATTGATCGCCGTGGATATGATCGCCCCGGCCGCAGCCTGCTGCGCACCGAGAGGATCCGCTCTGCCATCCAGTCAAGGATCACGGCCAGTGCCGCTGTCCGGGCGAGCATCAGTTCCTCCAGGCTCGCCGCCATGATCGCGAGCGCGTTGCTGAAGTTCGTCGTTTGCCGTTTTCTGCCCTCCTCGCAGAGATCTTCCAGCAGCCCGTCGCCGCGATTTGACAGCAGCCGCGTCATGGCGATCAGGTTGAAGTGGGCGTAGAGTTCCTGGCGAATGCCCCTCCCGGTCCGGCCATGAAACTCGTCCACCGCGATCATGGTCTTGGAAGTCTTGTAGAGTTCCTCAATGCCCCATCTCCCGTGATACAGGCTGGAGAGGTCGTCCCGGGTGTAGCGGTCCCGATCGACCAGCGTGGTGGCGAGGGTGTATTCATCTTGCCCCGCCTTGTACTTGACCAGCCGCAGTTCCACCGGGTCGAGAGGTTTCCCGGGAAACGCGGCACGGAGGTCACACAACGCGGTGTTCTTCGGGACGGCCCGGACGAGGGCGTCGTCCTGGCCGCCGTCGATGAAGCCGGTGAAGGCGGCCGCGCTGTTGCGCTTGAGCCGGAACACCGGGTGCAGGCCGCGCGAGACCATGGCGTGCAGAAGCACGAACGAGAAGTAGCCGCGGTCGAGGACCACGACATCGCCCGGCGACAGGGCATAGAGATGGGCGAGCGCTGCGGTCCGCTCGTCGGCATTGGCCGACAGGGAGAAGTCGACCGGCGTCTTCGTGTCGAGGCGGTACAGGCAGGACACCAGCCCCTGCGGATAGTGGGTGTTGGCGTTGGGGAGCGGGTAGCCGGCCTCGACCAGCGGGCGGGGCAGGTTCATCTTGGTTCCGTCGATGGCGAAGGTACGGTGGTCCTTCCATCGGCCGCCGTCTCCGCCGTGACGGAGGATTTCCCGGTGCAGGTCAAGGAACAGGTCCTCGTGCACCCGGGCCCGGGCCTTGCAGATCGACGAGGCGGCCACCGGCTGGCGCTGCGGCAGTGCGATCCCCAGCTTCCGGCACTGGTCCCACAACTCCGCGATCACGGTGGCGTAGCCCTTGCCGCCCCTGGACAGGACCAAGCGGAACACGAAGAGCATGACGATCAGGCTGTTCAGGACCCGTCGCCGCCGCATCCACTTCCGATCATGCGCTGCGGCCAGCTCGCCGGCCGCATCGATGATCTTCATCCACATCGCGATGAACGGATCGTCACACACCGGGCGCGGGGGCTTCGGCCGCTTCGGCGGACGGCTTTCGCCCTTCAGAACCGTGCGGAAGTCGGGATCGAGGGGCATGACGAGGATCTCCTTCGGCGGCTTGGTCCGGCTTCCGCCCCGATGACCGGCCGTCATGCCGACCTTCTCCCAGTTGGCGGCCCGGTAACTTGCGCCGTCGTGGCGCGTCGGATCTACGAAGGTCTCGCAGAGAACCGGCCGGCACCCGTGCCGCTGCTGCCACACGTCCGCAAGCCGGCGCACCGCCATCGCAAGGGCCCGGGAGGCGAGATTGTCAACCCGGACCCAAGGCAGGATCAGGAAGCGGCTGTTCGAGACCGCAAGATGCGGCCGCCGGTCGCGGTCCGCCCCGGTCCATCCGACCCACGCATCGCGAGCGGGCAGCGTCCTCGCCGCCGCCTCGAAAAGCAGGCAGCCGAGGCGGCGCCCTTCGCGGTCGAGAACGAACCAGCGCAGGTGCGGTCCGAACGGACGGGGACAGCCGAGCCAGTGGTGCCGGTCAACCAGTTCGTTCCACTCGGCGACCTCCGCCGGCTCCGTCGCCAAGTGCAGCGACAGCGGCTCCAGCCCGGCCAGGCCGCAGGCGATCTCCGGATCCGGCTCAGACCGTTCGGTGTGCTCGATTGCCCGGCGCGGCCCCGATGCAGTGTTCCGCTTCGCCGGCAGGGTCAGGATCCCGCTCTCCTCCAGGCTCTCCAGCATGCGCAGGCAGGCCGCCACCCGGTAGTCGCCTTTCGGTGTGGTCCATCTCAAGTGCTCGCAGATCGTCTTGGCCAGCTCGTTGCGGCTGAGAGCCGGGAACAGGGACACGGTCTCTTGAACATCGGCGATCTGCCGCCTCGTCAGGCGGCGGCCGAAGAACGTGGTCGATGCGAGGCTCTCGATTCCAGGATCCATCGCTGCGGCTCCACCGAGCGAAACGGAAAGGTTCGAGAGTGTCATGCCATGCGGATGGTGGCGTGTCAACCGTTGCTTTGCGCTTACGGCGAGAAAGGTTGAAGGAGCCTTGAATCAACGGCTTGGGGCGACCGTGAAAATCTGACGCCGGAACTGTCGGCCAACAAAATGCCATTGCCCCGCGGAGTGGTCGGCATTCGCAACGGCCGTCGAAATTGCGCGCGCCAGCATGGCCAATACTTGCCGAGAATCGAAAAAGGGACGCGGCCCGTGTCCCCCTTAGTTTCCGATCACGGACGTTCAAGCGGACCGTATCTCTTCGACAAAGCGTTTAACCTCGGATTGAAGCCCGCTGGCATCCGTTGCCAACTGCTTCGCCGCTTCGAGCACCTGGCCCGCCGCTTGACCGGTTTCCGCGGCCGCGTCGGACATACCCACGGCGTTGCTCGATACCTCGGCCGTGCCCTTCGCGGCTTCCTGAACGTTGCGGCTGATTTCGCCGGTCGCCGCGCCCTGTTCCTCGACCGCCGAGGCGATCGTCGTCGCGATCTCGTTCAAGCCTTCGATCGTCTTACCGACGCCTTCGTTGGCGGAAACCGCTTCCTCGGTCGCCTCTTGGATGGCGTTGATCTGCGCGGCAATCTCCTCGGTCGCCTTGGCGGTCTGATTGGCCAAGCTCTTGACCTCCGACGCCACCACGGCAAAGCCCTTGCCCGCTTCACCGGCGCGTGCCGCCTCGATCGTCGCGTTCAGCGCCAACAAGTTGGTTTGACCGGCGATGTCGCTGATCATATTGACCACCTCGCCGACCTTTTGAGCCGCGGAGGCCAGTCCCTGCACGGTGGACGTGTTCCGTTGCGAAGCGCTGACGGCGCCTTGGGACATGTTCGCGGCGTCGCTCACCTGGCGGGCGATCTCGGCAATCGAACTCGACAGCTCCTCGGCCGCGCCGGCGACCGCCTGGACGTTGGACGAAGCCTGATCGGACGCGGCCGAGACGGCACTCGACTGAGTGCTCGTTCCCTCCGCCGCCGAGGTCATCGCCTCGGCCGTCTCTTGCAGCTGGCTGGCCGCCGAGGATACCGTCTCGACGACCCCGTTCACGCGGCTCTCGAAAGTGTCCGCCAATTCCTGGCGTGCCTGGCGCCGATCTTCCTCGGCCTTCTTTGTCATCTGCTCCTGCTCCTCCTCAAGCCGGGTTTTCTCGATCGCATTGGCCTTGAAGACCTCGACCCGCCTGGCCATGCCGCCGATCTCGTCGGAGCGATCCCGCGCCGGGATTTCGACGCTGGTATCCCCCTTGGCCAAGGAATCCATGGCACCCGTGAGATCCCTAACGGGACGCACGATCGAACGGGAAGTGAAAAAGGCCACGACGAAGGCGATCGCCAGACCCGATGCCAACAGAACCCATTCGATCATCTGCAGCCGGGTCGAGTGCACCATCGAGCTGTCGGCGTCGTCACGTAGAAGCTGGGTCTGAGTTCCGACCATGCCGCCCGACCGGCTGCCGTCGTCGCTCTTGGCGCCGAGAAGAATATCCATCAGCCGCTCGGCCCGTGGCGCCGCTTCAGTGACCAGGAGATAATTCGGCATGTTCCATTGATCGGAGCCGCGGATTTCGAACATCTTCTTGGGAAGGCGCCCGAACTCGCCGCGCAATCTGATGAGCATGTTCAAGGATTTCGACTGTTCACTCGTGAACAGGTGCTGGATCATGCTGAGATCACCAAAACTGTTATTGTTCTTTTTCCAGTTGCGATCGAAGCTCTCTTTGTCCTTCGGGTCTCCGGTCAGCAGATAGGCCCGCATGTCGGAGAAGGCCAAGGCGGTCGTGCCGGCGATATCGGCCATCGACGCGAGCAGTTTCCTCCGCTCGCGCGACGCCTTCTGGCCTTTCTCGATCTTGATGACCTTGTTGATCTCGGCAATGATTTGTTCCGCCGCCGGCGCCGCCTCGGTCAGCAGGATGTTCGTCGCCGGCAGCGCCTCCGGAGTCTGGGCAACGTCTTCCACTTTTTGTTGTGCTTGTTCGAAGGCATCCAATTCCGTCTTGAATTCCTCCCACTGCTCGACCTGTACCGGGTCGGTCCAGGCCTGCGACAAACCGTCCATGTCCTGACGCAGCGTCGCGACGTCTTGCCAAACGGCCGCTCGCTCGGTCTTGAATTCCGGGTTGCCGGTTAGCATCCAGCCCCGCAACGACGCGAACGAGGCCAGAATCTTCTGCGCCATCGTGCCGCTGGCGAACGCCGTCGGAACGCGTTCCTCGACAATTCGCGTTGTGAACCCGTCAACCTTCGCGACTTCCCACTGGGTGATCCCCACGGCGCAAACCAACACCAAGGCGACCACCGCGAAACCGGCGATCAGCCTGCAACCGATGTTGAACCGGAAACTTACCAGTTTCGGCAGTGAAAATTTCGACAAGAATGTCATCCCATTTTCTCCTCATTGTCGCCCTCGCCACGCGCTCAAGATCGCGCCGGTACGGCATCCCTGTTCGCGGCCGGCTACGCAAAATTGGATCGAGCGTTTCAGTGGTTGCTTCCCTATGTCGGCCCTTCGAAGCCGACCGACAACCGTGCGTGAACATGGGACCGCCAAAAAATGAGTAGACTTTATTGCTTAACAAACAACAAACGGCGACGAGGACAAATGGTCCCGATTCCCGGCCGGAATCTAGCCCGTGCGCTGATTTATAATTATTGTGAAGTGTCTGGTAAGCCCATGATGTTTTGTGGAATCTCGCCGATCAGATCGCCCCATTCGGGAACCATGGATTACTAACGCTGGTCGTTACTTTCCTATTTTCCAATCTTCTCGGGTCGCGCGGAAAGCACTGAATTCAATCAGGATTCGACCGCGGTTCTCTGTTCGCGCCATCACGGGACGGCGGATCCGCCCCCCTGGCGGCGCCCCATTGTCGCCATAAAAGCACCGTAGCGTCGGCGATGCCTTGAGCGGGGGTTTATTATGAGGTTTACTCCTAGCGTACGCACCGTTACTCATGCGGAATGACACCACCAGATTTCACCTCCCCCCTGAGTTCGAGAACTCGTTAACAAACGCGATCATGGCTGGCCATTCCCAGTGGAAAAACATCATGTACCGCAAGGGCGCGCAGGACGCCAAGCGGTCGCGTTTGTTCACCAGGCTGATCCGCGAGCTCACCGTCGCGGCGCGTTCGGGCCTACCCGATCCCGTGATGAATCCACGCTTGCGCGTGGCGATGCAGGCGGCCAAGGCGGCGAACGTACCGAGAGACACCATCGAACGCGCGGTCAAGCGCGGGAGTGATCCCGACCAATCCGAGACGTTCGACGAAATTCGGTACGAGGGTTTCGCGCCAGGCGGTGTCGCGGTAATCGTCGAGGCCCTCACCGACAACCGCAACCGAACGGCCGCCGGCGTCCGGTCCGCGTTCACCAAGAACGGTGGTGCCCTGGCCGGATCGGGAAGCGTCAACTACATGTTCGATCGCGTCGGTTCGATATTTTACCCCTTCGAGGCGGCGTCGGCGGAGGAAATGCTCGACTCCGCGGCCGACGCGGGCGCGGACGATTGCGATTCCACGGAAATTGGTCACGAGGTGATTTGTGCGGCGGATAAATTCAACGCCGTTCGCGACGCCCTGGAAGCCCGGCTTGGACTCTGCCAGAACGCACGCCTGACCTGGCGGCCCCAGACGACGATTACGGTGGACGCCGAGCACGCGCCGACCCTATTCAAATTATTGGAAGCCTTGGAAGAGAGCGACGACGTGCAAACCGTTTCGGCGAACTACGACGTTTCGGACCAGATCATGCAGAAGCTAGACACCTGAGGTAGCGGTGCGCCCATCATGAGAATCCTCGGCCTAGATCCCGGCCTGCGCGCTACCGGGTGGGGCGTCATCGACGTTGGCAGTTCCTCTCTTCGCCATGTCGCGAACGGCGTACTTCGTCCTCGAACGGAGGCCCCTCTTTCGGTTCGCCTGCTCGAACTCCATGAAGGCCTGCGCGCCGTTATCGACAGCCACCAGCCCGGATCCGCGGCGGTCGAGGAGACATTCGTCAACGTCAATCCAAGAACGACCTTGCGCCTGGGACAAGCGCGGGGCGTGGTCGTTCTGGCGCCGGCGATCGCGGGCCTGCCGGTCAGCGAGTACGCGGCGAACGTCGTCAAGAAATCGGTCGTTGGCGCCGGCCACGCCGCCAAGGTTCAAATTGCCGACATGGTACGCCGGCTCCTGCCCGGCTGCCTGCCCACGAGCGCCGACGCCGCCGACGCCTTGGCGGTGGCAATATGTCACGCCCACCACGCCCAAACCCGGAAACGCTGGTCGGAGACGGGATAGGGTGGCATGATCGGAAAGCTTTCGGGGCAACTCGATTCGTTTGGCGAGGACTGGTCCATCATCGACGTCGGCGGCGTCGGCTACCTTGTTTACTGCTCGGGCCGAACCTTGTCGGCCATGCCCACGGCGGGCGAAGCGGTAAGCCTCTTCGTCGACACCCATGTGCGGGAAGACCACATCCATCTTTATGGATTTATCCAGGCCGAGGAACGCCGCTGGTTCCGCCTACTCCAGTCCGTGCAAGGGGTTGGCGCCCGGGTCGCGCTCGCGATTCTGACGGTCCTCGAGCCGAGCCAATTGGCCCAGGCGATCGCCCTGCGCGACCGCGCCGCGATCTCCCGCGCGAACGGCGTCGGCGGCAAGCTCGCCGGCCGCATCCTCGGCGAATTGCGCGACGCCGCGGCGGACTTCGCGAGCACCCCGGAACTCACGCCCATACCCGCCACGGCGGCCCGTGGCGGTGCCGAGGGCGATGCGATTTCGGCCCTGATCAACCTCGGCTATCGGCGCGGCGAGGCCGCGACCGCGATCGCCGCCGCGGTCCGCGCGAACGGGCCGGAGACAAAGCTCGAAGCGTTGATACGCGCCGGCCTGAACGAACTCGCGCGATGACGACGGAACGCCTTGTGGACAACGCCGAAACGACCAGCGACGAGCGCGATCCCGCTCTGCGACCGGCGAGCTTGGCGGAATTCATCGGCCAGGAAACGGTACGCGAGAATCTCCGTGTTTTCATTACCGCGGCGCGGAAACGCAACGAGGCGCTCGACCACGTTCTGTTCTCCGGACCGCCGGGTCTCGGTAAGACGACCCTGGCCCAGATCGTCGCCCGCGAGCTGGGGGTTGGATTTCGCGCCACCTCCGGTCCGGTGATTGCGCGCGCCGGTGATCTGGCGGCGCTGCTCACCAACCTGCAGGAACGCGACGTTCTTTTTATCGACGAGATTCATCGTCTCGCCCCCGCCGTCGAGGAAGTGCTTTACCCGGCGATGGAGGATTTCCAACTCGATCTGATCATTGGCGAAGGTCCCGCCGCCCGTTCGGTCCGCATCGACCTGCCGCCTTTCACCCTCGTCGGCGCCACCACCCGGACCGGCCTCATCACTTCGCCGTTGCGCGATCGATTCGGGATTCCCGCCCAGCTGATCTTTTACACGGAGGATGAGTTGCACGAAGTGGTCGAGCGCGCCGCCCGAGTTCTGGGCGTGCCCTTGGCGCCCGAGGGGGCCCGGGAAATCGCCCGCCGGGCCCGGGGAACGCCTCGCGTTGCCGGACGCCTCTTGCGGCGGGTCCGCGATTTCGCGGCGGTCGACGGAACCGCGGTTATCGATGCCCAGGCGGCCGACTCGGCGCTACGCCGGCTCGAAGTCGACAGTCGCGGTCTCGATGCCATCGACCGGCGCTACCTGCGCTGCCTGGCCACAAACTACGGCGGCGGTCCGGTCGGAGTCGAAACCCTGGCGGCCGCGCTTTCCGAACAGCGGGACATGATCGAGGACGTGATCGAACCGTTCCTCATCCAACAGGGATTCCTTCAGCGCACGCCCCGGGGCCGGACCCTAACCCCCACCACCTTTCACCATCTCGGCATTGCCGTGCCTGCCACCGAGGACGCGCCGGCCGATCTTCTCTCGCGTGTCGGCCTCGGCAACAGGGGAAGTGGCTGATGACAACCGGCTCCGGCGTGATTCGCGATGGCATCCACCGCTTCCGTTTGCGAATCTATTACGAGGATACCGACGCCGGCGGCGTCGTCTATTACGCGAATTATTTGAAGTATGCCGAGAGGGCTCGAACCGAGATGCTGCGGCGCGCCGGAGTTGCCCACGCCGCCATCGCCGAAACCAGCGCCGCCGCGTTCGCCGTAAGACGCTGCGAAATCGAATTTTTCCGCCCGGCCCGTCTCGACGACGAAATCTGGGTTGTCAGCCGCTTGCTTCGATTTGGTGGCGCGAGCGCCGAATTGGAGCAGACCATCGGCCGTGATGATACCCGGCTGGCGCGCCTCAACGTGCGTCTCGCCTTCGTATCGCGTCAAAACAGGCCGGCGCGGATACCTGCTTCGCTGCGCGACGCGCTGACCCCTCTGCTGAAACCTGGTCCGGGCGCCCGCCGAAGCGAGGCGCCGGCGCAAACAGCGGCGCCAACTCATGGAGGCTGAAGCATGCCGAAATCCGGAGACGTCGAGGCCCCCCGGGCGGTGGTGTCGCACCCCCTCGACCTGAAACCGCCGTGTATTTGGAGAAAGACGGACAGATGAACGAACAGAACGTGGACGCCACCCTACTTGCGGGGTCCGTGGACGCCGTCGACCTATCGATGTGGGGGTTGATTCTCCAAGCGGACATGGTCGTCAAGACCGTGATCCTGATCCTGGTACTGGCGTCGTTTTGGTCTTGGACGATCATCTTCAACAAGGTCAAACGATTGCGCCAACTCAGGGGCTCGGCGGAAGAATTCGAACAACTTTTCTGGTCGGGCGGATCGCTCGAGGAACTTTACAAGAAGGTCGGCCAACCGCCGAACCACCCCATGGCGGCGATATTCGCCGCGGCGATGGAGGAGTGGCAGCGCCCGGCGGCCGGCGGTTCGTCGCCCGACGACGAGGGTTTGCGCGCGGGGGTGCAGGAACGCATCGACCAAGTAATGAAGACCTCCCTCGAGCGCGAACTCGAAATCCTCGAGAGTTACATGGTGTTCCTGGCGACGGTCGGATCCACGGCACCCTTCATCGGCCTGTTCGGCACGGTATGGGGCGTTATCGATAGTTTTCAGGCCATCGCCGAATTCAAGAATGCTTCTCTGGTTGCCGTCGCGCCCGGAATCGCGGAGGCGCTTTATGCGACCGTATTCGGTCTTTTCGCCGCCATCCCGGCGGTTGTCGGATACAATAAACTGACATCGGATCTTGATCGATACGGAGGTCGGCTCGAGGCTTTCTCGGCCGAGTTCAGCTCGATTGTCTCGCGCCAACTCGAGAGGAGTGCGAGTTGATGGCGGGGCAAACGCAGGGCCGTTCCGCGCGACACCGGCGTCACCGCTTGATGAGTGAAATCAACGTCGTACCCTTCATCGACGTGATGCTCATTCTGCTCGTCGTTTTCATGGTAACGGCGCCCCTGCTGACCGTCGGGGTGGAAGTCAACCTCCCGGAAAGCGAAGCCGGAGCCATCACTGGTGACGACGAACCGCTAGAGGTAACAATCAAGGAAGACGGTGAAATCTTCATTCAGGAAACGCCGATTGCATTGGATCATCTCGTTCCGCGATTGCGCGCGATCATCGAAAACCGATCCGACAAGCGCATATTCGTGCGCGGTGACGAGGACATCGATTACGGCCGGGTGATGATCGTGATGGGTCGAATCAATGCGGCCGGATTCAAGAAAATCGGGTTGATCACCTTGCCTGGCGTCATAGAGGAGGAGTAGTCAGTGCGTCGCAGCGCCTTCGTGTCCGCGCTCGGCCATAGCGCCATCGGCCTGTTGGCCTATTTCGGCCTGCCGGCATTTTTCGATTCCAAGCTGATTTTCGACTCTCCGAACGTCGTCGAGGCCTATATCATCTCCGAACCCCCGGAACCGCTACCTCCCCCGCCACAAATAGACCCGCCGCCACCGCCGTCCAAGGCCTCGCCGCCACCGATTATCGAGGTCACACCTCCAGAACCGGAGCCGACCATCGTACCGGTCAAGTCCGTCGAGCCCCCGCCGGGTCCCAAACCAGCGGTCACGAAACCGGTCCGGCCACCTCCGGTCAAGCCGCGACGCGTGGTAGAACCGCCCCCCAAGCCGAAACCGGAACCCCAGAAATTGGCCTTTGACTCGGTGCTCAAACGGCTGGCGACGGAACCCGAGCCCGCCCCCCAACCGGCGCCCGAGGCAAGCCGGAAAAAGATTGAGAGAACGATATTTCAGTTCGCCGGGTTGACCCATGGTGAAATCGACGCGATCAGGCGCCAGATCGAGGCTAACTGGATCCTTCCGGCGGGCGCCCGGGAAGCCGATAAACTGTCGGTGGAAATCCGAATTTCGTTGGGTCCGGACGGGACCGTACGGACCGTGGAAATTGTCGACACCGCGCGCCTGAACCGCGACGGCGAGGAATTCTTCCGCAGCGCGGCGGAGAGCGCCAAACGAGCCGTGCTGAAGTCGAACCCCTTGCGCGGTTTGCCACCCGAGAAATACGATTTGTGGCGGCAGATGGTAATAAACTTCGACCCGAGGAATATTCTGAGACCATGATTGAACACATTCCACTCCGAGACCGTCATCACCTCTTCGTACCCGTGATCCTTGTCATCCTCTGCACCACTTGGCCCGCGGCCGGCCAGAGCGAGTTGCAAGTGGACGTCACGAAGGGAAAGGTCGAACCCATGCCGATCGCCGTGACCAGGCTTCTCGGCGGCAGCGATGAGGAAATCCGCCTGGGGATCGATACCGCCGAGGTGATCAAGGCCAATCTCAAGCGATCGGGCCTCTTCGAACCGATTGACGAACGGGCGCACATTCAAGAACCGGAGGCCATGCGCGTCATGCCTCGGTTCGGCGATTGGCGCCAGATCAACGCCCAGGCCCTGGTGAACGGGTCGGTGGAGATGGGAGCCGACGGACGCGTTAAGGTGATTTTTCGCCTCTGGGACGTGATCGCCGAACAGCAAATGGTCGGGTTCATTTATCGGACCGTACCCACCAACTGGCGGCGGATCGCGCACAAAATCTCCGACGACGTCTACAAGCGCGTCACCGGCGAGCAGGGATATTTCGATACCCGAATAGTTTACGTCGCCGAGAGCGGTCGCCTCGATCAACGCGTCAAACGGCTCGCGATCATGGATCAGGACGGGGAAAACCACCGATATCTCAGCGATGGACGCAACCTCGTGCTGACCCCGCGCTTTTCACCCACCGCCCAAGAAATCACCTACCTGTCTTTTGCCGACGATCAGCCTCGGGTCTTCATCCTACACATTGACAGCGGGCGCCAGGAAGTCCTCGGTAACTTTCCGAATATGACCTTCGCGCCACGGTTTTCGCCCGACGGTAACGCGGTAGTCATGAGCCTGGCCGCGGACGGAAATTCAGACGTCTACATATTGGATTTGCGCACTCGTGATCTCCTCCGCCTCACCAATCATCCGGCCATCGACACCTCGCCTTCGATGTCGCCGAACGGCCGCCGGATCACCTTCAATTCCGATCGCGGCGGGTCGCAGCAGCTTTATGTCATGGACGTCGACGGCGGCGGCGTGGAACGGATCAGCTTCGACCGCGGCCGTTACGCGACACCGGTATGGTCGCCGCGTGGCGATTTGATCGCCTTCACGAAGATTTTGAAGGGGACTTTCTACATCGGGGTCATGAGGCCGGACGGAAGCGGCGAAAGACTCTTGACCAAGGGTTTTCTGGTCGAAGGTCCGACATGGGCGCCGAACGGGCGGGTGCTGATGTTCTTCCGCCAGTCGCCGGACGACGGCAGCGGCAACCGCTCCACCAGACTTTTTTCGATCGACCTTACGGGATACAACGAATTCGAGGTGCCGACGCCGCTTGATGCTTCCGACCCGGCTTGGTCCCCCTTGATTCCGTAGAATCCCGATCGTATATTCAAACTTTCCAATAGCCTGCTGAAGGTCGCCAATGAAACACTGGAATTGCGGGCGCCGATCATTTTCCCTATAACTGTCCTCGACTCGCGAATCGTTCCGCGAACCTCGACAAAAGGAGATGAATTCGATGCGGATGAAGATTGTTAGCCTTTTCGCCGCGCTTTTGTTGGTCGCGGCATGCGAAACCACCTCCGATGAGAGCGGGGCCACTTCCGGAGCAGGCACTTCGGCCCCCGAGACCGACGCAACCGCTGGCGGAGGCTCCGAGGGCGTTTCCTCCGATCCGGTCCAGGAGCTTGTCGGTCTCAGCAATATCACCCCGGGCACCCAAGAGGACCTTGAGGTGAACGTCGGCGATATGGTGTTCTTCGATCTCGACAAGTCTGTGTTGAGGGCGACGGCTCAACGCACCCTTGATCTTCAAGCCGCCTGGATCAAGCGCTTTCCGGGGGTGCGGGTGAAGGTTGAGGGTCACTGTGACGAAAGGGGCACGACCGAATACAACTTGGCGCTGGGCGATCTGCGCGCGTCCGCGGTAAAACGGTATCTGGTGGCCAAGGGAGTGACCGCGAACCGCATCGATACCATCAGCTACGGCAAGGAACGCCCACTCGTCTTGGGAAGCAACGCCGAGGCGTGGCGCCAGAACCGCCGCGCGGTTTCCGTGGTCGTTCGTCCGGGCGCGTCGTAAGGATCGGTTTCGGCTGGGACCTCCGTGCCGGAGAACCGTTTGGAAGTCAGAAGCTTCCGCCAACCTTCGGGGCGCGGTCGCGCTCTCGTGTGATAGCTCTTTGCGTACGGCGGACATGAAGAAAAAGATCGTGACCTTGCTGCTGGCGATCGTCGGCGGCGGATTCTCCGCGCCGATCTTTCACGTGGCCGCGCAAAATACCGAAGTCGGTGCCTTGGTCGACCGACTCGATCGGCTTTCGCACGAGCTCAACGACCTACAACGCTACGTTTTCAAGGGCACTGGCCGCGAGATCCCCGGGGACGGGGCCGTTCCCGCGCCGGTCGACGCCAGCCGGGCGGCAGGCATGGAGGTACGCCTAAGCGAATTGGCCGACGAATTTCGTTCGCTTACCGGCAATGTGGAGGAACTCGCGCACGACATTCGCGTACTTAACGAAAGGATCGAGAGGCTCGTCGTCGATGTCGATTCCCGACTATCCGCGATCGAGCAGGCGCGTGTTTCGGCGTCGGTCCCCGCGACTCCCGATACTCTCCCGGGCACACCGTCGTTCCCCCAGGTCCCGAGCCCTTCCCTCCCCGCCTCTCCCGGATCAGGAATTCTGGGTACGCTTCCCTTTGATGAGCTGCCCCCTTCGGCGACAGTTCCCGAAGTAACTCCCGAAGAGCATTACCGATTAGCGTACCAGAAAATGCTGGACCGGCGCTGGCCCGAAGCGGAGATAAACTGGAAGGGGTTTATCGAAAATTATCCCGACCATACCCTGGCGAGCAACGCCTACTATTGGCTTGGAGAAACCTTCTACGTGCGGAATGATTTCGAGAATTCCGCGGTTATTTTCGCCCGAGGATACGAAAAATTTCCGAACGGAAACAAAGCTCCGGATATTCTCTTGAAATTGGGTATGGCCTTGGCCAATCTGGGACAAAAAAACGACGCTTGCGTGACTTTCGCGGAGCTCGGCAAGATTTTTCCCAAGGCCCCGGAAACGATCAAGCTCCAATCCGCCAGGGAAAGTAAACGCGCGGGCTGCGCTTGAGCGGAACGCGGCACGGCGGCGCGAAAGGGGACGATGTCCGTGAACTCGACGACGTCCTAGCACGATTGCCGGCATTCGAACCGTCGCCTCATGTGGCCGTTGCGGTTTCCGGTGGCGCCGACAGCATGGCGCTTTGCCTCCTCGTCGACGATTGGGTCCGCGGTCGCGGCGGGCGCCTCACGGCCCTGATCGTGGACCACGGCTTACGCCCCGAATCTCACGCCGAGGCCCGTCAGGTCGCGAGCTGGCTCGCGGCTCGGAATATCCCCGCCACGATCCTGAGTTGGGGCGGCGCCAAACCCGACGCGAACATCCAGGCCAACGCCCGACGGGCGCGTTATGGTTTGTTGACCGCCTGGTGCCGCGCCGCGGGCGTACTTCACCTTTTTCTTGCCCACCATCTCGACGATCAAGCGGAGACCTTTCTCCTACGTCTCGGTCGGGGTAGCGGCGGTGCTGGATTGGCGGCCATGGCGGCACTCGCGGAAACCCCGGATGTCCGCTTCTTGCGTCCGTTGCTCGCGACTCCACGCGAAGAATTACGGAAGTTCCTGGAAACGAACGGCCAGCCCTGGATCGAGGATCCGGCCAATCATGATCCTAGTTTCGCCCGGGCCCGCGTTCGCGCCATGCGCCAGACCCTCGAGGAAGGCGGGATCCGAGCGGATCGGACAGCGGCGGCGGCGACGGCGATGGGTGATTCCCGTGCCGTTCTCGATGGGATTATCGGCGAATTCCTCGCCGTCTCGACGACGATTCACCCCGCCGGATATTGCCTCCTCGACCCTACCCCGTGGGCGGGGCGCGACGACGAGGTGGGCGCGCGCGCCCTGGGCCGCGTCCTGTGTTCCGTTGGCGGCGCCGTATTCCCCCCCCGGCGCAAGCGATTAATGCGCCTCTTGGACCCCGTGACCAGTGGTTGCCCCTTTCCCGGCCGAACCTTGGCCGGTTGCCGCGTCGTGATGTTAAAGGGAAAGTTCCTCGTCTGCCGCGAGGCGGCCGCGGCCAACCAAGCGGTCGTCCTGACGATCGGCCGCTCGGCGCTGTGGGACGGACGTTTCGTCGTTACCCTCGGCCGACGCTCTCGGGGGTCGAGGCGGCGCTATTCGATCCGGCGACTCGGCACCGACGGATGGGCTGAAATCGTCGTCCACCGGCCCGAGCTGCGCGATGTCGCGATACCGTTCCCGGCACGGGCGAGCCTGCCCGCTCTTTGGGACCTTGACGGCGTGGCCGAGGTTCCCCACCTAGGATTTGTACGCTCCGGTCGCGATCCCGGCCATCAGACCGGTTTCAGCGCCGATTTTCGTCCTTCTCAGCCGTTGGGTGCCGCTCCGTTCGTTCCGGCCAAGGGGAATCCTCACGCGAACTTAAGAACTCTCGCTTAAGGTTCCAGATCCCGGTCTGTAATCGATAATTGAGATTTTCACAGTGCACCCTGTTCCATGTTATAGTGGTGGGCATCCTATCAGGATGAACTTGGCGCGCCCTTTGACGAAGAAAGGCTTTAAACAGTGAACAATTTTGGTCGCAATTTGGCCGTATGGGTGATCATCGGTCTGCTGGTCATCGCTCTGTTCAACCTGTTTCAGAGTCCCATGGGACTCGGTTCGAGTACCAAACTCGCGTATTCGGAGTTTCTTTCCGAGGTCGAGAACGGTCAAGTCGCCGACGTCACGGTCCAGGGCAACGCCATCAACGGCCACTACGCCGACGGCCGTGCCTTTACCACGTACGCGCCGAACGATTCGGGCGTGATCGAGGCGTTAACCAAGCACAATGTGCGCATCAGCGCCGCCCCGAACGAAAGCGGAATGCCCGCCATCTTCAGTTATCTTCTGAACTGGTTCCCGATGCTCCTGTTGATCGGCGTGTGGATATTCTTCATGCGTCAGATGCAGTCCGGCGGCGGCAAGGCGATGGGATTCGGCAAGTCTCGCGCCCGCCTTCTCACCGAGAAACCGGGCCGGGTCACCTTCGAGGACGTCGCCGGTATCGACGAGGCGAAAGAGGAACTCGAAGAGGTCGTGGAATTTCTCAAGAACCCACAAAAATTCCAGCGACTGGGCGGCAAGATACCCAAGGGAGTCCTGTTGGTGGGGCCTCCGGGGACCGGTAAGACCCTGCTCGCGCGCGCCATCGCGGGCGAGGCAAACGTACCTTTTTTCACAATATCGGGATCGGATTTCGTGGAAATGTTCGTTGGGGTCGGCGCCAGCCGCGTCCGGGACATGTTCGAGCAAGGCAAGAAGAACGCGCCGTGCATAATCTTCATCGATGAGATCGACGCCGTGGGTCGGCACCGAGGCGCCGGACTCGGTGGCGGTAACGACGAGCGCGAGCAGACCCTGAACCAACTCCTTGTCGAAATGGACGGCTTCGAATCCAACGAGGGCGTCATCCTCATCGCCGCCACCAACAGACCCGACGTGTTGGACCCGGCACTGCTGCGCCCCGGTCGCTTTGACCGCCAAGTCGTGGTTCCGAATCCGGACGTCGCGGGACGGGAGAAGATCCTCAAGGTGCACATGCGCAAGGTCCCCCTCGCGCCCGACGTCGAACCCAAGACGATCGCCCGGGGAACTCCGGGTTTTTCCGGCGCGGACTTGGCAAATCTGGTCAACGAGGCGGCGCTCCTGGCCGCCCGCCTCGGCAGGCGCGTGGTCACGATGGCCGAGCTCGAGTCCGCGAAGGACAAAGTCCTGATGGGAGTCGAGCGCCGCTCGATGGTCATGAGCGAGGCCGAAAGGCGATTGACCGCGTATCATGAATCCGGACACGCAATCGTCGGTTTGCATTGCCCAGCTTCGGACCCCATCCACAAGGCAACCATCATTCCCCGCGGCCGAGCCCTCGGAATGGTGATGCGTCTTCCCGAGAGCGACCGGCTTTCGGTATCGCGGGAAAAGCTCGTATCCGACATTACCGTCGCCATGGGCGGCCGGATCGCCGAGGAACTGATCTTCGGCGAGGAAAAAGTGACGAGTGGCGCTTCCGAGGACATTCGCATGGCCACGAAACTCGCGCGCAAGATGGTCACCGAGTTCGGCATGAGCGACAAGTTGGGGCCATTGGCGTATGGCGAAAACGAACAGGAGATTTTCCTCGGCCATTCGGTTACCCAGACACAAAACCTTTCCGAGGCGACGGCAATGGTCATCGACTCCGAAATCAGGAAGATCGTCGATTCCTCATATGGTGAGGCCCGAACGATTCTGGTCGAGAACATTGAGGAGCTGCACACCCTCGCCAAGGCCCTTCTCGAATACGAAACCTTGTCCGGAGCTGAAATCTCGGCTGTTTTGCGGGGTGAAACGATCGTCCGCCCGAGTGACGAGGAGCCCCCGAAGGACAGTGGGCGGCGCGCCTCCGTCCCAACCAGTGGCAAGAAGAAAACTCGCGCCAAGAAAAAGCCCACCAGCCAGATAGGTCCCGAGCCCCAGCCCGGATCCTGACCATCATCCGGTCGCCCGGACGTGACGCGTCGGTCTAGCGCCGCGGCGCTTCCTCGAAGTATCGCCGCCGGGGCGCGGATCTACATCCGGCCGCATCTCCTCCCTTCCCCCGCGGTAGCCGACGACAACGCCGCGTTTTCCCGAGCCGCGGCCTTCAACCAATGCACGCTGTCGATCCGCCAGGAGGGCATGAATTCGACGGTGGTCGCGAATCCCACCGAAATCGCCCGTTGGGCGGCCACGATGGGCAGCGAGGTCGGCGGTCGTGTCGACGCCTTGCTGGCGGCTATCTCCCAACCGCGCCGAAATGTTCCCGAATTCTCGAACAGGCCGTGGCCCCTGATCATGGGCATCCTCAACGTGACTCCCGACAGTTTTTCCGACGGCGGCGAATATTTCACGCCGGACAAAGCGATCGCGCGGGGCCTCTGGCTTACCGATGCCGGCGCCGATATCGTCGATGTCGGGGGCGAATCGACGCGACCCGGCGCCACCCCGATTTCGTCCGAGGAGGAACGCGAGCGGATTTTGCCGGTAATCCAGGCATTGGTAGCCAAAGGCGTGATCGTATCGGTCGATACGCGGAGGGCGGCGACGATGCGCGCCGCGCTGGATGCCGGAGCAGCGGTCATAAACGACGTGAGCGCCTTGACATTCGACCCCGACAGTCGCAGGGTCGCGGCAGAATCGCGCGTGCCGATCATCCTGATGCACAGTTTGGGCGACCCCGGCACGATGCAACGGAATCCTCAATACGATGACGTCGTGCTCGACATCTACGATTATCTCGAGGCGCGCCTCGCCGCGTGCCGGGACCTAGGCATCGGTCACGAGCGTCTCATCATAGACCCGGGCATCGGTTTCGGCAAGACCGTCGCGGACAACGTCGCGCTTCTACGGGATCTGGCAATTTTCCAGGGATTTGGCTGCCCCGTTCTTCTCGGGGCCTCGCGCAAGCGGTTTATCGCCTCTCTCGGTGCCGGCGAATCACCGAGCGAGCGCCTGGCGGGAAGTTTGGCGGCGGCACTTCACGGCCTCTATCAAGGGGTTCAAATCCTGCGGGTTCACGACGCCCCCCAGACCGTTCAGGCCCGCGCCGTTTGGGAGGCCGTGACGGCGTAGCCCGATCCGCTAGTGCATCGACCCAAACGGAGGCGACAGCCGAAGTTTGGAAAGTTGATGCATCGACAAAGGCCTGGTGCACGGGGGCGTGAACGAAGTGAATGCGCCGGTGCGTTAGCTTGTGCTAAACCAAGACAGACTGGGCGGCAGACCGTGCCGCGACAAACGAAACAATCCGAAACCATCTCAAGGTCGTATCATGGGTCGTAAACTGTTTGGCACCGACGGCATTCGCGGCACCGCGAACCGCGCGCCCATGACCGCCGAAATCGCCCTAAGGGTCGGAATGGCGGCGGGCCTTCATTTTACCCGCGGCGACCACCGTCACCGCGCCGTGATCGGCAAGGATACGCGGCTTTCGGGGTACCTGCTCGAACCGGCGTTGGCTTCTGGATTCATCTCGGGCGGCATGGACGTCGTCCTCGTGGGTCCGATGCCCACACCGGCGGTGGCAATGCTGACCCGTAGTTTGCGGGCCGACATCGGGGTCATGATCTCGGCTTCCCACAACCCGTACCAGGACAATGGGATCAAGCTTTTCGGCCCGGATGGCTTCAAGCTCTCCGACGAGGTGGAGCTCGATATCGAGTCGCGCATGGACTCCGACATGACCGACGACCTTGTCGATCCCCAAAGCCTTGGCCGCGCCAAACGGCTCGACGACGCCGAGGGACGTTATATCGAGTTCGCCAAGAACACCTTCCCCAAGAAGCTGGGACTGGAAGGACGGAAAATCGTCATCGATTGCGCCAACGGCGCCGCCTACAAGGTCGCGCCCACGGTTCTCTGGGAACTCGGCGCCGAGGTCGTCCCGATCGGCGTTCTCCCCGACGGATTCAATATCAACCGTGACTGCGGATCGACCGCGATCGGAGCCATGTGCGAGACCGTCAAACGCGAGAACGCCGACCTGGGAATCGCCTTGGACGGCGATGCCGATCGCCTCATCGTGGCCGATGAACACGGCGAGTTAATCGACGGCGATCAGCTCATGGCGCTCATCGCTTTTTATTGGCAACGGACCGGCAAACTGCACGGAGAAGGAATCGTCGGCACCGTGATGTCGAATCTGGGTTTCGAACGCTACCTGCAAAGCGTTGGCCTGACGCTCTCGCGTACCCCCGTCGGCGACCGTTATGTGGTGGAGGAGATGCGCCGCAGCGGTTTCAACGTTGGCGGAGAACAGTCGGGCCATATCATCCTGAGCGATTTCGCGACCACCGGGGACGGTCTGATCGCCGCCCTTCAATGTTTGGCCGTTCTTGCCGAGTCCGAACTCCCCGTCAGCGCGAGCTGCCGTTTGTTCACCCCCCTGCCACAAATTCTCCGCAACGTGCGCTTCAACCGTGGTTCGCCCCTCGAATCGAGGGTCGTGCAGGCGGCCATTACGGCCGCCGAAGACAAGTTGGGACACTCGGGCCGCATTCTGGTCCGCAAATCAGGAACGGAGCCCCTGATCCGGGTCATGGCCGAGGGCGAGGACGAAGGCCTCGTGCACGCCGTGGTCGACGACATCGTCGGCACGATCGCGGCCAACGCCGTATGACGTGAGGGGCGGCCCGCGCCGCCAAACCGTCGTGGGTGCATCAGGATCGGGGCGGCGTCAGCGAACGCAGAGAGGTATCGTCGTGGAGGCACGCTACTTCGAGGACTTCATCCCCGGCGAATGCTTTGAATCCGTGGGCAAAACGATTTCCGAAGCCGAAATCATCGAGTTCGCCAACCGATTTGATCCCCAACCGTTTCATATCGACGTCGAAGCCGCGAGAAAAACCCCTTACGAGGGGTTAATCGCCAGCGGGTTTCATACCATGGCGTTGGCGTTTCGATCGATTTGGGACACGGGCGCCCTCGCCCACTGTAGTTATGGTTCTCCTGGCATCGACGAGGTTCGTTGGTTGCGCCCGGTACGTCCGGGTGATTGCTTGCGTACCGTCGCGGAAGTCACCGAATTGCGTCCGTCGAGGAAAAAACCGGACCGGGGGATTTGTCGTCTCCGCTACACTATGACGAACCAACGGGACGAATCCGTGATGAAAATGGCGACAGTCGTTATCCTGGCCCGTCGGCCGAGGAAATAACCGCGATCGCCGACTGCGATTCGCGAAAACCGATCGAAAAAATCCAGTTCAGGGCCGCGCCCGCCCGCCGCCGATACGGCGCTCGACTGGAAACTGAATGACGGAAGCCCCCTCATGAACAATTCGTTCCGGGGGAAATCCGACGATGACGCTGGAAGCGGGGTTGAAACACCGGATAACGTCAATGCTGCCGCCGCGCCGCGCAACCAGCACCTCGGCCGGCGTTCGCCGAGATACTTCCCCCCGGTAACGGTAGCGGTGTCGTCGCCTCGCCGCCCTGGGTATTCGAGAACGCTATTCGGAAACCTTCCGGAAGGTTGACGCCCGCCGTGATCGTGACTCGGCCGCCATACGGTACGGAGGCCATGCAACCGCCGATTAGCTCTCGAATAATTTGCTCCAGCATGGGCCGGTCCGCGCGGAGGCGGGGACAATCCTCCGCAACCCGATTGACGATCGTGATATCTCGAACCTCGGCGGTTTCGCGCGACTCCGCGAGGCACAAATCGATCGTCCGCGCGACGTCGATCTCATCATCGTACAATTCCTCGACGTTTCCGACATCCTCCGCGAGGCTGGATATTTCATCGACAAGAATGAGAAGTTCCTGGCCTCTGTCGCGTATTTCGGCGGCACAACCCACGTAATCCAGGTGGCCCTCCCGCCCCATCGCCTGCTCGCAAAGAGCTTCCGCACCGCCGACGATCGCCTGCAGTCGATCACGTAATACCAATCGCCCTTAACATTGCCTTGTGCGAGCCCACGCTCTGAGGCCGATGGACATGATCTTCCAAGGTTGGTCGGTCAGGTTGTTCCAGGCTTGGCAAGAGGCCTCGACGATGGCTTCATAGGAGTCGAAGACACGATTGGAGAGCCAGTTCTGGCGGAGGTATTGCCAGACATTTTCGGCGGGATTGAGCTCCGGGGACTTGGGTGGCAAAGGCACGAGGGAGATGTTCTCCGGGATGCCGAGTTTGGCAGTGGTGTGCCATGCGGCTTGGTCGAGCAGCACGACGGCATGGGCGTTTGGGGCAACGGCCCGGCTGATTTCCTCGAGATGCAGGTCCATGGCTTCAGTATTGGCGCGCGGCATGACCAGCGCCGCGCCCTCACCGCGCTCGGGGCAGATGGCGCCGAAGAGATACGCCGAAGAGGTCCGTAGGTCCTTGACCTGGCGCGGGCGCGATCCCTTTGGGGCCCACTGGCGCACCAGGCTGTTCTTCTGGCCGACGCGCATTTCATCTTGAAACCAAACCTCGATGGGCGTGTCCGGTGGCTGTGCCGCTACGATTTTCGCCAAGTGTTCGGGAAAACTTTTTTTTAAATTCCTCCTGTGCCCGCGCATCCTGGCCGACGTGGCGCGGGCGCGCGGAAATATGCGAGAACCCGAGCGCGGCCAGCAGCTTGCCGACGCTCCGCTCGTGATAGTCCACGCCGAAGCGCGTTCGGATCAGTTGCTTGAGATCGATGCAGCGCCAGCGCACGACCCCATCCCGTTCGGGATCGGGACAGGCCTCGATAGCCCGCGAAAGCGCCGCCATTTGCGACGGCGTCAACCGACGCAACGCCCCGTTCGGCTTGCGGTCGATCAGACCGGCCGGACCTCCCGCGTTGAACCGGTGAACCCAGTCCCGCAACGTCTGCCGATCCATGCCGCCAATACCCGCCGCGCACGCTCGATCCATCCCATCGTAGATGGCCGCCATCGACAAAAGCCGTCGCGCCTGGTTCCCATCATCGCTCCGTGCCGCAAGAACACGGACTCTTTCAGCATCAAAGTCGTTTCGCAAAGGAATCGTTGGCATTGAACACACTCCCTTGTTGCCAACAACCTTGAATCACACAAAACCTAGCGTGTAAACCTTTGCGCGAGTCAAACTCTGGGGCGGTTGGTATAATACCCTGCCAAGCATATCGTCGGCCGTGGGCCTGCCGACACTGGGCGTGGGATCCGGAATGTCTTGAACCATGGCGACGGCCTGATCCGACAGCCCGTCCGAGTCGCGGGATACGATCAGCTGCCCCCAAACAAGCGAGTTGTCCTTGCGCACGAATCGTTTATGGACACGAAACGAGGTCAATTGCCCATCGCCCAATTGCGCGAAGAGACGTCGCACGCCGGCCCGATCCTCGGCGTAGGCCAAGGCAACGAATGTCATCGCGCGCAGTTCTCCCTGGTCGTAGCCCAGAAATGCCGCCAAGGATGGATTGGCGACGGAAACGCGCCCCAATTCATCGATCAACGCGATCCCGATACCCGTGCTGGAAAACACCCCTTGGAAACGGGCCTCGCTCTCGGCCAGAGCGACTTCGGTCTCTCGACACCTCGATTCGACAGCTTGCGTTTGGCCGAGCTGCCTCCGCAACCGCGCAATCGTTTTCAGTAGCTGCTCTCTCGAGTTCCGCGCCCTGAACCTGTTCGGGCGCTTCAAAGCGGGCACGATCTGGCCCCCCTGTCGGGTTATGAATCTCCCCTTGTTGGCACAAACTGGTTAATGCGAGGTTGATCGCGTTTCCCCACCGCCGCTGATCGAAGATTACGGCCTGGGATTGATTCGCCCGCTTCCCATGTTCCCGAGGCGGATCATGAAGCCGAACGGGCCAGGCCCTCAAGAGAAAGCGGGCGCCCTAAGGCGCCCGCAATAACACTCGGACGAGCCGTGGTTAAATGTCGTAACCCCGTTCGCCGTGCAAAACAATGTCGAGACCTTCGGTTTCCTCGTCGGACGTCACCCGCAGGCCGATAAACAAATCGACCAACTTCAGAATGATGAAGGTAAGGACCCCACACCAGACGTAGGTCGCGATCACACCGATGAACTGGAGGCCGATCTGCTTTCCCATTCCCGGTTCGCCCGCTTGGGCACCGTTCCATAAGAAAACGAAGACGCCGGTGAGGATGGCGCCGACGGTTCCGCCGACACCGTGGACGGCGAAAACATCGAGAGAGTCGTCGATCTCCAGGGTGTTCTTGACGAAATTCACGCAGAAGAAACATATGACCCCGGCAATACCGCAAAGGACCATGGCACCGACCTGGCCGACAAATCCGGACGCGGGCGTAATCGCGACCAGACCGACAACGGCGCCGGTGATGACTCCGAGGAGGCTGGGCCTGCCGCGCTTGATCCACTCGGCGACCATCCACCCGAGAGCCGCGGACGCGGTCCCGATCTGGGTCACCATCATGGCCATGCCCGCACCGGTATCGGCGGCGAGCTGGCTGCCGGCGTTGAAGCCGAACCAGCCGACCCACAGCATGCAAACGCCGATCATGGCCATCGTCAGGTTATGCGGCGCCATGGGAGCCTCCGGGAATCCCTTGCGCTTACCCATGACCAAGGCGCAAACCAACGCCGCGACGCCCGAATTGATGTGAACGACGGTGCCGCCGGCGAAGTCCAGAACACCCAAATCGCTAAGCCAGCCACCACCCCACACCCAATGGCAAATGGGGGAATAAACGAAAGTTGACCAAAGAACCATGAACCAGATCATGGCGGACAATTTCATCCGCTCGGCAAAGGCACCGATGATCAGGACCGGGGTAATGATAGCGAAGGTCAACTGGAACATCGAAAACACGCTTTCCGGAATAGTTCCGGAAACAGCGTCGCGGGCCATATCTTTATGGAAGAATTGACTCAATCCGCCGACCCACTGATTCAACGCTCCTCCGTCGGTGAAGGCGAGGCTGTAGCCCCATCCCAACCACACGATGGTGATCACACAGGTGATCGTGAACCCCTGCATAAGGACGGAAAGGACGTTCTTGCTGCGCACAAGGCCACCATAAAACAGACTTAGTCCTGGAATGGTCATGAACAACACAAGGGCCATGGACGTCAGCATCCAGGCCGTATCACCGGAATTAGTTGTAGGTCCCTCGTGAGCGGCTGCCATGGCCAATGACGGAAGCATTGCCACGAACAGGCTCAATAACGCAATCTTAACACTTCGGATTCTCATCTGGCTTCTCCCCTGGCAAGGATCAGAAATATACGGGACGCTTTGTGCAAGTGGGGACACGGCCAACCTCGGCCAGGCGGAAGACCCAAGTTCATGCCGATTCCAAATTTCCCCGTCTGAGCGGCATTACTATGCATTTTGAAGGGTCGTTGCAATAAGGCAAATGGTCTCATACCGTCCACCTCGATTATCACTCCTCCCTGGTCTCCACAGGCACATCCCGTTACGCATCGCCCACGAAACTTCCGCGCCTCCGCCACGAGCCTTCGTGCCCCCGACGTTTTCGAAATGCGGATCGGCGATATTGCAAAGCCTACTCGCTTAGTGGCTTTGAAGAAAGTAAGAAACGAATGGTGTTCCCCAAAATCTCCCCGGACTAGACCTCGCTGTAATCTATTATCAGCACGAACACACGCAGGGGTCAACCTTTGTGTGCTTGCGTCGAATTGTCGATTGTTCGCTCCACCCCAACGCGGACAATACGGCAAACTTGGTAAAGCGACAAGCTTTCCGACACAGGGCTAGTTTTTTGTCCGCCCAGTGATCAGGGTGAGGTGATCGCGGCGCTGGCCATTTCATTCTCGGTGTGGCAGTGTGCCGGTCATGGCGACGCTGCCGGTCTCGGATTCGTCCATTGATTTGCGCGCGGTCACGGTGCGTCCGACCTGGGGCGCGCAGGAGCACCGGCGCTGGGACCGGTTGGTGGAGCAGCACCACTACCTGGCGTTCCACGGCGTCATCGGCAAGGGCCTGCGCCATGTCGCGGTGCATGGCGAGACCTGGCTCGCACTGATCGGCTGGCAGCCCGGCGCGTTCAAGCTGGGCGCGCGTGATCGCTGGATCGGGTGGTCGGCCGAGCAGCAGTTCCGGCGTCTGCATCTGATCGCCAACAACTCGCGCTTCGTCATTCTGACGCCTGGCCGAGTGCCGAACCTGGCCTCCCGTGTGCTGGGGCTGAGCCTGCGGCGGCTGTCTGAGGACATCCAGGCGGTGCACGGATATCCGGCTCTTCTGGCGGAGACGTTCGTGGACGTCTCGCGATTTGCCGGCACCTGCTACCGCGCGTCGAACTGGCGCTCTCTGGGGCTGACGCGGGGCTTTGCCCGTGAGCCCGGAGGGGCAGCGCGCTGGCGCCACCACGGTCAGCCCAAGGAGGTCTTCGTGTTCGGACTGACAGACGGCGCCCCCGAGGCGCTGAGCCGTACCGGGATGCCGGCACACTGGAACGCCGAGCAGCACACCGAGCCGATGGCCGCGCCCCGGCTGCGCAGCCTGTTCGAGTGTCTGGGTGAGGTGCCCGAGTACCGCCATGCCCGGGGCAAGCGCTATGCGCTCAACACCATTCTGGTGATCGCCGTCGCCGCCCGGCTTGCCGGATACCGGGGGGTGAACGCGTTCGCCCAGTTCGCCGCCCTGCTCTCCCAGGAGCAGCTCGAGGCGGTGGGTGCGTTCTGGAGCCCTTCCAAACAGCGCTACACCCCGCCCGCGATCACCACCTTCCACAAGACCCTCACCGCCCTGCCGCCAGAGACCCTGGACAACGCGATTAGCCAGTGGACCGGCCAGCATGGCAGCGCGCACGCGCCGGTCGCCATGGACGGAAAGGATCTGCGCGGCGCCTCGAAGCAGACCGAAGACGGGCGCAGGATGATGGTGGCGGCGGTCGAGCACGACACCGGCGTGGTCCTCGGGCAGGTCGAGGTCGACCGCAAGAGCAACGAAATCCCGGCCGTGCGCGAACTCTCCAGCGGCCTCGACCTCACAGGCCGGATCGTCACCATGGACGCGATGCACGCTCAGCACGAGACCGCGCGCTGCCTGCTCGGGCGTCGCGCCGACTACGTGATGAGCGCGGTCAAGGACAACCAGGAGATGATCTTCGAAGACCTCAAGGCGATCGACTTCAGCGATGCGCTCTGGCACGAAACCGTCGACAAGGGCCATGGCCGCATCGAGCGCCGACGCTGCGCCGTCGTCGACCTCTCCGCTGCCGAGTGGGACGGCTACGCCAACCTCCACGGGCGACGCCAGGCCATGCGCATCGAGCGCGAACGCGAGATCCTCAAGACCGGCAAGCGCAGCATCGAGGTGACCTGGAGCCTCACCTCGCTCGGCGCAGAGCGCGCCGGACCCGAGGAGTTGCTCGAACTGGTGCGCAACCACTGGCATATCGAGAACCGCCTGCACTACGTGCGCGACTTCACCTACGACGAAGACCGATGCCGGGCCTACGTGCGTCACCTGCCCAGAAATCTCGCCTGCTTGACCAACGCGGCCATCGCCATCGTGCGCTGCGACGGACGCTTCCGTTATCTGCCCGAGGCCAACCGGCACTATGCCGCCCGGGCGCAGGAGGCCCTCGACGCGATCATGACCGCGCCCATCGCCTGAGACAGCACGCCTCTCCCCCGGACCGGGACGTGCCGCCGAGCGGCGCGGGCGGACCGGTGTGCCTGTCGAATCCGAAAACGCCGTCCGGTGGCTTCGAGCAGTCCCCATGACGTCGTCGAGGCAAGCTCGGGGCTCCCCGAACCCCGTGCACCGAGCACGATCCCACTCATCCCGAACCCTCAACCGCGACTAAAAATTGTTCCTGCTTTCCGACAATCGGCTAATGGTCGGCGACACGTTCCGACGTTCGCGTTCCATCACGGCTCGGACGTTCGACGCTCACGGAAACGGCGTGGCAGAGGTCGGAATCCGCAGCCGCGACCGGGCCGTCGCACCTGGGGCACCGGGGGGTTCGCGCCCGTCGAGGAGCCGCGGCCGAGGGCCCCGTGATACGCGGTGCCACAGGCCCCCGCGCGGACACACGGCCCCGAACCCCGCCCACACAGGCCAAAACCACTGCCCATTTCGGCCTAAGATGGATACCCGAACGGTTATCCTTCCATCCAACCGCCGGAATCGGTTACCCTCCGCACCAATCGGCGACGATCTGAGGTAAATCGGCTTTCAGTCTGTTCGAAAACTCGCGGCCCTGGCCCTCTCCCCCTCCCGGCCACCCCTATCAGCATACTCTCGTGGGTGGCCGGGAGGGGGAGAGGGCCGGAACAGACGCAAAATATGCGCGGACGCGCATTTTCGAACAGACATTTAGGGCGCGATCACAGGGATCCGATCATGAAGCACCTCACCATTGCCCTTGCATGCTTTTTAGCTGCGACATCGGTCCGGGCCGAGGAATCCGTGCCGAGTGACGAGCAAGACATCCGCAGCACTTACGGCGTCGCCCAGGAGATCGACCGCCTCGTCGTCCTCCTGGCGGACGATGTTCTCAGGGACATCGTATGCCGCGTCGCTTTTCAAACCTTCACGCCACGCACACTGGGCTCTGCTCTGCACCAACCCACGAAGGAGATCATGCGTCGAATCGAAATTTTGCGCGGGTGGGGATTGGTGCGCCTGACCAGTCGAGATGCCCTCACCAACGTCGTCGAACCCACCGCCGGCAACGGGGACGAGACGCTTCGGCGTTGGGCGGATAGGTATTGCCCTATGGGCGACAAGTGCGCGGAACCAATATCCAGCCAGGAAGCTAAGACGAGTGCGCAATCACAAAAACTCGTTAGACTCACCGCCAGCGACATCAGCATAAAACTTTCCGAAATTCCTGGATGGGAGTACAAAGATGGAGCGTTGTATCGCATGTTTACATTTGACAACTTTGTTCAGACTTTTGGATTTGTTACCAAGGTAGCCATTACCGCGGAAAAGCAAAATCATCATCCCGATATGGACACGGGATATAATAAAGTCGGAATTCACCTGTCCACACATGACGTCGACGGTATCAGCGAGCGGGACTTCAAACTTGCTTCAGCAATTTCAGATTTGATGTAGATGTCTGTTCGAAAATGCGCGTCCGCGCATTTTTTGCGTCCGTTCCGGCCCCCACCCGGCCACCCACGAGAGGTTGCTGATAGGGGTGGCCGGGAGGGGGCGGGGGCCGGCGCCGCGAGTTTTCGAACAGACTGTTAAGACATTTAGCAAGATGATTTGCCTGCCACGCTGAGCCTCACGAGGGCGTCGCATGATTTCTTGGCCACGAGTCTTCCCTCGTCCTCCGTCGGAAGTGCCGGCATGCTGATCCGCCTAACGAAAATAGTCTTGGTGGTTAGCGCCGGCATTTTCGCCGCGCTCGTCGTCTTCAACAACGTGACGGACTACGAGTCGAACTACATTTTCCTTCAGCACGTTCTCAGCATGGACACGACATTTCCCGGAAACCGGAGGCTCTGGCGCGCGATTCACTCCCCGGAAATCCAGCGCGAAATCTTTACCCTCATCATCGCGACGGAGGCTCTCGTCGCCGGGTTGTGCCTGGCGGGCGCGACGAGACTCTGGAGGGCCAGAAACGACGCCGAGACGTTCCCCGCCGCGAAAGGATTGGCCGTCGCCGGCCTCACGCTCGGCGTGGTCTTATGGTTCGGCGGTTTCATCGCGATCGGCGGCGAATGGTTTTTGATGTGGCAATCGAAGACCTGGAACGGCACCCAACCGTCGTTCCGAATTTCGGCGATAATGGCTTTGATCCTCATCTATCTCACGTCGAAGAACGACGGTTGAAACCCGGCCCGAAAACCGACTATCCGCGACGATATCGAAAGGGTTTAGGGTTGCAGGCACCCAGGTGACCGTTCTTCGACCAATTTTTTGAATTCCGGATCGGCAATCAGTCTTTCCGCGACGAGTTTCCCCAGTACGCTGCTGCCAAGTGGTGTCGTGTGTGTAAAATCCACGAAATGGCCGTGTTCGGAACGCAGAAACGGTCGAGGGTCGATCAATAAGGCGCCAGTTTCATTAGCTGTCTTCGTAACGACGCGACTATAGGCGGCGTAGACATCCAGAAAGCCCTGGACGGTCATATAGGGGAACAATGGTAGGCGATAACTTGCGGCGCCCAATTGCTCCCCGGGGGACTGATCCGCCCGCAACCGACGGGCATTATTGAGAAGCACGACCCGACGGCCTTCGTTTCCGACGATATCGACAAGATTGCGCAACCGGTCCCCGAACAAGGCCACGATTATTAGCGGGTTGATTTGCGGTTTTCGGTGTTCGATATGGGCGCTTCGCAGCAACTGAATAACGGCCATATTTTTCTTGATTAGTTTCCATAAAAGCAAGATTTCGGTGAACCAGCTCGGACGATATTGACGGGCTGACAATCCCTTATCGCGGGCGACTCGTCTCACGTCGAAGTTGAAGTCGCTGGCCAAGATTACGACGACATCGGGGTCGGTCTCTGCAACGTGACGCTGATAATGCAGTAGGATTTTCTCGGGTGACATCCCCGGAACGCCAGAATTTACATAGTCGAACCGGCAATCCTTCAGGTTCTCTTGAATCGTCCGCCACGCAATGAGTCGTCCGTGAAGAACCCTGATTTCAAGCTGAAGCGGCGATTGGGTTTGCGGTGGGGTGCGAGATGTCGCTGAGGAGCGCGGCCAGGATTTGGACAAACAAACGCCTCAGCCATTTGAGGACAAGGCGGTAGTTGTAGCCGGCGCCGGCGAGGATGGCGTTGATCTTGTCGCCGTCGCGGCCTTTGAGGAAGTTGCGCCCCAGCCTGCCATCGCTCTTGAGATGTCCGATCACGGCCTCGACGGCGGAGCGCCGCCTGAGCTCCTTCTTGATCGTCGGCGTGATGCCGCGTTTCTGGCCTGATCTAAAGACGCGGTGTTTGTTGGGGTAATCGTGGCCCTGGTATCCCTTGTCGACATAGATGCGCTCGGCCGATATCCCCGTCCAGCGTTCCATCTCTTCGATCACCTGCCTCAAGGTGTGGCCATCATAGGGATTGCCGTGGAAGGCCTTGACGTGGGCGACGAACTGGCCGCCGGGGGGGCGGGAATTGGTCGCCGCCACGGAGACCTTGCAGCCGAACTCGTACGGCTTGTGCGCCTTCCCTTTGCCGATGCATTCGACCTCGGGCGCGTGGAGCGAATAGACCTTGGGCAAGGGGTCGCGCCGCTTCTGGGTCGACACCCGCTCGGCCAGCCACAAGGGGCGGCGGAAGGTATCCCGTAGGCTCTCCTCCTGGGCCGTCTTGCGGCGGATGTCGCGGACGGTGCGCCCGAGATAGGTCTTGAGCTTGCGCAGGGCCTTGTTGGCCCGCTTGTGCTGTTTGGCATGGCGGTAGCGGCCTTGCATGATCAACGCCCTCTTGCCCAGGCGGGTATAGGACTGACGCAGGGCAATGCCGTGCTCCCGTGCCAGTCGCACCAGCCGCTCGCGGGCTCGTTGCATCAGTTTGGCGGCGGTCGGAAAGGCAATCGCCTTCTCTTGTACGGTGGTGTCCACCGTCACCCGCTCGAGGTCCTTCTCCCGCAGCGCCCCCACCCGGTGGGCCACGGCCAGGCTCTCCTGGAATACCTTCTCCAAACCTTCCGGCCCGATCCGGTCCCGCCACCGGGTCATCGACGAGCGCTCCATGGGTAGCTCATGCTGAAAGTACTCTTCGCCGCAGAAGCACTGGAAGTATGGGTCGTAGACCCAGCGCTCGCAGACCTCCTCATCCGAGAGATCGAACATATGCTTGAGGATGTGCAGCCCAACCATCAACCGCGTCGGGACCCCCGGCCGACCCTCCTCCGAATACAAGGCTTCATAGGTCTCGTCGAAGAAAGTCCACGCGATCCGGCCCCCCAACACCACCAACTCGTGGCGCAGGTTGATGATGTTTTCGAACCGCGAGCGGAACAGGTCCTCTATTCCCGATGACACCTTGCGCGATGGCTTCATCACAGTTCTCCAATCCCAATCGACGGGAGCAGAGAATCACGTTCCGCAACGGAAGGGAATCCCCAAAATCAATTATTTCAAATCACAAGCTTTTCAGGCCCAAAACCCGTTTTCTTGCAAATCCGATTACTTCGCCAAACCGAAAGAGCTACCAACATCAGCCGCTTACACGTTCTTCACGGGCGACTGCCTAGGCTTCCCACACGCCCGCCGAATCCGAATTGTCGTGAGTAACACGAAAGCGCAAAGAAGGGAACCCCCAACTTGCAGGAACAATTTTTAGTCGCGGTTGAGGGTTCGGGATGAGTGGGATCGTGCTCGGTGCACGGGGTTCGGGGAGCCCCGAGCTTGCCTCGACGACGTCATGGGGACTGCTCGAAGCCACCGGACGGCGTTTTCGGATTCGACAGGCACACCGGTCCGCCCGCGCCGCTCGGCGGCACGTCCCGGTCCGGGGGAGAGGCGTGCTGTCTCAGGCGATGGGCGCGGTCATGATCGCGTCGAGGGCCTCCTGCGCCCGGGCGGCATAGTGCCGGTTGGCCTCGGGCAGATAACGGAAGCGTCCGTCGCAGCGCACGATGGCGATGGCCGCGTTGGTCAAGCAGGCGAGATTTCTGGGCAGGTGACGCACGTAGGCCCGGCATCGGTCTTCGTCGTAGGTGAAGTCGCGCACGTAGTGCAGGCGGTTCTCGATATGCCAGTGGTTGCGCACCAGTTCGAGCAACTCCTCGGGTCCGGCGCGCTCTGCGCCGAGCGAGGTGAGGCTCCAGGTCACCTCGATGCTGCGCTTGCCGGTCTTGAGGATCTCGCGTTCGCGCTCGATGCGCATGGCCTGGCGTCGCCCGTGGAGGTTGGCGTAGCCGTCCCACTCGGCAGCGGAGAGGTCGACGACGGCGCAGCGTCGGCGCTCGATGCGGCCATGGCCCTTGTCGACGGTTTCGTGCCAGAGCGCATCGCTGAAGTCGATCGCCTTGAGGTCTTCGAAGATCATCTCCTGGTTGTCCTTGACCGCGCTCATCACGTAGTCGGCGCGACGCCCGAGCAGGCAGCGCGCGGTCTCGTGCTGAGCGTGCATCGCGTCCATGGTGACGATCCGGCCTGTGAGGTCGAGGCCGCTGGAGAGTTCGCGCACGGCCGGCCGATTTCGTTGCTCTTGCGGTCGACCTCGACCTGCCCGAGGACCACGCCGGTGTCGTGCTCGACCGCCGCCACCATCATCCTGCGCCCGTCTTCGGTCTGCTTCGAGGCGCCGCGCAGATCCTTTCCGTCCATGGCGACCGGCGCGTGCGCGCTGCCATGCTGGCCGGTCCACTGGCTAATCGCGTTGTCCAGGGTCTCTGGCGGCAGGGCGGTGAGGGTCTTGTGGAAGGTGGTGATCGCGGGCGGGGTGTAGCGCTGTTTGGAAGGGCTCCAGAACGCACCCACCGCCTCGAGCTGCTCCTGGGAGAGCAGGGCGGCGAACTGGGCGAACGCGTTCACCCCCCGGTATCCGGCAAGCCGGGCGGCGACGGCGATCACCAGAATGGTGTTGAGCGCATAGCGCTTGCCCCGGGCATGGCGGTACTCGGGCACCTCACCCAGACACTCGAACAGGCTGCGCAGCCGGGGCGCGGCCATCGGCTCGGTGTGCTGCTCGGCGTTCCAGTGTGCCGGCATCCCGGTACGGCTCAGCGCCTCGGGGGCGCCGTCTGTCAGTCCGAACACGAAGACCTCCTTGGGCTGACCGTGGTGGCGCCAGCGCGCTGCCCCTCCGGGCTCACGGGCAAAGCCCCGCGTCAGCCCCAGAGAGCGCCAGTTCGACGCGCGGTAGCAGGTGCCGGCAAATCGCGAGACGTCCACGAACGTCTCCGCCAGAAGAGCCGGATATCCGTGCACCGCCTGGATGTCCTCAGACAGCCGCCGCAGGCTCAGCCCCAGCACACGGGAGGCCAGGTTCGGCACTCGGCCAGGCGTCAGAATGACGAAGCGCGAGTTGTTGGCGATCAGATGCAGACGCCGGAACTGCTGCTCGGCCGACCACCCGATCCAGCGATCACGCGCGCCCAGCTTGAACGCGCCGGGCTGCCAGCCGATCAGTGCGAGCCAGGTCTCGCCATGCACCGCGACATGGCGCAGGCCCTTGCCGATGACGCCGTGGAACGCCAGGTAGTGGTGCTGCTCCACCAACCGGTCCCAGCGCCGGTGCTCCTGCGCGCCCCAGGTCGGACGCACCGTGACCGCGCGCAAATCAATGGACGAATCCGAGACCGGCAGCGTCGCCATGACCGGCACACTGCCACACCGAGAATGAAATGGCCAGCGCCGCGATCACCTCACCCTGATCACTGGGCGGACAAAAAACTAGCCCTGCCCCAACTTGGGAGTTCTTGTCACGCAGACGATTTGATTGGATAAAAAAGAGGCCGCTCGGAGAGACCCAGACCTCGGCGTAAATCGAATAAAGGAACCCCAGAGCGACCGCCGCTTGCCGTAACTTGTCGAAACCACTTCTACGGCTAGTGGCGGCGCGTGTCAACGGTAGAACGCCGTTGAACGGTCCCTCCCCGTCGCTCTTTTTCCCAACATGGCGTGATCTCCCTTACGGAGGGACCAATGACGCATTCCATGCGCCGCGGCCGCGCGAGCGACGCCAACCTCGCCGTGCTGAAGACAACCGAGCATTTCCAGGGACTGCCATATGGCTTTGGGCGGTTCGGTCTCCTGCGCTTGGTCAAGGACAACGGCAGGAACAAGAAGACTAAGGCTAGGCGCGAGCGCGATAGCTCACTACGAATTCCTTCTCCGATGGACCAGGGACAGGGACTGGACGGAACCGTGCGAACGGCCCGTCGTCTTCCTGCCGGTCGGCAAGACGGCCGAACTACGGGGCTTGACCGAAGGCCGGGTCCGGCAACTCGAATACGAACTCAACGAGGCCGGGCTGCTCACCTGGACCGACAGGGGCGACTACCGCAGGGGCGGAAAGCGGGATGCCGATGGGCTCATCCTCTTCGCCCACGGCGTGGACCTCTCTCCTGGGGTTGCAATGTTTCCCGAGTTGTTGAAGACCGACGCCAGGCGGCGGAAGGAAATTGAGGAACGAACCAAACTGCGGACGCACATAACAAAGCTCAAGGGCTCCGTCAGGCCCCTGCTCGACCGCGCCATCGAGGACGGACTGATAGAACCCGGTAAGGCCGAATGGCGGAACACCACCGGAATGCTTTCCACCCGGACGGACGGCAACACGCCGCCGAAGCGGCTTAAAGAGACCGCCGCAAAATTGGACCGGCTGAGGGCAAGGCTGAGCGGGCGCGTCGAGGCAAACGCCCACTCCATAAAAGCCCTGGGCGGCGGTTGTGGAAAAGCCCGGAAAGCCTGTGGGCGGACGCGAAAAACTATCGGCGCGTCGATAGAAAACTATCGACCCACAAATACTACAAGGAATCAACAAACCGATAAATCGGTTACTAGTACCCCGTGCTGTGGACAAAGTACCGCCTGGGGCGGAAATACGGACGCGCCTTCCGGCGCGAAGTCATCCATTGAAACGATCGACGGCAGGGAAAAAGGGGGTCGCGGCCTGGAGGCCAGGAAAGAGCCTCCGAAGGGAGATCACGACGCCAACGCCGAAAGAGGGCGGGTATGGCGCCAGGCGGGAACGGTCGTGGACGGCCTGGCCGGAAACCCGCGGGCGAAAGGCGGCGGGACAGCCAATGGTCCGGACTCGTCTCCCGGCCGCCCTCCAAAGGGCCAATTGTGGAAGCCGGACACGGGAACCCGGCACATCAGCCTGCTTAATGCCGTGGAAATCGCCGGGATGCGGCTCCGAAACCGCATCCCGCGAACCGAACAGACGGATTGGGATGCCATCGAGGACGCCGCGGAAGACCTGTGCCCCGAACTCGGCATCAGCCTGCGGGCGTGGTGGATGGCCGTGACCATTATGGGGCGCAGGGCGGCCGCGGTCTGCGTCATGATCATCGACCGGAAAATGTGCCCGATGCGGAAGACCCGGTGCGCTGTCCCGGCGCCTACCTGCGCGGCATGACGGCCCGCGCCCGGGACGACGAGCTTCACCTTCACGCCAGCGTGTTCGGATGGGCGCGGAGAGCAGCAGCCTAACGCTTGCCGATGCCAAGCAGGAGACGGCAACGGCAGGGGTGCACAGGAATGAAGGTTATCGTTTCTCGGCCTTCCGGGCGGGCGGGGCGGTGATCTCGGGATAGACCGCGGTCATCACCCGCCACAAATCCGGCCATCCCCCGGGCTTGAGGCGGATACGGACCGTGGACCCGTACATCCTGTCCGCTATGGGCGTCAGCGTTATTTTCTCGACCACCAGGCGCAGGGCATCCCTCAGGTATCCCGCCCGCGCCTGTTCGAGCAGATCCAGCTTCATCCGGTCAAGGGCGCGCCCGAGGGCGAGCCGAACCTCCCTTTCCGACGCCGGAAGCCCGGGAACGGTCTTTATCGCATTCTTCGCCGCCGTCAATCCCTTCTCTAGCTCCGCCATCCGCTGAAAGACACGTTCGGTCAGCAGTCCCCTTTCGGCCACCTTCAGGAGTTTCTCGATGCCACGGTTCTTCTCGGCGATCTCCTTCTCCAACGCGGCACGCCGCTCCCGGGCCCCCTCGACGAGAGCGTTCACGCCGGCGAAAAGACCGCGCTGCCGGGACAGGGATTTCCGCAGGGCCGGGAACAGCGCCCGCACCAGCTCCGGCACCCGCTTGCCGCGCGTGTTGTTGCACGTCCTGGTATAGCGCGCGTCGGCGCAGACGTACTGCCCCAGATTGGCCAGATGCGCCATGCCGCCGCAGCGCCCGCAACGAACCAGGCCGGTCAAAGGCTGGACGTTGTGGGGATTCCACTCGTGCCAGGCGCGTTTCTTCGATGCCGGACGCGGCTCCGCCTTCGGCTTGGACTCCCCGCCTGCTTGCGGCCCCCGCTGGCTCAACATGGTCCGCGCGCGATTCCACAGCCTCTCATTCACGATCCGCAGATGGGGAACCGGCGTGCGGATCCATTCCGATTCAGGATTGATCTTTGGCCGAGACCTTTTCGTCACCGGGTCGGTCACCCGCCGCGTGCGGTTGTAGACAAGGACGCCCTTGTAAATCTCGTTGCGCAGGGTGCCATCGCCGTTGGACCCCTTCCCATAGATGCTGGCGAACCGCCAAACCGCCCCGGAAGGCGAGGGGAGGCCGTCGGCGTTCAAGTCCCTGGCTATCGTCTTAATGGGCTTTCCGGCAACGAACTCCTTGAAAATCCGCCGCACCACCACCGCCTGGGCCTCGTCGATCTCCCGCAGGCCGTTAACGTTCCGGTTCTTCCCGTCGACCACCCCGCGTATCACCCGGTATCCGTAGGCGCGGCCCGAGGCGCGGCCCGAGGGCTGGCGCCCTTCCTCCGCGCGGGCGCGCTGGCCGCGCCTGATTTTGTCTTTCATGTCGTCAAGATAAATTGCGTTCATCGTCCCCTTGAAGCCGACGTGAAGCCAGGTGATCCTTCCTTCGTGGGCGGTGTGCATGCCCACCTCATAATACACCAGCCGGGCGTAGATCGCGGCGACGTCCTCCAGACTCCGGGTAACCCGGTCCAGCCCCTCGGCGACGACGACATCGAACTCCTTCCGTTCCGCGGCCTCCAGCAGCGCCTTCAGACCCTGGCGCCTGTCGGTCGCGCCGGTGAGTTCATGGGTAATTGTTCGTTCAGGCCGTGGAATCAGCGCGGGCGTTTCTATCCGCCCCGGCGGATTTTAGCGATTGAGGCTGCGTTTCCAGTCTCGTCGCAGGGGCCGGAGCCAGACATCCTTTTTCGGCTTGTCAAACTGCCTGTCCCGGTCGTAGCGCCCGCGCCCCTGGGTGGCGCCGACATGGATCCAGCCCGATGCCCTGTAGACCGCGCCGGTATATCGCGGGGTCTCGACGAATGTCTCGATGAGCACGGGCGTGGTGTTGTAGCGCTCGGTCCAGTCGTCGGGCAGGCGCCGGCGGATGATGGCGAGGATGTGCGAGCCCAGGTTGGGGATCTTGATCCAGGGCAGGATCAGGAACCTCGGGTTGTCGACCACGAAGGGAAGGTTCTTCTCGCGCAGTTGCCGTGTCCATCCGATGAAGGTGTCGCGCGTGGCAAGCTTCCACGCGGCGGTGGAGAAGCCGAGCATGGCGAGTGGCCAGCCGTTTCGGTCATGGACGGCATAGCGCATCTGGGCGCCGACCAGGGTCTTGTATCCGAGATAGTGGTAGCGGGCGACGAACTCGTTCCAGAGCTTCCCTTCCCGGGTGCCGCGCACGACGGGGTGCAGGTCGAGCGGACGGACCTCGTCGAGGGTCGTCGGGGCCGGGAACAGCGGCGGTTCGGTGTCCGGCCCGAAGACGATCGGCCCGGGCCGGTTCTGCCGTCCCCGCGGCGCCGGCAGGGCGATCAGGCCGTCCCTGTGCATGGCCAGCATAGCGACCCTGGCCATCATGTCCTTGAGGCCGCCGTCGGGCTTGAACCAGCCGATGCGCCGGCAGAACTCCTTCGACAGCATATGGCGGTTCAACGGCGGCGGCCCGGCGATCAGCGCGCGCAGCAGCGCCATTTCCCCGGCGGTGAAATCGCGGCCGTAATAACGGCACTCGATCTTGCCGGTCATCCCGGCGCCATGAGCTCGCGCCTGCGGTCCTCGCTCATCGACCATGGCAGCCACGGCGACATGTCATCCGGCGGTTTGCGGCCGTTCTTCGCGCAGGCTTCGAGCCACGCTTCCAGCCAGCGCAGGACGTCGATGCCGTTCATCGAGAGCGTGCCCACCACCGAGTACATGATCGCCGTGAACCTGGCGCCGTCCTCGCTGTTCGAACCGAAGCTTAATCGTCGTCCGATGACTGGCCCCCGGAGCGCGCGCTCGGCCTTGTTGTTGTCCATCGGAACCTGTGGCTTGTCGACGAAGACGCACAACCCCTCGCGGTGGTTGAGAAGCGAGCGCAGCGGCTTGGCCCTGCGCGCCCTCTCCGACAGGCCGGCCAACTCCGCTTCGGCGTCCGCGAACAGGCGGGCGACCGCCGCTTCCAACTCGCCCTGCGCCGCGTCGAACGCCGGTGTCCGGCGTTCGAGACCGGGGTCGTAATGCTCCAGCCGCGCCTCGTTCAGCCGGTAGATCTCCGCGATCCGCTCGATCCATCCCTGGCACCAGCCCGTCAGTCTCACCTGGCCGGCCGCGCACTCGATAAAATCGCGGCGCATATGGGACCAGCAGAATGCAAGGGTCACCTTGCCCTCGCGAAGGCGAGCGAGTCGCTTGTAGGCGCTATAGCGGTCGCAGACGATGACCGTGTCGAGGAGGCCTTCGGCGAACAGCTCGAGCGCCGCCTCGGCGCTGCGCGAGGGGTCGATATGGAAAGAGACCGCGTCATTGCTGACCGAGGTCCACAGCCAGGCCCGGCTCGACCGGTCTTCCCCGCGAAGCTCCTGGACGCGCCAACCGGTCTCGTCGGCGTGGCGCAGCGCCGCCTTGTTCTGGTGCGCGAGGATCGCCTTGGCGACCGGCTCGAACAGCGGCACGAAACGCTTCAGGCTGTCGGCCAGCGTCCCCGGTGAGACCCCCAGGCCCTGGCTGGAGAACCACGCGGCAACCCGGTGCAGGGGGCGCAAGCAGGCACAGTGCTCGAACAGGAAGCGTGCCCAGAAGCTGGTCCCGTAGAGCGTCCTGGGGAACAGCCGCAGCACCGGGGGCGACGACACTTCCATGGGCGACGACGCGCACTCGCAGGTCCGGCGCCAGCGCGGACGGCGGATCACACGCTTGTGGGCCTTGACCTCGATCTCGACGAGGGTGGATTCCTCGGCGCCGTTCGGCGCATAGGGCTGCCCGCACCGTCCGCAGACGCACGCATCCGGCGGCGGGTTGTGCTCTTCGGTGCGCTCCTTGAGCCCGGGCCGCTGGGTGCGGCCATGGCCGGGCGCGCCGCGCTGCTGGCCGCGCTTGCGTTCCGAGCCCGGCTTGTCCTGCTGTTCGCTCTTGCGGCCGTAGAGCGCCCTCGACAGCACAGCTCCGGTCGCGCGAAGCCTCTCAAGCTGGACTTCCAGCGTCTCGATCCGGTTCCGCGACGTCTTCGCGCCCTTGCGCAGCCGGGCGTTCTCCCGGGACAGCGACTTGATCGTGGCCTTCTGGCGCCGCGACCTTCGCAGAGCCCTGCGGAGATCGGCGTCTGCAACGGACAGCGACTTCGACAACGTCTTCCTGACCGCTCGAAGCCCGGCAAGCTCGGACTCGAGTGCCTTCCTGATCGCGCGAAGCTTGGCAGGCTGAACCTCCAGCGCCGCTTTCCGGGTCTCCAACTTCCGCATGGTCCTGCGCAGACGGGCGTTGTCCTTGCGCAGCGCCTCGATCGTCGTCTTCTGGCGCCGCGCTCGCCGCAACGCCGCGCGCAATTGAGCGGCCTCGTCGGACGGCAGCTTCGACAGCGTCGCCCCGGCCGCCCGGAGCTTGACGAGCCGGGCCTTCAACTTCTCCTGCCCGGCCTTGAACACCTCCAGGGCATGGCGCAGCCAGAAGACCTCGTCGGACAGCGATCGGGCCCGGGCCTCGCTGTCGCCCAGTATCCTCACCTCCCGATGGAGCCGAAGGGACTCGCTGGACAGCTTCCTGGCGGCCTCCCTGATGCTCTCCGTGCTCTCCTTCTCCCGGTCGAGGCGCTTGTTCAACTGGAGGATCTGCTTGTCCCGCCGGACCGCCTCGTTGTTGAGCCGGGTGATCTCCTTGCGTAGCGTCCTGATGGTGTCCTTCTGGTCCGGGGATCGCTCCAGGGCGGTGAGCCGCCGACGGGTCTCCGCGGGCCGCGGGCCGATCGCGCCCTCTCGGGCCTCCGGCGCGACCAGGGCCTTGCGCAGCCGGGCGTTCTCCTTGCGCAGCGCCTCGGTCGTGCTGCTCTCGTTCGACCCGATGCCGGCTTCGGAGAGGAGCGTCTCCAGGCGCGCCACTTCGGCCTGCAAGGAAGGCACGTCCCTTGCCGCGCGGCGAGCTTCCTTCGTCTCCTCGACGGCCTCGCTCAACCTGCGCCGGCAGGCCTTGAACCGCGACTTCCACGAGCCGGCATCGCTACGCGAGGCCACTTCCGCCCAGCGTAGCTCTTCCGCGCGCGCTTCGGCCGCGTCCGCGCGGGCGCGCTCCCGCTCATACAGCGAGCGCAAGTCGCGCGGCGCGCGCTCCGGTAAGGACACCGGGCACGACCGGACCCCGCCATTACCCTCGACCAGCGTCAGGTCGGTGCCAAAATCCTCGTCCAGAACCGCCATGCGCTCGACGATAGCGCACGGCAAATTCCGTTACCAGCAGAAAGACAGCACCTCGTGGGCTTCGCCTCAACTTGGGAAATGCGCTTGACGGCACCCATTCCACGGCCTGAACGAACACTTACCGCGCGTGTAATTGTTCGTTCAGGCCGTGGAATCAGCGCGGGCGTTTCTATCCGCCCCGGCGGATTTTAGCGATTGAGGCTGCGTTTCCAGTCTCGTCGCAGGGGCCGGAGCCAGACATCCTTTTTCGGCTTGTCAAACTGCCTGTCCCGGTCGTAGCGCCCGCGCCCCTGGGTGGCGCCGACATGGATCCAGCCCGATGCCCTGTAGACCGCGCCGGTATATCGCGGGGTCTCGACGAATGTCTCGATGAGCACGGGCGTGGTGTTGTAGCGCTCGGTCCAGTCGTCGGGCAGGCGCCGGCGGATGATGGCGAGGATGTGCGAGCCCAGGTTGGGGATCTTGATCCAGGGCAGGATCAGGAACCTCGGGTTGTCGACCACGAAGGGAAGGTTCTTCTCGCGCAGTTGCCGTGTCCATCCGATGAAGGTGTCGCGCGTGGCAAGCTTCCACGCGGCGGTGGAGAAGCCGAGCATGGCGAGTGGCCAGCCGTTTCGGTCATGGACGGCATAGCGCATCTGGGCGCCGACCAGGGTCTTGTATCCGAGATAGTGGTAGCGGGCGACGAACTCGTTCCAGAGCTTCCCTTCCCGGGTGCCGCGCACGACGGGGTGCAGGTCGAGCGGACGGACCTCGTCGAGGGTCGTCGGGGCCGGGAACAGCGGCGGTTCGGTGTCCGGCCCGAAGACGATCGGCCCGGGCCGGTTCTGCCGTCCCCGCGGCGCCGGCAGGGCGATCAGGCCGTCCCTGTGCATGGCCAGCATAGCGACCCTGGCCATCATGTCCTTGAGGCCGCCGTCGGGCTTGAACCAGCCGATGCGCCGGCAGAACTCCTTCGACAGCATATGGCGGTTCAACGGCGGCGGCCCGGCGATCAGCGCGCGCAGCAGCGCCATTTCCCCGGCGGTGAAATCGCGGCCGTAATAACGGCACTCGATCTTGCCGGTCATCCCGGCGCCATGAGCTCGCGCCTGCGGTCCTCGCTCATCGACCATGGCAGCCACGGCGACATGTCATCCGGCGGTTTGCGGCCGTTCTTCGCGCAGGCTTCGAGCCACGCTTCCAGCCAGCGCAGGACGTCGATGCCGTTCATCGAGAGCGTGCCCACCACCGAGTACATGATCGCCGTGAACCTGGCGCCGTCCTCGCTGTTCGAACCGAAGCTTAATCGTCGTCCGATGACTGGCCCCCGGAGCGCGCGCTCGGCCTTGTTGTTGTCCATCGGAACCTGTGGCTTGTCGACGAAGACGCACAACCCCTCGCGGTGGTTGAGAAGCGAGCGCAGCGGCTTGGCCCTGCGCGCCCTCTCCGACAGGCCGGCCAACTCCGCTTCGGCGTCCGCGAACAGGCGGGCGACCGCCGCTTCCAACTCGCCCTGCGCCGCGTCGAACGCCGGTGTCCGGCGTTCGAGACCGGGGTCGTAATGCTCCAGCCGCGCCTCGTTCAGCCGGTAGATCTCCGCGATCCGCTCGATCCATCCCTGGCACCAGCCCGTCAGTCTCACCTGGCCGGCCGCGCACTCGATAAAATCGCGGCGCATATGGGACCAGCAGAATGCAAGGGTCACCTTGCCCTCGCGAAGGCGAGCGAGTCGCTTGTAGGCGCTATAGCGGTCGCAGACGATGACCGTGTCGAGGAGGCCTTCGGCGAACAGCTCGAGCGCCGCCTCGGCGCTGCGCGAGGGGTCGATATGGAAAGAGACCGCGTCATTGCTGACCGAGGTCCACAGCCAGGCCCGGCTCGACCGGTCTTCCCCGCGAAGCTCCTGGACGCGCCAACCGGTCTCGTCGGCGTGGCGCAGCGCCGCCTTGTTCTGGTGCGCGAGGATCGCCTTGGCGACCGGCTCGAACAGCGGCACGAAACGCTTCAGGCTGTCGGCCAGCGTCCCCGGTGAGACCCCCAGGCCCTGGCTGGAGAACCACGCGGCAACCCGGTGCAGGGGGCGCAAGCAGGCACAGTGCTCGAACAGGAAGCGTGCCCAGAAGCTGGTCCCGTAGAGCGTCCTGGGGAACAGCCGCAGCACCGGGGGCGACGACACTTCCATGGGCGACGACGCGCACTCGCAGGTCCGGCGCCAGCGCGGACGGCGGATCACACGCTTGTGGGCCTTGACCTCGATCTCGACGAGGGTGGATTCCTCGGCGCCGTTCGGCGCATAGGGCTGCCCGCACCGTCCGCAGACGCACGCATCCGGCGGCGGGTTGTGCTCTTCGGTGCGCTCCTTGAGCCCGGGCCGCTGGGTGCGGCCATGGCCGGGCGCGCCGCGCTGCTGGCCGCGCTTGCGTTCCGAGCCCGGCTTGTCCTGCTGTTCGCTCTTGCGGCCGTAGAGCGCCCTCGACAGCACAGCTCCGGTCGCGCGAAGCCTCTCAAGCTGGACTTCCAGCGTCTCGATCCGGTTCCGCGACGTCTTCGCGCCCTTGCGCAGCCGGGCGTTCTCCCGGGACAGCGACTTGATCGTGGCCTTCTGGCGCCGCGACCTTCGCAGAGCCCTGCGGAGATCGGCGTCTGCAACGGACAGCGACTTCGACAACGTCTTCCTGACCGCTCGAAGCCCGGCAAGCTCGGACTCGAGTGCCTTCCTGATCGCGCGAAGCTTGGCAGGCTGAACCTCCAGCGCCGCTTTCCGGGTCTCCAACTTCCGCATGGTCCTGCGCAGACGGGCGTTGTCCTTGCGCAGCGCCTCGATCGTCGTCTTCTGGCGCCGCGCTCGCCGCAACGCCGCGCGCAATTGAGCGGCCTCGTCGGACGGCAGCTTCGACAGCGTCGCCCCGGCCGCCCGGAGCTTGACGAGCCGGGCCTTCAACTTCTCCTGCCCGGCCTTGAACACCTCCAGGGCATGGCGCAGCCAGAAGACCTCGTCGGACAGCGATCGGGCCCGGGCCTCGCTGTCGCCCAGTATCCTCACCTCCCGATGGAGCCGAAGGGACTCGCTGGACAGCTTCCTGGCGGCCTCCCTGATGCTCTCCGTGCTCTCCTTCTCCCGGTCGAGGCGCTTGTTCAACTGGAGGATCTGCTTGTCCCGCCGGACCGCCTCGTTGTTGAGCCGGGTGATCTCCTTGCGTAGCGTCCTGATGGTGTCCTTCTGGTCCGGGGATCGCTCCAGGGCGGTGAGCCGCCGACGGGTCTCCGCGGGCCGCGGGCCGATCGCGCCCTCTCGGGCCTCCGGCGCGACCAGGGCCTTGCGCAGCCGGGCGTTCTCCTTGCGCAGCGCCTCGGTCGTGCTGCTCTCGTTCGACCCGATGCCGGCTTCGGAGAGGAGCGTCTCCAGGCGCGCCACTTCGGCCTGCAAGGAAGGCACGTCCCTTGCCGCGCGGCGAGCTTCCTTCGTCTCCTCGACGGCCTCGCTCAACCTGCGCCGGCAGGCCTTGAACCGCGACTTCCACGAGCCGGCATCGCTACGCGAGGCCACTTCCGCCCAGCGTAGCTCTTCCGCGCGCGCTTCGGCCGCGTCCGCGCGGGCGCGCTCCCGCTCATACAGCGAGCGCAAGTCGCGCGGCGCGCGCTCCGGTAAGGACACCGGGCACGACCGGACCCCGCCATTACCCTCGACCAGCGTCAGGTCGGTGCCAAAATCCTCGTCCAGAACCGCCATGCGCTCGACGATAGCGCACGGCAAATTCCGTTACCAGCAGAAAGACAGCACCTCGTGGGCTTCGCCTCAACTTGGGAAATGCGCTTGACGGCACCCATTCCACGGCCTGAACGAACACTTACGTTCATGGTCCGAAAACACAGCCGCTTCGCCGCCAGGGACACAGAACTCCCGCTCGATCAGCCTTCGGCACAGCGCGACCTGATCGGCGACGCTCAGCGGATTCTGAATTTTCGACGAATAGCGGGCGTAGATTGCCGCTTTCGGCTTCGCTTTCATCGTCTTCCTTGCATCGCGCACGGAGACGGAAACCTAGCGGTTTGCCGGTGAAAGTCAAAACGCCCGCAGAGGGGTCCATCAGGATCGGCGCGGACGGCGCAACGCATTGATATATCGTTGAAATTCTATTTCGACCCGGAGCGTTCATCGACGCGCGAAGCCGTAGGGATTCCAATGCGCGCAACGAAAAACATGGAAAAACATGATTATCGGAAAGCGAAACATGAAAAAACATGATTTGCCCGTAACATATTGATTTATCGCCTTGAATCCCAAACCATGCCGAACATTTCCGCAATTTGCTGAACGTTACGACCAGTTTCACAAACCTTTCGTGTCCATGCAACCCATTGATATAACATCATATTTTCCTTAAATTTCCTACAATTTCCCTAAATTTATCTGATTTCCTTAAATTTCCTGCCGTTTGATGGCAGGTTATGCAATGTGGGCCCACACATTGCCCACGGCCTTTGTCCGCGGATGCTTATTTCGCGCCTCCGGCGCTCAACGCTGTAAAAGGGAGTTTTGATTTGCGGCGGCTGTTTTAGCAGCCGGCAAGGCGGCGCGGATTCGCTGGAAAGATTGCCCCAAAACATGGGCCGGGCTCGGCGGCCGGCGGCTTCGGGGAGCGATTCCCCCTCAGCGCCCGAGGCCGCTTTCGGCGGCACGCGACGGCGCCAGGCGGGACAGCCCGGCCAGTTGCCGCCTGATCTCCGGGCGCCGGGCCGCCTCGCGCCACATCTCGCCGAAGGTTGTTTTGCCTTCTTTCGCCGGAGGTGGAACGATCACCTTGCCGTTCACCGCCTTGGCGGCTTCCCTAGCGTCGGACCGCCCCCTCGCCGCCGCGGCGTTATCGGTGGCGACAACGATTCCGGCCTTCGGATGTTTGAGGCGCCACGCCTCGGCGACCGCCTTGAGGTTGTCCGCACCGAAGGCGCAAAGCGTCCGCCGGCCCGTGGCCTCGTGGATGGCGGCGGCGGACGCCAGGTCCTTGGCGATAACGGCGTCGCCCTTGCCGCCGGGTTTCTCCTTGCCGATCCCGAACATCAGGCCCTCGGGGCTTCCGGAGGCCCAGGCGCTCGGCGGTCTCGCCATTATCGTCCAGGGCGCACAAGCCCCAGACGCGCCCGCTTGCATCGGTCAACGGAACCAGGACATGCTTGTCCCGGCGCAGGTTCTCCACGGGAAGGCCGGGCGGCAGCCCTTGCGGCGTACCGTCCTTGCCGAGGGGCTCGGCGTTTCGCCAGCGCAGCCACACGGCGTCCCCCGGCGGGACGGGCCAGCACATCGCGGATTTTGTCGGGATCGCCCGCCCTTTCCGCGAACGACGCGGCGCCTTCGGGAACGGCGAGGGTGGCGCGCGTTTCCCCGGCCGATTCCTTCAGGGATCCGGCCCGTTCCTTGTCCGCCGCGATGACCAGCTTGCCGTCCGGATAGCGTTCCCGCAGCGCCCGCGCGAGGTCTCCCATCTTGTCCGCCTCTTCCGCCACCGCCCACGGGCAGCCTCGTGGCCTTGTGGATCGCCGCGCCCGAGAGATAGTCGCCGGCGACGACGATCGCGTCCTTGCCGGCCCGCCGCCCCGGATCGATCACGTGCATCAGCGCCCAGACCCACGCCGCCGTCCTGGCCTGAACCCTGCCGGCGCGGCGCGTCCCGCCGTCCCTGGCGATGAACTTGACATCATGGAGCCGGCCGTGGACGTCCTTGAGCGGCATGGCCACGCCGCCGTCCGGCGCCAGCTTGAGGCCGAATCCTCGGACCCGGTTCTCCATCAGCCAGGGCGTGTTGCCGGGGGTGGTCCCACGGCGCGCCCTTGAGTTCCGTCCACGCCATTTGCGCCTTGTCGCCCACCAGAGGCGCGAGCCTTGCCCGCAAATCCGCGGGCTTCACCGTCCCGGTCCGATCGTCGTTCCATTCCTTCACTTCCAGGGCCTCGACGCCGACCGCCCTGGCCCGCTCGGCGAAAGCCGCCGCCCCGGCGGCCGCGATCTTACAATCCGCATGTTTGGCGCGCAGGCAGGCGGCCGCGGCCTTGAGGTCTCCGCCCTTAGGCACCAACGCCACAGGCGCGTGCGCGGCGTTGCGAACGGCGGCGGCGGCGGCGATATTATCGGTTAGCACCACGGCCGGGGGCTTCCCGCCCGCTTCGATTCTCCGCTCCGGGTCGATGACGTGCAGCAATCCCTTCTTGCCGAGGTTTCCGATCTCCGTCGTCTTTCCGTCCGGCTTGAGAACCTGCAAGCCCCCATACGTGGCCGTCCTTGCCGCGGAACGGAACCATCAGGTTGCCGCTTCCGTCCTCCCTCAATCCCAGACTCCGCGCCCCGCCCTTTTCCTTGACCCACGGCCCGGCCGTTCCATCCGCCCACTTGCCCGCGTCGATCCAGTGCCTCAGTGCCGGACGCAGGGTCCGGGGCAGCCGGTCCCGGCCACCATCGCCGAAGGCCCGGAACATCTTCTTGTAGGTCATGATGACGACCAGGGCCAAGGGATCGCGGTAGGCCTCGTTGATGAGAAACTGCTTCCAGTCCGCCGCTATTCTCCCGGCCAGCGTTTTCGGACGCCTTCTCCGTCCAGTGAAGGTCCGCCACAGGCGCGAAGCCCCGGGGTGCCGGGTCAGGGGCTTTGCGCTGTAGCGCCGGCGCGGCTTGGACGCGCTCGCCTTGTCCATGGATTCGTAAGGGCCCAAGCGCTCTTTCAGCTTGCTGAACGTGAGGTCCGGGCCCGCGAGGCTCGCCTTGACCACCTCCGGGCCGTCCCGCCGTTTCAACGCCAGGCCGGCGCCGCGCCGTTTGATCTCGATATCGAAGGCGGCGAGCCCCTGGTGCAACTCGCGCCAGGTGCGCGCCTTCCCGGCGATCCCGAGAATCTCTTTCCTGTTGTCGAGAACGTGGTTCTGAAACGATTGGCGCCAGGTCCGCGCCTCGAAGTCCCGCGCCGCCGGGTGCGCAACGGCGCGGCCCTTGCCGTCCCGGTTGTCGTAGTCGGACCCGCCGAGATCGACGTGAAGCCCGTACTTTCTCTCCATCGCCCGGCACGTCCTCTCCAGCGCCTTGTAGTCGTTCCACGGCGTGTGGACCGTCAGCTTCCCGGGATGGACCCTGTTGATGGCCACGTGCATGTGAAAGTTGTCGGTGTTTTCGTGCGTCCCCGCCACCCGCTGGTGCTCGCCGAAGCCCAGGGCCTCGGCGATGGCCAGGTCCAGGTCCACCTCGTCCCCGCCGGCGCAATTGACCGTCCACAGGTCCACCAGCTTCTCGCCCTTTTCCTTGGCCGCCGCGATGTATCCGGACAAGCACCCGAATTTTCCCTTCACCGTCCGGCCGATCTTCTTGGCGATCATCCGCGCCCGGAGATTTTCACGATGCAGGCCCCGATCAATTTTTGGGTCTCGCGGATTCCCTCGTACAGCTTCCTCGTCTCTCCGATAAACGCGGACGAGACGCGGCTCGCGCCCAAGGCGTCCAGCACCGCCAGGAGGAGATTACCGAGCCGGGCCTGATCGGCGTTGACCTTCATCAAATCGCGCCGCGCCGACGCCTCGATCCGGCTCGCAGGGATTCCGCGGCCCACCACGAGGCGGCGGACGTATTCCGACACGGGACAATCCCAAACGGGAGGCGGCGGCGCAAATCCCGGCCTTTTCCTCCGCGCTTACGTAAGCCTTCAAGAAAATCTGCTGGCGGCGCTTCTTCCTCGCCACCGCTATCCGCTTTCCGGCTTGGCCCGGCTCGCCGGCTGGATGATTGAACCCGCCGGGCGCGGCCTCGTCCCCGGCGTCCACGGTTGCCGCTTCACCGCCGTCCATTCCATGTCTCATCTTTCCCTGCCTCCACCCCTTTTTCCTCTGCCGTGATCCCTATGACGGCTTGCGACCGCAAGCCGTCACACCCTTGATTTTACCCCGTTTCCGGTATCCGGCGCCAGTTCCGGCACATGATCCGGACGGTGCGCCGGGAAGAGGGTGGAGTCGGGCCGGGAGGGTCCGATCACGGGAGGGTCGGAGAGGACGTTCGTCCGCCCTTCCGGTGCCGAAACCCCTTCCTGGAGAATTGGACCATGGCCCGCACCAACATCACGTCCGAGCACAAGCGCGCCTTCGAGGCGTTGACGAGCCGGGAACCCCATAACTTCGCCCTCTTCAGTTGCCGAGTCGATAACGAACCCGCCGCGGCGATCGTTGCCGTGACCGTCGATCCCCGCGCGCGAAAGGGCGGGGAACCCGAGTACCGGATCCGGCCGATGTTCGTCTCGGTCACCCCCGGAATGCGCCTGACCGATCATGACGGCCGGGAGGCTTGTGAGCGATGAAACGCGATTTCCCATTCCCGCGATTCCTCCATCATCCCGCCCCCGGAGTGCATCGAAGCATTCGCGCGGGGCGCCCTTTTCGTGGTCAATCACTCAGGCGGCAAGGATTCCCAGACGATGACGATCGCCCTCCGACGCCTCGTCCCGCCCGATCAATTGCTGATTGTCCACGCCCCGCTCGGCGACGTCGAGTGGCCGGGAACGGTCGAGCACATCGAGAACACCATTCCACCCGGCGTGCCCCTCGTCCTCGCCCCAACCGCTTCCGCCAAGACGCTGCTGGAACGCATCGAGGAACGCGGACGATTCCCTGATAGCGCGCGCCGCTGGTGTACCTCGGATTTCAAACGCACACCCATCGAACGAGAGATCCGGCGCTATCTCAAGGGCCATCCGCGCTATTCCGGCCGCATCGTCAACTGCCTCGGCCTGCGGGCCGAGGAAAGCCCAACCCGGGCGCGCCGTCCCGCCTGGAGTTTCAACGCCCGCAACAGCAAGGCCGGGCGCGAGTGGCACGACTGGCTGCCGATCTTTCGCATGACCCGCGGCGAGGTGTTCAAAACCATCCGCCAAGCCGGGCAAAACCCCCCATTGGGCCTACGCGGCCGGCATGACGCGGCTGTCGTGCAGCTTTTGCATCCTGGCCTCTCGTTCCGATCTCGCTACGGCCGCCCGACTCAGGCCGGCGCTCTACCGGCGCTACGCCGCACTGGAACGCCGTATCGGCCACACCCTGTCGCCGGCGCGAAACCCCCTTCCTGAAATCACGGGGATTTCCACGCCGGATCCATTCCCCAGCCTGCCTCAAATCCGCCTTCCGGCCCCGGAGAGGGAGAGTCCGGTCTTCGAGGGGTGAGGGGCCGGCGTTGGAGCGAGAGGTTCCGCCCGGGCCGATAACCCGCGAACGAGGAGCATGAGCGATGAAACTTCTGACCGACGAGCAGCGCCAACGGATGATCGACAACGGCCGCGTCAACGCCGCCCACATCGCCCGCGACGGCAACACCCAGGACTTCACCCCGGTAGTTAAGCTGTTCTGCCCCTGGGGGACGGGCACCTGGCTGTTGTCGGAACTGAATTCCGAAGACCGCGATGTTGGATTCGGACTCTGCGATTTGGGCCATCCGGAGCTTGGCAACGTAAGCCTATCCGAAACTGGCGGCGGTGCGCGGCCCGGGCGGCCTCGGCATCGAGCGCGACCTTCATTTCAAGGCCAGGGCGACGCTTTCCGAATACGCCGCCGAGGCGCGCGAGAGCGGCTTCATCCGCGCCTGACCGCGCGAACCCCCATTCCACACCGGGGCCGCCCAGACGGAGGTCCCGCAACCTTGGAGACCTGCGATGTCCGAATCCGAGATTCGTTCCATTCCCCTGAGCCAATTGGAACTCTCCCCCGCCAACGTGCGCACGGCCCCGGCGGGCAAGGCGGCCGACGCCGAGCTGAAGGCCTCGATCGCCGCCCACGGGCTTCTGGAGAACCTGGTCGCCCGCTGTTTCGGCCCGGGTCCGGACGGTGTTGGCCGCTACGCCGTGATCGCCGGTGGCAGGCGCCTGGCCGCCTTGCGGGACCTCGCCCGCGACGGCGCGATCGGCGAGGACTTCCCCGTGCCCTGCCGCATCACCGGCAACGCCGCCGAGGAGAAGGAGCTGTCCCTGGCCGAGAACACCGTGCGGGTGGCCATGCATCCGGCCGACCAGGTCCGAGCCTTCGCCGCCCTGGCCGACGCCGGTTCCGGAACCGCCGACATCGCCACGAGATTCGGCGTCTCCGAGCGCACCGTCGCGCAGCGCCTGCGCCTCGGCAACGCCGCGCCGGAGATTCTCGACGCCTACCGGGACGGCGGCATCGGCATGGACGTGCTGACGGCGTTTGCCCTGACCGCCGACAGGGAGCGCCAGACCGCGGTCTGGAACGAGATCAGGGAGCAGCCCCACCGCCCTAGCGTCTGGCAGATCACGCACAGGCTCACCGAGGGCCACGTAAGGGCCACCGGGAGCATCGCCCGCTTCGTCACCGTCGAGGCCTACGAGGCGGCGGGAGGCAAGGTCATCCGCGACCTCTTCGCCGACGAGGACGGGGACGGAGTCTGGCTCGACGATCCGGAGCTTTTGCGCCGGCTCGCCATGGATAAGCTCGAAGCCGCCGCCGGGGACATCCGCCGCCGCTGGAAATGGGCCGAGGCCCAGCTCGACCTCGACTACATGGCCACGGCCCGCTACGGCCACGTCAACCCCGAGCCCGGGGAACCGACCGAGGAGGAGCGGGCGGAGGTCGAGCGCCTGCACGCCCGCCACGACGAAATCGCCAGCATGGACGAGGACGCGTGGACCGACGAGCTGATCGCCGAAGGCGAGGCCATCGAGGAACACCTCGGCGAACTCAACGCCATCGTCGATACCCGCGCCACCTACGGCCCCGAGCACCGGGCCGCCGCCGGGTGCATCGTGACCTTGAAGCACGGCGGGGAACTCCGCCTCGTCGAGGGACTGGTGAGGCCGGAGGACATGCCGACCGCCGCCGGGACGCTTGGCCGGAACGCCGGGGAAGACGATCGCGGGGACGTTCCCGACAGCGCCCCCGCCATCGAGCCGCCCCGGGCCGGGCCCACCAATCCCGAGGCCGAGGCCCGCGGGAAGGCCGGCCTCGGCATCGGCCTGGCCGACGATCTCCGCGCCGTGCGCACCGGCGACGTCAAGTCGCATTTGGCCGGGGTTTTCGAGGACGCCTTCGATCTCATCCTGTTCCAGCTCGCCCGCGCCGTCTTCGCCAACGGCTATCACGCCGGCGCCCTCGATATCGCGGTGCGCGCGACGATCGACCGGCCCCTGGTGCGGGGAAGCAATGACGGCTTCCCCGAGTTCGATGACCGCGAGCGGCAAATGGACGAAGACCGCGCCTCCCTGCCGCTCGCCTGGATGCGGGAAGAGGACGACGGGGCCGCCTTCGGCAAACTTTGCGCCCTTTCCGAATTCGAAAAGCGCCGTCTGTTCGCCTCCTGCGTCGCGCGAACGGTGAATGGCCAGCTCGCCTTCGAGCCCAAGGCCCGGCCCGAACTGGAGGCCGTCATCGCCAGGCTGGAGATCGGCTTCGCCGCAAGCTTCCGGCCCACGGCGGCGATGTTCTGGAGCCGCATCCGCAAGGACCGCATCCTCGAAATCGCCCGCGCCACCCTGGGCCCGGCCTGGGCCCAGGCCCGCGCCAAGCGCAAGAAGACCCAGCTCGCGGCGGCCATGGATGAGGCCTTCGCCGCCGGCCCCGCGCCGGCCGGCATCAGCGCCGAAGCCCACGCCGCCGCCCTGGCCTGGACCCCGCCCAGGTTCAAGCCGTTCGATGCCGCCGGTTCCGAACACGCCGCGGATGACCCAGGGCGCCCCAACACGGGGGAGCCGCGGGCGTCCGGCTCCGAAGCGCCTCCGCCACCCGCTGTCGATGCCGGATCCGGTCCGGCGGAAACCAGCCGGCACGGGGCTTCCGAAGACCGCGCGGCCACGGACTCGCCAGCCAGCGGAACCGATGCCGTCAGGGAACGCATCCGATCGAAGCTAGCGGAGCTTCCTCCCGATACCGATTCCTTCCACGTCACCATCGGCAGCGGCGGCATCTCGGCCGAACCCATACACCTCAGCGGATCCGGCAACGAACACGATCCCGAAAACACGGACGCCGGCGAAGCCGAGCTTCCCGCTTTCCTGCACGGCGCCGGATAAGCGTTCCGCCCCTCCGCCCTCCGTCCCGGGCGATTCCCCGCGCCATCCAGAGACGGAGGGCGGCTTTTGTCCCGGGTGGGCCGGTGTGATCCCGAGCGCCGGTTCTTTTCCCTTCAGCACCCGAAAGGAGATTTTCCATGTCCACGAACCTCGCGCATACCGAGATCCGCGCCCGCATTGGCGACGGCGCCATCGACAAGATCACCCGCATGTTCCCGGATTCGCTGGCCGGCGTATTCATCGAGCTGCTGCAAAACGGGACGCAGGGCCGGGGCCGCCAATGTTTCCGTGAGGATCCACAACGCTTGCAGACAGGTAATCGCCGAGGGCGGGAGCCAAGCGATCGACCCCGCGGTCCGGCTGATGGTCACTCAGCCTGCCTACCTGACCGGCGCCAACAAACTGCCGCACGCCGGCTACCAGGCCCTGCTCGACACCTGCCGGGCCCGGGCCGCCGCCAAGGAGAACCGTGATGAATCATGACCCACGATCCGAACGCGCCAACGGAATAGCAATACTGAACGACCGTTTTCGCCGCACCTTCCGGGGTGGCCGCGTCCTCGTCACCACCGGCGTCCGCGGCCACGGCGGCGCCTTTCTCGGCCAAGTCCTTTCCGCGCTTCACGCCTTCGACGATTTCACCAAGGGCAACGATCCCCATGGGGAACACGACTTCGGCGCCTTCACCGTCGTGGGGCGCAAACTGTTCTGGAAAATCAATTACTACGATCGCTCCGGGGAATACGCCTCCCCGGATCCCGCCGACCCCGCCGTCACCCGCCGCTGCCTAACCCTGATGCTTGCCCAGGAATGGTAAATCCGTAAACACGCCCGGTTCCGCCCCAGCCTCTTTCCCCACGGAGATCCATCATGCTCGACGCCATGCCGGCGGCGCCCGCGCCCGCCGTTCCCACACCGCCGCCCGCGGCGGACATTTCAACCAAGCCCGCCATGCTGTGCGCGGCCGCCTCGGCACTGACACTGAAACTCGAAGCCGGGAGCGCCCTCGATAGCGAAACCCTGCGCCAAGCCATGGCTCGCGCCTTCGGCGCCACCGACGCCGAGGGCGCCTGGACCTGGAAGGACGCCTACGACGCCGCCGAGGCGGCCCTGGTGCTGTTTCTCAAACGCTGGGGACGGACCATGCGCCGCGAGGCGGGCTCGCGCGAACGCATGCTGGCCATGCTGGACAAGCTGGCCGCCCTCGAACCCTCCCACACCCGGCGCTCCGACGAACAGTTGCGATTGCAGCAGTTCTCGACCCCGCTGCCGCTCGCCTACTGCGTCCTCCAGGCCGTCGCCGTGCGTCCCGGCGATGTGGTCCTCGAACCCTCGGCCGGCACCGGAATGCTGGCGGTGATGGCCGAATGCGCCCTCGCGGGCAAGGCCAACGGAACCTTGAACCTCAACGAAATCGCCGGCACCCGTGCCGGAATGCTGGAACGCCTGTTTCCGGGAGCGCCGGTGACCCGCCACAACGGCGAGGCCATCGCCGACCATCTTCCCGGCCTCCGCCCCACCGTGGTGCTGATGAACCCGCCGTTCTCGGTGAGCCCCGGCATCGGGCGTATCCGCCACGACGCCGATCTGCGCCACCTCCGTTCCGCCTTCGCCATGCTGCCGCCGGGCGGACGGCTGGCCGCCGTCACCTCGCGCAACTGCCTTCCCGGCGATACCGATTGGACCCGCGCCTTCGCCCGCCTCGATCCGGCGCCACGGATCGCGTTCTCGACCGCCATCACGGGCCGCGCCTATGCCCGGCGCGGCACCACCTTCGATACCCGCCTCACCGTCCTCGACCGGGGCGGCGAGGGAGGCACCGATATCGATCCCCAGGCTTGCGCCGCCGACGCCGCCGCGCTGCTCGATACCATCGCCGCGAACGTGCCGCCGAGATTGCCCATCGGCGCCATTGGAAAACGGCCGGCGCCGGACCTGTTCGGCCATGTGCGGTCGGCGCCGCCGCGCAAACCCGCCGCCAAGGCGTCTGCCGAACCCGGTCCCAATTCCGATTGGGGAGCTGTACGCGAACTCGCCTACGAGACCTGTTCCACTACCGTGGATTCCACCCCGGCGGATTCACCGGCCGTCGTGTACGAGCCCTGGCATCCCCGTGCCGTGCGCATCGTGGGCGCCCACGGGCACCCGACCCCGTTGGTCCAGTCGGCCGCCATGGCGGCGGTGCCCCATGCCGCGCCGGACTACCGCCCGATGCTGCCCGAGCGCGTTGCCGGCGAGGGATTGTTGTCCGACGCCCAGCTCGAAAGCGTCATCCTCGCCGGCCAGGCCCATTCCCGCCGCCTCGCCGCCGAATACCGCGTCGAACGGGATTGGGAGAACATCGTGCCGGTTTCCGCGGACCGGAAAGGGCAGGGCGGCGAAGACGCTGAGACCGGCGATAACGGCCAGCCCCTGTCGCCGCCCGTGCGCTTCCGCAAGGGCTGGATGCTCGGCGACGGCACCGGCTGCGGCAAGGGCCGCCAGGCCGCCGCCGTCATCCTCGACAACTGGCTGCGGGGCCGCAAGCGGGCCCTGTGGCTGTCCCAGAGCGACAAGCTGGTCGAGGACGCGCGGCGCGACTGGACCGCCCTCGGCGGAAACGACAACGACGTCGTTCTTCTCAACAAGTTCCGCCAGGGCACGGACATCCCCTTCGAGACGGGAGTTCTGTTCTGCACCTACGCCACCCTTGGAAGCCCCGCCCGCGGCGGCCGCGCCTCGCGCCTCGACCAGGTGGTGTGCTGGCTCGCCGGCGGCCTCGATCACGAAACCCGCCGCGCCTTCGAGGGCGTCATCGTGTGCGACGAATGCCACGCCCTGGCCAACGCCGTCGGGGGCAAGGGCGGCCGGGGCGACATTGCCCCCTCCCAGCAGGGCCGCGCCGGATTGCGCCTGCAACACGCCTTGCCCGACGCCCGTGTCCTGTACGTCTCCGCCACCGGCGCCACCACGGTTCCGGGCCTCGCCTACGCCGAGCGCCTCGGCCTGTGGGGCAGCGGCGAGACCCCCTTCGACCGCCGCGCCGATTTTGTCACCGCGATGGAGGCCGGCGGGGTCGCGGCCATGGAAGTGGTGGCCCGCGATCTGAAGTCCCTCGGACTTTACCAGGCCCGGGCGCTATCCTACCAGGGCGTCGAGGTCGACATCCTGGAACACCCGCTGACCCCGGAGCAGCGCCGCATCTACGATTCCTACGCCTAGGCCTTCAAGATCATCCACGCCAACATCGAGGCGGCGCTCGAAGCCACCGGCATTACCCACAACGGGGGGGACTCCCCACCATTGAGCAAGGGCGAAATGAGAGGTGGTCACGCTGCCGGAGTGAGGCGGCGTTGGGCTTTTTTTTGAGCATGGGATGGATCGAAGAGGGTTTGATTTCTGAGCATGGCGCAGGCGACGGCAAGCAGTCTATCGGCGACGGTTCTCAGCGCTCTGGCGTGGCCGTGTCCCCGGGCCCTAAGGGCGGCATAGCGTTGGCGGCTGATGGGATCGTGTTGGATGGCGACGCGGGCCCAGTGGTAAAGGGCGGTTCGCAGCCGAACGTGGCAGGCCTGACGCATGATGACGAGACAGCGTTTGCCGCTCCGGCGGGTAACGGGGGCGGCGCCGGACAAGGTGCGCAGGGCCTGGTAATTTCTTTCCCGCAGGGGCGTCGAGGCTTCTGCGAGCAGCGTGGCGAGGACGGTCCTCCCGATTCCGGGCATGGAAAGCAGGATGTCCACGTCGCGCTGCTCGGATTTCTGCCCCGAGGCGCTGTCCTGTTGATCGGCGATGTGTCGGCAGAGGCCGTCGATGCGGCTTCGGGCCTGCTTGACCTGGCGGTTGACCAGGCGCAAACGCTCGGCCAGGGAACCGATATGAGCGCAAGCGGCGGCGATAGTTCCCGGCGCGACGGTGAGCGGCTTTTGGCGCAAGAGGCGCAACACTTCAGGCGCGTCGATTTTGCGGATGCGGTGGGTTTTCAGCAGCTTGGCAACGGTATTGGTTCGGATGCGCCGCGCCTTCTCGGGAGTGGGCGCCTTCTTCCACAGGGCGAGAAACCACTCGCTGGCGACATCGTCGCTGACCTCCAAGGCCTGGGGATAATAGCGTCTCAACTGTTCGCGCAGGTGGTTGGCGAGGCGCACGCGCTCCTGGCCGAGGTCCTCGGCCCAGGCGCGAATATTCGCGCAGTTCGATGATGGCGGGAGCATCGGCCTTCAAGCGACGAAAGCAATGGCCGTCGGTGCGCAAGGAATCGCCGAGGACATGGGCGTCGCGGCGGTCGTCCTTGGCGCCGGCGACGGTGAAACGATCGCGAAAGCGGTCGAGCTGCTTGGGGTTGATACTGTGAATGGCGAAACCCCGCTCCAGCAAGGTATCGACGACCGCCCCATGCGGGACCTCGATGGAGACGGCAATCCTCTCCGGCACACTGCCACTCTTTTTCGTCAGCCACGCGCACAACTCGGCCAGCCCTTCCCCGCTGTGGGCGAACGACCTTTCAACGACGATGACGCCGTTACCATCAAGAAGGCAAACCTGGTGCCTCTCGGTCGCCCAGTCAATGCCAGCAAACCAATCAAAGTTCATCGCCTTTCTCCTCTCTTGCCTCGGACCGCCGCGACGCCGAACATTCCCTGTACTGGCGCTCGCAGGCGCAACTCCCCACCGGCTGTCCGCCGCGGCCGTCCCTCCGGGGCACGCGTCCCCCCCAGGTGCTCGAAACACAGGGAGCAATGGGTCGCTCCCAGAAGGCTCGTCCGATCCGAAAAAATGACCCGATCAGATCTTCAGCTGACCGCATTTTGTGGATAACGCTCCGCGTTACCCACAAAACAACAACCACATCAACTTTCTATGTTCGAGTGGTCAACTTAAATGGTACAGGGGGTTGCACCCTGAACCGCAACGCCAAGTCGGCGGCGCTGTCGGCCTTCGAGGGCGCCAAGCAAAGATTCTTCGGCCATCTTCTCACCGCGATGAAGTGCCCGACCCTGATCCGCGCCATCGAGGCCGATATGGAAGCCGGCCATTCCTCCGTGGTCCAGATCGTCTCGACCGGCGAGGCCCTGATGGAACGCCGCGTCGCCGAAATCCCCGCCGCCGAATGGGACGATCTCTCCATCGACCTGACTCCCAGGGAGTACGTTCTCGGATTTTTGGAACACGCCTTCCCGGTGCAATTGCAGGATAGCTTCACCAACGAGTCCGGCCACCTCATGAGCCGGCCGGTGTTCGACGCCGAGGGCAAGGCGGTGCTGTGCCAGGAGGCCGCCGCCGCCCGTGATGCGCTCATCGCCAAGCTCGCCGGCCTGCCGCCGGTGCAATCCGCCCTCGATCAGCTATTGCACCACTTCGGCGACGAGGCGGTGGCCGAGGTCACCGGGCGCTCGCGCCGGGTGCTGCGCCTCGACGACGGCGGCGGCCCCCGCCTCGCCCTGCGCAACCGGCCGGCATCATCCAACCTCGTCGAGGCGGCCGCGTTCATGGCCGGGGAAAAACGCATCCTGGTGTTCTCGATGGCCGGCGGCACCGGGCGCAGCTATCATGCCGACCTGGGGTGCGCCAATACCGCCCGCCGCGTCCACTACCTTCTCGAACCCGGCTGGCGCGCCGACCAGGCGATCCAGGGACTGGGACGGACCCACCGCACCCACCAGGCCTCGGCGCCGCTGTTCCGGCCGGTGACCACGGACGTGAAGGGCGAGCGCCGGTTCATCAGCACCATCGCGCGGCGCCTCGACAGCCTTGGCGCCATCACCCGCGGCCAGCGCGATTCCCAGACCGCCATGGGCGACGGCGGCGCCATGTTCCGGCCCGAGGACAACCTGGAGAGCGCTTACGCCAAGGCGGCCCTCAGGCGTTTCTACACCGCGCTCTTCCGGGGCGGTATCGAGGGCTGGGGCATCGAGACCTTCGAGCAGGCAACCGGCCTTTCGCTGACCCACGAAGGCGCGCTCAAGGAGGAGCTGCCGCCAATGCCCAAGTTTCTCAACCGTTTGCTGGCGCTTCCCATCGGTGAGCAAAACACCCTGTTCGAGGCCCTGGAGGTCCGCATCGCCGCCCTCGTCGCCGAGGCCGTCGAATCCGGAACCAATGACCGCGGGGTCGAGACCATCCACGCCGATTCCCTGGCGCTCGCCTCGCGCGAGACCGTGTTCGCCCACGAGTCCACCGGCGCGGCCACCGAGCTGTGTGAAATCCTGCGCCGGGACAAGCTCGAACCGCTTGCCGCCGAGGCGGCCCTCGCCATGCGCGCCCAGGTGTCCGATGGACGGCTGATGGTCAACGAACGCTCGAAGCGCGCCGCCCTCGTCCTCCCCCACGCCTCGCGCATGTTGGAGGACGGCGCTGTCGAATCCCGGGTCCGCCTGGTCCGCCCGGCCGTGCGCGAGACCATGGCCCGGACCGCCCTCGACGCCTCCCACTGGCGCGAGGCCGATGAAGCTTCGTGGCGGGCGCTGTGGGAAAGCGAAATCGCCGCCCTGCCGTCCCACACCGAATCCCGGTTCTGGCTCGTCACCGGCCTACTGTTGCCGATCTGGGACCGGCTGCCCACACGCCAGATGCGAGTCTACCGGCTCGCCACCGACGTCGGCGAGAAGATGATCGGCCGGGTGCTCGATCCCGCCGAGGCACAAGCCTTCCACGAAGCCCTCGGCCTCGCCGGCGGCCCCAATCTCACCGCGTCCGAGCTTCACCGGGAAATCATCACCCGCGCGACGCCGTTTGCCCTCGCCAATGGCTGGCGGCTCGCCCGGCGCCGGCTCGCGGGCGCCAACCGGATCGAGATCGAGGGGCCGAACGATGGTCAGATCACCAGCCTGAAGCACATGGGCTGCGTCAGCGAGATCGTCTCCTACCGTGCCCGCGTCTTCGTCCCCGGCGAGGACGTTCTCGCCCGCGTCGTCGAGCGCTGGCCGCTTGCCCCGGTCGCCGCCGCCGCTTAAAAGATTCACCCCCGCCGTGGCCCCTGGCGGCGGCGGCAGCCATGCCAAGGAGACCCCGATGACTTCGCACGCCCTGCCCGTCGACCCCGTATACGCCTTCTCTCCGGCCGATGACTCCGGGGACGAGCGCCGGCGAATCCAGATCGTCTTCGAAAACATGTCCACTCGTGTGGATACCACCCTTGTTGCTCTTACCCTGAGCGACGCCGAACGGTTGTGCGATCGCCTTAATGCCCGGCTCGGCCTCGGACGCGCGGCCTGGTCGAAGATCGCCCGATCTTCCACGGACCCGCGCCCCGCCGGGCGCCGGCCCCTCCATTGATCCATTCCACACGGGCGCCGATAGCGGGCCGGTTTGAATTTCGTTCCGCCGGCGGCCGCGCGGACCCCGCTTAGGCGCGGCGCCGGCGCCGCCGAAGCAGCTTCTGAAAGGTAGGGCGCCATGACCCACACGGATGGTACCCAATTCCATGCCACGACCGATTCCCGTGGCCGGCAAATCATCTATGTCGCGAGCACCGGGGCCGGTGTCACCAAAGTCGCCCTGCTCTCGACCATGGATCCCACCAGCGCCGCCCCGGCCCGAAGAATGACGCGATGCGCCGGCGGCGGCTGGCGGGAGGCGCCTCTGGACCCCGGGGGCGGAGACGGCGGTCCGCTCGGCCTCATCTTGTGGGGAGACAACCATGGCGACCGCCTGCTGCTGAACGAGGCCGCCGGACTCGACGCCGACGCGGCGGCAGCCATTTTGGCGCACGCCGTCGACATCGTGAAGCCCTAGCCCCGGCCTTCCTGGAGAGCTGGAGTTGGAGAGGGGCTTTGAAGAAGTGAACCGGGGAGGGGCGGAGAGAGTCCGCTGCCCGGTTCGTTCCCGAAAGCCTTTTCCACCCCAACCTGGGAGAACCGAAATGTTTGGACTGAATTGCGCGCAGATCATCGGCCGCCTCGGCGCCGATGCCACCATCGCCCATCTCGCCTCCGGCGGCACGGTCGCCAATCTTTCCGTCGCCACCGACGAGAGCTTTATCGACAAAAATTCCGGCGAGCGCCGCGAGCGCACCACCTGGCATGATATCGTCACCTTCCAACCGGGCCTCGTCACCATGCTCCAAAAGCACGCAGGAACATTTTTTAGTCCGGGCAGACAACGGCGAGATGAGTGAAGTTGCGCACGCGGGAGGGGACTTGAGTCGATCTTGAGTTCACCTTGATAACAAAGGGGGCTGCTCGGACCCGGCGAACGTCGTTCTCGGTCTCAGCGGGCGGAGCTGCCCCCCGCCGCCCGGTGGGCGCGTCCGGGTGCGCCTGATTTTGCGTTGATGCCGGGAAGGCTCAGGAGATAGGCGCGATCATGATCGCATCGAGCGCCTCCTGGGCGCGGGCGGCATAGTGGCGGTTGGCTTCGGGCAGGAAGCGGAAGCGGCCGTCGCAACGCACGATGGCGATGGCCGCGTTGGTCAGACAGGCGAGATTGCGCGGCAGATGGCGTACGTACGCCCGGCAGCGGTCTTCGTCGTAGGTGAAGTCGCGCACATAGTGCAGGCGGTTCTCGATATGCCAGTGGTTGCGCACCAGGGCCAGCAGCTCCTCGGGCCCGGCGCGGTCGGCGCCGAGCGAGGTGAGGCTCCAGGTCACCTCGGTGCTGCGCTGGCCGGTCTTGAGGATCTCGCGCTCGCGTTCGATGCGCATCGCCTGGCGGCGTCCGTGGAGATTGGCGTAGCCGTCCCACTCGGCAGCGGAGAGGTCGACGACGGCACAGCGGCGACGCTCGATGCGGCCATGGCCCTTGTCGACGGTTTCGTGCCAGGGCGCGTCGCTGAAGTCGATCGCCTTGAGGTCTTCGAGGATGGTTTCCTGATTATCCTTGACGGCACTGAGCACGTAGTTGGCGCAGCGCCCGAGCAGGCAGCGCGCGGTCTCGTGCTGGGCGTGCATGGCATCCATGGTGACGATCCGCCCGGTGAGGTCGAGACCGCTGGAGAGTCGGCGTACGGCTGGGATTTCGTTGCTCTTGGAGTCGACCTCGACCTGCCCTAGGACGACGCCGGTGTCATGCTCCACCGCCGCGACCATCATCCGGCGCCCGGTCCTCGGTCTGCTTCGAGGCGCCGCGCAGGTCCTTGCCGTCCATGGCGACCGGGGCGTGCGCGCTGCCGTTCTGGCCGGTCCACTGTCCGATGGCGTTGTCCAGGGTCTCTGGCGGAAGCGCGGCCAGGACGTTGTGGAAGGTGGTGATCGCGGGCGGGGTGTAGCGCTGCTTGGACGGGCTCCAGAAGGCGCCCACCGCTTCGAGCTGGTCTTGGCTGAGCAGGGCGGCGAACTGGGCGAATGCGTTCACCCCTCGGTATCCGGCAAGCCGGGCGGCGACGCCAAGTGTCAAAATCGTGTTGAGCGGATAGCGCTTGCCCCGGGCATGGCGGTACTCGGGCGCCGCGCCCAGACACTCGAACAGGCTGTGCAGCCGCGGCGCGGCCATCGATTCGGTGTGTTGCTCGGCGTTCCAGTGTGCCGGCATCTCGGCCCGGCTCAGCGCCTCGGGCGCGCCGTCTGTCAGTTCGAACACGAAGACCTCCTTGGGCTGGCCGTGGTGACGGAAGCGCGCCGCGCCGCCGGGCTCGCGGGCAAAGCCGCGCGTCAGCCCCAGCGAGCGCCAGTTCGAGGCGCGGTAGCAGGTGCCGGCAAATCGCGAGACGTCCACGAACGTCTCCGCCAGAAGAGCCGGATATCCGTGCACCGCCTGGATGTCCGCAGACAGCCGCCGCAGGCTCAGCCCCAGCGCCCGCGAGGCCAGGTTCGGCACCCGGCCAGGCGTCAGGATGGCGAAGCGGGAGTTGTTGGCGATCAGATGCAGGCGGGAGAACTGCTGCTCCGCCGACCAGCCGATCCAGCGGTCGCGCGCGGCCAGCTTGAACGCGCCCGGCTGCCAGCCGATCAGTGCGAGCCAGGTGTCGCCATGCACCGCGACATGGCGAAGCCCCTTGCCGATGACGCCGTGGAACCGCAGATAGTGGTGCTCCGCCACCAACTCGTCCCAGCGCCGGTGTTCCTGCGCGCCCCAGGTCGGGCGCACCGTTACCGCGCGCAGATCAATGGACGAATCCGGGGCCGGCAGCGTCGCCATGACCAGCACACTGCCACATCGAGAAGAGAATGGCCAGCCCCAATTTCAGTTCACACGAACGGCCGCGCGGACAATAAATTAGCCCTGCAAAAGCACGCCACGAAGGGCCGCCTGGTCTACATTCAGGGCAGGCTCCAGACCCGCGGGTGGCGCAAGCCGGGTGAGGAATCCGACCGCTTCAAGACCGAGATCCTGCTCGCCCCCGGTGGCCGGGTTCAATTCCTGGAAAAACCGGACAACAACACGCCGAAGGCGGAAGCTGGCCCCGCACCCGCCGCCGATGCCGGCGATCCGATGGACGACCCGATCCCGTTCTAGCCGTCCGCCCGAAGCTGTTACCGTTCATCCACCATGGCCGGCGCCCCGAGGCGTCGGCCATTTCGTGTGTCCCGAACATGATCAAAAGCTTGCGGGTCCAAGTCCTCTATCCAGTCAGAGAAAGTGCGGTGACGACTATTCCGGGGTTCTGGTTTCAGGGAATCTCCCGGGTGTGCTCGCACGCGCAGCGGCAGGGACCGCCCATCGTCCCGCGACAAGACCGCAAACACGCGAAACCGTGCCGCCCCCGCTGTGATCTCTATCGTACCACGCGTCCTCCCTGCGCCAACCCCAAGGGGTCCTCCACTGCGTTCCGGCCGGGCCTCGCAACGCCAGGCCGTGAACGTGCCGTTCCCGGGGCGTTGCGGACACGGTGACTGCGGTCCGGGCGCGTGTACCGATGAGGGATCACCGCGAGGGAAACAAGCTCCCGGCGGCAATCTTTCAACCCTTGGCGATAGGACATTCCATCATGACCAACCATGTTTCAAGCACCCGCCACCAAGACGCCTGCGCGACGGCTGCCGTCTGCGCCAATCTCGAACTCCATGGCGGCCGGCCAGGCGCCGACGACCCCGACACCCGGGAGATATGGGACGAGGACGAAGCCCTCGCCGGCATCGCCGAAGCGTTCGCCCTGATGACCAATCCCGTCACCCAGGACGGAACTCAACTCGAAGACGAGCGCGAGAACCTGCTCTGGAGCTTCGTCAATACCTTCCACGTCCAGGTCCAGCGCCTCGAACGCGCCTCCGACGCCATCGAGCCCAAACTGAAGGATCTCATCCGCCAACAGGACGGGAGCGAGATCGGCGCCTTCGAACTCGAACGCCTTACCGAACGGGCCCGCAACCTCAACGCCCGCCGTGACGCCTTCGAGAAGATGCGCGACTTCGCCGCCGACACCTACGAGGCCGAGACCGGAAGCCAGTGGCGCCCCCGGCGCGGCTCCCACACCAGCCGTACCGGCCACCTCACCTCCGCCGCCATCGACGCCCGCGACTTCATGCGCGCCCGCGACAGCCGCAAGACCCAGGCCAATCTTCCCGAGGGCACCCTGATCGCCGTCGCCGGCGGCAAGGAAACCCGCGACCTCTGCGCCGTCTGGACCCAGCTCGATCGGGTCAAGGCCAAGCATACCGATATGGTCCTCGTCCACGGCGGCGGACCCGGTGCCGAACTCGCCGCCGCCAGATGGGCCGAGAACAACGCCGTTCACCAGATCGTCTGCAAGCCCGACTGGGACAAACACGGCCGCGCCGCCCCGTTCCGCCGCAACGACGACCTCTTGAACCTCCTGCCCAAGGGCGTCGTCGCCTTCCCCGGCTCGGGCATCACCGGCAACCTCGTCGACAAGGCCCGCCAGATCGGCATCCCCGTCCACCACGCCAGCGCCTGAACGCAGCGCCGGCGACTAAGGGCCGCCGCCAAAACCGGCGGCGGCTCTTCAACCTCACCCCGCCAGACGGGGTGTCATTTTCTTCTTCCCGCTATACATTCAGTAAAGGAAACCGCACGATGACCGCCATGCTCAACACCCTCCGCTACGCCAACGCCCTGAAAGACGCCGGCGTTGCCCCCAAACAGGCCGAGGCCATGGCCTAGGCCCTCGACACCGAAATGACCGGCCAGCTCGCCTCCAAGACCGATATCGCCGAACTCAAGGCCGATATCACGGTAGTCAAGGCCGATATCAGTGCGCTCAAGAAAGACATAAATCATCTCGACGAAAAGCTCTCGGAGCGCATCGACGGCCTCGACGAGAAGTTTTCCGCCCGAATCGATGCTCTCAAATATACCGTGGGCTTCGGCATCTCCATTCTCGCCGTCGTGCTCGCCGCCCTCCAAATCTATTTCGGCCTTCGTTAGCGCGGCGACAACCGCGCCACGCCGGCATGGGGCCGAGACCCGCCACCGGGCGCCGCGAAACCGTCACAGCCAGCCATGAAAATGCCTTTTCAGCAGATAGTTAACGCGCTAACTTCCCAGAAAAGATGAACTAGACCATACCAACCCCCGGAGGGGGAAGGCAACGCCGCGATCGTCCTCTTCATCCTGGGTCTGGGGCGGCGAACCACCCGCGCCGCCAGGGCGGCGCCTCGGCGGCCGCGACCCGCCCGGATGGTCCAAGCGTCCCAACGCGTGTGAGAAAGGCCGCCGCCCGCCGCTGGCGGCGAAACCATCCAGGCCAGGCATATGCGGCGTGGCGCCTGCCATCCCCAGCGGTCCGTTCATTGATACGCGAAACCTGGCCGCGCCGGGCCGTTCCGCAAGGCCAAGCCCAAGGGCGGGGAAAGCTCCCGTGTTGCTCCCGGCAAGCCGTCCGCTGCCCGCGCCATCCGCTCTCCCCGGTCTGGCGTCCCGTCCCCCTGAACGCGGCCAACGGCCCCGGCATCATTCACTCAAACCACTGGAGATAGACATGTCCAACAGCCGCAAACCCGACCTTCACGTCTTCGCCACCACCAAGCGCGGCAACGACAAAACCTTCTACACCCGCATCGGCTCCGCCTGGGCCATCAAGTCGGGCGGCTACGGCGTCCGCCTCGACGCCCTCCCGGTCAACGCCGAGATGGTCCTGTTCCCGCCCAAGACCCAGGTCGAGCAAGATCCCGAGGCCGCCAACTAGCGGCCTCCCCCCTCCGGGGCCGGCAACGGCCCCTTCTTTTTGGTCGTCCGCGCGATGCTGCACGTAACATTCACGGCGTTCGCTGCAAATCCATGCCCGCTTTCCATTCCCGCCCGCTATATTGCACGACAATGACAATTCCGCCGGGCCAAGCGACCCGGGAACGGAAAGGCAATCCCGTGAATCACCAAACACCGCGCCACGCCGGAAAACACGATCCCTGTGAAGAAACGGACCAGCGGCGCCAAGACTCGCCCGAATTGGAGAAAAGCCGGCCTTACAAGGCCAAGATCGATCTTCTCGCCAACTTGCGGTCCGCCGCGCCCCACCGGCGGCAAGACATCATCGACCACCTGAACGAAACCGAACGCCGGCTCAGGGACCTTTCAAGCGCTCCCGCGTGGCCTCGGAAACCCCCTCCGTCCGCCTGAACCGCTTGCGTCCCTACCTGCGGGTTCCTGGAAATCAACGACGTTGCCACCAAAAGAGCCATACAGCGGCATCGATCTCCCCCCCCCCCGTCCCGCGGCAAGACCGCAAACACGCGAAACCGTGTCCAGCGGGAGCCAGCAAAAGCACCTTTCCAAGCCCCCAGTGCGCCAAAATATATAGAAATTGGCCAATAAAGCCCTTGAGGATGCGAGCCAGTCCGCCCAGATCGGGCGGAGATCGCAGATTCATGTCGGGCCGAGAGCCAAGGCGATGCAGGAGCGGGGCGCCGAACCCGTTTCCAAAATCCGGCGGTCTCCACGCGGGCGCGCAATCCAGTATCCCTGGATCGACCTCGACATCGTGAAGCGGGGGCGGCTCACCCGGGCGGAACACAACGCGCGGATCATTCGGAACAACGAGATGCGTGCCGAGCATCAGCGGCAGAACGCCGCCTATTGGTCCACGGTGCAAGCCGAGCAGGAAGCCGGGGAAAGGAAAAACCGCGAGAATCGCGCCCAGAAGGCCGATGCGCGGGAAGTGGGCATGCAAAGTACCCATCGAGGCACGGGCCCGCCCAGGAGGCCGAAAAAACGGCCATGGAGGGGATTTCTCCGCAAGAGGAATTCCGCGCCGCGTGCCGCAATCACGGCCTTGTCATCGAGGGCGATTCGTGTATTTGCATTTGCCGGCTGTTTCGTGAACACCGTTCCTAAGCCATGGGCGGCGGGAGCGGAATCCCGGCATGGGGATACAGGGCAATCAGCGCGTACGACGGTTTTGGCCGGAGGGCGGGAAGCGCTGAACCATAATGCAGGCCTTGGCGCCAGGGTTTTGGGGGAGGACTGACCGGGCGTTTTCCGGTCGAGATGACCAACGCCGAGAAACGCGTGTACGACGGCAAGCACGGGAATGTGAAGGAACACTCGGGGCGATGTCCCATGCTCTGTTGAAAAAGGCGAGGCAGGCATGGTTGGGCTTCGAGGCTAGGCGGCCTCTTTGATGGTTTCAATGGCGCTTTTCGCTTTTGCCTTTTTCACGTGATCCTCGAGGGCAGCTCTGAGGATGGGGAGTTGCCGGTAGGCCTTGAGGCGACGGAGGTCTTTTGGGCTTCCAGGAGGCCGGCGGCGGTCCATCGCAAGGCCATCTCGGCGTTGCGCCAGCGCTTGACATTGTGCTGCACCATCCTGACCGTTCCCAAGGCATTCTCGATGGCGTTGGTGCAGGCCAAGGAGCGCCTGAGCTTGGGCGGCAGGCCCAAGCGGATCACGGTGAGGATCTCATCCAGGCCCTCCAGGATGGAAGCCGAAACGCCGGGGGCCTCGGTCTCCAGGCGGCGCGCCAGGTTCTTCATGAGGCGTTCGGCTTTCTCGGCATCGTCTTGGTCCCAGGCTTGCCTGAGCGCCTTCTTGACGCCGGCATGAAGGCTTTCGTCGAGGCGCTCGATGATGTTGCGGCCCTTGTGGACCTGGCAGCGCTGGAGGGCGGCCACCGGCCCGAAGGTCCGCTTGATCGCCTTGGAGAGCGCCTTGGCGCCGTCGACGATGAAGAGCCGGGGCACTTCCGGGTCGAGGCCGCGGGCGGTCAGGTTGTCGAGCAGCGCCTGCACCGTGGCGGCATTCTCCGTGGCACCTTCGGCCAGGCCTAGAACATGCTTCTCGCCCGCGCCGTCGATGCCAATAGCTGCCAGCAACACGTGATCGCCGACGTGCAGCCCGTCGATCTGGATGACCAGGAGATCGAGATCCGAAAGGTCGCTGGCCAGGAAGGCCTTCAGCTTCTTGCGCGTCATGGCCACGAAGCGCCGCGAGACCGCGGACTTCGAGGTCGCATCGCCCGCGCGTGCCGGCAAGTCGCCGCTGGCCTCGCCGGGCAGGCGCACGGCGCCCGCGTACTTGCGGGTCGAAACCGTAAGCAGCATGATGTTCATCGCCCAGGACTGCAAAAGCGCCGGGTCCGAGAGCAACTCCCAGCTCGGCAAGCTCATCTCCTTGCCCGCAAGATCGCGCACCCGCGGGCGCGTCAGCTTCACCTTGCCCCCGTGATAGGCAATCTCGCTCTGGGTTGTCCCCCAGCGATGGCCCTGCCGCTCGGCCGTGCGGGCGTGGCGCGCTCCGCAGAGCACCTCGCTATCCTCGTCCAGCATCTCGCCCAGGGTCTCCACCCCGGCCAACAGGCAAAAGCGATCCACGCTCATGCGCAGATCATCAAAAGCCTCCGGCAAGGCCGGCGGCAACAGCGGAAGCGGGATCTCCAACAGTTTCGAACGGCGGCTGTTCCGTGTAGTCTTGGTCATGGCGTCGTTCTCCTTGATGGATTCAACACCCAGAGCCTAACGGTTCCAGGCGAATGACGCCTACCTCACTTTTTCAACATCAGCCGGGACATTGCCGACGAAGCCGTGCTCCCCGTCCGCCTGCCCCCGTTCCACGTACCCCGGAATATCGGCCCCCGCCCGAGCGGGTTCGAACGAGGCCCGGCCAAATCCGGGCCAAACCGCCCGCACGGGTTCGAACGCGTGGGTCATGTACTTGGCCCGCATGAGAACGTTCTCGTCCAGCAGCCAAAAATTCGGGCCATCGCTCCGCGCCGCCAAGGCGGTGCCGAGCGAGGCAGCGAACGCGGCCGCCGCCAGTGCCGACCGTTTCATCTCCCCTCCTTCGTGTTGTGTCGCGTTGATGCGTCCCAAATCACATCAAAATGTGAGGTGAAACCGATAGTCGGTGTCCTACGGCATGTGAACTGGCGGTTATCGCTACCCCCCTCAGTCGTTGTCGCCGCTGAAGCGGCCGCCGAAGGCGGTGCCTTCGCCTTTTTTGCCGCCCATGGACGACAGGGCCGCCACCATTCGGGCCGCGAAACGGGAGAACGGCAAGCTCTGGAGCCAAACGTGGCCGGGACCGGTGAGGGTGACCAGGAACAGGCCTTCGCCACCGAAGAAGAAGCTCTTGATTCCGCGCACGGTGGTGATGTCGTAGGTGACCGTCTCGGTGATGGCGGCGAGACAACCGGTGTCGACATGGAGAACCTCCCCCGGGGCCAGTTCGCGCTCCACCAGGGTGCCGCCGGTGTGGATGAAGGCGAATCCATCGCCCTCGAGCTTCTGCATGACGAAACCCTCGCCGCCGAACAGGGCGGTCAGAATCTTGCGTTGAAAATGGAGGCCGACGGCGACCCCTTTGGCCGCCGCGAGGAAGCTGTCCTTCTGGCAGATCAGTTTGCCGCCGACGTCGCTCAGCTTGATCGCCACGATGCAGCCCGGATAGGGCGCGGCGAACGCAACATGGGGCTTAGGTTCGCTGCCTTGGTGGGTGAACACGGTCATGAACAGGCTTTCGCCCGTCAGCACCCGCTTGCCGGCGCCGACGAGCTTGGCGATAAAGCCGGAACTCTGGCCCGAGCCATCGCCGAAGATGGTTTTCATCTCCACCGACGACGACTTGAACATCATCGCGCCCGCTTCGGCGATCGCGCTTTCTCCCGGGTCCAGCTCGATCTCGACGAACTGCATTTCGTGGCCGTGGATATGGAAATCGATCCCTTCCGTATGACCGCTGGCGCCATATCCGGACGAGGTCACGCTGTGGACCGTGTGGCCTCGAGGGGAGGCCGCTATCGGCGGCGGCGAAGCCTCGCCGCCCCGAGCGAGCAATTCGGTGACCTCCGAAACGGGGCGCCAATCCGAAAAACCGTTTCGCCAACAAAGAGCCTCCGGATTGTCGCGCGCGTATGCGATCGCCTTCGCCTCCTCCAGGGGGCCGATTTGCTTGTCCCCGAGCGCCAGGTGCCATTCGCCCATCGTCTTCCTCCCATCACCGAATTGGACCGCGGCGAGGCTTATCAGGAAACCATCGCGAGCACCAGGATTGGCGGCCGGGCGCGACGGGACGGAAGCCTCATTCCCGCAACGACAGGAGGTCGACGTTGCCGCCGGCCGCCGTGGTGTTGATCGATACCGTTCGTTCACTCGCGAAGCGATGCAGATAACGCGGTCCGCCGGCCTTCGGCCCGGTTCCCGACAGGCCCTCGCCGCCGAACGGTTGGACCCCGACGACGGCGCCGATCATGCTCCGGTTGACATAAACATTGCCGGCCCGCACGCGCTCGCGGATATATTTCGCGGTGGCGTCGATACGGCTGTGGACGCCAAGCGTCAATCCGTATCCGGTGGCGTTTATCGCGGCGATCACCTCGTCGAGGCGGCCGGCAGCGAAACGAATGACGTGGAGGACGGGTCCGAACTGTTCGCCCTCGACCTCGGCCAGGGTATCGATTTCGAAGGCGCAGGGGGCCACGAAGGTTCCGGCCCCGGCCTCGGGCGGCAGGGGCAAGGCCCGAACCAAACGCGCCCCGTGCGCCAAACGCCCGACGTGGCGATCGAGCTTCCGCCTTGCCTCCGAGTCGATGACGGGCCCCACGTCCGTGCGCAGCAACGCGGGATCGCCGATGACGAGCGCGTCCATCGCCCCGGCCAGGGTCGTGAGAAGCCGCGAGCCAATATCTTCCTGCACGAACAACACTCGCAGGGCCGAACACCGTTGCCCCGCGCTGCCGAAGGCCGAGGCCAGGATGTCGCCGACGACCTGCTCGATAAGCGCCGTCGAATCAACGATCATCGTGTTCTGGCCGCCGGTTTCGGCGATCAACGGCACGATCGGACCGGGCCGGGCAGCCAGCGCCCGGTTGATGGCCCAGGCCGTTTCGCTCGAGCCCGTGAAGGCGATACCGTCGATTCGGGGATCGGCGACCAGGGGCGCGCCCACCCGCGGCCCATCGCCGGGCAGGAGATGGACCACCTCGCCCGGAATTCCGGCCCGGTGCATCAGCCGTACCGCGAAAGCCGCCATCAACGGTGTCTGCTCCGCCGGCTTGGCGATGACCGCGTTGCCGGCGGCGAGCGCGGCCGTGATCTGGCCGCTGAAAATAGCCAGTGGAAAATTCCACGGGCTGAGGCAAAGAAAAACGCCGCGGCCATGGAGGGAAACGGCATTGTGCTCGCCCGTGGCCCCTCGCGATTGCCGCGGATTCGCGAATTCGGCCCGGGCTCTGGTGGCATAGTAGCGGCAATAATCCACCGCTTCGCGGACTTCGGCCACCGCGTCGGCGATCGTCTTGCCCGCCTCGCGGACGCAGATCGCCATCGCCGCCGCCAATTCGTCCTCGATCATGTCGGCCAGGCGGTCGAGGCAAGCGGCGCGGTCGTCGGGCGGTGTCGCCGCCCAGGCCGCGGCCGCCGCCTGGGCGCTGGAAAGTGCCTCCTCGATGGTCCCCTGGGCAGTCTCGGAAACCAAGCCCACTTGGCGCCTATTGTTCGCCGGATCGAGGACGGGCCGGGGTTCCCCCCCTGGCACCTCACGGCCGTCGACGAGGGCGGTCGCCTCCAAGGGGCCAGACAACGCCTCCGTCATCGCCCGCGCGAGGGGGCCTAATTGGACCTCGTCGCTAAGATCGACGCCCCGCGAATTGCGGCGCTCCTGGCCGAACAGACAGGGCGGTCGGGGAATGCGCGGATGGGGGATCGTTTTGAGAGCGCCTAGCTTCGTTACCGGGTCGGCGACGACGTTCTCGACCGGCATGCGGTCGTCCTCTATGCGGTTCACGAACGAGGTGTTGGCGCCATTTTCGAGCAGACGGCGCACGAGATAGGCGAGCAGATCCTCGTGACCCCCCACGGGCGCGTAAATCCGACAGGGAATATCGAGCTCGGCCAGCTCCCGGTAAAGCGCCTCTCCCATGCCGTGAAGGCGCTGAAATTCGAAATCGCGCCGGCCCTCGGCAATTTCCATGACCGCGGACACCGTGTGGGCGTTATGGGTCGCGAACTGGGAAAAGAACAATTCGCCGTGGGAGAACAGCTTGCGGGCACAGGCGAGATAGGAAACGTCGGTCGAGACCTTACGCGTGAATACCGGATAGTCACCCAGGCCAAGCTCCTGGCCACGTTTGATTTCAGCATCCCAGTAGGCGCCCTTGACGAGCCGCAGGGGAATTTGTTGGCCCCCTTCGCGGGCCAGAACGGCGAGCCAATCGAGCACCGCGAGGGCCCGCTTCTGATACGCCTGCACGGCAAGTCCGAGACCCTGCCAACCAGCGAGCTCCGGGTCACGGTAAACGGCCTCGAAAAGGTCGAGCTGCAATTCGAGGCGCTCGGCTTCCTCGGCGTCGACCGTCAACCCGATGCCGCGAGCCCTGGCGTGCCAGGCGAGGTCGCGCAGACGCGGCGCGAGTTCCGCTTCCAGGCACCGCCTTTGCGCCGGTTCGTAACGCGGGTGGAGGGCCGAAAGTTTTACCGAAACGCTGGGACGAGCGTGGAATTCACCACTCGTCGCCACCGCGCCAACCGCCTCGATAGCCTTGAGATAGGCGGAATAATAGCGCTCGGCGTCGGCCACGGTACACGCTGCCTCGCCCAACATATCGAATGAATGTCGGTATCCCGCCGCCTCCGAAACACGATCCAGGGCCTCGGAGATGGTCCGACCCATGACGAACTGACGGCCGATGATGCGCATCGCATTCGTCAACGCCTGGCGGACGATCGGTTCACCGCCCTTGGCGATCAATCGAGCAAGCCCGGTGCCGACGTTGGATACGACTTCGCTGTCCAGACTTACCAGCCGACCGGTGAGCATCAATCCCCAGGTGGACGCGTTCACGAACAGCGAATCGCTCTTGCCGAGGTGCCCGGTCCAATCAGCGTCCGCGAGCTTGTCGCGAATCAGCCGGTTCGCGGTATCCGCGTCGGGAATGCGAAGCAGCGCTTCGGCAAGACACATCAAGACCACGCCCTCTTGGCTCGAAAGCGCGTATTCCCGCATGAACGCATCAACACCGGCCCCACCGTGGCGTCCGGCCCTCACCTTGGCAATGAGATCGCGGGCGCGATTATCGATCCGGGCCCGGGCTTCGAGCGAGAACCCGGCAAGGGGAAGCAAGGCCTCGACACACGCCGCCTCGTCGCGGCAATAGGCGCGGCAAATTTCGTCGCGCGGCGCCCCCTTCTCGGAAAGGGGTTCCGAAAAGATCATCGGCCCCGGTGCCGATGAAACGAGATGTGTTTCCGAGTCCACCATCATTCGCAAACAGAATAGTTTTGAATCCGCGATATGGAAAACTTGATCCTATTTTCTAGTCTGGCCGGATTATCGCGTTAAATCGAACCCCAATTCACTCGGGGAGAATTATTATTCCTGATTACGCACTTTGCTCCGCGAGTTTGAGGAGGTTGTAGGGCATGGGCGGGGTGCGTAGGGCGGCCCAGGCGAGGCGGGGGATCATCTCGTCCAGGCGGTAGCGGCGATTGAAGCGGTATTCGAACTGGGCCAGGTATCGCGGTGCGTGCTTGGGACGGATGGGGTCCCGCGGAGGCTGTTCTTGACGTTACCGAGGGTCGTATTGACCCATTTGAAGGCGGCCCATTTGGCGGCCTGGGGTCCGCTGCCGGTAACGGCGGGATAATGGCTGCAGCCAGCCGCGGTGACGGCGGTGAAGCAGCTCAGGCCGTCGCTGACGACGGTGCTTCCCGGGGTCAAGACGCGGCGCGACATTTTCTCGATCTCTGCCTTGCGGAAGCCCTTCACCCGGGTGAGCTTGAGCCGGTGCGGCCGACCCTCGGCGGTGGTTTCCACGGCGGCCACGAAAGGCGTTTTGCCGGGTGCGCCACGGCCCCGCTTACCGCCGCGCCGGGCGCCCCCCAGATAGGCGTCGTCGATCTCGATCCGCTTGCCCTCGCCGCCCAGCGGCTTGTTTTCCTCGCGTTCAAGCATCACCTGCATCAGTTTGTGATGCATCTTCCACGCCGTATTGTAGCTGACCCCGAGCCGGCGCCCCAATTCGAGGCTGGAAATCCCTTTCTTCGACTGGCTGATCAGGTAGAGGGCCTCGAACCATACGATCAGCGCCAGGTGGGTCGCATGAAAGATCGTCCCCGCCGTCAACGACACCTGGTAATGGCAGCCGCTGCACTGATACAGCCGCCGACTCTTGTGCTCGCTGTAGCGATCACCGGCACAGCGGGGACAAACAAAACCCTTCGGCCAGCGCCAGCCGAATACCACCGCCCGACATTTCTCCTCGCTAAGTTCACGAAACCGCCCCAAACTCAACCCCAACTGAACCGCATTCCTCGACATCGCAAACCTCCTGAAAAACCACCGGATGTTCACTTTTTGTACCATACCAAATCCGCGGAGGAAAGTGCGTGATCAGGATATTATTTGGCGCGAAAAAGTACAGTTTTTCCGATCGATCGATGGATTGGCCCACCCTTCGGCGCTGAAACCGAAAACATCTTTTGACACTGGACCGCAGTTGCGATCATATATTACCTCGCGTAACCGAGCGGGATTCACAAATTGGCGATGTCCCATGCTCTGTTGAAAAAGGCGAGGCAGGCATGGTTGGGCTTCGAGGCTAGGCGGCCTCTTTGATGGTTTCAATGGCGCTTTTCGCTTTTGCCTTTTTCACGTGATCCTCGAGGGCAGCTCTGAGGATGGGGAGTTGCCGGTAGGCCTTGAGGCGACGGAGGTCTTTTGGGCTTCCAGGAGGCCGGCGGCGGTCCATCGCAAGGCCATCTCGGCGTTGCGCCAGCGCTTGACATTGTGCTGCACCATCCTGACCGTTCCCAAGGCATTCTCGATGGCGTTGGTGCAGGCCAAGGAGCGCCTGAGCTTGGGCGGCAGGCCCAAGCGGATCACGGTGAGGATCTCATCCAGGCCCTCCAGGATGGAAGCCGAAACGCCGGGGGCCTCGGTCTCCAGGCGGCGCGCCAGGTTCTTCATGAGGCGTTCGGCTTTCTCGGCATCGTCTTGGTCCCAGGCTTGCCTGAGCGCCTTCTTGACGCCGGCATGAAGGCTTTCGTCGAGGCGCTCGATGATGTTGCGGCCCTTGTGGACCTGGCAGCGCTGGAGGGCGGCCACCGGCCTGAAGGTCCGCTTGATCGCCTTGGAGAGCGCCTTGGCGCCGTCGACGATGAAGAGCCGGGGCACTTCCGGGTCGAGGCCGCGGGCGGTCAGGTTGTCGAGCAGCGCCTGCACCGTGGCGGCATTCTCCGTGGCACCTTCGGCCAGGCCTAGAACATGCTTCTCGCCCGCGCCGTCGATGCCAATAGCTGCCAGCAACACGTGATCGCCGACGTGCAGCCCGTCGATCTGGATGACCAGGAGATCGAGATCCGAAAGGTCGCTGGCCAGGAAGGCCTTCAGCTTCTTGCGCGTCATGGCCACGAAGCGCCGCGAGACCGCGGACTTCGAGGTCGCATCGCCCGCGCGTGCCGGCAAGTCGCCGCTGGCCTCGCCGGGCAGGCGCACGGCGCGCGCGTACTTGCGGGTCGAAACCGTAAGCAGCATGATGTTCATCGCCCAGGACTGCAAAAGCGCCGGGTCCGAGAGCAACTCCCAGCTCGGCAAGCTCATCTCCTTGCCCGCAAGATCGCGCACCCGCGGGCGCGTCAGCTTCACCTTGCCCCCGTGATAGGCAATCTCGCTCTGGGTTGTCCCCCAGCGATGGCCCTGCCGCTCGGCCGTGCGGGCGTGGCGCGCTCCGCAGAGCACCTCGCTATCCTCGTCCAGCATCTCGCCCAGGGTCTCCACCCCGGCCAACAGGCAAAAGCGATCCACGCTCATGCGCAGATCATCAAAAGCCTCCGGCAAGGCCGGCGGCAACAGCGGAAGCGGGATCCCCAACAGTTTCGAAAGGCGGCTGTTCCGTGTAGTCTTGGTCATGGCGTCGTTCTCCTTGATGGATTCAACACCCAGAGCCTAACGGTTCCAGGCGAATGACGCCAACCTCACTTTTTCAACATCAGCCGGGACATTGCCTACGAAGTTGGGGCACGACTTACATAGCGACTCGGGCTGTACGAGTCGCCGGTCAAGGTAAAGGTTTGGAAAAATATTCATCGCCACGGTAACCTCGTCAGGCTCATGGTGGGAGATGACGTATGAGTTTTAAAATGAAGTTTTGGGGCGTGAGGGGCAGTATCGCCTGTCCCTCGGCGAACCATATTGCGTTTGGGGGCAATACGAGCTGTATCGAAATCGCCGCGGGCGGAGAACGAATCATATTTGATGCCGGCACCGGAATTCGCAACCTCGGTCACTGGTTTCTGCGCAAGGACGTCCACAAGGCGATTATTCTTATGTCCCACACCCATTGGGATCACATAAATGGGTTCCCGTTCTTTTCGCCGGCCTTCCGCAAGGATCGTTCCTTTCACATCATGGCCGGGCATCTCATAGACGTCGGCGGCATCCGCGGTATCCTCGCCGGCCAGATGGCGAACCCCACTTTTCCGGTGCCGTTGGAAGCGATGCAAGCGAAAATGACCTTCGAGGATTTCCGCGCCGGTGATACCTTCTTCTTGGGCAAGAGCAAACAGATCAGGGTTCGCACGGCCGCGTTGAACCATCCGAACGGCGCCACCGCCTATCGCATCGAATTCGCTGGCAAGTCGCTCTGCTATGTAACGGACACCGAACACGTCATCGGTCAACCGGACCAGAACATCCTCGGTCTTATCGAAGGCGCCGATCTCGTGATTTACGATTCAACTTACACCGATAAGGAATTTCCCAGTCACGTCGGCTGGGGGCATTCCACTTGGCAAGAGGGCATTCGCCTGGCGCGCTCGGCCAACGTGAAATCTCTCGCCATCTTCCATCATGACCCCGACCACGAGGACTTGTTCATGGAAGAAATCGAGAGCAGTGCGCGCGCAACCTGGAACGGAGCCATCGTGGCACGTGAATTCATGCGCATCAACCTGGCCTGATTCGTTCGGTTGCGGCGAAAATACGCGGCGGCCACCTTCCCCTATCCCAATACGCGAACGTCGTTGATGGCGCGGAGAATTTCCCTGCCGTCCTTGCCGCGGTGACCGCCAAGTCGCTCGTCGATAACCCTCGCCATCGCATCGGTATGGGTCCGAATGATCCCCACGTGCCGGTCGCAAGGCGCTTCCAGCGAAACGCAAAATTCATAGAGGGACTGGGCAATGGCGGTTATCAGGGGGAAACCGAAACTCGCGCCCTGCCCCTTGATTTCGTGGGCCAAGTTGCCGATACGGGCAACCACCTCGCTATCCAGGGAGCCCGCGCAATCGGAAACGATCGCCGCGATGTCGTTTTTTATCCAGGTGGTGTAATCCTCCTTGAGGGCCTTAAGGGCCGCTTCCGCCTCTCTCAGCAACTCGGGATTAAAGACATTCCCGGTGGCATTCGCCGATGAATCGCTTTGAATCGGACTTTCGGTGACACGCTGGGGGGCAAACCGCCCCTTCAACGCCGACCGCGCTGAATTCGCTTCGACCTTCGAAGGCATTCCGACGTACCTGCGGTTTCGTGATAGATAACCGTTCTGGAATACACTCGGTTGTTTAATGCTGCCTTAACGAATTTGGAGCGGTCGCCTACGGATCGGGGCGGCCAAGGGCTCGGGCTACCTTCGACCTGGGATTTCGGCCCAAGGCATCGGCGATGAACCAGGACGCCCGCACGAGTGCATCGAGGTCGACGCCGGTTTTCAGGCCCAGACCATCGAGCATGTAGATCACGTCATCGGTGGCGACGTTGCCCGTCGCGCCGGGGGCGTAGGGACAACCGCCGAGACCCGCGACCGAACCGTCGACGACCGACACACCGCGTTCGAGCACCGCGAGGAGGTTCGCCAGGGCCTGGCCGTAGGTGTCATGAAAATGAACGGCGATGCGTTCGAGCGGAATTTCGGAAACGACGGCATCGATGAGTGCTCGCGCCTTTCCGGGCGTGCCGACGCCGATCGTATCGCCGAGAGAGACCTGGTAACAGCCGAGTTCGACCAGGCGGCGCGCCACGGCGATGACGGCGGCGGGGGCGATGTTCCCTTCGAAGGGACAACCGAGAACACATGACACGTAGCCGCGCACGCGCATGCCAGCGCCCGCCGCCGCCGCGCAAACCGGTTTTATTCGCTCGAGGCTTTCCGCGATGGAACAGTTGACGTTCCTTTGCGAGAACGTCTCCGATGCCGCCGTGAACACCGCGACTTCGTCGGCGGACGCGGCCCGTGCCGCCTCGAAACCCCTCAAGTTCGGCGTCAACGCGCTGAAACGCACGCCGGAGCGGCGATCGATACCCCTCAACACCGCCTCGCCGTCGGTGAGTTGCGGCACCTTCCGGGCCGAAACGAAACTCGTGGTTTCGATTGCCCGCAATCCGGTCTCCGAGAGCCGATCGATGAGCTCGATCTTGGTCTCGGTGGGAACGAAAGACGGTTCATTCTGCAGCCCGTCACGGGGACCGACTTCGACAATGGTGACGTCCGGCGTCTTGCCCATGTCAGGCCTCTTCGTCGGCCGTGAACGCAACGAGTTCGGCGCCCTCCTCGACCAGATCCCCGACCGCATAGTTGACTCGCGCGATTTCGCCATCCGCCGGCGCCGAAATCGCATGTTCCATCTTCATCGCCTCGATGATCATCAAGGGGGTTCCGCGCCGCACCCGCTTACCGGCCGTGGCCGTGACGACTCCGATACGCCCCGGAATGGGCGCCAGTAGGCGGCCCGCGGATTTGGTCCGCGCCTGCGTCTGGGCGAACCGATCTTCTAGCACCAGGCGATGCGTTCCTCCGCCAACGAACAAGGTTGTCCGCTCGCCCTCCACGATGACCTTCACGGCGTAATGCCGTCCATCGATCTCGGCGTTCAAAACCTCTCCGGCGATCCCATCACAGCGGGCTGGAACGGTGCCGCCGGGTAATTCGAGGACAAGCCCATCCTCACGATAGCGCACCGCGATTCCCTGGCGCGTGCCGGCAACTCGAAAACGGAATTTTTGGGCCATCTCGTGGTTCAGACGCCAACCGTTCGAGGTATGCCAGGGCGAATGCGGATCGCCGGTACGGCGACTCCGGATCCGCGCTCCCTCGGCCCGAGTGGCGAGGACCGCCAGCACCGCCAGCCCCAGTACTCGATCCGGGACTCGCCCCTCGGAGGCGATCAATTCATCGGCCCGGCGATCGACGAAGCCGACGTCCATGGCCCCTTCCTCGAAAGCCGGGTGGGCCAACAGCGCGGCGGTGAAACTCAGATTGTTCGCCACCCCGCCGATCTCGCATTGGCCGAGCGCCAGGCGCAACCGCCGCGCCGCGGCGGCCCGGTCGTGGTCCCAGACGATCACCTTGGCGATCATCGGATCATAGTGGACGCTGACCGTGTCGCCGGCCTCGACACCACTGTCGATACGAAGGTGTTCGTCCTCGGGCGGTAGGCGCAAATGGCTCAGGCGGCCGGCCGCCGGCAAAAACCCGCGAGCCGGATCCTCGGCGTAAATCCGGGCCTCGATGGCGTGTCCGTCGATTGACAGATCACCTTGGCGGGCCGGCAAGGGATCGCCGCGGGCAACGCCGATCTGCCAAGCCACGAGGTCGAGGCCGGTGACCATCTCCGTCACTGGGTGCTCGACCTGAAGACGGGTATTCATTTCCATGAAAAAGAAGCCACCGGCCGAATCGACCAGAAATTCGACCGTTCCGGCCCCGACGTAGCCGGCGGCCCGCGCCGCCCTGACCGCCGCCTCGCCAAGCCGATCCCGCAGCGCCGCGTCGACCCTCGGCGCGGGAGCCTCCTCGATCACTTTTTGCTGGCGCCGTTGGAGTGAACAATCCCGTTCGAATAGATGGACCGCGTTGCCATGAAGATCCGCGAATATCTGGACTTCGATGTGGCGGCTTTCTTCCAGATAGTGCTCGACCAGAATACGATCGTCTCCGAAGGCGGCGCGCGCCTCGCGCCGCGAGGCCGCCAAGGCCTCGGCGAAGTCGGCGGCGGCGGTGACAACCCGCATGCCCTTTCCGCCACCCCCCGCCGAGGGTTTGATCACGAGCGGAAAACCGACATCACCGGCCAACTCCTCCGCGGCGGCGTCCGTCGCGTCCGCGAGATCGATCCCGGGCACAACCGGCAGCCCCGCCGCCGTCATCAACGCTTTTGCCGTGTGCTTTTCGCCCATGGCCCGAATCGCCGCCGGCGGCGGACCGATAAAGACCACCCCCGCCTCCGCGCAGGCCTCGGCGAAGTCGGCATTCTCGGCCAGGAACCCGTAGCCGGGGTGAATCGCGTCAGCACCGCCGCGGCGGGCCGCCTCGATCACCGCCCGACCATCGAGATAGCTCTCGCTGGCGGGGGGCGGACCGATCCGGTAGGCCTCGTCGGCCTCGGCGACGTGGCGGGCCCGGGCGTCGGCATCGGAATAGACCGCGACGGTCGCCACCCCGAGGCGCCGCACCGTCCGCATCACCCGGCAGGCGATCTCGCCCCGGTTGGCCACCAGTATCTTTTCGATCACGACCCCTTGACCCGCCATCGGGGCGGTCGCCGCTCCAGAAAGGCGGCGATCCCCTCGCGGCCCTCCTCCGACGCCCGCAGATCGGCGATCCGCCGTGCCGTACGCTCTCGCATGGCGGTGTCGATCGGCCGTCCCTCGACTTCGTTGATCAGTTCCTTCGCCGCCACCAGCGCCCGGGGCCCGGCCTCGGCAAGGGCACCTACGAGGCGGGCACCGACACCCCCGAGTTCGGTATCGGAGACGACCTCGTGGACGAGGCCGATGTCCCGCGCCTGAACAGCCGAGAATTTTTCGCCCGTCAAAAAATATCGGCGGGCCTGACGGGAACCGATCGCACGCACCACATAAGGGGCGATGACCGCGGGGACGAGACCGAGACGAACCTCGGTCAGGGCAAAGCGGGCGGTTGCCGCGGCAAGGGCGATGTCGCACGCCGCGACGAGACCGAGGCCGCCGCCGTGGACGGCGCCCTGAACCAGCGCCACGGTCGCCTTCGGAATCCGATCGAGCGTCGCCATCAAATTTGCCAGCGCTTCCGCTTCGGCCAGGTTCTCGCGTCGGCCCCGGGCGGCGGATTCCCGCATCCAGCCGAGATCCGCGCCAGCGCAAAAACTGGCCCCCGCCGCCGCCAAGACGACAACACGGACGGCGTCATCGGCGGCCATATCGGACAAGGCCGACCCCAGGCCCGCGATCAGGGCGGCGTCCAAGGCATTGTGCGCCTCGGGGCGGTTCAGGGTCAGGGTGACGACGCCATCATCGCCCCGGTCGATCTTCAGCGTTTCGGTCATCGCCGTTTACCTGCTGCCGGGTCGCCCGCGAATCACATCCGAAAGACGCCGAAGGTCGAGTCCGCGAGCGGCGCGTTCAACGCCGCCGAAAGGCCCAACCCCAACACCGCGCGGGTTTCGGCGGGATCGATGATTCCGTCGTCCCAAAGGCGGGCGGTGGCATAGTACGGATGCCCCTGGGTTTCGTACTGGCCGCGAATCGGCTCCTTGAATTCTTCCTCTTCCTCGGCGCTCCAATCCCGGCCGTCGGCGCGCAGCTTATCGCCACGGAGCGTGGCGAGAACGCTGGCCGCCTGCTCCCCCCCATGACCGAGATTCGAGCGTTGGGCCACGTCCAAAGGAACCTGGGCGAATAGGCACGGCCACACATGGCGTAGTTGCCGGCACCGAAACTGCCGCCGATGATCACCGTCAATTTGGGGACCTCGGCGCAGGCGACCGCGCTCACCATCTTGGCGCCGTCCTTGGCGATTCCGCCGGCTTCGTATTTCCGCCCCACCATGAAACCCGTGATGTTCTGCAGAAACACTAGGGGTATTCGGCGCTGGGCGCAGAGCTGGATGAAATGGGCGCCCTTCAGCGCCGACTCCGAAAACAGGATACCGTTGTTGGCGACGATGCCGACCGGGTAGCCGTGAATATGTGCGAAGCCTGTGATCAAGGTGGTTCCGTAAAGCTGTTTGAATTCGTCGAATTCGCTCTCGTCCACGATCCGCGCGATGACCTCGCGCACGTCGTACAGCTTGCGCGGGTCTTTCGAGACGATGCCGTAGAGCTCGGCGGAATCATGGCGCGGTGGCCTCGGCGGACGCACGGCGAGCACCGTCGCCTTGGCGCCGCCGAGACCGGCAACGATTCGGCGCGCCGTGGCGAGGGCCTCGACGTCGTTTTCGGCGTAATGGTCGGCGACCCCGGAGACGCGCGCGTGCACCTCGGCGCCGCCGAGGTCCTCGGCGCTCACGTCCTCTCCCGTCGCCGCCTTGACCAGGGGGGGGCCGCCGAGAAAGATCGTTCCCTGGTGGGCCACGATGACGGTTTCGTCGGCCATCGCCGGTACATACGCGCCGCCGGCGGTGCACGAACCCATGACCACCGCGATCTGGGGAACACCGGCGGCGGAAAGCCGCGCCTGATTGTAGAAAATCCGCCCGAAATGGTCGCGGTCGGGAAACACCTCGTCCTGATTGGGCAAATATGCCCCTCCGGAATCGACCAGGTAGACGCAGGGCAAGTGGTTTTCTCCGGCGATTTCCTGGGCCCTAAGATGTTTCTTGACCGTGATCGGCGTGTAGGTCCCGCCCTTGACCGTCGCGTCGTTCGCGACGATCACGCATTCGCGCCCGCTGACCCGGCCGATACCGGTGATGAGGCCGGCGCAGGGCACTTCGCCGGCGTACATGCCATGGGCCGCGAGCTGACTCAGCTCGAGCAACGGCGAACCCGGATCGAGAAGCCCTTCGACACGGTCCCGGGGCAGCAGCTTCCCGCGCCCGAGATGACGTTGCCGCGCCTCGTCGCCGCCCCCCTTCACGACCGTGGACACCTCGGCCCGCAAATCGGCCACCAGGGCCGCGAGACTTTCCGCGTTCTCGCGAAAGGCGTCGGCGTGGGGATCGATCGCCGTGGGGATGACGGGCATCGGAGCCTCGCGTGATGCGGATCGGCCACCCCAAGATGCCCCCACCCTCCGGTTTGCGGCAAGCGATTTCCCCACCGCGGCCACGGGCCTTGCGCCCAAGCCCCAGCGACCGTAACTTTCCCTCGAGCGCCGGCTTAGCTCAGCTGGTAGAGCAGTTGATTTGTAATCAACAGGTCGCGGGTTCGACTCCTGCAGCCGGCACCACGTCTCGCGATGAAATCAATGGCCTAGTGACTATTCCTCACCTTTGGGAAAATGGTAAGTCACCAATAAGTCACCACACGACCCCCATTTCGCGGGATATTGACGCCCCGATATGCTAGCCGCCGCGGTGATCCCGATCGTCTCCACTAAGGCTGTGATCAGCGACCTGGGACCGGGTTCGGCACACACCCCCGGTGGGGTTGGGGGCGGATAGGTTCCCTGCCCTGACTCCCAGCAAAAAAGGTACCCTTTCCGAAATTTCCGGGCCTTAAAAGCGCACCGCTTGAGACTGGGCCAGTTCTAGACTTACGGACGAATAGGTCAGCAATGCTGACATTCCGCACGAGACAATCCGGGCCATGGTCACGGCCTACGCGGACGGGTCAGCAAGAAAGTCCCTTCTAAATTTCCCGGAAATAAAAAGGGCCCGGCCCACTCAACGGCTTGTTCGCCAGATTCCCCAGGGACAAAAAGGCGTCACGGGTGGCGGCGCGGTAATCAGAACGGCGGCTTGCGGCAGGAAAGCGGCCGTGGTCAGACGCGGCCCTTCACGGCAGCAGCTAGCCAAGAGCTGCCATTCCTGGCTTACCGAAAAAGGCGCTAGATAGAGATGAATGCCGGGCCTAGGTGTCGGAATTCTTTACAGTCGCTAACGCCGTCCAGGGATAGGGTTAACGCCCTAAGATTCCACAATTAATTCGGGGTGACGCCAGCGGCTTTTGGGGGATATCCGAGGGCATAAGGTTTGAGTGTCGGGAAATTTTACAGTTTGACAATTCCCAAAAATCCCCGGTTTCCGGGCGTTACGCGGTCTATTCGTGCCAAAGGGGTGTCGGAATTTCTTACACCTTCGTCGGCGCTAAAAATGCGAACGCTCGTTAACTTATTGATAAACCTTTAATTTCGGCATATGGCCCGCCATTTGCGTAAAAATTGGCAAGTGGCGAAGGCGATTGTGCCCGATGCCGTAACAGGACCAAGACATTGGTTTGGAAATTCGCGGGACCAAGGTCCCCGAAAAGAGTTGACTTAAGGAGGGTTCAACGATGACCATCGAGCGTAAGTTCAAGAAAGTTTTATTGGGTTCCGCCTCACTCGGCGCCCTCATGTTTGCCTGCTCGGGCGGTGCCACCGCCCAAACTGTCGCACTCGATCCGCTTGCGGGCGGCGCCGGAACTATCGCCGCGACGGCCTCGGCGGGCTTGGATACCGACATCAGCGGCGGGTCTCGCGTGATAGACTTTTTCACTTCCGACGCGGTGAACTCCCAGGGCAGTGACAATGCGGTCCAAAATTGGGGCTTCAACATCACGAACACCATGGACGGCGAGCTGAACAATGGCGACTCCTTCACCGAGTTGTTTGCCTTCAACATCCAGCTTTCGCGGCCGCCGGCAACTGGTATCGCCAGGAAGTACGCCGAAGATGACACGGACACCAATATCTCGACGGAATTCAATTCGTACCTGTTCTTCGAGGTGACTGCGCAAGGATTTATCGGCGGCCTTGACGCTACCGGGACGACCAACGTGTACGAGTTGTGGAGCATGACGTACACCGATGTGACTTTCGATCTGTTCCTCGACGAGAACGGTGGCGACGATGGCGGTGGCAGTAATGCCGACGGCCATGACCGAGATGTTCATCTGGCCAGCTTCACCGGAACCGGGCAAGCCGACGCCTTTGCCCCCTCCGGTAACAATTTCGTCACGGATATCTTCTGGAACACGACGATGGATTGTGTCAACGACTCTGCGTGGTTGATCGGCGGCGTCAATCCGGCTTCGGGTGCCGCGAACGGGTGCGTCGATCTCGGGAGCGCGGGCGACTTCGAGTCATTTGATACCGACCTCAGCCCCATCGCCTTCAAGTTGAGTTCACAACAGGTGTTTCGCACCTTCCAGGGCGGAACCGCCTACAGTGACGCGGGGGGTAACAACCCGTATCTCTTCGATACCCAGAACGCTGGGCAGGGTAACCACGAGTTTGTCGTCCCCGAGCCGACTTCGGCGGCCCTTTTGGGCAGCGGTCTCGTCGCCCTCGGCGCCTTGGCCCGGCGGCGGTTCAAGAACAAGGCCTAATCGGCGACCCGTTGAATCCTCTTCGACAGAGAGGGATCCTGGATACCCAGGAGCCCTCTTTTCGGTGACCAACATGGCTAATGGGGAAAGTGATTAATACCAACCGCCCTTAACATTGACTTGTGCGAGCCCACGCTCTGAGGCCGATGGACATGATCTTCCAAGGTTGGTCGGTCGGGTTGTTCCAGGCTTGGCAAGAGGCCTCGACGATGGCTTCATAGGAGTCGAAGACACGATTGGAGAGCCAGTTCTGGCGGAGGTATTGCCAGACATTTTCGGCGGGATTGAGCTCCGGGGACTTGGGTGGCAAAGGCACGAGGGAGATGTTCTCCGGGATGCCGAGTTTGGCAGTGGTGTGCCATGCGGCTTGGTCGAGCAGCACGACGGCATGGGCGTTTGGGGCAACGGCCCGGCTGATTTCCTCGAGATGCAGGTCCATGGCTTCAGTATTGGCGCGCGGCATGACCAGCGCCGCGCCCTCACCGCGCTCGGGGCAGATGGCGCCGAAGAGATACGCCGAAGAGGTCCGTAGGTCCTTGACCTGGCGCGGGCGCGATCCCTTTGGGGCCCACTGGCGCACCAGGCTGTTCTTCTGGCCGACGCGCATTTCATCTTGAAACCAAACCTCGATGGGCGTGTCCGGTGGCTGTGCCGCTACGATTTTCGCCAAGTGTTCGGGAAAACTTTTTTTTAAATTCCTCCTGTGCCCGCGCATCCTGGCCGACGTGGCGCGGGCGCGCGGAAATATGCGAGAACCCGAGCGCGGCCAGCAGCTTGCCGACGCTCCGCTCGTGATAGTCCACGCCGAAGCGCGTTCGGATCAGTTGCTTGAGATCGATGCAGCGCCAGCGCACGACCCCATCCCGTTCGGGATCGGGACCGGCCTCGATAGCCCGCGAAAGCGCCGCCATTTGCGACGGCGTCAACCGACGCAACGCCCCGTTCGGCTTGCGGTCGATCAGACCGGCCGGACCTCCCGCGTTGAACCGGTGAACCCAGTCCCGCAACGTCTGCCGATCCATGCCGCCAATACCCGCCGCGCACGCTCGATCCATCCCATCGTAGATGGCCGCCATCGACAAAAGCCGTCGCGCCTGGTTCCCATCATCGCTCCGTGCCGCAAGAACACGGACTCTTTCAGCATCAAAGTCGTTTCGCAAAGGAATCGTTGGTATTGAACACACTCCCTTGTTGCCAACAACCTTGAATCACACAAAACCTAGCGTGTAAACCTTTGCGCGAGTCAAACTCTAGGGCGGTTGGTATAAGTGACATGAAGGGCGGTGTTAGGGCCGCGATAATCCGTTTCCCGCCGCCGTAACAGCGCCAGTCGGGACGCCGCCATGACACTGGCGTGGGGATTTCTTGAAAATATTTTGGGGAAAGCGTATGGTGCGTCTTGTTGAACCTTCACGGCGCCGCCTTCTCCAAGGCTGGCGCCGTTTTCACGTTACCAGTGGGTGGTCGCGATCCCGTCCGGGCAGACGTGGCAGCCCCAAAACGTAAACCCCTATTCAATTCAGGTCCTCGGACCGAGACCCGAGGATAAAGGTCATGTCAGGGTGCTTCTCCACGCGTAGTGCGGTGAGGCTCTGATTCACGACCCTGATCGCCTTGCGGACCCCCGCCCGAATTGGCCGCTTTGGGTCAACTACGGCCCTCACGTGACCCCTCGATTTACGTCGGCTCTGAGGGCCAAAGCGGTCGAAAATAGACGGAACGTCCGCTCAAGGGGGCTAAGCAGCCGTGTTTGGAGACAGCCCGATACGGCCGAGTCTAGCCATAAGCGGTCATTCGTGAAACTGATCGATTGCCGCGAACGTTTCCCAAAACGTCGTGGGTTTTCGTGTTGTCACAATTTGTACCAAATACGGCGGCCCCGAAAGGACCACCGCTGCGATCGCCTGAGTCGCGATTTTTAGACGGCATTTTTTGCCACCGCTTAGCGCTATTTCAATACGACTTTTCGGAGGACCGGTCCGCCTGTCTTCGAAAATCCGGCTGAAGAAGGACCTCTCCCTGATCTTGCGTCGCGTCTGGTGCGCGTCGCGAACGGGCTTGTTTGTCACGCATGCGTTTCCGCATCATTTGGCGGTCCAAAAGTTTTTGCCGGATCGTGGCTGAGACACGTGCTTGGGCCGAGGGATCGGCCGGGGGCTTGATGGTGGCCCCGAGGCGTTGGCGCATTTCGCTTTCACTCAATTCATTGTCGCGCAAGGCAACGACATTTCGAACGCCGTTTCGCGAAAGCGTCACGCTGTCGGGCGCGATCGATACAACCGTCCACCCATCGATCTTGCTACCCTCGCTCAAACGCCAAGCCCGCACATCCCCCGCACGCTTCAATAGGCCTATTGCCTGTCCTTGATCGACAACCACCCCCGCGAGACGGAACTCGCCCTTTTCAACGGCGAAAGCTGCCGGCGTCGGCTTGAGCTCGGGTTCCGGCTCGAAAGCCGGCTTGGCAATTTTCGCGACCTCAACCGGCGGACGACGCGTGGAGACGAACAAGGGGCGGGCGGTAAAGGCGGCGAAATGATCGCGGCCTGGCGGATCGAAGGTGGGGATCACGGCCTCCGTGGCGATTTGGTCGGACCGCGTAACGCCGACGGTCAGCTGCCCCGGGGAAGTCTTCAGCGCCAGCAACTCTTGGGTCACCGCGGCGCCCAAGCCGAGAACGGCCAGCGAAAGAATGATGGTGCACTTATTCACGCCCCGAGAAAACAGCATCCTGTAACCTCGCAGAGCCAGAATAACCCAATGGGATGGCTCCAGTCGATTCTCGCTCGTGGGTACTTGCTTCCAGGACCAATCGGATAGCCAGGGTTTGCCCGATACGATCCGCGGTTCCACACCGCCTCCCATGTTAGTAGGCGATGAACGGACCGGTCTCAACGACGCGAACCGTGACACCCTCAAGCGCCGAGGGAATGGGACGATCCACCGCGCGGCGCGGCCCCTCGACGTAGACCTCGATCACAGGTTGGCCATCAGCATCGCGGCTTACCCCGGTTCCGATCACGCCCGGAATGGCGAACAGCTCTGGCCCGTGCCGGGACTTGACCTCGCTCGCCCGCTCGAGGCCAGCTGGCAAATTCTTATTCTTGCCTGGCGGTCCATTGCCGCCGGGAGGCCCGCCACCACCACCGCCGCCGGCGCCGTTGCAGGTCTCGTCTAGGACCGGTACATCTGTTGAATCAGTCGATACCCCGAGGCAGGCGAAAACGCGGTCGATGGGGTTGGCGACAGTACTGGTGGAGCTCCCCGCGAACAGAAGACCTACTGGCCGAGGGGGATTGCTCGTCGTGTCCAGGATCAGAGCTCCCGAATCGCCACCGGTGCTGAAATTGCCGTCAGAAATTCGAAATTGATTCACGAATGTCGCGATTTTGCCGGACCGGCCGCCACATTTATTCGGATACCCCACGTTGACCGTCACATCGACGGCCGCGACAGTTCCGGTCGTGTGACCGGAGGTCCGACCGTCCTTCTGCACCTCGTGCCCGACTGCCACGGTGGTGGGACTGGGGTTGATCGATTTGATGTCAATCAGGAATCGAGGGTCCGCCGGGTTGCTTATTACAATGCTAGTGTCCGTAATAATTGCAATCGCGGCATCTACCTCGTTATCGGCATCGAAGGAGATGGGGACGAAGTCGGCGAGAGCGGCAACCTGATCACCCTGGTCCTTGGAGCAGACCGGGTTCTGGTCGATCAATCCCGGATGAATGATTGTCTCCCCTATATCCGCCTTGTTGGTGCGGGCGAGAACGTGGTTATTGCTGAGGATGTAGTCATCGGCGCCGTCGGTCACCACGACGCCCAAGGTCCCGCCACAACAAAACGGGCCGCCTGTGTCGGAGATGTTGCCACCGGTGACGCCCAGGGAAATTTGACGTCTCGGACCCGGGAACCGACTGATCTTCCTTGTGCTTTGCCCCGCCGTCGGCCAGGGCCGGCGTCCCGAAGCCAAGCAAAGCGGCCGCCAGAGCCAAAAATGCTGCTGGCATATAGGCCTTCACCAGGCGCGCGAACTGAGTGATTCGTCTGTGTATTGCGGATCTCATCATTTTCTTACGTCCTTCATCAGCATCATAATCCTTACCTACGACCATACGCTCGCCTTCGGGAGCGTGCTTGTGACGGACATCACGTACATTCAGAAAAACATAATTTTCTTACAAATCCGTTGAGACCGATAAAGTCGGACTTTCTATTTTGGCGGCAATAATCCCAGCACTAATGTAACAGAATGGGTGTGAACATTGGTCGGCTCGTGTCCCGTAAAAATCTACACGTAAACATCCTATGTCTAGAATCTGAGAGAGTTCAGTCGGTTATGAGCACGAATAATGTAATTGCTTCCAGGTACCGTGGAGATTGAGGACAACATGCGGTGACGTTGACGTCAATTAGCGGAGGTTATAGGCATGCGTCCGAATACTATGGCGACATTAGATAAATAGGTCCGCTAATGGGATGGACCGACCCTGCTCTGAGACGCACTCCAAATGTCGCCTTTGGGTCAATTTCGGCCGAATCTACCGCCTACAACGCACGTCCGTAGCTAGAGGTTAAGCTGTCGTGGCCGGCAAGAAAGCTGCCATTCAGTCTCGAATTTCCGGTGCTGGGGGTCTTGCTGCCGTGGTTGGTGGCCGCCTGAATCGGCTCTTCATAGCCAACTGCGGTCATCCCGCGCCTGTTCTCTGGCAAATATGCCGCCTCCCGGTTTCGAATTGCGGTCACCCGTGTTACGGTGTGCCAAACCACATCAGAGAATGACCTTGGACACGCTCCACGGGGCGGGGAGTGGTCGTTTGCATGTCGCTTTTCTGGAGATTGGGCGCTTCGGACGATGCGAAGCCTGCAACGGGGCGACCAACTAAAAAGCAGGGGGAAGATCGATGTCAGGCGACAGCACCTTCGGGAAGATCAATGAAGCCAAGACCAATTTGGACCACATCTATAACCAGCCCGACCCGAGGGCGTATTTCCGCAAACTGAGACAACTCGGCTATTTCATCCCCGGCCATGCCAAACCGATCTTCCAGAAGCTAATTTCTCACCTTTGGCGCCGGGGCAATGACACGGTCCATGTTCTTGACCTGGGATGCTCCTACGGGGTCAATGCAGCCCTACTGAAGCACGATCTATCGATGTCGGAGCTCTACGAGCATTTCCGAGCCTGGTTTCGTGAGTATGAGGAGGTGTGAAGAAAAGGCTGAACTTTTGTAGCGAGAGTCGATTTTCATGAGCGAACACTCCTCCGGCATCATTCCTGAAAACGAGCATGAGCAACGAACGGCGATGTCCCATGCTCTGTTGAAAAAGGCGAGGCAGGCATGGTTGGGCTTCGAGGCTAGGCGGCCTCTTTGATGGTTTCAATGGCGCTTTTCGCTTTTGCCTTTTTCACGTGATCCTCGAGGGCAGCTCTGAGGATGGGGAGTTGCCGGTAGGCCTTGAGGCGACGGAGGTCTTTTGGGCTTCCAGGAGGCCGGCGGCGGTCCATCGCAAGGCCATCTCGGCGTTGCGCCAGCGCTTGACATTGTGCTGCACCATCCTGACCGTTCCCAAGGCATTCTCGATGGCGTTGGTGCAGGCCAAGGAGCGCCTGAGCTTGGGCGGCAGGCCCAAGCGGATCACGGTGAGGATCTCATCCAGGCCCTCCAGGATGGAAGCCGAAACGCCGGGGGCCTCGGTCTCCAGGCGGCGCGCCAGGTTCTTCATGAGGCGTTCGGCTTTCTCGGCATCGTCTTGGTCCCAGGCTTGCCTGAGCGCCTTCTTGACGCCGGCATGAAGGCTTTCGTCGAGGCGCTCGATGATGTTGCGGCCCTTGTGGACCTGGCAGCGCTGGAGGGCGGCCACCGGCCCGAAGGTCCGCTTGATCGCCTTGGAGAGCGCCTTGGCGCCGTCGACGATGAAGAGCCGGGGCACTTCCGGGTCGAGGCCGCGGGCGGTCAGGTTGTCGAGCAGCGCCTGCACCGTGGCGGCATTCTCCGTGGCACCTTCGGCCAGGCCTAGAACATGCTTCTCGCCCGCGCCGTCGATGCCAATAGCTGCCAGCAACACGTGATCGCCGACGTGCAGCCCGTCGATCTGGATGACCAGGAGATCGAGATCCGAAAGGTCGCTGGCCAGGAAGGCCTTCAGCTTCTTGCGCGTCATGGCCACGAAGCGCCGCGAGACCGCGGACTTCGAGGTCGCATCGCCCGCGCGTGCCGGCAAGTCGCCGCTGGCCTCGCCGGGCAGGCGCACGGCGCGCGCGTACTTGCGGGTCGAAACCGTAAGCAGCATGATGTTCATCGCCCAGGACTGCAAAAGCGCCGGGTCCGAGAGCAACTCCCAGCTCGGCAAGCTCATCTCCTTGCCCGCAAGATCGCGCACCCGCGGGCGCGTCAGCTTCACCTTGCCCCCGTGATAGGCAATCTCGCTCTGGGTTGTCCCCCAGCGATGGCCCTGCCGCTCGGCCGTGCGGGCGTGGCGCGCTCCGCAGAGCACCTCGCTATCCTCGTCCAGCATCTCGCCCAGGGTCTCCACCCCGGCCAACAGGCAAAAGCGATCCACGCTCATGCGCAGATCATCAAAAGCCTCCGGCAAGGCCGGCGGCAACAGCGGAAGCGGGATCTCCAACAGTTTCGAACGGCGGCTGTTCCGTGTAGTCTTGGTCATGGCGTCGTTCTCCTTGATGGATTCAACACCCAGAGCCTAACGGGCGAATGACGCCTACCTCACTTTTTCAACATCAGCCGGGACATTGCCAACCAAAAAGGGGATTGCGGTTAGCTTACGTGGCGCCGGAGGAATCCCAGGCCGGCGAGGCCGATGGCGAAGAGGGTGAGCCTAGCGGCCCCCCGGCGGTTACAGTCTGGGGAACGTTAAAGGGTAATCCGCCAGAGGGCCGAGGGTAGATTACACCAGGGCGGCCACTAGTGTCCGGTTAAAAAGCGAATAGATTCAATTGGTTGGTTATTTGCGGTGAGTTGCGTCTGTTTTCGTCTTTGGTAAGTGCTTGATGTAGCGGCATTTTCTCGAAGAGGGTCAGCGAGAGGATCTGTAGCAAAGTGTAGAGCGAGGCGTCCAAGTCGAGGCGCTTCTTGACGATGGCGACGAGGACGTAGACCGAGACGGCGATCCAGATCTGCGTCTTCACCGCGTTTTCCGAGGTTCCGAAGAATTGCTTGATCTGAAGATGTTGCTTGATCCACCTGAAGAAGAGCTCCACTTGCCAGCGGCTTTTGTAGAGGGCGCAAATGGTGGCAGCGGGAAGGGAGAAGTTGTTGGTGATGAACACCAACATCTTGCCGGACTCGGGGTCTTTGAAGCGGATGCGCCGCAGAAGTTCAGGATAATCCGTCTTGGTGCAGATGCCGTCCAAGGAGATGGTCTGGTCGCAAACGATGCCTGCCGGGCGATCCGATGCCGCCGAATAGACGCGGTGAGCATCCATGTTCGATTTGGCGCGGGTGACGAAGGAGGCCCCAGCTTGATGCAACACATGAAGGCGGGCAAAGTCGACGTAGCCACGATCCACGACGTAGATCGCTCCGGCTTCCGGTATCAGCATATCGAGGGCATGAACGTCGTGCAGCTTGCCGTCCGAGATATGGATGAAACTCGGTACGTTGCCCCGCAGGTCGAGCAATGTGTGCATCTTCACAGCCGCTTTGGTGGCACGGAAGTGCGCCCACGGAAAGACCGACAGGCACAGAGCGATGGGTCGTCGAGTCCAGGGCGTAGACGGTGTTGGTTAGCTCCAACCCCAGTTCTTCGCCGGCGTACAGCTTCCTCGCCACGGTGATCAGCCGCTGGGCCAACTCCGCGTGGATACGCCAGTCGCGCCTTTCGTTGGCATCGGCCAGCGTCGAGCGCCGGACCGGCCGGCGGAAGCCCATGTGATAGAGGTTCGACGCTTGGACCGAGAGGCAAGCCTCGATGTCGCGCAGGCTCTCCCGGTAGGTCAGCTGGGCGAAGGCCATGGCCCGGTATTGCTCGGCGCAGGAAAGCGCCGGACCCGGTGATCGCTGCCGTACCGATTGACGATCCGCGTGAAGGTCGTCCAGGGCACGAAACCCATGAGTTGGGCGAAAAGGGTCTTGCCGGTATTCATGAGCATCTCCTCGGAAAAACTCCGAAAAGTGCTCCATCCAATTCAAATCGACACCACCCATTTTCGCTTCAAACCCTGCAGAAATATTGCCTTCCGTCGCCAAAACCGTTCAGTTAACCGGACAGCAGTGCAGGGCGGCGATTAACGGTGGCCCCCCGGCGGGAGGGGCGGGCCCGACCACCGAGGAGCCGAGGCGGACATTACACCAGGCCCGCAGATATGGGGGCGCCCGGAACTTCATTCCCTGGAAAGCACGATAGCCGTCGTTATTTTTCGGGATGTGACGACCGACACAGCTTTCCGCACCGGAAAATTGCTACACCTCGGCCTATCCACGAAAGTGGTGTTCTCCCTCAATCCCTAACTTGGGGCCGGTTTTCGGTCCCGTTTTTTTGGCTTCCGCGTTGCGGCGCTGGCAAGTGCCAGGTGAGTTGATGATAGGGCGGCAATGATGCGCGGATAAAAAAATCCCCGCCGAAGCAGGGAAAGTTTAGGAGATTCGAATTGCTGTCGCGGGACTACGTAGCGGGGCTACGTAGAGGGGTATTCAACCGCGTCAGCATCGCCACGATAGGACAAGATGCCTGCCATGGCAAAGGAAACCCCCGCCACTGAGCGAGGGTGCCAGGGTGAGTCCTCCCGATCGAGCAACCACCGCCAATCGGGCCCCATTCATTTCGTCGATTTCTCCGCTCTCACGAGCGGTCTTGGCTTTTCAGGCACCGGCCACACGAGAATTCCGGCTACCGCGCATCAGTCAAACGCTAGGGTTTAAGGTCGGCGGCTGTGAGGTCGCCAGCCTCCCACCGCCTGATCGCCCATTGACGAAGACGGCTCTCGAAATGCTTTCGGCACGACGGCGAGCAAAACTTTTGGCGTTTGCCAGGGGCGCGGCGGTGAAAGGGTTGGCCGCACAGGCGGCAGGATTGAGATGACGGCGCCTTGGTCATTCGTCGGCATCTCCAGTGATCGGGTGTGGGCGACCAACTCGCTCGGCTGCGGTCTGCAACAGGTCGCGGCACAGGCCGATGACGGTTGCCTGGTCGAGTTCGATGTAGGCCAGGGCCTCGTCGGCCGAGTACAGGGTTAGTCGCGCCATTCCGCCGGCCGGATCGCCGACGATAGCGCAGCCGGCGCGTGGGGTGTCGGCCGGGGGTGTCGGTCATTTCCCCTGGTCCCCACTAGGGCCGAAAAGCTCGTAAAGTCGAGCCAGGTGGTTCTGTAGGGACCCATAATAGGAACGCGCCTTTTTCGGGCCGGCGAGAATGTCGCCGCGTGTGCTCGACCAGAATAATTTTGGATGGGCGATCACGATCGCCTGATTCAGTTCGAACGGCGCCGCCGGCGGTTCGGATTTCAGGAACCAGCGGATGTGGCCTATTGTCGGCTCGCCCCATGCGGGATCGATCGCGGGACCGTGACCCGCCGATACCAGCACCGGCATGATCTCGGCTTTGTGCGCGATCAGTTTCTTGGCCGTGGCTTCCGCGCGGCGCGGACCGCGGACCACGAGCTTGTCGCCGTCGGCGTGGACCGTCAGACCGGCGACCTCAGCCTCGTGAAGTAGGCTGGTTACGACGTCCATTCGGCGCCACCATCGGTGTCGGTTTGGTCGGTCTGAGACGACCGAATATCCTCTTTCCCCCCGGATACCCTCTTTTGAAACGCAACACCGCCACAACCCCCGGATTCGTTGGGTTTCCCCGGATTCCGAAGCGCAACATCCGGATCCTCTGTTGCGCTTTGAAAATCGCTGAAACCCCCGGATTCATTGACTTGTGGCGGTGTTGCGCTTTGAACACCCCCTCCCTGGGGAAGATACCGAAAAAACGCGTCTTCGAACTGATTGTGTTCGTAACCCTTGGGCGTCTTGCCGGTGCCCAAACGAATTGTTTTCGAGTTGATCTGGAACCGACGCAGCAACCGCGCCAACTGGGCTTGTGACAGTGGCTTCCCACACCGTTTTTCTGGGCTTCCGAATGCCAAGATCGGCGAGACGAAAAAGGCATCAAGGGCGTGCGTATGAATCGTCCATAGCGCCAGCGCCGTTGCCGCGCACTCTGGTAGGACGATGTACCTGGTAAATGTGGTCGAGAGTTGATTTAGAAGCTCGGGCCCAGGCACGGGTTCCGGCCAAGGGTCACAATTGGCGCAGACAACCGGCGAGCCGCCACCGGTTTTGTCATCGGCCCTCGCCTTGGCGTGGCGTCGTCGGATTTCGTCGTCGAGGATCGTTGCGGGTATGCCAATCTTCTTGGCGCTCTTCCCACGGCGTTTGCCGTATTCAGCGGGCGACGACGCAGCAAGTTCGTCGAGCAAGGCGTTTTCCTCGGGTGAAAGGCGGGTCCCGGGATCGTCGCCACCGTCCGCGGCGGAAGGGTTGTCGCTTTCGGGGAGGTACCGGACCGCGGCAGTGATACCGCCGCGGACGGCGTCTACGTCGCCGCGGCGAAGTATATCGAGCCAATCGATCTTTTCGCCGGCGGTGCCGGGTAACGCGATTCGAACCTCGACCTTTTCATGGTGGCGCTAGGCAAATCTTTTCGCGGCTCGTTCGCCCCGCTTGAAGCCGGCGTCACCCTCGGGTTTCTCTTCGTTCCGATCAGCCGCGACGATGACCCGCCGTGCCGCGGGCCACGGTTTGAAAGCCTCGATCCCGCCGGCCGTTATGGCCGCGGCAACCGCAATCTCTTTTCCGTCGATCGGCCCCTTGAATGCGAAGGCGATGGCCGCGGCCGTTTCGATCCCCTCGGCAATGATTAGTTCGGGAACCGATGCCGGATCACCCCAAAATACTGAGCGGCCGGAAATGTTATTCCCTGGTGTTTTCTTCGCCGATTTCTTCACGTCACGCTGGCTGCCGTCGGGTCGCCGCGGCAAATCCGCCTTCCCCGCTCCCCCGGGGGCGACGTAGATGCGATGCGCATGTGTGCAGCCATCGGCGTCCATCATGCCGAAGATGGCACATGGGTGGTCTCCGATGCGTTTGTAGCCGCCACCCTTTTTCGTCGACGGATCGTAATAGGGAAGTTCCTTGATTCCCGCGGTCGGCGTTGCCGGGAGAAGAACTTCGGCGGGATCGAACCCGAGCCGGAATCCCAGGTAATCCCCTCGAAATCCCCCGCCATCAAGCCATGAGTCGCGAACGCCACGACCCGGTAGTCGGCGAGACCTTGGTTTCCCCGCACCAGGGGTTCGCGCGCCGCTTCACCGAGGTGCACCACGTCCATGCTGGCCCCCAAGGCCGCCGCCATCGCTTCGAGCTCCGCCGCCGTTTCCGGCAGGCGCGCAAGTTCGCGCACTTTCGAAACATCGGCGACACTACCGCGAGTAAACAAACCCGCGAGATCGATTCCCCTGGGGCCACCCGGCTTCCCATCCAACTTCGGATCGCCATAGCCGATGAAAGGCTTGGCCGCCCGTGTCCGTGCCGCGAATACACGCAGGGCCCTAAGCGAGGACACCGACGGCAACACCGTTACGGCGTATTTCCGCGCCAGCCATTGGGTATGCCTGTACCCCGTGAAGTCCTCGAATCCCCCTGCGGTTCCTCGGTCACGAGAACGCCCAACGGCAGGCTTTGAAGGGGCCCATCGGGAACCACGAAGACATGGCGCGCCCCTTCCAGAAGCGGCTCCGCCGGGCCTAGAAGTTTCGTGTAGAGTTCACGGGCCAGTTGGGTATCGAAAGCCGGCACATCACCTAATCTCCGGACCCGAGATAGGTCCACGCCGGCGCGAAGGTTGGCCACCGCGTCCAGTAATTCCTCGGCGCTGAATTCGATCGTGAAGAACTCGGCGCGATCCCGCCGTGCCACCCAGAGGTACGATGAATCGTCGCCGCGAACACCGGCGAGATAGGTGACCAGGGCCTCGTCGGCTCCCAGCAGGGCCTGCGCGACCGCCAGTGCAAGAGGACGCGGGTTGGCGATCTCGGTGTATTCCGGGAAGTGGTCGGCCAACTTCCCGTCGAGTTCGGCCAAGCGCGTATCGAGATCGGCAAGCTCGTCGCGCAGGTTTTCCTCGGCAGGGGTGTCGCGTTCGTCGGGGGCAGCGCTGACCGCATTTAATAGGACCGCATCGAGCCGCTGCCAACGTTCCACGGTGTCTTGGCGTCGTCTGACAATTTCCGCAAGAGCATCGCTGCCAGCCGCGAACCGCGCGCCCATTCGTGAAACCGTCGCACCGGTGCTCGTCGCCCGCGCCAGCTGGGCGATGCGGAAAGTTTCCGCCAGCAGCGGCCCTGCGCTCTGTACAGCTCGGCCAGGTTGTTGAGCAAAATTGCGGTCGTGGGATGGTCAGGGCCGAACTCATCCTCACCCAATTCCAGTGCCCTTCTTGCGAAGGGTAACCCCTCGTCGTATTTGCCTTGCTCGTTAAGAGCCTTGTACTGGTTGTACTGCTCCATAAGCGCTTCGGACTCGGCGCCGGCGATCCCTGGCCACAAAACAAGATGCGCGACGAGGGCCAGCCAAACCATGCGCACAGCTGCCGACACATTTGTCAGGAATCCACGCATCCGGACCTCCCCTGCCACGTACCGCACTGGGCGGTATCCAAGTATTTTTTCGGAGAGTAAGGCTTAGCCAGTGTCAGAGCAAATTTTCGGGCCTAGACTGCGGTCCCTTCCGGGCAGAAGTGGTGGCCCAGGAAAGTAAACCCCTTTTCAATTCTGGACCTCGGGCCGATACCCGAGAATTTAGGTTCTATCGGGTGCATCTCCAGGCGCAGGAGAGTCCGCTTCGGGTCAACCTCGGCCGAATCTGCCGTCTACAACGCGCGTCCGTAGCTAGAGCCAAAGCTGTCGTGGCCGATCAGAAAGCTGCCATTCCGTCTCTAATTTCCGGTGCTGGGGGGTAAGCCGCCGCACATCACGGCCTATAAGATCGGCAGCAGCTAGCCATAAGCGGCCCATCCGGTATTCGCAAGAATAACCCGAGCTTGGCCATCGCATCATCGAGCGTATTGAGGAAAAAAGCGCCAATAAGTGGGCTGAGCGGACAGCCCAACGAAATTCCTCGTTCATATTCCCAGAACACGCCGCCCCGTTCGGCCCGGCGGCGCAGATACTGGCCGATGAGGTTGAGGATGAAGGTGGACCACCTGGCGCTCTCGACGTTGGCCTTTGTCACGGCTTGGCTTGCCCATTATTGTGGCCGCGATCCGAATCGGCCGTTTGTAGCCAAAACGCGACATTCCAGCAGCGTTAGAACTATACCGAAACGAGAAGCGGTGACCTAATACCTTTCAGGCGTACTGCTTCGTCACCTACGCCGAGGCGGATCGCGCATCAATCTTGCCGACGGGAGATTCCGATCGCGTTCCGCTGCCCATCGCCGGGGAACGGCAGCCGCCGTTCTCGCCGCGAGAATTTCGTTAAAAGGTGATGCTTTCGACGCCTTCGAAGCTTACTTCGCTGCCGTCACTATTCGTGGCCGTGCCGGACGCGTCATCTGACAGCGTGATCTGATTATCAGTTTGCTCGACAATCGAACCCGAGGTGAGTTCGATGGTCCAGTCGTCCGGCGCGTAATTTCCATCGGCATTGTGAAGGTCAAGGGTATCGGTCCAGCCATTGGCACCACCCTCGAAAGTGGCGTTTCCATCCCCGGCGTAGAATACGAACGTATCCGAACCGTCGTCGCCAAAGGCAACATCGCCGCCGCCGTAGAGGACGTCATCCCCCTTGCCGCCAAATAGGGTATCGCTGCCGGCGTCCCCTGAGAGCGTGTCGTCGCCGTCCTCGCCCCTCAGCTTGTCGTCGCCCGACCCGCCACGTAATTCGTCGTCTCCCTTTCCGCCCCTGAGGTCATCCCTGCCGGCGTCGCCGAAGAGAGCGTCGTTGCCGTCCTCACCCCTCAGCCTGTCGTCTTCGGTTCCGCCACGTAATTCGTCATCTCCTTTTCCGCCCCTGAGGTCGTCCTTGCCGGCGTCGCCGAGGACGGTGTCGTTTCCGTCCTCCCCAAACAACCTGTCGTTACCGAGGCCGCCATCCAAGGCATCGTCTCCCTTTCCGCCCCTGAGGTCATCCCTGCCTTCGTCGCCGAAGAGAGCGTCGTTGCCGTCCTCACCCCTCAGCCTGTCGTCTTCGGTTCCGCCACGTAATTCGTCATCTCCTTTTCCGCCCCTGAGGTCGTCCTTGCCGGCCCCCCCGACGAGGGTATCGTTGCCATCGCCGCCGCTCAAATTGTCCCTATTGAGTCCCCCGTCGATCGAGTCGTCCCCGGCACCACCGCTCAGGGTGTCCCTCCCGCTCGTACCCACGAGCGTGAACGCTTCGGGAGTGACCTCGACGTCGAGGGTGGCGCTGGTGCTGGCGACACTGCCGTTCGCCTCTGTCGCGGTGGCGGCCACGTTGAGGCTGAAGTCGGCGTTCGAATCCACCGCCGGCGTAACTGTCAGGCCGTCGAGGTCGGCTGTCTCCAAGCTCCAGGTGCCGTCGCCGTTGTCGGTCCCGGCCGACAGGCTGGCGCCGGTGGGCACGTTCTCGATCGTGATCGAGAGGGCTTCCGAGCCGTCGAGGTCGATGAGCGCCGAGGTAACATCCAGAGCGATCGCGCTGTCCTCGGCCCCGCTCGCCGCGCTCACGTTGAAAGTCGGCGTGTCGGACACGCCGGTGACGCCGACGTCGAGGGTGGCGCTGGTGCTGGCGACACTGCCATCCGCTTCGGTCGCGGTGGCAATGACGTTGAGGCTGAAGTCGGCGTTCGAATCCGCCAGTGGCGTAACTGTCAGGCCGTCGAGGTCGGCTGTCTCCAAGCTCCAGGTGCCGTCGCCGTTGTCGGTCCCGGCGGACAGGCTGGCGCCGGTGGGCACGTTCTCGATCGTAATCGAGAGGGCTTCAGAGCCGTCGAGGTCGGTGAGGGTGGCAGCTATGTCGAGAGCAATCGCACTGTCCTCGGCCCCGCTGGCGGCCTCGACCGCGAGTTTGGGGGTCTCGGCGACATCCGGGGCGACGATCTCGGCGACGACCTCCGAGCGCTCGGCGGCGGCCGCCTCGGCGACCGGGGCCAATTCCACGACCTCCGGTTCGGTGACCGGCTCGGTTTCCAATTCAAGACCGAGATCCGGGGTCAGGGCCTCGACAATCTCGACCTCGGCCTCGGCCTCGGCTTCGGCTTCACCTTCGCCATCGGCGCCTTCGCCACCCTCGGTTCCGGCGGCCGCCCCATCCCTGTTGCCGCCATCACCACGTCCAGCGGCGGCTCCGGCGTCACCGACGTCGGCGCCAACGGCCGGGTCGAAAAACTGACTCCCGCTTCCACCCGCGTCTGCGCCGGAGGTTCCGCCGCGGCCATCGCCGTCGCCTCCGCCCGAACGGCCGGCATCGCCGCCGCCGGCGTCCCGGCCCGAGCGGCCGGCAAAGCCCGTGACCTCCGGCGCGAAGTCCGTAGGCGTGTCACCGGCCTCGCCAAATCCGTCGACATCAGTCGCCACCTCGGACGAATCGGCATCAAAGCCGGCCGCGACCTCTTCCTCGACGGACGAGGATTGCTGGACCTGGCTACCCCGCTGAACGGTCCCGCCGGTACGGGCTTCCCTGACGGTGGCATCCGTCTGAACGAGGCCCTCCGATCCTTTCGGCTCGCCGACCGTCTGCGACTTGCCTGCGTCGCGAGTCGTTAATTCGTCGGTGGCAACATCTTGATCGAGTGCCTGGTTCGCGCTATCGGATGTCTCAGCCATTCTGGCGATGTCCCATGCTCTGTTGAAAAAGGCGAGGCAGGCATGGTTGGGCTTCGAGGCTAGGCGGCCTCTTTGATGGTTTCAATGGCGCTTTTCGCTTTTGCCTGTTTCACGTGATCCTCGAGGGCAGCTCTGAGGATGGGGAGTTGCCGGTAGGCCTTGAGGCGACGGAGGTCTTTTGGGCTTCCAGGAGGCCGGCGGCGGTCCATCGCAAGGCCATCTCGGCGTTGCGCCAGCGCTTGACATTGTGCTGCACCATCCTGACCGTTCCCAAGGCATTCTCGATGGCGTTGGTGCAGGCCAAGGAGCGCCTGAGCTTGGGCGGCAGGCCCAAGCGGATCACGGTGAGGATCTCATCCAGGCCCTCCAGGATGGAAGCCGAAACGCCGGGGGCCTCGGTCTCCAGGCGGCGCGCCAGGTTCTTCATGAGGCGTTCGGCTTTCTCGGCATCGTCTTGGTCCCAGGCTTGCCTGAGCGCCTTCTTGACGCCGGCATGAAGGCTTTCGTCGAGGCGCTCGATGATGTTGCGGCCCTTGTGGACCTGGCAGCGCTGGAGGGCGGCCACCGGCCCGAAGGTCCGCTTGATCGCCTTGGAGAGCGCCTTGGCGCCGTCGACGATGAAGAGCCGGGGCACTTCCGGGTCGAGGCCGCGGGCGGTCAGGTTGTCGAGCAGCGCCTGCACCGTGGCGGCATTCTCCGTGGCACCTTCGGCCAGGCCTAGAACATGCTTCTCGCCCGCGCCGTCGATGCCAATAGCTGCCAGCAACACGTGATCGCCGACGTGCAGCCCGTCGATCTGGATGACCAGGAGATCGAGATCCGAAAGGTCGCTGGCCAGGAAGGCCTTCAGCTTCTTGCGCGTCATGGCCACGAAGCGCCGCGAGACCGCGGACTTCGAGGTCGCATCGCCCGCGCGTGCCGGCAAGTCGCCGCTGGCCTCGCCGGGCAGGCGCACGGCGCCCGCGTACTTGCGGGTCGAAACCGTAAGCAGCATGATGTTCATCGCCCAGGACTGCAAAAGCGCCGGGTCCGAGAGCAACTCCCAGCTCGGCAAGCTCATCTCCTTGCCCGCAAGATCGCGCACCCGCGGGCGCGTCAGCTTCACCTTGCCCCCGTGATAGGCAATCTCGCTCTGGGTTGTCCCCCAGCGATGGCCCTGCCGCTCGGCCGTGCGGGCGTGGCGCGCTCCGCAGAGCACCTCGCTATCCTCGTCCAGCATCTCGCCCAGGGTCTCCACCCCGGCCAACAGGCAAAAGCGATCCACGCTCATGCGCAGATCATCAAAAGCCTCCGGCAAGGCCGGCGGCAACAGCGGAAGCGGGATCTCCAACAGTTTCGAAAGGCGGCTGTTCCGTGTAGTCTTGGTCATGGCGTCGTTCTCCTTGATGGATTCAACACCCAGAGCCTAACGGTTCCAGGCGAATGACGCCTACCTCACTTTTTCAACATCAGCCGGGACATTGCCCCGGTGGGCACCTGATTCGGCGTTGGCAATCAACCCCGCGCCGGAGTGGTTGCTTTCCCTCGCGCGACCACCGACACCGCGACCACGGGCCAAAATTACCCCGCCACCGAACGGCATCGAGAACTATGCCGCCACGGCCATCGCGAACGAACTCACTGAATTGGAGGGCGCGGCCGAGGGCGCGCGCAACGCAACCCTGAATAAGGCAGCCTTCAGCCTCGCCGGGTTCGTCCTGGCCGATGTGCTCCCGGAGGATTGGTCTCGAGCACAGTTAGAGACGCGGGCCCTGTCCGTCGGACTCACCGCCGCCGAGGCGCGGGGAACCATCAACAGCGCATTCAAGGCCGCGAGGCCGAGGGAGCTACCGCGATGAATGACAGGGCGGAAAATGTGGTCCGCAAGGTAGATGCAATAACTTCGGGGCAGGCCCCCGAACAAGAACCGCTTCAATCGCGTGCCCTTTTCTGGCCTGAATTAATTGCCCGGCCCCGTCCCGCGTATCTCGTCAAGGGTGCGATCGACGCGGGGTGCCTCATTGAAATTTACGGCCCATTCGGGTGCGGCAAGTCATTTCTCGGAACCGACCTCGGATTGCACGTCGCGCTGGGTTGGGATTGGCACGGCCATAAGGTCCGCCAGGCAGGTACGCTCTACATTTCCGCCGAGGGCGGGACGACGATCGTCAACCGGCTCGATGCCTTCCGCAGGCATCATGAAATCGATCTCGACGACCTCGACTTCGCCGTTGTGATCGAACCGACGACGCTTCTCGACCAGACGGGGATCGACCAGGTGATCGCGGATACAGGGAAGGTGCCAGACCTCGGCCTGATCGTGATCGACACGGCGGCCCGCGTCATGCCGGGTGGTGACGAAGGGGCGGAAAGCATGTCGCAGTTTGTCATGGCCTGCGATCACATCCGAAAATTGACGGGAGCCGCCGTGGCCGTGATTCACCACTCCGGCAAGGACACCACGAAGGGATCACGGGGATCGACCGTGCTTCCCGCCGCTGCAGATACCGTCATCGAGGTTTCATACGATGCGGCCACCAAAGTCGTCACAGCGAACCTCAACAAGCAGCGTAATGGCGCATCGGGACCGCTTCTCAACTTCGTCTTGAGAGTGATCGAACTCGATCCGGATTTGGACGGCGACCCCGTCACCTCATGCGTCGTCGATCCGACCGACCGCAAGCCCGCGCAGAGAACAACGCCAAAGCAGCGAAAAGCGCTCGACGAGCTTCATGGCCTCTTGTCCCAATACGGCAAGCCACCACCGGAAACCGAACACTATCCCGGCGTCAACGCCGTCGTGGACGTGGATGTCTGGCGCCAATACCTCTTCAAGGCCGGCATTCTCGACAAGGACGCCAAGAACCCACGCGCGGAGTTCAGACGTCTCAAGGAACAACTCGCCGATCGCGGCCTCATTGGCGAGTGGAACGATCTCATGTGGGCCGAGAAATCCGACCAGGAAAAATGATTTCTGAGAATCCTTCTTGTAGCACTTTCCAGCAAAAAGTGGGTGCCCGTAGCGGTGTAGCACTCTGCTCCCCCTTTAGAGGGGGGCAAGATGCTACAGCAAAGCGGCTCCGAGGCACCTGTAGCAAATGCTACGGAATGCTACACCCGCCACACCTTGGAAAGCTAAAGACTGGAGGGCATCGCGAAATGACCTACGCCTTCGTGCCCTTTACTTGCCTTCTCTGTCACCTCGCCGACGGCTGGGTGTTCTCACACCCGCTCGGACTGCCGATGCTTGGCTCTCACGGATTGTATGCGGTGCTGATGCAACGGTACTCGCAGTCGCCCGGCAGCGACGATCCCTTCAAACCGAACTCGGAGAACTGAAATGGCCGGTAGTTTGAACAAAGCATGTCTGATCGGCTCACTCGGCCGCGACCCCGAGGTGCGGCATTCCCAGGACGGGAAGCCGATCGTCAACCTCAGCTTGGCGACGAGCGAACGGTGGACGGACGAGAACTCCGGCGAGAAGCGCGAGCGCACCGAATGGCACCGGGTCGTAATTTTTACCGAGGGCCTAGCCAACGTGGCCGAGAAATACCTCCGGAAAGGTTCCAAGGTGTACATCGAAGGCGCGTTGCAGACCCGAAAGTGGACCAACCAATCCGGGAACGACCGCTACACGACCGAGATCGTACTCTCAGGATATCGCGCAAGTCTGGTGATGCTCGGCGACCGTGCCGGAAAAGCAAATGGCCATGGCGAACACGCGGCGGCCACGAGCGACGCGTCCGCTCCGGCCGCCGCCGATCTCAACGACGACATTCCGTTTTGACGATGACCGACACCCCCGACACCCCGCGCGCCGGCCGCGCCATCATTTCCAACCCGCCGGGCGAGATGCCCGTGCTCACCTTGTAGCGGGCTGCCGATGCGCTGGCGCTCGTTGATCTCGACCCGGCAACGTGCGTCGCCTTGGCCCGCGACCTACTCGAGTGCGCATGCCGGCGAATGGGCCGGGAGTCGACGACCAGCGGGGACGAGGATCAATGACGTCTTCTCGCTCGTGTGCCGACGGTCATACGACCACCCGGTTTTAGGGATTTCGGGCCGCCCGCTAGAAAGTCTGTGGTATAAATTTCAGAGCCTATTTTGGAGGCGAACGTGACCAAAGCCGAAGACGAAGAACGACGCCAGAAGGCGGAACTCGAACGTGAGGCGATGACGCGCGTGTTGACGAATTGGCTGAAACTCACGCGCCGTCTTCTCCAACCAATTCCAGCCGAAGCCTCACGAAAGTTCGGACTCACTCCCAGCCAACAAGACGAGCTTGCCTCCATGATCGATGGACCTTTGAAGCGGATCGGCGAGGTAGTGCGGCAACAGGACCTAGAGGCCGAGCGGGGCAACGACACGCCAAAATCAAAGGAGCGTTTTGATGCCTGAACGATCGGTAGTGATTCGCGTTGCCGTCACCGATGCGGATAAGGCAATCCGAACTTTGAAGAATGTAGGCATTCGGGGTGAAAAGGCGCTCGGCAGGATCGAGAAAGCGGCAAAGCCGGCGAGCAAGGGACTCCGTAATCTAAACACGGCGGCGAACGCGAGACAGACTCAATTTCAGAACATGGTGACCGGGATCACCCTGATCGACGGGCCGCTCGGTGGCGTCGCGGCTCGGTTCAACGTGCTCGGTGCGGCGATCGGTCGTGTTGGGATCGTTGGGGCGGCGGGGGTGCTCGGAATAGGTGCGCTCACCGTCGCCTTTAAGGGAGCTATATCCGCCGCCAGCGAGGCCGAGGTTAATCTTGGTCGATTGGAAGGCGTTTTCAAGGCGACCGGATTTGCCGCAGGCTTGACGGTGCGAGAGGTTGACGACTTCTCCAAAGAGCTTGCGCGCAGCACACTCGCCAGCACAAACGAGACCCGTCAGGCGGCGGCTGCGATTGGCGTATTTACCGGCATCACGGGGGAAAATTTCAACCGCACCCTGACCGTCGCGCAAAGCGTCGCGGACGTGTTTGGACGAGATCTAAAACAGAGCGCGATTTTGCTCGCCAGGTCGCTGGAAAACCCATCGAAGAATCTGAGTCGACTGACCACTCAATTCCCGATTTTTTCTCAGGCCACCATTGAGGCGGCAAAGGACCTTGCAGAAACCGGACGCCAGGCCGAGGCCGTTGATCTCATTCTCGGCAGGTTCGAGGGCAATGTACCGACTGATGTTGAAAAAGTGAGGTAGGCGTCATTCGCCTGGAACCGTTAGGCTCTGGGTGTTGAATCCATCAAGGAGAACGACGCCATGACCAAGACTACACGGAACAGCCGCCTTTCGAAACTGTTGGAGATCCCGCTTCCGCTGTTGCCGCCGGCCTTGCCGGAGGCTTTTGATGATCTGCGCATGAGCGTGGATCGCTTTTGCCTGTTGGCCGGGGTGGAGACCCTGGGCGAGATGCTGGACGAGGATAGCGAGGTGCTCTGCGGAGCGCGCCACGCCCGCACGGCCGAGCGGCAGGGCCATCGCTGGGGGACAACCCAGAGCGAGATTGCCTATCACGGGGGCAAGGTGAAGCTGACGCGCCCGCGGGTGCGCGATCTTGCGGGCAAGGAGATGAGCTTGCCGAGCTGGGAGTTGCTCTCGGACCCGGCGCTTTTGCAGTCCTGGGCGATGAACATCATGCTGCTTACGGTTTCGACCCGCAAGTACGCGCGCGCCGTGCGCCTGCCCGGCGAGGCCAGCGGCGACTTGCCGGCACGCGCGGGCGATGCGACCTCGAAGTCCGCGGTCTCGCGGCGCTTCGTGGCCATGACGCGCAAGAAGCTGAAGGCCTTCCTGGCCAGCGACCTTTCGGATCTCGATCTCCTGGTCATCCAGATCGACGGGCTGCACGTCGGCGATCACGTGTTGCTGGCAGCTATTGGCATCGACGGCGCGGGCGAGAAGCATGTTCTAGGCCTGGCCGAAGGTGCCACGGAGAATGCCGCCACGGTGCAGGCGCTGCTCGACAACCTGACCGCCCGCGGCCTCGACCCGGAAGTGCCCCGGCTCTTCATCGTCGACGGCGCCAAGGCGCTCTCCAAGGCGATCAAGCGGACCTTCAGGCCGGTGGCCGCCCTCCAGCGCTGCCAGGTCCACAAGGGCCGCAACATCATCGAGCGCCTCGACGAAAGCCTTCATGCCGGCGTCAAGAAGGCGCTCAGGCAAGCCTGGGACCAAGACGATGCCGAGAAAGCCGAACGCCTCATGAATAACCTGGCGCGCCGCCTGGAGACCGAGGCCCCCGGCGTTTCGGCTTCCATCCTGGAGGGCCTGGATGAGATCCTCACCGTGATCCGCTTGGGCCTGCCGCCCAAGCTCAGGCGCTCCTTGGCCTGCACCAACGCCATCGAGAATGCCTTGGGAACGGTCAGGATGGTGCAGCACAATGTCAAGCGCTGGCGCAACGCCGAGATGGCCTTGCGATGGACCGCCGCCGGCCTCCTGGAAGCCCAAAAGACCTCCGTCGCCTCAAGGCCTACCGGCAACTCCCCATCCTCAGAGCTGCCCTCGAGGATCACGTGAAAAAGGCAAAAGCGAAAAGCGCCATTGAAACCATCAAAGAGGCCGCCTAGCCTCGAAGCCCAACCATGCCTGCCTCGCCTTTTTCAACAGAGCATGGGACATCGCCCCGATATCAACGGCGCGCTTGCCCTGTTCCCCGGCAACGTCGATACCACCCCCGGCGCCGCCCTCGACGACACCGCCTGGGTCGAGCGGACCACGGCGGCCGGAACCACGCGCATCGGCATCGACATCGCCGGCCAGTTGTTCCGGGTCTCCGGCGAGAGCGGCGGCATCATCCGCCACGCCGTCACCGTCGCGATCGAATACTGGCCCGAGGACGACCCCGCGGCCAAGCGCTCCTACCGGGTCACCCTCGCCAACGGCGACACCCGGCCCTACCGCCGTACCCTGTCCTATGCCCTCCCATCCCCGGGGGTGCACACCGTGCGCGTACGCCGCACCTCCGCCCCCTCCGATTCCGACCTCGTCCACGACGATCTCGCTTGGACGGCGCTGCGCTCCTACCAGACCGACAAGGCCGATTACCGGGGCCAGACCCGCCTGGCCCTCAAGATCCGCGCCTCCGGCCAGCTCTCCGGACGCCTCGACCGCCTGTCGGCCACCGCGAGCCAGAAAATCCCCGTCTGGGACGGCACGAAATGGACCGAACCCCGGGCCTCGTCCAATCCCGCCTGGCTGTTCCGCTGGTACGCCAAGGGAGTATACATCGGGGAACGCCTCGCCGCCGGCGCCGGCCTGGCGGATGCCCGTATCGACGACGCGGCCATCAAGGCCTGGGGCGCCTGGTGCGACGCCCAAGAGCTGTCCTGCGATTACGTCATCGCCGGGACCGCCTCCGACGCCGAGGTGCTGACGCTCATCGCCCAGTGCGGCCGAGCCAGCCCCTCGTGGGGCGCCGGCAAGCTCGGCACCGTGTGGGACACCGCCAACAGGCCCGCCACCGCGCTGGTGACCCCCGGAAACATCGCCGCCGGTTCCTTCGAGGCCGTATACGCCTCCGCCCAGACCGCCGACGAGATCGTCTGCCGCTACATCGACCCCGACCTCGACTGGCAGTGGAACAGCGTCCGCCGTGCCGTGCCCGGCGTCGCCGCGCCATCGAAGAGCGCCACCCTGACCCTGCAAGGGGTGACCTCCCGGGAGCAGGCGGCGATGGAGTGCAACCTCCAGGCCGCCCGCCAGGCCTATCACCGGCGGCGGCTCAAATGGGAGATGGCCGCCGAGGGCCTCGCCATCGCCCGCGGCGACGTGGTCCACATCTCCCATTCCCTGATCGGCGGCGGCAGCGCGGGACGCTGCCTCGGCGGCCAGCCCGGACGGGTCCGCCTCGACCGCGAGGTTTCCCTCTCCGGCGGCGAGGACCACATGCTGTTCCGCCTGCCGGACGGCGCCTTGCACGCCACCACCGTCTCCCACCCGTACGGCGCCGGCACTTCCGGCAATACCGATACCGTGGTCCTCGCCGAGCCCCTCCCCGAGGCCCCCGGCGATTCGAATCCCCTCGACCTCCTGTAGCGTTTCTACCGCGCCGGCGGCGCCCCCGCCCGGGCTAGGGTCGCCGGCCTCGAACCCACCGCCTCGGGAGGCGTCCGCGTCGAGGCCATCGACGAGGTCGACGCCTATCACGCCGCCGCCACCTCCGATCTCTCCGTGCCCCTGCCTTCCCCCGCCCGGCGCACCCCCAGGGTGCTCCACATCACCGTCTCCGAAACCCTGATCCGCGCCGGCTCAGGCTTCGCCGTCGACATCGCCGTCTCGCTGACCGTCGCCGGGGACTGGCGCGGCGGCACCATACGCGCCGGGATCGACAGCGGCCCCATGGACACCGTGGCGGAGATGACCAGCGGCGCCACCAGGGCATCGTGGCATGTTCCGCCCCAAGGCGCCCTGACCATCTCCGCCCGCCCCGGCACCGGGGCCGCGCCCACCGGCGTTCCCCTCACCATCACATATGCCATCCAGGGCAAGACGCGCCCCCCGGAACGCCCCGTAACTTCCTCGTCGACGTCCTCGGCGACGGTACCCGGCGCCTGCGCTGGACCCCGCCCCCCGATGCCGACCTCGCCGGGGTGGTCATCCGTTACGCCGAGGCTACGGTGGGCGGAACCGCGCCCTCCTGGGACCGGATGACCCCCATGCACGGCGGCGTCCTGACCGCCTCGCCCTGGGAGACCAACGAACCCCGCCGCGGCCGCTGGAACTTCACCATACGCGCCATCGACACCTCCGGAAACCTCTCCCCGGCAACCCACATCATCGCCGAGCTCCCCGATCCCCGCCTCGGCGACGCCATCCTCTGGGACTGCCCCTCCGCCCAGGGATGGCCCGGCACCGCCACCAACGCCATCCGCTCCAACGACGGCCTCGACGCCCTCGAGAGTGGCAGAACCCATACCTGGGACGATATGACAACCTGGGACGCCTGGACCTCCTGGGCCCTCGGGGATGGCGACGACGGCGCCCATGGGATGACCTATACCACCGATGCCGTCGACCTCGGCGCCGAGGTGCCCTTCTCCATCGCCTGGGAGGGCGAGACCTCGGGCGAGGTCACCTTCCACAGTACCGCACCGCCGATACCGCCGGGGGCCTCGCCACCGCGGCTTGGACCGATCACGCGGCCGGAGACCTGATCACCGCCCGCCATCTCCAGCTCCGCTGGCGGCTCGCCGGAGACGGCACCGCCGTGCTCCGCCTCGATTACCTCTGTTACAGCCTGCTCGCCCCCGCCGCCGTCCAGAGGTTCCTCGACGCCGACACTGCGAACTGGGAAGGCTCGGCCGCCGCCGGCCGCACCGTGCCCACCACCCTGGCCCGCGTCACCGACGTCGACGTCACCCTGCAATCGGTCGGACCCGGATGGTCATGGACCCTCGACAACAAGAACAACCCCACCCGCATCAAGATATTCGATGGAGACGGCAATCCCGCCGACGCCACGATCGACGCCGTGATCCGCGGCGTGCGCGCCTGAGACAAGGAGACAGCCCCATGGCATGGCCCACCGACGACCTCTCGGGCGAACACGCCGACGCTGGAAGCGACAGCCCGGCCCTGTTCCGGCCCATGATGAAAAAGATCGTCGATTACCTCAAGACGATCATCGGCGCCCGCGGCCAGGCCGACGGCGTCTGCGACCTCGACACTAACGGCAAGGTCCCCGGCTGGCGCACCGGCAGGGGCGAGGCCAACGGCGCCGCCCCCCTCGACGCCAACGCCAAGGTGGCCTCCAGCCACCTACCGGATGCCACCGATACTGGGACCGGGGCCGTCCGCCTGGCCACCTCCGCCGAGGTGGAAGGCACGGGCGGCAGCGGCGCCGTCACCGCCGGCTGGCTCAACCAGCGCACCGCCACCACCGCCCGCGCCGGCCTCGCCAGGTTCGCCACCGCCGAGGAGGCCCGGGCCCAGGAACGCGACGACCTCGCCGTCTCCCCCGCCGGCCTCCAGACCGCCGGCGGCGGCAGGCTCTTCACCTCGACGGATGGCATCGAACTCGCCAACGGCGACACCGACATCGACCTGCTCGCCGGCCTGAGCGGATACGCCGCGGTCTGGCTGGTGTTGAGCATCGCCCCGGTGGGCCCGCGTTTGGTGCGCGACCTCGATTCCTCGGTCACGATTTATTCCAAGAATTTCACGAGCACGCACAGGGACCGCAGCGGCCGCACAACAACCCGCGTCCTCGGCACCACCACGATTTCGGTGATCAAGGCCGACGAACGGCGCCTGCGCTTCACCTTGAGCAAGTATTCCGGCGATGGCACCACCTTCAAGGTGTACGAAATCCTGGGGATCGGGATTTGAGGGTCGTACCTAGGCAGGGGAACGTCGCGTGTTGCGCCGGGATACGACGTTTCTGCTTGGCGGAACATCGTTTCGGACGGCAAAACGGTAGCGGTGCACTTGGCAAAAGAAGATCCCCCGGTCATCATAGAGAATGGATTGGAGACGCTGGTTCCGAGTACCGTGGATTGCTCTAGCTGGGATCTCGATGTCGGTGGGGCTCTTGGTCGATTTTCAAGAGGCCGCATCCAAAATGAGTGATGCCGTCCCTTTTATCAGTGGGTTTTTGCCGACCATCGCCATTGGCGGGGCAGCAATCTGTATCTTCTGGCTCCTGGCTATTGTTGCGCAGTGGGCTTGGCGGATGTGGCCGTCACGTAGGTTTGGCGCTTGTTCACTGGAAATCCAAGATTGTCTCAGTCTCGTCACGGCGGCTATGGAAGGACGCTACATGGCTCCCCCAAAATGTACCCCTCTCATCTACCAACGAATCACCAAACTTTCGAGAACGACATTGCAAAAATTTGGAATTAATTTTCCGGTAATTGCTACAGATAACGAAAAATATGTAGAGACTTGGTTCAACTACCTTGTGAAATTGGACGCTTGCGCAGAGTGCTGCGATTTGCGTGGTGCTCGCAGCATTCCTACTGGCCAACAAAAACATTAGAACTTGCAACCGCTGGAAAATTAAGGCGTGAGCGTTGCTCCGAGGCGCAAAAACGTTGCCGGGGAAGACCACTCCGTTACAAATGGTGCCAACAAGCATGTTCTCCGTCGGCACGGATTGGTGGCGGATCAGAACTGATACAACGTCATATGCCACGGCGAAAACGGCACCGAATACACCCTCCCGGGAACGGCCCGGATTTTCCAGGCCATTTTTCCAAGGCATTCTTAATTATTTCTGTCGCGCTACAGCAGGCTTCCATGGCGCCATTCATCACGGCGTAAACGGGCCTGGAAATGCGGTTGAAACGGGAGATGCTTTCGAGAACGATTTAAATTATTCTTTCGTCAGGGATTCATGTCATAGAACCTAACAAGGGAGGGGTGCCATCTCATGCGTACATTTCTTAGGAGAATGATGATTGTCTCGGCGCTCACGGCCATTCCCACGGCCTTGAATGCCCAAGAAAGCTTAACGATCAAGGTCTTCAATCCCGGAGAAGCAAGCCTGTTTCCGGTGTGGGATTTATCCGCTTGACTTTCCCCCATTAACTTTCTAGCATCCCTTCCCATCGCCAAACCCTTCGACGCCTGGCCCATGCCGGGTCGCCCGTGCTTGCGCGGGAATCCTCAAAGCGTTGAAGGTTGTTTGGCGACCGGCCCGGCACCCGCCGGGCTGGCACCCGAGCGATTCGGAGAAGACATGAAAGCCAGACATTTTGCTGCGGCGGTTGCCGCTGCGTTATTACCGATTCTTGCATCTTGCGGGGGAGGCGGAGGAAATAGCCAAGCCGCCCTGAATGAGCCGGCATCGATATCGTTTCCGAGGCAAGAGAATTTGCCTTATCAGATTAGCGGTTTGCCTACGCCAACCCCTGGAACCGTCAAGCAACTGCCGGTGTACCATGATGGTAAAAACATCTTCGCCGGCGTCGACCAGGGACTGGAGCATATCGGCGGTTTGTCCGTTGCCGCCACATGGGGCGCAACCAGCATCCGGCACGGGCGATTGAACGATGGCGCTGGTAGAGAAACGCTGGCCGCCTATCTCTCCGAGGCCGCGATGCCGTTAGAGAAATATACCCCAAGCCCAACGGTGAGGGTCATAGGGGGCGCATCTCCGTCCGACGTGAGACGCGTTACCGCCGCTGTGGGATTGGTCAACGCCGCGTTGCCGGCTTCGGCGCGGGTGAGCATGGGCTTGCCGCTGGCTGACTTCTCCCTTCTCGATACAGTGAATTCCGAAGGGAGGCGGTTCGTCTCCGGGGAGGAATTGGGCGGAACTATTCACATCGAATTCCTTCCATGCTCGGCTTACTACAATTGCGGAACGTCGGGCGGAACGGCCTGGAACCACCCGTCCGGCGACGGGAGCATAGACAACTCGTACATACAGATGAACCGGGGGGCGCCGGCCCTCGGAGATGAGCGGAACGCGATTACCCTGCTGGCCCACGAGATGCTTCACGCGCTTGGTTTAGGGCATGTGTCCGCCCAATTCGACACCATCCTCGAAGCGACGAATGCCATTTATCATACCTCTCAGAACGACCAGCAACCCACATCGATTCTGTATCCCGTGGACCGGGAGGCCCTAAGGGCCTTGTATGGCCGATTGGAGATCGGTGACGGACCTACGGACTTCGGGCCATGGAATAGCACATCAACGCATGTCGTCGGCGTGGGCGAAGATGCGGCGTTCGGCGTCGCCTTCCGCAACGGATACGCCGAGCCGTGGGCCTATGGGATTCAGCCTGGAATGGACCTGGCGGACAATCCCGAGTTGTCAGGCACGGCCACATGGACCGGCACCCTGCTAGGCTTCACGCCCAATGTCGAGGCCGTTGCCGGTGATGCACAGTTGGGCGTCAATCTCGGAACCATGAAGGGCGCGGCAGACTTCACCGCCCTTGAAAGCTGGCAGTCCGGCATGGCCCCCGGCGAAGCCGGGAGCGGCGTGCAATGGGGCGACGGGGACTTGGGCTACGCCGTTGACGTGCGCGGAAACACCTTCGTCAACACCGGCGGAGATGACGGCGTGCTGACCGGCATCTTCACCGGCGCATCCCATGAAGGCATGGCCGGGACGCTTGAGCGAGACGATCTGACGGCGGCCTTCGGAGGCAGCCGCTAGAGCTTATGGCGGGAGCATGGCATGAAGCGCGCCTCCCCGGGCGTCCATGCTCCCGCCGCCAATTTTTCGGGGCGGAACTGCGCTTGCAATCCCGCCCCGAAAGTTATATGCGTCCGATTTCTAGTCTTTTGCGTGGACGGATGGTAATCGCCCCCTTTCGGTGGGGGCGCCATGCTTGACGGAAAAATGGGAAGGGTTTAGGTCTTGCCTGTCCGCGTGTCCCGTCAAGCACAACGCGGTTGAAAGAGCCCCGGTTAGAACTACAATTCTGCCGGGGCTCGCTTTTATAAAGCTAATCCTCTTTGGTGTCTATGACCGCGCCGCGCTCGAAAGCCCGTTATCGGCAATCAACGCCTTGTAGGTCAGCCTTTTCCCAATCCCACCGGCCAGCATGGATGCGATCCGGTCCATCGTGTGCCGCTCGCAAGAGCCCTGATTGAGCCGGAAGGCGAATTCATCGACGTAACGGGGCAAGTGCTTGGGGCTGACGTGGTGATAGACGCCCTTCAAGCCGCGTTTCAGCACGGCCCACACGCTTTCAATGCCGTTGGTGTGAACGTCTCCGCGCACGAATTCCTCGGCGCTGTGGTTGACGGTTTCGTGCTTGTAGAGCGTGTCGCCCAGCCCGGAATACGACTTGTGATCGTCGGTGTGAAGCGTGGAACCCACTTGTACGTTCTCGTGAATGGGAGTTTGGACTCCCTCCTTACTGGTTTCTTCGATGGCCATGGCTACCGTGTTTCCGCCGCGCTGGCGCATCCCGAGCACCGGAGTTTTGCCACTGGGGCCGCCGCCGGGGTGAGACTTCTTGTTCTCGTGCTTGTTGCGTTCCTTGCCGCCAACATAGGTTTCGTCAATCTCGACGATGCCGGAAAGTGGCCCACCGGTGTCCTTGCAAGCCTCGCGCAGGCGTTGGAGCATGAACCATGCGGAAGGCTGCCGGATGCCTAGTTCCTTCGACAATTGCACAGACGATATGCCCTTCCGCGCAGTGACCAGCAGGTATTTCCCGTAAATCCACTTGTGAAGGGGTATATGCGAGCGCTCCATGACGGTCTTGGTGCGCACGGTGAACACTTCCATGCAAGCGTTGCAGCGGTAGTAGCCGCCCTTCCGGGTGCCGATACGCTTGCGCTCACAGCAATGCGGGCATTCGATGCCGTCCGGCCAACGTTGTTGCTCCATGTAGGCCCGGGCAGTATCTTGATCGGGAAACCGCTCGAACAATTGAATGAGGCTGATTGTGGATTTGCTCATGACTCGCTCCTTACGTTGGGGCCAAGTCTAAACGACGCACGTTGGAAAGTCAAGCGGATAAATCCCTCCGGTGTCGTCGATCCTGGTGACGGGACCGGAAGAAGCCCTCTTGATCGACGCGCAGTTCCAGCGCAACGATACTCAGGCCGTGATCGAGATGATCGAGGCAAGTGGAAAACGCCTGACCACGGTGTATATCAGCCACGGAGATCCCGACTTTTACTTTGGACTGGATGTGGTCTCCGCCACCTATCCGGACGCCAGGATCCTTGCCACACCCGCAACCGTAGAGAAGATCGCGGCTTCCATGGAAGGTAAAAAAGCCTATTGGGGACCGATTCTCGAAGACAACGCGCCCCAAGGATTGGTCCTGCCTGAACCGCTGGATGGCGACACTCTACTGGTCGATGGCCAACCGCTCAAGATCGTTGGCCTCGACGGGCACGACCCCGTGCATACGTTCATCTGGATTCCTTCGCTCAGGGCGGTGGTCGGTGGCGTGGTCGTCTACGAGAATGAGCATGTCTGGGTGGCCGACAACCCAACCCTACAATCACGCCAGGACTGGTTCCGCACACTCGACAGAATCGTCGAATTACAGCCCGACGTAGTAATCCCCGGCCACTTCCTGGGCGAAAGCTCTCGTAGTCTCGCGGCCGTCGAGTTCACCCGCAGCTACGTTGAGGTCTTCGAAAATGCAGTGGAAGAAGCCCATGATGCGGCGGAGCTGATTGACTTCATGGTTCGGCAATATCCTGACTTGGGCCGCATCGACGACCTGGAGCTGAGTGCCAAGGTCGTCAAGGGGGAAATGGCCTGGCCATAATAGAAACCCCCGAGGCATGCGATCCGTGATGCGATTGCTTTTGCCAATCCGCACGCAATTCAGTCTCAACTGGGCGCCGTGCTTCACGGTGAAAACGGCTCCGGAAACGCGACCGAAAAGGGGACGGATTTTCCAAGCCAAAACAGCCCGGAAAATGCAGCCGTTTTCCAGGCGTTTTGAATTATTTCTTTTACCGATTCATAAATAGTCGCCCGTGAAGAACGCGTAAGCGGCTGATGTTGGTAGCTCTTTCGGTTTGGCGAAGTAATCGGATTTGCAAGAAAACGGGTTTTGGGCCTGAAAAGCTTGCGATTTGAAATAATTGATTTTGGGGATTCCCTTCCGTTGCGGAACGTGATTCTCTGCTCCCGTCGATTGGGATTGGAGAACTGTGATGAAGCCATCGCGCAAGGTGTCATCGGGAATAGGGGACCTGTTCCGCTCGCGGTTCGAAAACATCATCAACCTGCGCCACGAGTTGGTGGTGTTGGGGGGCCGGATCGCGTGGACTTTCTTCGACGAGACCTATGAAGCCTTGTATTCGGAGGAGGGTCGGCCGGGGGTCCCGACGCGGTTGATGGTTGGGCTGCACATCCTCAAGCATATGTTCGATCTCTCGGATGAGGAGGTCTGCGAGCGCTGGGTCTACGACCCATACTTCCAGTGCTTCTGCGGCGAAGAGTACTTTCAGCATGAGCTGCCCATGGAGCGCTCGTCGATGACCCGGTGGCGGGACCGGATCGGGCCGGAAGGTTTGGAGAAGGTATTCCAGGAGAGCCTGGCCGTGGCCCACCGGGTGGGGGCGCTGCGGGAGAAGGACCTCGAGCGGGTGGTGCGACTGGCACGGGAGCACGGCATTGCCCTGCGTCAGTCCTATACCCGCCTGGGCAAGAGGGCGTTGATCATGCAAGGCCGCTACCGCCATGCCAAACAGCACAAGCGGGCCAACAAGGCCCTGCGCAAGCTCAAGACCTATCTCGGGCGCACCGTCCGCGACATCCGCCGCAAGACGGCCCAGGAGGAGAGCCTACGGGATCCCTTCCGCCGCCCCTTGTGGCTGGCCGAGCGGGTGTCGACCCAGAAGCGGCGCGACCCCTTGCCCAAGGTCTATTCGCTCCACGCGCCCGAGGTCGAATGCATCGGCAAAGGGAAGGCGCACAAGCCGTACGAGTTCGGCTGCAAGGTCTCCGTGGCGGCGACCAATTCCCGCCCCCCCGGCGGCCAGTTCGTCGCCCACGTCAAGGCCTTCCACGGCAATCCCTATGATGGCCACACCTTGAGGCAGGTGATCGAAGAGATGGAACGCTGGACGGGGATATCGGCCGAGCGCATCTATGTCGACAAGGGATACCAGGGCCACGATTACCCCAACAAACACCGCGTCTTTAGATCAGGCCAGAAACGCGGCATCACGCCGACGATCAAGAAGGAGCTCAGGCGGCGCTCCGCCGTCGAGGCCGTGATCGGACATCTCAAGAGCGATGGCAGGCTGGGGCGCAACTTCCTCAAAGGCCGCGACGGCGACAAGATCAACGCCATCCTCGCCGGCGCCGGCTACAACTACCGCCTTGTCCTCAAATGGCTGAGGCGTTTGTTTGTCCAAATCCTGGCCGCGCTCCTCAGCGACATCTCGCACCCCACCGCAAACCCAATCGCCGCTTCAGCTTGAAATCAGGGTTCTTCACGGACGACTAAATATTTCTGTCGCGCTACAGAGGTGCGTCCCCTCTTTCTTGCCCGGGATCACCCAGCCCGAAGGATCAGGCTGCATGCCTTGCAACAGTTCGAGCGCCGGGGCGTTTAACTGAATGACCTTTTCCCCAGTTTTCGATTCCGGGAGGTTGAGCGCGGCACCTTTGAAATCGACATACCCCCACCGTAGCGTCAGAATTTCCCCGAGCCTGGCACCGGTCAAAATGAGTAGCCGGATACACGCGATCACGTTTGGGTTTTCGGTGCCCTCTCGCAACGCCTGTGAAAGCGTATCGCCAAGGCGCGCCAGTTCCTCCGCGGACAGATAGCGTTCTCGTTTCCGCTCTTTGAATCTCTTGATTCCCGTGCATGGATTGGATCCCCGGGGCCGGTATTTCCAATCATCACCCTCAGCAAATTTCATCATCGTTGAGAGTACGGAAAGCATGCGGTTCGCCTCGTAGGGCGTGTTCCTCAATCTCTGGTGAAGGCGCCGTACGTCCGTCGCGGTAACTGCGGTCACCTTCATGGTTCCCAGCGCGGGTAAGATGCGTTTCTCGATAAGACGTCGGTCTTCCACCTGGCTACTCGGCCGTTTGTAGACTTCGGCGTGCTCGCCCATGTAGCGTTCACACAAGGTCGCCACGGTGTCGGCTTGCCGTTCACCGCCGGGGTCCCCTCCCCGCGTCACCTCGGAAAGCCATTCACCGGCAACCCGCCTGGCCTGATCCGCCGTGACCTTACCGTGAATTCCGATGGATGGTTTGCGGACGGTTCCCGATCGACCACCGCCAACACGATATTTCAGGATGAAGGTGATCCTGCCGTTGGGATTGACCCTGGCGCCAAACCCCCTCAAGCGATCATCCCAAACGATGTATGCGGAATCGCTCGGTTCGAGATTGTCGATGAGCCTTTTCGTGATTTTCGGCATGGCGTTCCCCCTACAGAATCGCGGGTGTCTGTCACCCTTCTTGGTACCACCTTGGTACCACCGCGCGTCAAGTCGCAGCAAACGGCCGCAAAGCGCCACACGGATAACCTATTGTTATATAGGACTGTTTTCAGAGATACGAAAGCGTGCGCAAACCGCCGCAAACCCTTGGATGACAGATGTCCAATCAGGATCCGGATGTCGGTCGTTGAACAAATTGTCTGACGACGACGGCTATGCTAAAGATCGGCCGGGACCAAGGTGTTCCGAAGAGGCATCCGTGCTCTGCTTAATACGTCCCCCCGCCGGGGAAGCTTTCCGGTTTGCCACCGCCTCGATCACGCCGCCTTTGGGGGTTGCGTATATCGCGGCGGCAATCGAGGCAACCGGGCGCCGCGTCACTGTCATTGATGCCGTTGGAGCCGGCCCAAAGGTCCGGACGGCCTACTACAAGGGCTATCTGGTGGGGCTACGGCCGCGGCAAATCGTCTCGCGAATACCGGCGCAGGCCAACGTGGTGGGCATTAGCGTGGTATTTACCCATGAATGGCCGGCCGTGGTGCAGTTGATCGGCGCGACCAAGACCGCGCGGCCTGATCTGCCCGTGGTGATCGGCGGCGAGCAAGTTACCGCGATGTCAGAGTTTTGCATGATGACGTCCAAGGCCGACTATGTGGTGTTGGGAGAGGGTGAAGAGACCGTCATCGAACTGCTTGATCGGCTGGACGCCGGCGAGCCGGTGAACGGTGTCGCCGGCGTTGGCTACCGCCAGGAAAAACCCGTAACGGACGGTCTGGCGAATGATTCAGGCGGGGAAATCGTCATCAACCCGCGGCGGGCACGCCGCCGCGACGTGGACGATATCGAGCCGCCGGCGTGGGATCACATCGACCTTGCCGCTTATCACGAGAGCCGATTTTCCGGTGGTATGTATACCGAATCCCTGACCATTCCCATATTGGCGACGCGGGGCTGTCCCTACCAGTGCACTTACTGCTCGGCGCCGAATATGTGGCTGCCGCGCTGGATCCCGCGCGATCCGGTGGCCGTGGTCGACGAGATCGAGCATTTTGTCGAGCGTTATGGCGCCCGCAATTTCCCTTTCCAGGACTTGACGGCGATTATTCGCAAGGACTGGATCACCGAGTTCTGCCGGGAGCTGATCGATCGCCGGCTCGACATTACTTGGCAGCTGCCAACCGGAACCCGGTCGGAGGCCATTGACGCCGAGGTCGCCCGGCTGCTGAAGCGGGCCGGTATGGTATCGATGGCCTACGCGCCGGAATCCGGTTCGGAGACCACGCGCAAGTTCATCAAAAAGAAGATGAAGACGGACCGGCTGTTCGAAAGCATTGCCGCCGCCGTCAAGGCGGAGCTCAACGTTGCCGTATTCCTCGTCATCGGTTTCCCGCACGATCGGCCGGAGCAATTAGCCGAGAACCTGGCGTTCATCGACCGCCTCGCCGAGGCCGGCATCACCGACCTATCGGTTGGTTTTTACATGGCCTTGCCCGGAACCGAGCTGTTCAACAGCCTATATGACGCGGACCGGATACGGCTGGACCGGGCCTATTTTCGGCACATACTCGACTCCCTAGCCCTGTGGCCGTCCCAGAGCTACTGCGAGCATCTCAGCTGGATCGAACTTTTTTGCTGGAAGCTGCGGTACTATCTGCGCTTCTACGGTGCCAAGCAGCGGTCGCGCACCGACACCGACCTTGTCGTCTCGACCTTCCGGGCGGTGCGAGGCATTTTCTCGACTACCGGCCATGACTCCAAACTGCAGACCGCCGTCCAAAACGCCGCCACCAGCCTGTGGGAGACTATCAGCGCCAAATTCCGGGCGCGGTGGATGAGTCGCGCCGACGAAAGGGCGATGTTCAGCCAATGGGTCTCCATATACGGCGTCGCTCGAACTTCTAAGATTGAAGCCCGCATCGTGCCAGTTTCTCCGGCGGACACGACTCTGTTGCACAAGAACAACGTCGTCGCCGTATTGGCCGCCGACCATGGCGCGCGCAAAACGTTTCCTTTGCCGCTAGCGGCCAAGTAAAGGCCCGCCCCTCCCAGCACACCCGGATCGCGCAGAGCCGTGTCCCCGTGTGCCTGAACGGCGACTCGCAGGACGGCAATCCCTTCAAACTTTGAATCGGCGAGGTAAATCATGCCGTTGACGTTATTGGATGCAATCGGTCACGCGTCGTTCGTACTGACCGCGGTGTCGTTCTATGTAGTCGTCCGTGAAGAACCCTGATTTCAAGCTGAAGCGGCGATTGGGTTTGCGGTGGGGTGCGAGATGTCGCTGAGGAGCGCGGCCAGGATTTGGACAAACAAACGCCTCAGCCATTTGAGGAGGGAATTATATACGACCGTAACTTTTTTCCTTGCATTCATGCCTCAAAAAAGTTATGCTCCTACGAAATTAAGGAGCGAAGAAATGGCACACAAGGCACCCGGCAAACACTACCGCAAAGGCATATCGCTGGTCGCGATGATGGCCAGGTTTCCCGACAATGACAGCGCCGAAAAATGGATGATCGAAAACCGTTGGCCAAACGGCGTCCAATGCGTGAAATGCGGCGATGACAATATTCAGCACGGCGTCAAGCACGCAACCGCCACATTCAAATGCCGCTCCTGCAAAAAGATGTTCAACGTCAAGACGGACACCGCCATGCAGGGAACGAAGCTGGGCTATCGCGTCTGGCTGCTGGCCGGGTATCTCATGACCACCAATCTCAAGGGCGTATCGAGCATGAAGCTTCACCGCGACCTTGGCGTTACCCAAAAGACCGCTTGGTTCTTGGCACACAGGATCCGTGAAACGTGGAACGACGAAGCGGCGAAAATGTCCGGGCCGGTCGAAGTGGACGAAACCTACATGGGCGGCAAGGAAATGAACAAGCACGCCAACAAGAAGTTGCACGCCGGGCGCGGCGCCGTAGGCAAGACCGCCGTAGCGGGCGCCAAAGACCGGGATACCAATCATGTCAGCGCGTCGGTCGTCGCCAGCGCCGACAAGGAAACGCTACAGGGCTTCGTGGGCGATCATGCCGAGAAAGGCGCTACCGTCTACACGGACGAGGCCAAGGCTTACGAGGGAATGCCGTTCGAGCATGAGAGCGTGAAGCACAGCACCGGCGAATACGTGAAGGGCCAGGCGCATACCAACGGGATCGAATCGTTTTGGGCCATGCTCAAGCGAGCGCACAAGGGTACGTTCCACAAAATGAGCGAGAAGCACTTGCAGCGCTACGTCAACGAATTCGCCGGACGCCACAACGTGCGCCCGCGCGACACCCTGGACCAAATGGCGCTGATTAACAGTGGTATGGACGGAAAACGCTTGACTTATAAGGATTTGATCTCGTAGACCATCGCAATGACTGATGATGAAAAACGCCTAGAAAAAGGAAAATCTGTAGAAGACATTGCTTCTCTTAGGGAGAATCTTGTGTGTCTTATTTCAAGAGCGGAAAGAATAAAGGGTGCTTGTCAAACAGCAGAGTATCAATTGAATTTTGCCATTACTGGCGATTTGGGAATGCGTGAAAGCAAGTCGCGCGAAATTAATGAGTGGCCATCGCTCGACGAAATTACCTCTCTTTTTACAGAAATCAGGGAAACCAGATCGCAAATTTCTGTAATTGAAAGGCGTTTTAGAGAATGGGGAGCACTCAAATAATTTTTTCGCGCTTGCGATCCCTTCATTAAGTCCCTAACCTTTCGCCATCGCCAAACTTGTTGTGTCCGGCCCCATGCCGGGCCGCCCGCGCTTGCGTGGGAATCTCTAATGGACACAGCAGATTGTTTGGCGACCGGCCCGGCACCAACCGCGCCGGGCAAATCGAGTTTGCATGGAGATTGCGATGTTTGGGCTTGGAAGAAAAGACCCTAGTGAGGCTCAACTTGATTTCATTGAGCAACTAATAGAGGAACAGCAGGTAAGCGACGATATAAACCTTGACCCGGAAACCATGGATGAAGCAAGCGAACTGATAGATTATCTTAGAGACTGTCCATTCAAAAATGACGGCCACCCGAACGGAAACAATGAAGATGCCGATGACGACGGCGTGTCGCTTACCATACACGCAAAACTATTCGCGTTGGATACTCTGGTAGAAATGCTTTGGGCAGACCGTATGGCACAATCCGACAATCCGCTCAAAGACGCCAAGGATCTCAAGAAACAGATGCTTGCTCTTGTAAAACCCGGTCGGGATGCGGGTTCGAAGGCTCTGAAGCGAGAGATTTCAGAGCGGCTAGACGCCGTGATAGAACGCGTGCGTGGGCTTTGAACGCCGCTTCCCGTTCCTTGTAGTCAACAACAGCGGTTCCAAGTTTGATCATGACACTTTCCTCTGTAAGAATGTTGTGGGATAGTATCACATCGAGATTGCCGATAGGAGATTGCGAAATGCCAAAGTCACCCGTCAGATTGCGCGGACGCCCGCCCAAACTCAAAATGCCGGATCCGATTCCCGATTCTTGGGAAAACGTCATGCGGACCATGCTTAGGGCGAAACCCAAAAAGCCCGACGAATGGCGGTATATGAAGGCAATCAAAGCGGAATCAGCCGGGAAAAATTAAGGAATTACTGTAAAATCATCCGTAGAATTTCCTTGGAGAGATACAAGACTAAGGTCGTGCCGCCAATCAGCAAAATACACGATAGAATAAACACGAATGGCGCGGACGGTTCATAGAAATTGAACATGATCTTTGCCATGCGATCCGCTGGCGATGGCGGGTTGGAAGGGTGACGAACACGCCAGCGCCTTCGCCGATTAAATTCCAGCCATACAAACAGGCCGACGACAAAAGCCCAAAACGGAGACCCGGCCTCTAACATCGAAAGACCCTGCAAATACCACAGCGAGGCGCCAACGATGACGGCACGATTAAACCAACCACCAGAATCTTTATTGTCCATCCAATCATGTGATCACACAGCCGCACCATAGGTAAATAGGTATGTAATTCCCGAAAAAAGTTACGGTCGTATATAATTCCCTTTGAGGACAAGGCGGTAGTTGTAGCCGGCGCCGGCGAGGATGGCGTTGATCTTGTCGCCGTCGCGGCCTTTGAGGAAGTTGCGCCCCAGCCTGCCATCGCTCTTGAGATGTCCGATCACGGCCTCGACGGCGGAGCGCCGCCTGAGCTCCTTCTTGATCGTCGGCGTGATGCCGCGTTTCTGGCCTGATCTAAAGACGCGGTGTTTGTTGGGGTAATCGTGGCCCTGGTATCCCTTGTCGACATAGATGCGCTCGGCCGATATCCCCGTCCAGCGTTCCATCTCTTCGATCACCTGCCTCAAGGTGTGGCCATCATAGGGATTGCCGTGGAAGGCCTTGACGTGGGCGACGAACTGGCCGCCGGGGGGGCGGGAATTGGTCGCCGCCACGGAGACCTTGCAGCCGAACTCGTACGGCTTGTGCGCCTTCCCTTTGCCGATGCATTCGACCTCGGGCGCGTGGAGCGAATAGACCTTGGGCAAGGGGTCGCGCCGCTTCTGGGTCGACACCCGCTCGGCCAGCCACAAGGGGCGGCGGAAGGGATCCCGTAGGCTCTCCTCCTGGGCCGTCTTGCGGCGGATGTCGCGGACGGTGCGCCCGAGATAGGTCTTGAGCTTGCGCAGGGCCTTGTTGGCCCGCTTGTGCTGTTTGGCATGGCGGTAGCGGCCTTGCATGATCAACGCCCTCTTGCCCAGGCGGGTATAGGACTGACGCAGGGCAATGCCGTGCTCCCGTGCCAGTCGCACCAGCCGCTCGCGGGCTCGTTGCATCAGTTTGGCGGCGGTCGGAAAGGCAATCGCCTTCTCTTGTACGGTGGTGTCCACCGTCACCCGCTCGAGGTCCTTCTCCCGCAGCGCCCCCACCCGGTGGGCCACGGCCAGGCTCTCCTGGAATACCTTCTCCAAACCTTCCGGCCCGATCCGGTCCCGCCACCGGGTCATCGACGAGCGCTCCATGGGCAGCTCATGCTGAAAGTACTCTTCGCCGCAGAAGCACTGGAAGTATGGGTCGTAGACCCAGCGCTCGCAGACCTCCTCATCCGAGAGATCGAACATATGCTTGAGGATGTGCAGCCCAACCATCAACCGCGTCGGGACCCCCGGCCGACCCTCCTCCGAATACAAGGCTTCATAGGTCTCGTCGAAGAAAGTCCACGCGATCCGGCCCCCCAACACCACCAACTCGTGGCGCAGGTTGATGATGTTTTCGAACCGCGAGCGGAACAGGTCCTCTATTCCCGATGACACCTTGCGCGATGGCTTCATCACAGTTCTCCAATCCCAATCGACGGGAGCAGAGAATCACGTTCCGCAACGGAAGGGAATCCCCAAAATCAATTATTTCAAATCACAAGCTTTTCAGGCCCAAAACCCGTTTTCTTGCAAATCCGATTACTTCGCCAAACCGAAAGAACTACCAACATCAGCCGCTTACGCGTTCTTCACGGGCGACTAGCTACGGACGTGCGCTGCAGGTGACAGTTTGGGCCGCAGGTGAACATCCCGCTGGAATTTTAAACGATTTGTTGATCGTTTTCTACGTAGTAGGGACGGTTGTCTCTGAGCATTTTGAAGATGACGCGGCATAGGTGTCGGCCGAGGGCGCGGATGGCTTGATTGTGGGCTTTGCCTTCGGCCCGTTTTCTTTCGTAGTAGCGCTGCGATTGGGGAACCAGTTTGCGATGGTGATCGACGGCGGTCATCATGGCCGCCTTGGACCTACCAGCGCCGATGCAGCCATAGCCATTGATTAGGGCGCTTCCTGATCCAGCATTCCAGTAGTGCGTTCACCTGAGACATCAGCGCGAGCACGTCAGCTACCCGATCGTCTGAGCGCGGCAGCTCCATCGGCGGATCAAAAGTCACGCGAAAACGCGAGCCGGCCAAACGCTCGCATCGCGTCGGAATAATCGAGGCATCGAACCGGTATGCTAGTTGGGCCAACGCTGGGGCCGTCATCGCTTTTCGGCCGAAGAACGGCACGGCGATCCCATCGTTCATCTTCTGGTCAACCAGCATGCCGACACAATGCCCATCCTTGAGAAGCTTCATGATTTTACGTGCACCGGAGGCGCCTTTCGGAATGGTGCTGGGCACGAGTTTGTGCCGCAACTCACGGATCAGCTGATCGACGAGAGGGTTGTTTGCAGCCCGATATACGACATGCACGTTTCCTCCCAGTAATGACGCCGTGAGCGCCGTAAGCTCCCAATTACCGATATGACCGGAGAAAAAGATCACCGGCGATTTGGACCGTATTGCGTTTTCGATGTGCTCAGTCCCGACCACTTCAATAGCGCCTGGCACCCCGGCGTGTTCCGCGATGTGGAAATTGTCAAGGTGCGCCATTTCCCCGACCAAACGACCGAGGTTTTCCCACATTTCACCGACGATATCGTCGACCTCACGTGAAGCTAGCTCGGACAGCGCACGCCCCAAATTATCCTTTGCGCGCTCGCTGATCGGTAGGCGAGAGCCAACCGCCCTGGCAATCCAGCTGGCTGTAGCTGAAGCCGCCGGCAACGGCAAAGCACTCAGCAACGCGAGGCCGCTCTGCGCCGCAAGATATTCAGCGCGATAGCGCCAAGGGTGTTTCATCGCAATGGTTCAAATCTTTAGCCTCTCGGTCTTGGCCTTCCGCGCTGGGGAGTACGGCTAGATTCGGTCCCGCTAGCCCCGAAATGATTTCGGTTGATTCTTGCGGCGAGAACAACCCCCCTGTCGATATGACTGAGCGGCGGCGAACCCAGGAACTACCGTGTGGAGGTCACTGTCTGTGCGGAAACATACCACGCGCAGGCGGTACGGCAAGTGACGGGTGGGTGTCGGCCTTCTATGCCAAGGCTAAGGTCCGCTCCGGGTCACGGACAAAATTCGGTGCCACTCGCGACGACCGCAATCGGGGGTTAAGCGGTCGATAAACGCCGAATCGTCGGCTCTTTAGGGTAGAGCAGCCGTGTTTGGTGGTGGTCCTGGACTACCGGTCTTAGCCAAGAGGCGACATTCCGGTAACCGTCAATCCTTTGCCGAAATTGCAAACGGCGGCCTCGAAGGACCGCCGCTCGATTAACCTGGATTGCAGTAGCCTAGGCGCCTTTTCGTAGGCGCCGCCGCATCAAACCCAGGGCAGAGAGGCCAACGCCGAAAATGGCGAGGGTGGCGGGTTTGGGGACTGTTTGTGGGGCCGCCGCAATCACAATATCGGCGCCGACACACTCGGGGTCGTCCGGACTGGAGCTGGGCCGACTTCGAAAGCATGCATCAGGGCCAGGAAAGGTTGTTAATGCCCCACCACCAGCTCCTACCGGAGTATCGACAAACTCTAGAAACATCCCGACTATGCTTGCTGGCGAGAGAATGAAATCGTGCGCTGCATCCCCTGAGTTAAGTTTCTTTTGAAACTCGTAAGTGTAGTCTCCAATTGCTCCCGGGGTCGGATTGGTGTGTGTGACCCGTTGGACCCCCCAAAGGCAAAGGCTATATCCGGTTGAAAGGTTGTTATACTCGGCGACTCACACACCGGTGACTCGCAACCAAATAAATCCACCATAGGGCCGAGATTATCGACGTGCATGCCGTCGTCACCCAACTCGAAGTCCGGCAGGGCAATCCTGCCGTCATGATCGTTGTCAAAGAATATGTTCAGAACGTCCCCCTGATCGCCGATTGATGATGCTTTGAAGTCGTCATTACGGAGTTCTACGGCAAGGAACAAGTCAGTCGTGTCATTCATTACATGGATTGTTGTCGGATGTGTCTCCCCAAAAGTAATCAGATCGAAGTTCACCGTGTCAGCCATGGCCCATTCATTAAGGTTTAGAAACCCATCGATCGTTGCGGTGCCGAACCCCGAGAGTTCCACGTCGATGAAGTGTGCTTGGGACGGAAACGATATCGCCATGGCCGTCAGAAACAGTGACGGCATAGAAAGAACACGACTTAGCGTTCTGAATCGCATGGTGTTACCCCTTCTCTGAATGGCGCTTGTGCAACATGGCAGCTAATACCAACCGCCCTTAACATTGACTTGTGCGATCCCACGCTCTGAGGCCGATGGACATGATCTTCCAAGGTTGGTCGGTCAGGTTGTTCCAGGCTTGGCAAGAGGCCTCGACGATGGCTTCATAGGAGTCGAAGACACGATTGGAGAGCCAGTTCTGGCGGAGGTATTGCCAGACATTTTCGGCGGGATTGAGCTCCGGGGACTTGGGTGGCAAAGGCACGAGGGAGATGTTCTCCGGGATGCCGAGTTTGGCAGTGGTGTGCCATGCGGCTTGGTCGAGCAGCACGACGGCATGGGCGTTTGGGGCAACGGCCCGGCTGATTTCCTCGAGATGCAGGTCCATGGCTTCAGTATTGGCGCGCGGCATGACCAGCGCCGCGCCCTCACCGCGCTCGGGGCAGATGGCGCCGAAGAGATACGCCGAAGAGGTCCGTAGGTCCTTGACCTGGCGCGGCGATGTCCCATGCTCTGTTGAAAAAGGCGAGGCAGGCATGGTTGGGCTTCGAGGCTAGGCGGCCTCTTTGATGGTTTCAATGGCGCTTTTCGCTTTTGCCTTTTTCACGTGATCCTCGAGGGCAGCTCTGAGGATGGGGAGTTGCCGGTAGGCCTTGAGGCGACGGAGGTCTTTTGGGCTTCCAGGAGGCCGGCGGCGGTCCATCGCAAGGCCATCTCGGCGTTGCGCCAGCGCTTGACATTGTGCTGCACCATCCTGACCGTTCCCAAGGCATTCTCGATGGCGTTGGTGCAGGCCAAGGAGCGCCTGAGCTTGGGCGGCAGGCCCAAGCGGATCACGGTGAGGATCTCATCCAGGCCCTCCAGGATGGAAGCCGAAACGCCGGGGGCCTCGGTCTCCAGGCGGCGCGCCAGGTTATTCATGAGGCGTTCGGCTTTCTCGGCATCGTCTTGGTCCCAGGCTTGCCTGAGCGCCTTCTTGACGCCGGCATGAAGGCTTTCGTCGAGGCGCTCGATGATGTTGCGGCCCTTGTGGACCTGGCAGCGCTGGAGGGCGGCCACCGGCCCGAAGGTCCGCTTGATCGCCTTGGAGAGCGCCTTGGCGCCGTCGACGATGAAGAGCCGGGGCACTTCCGGGTCGAGGCCGCGGGCGGTCAGGTTGTCGAGCAGCGCCTGCACCGTGGCGGCATTCTCCGTGGCACCTTCGGCCAGGCCTAGAACATGCTTCTCGCCCGCGCCGTCGATGCCAATAGCTGCCAGCAACACGTGATCGCCGACGTGCAGCCCGTCGATCTGGATGACCAGGAGATCGAGATCCGAAAGGTCGCTGGCCAGGAAGGCCTTCAGCTTCTTGCGCGTCATGGCCACGAAGCGCCGCGAGACCGCGGACTTCGAGGTCGCATCGCCCGCGCGTGCCGGCAAGTCGCCGCTGGCCTCGCCGGGCAGGCGCACGGCGCGCGCGTACTTGCGGGTCGAAACCGTAAGCAGCATGATGTTCATCGCCCAGGACTGCAAAAGCGCCGGGTCCGAGAGCAACTCCCAGCTCGGCAAGCTCATCTCCTTGCCCGCAAGATCGCGCACCCGCGGGCGCGTCAGCTTCACCTTGCCCCCGTGATAGGCAATCTCGCTCTGGGTTGTCCCCCAGCGATGGCCCTGCCGCTCGGCCGTGCGGGCGTGGCGCGCTCCGCAGAGCACCTCGCTATCCTCGTCCAGCATCTCGCCCAGGGTCTCCACCCCGGCCAACAGGCAAAAGCGATCCACGCTCATGCGCAGATCATCAAAAGCCTCCGGCAAGGCCGGCGGCAACAGCGGAAGCGGGATCTCCAACAGTTTCGAACGGCGGCTGTTCCGTGTAGTCTTGGTCATGGCGTCGTTCTCCTTGATGGATTCAACACCCAGAGCCTAACGGTTCCAGGCGAATGACGCCTACCTCACTTTTTCAACATCAGCCGGGACATTGCCGGCCTTCCCGTGAACTGGTTCCAGAGACTGTCCGTTTTCCGGTCGAACATGAGCTTGTTCGAACAATAGAGCAGGCCAGAGGAGCCGAACACAAACGGCCGCTCGTGAAACTCGACATGGGTTTCATACAGAATGCCCGAGCCGCACAAAATACAGTAATACCAACCGCCCTTAACATTGACTTGTGCGATCCCACGCTCTGAGGCCGATGGACATGATCTTCCAAGGTTGGTCGGTCAGGTTGTTCCAGGCTTGGCAAGAGGCCTCGACGATGGCTTCATAGGAGTCGAAGACACGATTGGAGAGCCAGTTCTGGCGGAGGTATTGCCAGACATTTTCGGCGGGATTGAGCTCCGGGGACTTGGGTGGCAAAGGCACGAGGGAGATGTTCTCCGGGATGCCGAGTTTGGCAGTGGTGTGCCATGCGGCTTGGTCGAGCAGCACGACGGCATGGGCGTTTGGGGCAACGGCCCGGCTGATTTCCTCGAGATGCAGGTCCATGGCTTCAGTATTGGCGCGCGGCATGACCAGCGCCGCGCCCTCACCGCGCTCGGGGCAGATGGCGCCGAAGAGATACGCCGAAGAGGTCCGTAGGTCCTTGACCTGGCGCGGGCGCGATCCCTTTGGGGCCCACTGGCGCACCAGGCTGTTCTTCTGGCCGACGCGCATTTCATCTTGAAACCAAGCCTCGATGGGCGTGTCCGGTGGCTGTGCCGCTACGATTTTCGCCAAGTGTTCGGGAAAATTTTTTTTTAAATTCCTCCTGTGCCCGCGCATCCTGGCCGACGTGGCGCGGGCGCGCGGAAATATGCGAGAACCCGAGCGCGGCCAGCAGCTTGCCGACGCTCCGCTCGTGATAGTCCACGCCGAAGCGCGTTCGGATCAGTTGCTTGAGATCGATGCAGCGCCAGCGCACGACCCCATCCCGTTCGGGATCGGGACCGGCCTCGATAGCCCGCGAAAGCGCCGCCATTTGCGACGGCGTCAACCGACGCAACGCCCCGTTCGGCTTGCGGTCGATCAGACCGGCCGGACCTCCCGCGTTGAACCGGTGAACCCAGTCCCGCAACGTCTGCCGATCCATGCCGCCAATACCCGCCGCGCACGCTCGATCCATCCCATCGTAGATGGCCGCCATCGACAAAAGCCGTCGCGCCTGGTTCCCATCATCGCTCCGTGCCGCAAGAACACGGACTCTTTCAGCATCAAAGTCGTTTCGCAAAGGAATCGTTGGCATTGAACACACTCCCTTGTTGCCAACAACCTTGAATCACACAAAACCTAGCGTGTAAACCTTTGCGCGAGTCAAACTCTAGGGCGGTTGGTATTAGCCAACGCCACCGGCACGCCGCCGATGACCTCGTTGAACATCTCAAATACGGGGACAGTTTACGAATTTATAGACTACGCTTATATAATTAGCTTTAAAATACGTAAACTGTCCCCTTTTTTTAGTCCCCGTTTTTTAGGCTGATCCGATGTCGCGGCGGCAAAAGCCTTCGGGCCAATCGATCACGTTCACGGCGGCGTAAGCACGGTGCGCCGCCTCGGAAATCGTATCGCCGCTCGCGGTGACCCCGAGCACACGTCCGCCGGCGGCGCCGACGCCGCCGTTGTCGGCCTTCGTTCCGGCGTGAAATACCGTTACTCCCCGCACGGCGTTCGCGGCGGCGAGATTTCGAATCGGGCTGCCCTTGCCGTACGCTCCCGGGTACCCTCTTGTCGCCATGACGACGCAAACCGCGGCGGCATCGTGCCAGCGCAGGTCGAAGTTGCCCAATTCACCATCGCGCGCGGCGAGCAACGCCGGCAGGAGGTCGGACTTGAGCCGGACCACGAGTACCTGGGTTTCCGGGTCGCCGAAGCGGACGTTGAACTCCAGGAGTTTCGGTCCCTCGGGCGTCAGCATCAGGCCGGCGTAAAGGACGCCCTTGAAAGGCCGTCCCTCGGCCGCCATGCCGGCGACCGTCGGCCGAACGATCCGCGCCATGACCGTCGCCGCCATTGTCTCGTCGACCGTCGTTGTGGGCGAAAAGGCCCCCATGCCGCCCGTATTGGGACCCGTGTCGCCGTCGCCGACGCGTTTATGGTCCTGGGCCGCCGCGAGGGGCAAAACATTTTCGCCATCCACCAGCGCAAAAAACTGGCCTCGATTCCGCGCAGGCACTCCTCAACGACCAGCTCCGCCGCGGCGGCGCCGAAGTCGGTGATCAGATAATCAACCGCCGCGCAGGCCTCGTCGACGGTTTGCGCGACGACAACGCCCTTGCCGGCGGCGAGGCCGTCGGCCTTGACCACGATCGGAGCGCCTTGAGAGCGTATGTAGTCCTTGGCGGCCTGGGGTTCGCGAAAGCGCCCGAACGATCCGGTTGGAATACCGTACTTGTGGCAGAGTTCCTTGGTAAAAGCCTTCGAACCCTCGAGAGCCGCCGCCGCCGCCGTGGGACCGAAGGCCTTGATCCCCGCCGCCTCGAGTCGATCGATCAGGCCCGCGACCAGCGGCGCCTCGGGGCCGACGACGACGAAATCGATACCCTCCTCGCGACAAAACCGCACCAGGCCGTCGAGATCGTCCGCCGCCACCGGGACGCATCGCGCCAGCTGGCGGATTCCGGCGTTCCCCGGCGCGCAGTACAAGGCCCGCAACAGGGGAGAAGGTTGCAAGGCCCAGCAGAGCGCGTGCTCGCGCCCGCCGGAGCCGACGACCAGGACCTTCATCGACCGCCCTCCATGATACCCCGCCCCCTTTGTTTCGGCCGCCGCCTCTTGTAGCATATGGCCCGGAGGATCCCAACATGACCCCAGCGCCGACATGACCTCTTCGGCGGGCCCACCGAAAGCCACCGACAACCTGCGCGAATACACGGTTAGTGAAGTCTCCCAAGCCGTGAAGCGGTCGGTGGAGGACTCCTTTGGACGGGTCCGAGTGCGCGGCGAGGTGTCCAATTTCCGCTGCCCACGCTCAGGTCACCTCTACTTCGATCTGAAGGACGAGAACGCGGTCCTATCATCGGTTTGTTGGCGTGGCGTCGCGACCAAGCTGCGCCCGCTGCCGGAGGACGGCTTGGAGGTCGTGTGCACCGGCAAGCTGACAACCTTTCCGGGCCAGTCCCGTTACCAGATCGTGGTCGAGAAATTGGAACCGGCGGGCAAGGGGGCGCTTCTGGCGCTGTTGGAGGAGCGCAAAAAAAAGTTGGCTGCCGAGGGCCTGTTCGACCAGAACCGGAAGCAACCGATCCCTTTTCTTCCGGATACGATCGGCGTCGTGACCTCGACCACGGGCGCGGTCATCAGCGACATTCTGCATCGCCTCGCGGATCGTTTTCCCCGCCGGCTCTTGATCTGGCCGGTTCGGGTGCAGGGTGAGCAGGCCGCGGCCGAGATCGTCGACGCGATCGAGGGATTCAACGGATTGGCCCGGGAATCTTCCGTGCCCCGCCCGGATGTCCTGATCGTCGCCCGCGGCGGCGGTAGCCTGGAGGACCTCTGGGCTTTCAACGAAGAGCCGGTGGTGCGCGCCGCCGCGGCCTCGCGGATCCCGCTGATCTCCGCCATCGGCCACGAAACCGACACCACCTTGATCGACTTTGCCGCCGATCGGCGGGCCCCAACTCCGAGCGCGGCGGCGGAAATGGCCGTGCCGGTTCGGTCCGACCTCCTGGTTCGGGTCAACGGCCAGGGACAGAGGCTTTTCGCCGCCGCGTCCCGGTATCTCGAGCTTCACCGCAAGGAGTTGCGCCACCTCGCGCGGGGCTTGCGCCAGGCCGAGGGCCGCGCCGAGGTCGCCCTGCAACGGCTCGACCTCGTCGCCGAGAGATTACGGCCAGCGCTCACGGTGGGGATCGAACGCCGGCGTGTGCGCCTAGCCCAGGTCGGCGCCAGACTGCCCCGGCCAAACGAAAACATCGCCGAGGCCCGGACCCGCCTGACGCGCGCCACCGAAGCTCTCCAATTTTCCTTGAGAGCGCTGCTCGGGAAGGCCGAGGCGCGCCTGGAAACCCAGGCCCGGTTGCTCGAGAGCTGCGGCTACCAGCAGGTCCTGCAACGCGGCTTCGCCCTGGCCCGCGACGCCTCCGGTACCCCGGTCACGGCGGCCGCGCACGTCCACCCGGGCATGGAGATGACTCTTACCTTCCAAGACGGCGAACGCCAGGTCACCGCCGGCGTCTCCCGCCGTCCCCGCAAACGCCCGAGCGCCGACCCCAGCGACACCCAGGGGCGCCTATTCTGAACGCGATCCCTAGTGCACCGGCGCATTCACTTCGTTCACGCCCCCGTGCACCAGGCCTTTGTCGATGCATCAACTTTCCAAACTTCGGCTGTCGCCTCCGTTTGGGTCGATGCACTAGGGATTGATCGCGCGGCGCGGACCCGTTCCAACCAAGTGGTCGGAAGAGGGGAAGATGTTGGTTGCTGGCGGTCGGCGGTTTCGAGGAGCTTGGTTCCGGCCTCATCATCCCCTTGTCTGGTTTAGAAAAACCCAAACGTTAGCCACTCATTAATCAAATTTTCGTATACGAGCTTAGAAGTTTCCCTTGTCCGTGGGCGCAAATATGGAAAACACGAACTCTCAAAAGGCCGATTATGGAATCGACCTCGATGAAAGAATCCTCGAAACGAGTTGGAACATCGAAATCGCGGTCAATAAAGTATTGGACACGCTTGCCAAGGCCGGCGAGGACAGCGACCAGCGCGCGGACCAAATAAACGCGTATTCCAACAAAATCGCCTCCAATGAGGGAGAGGACATTCGAGGGTTGGTTCGCGGCCTGCTCAAGGAAACGCAAGATTTGACCGACCGGAATCGCTCGCTCCACAACGAGATGCGAGATGCCTCCTCTGAAATCTCGGCACTTAACAATAGGGTCGTGGATATTCGTCGAATGGCGCTGACGGACCCCCTTACCGGGATCGCCAATCGCAAGCACCTAGACGACTCGCTAACCAAGCAAAGAAAAAAATTTGCCGAGAACGGATCGCCTTTTTGTTACCTCATGATCGACATCGATTTCTTTAAGAAATTCAACGACCGGTTCGGTCATCAAATGGGCGATCAAGTCTTGAAGCTTGTCGCACGAACTTTGAGCCAGGCCGTCGGGGACGGCGGGGTCGTCGCACGATATGGTGGTGAGGAATTCGGGATCCTTCTGCCGAAGGTCGAATTGAGTAACGCCGCGCGGAAAGCCGAACAGCTCCGGATTCGAGTCGCCTCATGTAGGCTTACCAATAAGAAGTCGAACGCTGATTTTGGGAATATTACCCTGTCGATCGGGGTGGCCGAATTTCGCCCCGGAGAATCGGTATCAGATTTGATCAGGCGCGCGGACGCCGCTGTATACGCGGCCAAGAGAACGGGGCGCAATCGGGTTGAAATCCAAGGCATGACCGGACGGGAGGACACTCATCCCGACAACGGAGAATCCCGTACCGACGACCGACCAGACGATATTTCAGCCCCCCATGGAACGACGAATGAATTCAGGATTGTGGTGGCCGATGATAATGAGGACGACCGATTTTTTATCAAGAAGGTCGTTGATAACCTCGAAACTGTCAGTGTCCTTGAGTTCGCGGAGGATGGCGTCGAATTGCTCGAGCGTCTCCGAGGTCAGGTTAAGGAATCGGATCGCCATCCTTTACCGGACGTCGTTTTCCTGGACCTGAACATGCCGCGCTTGGACGGGTGGCAGACCCTCAAGGAAATCAGAACCGATCCCAACTTACGTTTGATTCCGGTCATCATCCTGTCGAGTTCCGATGACAGCAACGACATTCGTCGAACGTACGATCTGGGCGCGAATTCCTACATCGTAAAGCCCATTGACTATAACGCCTTCGTCGAGGTCATGACCAACGTAACCCAGTTCTGGGCAACGATGGCAAAAAAGCCCGGGATTCCCAGCGATCCGCCATTAGCTGCCTAACGTCCCGCCGTGACTATCCGCGCGCTCGCGGGGCCACGACAGGTTAGAGCCGTTTTTCAATAGCAAGTCGACGTTCGATCCCGAAGCAATCTGACCGATTGGGTTCGCCCGACCCCTGACAATGGGCCCGCACTCACCTGGGCGGTCGCCGCCGTGCAGGGTCGCCCCCCCTGCATGGGGATGAGTGTCACCAACCGGTACGGCGAACGCGCAGTCACGGCTCGCACCCACCTAATGTCGCCTTTGACGGCGGTGTCAGTGGCGAAAACAGGCCACCATTTACTGCCCATTAACAAACTTATAGGCATTTGGGGCCCTAGCTGCGAACCCATGGGTTGACCGGCCCTGCGACCCGAATCAGCACTCCGTCGGTAGGACTCAAGATTATCTTCCGCGCTTAGCACGCGAAATTGCTTAGGAATTTCAAAGAATGTTCAGTGTTCGATCGAAGATGGAAACCGGAGGAATCGAACCGAAAATTGAATCTGAGGTACAGCCCAAAGCCGCCGCAAAGCGCGTCGTAACGTATTGGGCCGTCGGGGTCGGTTTGACGATTGGCTACACCGTGCTACGCGGCTCGACGTGGCAGGGCAGCGTTCAACTCCACACGACGATGGAAGCGGTGTCCACCCTCCTGGCCTTGATCGTCGAGGTCATGGCATTGGTCCGCTTTTACGGCAAGAAAAACAACACCTTCTTGTTTATCGGCACGGGGTTTCTCGGGGCCTCGTTCCTGGACGGATATCACGCGGTCGTCACCTCGGCGTTCTTCAAGCCATTCATGCCCTCGGATTTGCCGGCGCTGATCCCTTGGAGCTGGGTCGCATCGCGGCAATTCCTTTCCATCCTCCTGTTTTTCGGTTTTCTTGCCTGGCTTCGCGAGCAACGCCTTGGCGATAAGGGGCGGTTCAGTGAAGGGACGGTCTATTTGTTCAGCGGCATTTTTACGCTAGCTAGTTTTCTGTTCTTCGCGTTCGCGCCGCTTCCCCGCGCCTACTATCCGGAGCTTGTTTTTCATCGGCCCGAGGAATTCCTCCCAGCGCTTTTCTTTCTGCTCGCGTTGATCGGCTATCTGCGCAAGGGCCTCTGGCGCGAGGATGCCTTCGAGCACTGGTTGGTACTTTCTCTCATCGTCGGCGTTGTCGGACAAACGGTCTTCATGTCCTTCTCGGGTACGCTTTTCGACTTCGAATTCGACGCCGCGCATACCTTGAAAAAGGTGAGCTATGTTTGTGTTCTCACCGGTCTCATGATCAGCATGTATTCGCTCTTCCGTGTGGCCGAGGAAGGAACACGGAAACTCGCCATCGCGAACACGAACCTGCGCGGCGAAATCGGGGAGCGCGCGCGCCGAGGCCGGGATTCGCGAACTGGAAAAAGAACGTCGGCTTCTATTTGATGCCGCGGGCGAGGGAATCTATGGACTCGACCTCGATGGGCAAACCACGTTTGCCAATCCCGCCGCCTGTGCAATGGTGGGCTACACCCACGAGGAGATGATTGGTAAACCGCAGCATGCGCTGATTCACCATAGTAAACCCGATGGCACGCCCTATCCGCGGGAGGAGTGTAATATTTATGCTGCCTTCCATGATGGAAAGGTCCATACCACCGATAGCGAAGTTTTCTGGCATAAGGACGGGACTCCCGTTCCCATCGAGTACACGAGTACGCCAACCTATGACGACAAGGGTGAGATCACCGGTGCCGTCGTCGTGTATCGCGACATCACCGTGCGCAAGATAGCGGAGCGCAAAGCCAAGGAATTGACGGAGAAACTGACCCGCTCGAACGCGGAATTGGAGCAATTCGCCTATGTCTCCTCCCACGATTTGTAAGCGCCGATTCGCGCCATCGTGGGGTATACGCAATTTCTCAAGGAACAGTACGAGGACAGGCTCGACGAAAAAGCGGTGATGTATATCGACCGCACGATCAAAGCGGCCCAGAACATGCAAACGCTCATTCGCGCCCTGTTGGCCTTTTCACGGGTCGACCGGAAAGGCGGCGAATTCGTCGAAACCGATTGCAACGCCGTCCTCGAAAACGTTCTCAACAACCTTCATGCCGTAATAATGGAATCGGGGGCGACGCTTACGGTCGACTCGCTTCCGACGGTTCTTGCCGATGCGGTCCAGCTTACGAGCGTGTTTCAAAACTTGGTCGAGAACGCGATCAAATTCTCCGGGGATGAACCAGCCAAGATTCACGTTTCGTCGAAAGACGATGGCGAGGCGCGTATCTTCTCGGTCCGTGACCATGGTATCGGGATCGACGCGAAAAATGCCGATCGGATCTTTCAGATATTCAAACGCCTGCATTCACAGCAAGAGGTCCCGGGAACGGGCGTCGGTTTGTCAATCTGCCAAAAAATTGTCGGCCGGCATGGCGGACGAATTTGGGTTGACGCCCCGGAACAGGGCCGTGGCTCTGTTTTCCGCTTCACGATATCCTCTTGAGCCAAGGCAAGGATCAGTAACATTGGCACGAGAAAAACCGGTGGACGTGTTGTTGGTCGAGGATAACGAGGACGATATTTTTATTACCACGGAGAGCATGGAAAGGGCGAAACCTCACATGACTCTTCACATTGTTCGCGACGGCGTCGAGGCCTTGCGGTATTTACGCCGCGAGGGCCCGTACCCCGACGCCGTGATCCCCGATCCGATCCTCCTGGACCTCGACATGCCGCGCATGGACGGCCGTTCTGAAGGAACTCAAGGGCGATAATGACCCGCGGTTGGTGCGCTTTGCTTGATACAGTGCCAGATCCGCGTGTTTGAGGATTTGGTCGGGATCGCCGTTATCGAATGGGTAAATAGTGATCCCAATGCTCGAAGAAGTGAAAACCTGCACAAGGAGCCGCCATGCTCGACAGGAGAATCGCCCCCTATCAGTGCCGTGGATGCGGCCGGTCTCACCACTCTTAATGAAGGTCAGCGGGTGAAGTTCGAAATCGCCCAGGACCATCCGGGCAAAACCTCGGCGGCGAATGTCGTGGAGTGATTTGACCGGTGGCCCGCGTACCGCCGCGCCACTACGTCAAATTCCGTGATCAGGCCACCACCGCTTCATCGACCAATTTCTGATCCCCGAACGGGTTATTTACCGGTGCTTCAAATTTCAGAGGTTGGGTTGGGCCAGAGGTCTGGTTGGGGTATCGCTGGTCGATGCGCTGGGCTTATTCGACAATGGGACGATGGTGTCGAAACCTATAAAGGTGATCCGCTCTTCGCGGTCATTCATGAAATGTTCGAAAGCGGTTATGATGATCCGAGTACTGTATTCCGGCTTGCTAAGCACATGCGGCGTGTCGATCTCGGGCAACGCCTCATCGGTCTCGTCCGCTTCTTCAGATACCTCTGTTGCATCCTACACACCGTCGTTTGCCGGCACGTCATCTCTGGTGGTCGCACCCTGCAGCACCGTGTCGGCGGCGATCCCGTCCGAACCAGTATCAGGCGATTGGGCCAGTTGTTGGCCCGCTGCTTCCCTCGGCGTTGAGACCAGCTCGGTAAGGATCACGCCTGCCTCACTGCGCAGCGTGAGCAACTCGCCAGTGAGATCTCGTGCCGGGAACTCATCTAAATCATGAACGTCCAGCAGGTGTGGCTGGGTGTCATCCAAGCCACCATTGAATTGGCCTTCAATCGACACATTCGCGGTTCCGACGTTGATGGATCCGGTCGAGTGATTAATGTTGATGGCGATCGAACTGGCCACCAGATTGAAGGACGACGATGCCCCCGACGCGCCGATCGACATGGTTTGGGATACCGCGGCGAACATCAGCTTGGCACTAAAATCGGCGCGGGAGCGGAGCGCATCCTTGACCGCGCGCATCACAACTTTGGTCACGCCTTTGGTCACGCCTTTGGTCACGCCTTTCACGCCTTTGGTCACGCCTTTAGTCACGCCTTTAGTCACGCCTTTGGTTATCTTTTTGGCCAGCCCTCCCTTGAAGCCGAGATCGCGGAAAGAATTGCGGAGATCGTGGCGGAAATCCTTCAGCGCATGCTTGATCATGTGCTTTGCGGTGTGAAAAAACTCGGACCGCTTGCCGGACTTGCCGATATGGTGGGAATGAGACCGAGGCGCGATCGGTTTGGTGGTGACGTCCTTCGCCACCGGAGCTCGGTTAGATTGTTCCTTGGCCTGTTCGGCGAGGGGCTGTTCGTTCTCGGTAGTCGTCGGGTTGACCCTTATGATTACCGAAGAGGAAAGGCTGTTGATCATGGCTGGCTCCCAATCGGTACACCCTGCACCGAAATTGTATCGACGAACGGCCAGTATTATCGAAAACGATTTTTAAAATGCTAAATAAAATGGTTAACAAGATTTTTAGACAGCTATTGCATCGACCCAAACGGAGGTGACAGCCGAAGTTTGGAAAGTTGATGCATCAACAAGGACTTAGTGCACGGGGGCGTGAACGAAGTGAATGCGCCGGTGCACTATGTGGAATCGAGGAGAGGTGCACCCGAATCGTCTCACCCATCGAATTTCGTGAGGGAATGGCTGTTGTTGTTGCGCAGTGGAGATGCGCGAGAACTCGCGGCGGCGAGTTATCCACTGCGGTGACGGTTATTTTCCTCGCATTGCAGGTGGCCTGCGCGGTGATTGGCGGTTAGCCTGGCGGGGGAGTGGCTGTTTGGGTCAGTGGCCTGGTTTCACCCCACTGTGAAGTGCCGCCCCCGCCACTAGGACATGAAAATCGGTGCGTGCCAGCGTCGGGTACACTCGACCGCACACGCCTTCCTGCACCTCCCCAGCGGCCAATCCTCGTCATCCCATCGGGACCCTTGATTGATAATTCCCGAACACCATCGGCCACCCGACATAAACCGAGTTTGCCGGCATCCTTCAGCCCTTCACCCGCCGGCGCCGGTACGGTTTCCCCGCCCCCACCCCAGAACGAATCTCAAACCCAGTCCGGGACACTTCCGGGACTCCGGGTCCATTTGGGTCCATTTTGGCCGAATCGCCACTCTTGAAAAACCCCAGGAAACCTAGTATTTCCACCCCCGCGGAGCGTGGCGCAGTCTGGTAGCGCACCAGTCTGGGGGACTGGGGGTCGCCGGTTCGAACCCGGCCGCTCCGACCAACCAAATCAAGGGGTTAGAGGTGATATCGGCCTAAGAAAATCTCATCAAATCTTACTTTGTTAACAGTTTTGGTAACAGAATCCGAATTTCGCGGATTGGCGCGCGAACCAAAAAAATCCCCGCCGAAGCGGGGCAATGTCCGGTCTCGGAGGCGGTGCGGTTGTCGCCGGCCCCCGCTCCGGACGGCAGTTTGTAGCCATAAGCAGAAGTTCCTGCTTCTGCAAATGCTACCGCGATTTGGCAATCCCAATGTCGGTGGCAGGAGCCGTCCACCGCACCATAAGCGGAAGTCCGGCTGGGCGATTTCTTACGATCAGGCCCTTACGGGGCGCATCACGACCCTCCGCGCCGGTTCACGACAGGAGATGTGGTGCGAACGCCCTGCGTGCCAACCAACGCGAAATAGTGGTGACCCCCCGGCGGTGGGTTTCGGTTCGCGAAAAAACATATCCCACAGGGGGCCGGGGGTAGATTAGGCAATGTCCCGGCTGATGTTGAAAAAGTGAGGTAGGCGTCATTCGCCTGGAACCGTTAGGCTCTGGGTGTTGAATCCATCAAGGAGAACGACGCCATGACCAAGACTACACGGAACAGCCGCCTTTCGAAACTGTTGGAGATCCCGCTTCCGCTGTTGCCGCCGGCCTTGCCGGAGGCTTTTGATGATCTGCGCATGAGCGTGGATCGCTTTTGCCTGTTGGCCGGGGTGGAGACCCTGGGCGAGATGCTGGACGAGGATAGCGAGGTGCTCTGCGGAGCGCGCCACGCCCGCACGGCCGAGCGGCAGGGCCATCGCTGGGGGACAACCCAGAGCGAGATTGCCTATCACGGGGGCAAGGTGAAGCTGACGCGCCCGCGGGTGCGCGATCTTGCGGGCAAGGAGATGAGCTTGCCGAGCTGGGAGTTGCTCTCGGACCCGGCGCTTTTGCAGTCCTGGGCGATGAACATCATGCTGCTTACGGTTTCGACCCGCAAGTACGCGCGCGCCGTGCGCCTGCCCGGCGAGGCCAGCGGCGACTTGCCGGCACGCGCGGGCGATGCGACCTCGAAGTCCGCGGTCTCGCGGCGCTTCGTGGCCATGACGCGCAAGAAGCTGAAGGCCTTCCTGGCCAGCGACCTTTCGGATCTCGATCTCCTGGTCATCCAGATCGACGGGCTGCACGTCGGCGATCACGTGTTGCTGGCAGCTATTGGCATCGACGGCGCGGGCGAGAAGCATGTTCTAGGCCTGGCCGAAGGTGCCACGGAGAATGCCGCCACGGTGCAGGCGCTGCTCGACAACCTGACCGCCCGCGGCCTCGACCCGGAAGTGCCCCGGCTCTTCATCGTCGACGGCGCCAAGGCGCTCTCCAAGGCGATCAAGCGGACCTTCGGGCCGGTGGCCGCCCTCCAGCGCTGCCAGGTCCACAAGGGCCGCAACATCATCGAGCGCCTCGACGAAAGCCTTCATGCCGGCGTCAAGAAGGCGCTCAGGCAAGCCTGGGACCAAGACGATGCCGAGAAAGCCGAACGCCTCATGAAGAACCTGGCGCGCCGCCTGGAGACCGAGGCCCCCGGCGTTTCGGCTTCCATCCTGGAGGGCCTGGATGAGATCCTCACCGTGATCCGCTTGGGCCTGCCGCCCAAGCTCAGGCGCTCCTTGGCCTGCACCAACGCCATCGAGAATGCCTTGGGAACGGTCAGGATGGTGCAGCACAATGTCAAGCGCTGGCGCAACGCCGAGATGGCCTTGCGATGGACCGCCGCCGGCCTCCTGGAAGCCCAAAAGACCTTCCGTCGCCTCAAGGCCTACCGGCAACTCCCCATCCTCAGAGCTGCCCTCGAGGATCACGTGAAAAAGGCAAAAGCGAAAAGCGCCATTGAAACCATCAAAGAGGCCGCCTAGCCTCGAAGCCCAACCATGCCTGCCTCGCCTTTTTCAACAGAGCATGGGACATCGCAGCGGATCTGGCCGGGAACCGCAATACGGCCGCGGCGCGGTTCAGCGTGCTCTACGACACCAGCGCGCCGACGGTGAAGATTGCCGGTCCCACGAGCCATGGCGACGCCCCGTTCCGGGCGACGTTCACCTTCAGCAAGGTGGTGCGCGGGTTCGAGCTGTCCGACATCCAGGTGGGCAACGGCACGGCGTCGGCGCTCACCGAGACCACGGCGGGCACGGTGTGGACCGCGCGGATCACGCCGGCGGGCGACGGCGCGGTCACCCTCGACATGCCGGCGGGCGCGGCCCGGGACGAGGCGGGGAACGGCAACATCGCGACGCGTCAGGTCAGTCTAACATCGCCCCTCGGCGACACCTGGAGCTACGAAATATTCGCGGATACGAACCCGCTCATCCGCGGCGGTGGTGTGGCCACGGAAATCTTTTTCAGGGCCAGGTTTCAATCGACCGTCGGCGATCTCACCGGGCTGTCCATGATATCCTCCTCAGGATCCCCAATCCTTCTGGGTTTAGAAAACCACGACCCGGCCAATGTCGGCTTCTTTGAGGTGACAGACGATACAGAGATCGGCGAGGGACTATTTTTTACAGCTCTCGATCTAGTGACCCCTTCAATTTACCTGCCGGAGACGACTGCATCGTCGATCTGGACGCCGGTTCGATGGTCTGCACCAGAAATACATATCGCGGCATTTATGCCAAGTCTGCCGCGCATATTGGTGACTACAAAATTTCCGTGGTGCTCGACGACCACGAAGACAGTCAGATTCTTGTCAAGGCGGTGATTAACGGCGTCACGACGACCACCATATTTGACGCTGAAGACTTTCCGACCATGAAGCTGTCGATAGTGCCCATGCTGCCGGCCAAGCCGAGCGGTCTGACCACGAACCCGGGCAACGGCCAGGTGGCGCTGTTTTGGACCAAACCGTCCGACAGCGTCATCTCCAGGTACCAGCTCCAGCAGGACGGTGGCACCTGGACAGACATCGTCGGAAGCGGCGCCGACACCACCAGCCACACGGTGACGGAGCTCACCAACGGCACGAGTTACAGCTTCGCCGTCCGCGCGGTGAACATTGCGGGCGAGGGCCCCCACTCCGATACGCTGAGCGAGACGCCGCGCACGGTGCCGGGACCGCCGCGGGAGTTCGTGGTGGTCCCGCTCGACAGTTCGGCGCTGCTGATCTGGAGGGCGCCGGAATCGGATGGCGGCACTCCGATTACCAGCTATGAATTCATGGTCAGTACCGACGGCTGGAAACCTGTCCTGAACAGCGGCGTCGACATTCGAACCTACATCGTACCCAACTTGGGCAGCGGAGGTTCCGTCGTGTTCCCTGCGCGCGACGAATGCGGCCGGGGAGGGCCCCCATGTTGTCTCGCCGCCCGTGGATGTCCGGCCGCTGCCGGAAGAAACGCCGACGGTGGAGATTACCGGTCCCGCGACCCCGCAGAACGCCCCGTTCGAGGCGACGTTCACGTTCAGCGAGGCGGTGATCGGGTTCGAGCTGTCCGACATCGTAGTGGGCAAAGGGACGGCGTCGGCGTTCATCCCGACCACGCCCGCCACGGTGTGGACCGCGCGCATCACGCCGACGGCGGAGGGCGAAGTCACCATCGACGTGCCGGCGGGCGCGGCGCAGGACGGAGTCGAGAACGACAACATCGCAGCGCCACAGTTCAGGGTGAGCTACGACATCACCGCGCCGACGCTGGAGATCGGCGGTCCCACGACCCCGCAGAACGCCGCGTTCGAGGCGACGTTCACGTTCAGCGAGGCGGTGATCGGGTTCGAGCTGGGCGACATCGAGGTGGGCAACAGCGCGGCGTCGGCGCTCACCGAGACCACGACCGGCACGATGTGGACCGCGCGCATCACGCCGGCGACGGACGGCGCGGTGACGATCGATGTGCCGGCGGGCGCGGCCCGGGACGACGCCGGGAACACCAATACGAAGGCGGCGCGGTTCAGCGTGACCTACAACGCCGGTGCGCCGACAGTGGAGATCACTGGCCCCACGACCCTGCAAAGTGGCGCGTTCACGGCGACGTTCACCTTCAGCGAGACGGTGACCGGGTTCACGTTGGACGACATCGCGGTGGGCAACGGCACGGCGTCAGCATTCACCGAGACCACGACCGGCAGAGTGTGGACCGCGCGCATCACACCGGCGGCGGACGGCGTGGTCACCCTCGACGTGCCGGCGGAGGCGGCGCAGGACGAGGCCGAGAACGGCAACACGGCGGCGAGGCAGTACAGGGTGAGCTACGACGTGGCCACGCCGCCGGTGGAGATCGCCGGCCCCACCACCCCGCAGAACGCGGCGTTCGAGGTGACGTTCACCTTCAGCGAGGCGGTGAGCGGGTTCGCGCTGTCCGACATCCAGGTAGGCAACGGCACGGCGTCGAACCTTCGGGAGACGACGACCGGCACGGTGTGGACGGCGACCGTCACGCCGGGGACGGAGGGCGCGGTCACTCTCGACGTGCCGACGGGCGCGGCGCAGGACGAGGCCGATAACGGCAACATCGCGGCGGCGCAGTTCAGGGCGAGCTACGACGCCACTACGCCGAAGCTGGAGATCAGGGGCTCCATCATCCCGCAGACCACGGCGTTCACGGCGACGTTCACCTTCACCGAGGCGGTGACCGGGTTCGAGCTGTCCGACATCGACGTGGGCAACGGCGCGGCGTCGGCGTTCACCGAGACCACGACCGGCAGGGTGTGGACCGCGACCATCGCGCCGGCGGGCGACGGCGCGGTCACCATCGACGTGCCGACGGACGCGGCCCGGGACCCGGCGGGGAACGGCAGCAAGGCGGCGAGACAGTTGAGCGTGCTCTACGACGGCACCGCGCCGACGGTGGAGATTACCGGTCCCACGACCCATGCCAACGCCCCGTTCCAGGTGACCTTCGCCTTCAAAGAGACGGTGACCGGGTTCACGTTGGACGACATCATGGTGGGCAACGGCCGGGCGTCGACGTTCACCGAGACCACGCCCGGCAGGGCGTGGACCGTGCTCATCACGCCGGCGGCCGACGGTGGAGATCGGCGGCCCGACCCATGCCAACGCCTCGTTCACGGCGACGTTCACCTTCAACGAGGCGGTGAGCGGCTTCGAGCTGAGCGACATCGCGGTGGGCAACGGGACGGCGTCGGCGCTCACCGAGACCACGCTCGGCACGGTGTGGACCGCGCGCATCACACCGGGGACGGAGGGCGCGGTCACCCTCGACGTGCCGGCGGGCGCGGCGCAGGACGCGGCCGGGAACGACAGCACGGCAGCGACCCGGCTCAGGGTGACCTACGACGTCAGCGCGCTGACGGTGGAGATTACCGGCCCCATCACCCCGCAGAACGCGGCGTTCGAGGCGACGTTCACCTTCAGCGCGGCGGTGAGCGGGTTCGCGCTGTCCGACATCAATGTGGGCAACGGCACGGCGTCGAACCTTCGGGAGACGACGACCGGCACGGTGTGGACCGTGCTCATCACGCCGGCCGGCGACGGCGCGGTGACCATCGACGTGCCGGCGGGCGCGGCCCGGGACGACGACGGGAACGACAGCACGGCGCCGGCGCGGTTCAGCGTGCTCTACGACGGCACCGCGCCGACGGTGGAGATCGGCGGCCCCACCACCCCGCAGAACGCCCCGTTCGAGGCAACCTTCACGTTCAGCACGGCGGTGAGCGGGTTCGAACTGTCCGACATCGTGGTGGGCAACGGGGAGGCGTCGAACCTTCGGGAGACGACGACCGGCACGGTGTGGACGGCGACCGTCACGCCGGCGGGCGACGGCGCGGTGACCCTCGACGTCGCTGCAGACGTCGCTCGGGACCAGGCCGGGAACGGCAACATCGCGGCGGCGCAGTTGAGCGTGCTCTATGACGCGAGCGCGCCGTCGGCGGTCACCATCACGGCTGCGCGGGGCGACGGCGCGGTGACGCTCTCGTGGACCGATCCGGCCGACAGCACCATCACCGGCTGGGAGGTGCGCCGGGACGGCGGCGCCTGGCAGGCGATCGATTCGAGCGATGCGAGCACGACCAGCCATACGGTGAGCCAGCTCACCAACGGCCAGTCCTACGCCTTCGAGATCCGCGCGGTCAATCCTTCGGGCAACGGCGTGGTGTCGAACCAGGCAAGCGCGACGCCGGCGGGGTTGCCGCTGGCGCCCACGGGCTTCAGGGCGACCGGCTGTCAATCGGCGTGCAAAATTGACCCCCTATCGGCGTGCAATATTGACCCCCTGAGTGGCACGGCGGAGGTTGTCCCGGTAGCCGATAGGGGGGACCCGCGCGGCTTCGTGTAGCGCCTTGCGGTGCGCGGAGCGAAGCCGCGTGGGGGGTGCCTGTTGACCCACCGGGGCAAGCGGGCCGCAGGCACGGCCTGCCGGGTCAGCAGCGGTTCTTGAAGCGCCAGCTCTCGTTGCCGGTCTCGATGATCTCGCAATGGTGGGTCAGGCGGTCGAGCAGCGCGGTGGTCATCTTGGGGTCGCCGAAGACAGAGGGCCATTCGCCGAAAGCGAGGTTGGTGGTGACGATGATCGAGGTGCGCTCGTAGAGCCGGCTCATCAGGTGGAACAGCAGCTGCCCGCCGGCCTGTGCGAAGGGCAGGTAGCCGAGTTCGTCGAGGATGACGAAGTCGCGTCGGACGAGTTGGTCCGCGGTACGGCCTTGGCGTCCGGAGCGGAGTTCGGCCTCGAGGTGGTTGACCAGGTCGACGACGTTGTAGCAGCGGCCACGGGCGCCCTTTCGGATACAGGCGCGGGCGATGGCGACGGCGAGATGGGTCTTTCCGGTGCCGGTGCCGCCGACCAGCACGATGTTGCGCTTGCTCTCCAGGAAGTCGCCGCCGGCGAGTTCCTGGATCAGGGGCTCATTGACCGGGGAAGCGGCGAAGTCGAAGTCGGCCAGCTCCTTGGCCGTCGGCAGCTTGGCGGACGTCATCTGGTACTTGATGGAGCGCGCCTGCTTGTCGGCGACCTCGGTCTGCAGCAGCGTACCGATGATCTGCTGCACCGGATGACGGCGCTTGAGCCCGTCGGCGAGGATGTCGTCGTAGGCGGCGCGCATGCCTGCAAGCTTCAGCGCCGTCATCATCGCCAGCACATCATGACGCTCCATGACCGGCCTCCCTCAGGCGGTCGTAGCGGCGGCAGTCGGCCACCGGCTGGTGGCGAAGCTGCAGGCCCTCGGGCGTCGGGATGGCCGGCGGCGGCGGCGGCTGGCGGTGCCGGGCGAGGATGTTGAGCACAACATCAGCGCTGCAGGCGCCGCAGGCGAGCGCTTCGGCGCAGGCCGCCTCGACCGCCTTCAGCCCGTCCTCCAGCACCGCCGCGAGGATTTTGACGATCTGACGATCGCCGTCGTCGCGGCCGGTGAGCCGCGCCCGCATGCGGCCCAGCGCGCCGGGCAGTTGCCAACCCTTGAAAGGCGCGCCATTCCTCAGCGCACCGGGCTTCCTCGTCAGGATCGGCACGTAGTGCCACGGATCGTAAGCGATCTCACCGCGTCCAAAGCTCCGGGGGTGTTCGGCAACGGTCTCGCCATCCTGGCGGATGACAATCCGATCGGCATAGGCCCGCACGTCGACCGTCCGCCCGACGGCACGGGCCGCCACGCTGTAGTGATTGTTGTCGAAGCGCACCAGACAAGTCTTGGAGACCGATACCTCGGTGGCGTGGAAGCCGTCGAAGGGGCCGCGATAGGCCATCAGGAAGGGGCGCTCCTCCTCGAACACCTGCCACACCGTCTTGCCCTCGATCGTCGGATGCGGCCGCTTCTTGGCGTCCTCGATGCACCGATCCTTCAGCCACGCGTTGATCTCGGCGTAAGAGCGGCCCCGCGGGCTGGGCACGAACAGGCGGCCGCGGACGTCACCCACCTGCCTCTCAACCTGGCCCTTCTCCCAGCCCGCACCCGGAGTGCACGCCACCGGCTCCACCAGATGGTGGGAGCACAGCTCCAGGAAGCGCCGGTTGTAGGCGCGCTCCTTGCCCACGAACACCGTGCTCACCGCCGTCTTCATGTTGTCGTAGATGCCCCGCCGGCAGACCCCGCCGAAGAAGTGGAAGGCCCGCTCGTGCGCCTCGAAGACCATCTCCTGGCTCTCGCGCGGGAAGATCTGAACCAGCTGCATGCGGCTGTAGCAGAGCCGCATGTGCGCTGCCTTTACCTTGGTCGTCACACCCGACAGGCGCGCGTATTCGTGGCTCCAGTCGAACTGGTAGGCCTCGCCGGGATCGAAGCTCAGCGGCACAAAACCCTGCAACGGCGACAACAGCCGCCACCGCCGACGCCAGGCCCTGGCGTAGCGGCGCACCGCGTCGTAGCCGCCGCCATAACCCAGAGCCGCAAGGTCTTCATGAATCCGCAGCAGAGACAGACGATCCCGGCGCGGCTTCTTCTCGTTGGCCTCAAGCCGGCGCTCCAGCTCACCCACCCACGGCCCCAGCTTCGGCATCGGCTGGATCTTGCGCGCGTAGCTGTACGAGGTCTCATCACCCCGCACCACCTTGCGCACCGTGTTCTTCGAAACCCTCAAATCCCGGGCGATCTTCTTGATCGGAACACCCCTCACCAGATGATCCCGACGGATCCGCGCAATCGTCTCCACAACCAGCATCTCCCCCACCTCGTCTGTCCAAACAACGAGGTGTGTTCAAGAGCACAAAACCAGGGGGGTCAATTTTGGACGCCGATAACCCCCAATAGGGGGTCAATATTCCACGCCGAACAACAGCGGGGCCATGGGAACAGTAAAAATTCCCCGCCAAAACGGACCCTCGAAAAGGCCGGAATTTAGCGCCATAAAACGCCCCTCGAATCGCCCGGAAAATTCCGTTTTCCAGGCGATTCACACCTCTTTTTCGCCGGGATTCATAAATATTTCTGTCGCCCGGCACCACCACGCCCGGCTACGGCAAACGCCACCAAACCCCTGGAAAACATGGTTTCAAGGCAAATAGTGGCGGTTCCTGGCAGATAGTGGCGTTTCATAATTATTTTTGTCGTGTAACAGCAGGGTCGTGGAGACCGTTCCCCAGTGATTAACTGCCCCGGCATCCACGACGAGACAGACCATCCGTTTCCAGACCATTAAACCGTGGCCGGGCCCACTTTGAAAATGCCGTGTTCATACGGGGATGTCACGGATTAGTGTTTGTTCGAAAATGCGCGTCCGCGCATTTTTTGTGTCTGTCCCCCGCGCCCTCCCGGCCACCCACGAGAGGTTGCCGATAGGGGTGGCCGGGAGGGGGCGGGGGCCGGCGCCGCGCGTATTCGAACAGGCTGTAATAATTCAGGAAATCGGGTTCATCTTGTGCTTTTTTGATCAGATCTCGGATTTCATTTATTCATCTCTAATGGAGGATTGAGGTATGGCTTGGTGGGAGAGAACGACCCGTATGAAGAGGACGACGTTCATTGCCGGGATCGCGGCAACCTTGTGTCTTCAGCCCCAAGGCACCGCTTTGGCGCAGTCGAACGCGGAATTGTTGGGCATGATCGAGGCGTTGCAGATGCAGATCGGCGAACTCAAACGCCAGGTGGCGGAAAACCCGGAGGCCGAGAAGGTGAACAATCCGCCGAAGCAGGTCATGGCTTCCGGCAACCGCGATGTATCGCTCGCGTTATCGGGGCAAGTTAACCGTGCCGCCTTGGTTTTCGAGGACGGCGACGACTCTGGCGTGATTCACGTCGACAACGACAACTCCTCGACCCGCATACGCCTGATCGGGAAAGCCAAGTTGGACGAATCGTGGTCGGCGGGAAGCCAGATCGAGGTTGAGTTCAGCTCGAATTCCTCGAGCGAGGTCGATCAAAACTCCCAGCGCAATGTCGGTGCCAACAGTTTCACCGAGCGTAAGCTGGAACTTTATTTCGACCACGATGATTTCGGCCGACTGTGGTTGGGGCAGGGCGATACCGCCTCGAACCATTCCTCGGAACAGGATCTCTCCGGCACCGGGGTAGCGGGCGATACGAACATCAACGAGTATGCCGGCGGGCTGTTGTTTCACGACGACGTCAACGGCGTCTTGACCAATATCAGTATTGGCGACGCCTTCTCCAATCTCGATGGCAGGAACAATTTTTAGTCGCGGTTGAGGGTTCGGGATGAGTGGGATCGTGCTCGGTGCACGGGGTTCGGGGAGCCCCGAGCTTGCCTCGACGACGTCATGGGGACTGCTCGAAGCCACCGGACGGCGTTTTCGGATTCGACAGGCACACCGGTCCGCCCGCGCCGCTCGGCGGCACGTCCCGGTCCGGGGGAGAGGCGTGCTGTCTCAGGCGATGGGCGCGGTCATGATCGCGTCGAGGGCCTCCTGCGCCCGGGCGGCATAGTGCCGGTTGGCCTCGGGCAGATAACGGAAGCGTCCGTCGCAGCGCACGATGGCGATGGCCGCGTTGGTCAAGCAGGCGAGATTTCTGGGCAGGTGACGCACGTAGGCCCGGCATCGGTCTTCGTCGTAGGTGAAGTCGCGCACGTAGTGCAGGCGGTTCTCGATATGCCAGTGGTTGCGCACCAGTTCGAGCAACTCCTCGGGTCCGGCGCGCTCTGCGCCGAGCGAGGTGAGGCTCCAGGTCACCTCGATGCTGCGCTTGCCGGTCTTGAGGATCTCGCGTTCGCGCTCGATGCGCATGGCCTGGCGTCGCCCGTGGAGGTTGGCGTAGCCGTCCCACTCGGCAGCGGAGAGGTCGACGACGGCGCAGCGTCGGCGCTCGATGCGGCCATGGCCCTTGTCGACGGTTTCGTGCCAGAGCGCATCGCTGAAGTCGATCGCCTTGAGGTCTTCGAAGATCATCTCCTGGTTGTCCTTGACCGCGCTCATCACGTAGTCGGCGCGACGCCCGAGCAGGCAGCGCGCGGTCTCGTGCTGAGCGTGCATCGCGTCCATGGTGACGATCCGGCCTGTGAGGTCGAGGCCGCTGGAGAGTTCGCGCACGGCCGGGATTTCGTTGCTCTTGCGGTCGACCTCGACCTGCCCGAGGACCACGCCGGTGTCGTGCTCGACCGCCGCCACCATCATCCTGCGCCCGTCTTCGGTCTGCTTCGAGGCGCCGCGCAGATCCTTTCCGTCCATGGCGACCGGCGCGTGCGCGCTGCCATGCTGGCCGGTCCACTGGCTAATCGCGTTGTCCAGGGTCTCTGGCGGCAGGGCGGTGAGGGTCTTGTGGAAGGTGGTGATCGCGGGCGGGGTGTAGCGCTGTTTGGAAGGGCTCCAGAACGCACCCACCGCCTCGAGCTGCTCCTGGGAGAGCAGGGCGGCGAACTGGGCGAACGCGTTCACCCCCCGGTATCCGGCAAGCCGGGCGGCGACGGCGATCACCAGAATGGTGTTGAGCGCATAGCGCTTGCCCCGGGCATGGCGGTACTCGGGCACCTCACCCAGACACTCGAACAGGCTGCGCAGCCGGGGCGCGGCCATCGGCTCGGTGTGCTGCTCGGCGTTCCAGTGTGCCGGCATCCCGGTACGGCTCAGCGCCTCGGGGGCGCCGTCTGTCAGTCCGAACACGAAGACCTCCTTGGGCTGACCGTGGTGGCGCCAGCGCGCTGCCCCTCCGGGCTCACGGGCAAAGCCCCGCGTCAGCCCCAGAGAGCGCCAGTTCGACGCGCGGTAGCAGGTGCCGGCAAATCGCGAGACGTCCACGAACGTCTCCGCCAGAAGAGCCGGATATCCGTGCACCGCCTGGATGTCCTCAGACAGCCGCCGCAGGCTCAGCCCCAGCACACGGGAGGCCAGGTTCGGCACTCGGCCAGGCGTCAGAATGACGAAGCGCGAGTTGTTGGCGATCAGATGCAGACGCCGGAACTGCTGCTCGGCCGACCACCCGATCCAGCGATCACGCGCGCCCAGCTTGAACGCGCCGGGCTGCCAGCCGATCAGTGCGAGCCAGGTCTCGCCATGCACCGCGACATGGCGCAGGCCCTTGCCGATGACGCCGTGGAACGCCAGGTAGTGGTGCTGCTCCACCAACCGGTCCCAGCGCCGGTGCTCCTGCGCGCCCCAGGTCGGACGCACCGTGACCGCGCGCAAATCAATGGACGAATCCGAGACCGGCAGCGTCGCCATGACCGGCACACTGCCACACCGAGAATGAAATGGCCAGCGCCGCGATCACCTCACCCTGATCACTGGGCGGACAAAAAACTAGCCCTGATCTCGATGGCCTCAGCCGCGACGACCGCGTGCGCTACGATACACCCTCAATTCACGGTCTCAAGCTCTCGACCTCCGCGATCGCGGACAGCCGCTGGGACGTTGGGGCACAGCTTCGCAATACTTACGGCGACTTCAAGGTTCGCGCTGCCGTCGGCTTCGGCGACGTCCACACCGGCAACAAGTTCAACCGGCTCAGCGGCTCGATTTCCGCCTTGCACTTGCCGACGGGCTTAAGCGCCACGGTCGCCTCGGGGAGGGACGATCCCGATACCCCGGGCCGAGACAATCCCCGTTTCGTCTACGGCAAGCTGGGATATCAGGCGAACCTATTGACGGTCGGCAAATCGGCCTTTTCGGTCGATTGGTTCCACGCCGATGATTTCAACGTCAACGACAGCGACGGTGATGTCTACGGTTTCCAGTTCGTGCAAAAATTCGATCCCATCGCGACCGAAGCTTTCGTTGCCTTGCGGAATTTCGAACATGACCAGCCGGGACTCGAATTGGACGACATCCTGGCCTCGCTGATAGGCGCCCGGATAAAGTTTTAGAAGCGTTTCGGTGGGAACGTGAAAACTTGACTGGGTCTGAGCTGCCCTCCCAGAGCAACGACAGGGGCGGAACCTCGGTGCGCGGCGTCGGGCTGGTTCGGGCGGGCTGAAGAGCCTCGCCTACAACAGCCGCCGCCTGGAGCGCCTCGCGGCGCCGACATGACGGCATTCAGGGGAGGGTTACGCCTGGAGTCGACGATGACAGGGAAATAGCCCCGGCGGGGAACAGGAAAACCCGGAAAACCCGGCGTCAAGCCCGGCCGTGGCCCAAAAAATCGCGCTCCACGCCGAGCTTCATCCCAAACGCGTCATTTTTCGAGGTGCCCGTAAAACGGATGCGCTCCGCATCAAGTGCTCAAAGGATTTACTTATGTCGTTCAGTTCATGAACATAAATACCTCAATACCCAATTTTGTCCTATTTGGCCCATCAATTTGCAAATCCGGAGTTTTTTTCGGCAATTAGCCCGCACAAGGGGGTGGCGTCCACGGGCGAGAGGCGCATTGTCCATCAAGAAACGGATAGAGCCAGGATTCGGCTGATCTGGCATAGCGCGCGCACCGCCTTCAATTTTCCCCTATGGCAAATGAGCCTTCAGTCGCTCATGAGTTCCTCTATATCCTCGTCGGACATCGCCGGGATCGGATCGGTTTTCGGTGTGATTATTCTACAAGGGTGCCGTCGATCAACGTCACCAATTAAAATTCTAATTGGAACGAAAGCGCTGTCCTTTGGATGGTTATTCTAAAAAACCGGTGTCGTTCATAGAATGAACAACACTCATCTTGGGCCCGGATTCGGCCCATCCGTCCGCATATTTTGAGGTGAGTCGGTTGCGGGTGCATCGCGCAAGGAAGTAAGATCCGCCGGTCACGCGGGGGGTCTCCGTCAGGACACGGAGAGAGCCAGGATTCGGCTGATCTGGCATAGAGGGCGGCCGGATTCGGCGGCCCAGCGGTTGAAGGCGGCTTGGACGGCGGCGCGGGCGGGAGCGGTCGTGGGCTTGGAGTCGACGACGCCGGCCTTGGACAGGGCCGTAACGACGTCGGCCGTTAATAGAAATGTGTCCTTGCCGCACATGCGGACGAAATAGGGGCCGGACTTTCCGCCCATCTGGCTGAAGCGGCGGGTGATCTCGGCTCACAGCGCCATGATGTTGTGGCCGGGCCAGTCCGCCAGGAATGTGCCGAAACCGCCGTGTTCCTCCGAGACGGCGATCAAGGTCGCGGCGTTGGCGCGCACCGCCTTGATTTTCCCCCAATGGCGGATGAGCCTTCGGTCGGCCATCAGTTTTTCGAGGTCCTCGTCGGACATCGCCCGGACCCGGAGGGGATCGAAGCCGGCGAACACCTCCTCGAACGCCGGCCACTTGGCATCGACCATCGAATGCTTCAGCCCGGCCCGGAAGATCCTCAGACTCATCAGCGACAGATAGCGGTCGTCGCCGGTGGCCCGCAGCTCGTCGCCGCTCCTGGGCCGGGGCAATTCCTTCTCCAGGGCCCCTCCGGTCCGCTTTTGGGTGCCTGAAAGTATCTCCGAAAAAGCCATCGTCGCGATCATTACCCCCAGTTCGGCGGCCAAGCAATATCCTGTCGCCACAATTGACGACAAATGTATGAGGGGCGAAACCCGCGGTTGCTTGTCGAGGAACCCGTCCCATGTCTTGGTGTCCGTTCGAAAATGCGCGTCCGGGCATTTTTTGCGTATGTCCCGGCCCTCTCCCCCTCCCGGCCCTCTCCCCCTCCCGGCCACCCACGAGAGGTTGCTGATAGGGGACCCCGGGAGGGGGCGGGGGCCGGCGCCGCGAGTTTTCGAACGGACTGTTATCATCATTCCCGAGAACAGCCGGCCCGCCGCGAGTCCAAAGGCTTTCCGGGCTAACCCCTTCGCGGATTCGGGGACGACAATGGGGGCGTCCGCTATCGGAACCAGCCGCGGCCGCGCGCGCCGTCCCCTCGGGTCAGCGGCTTATAGCCATGACCCGACATTGGCAGTCGAATCAAACTTGGCATTGGGACCTCTCCGAGGCACATCCGCAAATTCCTTGTACTTATATGGTAGAGTGGAGCAATAGTTCATGTAGCTGGATGACCCTATGCGTTGGTTTGAATCGACCGCCGATATCGATGCCCAAGAGCGGATTCCCGGATTCTGGAATGAACTCAGTGCAGGTGCGCGCAAAGGGGAATTCTGGGTGGATCAAATTAAAAACCTTAGGTGCGATCCGGAAAAACGCCGGGCAAAGCCCCGCGTCAGCCCCAGAGAGCGCCAGTTGACTATGGCGCTCGAACACCTGCCACTGCCACACGCTTTCAAGGAAGCGGCGGTCGCGGTCCGGGCAATCATTCGAGAAAGGCGGAAATCGAAGGAGGCGTTCGAACAGTACGTCACTTGGCTCTACTGGCTGGCGGCTTCCCGATCCTTCATGGTTCCATACTCAGAGCGGCTTCGTGAGCCCGGCTACAATGTAATGGAAAGCGTGCCGGGGTACGTTATTCGGTCGCTCAATTTCGATTATTCCACCGTAGGTCACGAAAAACTGGACCTGCTGAACAATACTGACCGGAAGTGGTTGGTTGAATGCTGGGGAGAGCCAGAAAAACATTCAACGCTGAATGCGCTTCACAGAGATGTTTGGAATGAATATGAAGAAAAGTTGATCGCGAAGCGTAGGAATCCCCAATACGAAGGCATTTGAGGACTGAAGGTGGAATCGACTTACCGACCCATTCGAACAACGACAATATGTCTGAATCGGGTCATACCCGGCAGTGGTCGGCGCGTGGCATCGCCGACGGCTCTCTGATCCGCAAGCGGACGCGGCACCAGCCGATGGGCGAGATCACCGCGATTTCCTCCCTTGGCGGGTTTTCCCGATCCTCGGTTCGACCGATTTTGCATTACCTCACGTTCACTCCGCCAAACAAATCCTTTTCGTTGATGCGCCGTACGCCGTCACGACGGTTGGTCGCCGGTAGCTGCCGCCATGCATCAACAGAGACCAGGCATCGCGCGCGATCTTGTTGGCGAGCGCCACCGCCACGACCTTGGTCGGCTTGCGGGCGACGAGGTCACCGTCGCGCCCGAAGCATCGCCACCGTGAACCTGAAAAACGTTCTTCGCGAGATCAATCGTGGTAACTTCTTGCATGGGACGGCTCCTCTCTAGTGCACCAGCGCATTCACTTCGTTCACGCCCCCGTGCACCAGGCCTTTGTCGATGCATCAACTTTCCAAACTTCGGCTGTCGCCTCCGTTTGGGTCGATGCACTAGCGGTCGTAGACGACACCGCACTTTGGCACCTCGCGATGCCGGTGGCGGGAGCCGTCCACCGCGTCACATGCAGTCATCGGAACCGAAGTTTGGAAACATTCAAAAATTGGGGTCCCGAAATTTCCCTCTGAACCTCAAATCGCCGGCCGACCGAGCGTGGTAGAGTGGCGCCGTGTTATATTGATTTTGCATCGGCGAATCGGATTTTGCCATGATTACGGAAGCACGCGAAACAATGAAACTGCTGTCGGTCAACGTTTCCCGGCCACGCGAGATCAGCCACGACGGCAAGACCGTGCGAACCGGTATCTTCAAGCAGCGGACCGACGGCCGAGTCATATTACGGGAACTCAACATCGAGGGTGACGGGCAGGCCGACTTGGTCGGCCACGGGGGCATTTACAAGGCGGCCTACGTCTATTCGATCGAGAACTATCGCTATTGGGAAAACGAGCTCGGTCGATCGGATTTCGGCTTCGGACAGTTCGGCGAGAACTTCACCGTCGAAGGGATGCTTGACGACGACATTCACGTCGGCGACAGCTTCCGTATCGGCGCGGTGCTGGTTGAGGTCACGCAACCGCGCGTGCCGTGCTTCAAGCTCGGCATCAAAATGCGAATCCAGGGCTTCGAGCATGTGCTGTTGTCGAGCAATCGTATGGGCTTTTACCTGCGTGTTCTTGAGGCCGGCGATGTCGGCGCCGGCGATGCCATCGAAGCGGTCAACGTCGACCCCGAGCGCATGAGCGTCGCCGAAGTCCACAACCTGCTCTACTTCGACCTCGGCAATCTCGAAGGCGCGCGCAAAGCGCTGCGCATGAAAGCGCTGTCGCCAGGTTGGCGCGCATCGTTCGAGGACCGATTGGCCAAGGCCGAGGTCTCCGGCAAGACGGCCGAAGGTTTCCGCACCCTCATCGTCGATAGAATTGAACGCGAAGCCGAAAACATCTCCTCGATCTATCTGCTCCCGGAGGACAAAAAAAGGCTGCCGCCTTTTATGCCGGGCCAGTTCTTGCCGATGAGGCTGGACATCCCCGGCGAACCCAAACCCTTGAACCGCACTTATTCGCTGTCCGACCGTCCGGGCCGGGATTACTACCGGCTCACCATCAAGCGCGAACCGCCGCCGAAGCACCGGCCCGGCGCGCCACCCGGTCGGTCGTCCAATTACTTCCATAACAATCTCAAACCGAGGGCAAGGTTACGCGTCAGGTCTCCGCGCGGAAAATTTTATCTCGACACAAAGGGCCGATCTCCAGTGGCGTTGGTCAGTGCCGGGGTTGGACTGACTCCGATGATCAGCATGCTCAACGCCATCGTCGAGACCGACGCCAAACGTCCCGTGTGGTTTGTCCATGGCGCCCGCAACGGCGCCGAGCACGCCATGGGCGCGCATGTGCGCCGTCTCGCCGACGAAAATGAATTCGTGCACGCCTATATTCGGTACAGCCGCCCGGACCCTGAGGAAATAGTAGGGCAAGACTATGATAGTGAAGGCCACGTGGACGCGGCGTTGCTCGAACGATTGCTGCCCGAGGAAGGCGTCGACTATTACCTTTGTGGGCCGACACCTTTCCTGAAATCGGTCTTCATCGGTCTGCTTGCCGGGGGTGTGGCGGAAGACCGCATTCATTACGAGTTCTTTGGGCCGGCATCGGCGTTGCGGGTAGGCGATGACGCCAGCGTCGCCAACGGCGACTGCGTCGAATGTTCAACGGAGATCGAGGTGACGTTCAAGCGCTCAGGCGTCACCGGCAATTGGAATCCATCCTTCGGGACCCTCCTCGATATGGCGGAAGGGATGGGCCTCGGTCCGGCCTACAGTTGCCGCTCGGGAATCTGCCAAACTTGCATCTGTTCGATCGAGGACGGCGAGATCGAATACGTCGAGGAGCCGCTCGACCCGCCGGACGACGATGCGGTGCTGATCTGCTGCTCCAAACCCAAGACCGATGTCGTGATCGACGTTTGAACCCGCTGGCTTCAAGTCATCGCGTTCGGCTATCAAGAGTTAAAGAGATCGTCCCGAATTTCCGCTCATGACGAGAAAGCAGCCTTGATCGGAGACAGCTTGGAACGACGTGGTCTAGCCCCTTCAAACAAACCCTTGCCAATGTACGCCCATCCCCTCGATTGCCGATCACTTTGAGAAGCTCCTCAGTCCCGCCAAGCCCGACCCGGGCCACGACACCGAACTCGGCCATGTGCGCTCGCATGGCGTTGACCAACAAGGTTCTCTGGCGGACCAGCGGCTCCGGTGTAGCATGAGAACACTCTGCCGCTCCTTGCTCTTGACGCAACACATCGACGGTCGGGTCACCGCCTCGCAGATCGCCGGCGCCGCGTCATTCTTGTTCCGCTGCCTTCACGTAGCGCGCCGGCATCAGCCGAACCCCATAGCCCTGATCTCGCGGGCCCAATGATGCGCGGTGGCGCCGGCCTCGGCGCCGACCAAACAGGGCCGCGGTTTCCTGAAGAATGGAAGAACCTGGCTGCGTTTGAGCTGCCGGCGGATCACCGTCGCGCCCGAAGCGTCAACACCGTGAACCTGAAAAACGTTCTTCGCGAGATCAATCGTGGTAACTTTTTTTCATTGGACGGCTCATCTCTCTAGCGGTCGTAGACGACACCGCACTTTGGCACCTCGCGATGCCGGTGGCGGGAGCCGTCCACCGCATCAATACCGGTCATCTCATTGCAAGCCACTTATACATGACATGCGCACTCACAAATCCAAGATTTGGATGCTCGAACGCTCCTGGGATTGTTCCGACGATCTCGAATCCAAGACTACTCCATAACCTCACGGCACTTTCATTGGATTCAATAACGAGATTGAACTGCATGGCTTTATATCCCAATTCAGTAGCAATCTTCTGAGAGTGCTCGCACATGGTCGTGGCCAATCCTTTACCTCGCGCACGACGAGACACCATGTACCCGCAGTTGCACACGTGGCTTCCAGGCCCAGGGTGTTTTGTCTTAATGAAATAAGTTCCGAAAATCTCTCCATCATCCTCCGCAACGAACGTCTTTCTCGGAGTGTCCATCCATTGGTGAAACGCTTCTTCCTTCGTGGTATCGCGGTCAAATGCGAACGTCTCACCAGCGGAGACAATCTCCTGAAAGATGGGCCAAATTGCGTCGAAGTCGTTTTCCGTAGCTTCTCGAATAATCATTCTGGTCGTCGCTATGCTGTTCCAAAATGCGCGTCCGCGCATTTTTTGCGTCTGTCCCTCTCCCCCTTCCGGCCACCCACGAGAGTATGTGGGTGGCCGGAAGGGGGAGAGGGCCGGTGCCGCGAGTTTTCCAACAGACTGTTAGAGATGGAAACTCTATGTATCGTAAATGGTTAAAGTCGGCACGGATTACCGTTCAGGCTCTTGAGCGGGCCCGTCCACAAAAAGTCAGCGCGAGGAGAGCGAAGTGAAACGATTCATGTTGCTGCATTTCGGATTCGAAAAACCCACCCCGGAGATCATGGCGGCCTGGGGCAAATGGTTTGAATCGGTCGCGGACAAGACCGTGGACCACGGGGGTTTCCGCGCTGCGCGAGAAATCTCGCGGAGCGGAACCAAGGACCTACCCATGGGGCTGGAATCCATCACGGGCTACTCGATCATCAATGCCGAGAGCCTTGATGATGTAGAAAAGATCGCTCAGGACAATCCATTCATTGCCAGCATCCGGGTCCACGAAATCATGGCAAAGTAGGTCGATTCAAGCAGTATCTTGCAGTAAGCTCGGGGTCTGAGGTGGACCCCGAAAACTGGACAATTGGCTAAGTTAGACTCCTGCTCCTATAACTTGCTAGATGGAGGAGCGGGATATGAAGCAGATACGCAGACGACTGAGTGCAGAATTCAAGGCGAAGGTGGCGCTGGCGGCGTTGAAAAGCGACCAGACGGTGTCCGAGCTGGGGCAGCATTTTGGGGTTCACCCCAACCAGATTCACAAATGGCGCAAGGCGCTCCTCGACAACGCGGCGTCGGTTTTTCAGCCCGGCCGGTCGGACCGGGAGAAGGGTAACGACGCGGTTGTGAAGGAACTCCACGCGAAGGTTGGCGAGCTCACGGTAGAGCGGGATTTTTTGGCGCGCGGGTCCGGCCGATGAGCCGGGCCGAGAGAATGGCGCTGGTTGATCGTTGCCGGGGCGAGGTTTCGCTCACCCGTCAATGCCGGCTTTTGGCGCTGAGCCGCTCCTCGGTGTATTACCGTCCCGTACCGGTGGCGGCTGAGGAATTGGCCCTGATGAGCTTGATCGACCGGCAGTATCTCAAGACGCCGTTTTATGGTTCGCGCCGGATGACGGCATGGCTGAAGCGCGAGGGCCACGCGGTCAATCGCAAGCGGGTCCGGCGCCTGATGCGGCGGTTGGGCCTCGAGGCCATCTACCGGAAGCCTAATACGAGCAAGCCGGCAGCCGGGAACAAGGTCTATCCCTACCTTTTGCGCGGCTTGGCCATCGATCGAGTGAACCAGGTCTGGTGCGCGGACATCACCTACATTCCCATGGCGCGGGGTTTTCTTTACCTCGTCGCGATCATGGACTGGGTTAGCCGATACGTGCTGGCCTGGCGGCTGTCCAACAGTCTGGACGCCGACTTTTGCGTCGACGCCTTTGAAGGAGCCCTGGCTCGTTTCGACGAGCCGGAGATATTCAACACCGATCAAGGATGTCAGTTCACGAGCACGGCTTTTACTGGGGTGCTAGAAAACCACGATATCCGGATCAGCATGGACGGCAAGGGCCGCTGTATGGACAATATCTTCGTTGAGCGCCTGTGGCGCTCACTCAAATACGAGGAGGTCTACCTGAAGGCCTATGACGACGGGACCGAGGCCCGAGCCGGGAGTGGCTCAGTTTCTACAATGACCGGCGGCTCCACCAAGCCCTTGGGTACCGGACACCGGGCGAAATTTTCGGCGGCAGGGCTGTGGATTTGATGGATAACACTTCCGTGTTACCCACAACCCCACAGCCGCAACAACAGCTGCAACCTTTTTCGATGCGTGGGATTGGAATGACGGCATCGACGGCCATACCACACTCCCCACGCGCAGAGCACGGAGCACACATCAGCGGGAGTCTAACTTAAAAAGGCCGCGACCCTGTCCAAAGGATGGGGTCCACCTCAGTCCTCTGTGGGTGTTGATTCGGTCAGCCCCACGGATTGTTCAGAGTTTGTTCGAAAATGCGCGGCCGAGCATTTTTTGCGTCTGTCCCCCGCCCCCTCCCGGCCACCCACGAGAGGTTGCTGATATGGGTGGCCGGGAGGGGGCGGGGGCCGGCGCCGCGAGTTTTCGAACAGGGCGTGTCGCCTGGTTCAATTGTCTTGAGTGCGGAAACGATAATGGCAGCGAAGACACCGAGGCTATTCACCTTTGGAATTTCCCATTATTGCGAGAAAGCCCGCTGGGCCCTTGAGTGGCATGGCGTGGACTTTGTCGAGGTCTGTTGGCCACCCGGTCCGCATCGGCTGCTGGCACGTATCGTGGGCGCGGACGAGACCACGATGCCAATCATGCGGTTGGGCAATATCATCATCCAAGGTAGCGCTAAAATCATGGACTGGGCGGAGCACAACGCCACCCGCGGGGACGCGGCGCTGGCGCCTCGGGGGGACAAGGCGCGGGAGATCGAACAGCGGGCCGATGATGCGGTCGGCGTTCAGGTCCGGCGCCATTGCTACGCGGAAACGATTTCCCACCATCACCATATGGTGAAGCCCGCGTTTTTTATGAACACCACCCCGTTTCATCGTCTGTTGGGCAACCTGATGTAGCCGGCAACGAGGCGGCACATTGAAGAAATGTATGACGCGACGCCGGAGTCGGCAGCAGACAGCCGCGCCAGGCTGGAGACCGAGCTCGACTGGTTCGACGCCAAACTCGCGGACGGTCGTCGCTTTATGGCGTGTGATCGTTTCAGCCGGGTCGATATTACCGTGGCAAGCCTTCTAGCCCCCATCGCACGCCCGGTTCAGGTCGAAATATATCACACGATGTCGCTCCCGCCGGCGCTCGCCAAGGATGTGGCACGCTGGAGCCATCGTCCAATAATGCAATGGGTCAAGAGCGTATACGGCAGGTATCGTAAGCCAGGTTCCAAAGCCGCCCCACCAAAGTGATCGATCAAGTCGGCCGGGCCGCCGATCGGTTCGACCTACGACCGCCGTGGGTCATACCCGGCGGTGGTCGGCGCCTGGCATGGCCGGCTGCTTCCGCGAGCGGACGTGGCACCAGCCCAGGGGCGAGACCAACGCGATTTCCTCCCGTGGCGGCTCTTGCGGGTCGATCGATTATCCCATGACCTTGCACCCATGTGTGGACGGCTCCCTTGTCGCCGCGGTTGGACCTATTTCGGTTTAAAAAATGCCCGGCTTCGCTAAACTCGGGCGAAATAAATAGTCGCCCGTGAAGAACGTGTAAGCGGCTGATGTTGGTAGCTCTTTCGGTTTGGCGAAGTAATCGGATTTGCAAGAAAACGGGTTTTGGGCCTGAAAAGCTTGTGATTTGAAATAATTGATTTTGGGGATTCCCTTCCGTTGCGGAACGTGATTCTCTGCTCCCGTCGATTGGGATTGGAGAACTGTGATGAAGCCATCGCGCAAGGTGTCATCGGGAATAGAGGACCTGTTCCGCTCGCGGTTCGAAAACATCATCAACCTGCGCCACGAGTTGGTGGTGTTGGGGGGCCGGATCGCGTGGACTTTCTTCGACGAGACCTATGAAGCCTTGTATTCGGAGGAGGGTCGGCCGGGGGTCCCGACGCGGTTGATGGTTGGGCTGCACATCCTCAAGCATATGTTCGATCTCTCGGATGAGGAGGTCTGCGAGCGCTGGGTCTACGACCCATACTTCCAGTGCTTCTGCGGCGAAGAGTACTTTCAGCATGAGCTGCCCATGGAGCGCTCGTCGATGACCCGGTGGCGGGACCGGATCGGGCCGGAAGGTTTGGAGAAGGTATTCCAGGAGAGCCTGGCCGTGGCCCACCGGGTGGGGGCGCTGCGGGAGAAGGACCTCGAGCGGGTGACGGTGGACACCACCGTACAAGAGAAGGCGATTGCCTTTCCGACCGACGCCAAACTGATGCAACGAGCCCGCGAGCGGCTGGTGCGACTGGCACGGGAGCACGGCATTGCCCTGCGTCAGTCCTATACCCGCCTGGGCAAGAGGGCGTTGATCATGCAAGGCCGCTACCGCCATGCCAAACAGCACAAGCGGGCCAACAAGGCCCTGCGCAAGCTCAAGACCTATCTCGGGCGCACCGTCCGCGACATCCGCCGCAAGACGGCCCAGGAGGAGAGCCTACGGGATATCTTCCGCCGCCCCTTGTGGCTGGCCGAGCGGGTGTCGACCCAGAAGCGGCGCGACCCCTTGCCCAAGGTCTATTCGCTCCACGCGCCCGAGGTCGAATGCATCGGCAAAGGGAAGGCGCACAAGCCGTACGAGTTCGGCTGCAAGGTCTCCGTGGCGGCGACCAATTCCCGCCCCCCCGGCGGCCAGTTCGTCGCCCACGTCAAGGCCTTCCACGGCAATCCCTATGATGGCCACACCTTGAGGCAGGTGATCGAAGAGATGGAACGCTGGACGGGGATATCGGCCGAGCGCATCTATGTCGACAAGGGATACCAGGGCCACGATTACCCCAACAAACACCGCGTCTTTTAGATCAGGCCAGAAACGCGGCATCACGCCGACGATCAAGAAGGAGCTCAGGCGGCGCTCCGCCGTCGAGGCCGTGATCGGACATCTCAAGAGCGATGGCAGGCTGGGGCGCAACTTCCTCAAAGGCCGCGACGGCGACAAGATCAATGCCATCCTCGCCGGCGCCGGCTACAACTACCGCCTTGTCCTCAAATGGCTGAGGCGTTTGTTTGTCCAAATCCTGGCCGCGCTCCTCAGCGACATCTCGCACCCCACCGCAAACCCAATCGCCGCTTCAGCTTGAAATCAGGGTTCTTCACGGACGACTAATACCAACCGCCCTAGAGTTTGACTCGCGCAAAGGTTTACACGCTAGGTTTTGTATGATTCAAGGTTGTTGGCAACAAGGGAGTGTGTTCAATGCCAACGATTCCTTTGCGAAACGACTTTGATGCTGAAAGAGTCCGTGTTCTTGCGGCACGGAGCGATGATGGGAACCAGGCGCGACGGCTTTTGTCGATGGCGGCCATCTACGATGGGATGGATCGAGCGTGCGCGGCGGGTATTGGCGGCATGGATCGGCAGACGTTGCGGGACTGGGTTCACCGGTTCAACGCGGGAGGTCCGGCCGGTCTGATCGACCGCAAGCCGAACGGGGCGTTGCGTCGGTTGACGCCGTCGCAAATGGCGGCGCTTTCGCGGGCTATCGAGGCCGGTCCCGATCCCGAACGGGATGGGGTCGTGCGCTGGCGCTGCATCGATCTCAAGCAACTGATCCGAACGCGCTTCGGCGTGGACTATCACGAGCGGAGCGTCGGCAAGCTGCTGGCCGCGCTCGGGTTCTCGCATATTTCCGCGCGCCCGCGCCACGTCGGCCAGGATGCGCGGGCACAGGAGGAATTTAAAAAAAGTTTTCCCGAACACTTGGCGAAAATCGTAGCGGCACAGCCACCGGACACGCCCATCGAGGTTTGGTTTCAAGATGAAATGCGCGTCGGCCAGAAGAACAGCCTGGTGCGCCAGTGGGCCCCAAAGGGATCGCGCCCGCGCCAGGTCAAGGACCTACGGACCTCTTCGGCGTATCTCTTCGGCGCCATCTGCCCCGAGCGCGGTGAGGGCGCGGCGCTGGTCATGCCGCGCGCCAATACTGAAGCCATGGACCTGCATCTCGAGGAAATCAGCCGGGCCGTTGCCCCAAACGCCCATGCCGTCGTGCTGCTCGACCAAGCCGCATGGCACACCACTGCCAAACTCGGCATCCCGGAGAACATCTCCCTCGTGCCTTTGCCACCCAAGTCCCCGGAGCTCAATCCCGCCGAAAATGTCTGGCAATACCTCCGCCAGAACTGGCTCTCCAATCGTGTCTTCGACTCCTATGAAGCCATCGTCGAGGCCTCTTGCCAAGCCTGGAACAACCTGACCGACCAACCTTGGAAGATCATGTCCATCGGCCTCAGAGCGTGGGCTCGCACAAGTCAATGTTAAGGGCGGTTGGTATAAATAGTCGCCCCTGAAAAAGGGGTTCAGGCTGTTTGCTGGCTGGAAGAAGATTTGGTGTGATCGGTCGGGAACAGAGTTGTCAAAGCGAACTCCAGAATTCGAGCAAAATAACGTTTCAGTGCCTAGAGTATCAGCCGCAATTTGTCGCCGGCGGCCGCGAGAAGGGCGTTGATCCGATCGCCACCGAGGAGGTGATTTCGGTTCAATCGGCCGTCCATGGGCCGATGGTGGCCTCGAGGGCCGACCTTTGTCTGAGTTCTCGTTTCATGGTGAGCCCCCGCCTTCGCCCGGCGAGGAAGACCTTTTCCGGATCGGGATTTCTGTGATGGTGTTCGGTTCCGAAACCCGGCCTCGGATCAACGTCACTTCGATAAGCAGGCACCACCAATTCAACTCGTTACCCTATCTGACCGGGTATTTACCCACCCCTGAAATGGCATTGCGAATATTTTTCTTGCCGCGTTAAAGTCTGTTCGAAAACTCGCGGCACCGGCCCTCTCCCCCTCCCGGCCACCCATATCAGCAACCTCTCGTGGGTGGCCGGGAGGGGGAGAGGGACAGACGCAAAAAATGCGCGGTCGCGCATTTTCGAACAGGACCTGATACGTCGGCCCGACGCAAACTCCTAAAAGGTGGCGACGGTTCGGATCGACTTGCCCTCGTGCATCAGGTCGAAGGCCTGATTGATCTCGCCGATCGGGACGACGTGGGTGATGAGATCGTCGATGTTGATCCGGCCGTTCATGTACCAATCGACAATTCTGGGGACCTCGGTCCGGCCCTTGGCGCCGCCGAAGGCGGTTCCGCGCCAGACCCGGCCGGTGACCAGCTGGAACGGCCGGGTGCTGATTTCCTGGCCAGCTCCGGCGACCCCGATGATGGTGCTTTCGCCCCAGCCCTTGTGGCAGCATTCGAGGGCCTGGCGCATGACCTCGACGTTGCCGATGCATTCGAAACTGAAATCGACGCCCCCGTCGGTAAGATCGACGATCGCCTTCACCACGTCCTCGACCTCTCCGGGGTCGATAAAGTGAGTGATGCCGAAATTTTCCGCCAAGGCGCGCCTTCCTCGGTTGACATCGATTCCGATGATGACGCCGGCGCCGACCATGCGGGCCCCCTGGACGACGTTGAGGCCGATCCCGCCCAGTCCGAAAACCGCGACGGTGGCGCCGTAACCGACCTTGGCCGTGTTGATCACCGCGCCGAGTCCGGTGGTGACGCCGCAGCCGATGTAACAGACCTTGTTGAAGGGCGCGTCCGCGCGGATTTTCGCCACCGCGATTTCGGGAAGAACCGTGTAATTGGCGAAGGTTGAGGTGCCCATGTAATGAAGGATCGGCTCGCCGCGTAAGGAAAAGCGGCTGCTTCCGTCGGGCATCAGACCCCGGCCCTGGGTCTCGCGCACGGCTTGGCAAAGATTGGTCTTGCCGGAGAGGCAATAGGCGCACTGCCGGCATTCGGGGATGTAGAGGGGGATGACGTGGTCCCCCGGCTGGACCGAGGTGACCCCGGCCCCGGTTTCGACCACCACCCCGGCGCCCTCGTGGCCGAGGATGGCGGGAAAGAGACCCTCGGGATCGGCCCCCGACAAGGTAAAGGCGTCGGTATGGCAAACGCCGGTGGCCTTGATCTCGACCATGACCTCGTTCGCTTTCGGTCCCTCGAGTTGGACCTTTTCCAGACTTAGCGGTTTCCCCGCCTCGAACGCAACCGCCGCCGTCACCTCCATGACCCATCTCCCGCAAAAATTCACGCCCGTTCGCTCGCTTCGGGGCCGCCGCGACTATGCCCCGGCGGGGGCGGATTGTCTTGCCCTTTTCGGGGTTGGCCGAGAGCGGCGAATACGCTCCCGCGGCGAGGCCGGAAGGCTTTCCCCCGGCCTTAATTGCAAGAGGTGTTGCGCGGACGAAAACACAGGCGTTGAATGCGCCCTGGCGACCGGGAGCAGGTTGCCGGCACAGCGATCGCGTTTCAATCAAGAGTCGGGGAGACCACCGCATGTCCACCGAGAGAATCCCCTTCATCCGGGGGGCGATGCTCCTCGCTTTCATCCTCCTGTTTGCAGTCCCCGCTCAGGCGCAGGAACCGGCGATCATCAGCCAGCGGGACATCGTGCATCCCGTGTTCGGCGCCAACGGCATGGTCGCGACCCAGGAGGCGGCGGCGACACGGGTCGGACTGGCCGTGCTCAAGAAGGGCGGCAACGCCGCCGACGCGGCGGTGGCGGTGGCCTTTACGCTGGCCGTGACCCTTCCCCGCGGGGGCAACCTGGGCGGGGGCGGGTTCATGCTCGTTCATGAAGCCGATAGCGGTGAAACGGTCGCCATCGATTACCGCGAGATGGCGCCGGCTTCCGCCGACAAGGACATGTTCCTCGACGACGACGGCAACGCCGATTCCGAACGCTCGCGATTCAGCTACCACGCCGCCGGGGTCCCGGGCACGGTCCGAGGATTGGCGTTGGCCCACGAACGCTACGGCAGCCTCCCCTGGAACGAGCTCGTCGGTCCCGCCATCGCCCTGGCCGAAAACGGCATCACCGTGAGCGGCGACATGGCCACCTCTCTGGCGGCGCGGCGCGAGCGCCTCGCCGCCTGGCCCGAAACCGCGCGCATCTTCCTCACGGAGGACGGCAGTCCCTTGTCCGCCGGGGAGCGGCTGGTGCAGCCCGATCTCGCCTGGTCGCTGGGCCAAATCGCCGAGCACGGCCCGGACGCCTTCTACCTGGGCGAGATCGCCGAGCGCATTTCCGCCGACATGGCGGCCCATCAAGGGCCGATCACCATGGCCGACCTCGCGGCTTACGAGGCCGTGGCGCGCGAACCCGTGCGCGGCACCTACCGGGGCCACGAAATCCTCTCGATGCCACCCCCCAGCTCGGGCGGAATTCACCTCGTCCAGATGCTCAACGTCCTCGAGGCCCACCCGATCGGCGAGATGGGTCACAACGGCGCCGAAACCATCCATCTGATGGCCGAGACCATGAAGCGTGCCTACGCCGACCGCAGCGCCCATCTCGGCGATCCCGATTTTTGGCGAGTGCCGCAAGCCGGCCTGACCTCGAAGGACTACGCCGCCGCGCTGGGCGCGAAGATCGACCGCGAGCACGCGATTCCCGCGGCCGAAATCGGGCCCGGCGATCCCCTTCCCTACGAGAGTTCCGAAACCACCCATTTTTCGATCATGGATTCGGACGGCAACGTTGTCGCGAACACCTATACGATAAATTTCAGTTACGGCAGCGGCATCGTCGCCGCCGGGACGGGCATCCTCCTGAACAACGAAATGGACGACTTTTCCGCCAAGGCCGGGGTCCCAAACGCCTACGGCCTGATCGGCGGCGACGCCAACGCGGTCGAGGCCGGCAAGCGGCCCTTGAGTTCTATGTCACCGACGATCGTGCTCAAGGTCGGCCGTCCCTTCCTCGCCACTGGAAGCCCCGGCGGCAGCCGTATCATCACGACGACGTTGCAGATCATCATGAACGTCATCGACCACGGCATGAACATCGCCGCCGCGACCGCCGCTCCGCGCGTTCATCATCAATGGCTGCCCGACGAGTTACGGGTCGAGGTCGGCCTCAGCCCCGACACCCTGCGCCTGCTCGAAGCCAAGGGCCACAGCCTACGGCAGGGCGACGCCATGGGCAGCACCCAGAGCGTTTTACGCGCCGACGGCGGCTTCCACGGTGCCTCCGATCCGCGCCGCCCCGGGGCCCTGACATTGGGGTATTGAGTCCGCGAACCCGACCTTGCCGATCGATCACCCCAACTCCGGGGAACATGGGTGAGCGGGCCCCGGACAAAGCGCCGCCGCCTAAGCAAGCGACAGCTTCTGGGTGCGATGGCGTCACTGATGGCGTTGGCCGGCTGCTCGCGGCGTTTGGCGCCCTCGCTTCCCCTGGGGGACGGCTTCCCCGGCGACGTTCCGGACGAGTTGCCGTCGGAACCGGAATATATCTATTTCACGGAGGGGGACGGCAGTCGCGAGGATTTCGCGAATATTTCGAGGCGCAAACATCAAGGATTCGCCTACAACCTCGCTGGGATCGATATCACTTTCGGAGACGGCGTTCCGTTGCTGAGCCCCGTTGCCGGAAGGATCGCCAGAGTCGATTCCGTTCCGGACGATGGCACGCGCGGTTTCGTGGACTACGGAATCGCCGGCCTCTTGTTGGCTCATCTGAAAGACGTTTATGTGCGAGTAGAGGACCACGTCGATCGTACCGTCGTCATCGGGCGGCAAGGAAAGACGGGTCGTCTCGCGCGCGGCAAGAGCCACACCCATCTGAGCGTCGCGGGCAATGCCTTGGTTCATGAACTTTCGGGTAAAGAGTCGTCCGTGAAGAACCCTGATTTCAAGCTGAAGCGGCGATTGGGTTTGCGGTGGGGTGCGAGATGTCGCTGAGGAGCGCGGCCAGGATTTGGACAAACAAACGCCTCAGCCATTTGAGGACAAGGCGGTAGTTGTAGCCGGCGCCGGCGAGGATGGCGTTGATCTTGTCGCCGTCGCGGCCTTTGAGGAAGTTGCGCCCCAGCCTGCCATCGCTCTTGAGATGTCCGATCACGGCCTCGACGGCGGAGCGCCGCCTGAGCTCCTTCTTGATCGTCGGCGTGATGCCGTGTTTCTGGCCTGATCTAAAGACGCGGTGTTTGTTGGGGTAATCGTGGCCCTGGTATCCCTTGTCGACATAGATGCGCTCGGCCGATATCCCCGTCCAGCGTTCCATCTCTTCGATCACCTGCCTCAAGGTGTGGCCATCATAGGGATTGCCGTGGAAGGCCTTGACGTGGGCGACGAACTGGCCGCCGGGGGGGCGGGAATTGGTCGCCGCCACGGAGACCTTGCAGCCGAACTCGTACGGCTTGTGCGCCTTCCCTTTGCCGATGCATTCGACCTCGGGCGCGTGGAGCGAATAGACCTTGGGCAAGGGGTCGCGCCGCTTCTGGGTCGACACCCGCTCGGCCAGCCACAAGGGGCGGCGGAAGGGATCCCGTAGGCTCTCCTCCTGGGCCGTCTTGCGGCGGATGTCGCGGACGGTGCGCCCGAGATAGGTCTTGAGCTTGCGCAGGGCCTTGTTGGCCCGCTTGTGCTGTTTGGCATGGCGGTAGCGGCCTTGCATGATCAACGCCCTCTTGCCCAGGCGGGTATAGGACTGACGCAGGGCAATGCCGTGCTCCCGTGCCAGTCGCACCAGCCGCTCGCGGGCTCGTTGCATCAGTTTGGCGTCGGTCGGAAAGGCAATCGCCTTCTCTTGTACGGTGGTGTCCACCGTCACCCGCTCGAGGTCCTTCTCCCGCAGCGCCCCCACCCGGTGGGCCACGGCCAGGCTCTCCTGGAATACCTTCTCCAAACCTTCCGGCCCGATCCGGTCCCGCCACCGGGTCATCGACGAGCGCTCCATGGGCAGCTCATGCTGAAAGTACTCTTCGCCGCAGAAGCACTGGAAGTATGGGTCGTAGACCCAGCGCTCGCAGACCTCCTCATCCGAGAGATCGAACATATGCTTGAGGATGTGCAGCCCAATCATCAACCGCGTCGGGACCCCCGGCCGACCCTCCTCCGAATACAAGGCTTCATAGGTCTCGTCGAAGAAAGTCCACGCGATCCGGCCCCCCAACACCACCAACTCGTGGCGCAGGTTGATGATGTTTTCGAACCGCGAGCGGAACAGGTCCTCTATTCCCGATGACACCTTGCGCGATGGCTTCATCACAGTTCTCCAATCCCAATCGACGGGAGCAGAGAATCACGTTCCGCAACGGAAGGGAATCCCCAAAATCAATTATTTCAAATCACAAGCTTTTCAGGCCCAAAACCCGTTTTCTTGCAAATCCGATTACTTCGCCAAACCGAAAGAACTACCAACATCAGCCGCTTACGCGTTCTTCACGGGCGACTAAAGAGTTTCGTAATTACCGCCACCACGACGGGACATTCACTCCGCTGGCCCAACTGACCTATCTCCTGGATCCGGACAAGCTCGGGCAGGAAGAAATACCGTTCATGCATTCCTATTGGTGTGGGGAGGACGTTGATACGGTTTATCGGGAACGGGTCGCCGCAGTCGAGGAAAGGATCGATCGTCTGTTGCGGGATTACCGATCGAGCCGCGTCGCGGCGGCGATCCGGTCCGCGTTCTCGCTGCTCACGGATCGCATCAACGCCCTCGTCGGCGCGGTGGGGCACGACAACGATAGCGGTGACTTGAACCCGGTCGTGAAAGCCGCCCACGGCGTCTTCGAGGCGGTTTACGCCGCAAGCGAAAAGCTGCGCTTGACCTCTCTCTTCATCGACCCGGGAAATCCGAGGATGATCCGGCGCTTCAAGGATTGGAACCCGCGGCACCGAGGACTCATCGGGGCCTATTACGACCGCTTTCTGTAATCATCTCTGGGCAGCGGGCGAATCTCGCCGACCTATTATCGGTCGGGAAGCGCGGCGGCATGGCGGCGCAGATCCCGACGTCACGAGCCTACTCGATCGTGGACGGGCTGGGTTCCACGGGTTACCTTGGCATCGCGATGTTGACCGTCTGCTAAAGGACATATTGCAATGAGAAAACGGGTTAGGAATTTGGCCATCGCGGGAATCATTGTTGCGGCCGTGGTGCCATGGTCCATTTACGAAGTTCGTTCCCAAGAGAAACCGGTCGAATCGGTAATCCCGCCTCGGCTGACGGGACTCATTCAGAATGAAATGCGCTTGATCGTCGGCGCCCTAACCCGGATTGTTCAGGCGGTCGTTGTCGGCGACCACCAGGTCGTGGCCGAACAGAGTCGCAATATTCACCGGAGCTCCTTGCTTGGGGGCGCTACGAACAATGAAGAAAGGACACGGCTTTCGTCATCGTTGCCGCAGGCGTTCGTCGCCTTGGACCAAAAATTGCATCGGCAAGCCGAGAAATTGGCCGCGGCCGCGGATGATAGGAAAGTCGATCTGGAACGTTACTATTTGTCGGAAATGATCGAGACGTGCGTGCACTGTCATAGGGTTTTCGCCGAGCATCGGTTCTCGTCGTTGCGGCGATGACGATTCATCAAGCCATCGCGCGCTCATCCCGAGAAGCTGATTCAAGACCTCCCGCTGGGGCGCGATATAGCACCGCAACTGGACCGCTCTGCGCCGCACCTTGCCAAGGTGTCGACGGTTCTCGGGGCTGGCCTCCTCGATAACGCGGTCCTCGATCTCGTCCAATTCGTCTTCAAGTTTCTCGATCACCGGCCCCAGCCGATCCGTCAAGCGCCTCGTGAGGGCGACAAGGCATTCACCTAAATCACACGGAACCCTGCCGGCCACGAGTGCTTCCCGCACGTCGTTGACGGCTATGAGGCGATGGTGCCGAAGCGTGACGATGCGGCCGGGTTCGATCTACACCCGGACACCCAACATGTCCTCGGGGTGGGCGTCGGGGTTCATGTTGAGCCCCCGCGGCACAAGTAGAAGCCTGTCGTCGAGAGCCAAAATTCTCGGGCGAAATTCCTCTTGAAGCATCGATTCTACGATTATCGGATCGATGCCCCTACGATCGCCAAGCCATCGTCGGCCAGGTTGGCGGTGGGCCCCGGCGCAATCCGTTGCCTGCCGCCAAGTTCGGGTTGAATACGTCCCACCGGGATTGTCGATCTCGTCGAGATGTGAGCAAGAGTCTCCGTCGGCTTTGGGCTTGACGGGACGAGGGACGACAAACCGTACCTTGGTTCGAATTCGTTCGGCCTATCCCGGATGATAATTCACGGCACCCTTGAACCCACCTGCCACTGCCGTTTCCGGGCCCGAAGGTTTTTCAATTGAGCACAAATCTTTGGTTCGCTTTTTCCTCGCCGAACACGTCAACGATTTCCCAGACCAATTGTTTACCGACCGCGAATCGATCCCGGTGGCGTACCGTCGCGGTCGCCGTGGCCCTCCAAATTGTCACTTTCCGGTCCAAGGCCAGCCTGACGCTCAGGCGCTGGGTCGTTCCGCCCGCGCCTGTTCGAGCCGGCCCCCATGGGATATTCAACCTTGCCGTGACTTGTTCGTCTGTATTGCTGCCTCCCTTCGCCTCGAGGCTGAGAACGGAAGATTGGGATCCGGTCGACACGGTTTCCGTTTCGAATTCGAGTACCAGGGAAGAGCGTGGCGCGACCGTGTAACCCCGCGCCGCGAGCATGCGCCGGAATTCGTCGGCCAATCGTGAATCCAGCTCCGTATTATTGAGAAATTCAATCGCGATGGGCTGGTTTTCGGGAATCGGTTCGAGCAAACGCGAATTGATCGTGCCAGACGGCAGCTCAGTCACTTGCGCCGAGGACGGACCCGCGCTCACCCACGCCGCGGTGAGAACCGCGAACAAGGAAAACAAAATCTTCATTGGCGATTTTCCAGCCCGAATTCCGTCGCTACGTAGTCGTCCGTGAAGAACCCTGATTTCAAGCTGAAGCGGCGATTGGGTTTGCGGTGGGGTGCGAGATGTCGCTGAGGAGCGCGGCCAGGATTTGGACAAACAAACGCCTCAGCCATTTGAGGACAAGGCGGTAGTTGTAGCCGGCGCCGGCGAGGATGGCGTTGATCTTGTCGCCGTCGCGGCCTTTGAGGAAGTTGCGCCCCAGCCTGCCATCGCTCTTGAGATGTCCGATCACGGCCTCGACGGCGGAGCGCCGCCTGAGCTCCTTCTTGATCGTCGGCGTGATGCCGCGTTTCTGGCCTGATCTAAAGACGCGGTGTTTGTTGGGGTAATCGTGGCCCTGGTATCCCTTGTCGACATAGATGCGCTCGGCCGATATCCCCGTCCAGCGTTCCATCTCTTCGATCACCTGCCTCAAGGTGTGGCCATCATAGGGATTGCCGTGGAAGGCCTTGACGTGGGCGACGAACTGGCCGCCGGGGGGGCGGGAATTGGTCGCCGCCACGGAGACCTTGCAGCCGAACTCGTACGGCTTGTGCGCCTTCCCTTTGCCGATGCATTCGACCTCGGGCGCGTGGAGCGAATAGACCTTGGGCAAGGGGTCGCGCCGCTTCTGGGTCGACACCCGCTCGGCCAGCCACAAGGGGCGGCGGAAGGTATCCCGTAGGCTCTCCTCCTGGGCCGTCTTGCGGCGGATGTCGCGGACGGTGCGCCCGAGATAGGTCTTGAGCTTGCGCAGGGCCTTGTTGGCCCGCTTGTGCTGTTTGGCATGGCGGTAGCGGCCTTGCATGATCAACGCCCTCTTGCCCAGGCGGGTATAGGACTGACGCAGGGCAATGCCGTGCTCCCGTGCCAGTCGCACCAGCCGCTCGCGGGCTCGTTGCATCAGTTTGGCGTCGGTCGGAAAGGCAATCGCCTTCTCTTGTACGGTGGTGTCCACCGTCACCCGCTCGAGGTCCTTCTCCCGCAGCGCCCCCACCCGGTGGGCCACGGCCAGGCTCTCCTGGAATACCTTCTCCAAACCTTCCGGCCCGATCCGGTCCCGCCACCGGGTCATCGACGAGCGCTCCATGGGCAGCTCATGCTGAAAGTACTCTTCGCCGCAGAAGCACTGGAAGTATGGGTCGTAGACCCAGCGCTCGCAGACCTCCTCATCCGAGAGATCGAACATATGCTTGAGGATGTGCAGCCCAACCATCAACCGCGTCGGGACCCCCGGCCGACCCTCCTCCGAATACAAGGCTTCATAGGTCTCGTCGAAGAAAGTCCACGCGATCCGGCCCCCCAACACCACCAACTCGTGGCGCAGGTTGATGATGTTTTCGAACCGCGAGCGGAACAGGTCCTCTATTCCCGATGACACCTTGCGCGATGGCTTCATCACAGTTCTCCAATCCCAATCGACGGGAGCGGAGAATCACGTTCCGCAACGGAAGGGAATCCCCAAAATCAATTATTTCAAATCACAAGCTTTTCAGGCCCAAAACCCGTTTTCTTGCAAATCCGATTACTTCGCCAAACCGAAAGAGCTACCAACATCAGCCGCTTACGCGTTCTTCACGGGCGACTAATACCAACCGCCCCAGAGTTTGACTCGCGCAAAGGTTTACACGCTAGGTTTTGTGTGATTCAAGGTTGTTGGCAACAAGGGAGTGTGTTCAATGCCAACGATTCCTTTGCGAAACGACTTTGATGCTGAAAGAGTCCGTGTTCTTGCGGCACGGAGCGATGATGGGAACCAGGCGCGACGGCTTTTGTCGATGGCGGCCATCTACGATGGGATGGATCGAGCGTGCGCGGCGGGTATTGGCGGCATGGATCGGCAGACGTTGCGGGACTGGGTTCACCGGTTCAACGCGGGAGGTCCGGCCGGTCTGATCGACCGCAAGCCGAACGGGGCGTTGCGTCGGTTGACGCCGTCGCAAATGGCGGCGCTTTCGCGGGCTATCGAGGCCGGTCCCGATCCCGAACGGGATGGGGTCGTGCGCTGGCGCTGCATCGATCTCAAGCAACTGATCCGAACGCGCTTCGGCGTGGACTATCACGAGCGGAGCGTCGGCAAGCTGCTGGCCGCGCTCGGGTTCTCGCATATTTCCGCGCGCCCGCGCCACGTCGGCCAGGATGCGCGGGCACAGGAGGAATTTAAAAAAAAGTTTTCCCGAACACTTGGCGAAAATCGTAGCGGCACAGCCACCGGACACGCCCATCGAGGTTTGGTTTCAAGATGAAATGCGCGTCGGCCAGAAGAACAGCCTGGTGCGCCAGTGGGCCCCAAAGGGATCGCGCCCGCGCCAGGTCAAGGACCTACGGACCTCTTCGGCGTATCTCTTCGGCGCCATCTGCCCCGAGCGCGGTGAGGGCGCGGCGCTGGTCATGCCGCGCGCCAATACTGAAGCCATGGACCTGCATCTCGAGGAAATCAGCCGGGCCGTTGCCCCAAACGCCCATGCCGTCGTGCTGCTCGACCAAGCCGCATGGCACACCACTGCCAAACTCGGCATCCCGGAGAACATCTCCCTCGTGCCTTTGCCACCCAAGTCCCCGGAGCTCAATCCCGCCGAAAATGTCTGGCAATACCTCCGCCAGAACTGGCTCTCCAATCGTGTCTTCGACTCCTATGAAGCCATCGTCGAGGCCTCTTGCCAAGCCTGGAACAACCTGACCGACCAACCTTGGAAGATCATGTCCATCGGCCTCAGAGCGTGGGCTCGCACAAGTCAATGTTAAGGGCGGTTGATATAAGTGCATCAAATTGCCGTGCGAGAACATACTGGTGACCAATCTGGCCGAAGAGGGGACCCGCGCCAGTTCGCCGACTACCTCGGCCTGTCCGAAAAACACAGCTGGAATGAAGCCGAAGCTGAGCGCATAAGCTTGGTCTTCATGCGGTCCCAGCGGGAGCTGCACCATCAGATAAACCGCCGTGCAGCAGCCGACGATGGCGAGGGTTAGAGGCCGCCGTTGCCGACCCTGATTCGTATTGCTGGCTGTTTGTGGTTTTTGGCCTCAACACGGCGATGCGACACGGTGAAATTCTCCGCTCCCGATTTGATCAACTCGATCTCGACGGCAACCGGCTATTCATCCTTCGCGCGAAGGCTGGAATGCGAGAACAGCCGATCACCCCGGAATTGTCGGAAATCCTTCGTAACGAAAAGGGCATGCGGGATGACCAGGACGGTTGGATTTTCCCATCGATGCGACCCGGAGCGAGCAGTACGGGCCATCGCTGCCGTATGGAGGTTCCGTTCTGCCGGGCGGTGATCGCCGCCGGCCTCGATCCTTCCCAGATCACACCGCACGTCATGTGGCATACGACCATCACGAATCTGGTAAAAGCGGGCGTTGACTTACCGACTATCCAGGCAATCAGCGGCCATAGAACCCTGGCGATGGTCCTCCGCTACACCCACGTCCACGGCAGCCACATTGACCATGCCATGAGAACACTCGGGCGAACTTTTCCGGAACCCGATGCGAACAAACCCCCTGATACCGTTACACAAGAATTACACAAACGCCTTCCCCGTCGCTAAAGCCTGAATACCCCTACAACAGAAATTCCACGGTTTTTCAATAAGTTAAGTTGGAGGCCGGGGTCGGAATCGAACCGACGCGTGCGGGATTTGCAATCCCGTGCATTACCACTTTGCTACCCGGCCGGCGTCGCGGCGCCGCGTGCCGCGGCACCCGCCGTATATAGGACGCTCGTCGAATCCGGTCAATTCAATCCACCAACGGCCGTCGCCACCCGGGCACGGGTGGACTCCTGGAGCATTGTCATTGGTCTTGGCGGCAAGTATAAGGCCCAGGAATAGGCACCCGAGCCGATCGAAACATTCCCGGGCGATCTCATGGTGGACTACGCTGCTGCCCGCCAAAACATGGTGAACAGCCAACTCCGCACCAACAAGATCATCGATGATCGGATTCTTGCTGCGATGGCCGAGGTTCCGCGCGAGGTCTTCGTGCCCCAACATCTTCGCGGCGTCGCCTACGTCGATGAGGACATTCCCTTGATCTCGGGCCGATACCTCATGGAACCGCTGGTTTTCGCGCGGCTCTTGCAAGCCGCCGCGATCACCGCCAGCGACGCCGTCGCCGACATCGGCTGCGGCAGCGGTTATTCCGCCGCGGTCATGGCCTGCCTTGCCGACGTCGTGGTGGCCGTCGAAAGCGACACCGCCCTCGCGGAGCAGGCCGGCGCGCACCTGACCAAGCTGGAGGTCGACAACGTGGTGGTGATGCAGGGCGATCTTAGAACGGGATTTCCGGATCAGGCGCCCTACGACGTGATCTTCATCGATGGCGGTGTCGACGCCGTGCCGGAGGCGCTTTGCGACCAGTTGGCCGAGGGCGGTCGGCTCGTTGCCGTCGTTCGCGAAGGCCCCGGCATCGGTCGCGCGACACTCGTCGACCGGGTTCACGGGACTTTCGCCCGGCGGGTTCTTTTCGAGGCCGGCGTTCCGATGATGCCGAGTTTTACGTCCGAGTCCGATTTTGTTTTTTGATCACGCGAAGACGATCCTCGGCACGAGTCTGGGTTCGAACATGAAGAAGTTTGTCGTTCTCGTATGGATTGTCGGCGTGTCGTCGATCCAAGGTGTTTGGGCCGAGACCTTCGAGGAAGCCATGTCGGCCACCTACCTTACGAATCCGGCGATCCTGGCGGCGCAAGCCGAGTTGCGGGCGGTTGACGAGGAGCTTCCCGAAGCCCTGTCGAATTGGAGGCCAACCGTGACATTTACGGGAGACTACGGCCGGGAAGGGACAAACAACAAATCGGGTTTCTTCAACAGTAACGAAAATCGCAAGCCGAGAACGGCAGCCGCGGACATCACCCAACCGCTGTACCGTGGAGGGCGTTCCATGGCCGAAGCGAGTCGGGCCGAAAATCGGATCGCCGCCGGGCGGGCCCGAACGAAATCGACCGAGCAAAGCGTCCTGGTCGATGCCGCCACCGTGTACATGGACGTGCTGAGAAACATGTCCGTGCTCGAGTTGTCGATTCGCAACGAAACAAGGCTGAGGCGCCAGCTGGAAGCGACTCAAGACCGTTTCAGCGTTGGCGAGGTGACACGCACCGACGTCGTGCAAGCGGAGGCGCGCTTATCGAACGCCGTCGCCGACCACGTAGGCGCCGACGGCGACCTGAAATCATCAGGCGACGCCTATGCCAGGATCGTCGGCTCGGCGCCGGGCGATCTGGTTTGGCCGGAGCCCTTGTCGGGGATGCCGAAAACCAAGGAAGAATCCAGGGCGTTGGCGGTCGAATACAATGCCGACGTCGTCGCCGCCGTGTTCGACAACCAGGCGGCGGAGGATGACGTTGATTTGGTTCTTGGAGAGTTCCTCCCGGAGATAAATCTCGAAGGCAGTGTCGTGACGGCTTCCGAAACCGGTTCGGTAGGTAGCGTGAGCCGTCGGGCGCGGGTCACGGCGACCCTGTCGGTTCCGATCTATCAGGCCGGGTCCGTGAGCGCTCGGACGCGGGCGGCGAAACAGGTATTGGGCCAGCGCCGCATCGAAATCGAAAACGCCAGGCGAATCGCGAGAGGCGAAGCGTCGGCGGCCTGGGAAGATTTGCAAAGTAATCGGGCCCAGGTCGCGGCCCTGTCGGATTCGGTGCGGGCGAACAAGATCGCCTTGGAAGGTGTGCAACAGGAGGCTTCGGTCGGCCTGCGAACCACTTTGGACGTCCTTGACGCCGAGCAAGAACTCTTCGACGCGGAGGTCGACCTGGTGAGGGCACGTCGCGATACCACGGTCGCGACCTTTGCCTTGATGGAGGCGGTAGGGAGTTTCACGGCCGAGGACCTAAATTTGCCGGTCGCTTTGTACGATCCGCAAGTACATTACGAGGAAGTGCGCCATAAGTTTTGGGGAGGTTTCTGGCTATTCGAGGACGATTGATTCCCGATCCGAAAGTCTGATCGAAAACTCGCGGCGCCGGCCCCCGCCCCCTCCCGGCCACCCCTATCAGCATACTCTCGTGGGTGGCCGGGACAGACGCAAAAAATGCGCGGACACGCATTTTCGAACGGACGCTGAAAGAACGTTAACCAAATCTTTTTCTATCGGTTTATGATGAACCAACCGGATATCCACATGGTGACGGAATCCGAGGGGATGAGGTTGAAGATGGCCGAAGACAAAGCCCAACAAGAACCCTCCATGGAGGAGATTCTCGCCTCGATCCGAAAGATAATCTCCGAGGACGTCGATGAAGAATCGGCTCAGGAGCCGGAATCGGAGCCCAAGGCCGAACCCGAGAGCGACGAAGGCGATGACGTCCTGGAACTCACGCAAATGGTTCAGGACGACGGTACGACGGTCGAATTGAAGCCGGAAGAATCGGAACTCGAACCGGAACCCGAGCCGGAACCCGAGCTAGATATCGAACCGGAACCCGAGCTAGATATCGAACCGGAACCGGCGTCCGCGGAGGACGACCGACTCATTTCGGACCCTACCGCGTCGTCGTCGGCCGAAGCTTTCGCCAATCTCGCGCAGGCTCTGGAACCCAAGGATTTGCCGACATCGGGACTGCACTTCGGCAGTTCGGGACGGACGATCGAGGAATTGTTGATGGAGCTGATGAGACCCATGTTGCGGGAATGGCTCGATACAAACCTTCCGGCGATTGTCGAACGTCTAGTGGAACGTGAGCTCCGTTACATCATTCGGCGGTCCGAACGCGACTAAATACGCGGGGCGGGGTTTTCCGAAACCCTTCGCGCCCGCCACTGAAAATATTCTTACGCGGATGCTGGCGAAAACCTACCGACATCAGGAAACGGATACGCGCCTATACGAGGCTTGGGAGCGCGCCGGCGCCTTCCGATGCGGCAGGAGGCCCTCGGCGCGGCCCTTTACGATCGTCATACCTCCCCCCAACGTCACTGGCAGCCTACATGTGGGCCATGCCCTCAACTACACGCTGCAGGACGTATTGGTACGTTGGCGGCGGATGCGGGGAGAAGACGTGTTGTGGCAGCCGGGTACCGACCACGCCGGAATCGCCACCCAAATGGTCGTCGAAAGGATGCTCGCGGAGGAGGGCAAGACACGACACGACCTGGGGCGGGATAAATTCATCGCCAGGATTTGGCGCTGGCGGGAGGAATCGGGCGGCACGATCATTCACCAATTGCGCAGCCTGGGCGCCTCCGCCGACTGGTCGCGCGAGCGGTTTACCATGGACGAGGGACTTTCCGCCGCCGTGCGCAAGGTGTTCGTCGATCTTTATAGGGAAGGCTTGGTTTATCGGGACAAACGGCTCGTCAATTGGGATTGCAAGCTGCATACGGCGATCTCCGATCTCGAGGTCGAGAACCGTACGGAAAAAGGAAATCTTTGGTATTTCCGATATCCGGTCGAGGGTGACGACGGGGTCCACATCACGGTGGCGACGACGCGTCCCGAAACCATGCTCGGCGATACCGCGGTGGCGGTTCATCCGGACGACGAACGCTACCGCCGTTTGGTCGGCCGTTTCGTCCGTTTGCCCATTGCCGAGAGGCGAATTCCCGTGATCGCCGATTCTTACTCCGATCCAAAGAAGGGCAGCGGCGCCGTCAAGATCACCCCGGCGCACGATTTCAACGATTTCGCGGTCGGCGAACGGCACGACCTCGAGCGGATCAACGTCTTCGACGGCGACGCCCGAATGAACGAGTCCGTTCCCAAATCCTATCGTGGTCTCGACCGTTTCGAGGCGCGCGAGAAAATAGTTGCCGAAATGGATTCCCTGGGACTTCTCGAACGGATCGAGAGCGAGGAGCACGCGGTGCCGTATGGCGACCGCTCGGGAGTGCCGATCGAACAGTGGTTGACTGATCAGTGGTTTCTCGACGCCGAGCGACTGGCCGCGCCGGCGATCGCGGCGGTCGAGGAAGGGCGCACCCGATTCGTGCCCGAGCAATGGGCGAACACCTATTTCGAGTGGATGCGCAACATTCAGCCCTGGTGTATCTCCCGGCAGATTTGGTGGGGGCACCGGATTCCCGCCTGGTACGGTCCGGACGAAAAGATTTTCGTCGCTCTCGACGAGGACGAGGCCCGGGCCGCGGCCGCGGAAAACTACGGCGAAGCGGTCACCTTGCGGCCCGAGAACGATGTCCTGGACACCTGGTTTTCGTCAGGGTTGTGGCCGTTTTCAACGCTCGGATGGCCGCGGGCGACAGAGGAGTTGGCGCGCTACTACCCCACCGATGTGTTGGTGACCGGCTTCGACATCATATTTTTCTGGGTCGCGCGGATGATGATGATGGGCCTTCATTTCCAGGGTCGGGTGCCGTTTCACACGGTCTACATCCACGCCCTCGTCCGCGACGAAAAAGGTCAGAAAATGTCCAAGAGCAAGGGGAACGTCATTGATCCCCTCACCGTGATGGAAAAATACGGCGCCGACAGCTTGCGTTTTACGTTGACGGCGATGGCGGCCCAGGGGCGCGACATCAAGCTCGCCGAGAAACGAATCGAGGGCTACCGGAACTTCATGACCAAGTTGTGGAACGCGGCGCGTTTCTGCGAAATGAACGCTTGCGGGTACGGAACCGGGTTCGATCCGTACCGTTGCCGTCAAACTCTCAATCGTTGGATTGTCGGCGAGGCATCGGAGGCCGCCGCGCGCGTGACCAAGGCACTCGAGTCGTACCGCTTCAACGAAGCCGCGCAAGCGCTGTATCAGTTCACTTGGGGCACCTTTTGTGATTGGTTCCTCGAGTTCAGCAAACCCGTCTTGGCCGGCGACGACGGCGCGGGTAAGCAAGAGACTCGTGCCACGGCTGCCTGGGTTCTGGAGCAGATCCTATTGCTCTTGCATCCGATCGCGCCATTTATTTCCGAGGAACTCTGGGGCCAGATCGGGGGCCAGCGGGAAACCATGCTCATCGAGGCGCCTTGGCCCGATCCACCTGCCGACGCGGTCGATTCCGGCGCGCGGGACGAGCTCCGGTGGGTTGTCCGCCTGATTTCCGAAATCCGATCGGCGCGGGCGGAACTCAACGTTTCCCCCGCGGTGATCGTTTCGCTTTTCCATCAGGGCGCTAACGAGGAGACCCTCCGCTGCTTGCGGACACATGTCGAGATCATCAAGTCGCTTGCCCGTTTGGACCGGGTGGAAGAGATCGACACTCGGGTATCGGTCGGATCCGTGCAAATGGTCGTCGACGAGGCGACGTTCGTCCTTCCCTTGGCCGACGTCATCGACATCGAGGCGGAAACCGGTCGCCTGGTTCGCAAGATCGCGAAGCTCGAGGAAGAAATGGCGCGATTCGACGGAAAGCTCGCCAACGCCGATTTCATCCAGCGGGCCCCCGAGTATGTCGTTGAGGAACAGCGGGAAAAGAGGGCGACGGCCGCCGCCACGCGGGATCGGGTCGCCGACGCCTTGGCGCGGCTGAGACAGGCCCCGGCGAGCTGACTCTCGAGGAACTCCAGGCCCTGCCCGGAGGGCGTGGCTTGCGGCCGGAATTCGCGCGGATTATGTTTTCGCCGCGCCATACACCACGAAAACGCATAGGCGGGGGCGAACACCTGCGAGGGAAGGATACCGTCGATGAGGAGCACCGCGAATCCGACACTGGACAAGACCAAGCTTCCCAGCCGTCACGTGACCGTGGGGCCGGAACGTGCGCCGCACCGGTCCTATTACCACGCCATGGGTTTGACGGACGCGGATATCGCCCGGCCCTTTGTCGGGGTGGTCACGACTTGGAACGAAGCGGCACCTTGCAACATCTCGCTTTCGCGCCAAGCCCAGGCGGTCAAGCAAGGGGTCGCGGCGGCCGGCGCGACACCGCGCGAATTCACGACCATTACCGTGACCGACGGTATCGCCATGGGACACGCGGGTATGAAATCGTCCTTGGTAAGCCGAGAGGTGATCGCCGATTCGGTCGAGCTGACCGTGCGCGGTCATTGCTACGATGCGCTCGTGGGGGTAGCCGGTTGCGACAAATCCTTGCCCGGGCTGATGATGGCGATGTGCCGTCTCGACGTGCCGTCGGTATTCATGTACGGCGGTTCGATCCTGCCGGGCCGATTTCGCGGGCGCGAGGTGACGATTCAAGACGTTTTCGAAGCCGTGGGCAAATACAGCGTCGGCGACATGGATGACGACTCCCTACATTTGCTCGAGTCCGTCGCTTGTCCGTCGGCGGGATCCTGTGGCGGGCAATTTACCGCCAATACCATGGCCTGCGTGTCCGAGGCGATCGGCTTGGCGCTTCCCGGGTCGTCCGGGGCGCCGGCGCCCTACGAAGTGCGCGACGAGCTGGCACGGGCATCCGGCGAAGCCGTGGCCGCCTTGCTGCGGTCTGGCGTTCGTCCTCGGGACATCGTGACCCTCGAAGCCTTGGAAAACGCGGCCACCGTCGTCGCGGCCTCGGGGGGGTCGACCAATGGCGCTCTCCACTTGCCCGCGATCGCCAATGAATGCGGCATTGATTTTGATCTCCACGATGTCGCGGCCATTTTTCGACGCACGCCCTATATCGCGGATCTGAAACCCAGTGGACGATTCGTCGCGAAGGACATGTACGAGGCTGGGGGAGTCCCCGTGCTCCTGAAATCGTTGCTCGATGGGGGCTTCATCCATGGCGATTGCCTCACGGTGAGTGGCAAGACCATGGCTGAGAATCTTGCCGGGGTCGTCTTGGGCGACGATCAGGAAGTCATTCGGCCGACGAGCCGGCCCCTTTCGCCGACCGGCGGGCTTGTCGGTCTCAAGGGCAACCTGGCGCGCCAGGGTGCCATCGTGAAGGTGGCCGGGATGAAGAAGAATCGCTTTTCCGGACCGGCGCGCTGTTTCGACAGCGAGGAAGCGGCGTTCGCGGCGGTGAGCGCGCGTGCCTACGCGGCCGGCGAGGTTCTCGTCATTCGCTACGAGGGCCCGCGCGGCGGCCCCGGCATGCGCGAAATGCTGTCGACAACGGCGGCGATCTACGGGCAGGGCATGGGGGACAAAATCGCCTTGATCACCGACGGGCGCTTCTCCGGCGCCACCCGAGGATTCTGCATTGGCCACGTCGGCCCCGAGGCGGCCGTGGGCGGCGAGATCGGTCTTCTGCGAGACGGTGATATCATCGATATCGACGCCGACGCGGGAACCCTGGAGGTGCGCTTGTCCGAGACTGAACTGAAGTCCCGACACGAGGCCTGGAAACCGCGCCGACACGATTTTCAGTCCGGCGCTCTTTGGCGTTACGCGCGAACCGTCGGTGACGCCGAAAAAGGCGCCGTTACGCATCCCGGGGCGGGCCACGAAACCCACGTCTACGCCGAAATCTAGAGGATTGTTCCGGGACGGAGGAAACTGAATTTGGAATCTCGCCCGAACGCTATCAGCGCCGTGGTCCTGGGGGCTAGCGGATACACGGGGGCCGAGCTCGTGCGAATCCTCAGCGGCCACCCGACGGTCACCATCGCGGCGCTCACCGCCGACCGCCACGCGGGCCGCGCCCTCGCCGACATCTTTCCCCATTTTCATGGCCTCGACATTCCGGACCTGATTCCCCTGGAGAACGTCGAGTGGGACGGCGTCGACGTCGTATTCTGTTGTTTGCCCCACGGCACCACGCAGACCGTCGTCCGTGGCCTCCCCCCCCGGCTGAAGGTGATCGATCTCTCGGCGGATTTCCGATTGTCGGACACCGGCGTTTACGCCGAATGGTACGGACACGCCCACCAGGCACCCGAACTTCAAGGCGAGGCCGTATATGGACTGACGGAGATAAGCCGGTCGCAGATTGCCGCGGCGCGGTTGGTCGCCAATCCTGGATGTTACCCGACTTCGGCCCAGCTGCCGCTGATCCCGTTGCTTTCCGCCGGCGTGATCGTGGCGGAGGACATCATCATCGACGCCAAATCAGGAGTCAGCGGGGCCGGGCGCGCCGCCAAGCAAGCCAACCTTTACGCCGAAGTCGGGGAGGGGGTTCGCGCCTACGGCATCGCCAGCCACCATCATGCTCCCGAAATCGAGCAAGGTTTGTCGGCCGCCAGCGGGAAACCCGTGACGGTTACGTTTACACCCCACCTGATGCCCATGAACCGCGGCATCCTGGCGACGATTTACGTGCGCTTGGCACCGGGCCATACGGTTGCCGACATCGAGCGCACGCTTGTCGAGCAATACGGGGGCGAATCCTTCGTCCATGTCTTGCCCGCCGGCCAGGCGCCGACGACGCATCAAGTCCGGGGAACGAATTCGTGCTTGATCGGTGTGCACGCGGACCGCGTCGCGGGAAAAGCGATCATGGTTTCGGCGCTTGACAATCTCGTCAAGGGCGCCTCCGGACAGGCCGTTCAGAATATGAACCTTATGTTCGACTTGCCGGAAGATTCGGCTCTATCCCATCTGGCCCTGTTTCCTTGACAGGGGGTGTTATCCTGCCTTTCGGCGATCGGACGCCACGCTTGTCCGCGGATGTGAAGGGTTGCCGCCGGGGCTCTCGTCAGCCCGGGAAAACGGGATCCGACTGGAGAAGTTTGGGCCGGCCGAGCAGCCAGATTTCATCGTGCGATTACCCGCCGTGAGCGCGCCGACGCGGCGCGTGTCGCGGCTCGCTACGTGTGCCTTGCGCGAAGGTATCGAAAACGGATGGGGGAGGCGATCGACTGATGTCTTGGTTCCCTGGCTTCTTGGTCGGATTCGACAATAGGCACGATCTGGCTTGCAATTCGCAGGATTGGCGACCACCATTGACCATCATCCACCGACGTGGACTGACGATGGAAGGTTTCCGCGACCACTCGTGGCGCGCCGCCGCTGGCCCCCGTACTCGATTCGCCGCCTTCGCGGCGGTGTTGCTTTTCGGACTGGCGGGTTGCTCCGCCGTGCCGGATTACGCAAATCCCGTGGAATGGTACAAGGGAACCGTCGAGTATTTCGTCGGCGACGATACAGATTCCGAAACGAGCGCCGATACTTCCTTCTCCGAACGTGCCGCGGAGCACGGCGACGGTCCGTTTCCGCGTGTTTCCGACACGCCGGACGTTCCCAAGCGCGCCAAGACGGTCGAGGAGTTGGAAGATATCGAGGAGGGTTTGATCGCCGATCGTGAACACGCCCGCTACACCGACGAGGTGATACGGCGCGACTCCGAGGGCGAGTTGACAGCCACCAAGCCACCCCCCGTCGGTCCCGATAAGGTGGTTTCCAGCTCCGATACCGACATCCAATCGGCCGCCGCCCCGAAGCTCGGAACCCCGCCGCAAGATTCTGTCGTGGCCCGCCCCACAACCGCGCCCGCCGTGCGGCCGGAAGCGCCGCTCCCGGCTGGCGAACGCCGCGCGGTAGCGACCCCGGTGACCGTACCGATGGCGTCGTCACTGACGACTCCCGTACCGACCGAGTCGGGCGGCGACCTCGACGTCAGGGAACAATTCAAGAGCTTGTTCGCGTCTTCGGGTCCGTATGCGACAATGTCTTCTCGCGGGCCGCCGAGCCGAGAAAATTCGGGGGCGAACCGGTGGACACCCGTTCCGATGACCCCCGAAACGGCGGGACCAACGGTCTCGATACAGGCGGCGGTGATAAGCTTTGAAAGAGGTTCGTCGGCTCTTTCGCTGGAGGGGCGCGATGCCCTGGGCACGGTCGCGGCACTCCATCGAGAGCGGGGGGGGACGGTGCGCGTTATCGGTCATGCGTCCAGCCGCACCCGTGAATTGTCGCTGGAAAAACACAAGCTCGCGAATTTCTCGATCTCTGTCGATCGCGCCAGGGTCGTCGCCAGCGAACTGATACGCGCCGGTGTGAAGGCGAGGGACGTGTTTCCCTCCGCGCTCGCGGATCAGGAACGGATTTATTTCGAGTGGATGCCCTCGGGCGAATCCGGTAATCAGAGGGTCGAGGTTTTTCTCGACTATTAGCCGTATTCGATTCCGTTCCGGCCATCATTTTCGCGCAGTGTCCATGACCCGGCAACAATTCAACGCTGTTTGGAAGTCGCGGCGTCATCCGAACGGCGGGATGGCGGTTCGGTGACGCGGCCCCTGCGCGTCGGCATCGCTGGCCTGGGAACCGTGGGTGGCGGCACCGTGCGGATGCTCGCGGACCACGCCGAGATTCTCCAGCAACAATGTGGCCGCCGCCTGGACGTGGTCGCGGTCACGGCACGCGATCGCAATCGCGATCGCGGATTCGATTTGAGTGGCTTTCGTTGGCACCGCGACCCGCTCGGACTCGCCGCCGATTCGGAAGTTGACGTCGTCGTCGAGCTCATCGGCGGGGAGGACGGCGTGGCAATGGAACTTTGCCGGGCGGCGATCGAAAACCACAAGCATGTCGTGACCGCCAACAAGGCGATGCTCGCGGTCCACGGTACCGAGCTTGCGGAAATGGCGGACCGCTCGCGGGTTAGCCTTGCCTACGAGGCCGCGGTCGCGGGCGGGGTTCCAGTGATCAGGGCCCTGCGGGAAAGCCTCGCCGGCAACCGTCTGCACCGCGTCTACGGCATCCTGAACGGAACCTGCAACTACATCCTTACCGCCATGCGTGAGCACGGGCGTGAATTTGACGAGGTCCTTCGCGAGGCGCAAGACCTGGGTTACGCGGAGGCCGACCCTTCGTTCGACATTGACGGCATCGACTCGGCCCACAAATTAGCGATATTGAGTAGTGTAGCCTTCGCCTGTCCGGTGAACTTTCACGATGTGCACGTGGAGGGAATCCGCCACCTCAGCGCCCTCGACATTGGTTACGCCGGCGAACTCGGGTATCGTATCAAGCTTCTGGGAATCGCGCGGGCAACGGAAACGGGAATCGAGCAGAGGGTGCATCCGTGCATGGTTTCGGTCGAGGCGCCGATCGCGCATGTCGACGGGGTCTTGAACGCGGTCGTGGTCGAGGGAGATTTCGTCGTTAGGAACATGTTCGTGGGTCACGGCGCCGGTGCCGGTCCGACCGCCTCGGCGGTGGTTGCCGATCTGGTCGACATCGCGCGGGGCCGCCTGTTGCCGGCGTTCGGAATTCCCGTGTCGCAGCTCCACGATATACCGACCACGGCCATGGCGGATCGAGTCGGCGCCTATTACATTCGTCTCATGGTCGTTGATCGTCCTGGGGTCATGGCGGACGTCATGGCGGCCCTGCGCGACGAGCAAATATCGATGGAAGCCATGATTCAGCGTGGTCGCAATCCGGATGACGTCGTGCCTGTTGTGTTAACAACACATGAGGCCCAAGAAATAGCGATGTCGCGTGCCCTGGCGGAGATTACCCGCCTTGATTCCGTCGTCGAACCGCCGAGAACAATTCGAATCGAACATTTTTGAAGGGGTTTCCAATGGTGAACCAGCCAACATTGGACCGGAACTTGGCGCTTGAATCGGCGCGGGTTACGGAGGCGGCGGCGATCGCGTGCGCGAGATGGATGGGACGGGGCGACGAGCACGCCGCCGATCAGGCGGCCGTGGACGCCATGCGCACGGCGCTGAACGGTCTTCACATCGACGGTACGGTCGTCATCGGCGAGGGCGAGCGGGACGAAGCACCGATGCTCTACATCGGCGAGAAGGTTGGGATGGGCGAGGGGCCGAAGGTGGATATCGCCCTAGATCCTTTGGAAGGCACGACCATATGCGCCACCGGCGGCGCCAATGCCTTGGCCGTAATGGCGATGGCCGAGGACGGCGGCTTTTTGAACGCCCCCGACACCTATATGGATAAGATCGCGGTCGGTGGTGGCCTGCCCGCCGATGTCGTCGATCTCGACGAAACTCCCGCGGACAACCTTCGCGAGCTGGCCAAGGCCCGGAAATTTGACGTCTCCGACCTGGTCGTCATGATTCTCAAGCGAGAGCGGCATGAGGACTTGATCGCCGCGGTTCGGGAAACCGGTGCCCGCATCCGTCTGATTCAGGACGGCGACGTTGCCGGCGTGATCGCGACCACGCGGCCCGACACCCACATCGATATCTATCTTGGCATCGGCGGTGCCCCGGAGGGCGTGCTGGCGGCGGCGGCGCTACAATGTATCGGCGGCCAGATGACGGGCCGGCTGACATTCCGCAACGGCAACGAGCGCCGGCGCGCCAAGCGCATGGGTATTGTGGATTTCGACCACAAATACAGCCTCGACGAGTTGGCCCATGGGGACATCATCTTCGCCGCCACGGGCGTAACGGGTGGTTGGATGTTGAACGGCGTGGGTCGCAAGCCCAAGCGAATCTCGACTCAATCCTTGGTCATGCGGTCGAAAACCGGGACCGTGCGAACAATCACGGCGGAACACAACCTGGAGCGCAAGTCCGTCATCTTCGCGAACCCGAGATGACGCCGGGGGAAGACGCCATCCTCGGCGTTAACCGGTCGGTTTGCGGTCGGCGATGGCGGCCGCGGCTTGAAAACCCACGTTCCGGGCTGGCGTTGGCGCAGCAAACGGCGCTGCCCGAAGTGGTCGCCCGGGTCCTCGCCGCCCGTGGCGTGACCGCCGACGCCTGTCACGGCTTTCTGAACCCAACCCTGCGCGCCGCCCTCCCCGATCCTTCTCGACTACGGGACATGGACCGGGCGGTCGAGCGGATCGTGACCGCGCTCGACCAAGGCGAAACGATCGCGGTGTTCGGCGATTACGACGTTGACGGAGCAACTTCCGCGGCATTGTTGCAACGTTACTTTAATTCGGTAGGTGGCAACGCGCGGGTCTACATACCCGATCGTCTGAGCGAGGGATATGGCCCTAACGCGCCCGCGCTCCTCAAATTGCGGTCGGAAGGCGCGGGTCTCGTCATCACCGTCGATTGTGGAACCTCGGCGTTCGCCGCCCTCGAAAGTGCCGCCGCCGCGGCCCTCGACGTCATCGTCATCGATCACCATGCCGCCGAGGCGCAACTGCCGCCCTGTACGGCGCTCGTCAATCCCAAGCGATTCGATGACGAGTCGGGGTGCGGGCTTCTCGCGGCGGTGGGTGTCACGTTCTTGTTGGTGGTGGGTCTGAACCGTGCCCTGCGCGCTCGGGGATGGTTCAACGGGCGGGCCGAGCCGGATCTGAGGCAATGGCTCGATCTTGTCGCCTTGGGAACGGTTTGCGACGTGGTGCCGCTAACCGGGGTCAACCGTGCCCTGGTTTCCCGGGGGCTGGAGATTATGGGGCGTCGCGCGAACCCGGGCCTCGCCGCCTTGTCGAACATTGCCGGCATCGACGAGAAACCGGGGACCTATCACGCGGGTTTCGTGCTCGGTCCGCGGATCAACGCCGGCGGCCGGGTCGGAAAATCCAACCTCGGTGTCCGTCTTCTGACCACCGAGGATCCGGACAAGGCGCGGTCCCTGGCCACCCAACTCGACGCTCTCAACCGGGAACGACGACAACTCGAACGCAAGGTCGAGGAATCCGCCTTGGCGCGGTTGGCGGAGCGGTCGGAAGAATTGTCGGTGGTTGTCATCGCCGCTGAAGGTTGGCACCCCGGCGTCATAGGCATCGTCGCCAGCCGGTTGAAGGAACGTGTGCGCCGGCCCGTTATCGTTATCGCTCTGGCCGACGGGATCGGCAAGGGATCGGGCCGCTCGATCCCGGGCGTCGACCTCGGCGCGGCCGTTCTGGCGGCGCGGCAGGCCGGCCTCTTGCGCGATGGCGGCGGTCATCCCATGGCCGCGGGGATCACCGTCGCGGCCGACCAGGTTTCGGCCCTTGAAAGCTTTCTGTGCGACCGCCTTGGCGGGGAGGTGGCCCGGGCAGACGCCGCCAGCTTGGGCGTCGATGGGGCCCTGACGGTTGCCGCCGCAAAGCCAGATCTTGTCGCTCAGTTGGCCCGGATCGGTCCTTTCGGTGCCGGTTTGGCGGAACCCCGATTCGCCTTCGCGGCGAGCCGAGTGGTTCATGCCCGGGTCGTCGGCGAGCGCCACGTTCGGTGTGTGTTGACCGACACCAGCGGCGCCCGTCTCGACGGCATCGCCTTCCGCTGTCTGGATTCCCCGGTCGGACCGCCGCTTCTGCAGTCGGCGGGGCGCACCCTCCACGTCCTTGGGCATCTGCGGAACAACGCTTGGAACGGGCGTGACCGCGTCCAACTGACCATAGACGACCTCGCCTTCGCCTGATCGGGATGTTTCGGCGCCGGCGCGACCCGGGCAAACTTCTTGATTTTGGGTTTCCCGGTCACTAAATCTTGCCATCGTGTCCCCATCGTCTAGAGGCCTAGGACTCCACTCTTTCAAGGTGGCAACACGGGTTCGAACCCCGTTGGGGACACCAATAGTATCAATGGGTTAGGGATTTTCCGTCGCGAGCGTACGTAACTTTTACGAATTATCGGGCGTATTTCCGAGCCAAACGGCCACGTTCATGAGTGGATATTCGTGGACGATTTTCCGTTTCTAGCCGGCATCATTAAACGCCGCGTTCGCCGAAAACGAAAACCCCGGCACGAAGCCGGGGCTCGGGGATTAGAGATCGTTACGCCGCGATCGGCCGTTCGGCCTGATCCTGCAGTTCGTGCAAGAATGTCGCCGCTTGCTGCGCCTTGCTCGCGGCCGCGGCGCGGGCTTCGCTCCGCGGACGCGCGGGGGGCTACGCTACGCCCGCGCTAACGAATTTTTTCACCGCCTCTCGGGACACAGCCCGCCCCGCCCTTTAGACCTCAGGAGTGGGAAGAAAGAGTGCGTGTTCCAGCTTTAACCAGAGGAGGGGCCATCACGAAATACCTAATGAATGCCTCTTGACTCACTGTCTGCTCATATCAGGCTTGCCTGCCGATCGACGCACCGCGCCGCCCCCGCCCGCGTCCGGCAGGCGTAACCCTTCACAGAAGCGGTAGAAAATCGGCTCTGGAAAACACGTTGGCTTCCTGGGGAACAGCGGCCGCAGTTGGCTCAAACCTTCGCTGTGTGCCGCGTTACGGATGATTCTTCGGGCGGGTTTACCGTCTGAATCTGTCAGGTATGCCCGTAGGTGATGTGCGGTAGGTTTGGGAATTTCCGCGGTTCAGGATTAATCGCCCGAAATTCAAAATTGTTTGCGGAACCCAGTTCGTTGACTGGGATCGTTTTCGTTTGATTTGGTCGCGTCCGACCAGGTCTTGACCGGCATGATCCCGAACGGACGGCGGACCGAATCGGGGGTGATACCGGCGCGCAGCGCGGTGAGGACGCCGGCGGCTTCCCAGGTGTTCTCGACGATGAAGAGTTGCTGGGGGCGCCACGGCAAGAGCGTCAGATCGTTGGGCATGATGCCGCGGCCCTCGCGGATGGCGATGACGGGAATGCCTTGTTCGAGCGCGGCCAGGGTCGGCAGGCCGATGCAGCCGTCGGGCAGGATCAGGCAGGAGACGTTCTCGGCGGTCATGACCTCGGCGGCGCCCATCTCCTCCCGGTCGACGACGACGCGGGGGCTTTGCTTGAGACCCTTGAGAACGCACTGCAGGAACGACGACGAGATCGCTTCCGCCGCCATGCGGGGATCGACCCGGCCGGGATCGGCGAAAAGGATGTCGCGCGACTCCATCATCGGCGCATGGGCGGCCGGCACGTCGAAGGCGTGCGCCACCGCGTGGGTCAACATCGCCTCGACGCCGCCCCACGGATTGATCATCTCGCCGTTGCTGTCGAAATAGCGGTCGTGATACCCCTCGGGCACGGCGATCAGCGACGAAATCGCGACCGCGTCGTAGCGCTCCCGGGTTTCGCGCAGAAGCTCGAACAGCCGGCCGATGCCAGTGCCCGAGCCGGCGGCCCGGCCCGACGCGGTATAGGCGGCTTCCAATTCCAGCGGTGGGTCGAGTCGGTGGATCCCGGCGCAGTCGAGACCATAGGTCGCGCGCGCCGCCTCGACGGTATTGAGGGCGAGGTTCTCGATCATCTCGTCCGAGCGGGCGTCGATCACGACGAGCACGCGGTTGGCGCGCACGGACTTCAGTCCGACGGTTCCCATCAACAGGCGGCAGATCACGCTGCCCTCCACGTAAGAGGCGTTGGCGGGAATTTCGTTGATGTCGCTGGCGTTGACGACGTTGGGATGGGTAATCAGGTGATCGCAACAGCTCGCGAAAAGCCGTGCCGCCGGGGTCGCGTCTCCGGCGTGGCCGCCGAGCTCGGCGCCGATCCCCGTCGGGACCAGATAGACCGCGTTGAAACCAGCGGCCGATTCGGCCCGACGCCGCTCGAACGCGAAGATCGAACGCGCGCCCAACGGCAGGGCGTCGCCGGCGCCGGCAAGGCAGCCGATCTCGCATTGGTATTGGCCATCCTCGACGGCGGTGACGGCGAGCCGCACCGGGATTTGGCCGTCCCCAAGGCGAAACGAGAGCGCCTTTTCCATGTGCCCGATGAGACCGGTATGACCGGGCGCCAGCGGGAGGGCGACGCGCTGTTCACGCAATTGCACGGTCGGCATCCCCCGTCAGCTGGGCAAACTCCGCGAAGGATTCCTCGTGGACGAGTTCCATCGACCCGTCGCGCCGGCGCAGGTAGATCGACGGCAGACCGACGCCGTTGAAGCGGTGGGCCTTGGAAATCGTGTAGGCTCCCATGTTGAGAAAGGTCAACCGCGATCCGATCTTAAGCGCCGAATCGAACGCGTACTCGCCGAAGACGTCCCCCGCCATGCAAGTACATCCGGCAAGAATATATTCGTGCAATCCGCCGGTCACGTCGCCCAAGACGTCCGGTTCGAACTGAAACTCGAAGACTTCCGGCATGTGGTTGATCGCCGTGTCCAGGACCGCGATCGGGAGGTCGTCCCCCGGGAGGATGTCGTGCACCGTCGCCTCGATCGTTCCCGCGCGGCGGACCAGCGCGGCGCCCGGCTCGACGAGGACGTCGAGGCCGAAGCGCTGGCGGAAGATCGCGGCGGCGTCAAAAAAATCCGCGAGATCGTTCGCCTCGGTGAACAGGTAGCCGCCGCCCAGGTTGATCCAATCCATCCGCTCCAACACATGGGGGATGATGTCCTCGACATGGCGCGCGGTCGCCAGCAGACTGGCGAAATCGGTCTCGTCGCAATTGGTGTGAAAATGCAGGCCGTCGATGCTTTCGATCTGGCCGGGCGCGGACTTGGCGATCTCGGCGAGATCGTGGATCGGCACGCCGAGCTTGGAATTGCGCCGGCAGGGATCGTAGCGCGGGTCGCGGACGAAGGAAAGTTGGGGATTCACGCGCAGGCCCCGGCGGGTCGAGGTCATCTTTCCCAGCCGCGCCCACTGGGAGAGCGAGTTGAACGTCACCGTGGCGAGGCGTTCGCCAAATTCCTCCAAGATATCCGGCGTGACCAGTGGGCTGACCAAATGCAACGACGACGCCTCGCCACATACGCGCACGATCAGTTCGAGCTCATTGGGCGAACTGCAAGCAAAACCGTCCACATATTGCGATACGTGTTGGAGGACTTCGGGCAACGCGCACGCCTTGGGGGAGTAAAGCAATTGGCACGAGGCTTGGTCCGCGATCTTGCGAACCACCGCCAGGTCCGCTTCCAGGGCCTTTTGGTCGATCACGAAGGCGGGCGTCGCGATGGGCATCGACGAAGTCATCCCCTCAATCCAATATCACGTGCGGAACGAAACGCGCATCCGAGGACGTTACGAGGTTTTCGTCCTCGCGGATGCACAACCCCGCCGAACGGCCCGCCACCATCCAACAGCCAACCAAGGGATAGGCGCCGTCGAATTCGGGCAGCGGGTGAAACGCCTGGACGATGTAGCCCTCGTCACCATAGGGGCCGTCACGGTGAATTGCTACGTCGTTGAGGCCATGAATTTCGACGTTCGCGCCCTGGCGCGAGAGCAACGGCTTGCGGACAAAATCGGGCGCAAGATCCGCTGCCCGCGGATCGCCCTCGAAATAGGAAGGCAGAAGGTTCGGGTGCCCTTCGAACATTTCCCACAAGAAGGGGAGCAAGCCCTTGTTGGCGAGGACCGCTTTCCACGGCGGTTCGAGGAAATGAACGCCGCTCTTCGGCAGGTAGCGCGCGAACTCCTCGTCCATGATCCACTCCCACGGATAGAGTTTGAAAAGCGTGGAAATGACTTCGTCCTCGAGGTCGGTGAAATATCCCCGCGCGTCGACCCCGATGTCCTTCATGGCGACGAATCGCGTCTTAAGACCGGCATCCTGGGCGCAATCCCCGAGATAGTCGACAGTTCCCTTGTCTTCCTCGATTTCCTCGATGGCGGCGAAGTGAATCAAACCTTCGACGCCAAGATTGGCAAACGCGACGAGAAGGTCCTCGTAGAGTTCGTTGAACTGATCGGACTCCTTGGGAATGAGACCCAGGGCTGCCGCCTGTTCCAGCCACAGCCACTGAAATTCGGAGGATTCGTAAAGCGTTGTCGGCGTATCCGCGTTGTATTCGAGCAGCTTGGCGGCGTCGGCGCCGTCGTAGGAAAAGTCCATGCGCCCGTAAAGGTCCTTCTCCCGGCCGCGCCAGCTTGCGGCGACATAGTCCCAGAAAGATTCCGGAATGCGAAGGCGGCGAAATACCGTATCGTCGCTCACCGCACGGTCCAAGAGCTCGTGGCACATGCCCTCGATGGCGTCGCCGCAGCGTTCGATATCGTCTTCGATCTGTCTCAGGCTGAAGCGGTAATAGACGCTCTCGTCCCAACAGGGGATACCGCCTGCTTGGTCGGGTTCGAAGCCGTGCTCGGCCGCCGTCCGTTCGAGGTCGGGGCGCACGGCTACGGGAACGCGCTGCATGCCGATTGAACGGTCTGGCGGGCGTGGCCGGATTGGCCGGTTCAAGCGCCGCGTTTCGCCCTGAGCCGCGCCAGCACGTCGCCGCCGCTAGCGCCCCCGCCGACTATTCCGGCGGCCTTGAGTTTGTCGTCGAGACTGACCTCTTCGGTTGAATGGGCGAGTTCATTGGCGGCCTCGAACCTCGCGGCGCGCTCCGCCTGTTTCGTTTTCAGCCGTTCCAAGCTGTCGATGGCGCCGCGCATTTTCGAATCGGCGCCGGTGTAGCGCTCCGCGACGGCGGCCTGGGCGCGTTGGACCTTTTCCGTCGCCTTGACCGTGTCGACTTGCTGCTTGAGGCGTTTCAGGTTGGCCTCGGTTTGGGCCACGGCGCGGCGAAGTTGCGCCTCGCTGTCGGCGAAGGTCTTTGCAAGCCCTCCTTCGCCGGCGAGTTCGGCCTCCAGCCCGGCGATCTTGTCGGCGACCTCGGTCGCCAGGTTTTCGTCGCCCTTGTCGAGCGCCTGCATGGTGTAGCCTTCATATTCCTTGATCGAGGCCTTCAGGGATTCGGTCTTTTTGTCGGCGAGCTTGCGCTTGGCGATGATGCCGGTCAGAGCCTCTTTCGAGCGGATGAGTTCGTTGTCGGCGTCGCGAATTTCCTGGTCGAGGATGCGCAGCGCCTGGCTGTCGACGATCGCCTCGCCGGCCTCGTTGACGCCGCCGCGGACGGCGGTCGCGACTTTTGCCCAGATATTCAAATGTCGTACTCCTTCGTGCGTTTCATTGCGTGTCGCGGCGCAATGGATCAAGCGACCTTCTTCAGGTCCGATTGGTAGGCCTCGGCGGCCTGCATCGCGTTGTCGGCCAGGGTTTCGATTTCGAATATGATCGACTCCAAGATCGAACCCGCGCTGAGCGCGCCGAACAGTTCGTAGTAATCCCGTCCGTCGGGCCCCGAGCGAATGCCGAAGGTCGACAACGCCAAGAGCTTGTGGGTTTTCAGGATCATAGTGTTGAAGGCGGCGGAATCCGCCACCTCATCCACGGGCCAGAGTAGGGTATCGACCAGGATCTGGCCGCCGTTGACGCTCATGAGGAGGGGCAGATCGCCGAACTCCGACATGGTAATCAGAATCCCCGGATCGGCGCCTTCCACAAGTTCGACGACGAAATCGCCCGCCGACGCGGGCTCCGATTCAGCCAACGCCGTACATAGGGTCTCGGTGGTCCAATTTTCGTCTTGGCTCATGGTTTTCTCCCTAACGGTTTTCGGAATGAAGGGAATGATGCCCTCTCTGAGTGCCGCCTGACAGTCCTTGAGGGCATTGAAGAATTCGGGCGGAATCCAAATTTCGCGTTTCACCAAGCCCCGCTCGCGCAAACGTACGCGGTAACGGGACTGATAGTAGGATGATTTCTTCGGCGCCATCAGGCCCACCAATTTGATTCGTTACATGTAATATATCACATGTAACATAGAAATCAAGTGATGATTGGCTGAGGCAGGAAACGAATTCCCGGAAAAACGACATGAGTTTGTGGCCGGATGCAGACGAGGGTTACCAACGACGGGCGAGCCATTCGATTTGGGGATGTCCGATTTGAGAATGGATCGGCGAGCATCGCGGTACGACGAAGCTATGCGGCCTGTTTGATGGTTTCAAGGGCGCTGTTTGCGGGTCTCGTTGGCGACCGTTCGATCGGGACTTTCGACAACCGGTTGTTCTCGGTAATCTTCGTCATGACGTCGTGCTCCTTCTTGCTTGGATCACCTGGAGCCCGCCGGCTCTCGGCGAACGACGCCTGCTACCCACGGCCAACGGGTCAACGCCGTCGACTTATACCAACCGCCCTAGAGTTTGACTCGCGCAAAGGTTTACACGCTAGGTTTTGTGTGATTCAAGGTTGTTGGCAACAAGGGAGTGTGTTCAATGCCAACGATTCCTTTGCGAAACGACTTTGATGCTGAAAGAGTCCGTGTTCTTGCGGCACGGAGCGATGATGGGAACCAGGCGCGACGGCTTTTGTCGATGGCGGCCATCTACGATGGGATGGATCGAGCGTGCGCGGCGGGTATTGGCGGCATGGATCGGCAGACGTTGCGGGACTGGGTTCACCGGTTCAACGCGGGAGGTCCGGCCGGTCTGATCGACCGCAAGCCGAACGGGGCGTTGCGTCGGTTGACGCCGTCGCAAATGGCGGCGCTTTCGCGGGCTATCGAGGCCGGTCCCGATCCCGAACGGGATGGGGTCGTGCGCTGGCGCTGCATCGATCTCAAGCAACTGATCCGAACGCGCTTCGGCGTGGACTATCACGAGCGGAGCGTCGGCAAGCTGCTGGCCGCGCTCGGGTTCTCGCATATTTCCGCGCGCCCGCGCCACGTCGGCCAGGATGCGCGGGCACAGGAGGAATTTAAAAAAAAGTTTTCCCGAACACTTGGCGAAAATCGTAGCGGCACAGCCACCGGACACGCCCATCGAGGTTTGGTTTCAAGATGAAATGCGCGTCGGCCAGAAGAACAGCCTGGTGCGCCAGTGGGCCCCAAAGGGATCGCGCCCGCGCCAGGTCAAGGACCTACGGACCTCTTCGGCGTATCTCTTGGGCGCCATCTGCCCCGAGCGCGGTGAGGGCGCGGCGCTGGTCATGCCGCGCGCCAATACTGAAGCCATGGACCTGCATCTCGAGGAAATCAGCCGGGCCGTTGCCCCAAACGCCCATGCCGTCGTGCTGCTCGACCAAGCCGCATGGCACACCACTGCCAAACTCGGCATCCCGGAGAACATCTCCCTCGTGCCTTTGCCACCCAAGTCCCCGGAGCTCAATCCCGCCGAAAATGTCTGGCAATACCTCCGCCAGAACTGGCTCTCCAATCGTGTCTTCGACTCCTATGAAGCCATCGTCGAGGCCTCTTGCCAAGCCTGGAACAACCTGACCGACCAACCTTGGAAGATCATGTCCATCGGCCTCAAAGCGTGGGCTCGCACAAGGCAATGTTAAGGGCGGTTGGTATAAGATCTACTGCTGCAAAGCCCACGTCGAGCTTTCCACCGGTGGTCCGGGTCTCACGGTCTGCCTTAACGTGCACCTCCTCATCCAAGTAGCTTGGATCGACCTTGCGGTAGGCGGCATAGCCGTTGATCGTGAATAATGTCCCACGCCAGATCAGTGCATCTAATCGGTATTTTTTGCTGTAGCGAATATGCCTTCCCGGCTGTCCTGCGAAAGCGCTAAATCGGCTGTCGTCTGTAATCGTTTGTCTAAAAGCGTGAACCGCCCATGAGTTCCGATATGCCTTCCAACACTGTACGTGCTTGGGTCTCGATTGGCTACGAAGGTTGCTTCAGCCACGAGGCCAATTGGACGGGTTTCGTTTGATAGATCGGCACTTACGTTCACAAAGTCTAACGTTTTCTGTGGCTCAGCGGCTTCCAATCCCCGGCTTTCAACAAACCCGAACTTGGAGGTCCCGACACCCAGGTCGAGACCCTCGTCCAACAGAGCCGCATCCATCCTCAAGCCACACAAGTCAGACCAACTTGGGATCAAGCTATTTGCGAGGGGGACTGATATATTTCCAGTTTTGAAACGTAGAGCTGGCGGATTTCCTTGCCGATCTGCTCCTGCAGCACTTGATTCAATGAGGTCCAGGTTGGGCGTTACCAGAGTGCCATTTTGGCAATTCCCTGCGTGCGTAACCCCGGCATAAGAGCCGGTGAACATCCTTGATCGCGTCGGCCGCGCCCCGTCCCGGGCGGTAGCCATAGGCACTCTCATCGAAGTCTGCCTCGAAGATCGGTTCGATCACGAGCTTGACGGCGGTCTGGATCACCCGGTCCCGAATGGTGGGGATACCGAGCGGCCTCTCACCGCCATCGGGCTTCGGGATCATCACCCGCCGCACCGCTTGTGGCCGATACGTCTTCTGTCGCAACTCCTCACACAACCCGGCCAACCATGCTTCCACACCCGCCACCTCAATCTGTTCAAAGGTCATCCCATCCACGCCCGGCGCACCCCCATTCGCACGGGCGAGCGCGTAAGCGTGGGCGAGTATGTCCTCGCGCCAGACCTTGTCGTAAAGCTGGTAGAAGCGGAAAGCGGGCTCCGCCTTCGCCTTAAGATAGAGCTTTCTCTGCAGCCTCCTGATCTTTTCCGGTGTTGCCAGGCTCATCGCCAATCACCTCGTCGTTGACCGCTTCAATAAGCATGCCGGAAGTCAGGGCCCTTTGCTCCGCCAGCATTACCCGGCCTCGACGCTCATATGGCCCTGTCCGACGCCCAACCGGACCGCCACCCAGATGGCGACGTTCGAGGTCGCGACCCTCGCCCGGTCCGGGCCTCCCCCGATTACCCGCGCTGCCTTGCCTGCGTGCCGTGCCCACTACCCCGGCGAACCGGATCGGGTGCACATGCCGATTGCTTCCCCAATCCGCTCAGGCCTTCCCCGTTATTCAGGCGGGTCGGCATCCGCAACTTCACTGATCTTATACCAACCGCCCTTAACATTGACTTGTGCGAGCCCACGCTCTGAGGCCGATGGACATGATCTTCCAAGGTTGGTCGGTCAGGTTGTTCCAGGCTTGGCAAGAGGCCTCGACGATGGCTTCATAGGAGTCGAAGACACGATTGGAGAGCCAGTTCTGGCGGAGGTATTGCCAGACATTTTCGGCGGGATTGAGCTCCGGGGACTTGGGTGGCAAAGGCACGAGGGAGATGTTCTCCGGGATGCCGAGTTTGGCAGTGGTGTGCCATGCGGCTTGGTCGAGCAGCACGACGGCATGGGCGTTTGGGGCAACGGCCCGGCTGATTTCCTCGAGATGCAGGTCCATGGCTTCAGTATTGGCGCGCGGCATGACCAGCGCCGCGCCCTCACCGCGCTCGGGGCAGATGGCGCCGAAGAGATACGCCGAAGAGGTCCGTAGGTCCTTGACCTGGCGCGGGCGCGATCCCTTTGGGGCCCACTGGCGCACCAGGCTGTTCTTCTGGCCGACGCGCATTTCATCTTGAAACCAAACCTCGATGGGCGTGTCCGGTGGCTGTGCCGCTACGATTTTCGCCAAGTGTTCGGGAAAACTTTTTTTTAAATTCCTCCTGTGCCCGCGCATCCTGGCCGACGTGGCGCGGGCGCGCGGAAATATGCGAGAACCCGAGCGCGGCCAGCAGCTTGCCGACGCTCCGCTCGTGATAGTCCACGCCGAAGCGCGTTCGGATCAGTTGCTTGAGATCGATGCAGCGCCAGCGCACGACCCCATCCCGTTCGGGATCGGGACCGGCCTCGATAGCCCGCGAAAGCGCCGCCATTTGCGACGGCGTCAACCGACGCAACGCCCCGTTCGGCTTGCGGTCGATCAGACCGGCCGGACCTCCCGCGTTGAACCGGTGAACCCAGTCCCGCAACGTCTGCCGATCCATGCCGCCAATACCCGCCGCGCACGCTCGATCCATCCCATCGTAGATGGCCGCCATCGACAAAAGCCGTCGCGCCTGGTTCCCATCATCGCTCCGTGCCGCAAGAACACGGACTCTTTCAGCATCAAAGTCGTTTCGCAAAGGAATCGTTGGCATTGAACACACTCCCTTGTTGCCAACAACCTTGAATCACACAAAACCTAGCGTGTAAACCTTTGCGCGAGTCAAACTCTAGGGCGGTTGGTATAAGGCGTTTGTTCGAAAATGCGCGTCCGCGCATTTTTTGCGTCTGTCCCTCTCCCCCTCCCGGCCCTCTCCCCCTCCCGGCCACCCACGAGAGGTTGCTGATATGGGTGGTCGGGAGGGGGAGAGGGCCGGCGCCGCGAGTTTTCGAATAGACTTTTCAGCGAGCTTCGAGACCCTCGCCCGATCCTTCCCGGGCGCATTCATCGCGAGTGCACCCGGGCCGGGGGTGTCACCAGACGGTTCGTTCGGCACATATTTGTTCTTGATTTGTTCGAGGGCCCGAAGTATGTTTCGAATCATGTTAGGTTGTATAATCCTGTTCCGACGGTCGTGACGATTGTATGTTGTTCCTTCATGGGTTCGCGGCTCCGATGCCGTGTGATCGGCCGAGGGCGCGCCTTGGCGTTGATCGGTGTCCCACCGCGCCTCTAGTGCATCGACCCAAACGGAGGCGACAGCCGAAGTTTGGAAAGTTGATGCATCGACAAAGGCCTGGTGCACGGGGGCGTGAACGAAGTGAATGCGCCGGTGCACTAGGTGGCCGCTTTCGGATCGCGCCCTGGCTGGCGGCTCTCGGCATCGCCGCGACGATGGCCGCGGCGGGGGGCGCCGCCGATCTGGTTCCGGGGCCAGTGCGGGCCCGAGTGTTGGAGGTCATCGACGGCGACACCATCGTCGTGCGGGCCCGAATCTGGATCGATCAAAGCGTCAAAACGCGGGTCCGAATCGATGGCGTCGACGCCCCGGAGATTTCCGGCGGATGTCCCGAGGAGCGCGTCCTGGCGCGCCGCGCGCGGGCAATTCTCGTGGGCGAAGTCGGTAATTCCGAGGTCGTCCTCAGCGAGATCCGATTCGGAAAGTTTGGCGGCCGCGTCATCGCGCGGGTTCATACGGCGGCGGGCGACGAGGTCGCGAAAATACTGATCGAGGCCGGTCTCGGCCGGCCGTACGATGGCGGCAGCCGCGCTTCCTGGTGTGGACCTTGAAACCATGGGGCGTTCGGCGCCGGGTCCATGGTAATATGGTCATCGTGATGGCGTGGCGGGTCTCGTTTTATGTCTTCTTTGTATTTGTTTTCGGTGGTTGCGCGGCTCCGCCGCCGGAACGCTCCGTGCCGCCGCCGCCTCCGACCGTCCGGGAACTCGCCGAGGCGGGTGACCCCGAGGCCCAGATCGGCCTCGGTCTGATGCTCGAGTGGGGGCACGGGGTCGAGCGGGACCACGCCCAGGCGGCGTCCTGGTACCGTCGCGCCGCCGAGGGTGGCCGTCCCTTGGGGGCCTTCTACCTGGGGCAGCTTTACGAACGCGGCCTCGGGGTCGAACAAGACCACGCGGCGGCGGCTGAGTGGTATCGAAAGGCCGCGACCGAAGGCAATGCCAGCGCCCAATTCAAGCTCGGTCACTTCCATGAGAAGGGTCTCGGGGTCGAGAAGAACTACGCCGCCGCCGTCGCCTGGTACGACCGCGCGGCCGCGAACTGGATCGCCGAGAGGGTCTACCCGCCGGGTACGGAGCGTCTCCTGGGTTCGCCGGAGCCGCCGTTGAGGCTCGCCCCTCCCGGTCCGCCTCCGACCGCGCTTCTGCCGCCCCCCGAGGTCACCGAGCCCGGGAACGAAACCGGGGAGGCCACCCCACCCCCGAAGTCCACCACCAGGCCGCCGGAGAGACCCGAGGAAGACGCGCCCCGGGCCCCGAGTGCCGGCGCGGGCGAGTGGGTTCACCTCGCCTCCTACCGCCAACGCAACGGAGCCATCGCGGCCTGGCACGAACTGATCGGCCGTTATCCGGAACTGCTCGGTTCCCACGCCATGGACGTCAGGCGGGTTGATCTGGGGCCGAGCTCGGCGTCTTCTTCCGCCTCCGGGCCGGTCCCCTGAGCGCCGCCGCCGCGGCGAAGGCCTTGTGCCGGTCGCTCCGCGACCAAGATCTCTATTGCGCCCGCGTACCGCGCCGGAACCAAGCCGGGGGGGGGACTGAACCCACGCCGCGCCAAATAATCGCGCCACCGATTAACCTGTTTTTATCGATTCCCGAATAAGATTTCCCGTCATCAATGGCGTGACCGCGCCCCGTGCGGGTGCGCCGTGGAATCAGGACGCCTGGTTCCGTTTTCCGGGTCTTCCCGAAAACATTGCCTTGGGGCGGACGTCTTCACCCGCTGCCCGGAAGGAGAGACGCGAAGATGAGCGGAGCAAACGCGGGATTCAAGGATTCGGTGGGCGAACTCGCCGCGAGCCTGGTCAAGGAATCGGGTCTCGAGGGCGCGGTTTGCATTTGCCGGAGCAACCATTGGCACGGCGTCCTCCGCAAGATCGAAAGCGACCGGGGGATTTTGCCCGGGGCCTCGGAGCAAGGCGCCCCGGTTGGAAACTTCCGCGCCTAAAACGCCGAATTTCCGCGGGATCACGATCCTCGGAGCAAGGCGCGGAGGCGTCGGTTTCTTCCGAAACAGGCCCGGCCCACTCCCGGGAATTGAAATCGCGGCCAAAAACGGTTGTGCCCGTGAAACGGGGCACTTCGTCCAACAAGCGGATTTTGGGGAGAGCTAGCGCTTCCTGTTGTGCCGCCGCCGGATCCAACCCAGTCCGACCAAGCCGGCTCCGAACATGCCGAGCGTCATGGGCTCCGGAACGTCGGTGTCACCGACGATGTTGGTGATGCCGCCCGATCCCTTGAGCTCGACAACCAGCGTCTGGACGTTTTCGGTATCCAACACGATCGTTCTCCATAGGTTGTCGCCGTCGGTGGATTCCACGAAAACGCTGGCGAGGAAGTTATCAGTTTCCCCGAACAAGAGAATTTCGGCGAGTTCACTCTGGTTATTCTTTCCAAACTCGACATCGACGACGTAGATCGAGGTGATGTTCACGAGCTCGTCGAACTCGAAGATGAACTGACCCGCCGGTTGGTTGCCCTCGTCATCGGGATCAGAGCAAAATCCTTGTGCGAATTCGGGACAGCCCGGATCGTTCTGATCCTGAATGACCGCAATGGTGTCCGTGCCGAACGGCAAGAGATTGCCGCTGCCATTGAATTCCACCGGTTCAGCAGATCGCTGTCCGAGGTAGAACCCCCGAACGTGGCATCGAAAACCAGCGCTATGTCGAAGCCCGGATCGATCTGGGTGGTGTCGGGAACGACCAGATTTGCGAGAGTCGGATCGCTCGTCTCGGCTCCGAAATTGCCTGGCTGGCCGCCCGCTTGACGGCCAGCAGCGAAATTGTCGCCGAAAATCGTTACGCCCGGTCCGGTACCCTGGCCCGCGATATTCGGAATTCCGCCCACGAACTGATTGGATATGACGGTGCCGTGCCGACCGGTCCCGTCATTGGTATTGTCCGAATCCAGGACGTTATCGAAGTTGATGACCCATGCCTGCGCGCCTTGGCCTCCGAGGACGGCCATGGACACGATGGCCGCCGCCGCCAACCATCTCGTTTTGAACTTTAACAAAATCATGAGGACCGTATTTCCTTCCAACTCAAGCGCCTGATAAGCCGTTGCCAAAAACTACCCCCCCAGGTAAAGCAACTTGATTTTTGTTTATCCGAAACTCAACCAACCCTTTGCCGGTAGGCCACAACTTCAAGGGTCGATGAATTTAGCCATGATACTCACTGTACCGCATTTACGTCGATAATTCAACCCTCTGGGCCCAGGAACAATTTTTAGTCGCGGTTGAGGGTTCGGGATGAGTGGGATCGTGCTCGGTGCACGGGGTTCGGGGAGCCCCGAGCTTGCCTCGACGACGTCATGGGGACTGCTCGAAGCCACCGGACGGCGTTTTCGGATTCGACAGGCACACCGGTCCGCCCGCGCCGCTCGGCGGCACGTCCCGGTCCGGGGGAGAGGCGTGCTGTCTCAGGCGATGGGCGCGGTCATGATCGCGTCGAGGGCCTCCTGCGCCCGGGCGGCATAGTGCCGGTTGGCCTCGGGCAGATAACGGAAGCGTCCGTCGCAGCGCACGATGGCGATGGCCGCGTTGGTCAAGCAGGCGAGATTTCTGGGCAGGTGACGCACGTAGGCCCGGCATCGGTCTTCGTCGTAGGTGAAGTCGCGCACGTAGTGCAGGCGGTTCTCGATATGCCAGTGGTTGCGCACCAGTTCGAGCAACTCCTCGGGTCCGGCGCGCTCTGCGCCGAGCGAGGTGAGGCTCCAGGTCACCTCGATGCTGCGCTTGCCGGTCTTGAGGATCTCGCGTTCGCGCTCGATGCGCATGGCCTGGCGTCGCCCGTGGAGGTTGGCGTAGCCGTCCCACTCGGCAGCGGAGAGGTCGACGACGGCGCAGCGTCGGCGCTCGATGCGGCCATGGCCCTTGTCGACGGTTTCGTGCCAGAGCGCATCGCTGAAGTCGATCGCCTTGAGGTCTTCGAAGATCATCTCCTGGTTGTCCTTGACCGCGCTCATCACGTAGTCGGCGCGACGCCCGAGCAGGCAGCGCGCGGTCTCGTGCTGAGCGTGCATCGCGTCCATGGTGACGATCCGGCCTGTGAGGTCGAGGCCGCTGGAGAGTTCGCGCACGGCCGGGATTTCGTTGCTCTTGCGGTCGACCTCGACCTGCCCGAGGACCACGCCGGTGTCGTGCTCGACCGCCGCCACCATCATCCTGCGCCCGTCTTCGGTCTGCTTCGAGGCGCCGCGCAGATCCTTTCCGTCCATGGCGACCGGCGCGTGCGCGCTGCCATGCTGGCCGGTCCACTGGCTAATCGCGTTGTCCAGGGTCTCTGGCGGCAGGGCGGTGAGGGTCTTGTGGAAGGTGGTGATCGCGGGCGGGGTGTAGCGCTGTTTGGAAGGGCTCCAGAACGCACCCACCGCCTCGAGCTGCTCCTGGGAGAGCAGGGCGGCGAACTGGGCGAACGCGTTCACCCCCCGGTATCCGGCAAGCCGGGCGGCGACGGCGATCACCAGAATGGTGTTGAGCGCATAGCGCTTGCCCCGGGCATGGCGGTACTCGGGCACCTCACCCAGACACTCGAACAGGCTGCGCAGCCGGGGCGCGGCCATCGGCTCGGTGTGCTGCTCGGCGTTCCAGTGTGCCGGCATCCCGGTACGGCTCAGCGCCTCGGGGGCGCCGTCTGTCAGTCCGAACACGAAGACCTCCTTGGGCTGACCGTGGTGGCGCCAGCGCGCTGCCCCTCCGGGCTCACGGGCAAAGCCCCGCGTCAGCCCCAGAGAGCGCCAGTTCGACGCGCGGTAGCAGGTGCCGGCAAATCGCGAGACGTCCACGAACGTCTCCGCCAGAAGAGCCGGATATCCGTGCACCGCCTGGATGTCCTCAGACAGCCGCCGCAGGCTCAGCCCCAGCACACGGGAGGCCAGGTTCGGCACTCGGCCAGGCGTCAGAATGACGAAGCGCGAGTTGTTGGCGATCAGATGCAGACGCCGGAACTGCTGCTCGGCCGACCACCCGATCCAGCGATCACGCGCGCCCAGCTTGAACGCGCCGGGCTGCCAGCCGATCAGTGCGAGCCAGGTCTCGCCATGCACCGCGACATGGCGCAGGCCCTTGCCGATGACGCCGTGGAACGCCAGGTAGTGGTGCTGCTCCACCAACCGGTCCCAGCGCCGGTGCTCCTGCGCGCCCCAGGTCGGACGCACCGTGACCGCGCGCAAATCAATGGACGAATCCGAGACCGGCAGCGTCGCCATGACCGGCACACTGCCACACCGAGAATGAAATGGCCAGCGCCGCGATCACCTCACCCTGATCACTGGGCGGACAAAAAACTAGCCCTGCCTCTGGGCCAGGAACACAGGAACAATTTTTAGTCGCGGTTGAGGGTTCGGGATGAGTGGGATCGTGCTCGGTGCACGGGGTTCGGGGAGCCCCGAGCTTGCCTCGACGACGTCATGGGGACTGCTCGAAGCCACCGGACGGCGTTTTCGGATTCGACAGGCACACCGGTCCGCCCGCGCCGCTCGGCGGCACGTCCCGGTCCGGGGGAGAGGCGTGCTGTCTCAGGCGATGGGCGCGGTCATGATCGCGTCGAGGGCCTCCTGCGCCCGGGCGGCATAGTGCCGGTTGGCCTCGGGCAGATAACGGAAGCGTCCGTCGCAGCGCACGATGGCGATGGCCGCGTTGGTCAAGCAGGCGAGATTTCTGGGCAGGTGACGCACGTAGGCCCGGCATCGGTCTTCGTCGTAGGTGAAGTCGCGCACGTAGTGCAGGCGGTTCTCGATATGCCAGTGGTTGCGCACCAGTTCGAGCAACTCCTCGGGTCCGGCGCGCTCTGCGCCGAGCGAGGTGAGGCTCCAGGTCACCTCGATGCTGCGCTTGCCGGTCTTGAGGATCTCGCGTTCGCGCTCGATGCGCATGGCCTGGCGTCGCCCGTGGAGGTTGGCGTAGCCGTCCCACTCGGCAGCGGAGAGGTCGACGACGGCGCAGCGTCGGCGCTCGATGCGGCCATGGCCCTTGTCGACGGTTTCGTGCCAGAGCGCATCGCTGAAGTCGATCGCCTTGAGGTCTTCGAAGATCATCTCCTGGTTGTCCTTGACCGCGCTCATCACGTAGTCGGCGCGACGCCCGAGCAGGCAGCGCGCGGTCTCGTGCTGAGCGTGCATCGCGTCCATGGTGACGATCCGGCCTGTGAGGTCGAGGCCGCTGGAGAGTTCGCGCACGGCCGGGATTTCGTTGCTCTTGCGGTCGACCTCGACCTGCCCGAGGACCACGCCGGTGTCGTGCTCGACCGCCGCCACCATCATCCTGCGCCCGTCTTCGGTCTGCTTCGAGGCGCCGCGCAGATCCTTTCCGTCCATGGCGACCGGCGCGTGCGCGCTGCCATGCTGGCCGGTCCACTGGCTAATCGCGTTGTCCAGGGTCTCTGGCGGCAGGGCGGTGAGGGTCTTGTGGAAGGTGGTGATCGCGGGCGGGGTGTAGCGCTGTTTGGAAGGTCTCCAGAACGCACCCACCGCCTCGAGCTGCTCCTGGGAGAGCAGGGCGGCGAACTGGGCGAACGCGTTCACCCCCCGGTATCCGGCAAGCCGGGCGGCGACGGCGATCACCAGAATGGTGTTGAGCGCATAGCGCTTGCCCCGGGCATGGCGGTACTCGGGCACCTCACCCAGACACTCGAACAGGCTGCGCAGCCGGGGCGCGGCCATCGGCTCGGTGTGCTGCTCGGCGTTCCAGTGTGCCGGCATCCCGGTACGGCTCAGCGCCTCGGGGGCGCCGTCTGTCAGTCCGAACACGAAGACCTCCTTGGGCTGACCGTGGTGGCGCCAGCGCGCTGCCCCTCCGGGCTCACGGGCAAAGCCCCGCGTCAGCCCCAGAGAGCGCCAGTTCGACGCGCGGTAGCAGGTGCCGGCAAATCGCGAGACGTCCACGAACGTCTCCGCCAGAAGAGCCGGATATCCGTGCACCGCCTGGATGTCCTCAGACAGCCGCCGCAGGCTCAGCCCCAGCACACGGGAGGCCAGGTTCGGCACTCGGCCAGGCGTCAGAATGACGAAGCGCGAGTTGTTGGCGATCAGATGCAGACGCCGGAACTGCTGCTCGGCCGACCACCCGATCCAGCGATCACGCGCGCCCAGCTTGAACGCGCCGGGCTGCCAGCCGATCAGTGCGAGCCAGGTCTCGCCATGCACCGCGACATGGCGCAGGCCCTTGCCGATGACGCCGTGGAACGCCAGGTAGTGGTGCTGCTCCACCAACCGGTCCCAGCGCCGGTGCTCCTGCGCGCCCCAGGTCGGACGCACCGTGACCGCGCGCAAATCAATGGACGAATCCGAGACCGGCAGCGTCGCCATGACCGGCACACTGCCACACCGAGAATGAAATGGCCAGCACCGCGATCACCTCACCCTGATCACTGGGCGGACAAAAAACTAGCCCTGGCCTCTTGCGCAGGAACAATTTTTAGTCGCGGTTGAGGGTTCGGGATGAGTGGGATCGTGCTCGGTGCACGGGGTTCGGGGAGCCCCGAGCTTGCCTCGACGACGTCATGGGGACTGCTCGAAGCCACCGGACGGCGTTTTCGGATTCGACAGGCACACCGGTCCGCCCGCGCCGCTCGGCGGCACGTCCCGGTCCGGGGGAGAGGCGTGCTGTCTCAGGCGATGGGCGCGGTCATGATCGCGTCGAGGGCCTCCTGCGCCGGGCGGCATAGTGCCGGTTGGCCTCGGGCAGATAACGGAAGCGTCCGTCGCAGCGCACGATGGCGATGGCCGCGTTGGTCAAGCAGGCGAGATTTCTGGGCAGGTGACGCACGTAGGCCCGGCATCGGTCTTCGTCGTAGGTGAAGTCGCGCACGTAGTGCAGGCGGTTCTCGATATGCCAGTGGTTGCGCACCAGTTCGAGCAACTCCTCGGGTCCGGCGCGCTCTGCGCCGAGCGAGGTGAGGCTCCAGGTCACCTCGATGCTGCGCTTGCCGGTCTTGAGGATCTCGCGTTCGCGCTCGATGCGCATGGCCTGGCGTCGCCCGTGGAGGTTGGCGTAGCCGTCCCACTCGGCAGCGGAGAGGTCGACGACGGCGCAGCGTCGGCGCTCGATGCGGCCATGGCCCTTGTCGACGGTTTCGTGCCAGAGCGCATCGCTGAAGTCGATCGCCTTGAGGTCTTCGAAGATCATCTCCTGGTTGTCCTTGACCGCGCTCATCACGTAGTCGGCGCGACGCCCGAGCAGGCAGCGCGCGGTCTCGTGCTGAGCGTGCATCGCGTCCATGGTGACGATCCGGCCTGTGAGGTCGAGGCCGCTGGAGAGTTCGCGCACGGCCGGGATTTCGTTGCTCTTGCGGTCGACCTCGACCTGCCCGAGGACCACGCCGGTGTCGTGCTCGACCGCCGCCACCATCATCCTGCGCCCGTCTTCGGTCTGCTTCGAGGCGCCGCGCAGATCCTTTCCGTCCATGGCGACCGGCGCGTGCGCGCTGCCATGCTGGCCGGTCACTGGCTAATCGCGTTGTCCAGGGTCTCTGGCGGCAGGGCGGTGAGGGTCTTGTGGAAGGTGGTGATCGCGGGCGGGGTGTAGCGCTGTTTGGAAGGGCTCCAGAAACGCACCCACCGCCTCGAGCTGCTCCTGGGAGAGCAGGGCGGCGAACTGGGCGAACGCGTTCACCCCCCGGTATCCGGCAAGCCGGGGCGGCGACGGCGATCACCAGAATGGTGGTTGAGCGCATAGCGCCTTGCCCCGGGCATGGCGGTACTCGGGCACCTCACCCAGACACTCGAACAGGCTGCGCAGCCGGGGCGCGGCCATCGGCTCGGTGTGCTGCTCGGCGTTCCAGTGTGCCGGCATCCCGGTACGGCTCAGCGCCTCGGGGGCGCCGTCTGTCAGTCCGAACACGAAGACCTCCTTGGGCTGACCGTGGTGGCGCCAGCGCGCTGCCCCTCCGGGCTCACGGGCAAAGCCCCGCGTCAGCCCCAGAGAGCGCCAGTTCGACGCGCGGTAGCAGGTGCCGGCAAATCGCGAGACCGTCCACGAACGTCTCCGCCAGAGAGCCGGATCCCGTGACCGCCTGGATGTCCTCAGACAGCCGCCGCAGGCTCAGCCCCAGCACACGGGAGGCCAGGTTCGGCACTCGGCCAGGCGTCAGAATGACGAAGCGCGAGCTGTTGGCGATCAGATGCAGACGCCGGAACTGCTGCTCGGCCGACCACCCGATCCAGCGATCACGCGCGCCCAGCTTGAACGCGCCGGGCTGCCAGCCGATCAGTGCGAGCCAGGTCTCGCCATGCACCGCGACATGGCGCAGGCCCTTGCCGATGACGCCGTGGAACGCCAGGTAGTGGTGCTGCTCCACCAACCGGTCCCCGCGCCGGTGCTCCTGCGCGCCCCAGGTCGGACGCACCGTGACCGCGCGCAAATCAATGGACGAATCCGAGACCGGCAGCGTCGCCATGACCGGCACACTGCCACACCGAGAATGAAATGGCCAGCGCCGCGATCACCTCACCCTGATCACTGGGCGGACAAAAAACTAGCCCTGCCCTCTGGGCCTCGGCTGCCCGCAACCTCGCCGAGGTTCGGCCGGCGCCAACCCCGTCGGCCCATCGAGCTCTCATATCATGCGATTCCACGCAACACCCATGCCAACGACGGGAATTCCGTAAAATCAAATACTTAGGAGGCATTCCTCAACTTGACCCAGGGCAAATCTGTAAAATATTCCGACAGGTTGGCGGTCCCTGGCCCCGGCCCGGAACCGAACGATCCCTGTTTCTTCTTATTTTTCAATGTGTTGGGGCAAAAAACCTGGTGTAAAATTTTCCGACACGTCCGTTTGGACTAGTAACGGGGTTAATGGGGCGCCGGAAAACCGATCCGTATCGGTTGGTCCCCACGGCGCCTCCTCGAAGGCTGGAACCGGAGCCTTGACACCGAGGCCTCCGTCGGCCCGGGCGGGAGCTAAATTGTGCCCGCGGCGCGTAACGCCTCGATTTCCCTTGCATCGAGGCCGAGAACCCGCCGCAGGACCTCGTCTGTATGCTCGCCCAGGAGCGGCGGGGGCCGCTCGCTGGTGCCGCCGAGGGTGGAAAATCTGAACGGACCCCGAACCGTCGGCACCGGGCCGAGGCGCGGGTGATCCAGGGTGCCGACGATTTTTCGGGCCCGCACCTGGGGGTCGGCGAAAACCGCCTCGAGGTTGTTGATCGGGCCGCACGGCACCCCGGCCGCGCCGAGGCTGGACAACCAGGCGGCGTTGGTCTCCGTTTTCAGGCTCGCGGTGATGAGCGGAACCAAGCGCTCGCGGTTTTGGACCCGGGCGGGATTGGTCGAGAACGCCGCATCGCGCCCGAGCTCGGGCCGGCCGATGGCGTCCGCCAGGCGCTCGAACTGGGAATCGTTGCCGACGGCGACGACAATGTGGCCGTCGGCGGTGGCGAACGACTGGTAGGGGACAATATTCGGGTGGGCGTTGCCCAGACGTTGGGGGATCTCGCCCGAGACCAGGAAATTCATAGCCTGATTGGCGAGCATGGCGAGCTGACAGTCGAGGAGGGCGATGTCGATATATTGGCCCTCGCCGCTGCGGTCGCGGTGCGCCAAGGCCGCGAGCACTGCCACCGACGCGTACAGTCCGGTCACCAGGTCGGCGATCGCGACCCCGACCTTCTGGGGACTGGTCCCGGGCCGCTCGGCGGCCTCTCCGGTGAGGCTCATCAATCCTCCCATCGCCTGGATGATGAAGTCGTAGCCGGCGCGGTCCCGATAAGGTCCGTGCCGGCCGAAGCCGGTGAGCGAGCAATACACCAACCGCGGGTGGCTCTCCTTCAGATCGTCGTAGGCGAGGCCGCGCCGGGCCAGGTCACCGACCTTGAAATTCTCGATCAGAACGTCGCTTCGCGCGGCCAAGTCGCGAATCAGGTCGCGTCCGGCGGCGCTCGCAAGATCGACCGTGACCGATTTCTTGCCCCGGTTACAGGCCAGAAAATAGGCCGAGGGATCGGCCTCGCCGCCGTCGTTTCGGTTCAGGTAGGGCGGTCCCCAGGCCCGGATGTCGTCGCCGCTGCCCGGGCGCTCGATCTTGATCACCTCGGCCCCGAGGTCGGCGAGGATTTGGCTCGCCCAAGGGCCGGCGAGAACACGGCTCAAATCAAGAACGCGCAGTTGCGAAAGGGGATTGGACATGGACCGGTTCCCGCGCCGACGGGGCCCTCCGGCGGCCCGAGACCCGCCGCCGGGCCGATGGCGGGGCCAAGGAAAACCCTAGGTACCATCCGTCATCGCGTGGTAGCGTAAAATCAAAACGGAGGCAAGTGTTGCCATTTTTGAGTCGACGACAATGAGGCTTTGAGATGAGTGCGAACGTGCTCGGCGAACCGCGTTCGGGGAGTCGATCGAACTCGTCGCCTCGACGTCGTCATACGGTCCGCTCCAAGCCCATGGCGGACGGCCTGTTTTCGGTTCTCGGCGCCGGCATGTCGGTCAGCGCCGCGCCGCTCGGCCGCACGTCGCGCGCGTCCTGGCGGAGAGGCATGCCGTCTCAGGCGATACCCCGCCAGTCATGATCGAACGTCGTAGAACCGCCTGCGCCCGGGCGGCGATACTGCTCGGTTGGCCATCAGGCAGATAACGGGCGCGCTTTCCCTCGCAGGGAACGATGGCCGATGGCCTCGTCGACTCAAGCTGGCGAGATTTCCGAGGCAGGTGCCGTCACGTTGGCCCGAACATCTGCTGTTCGCCGTATCTGATGTCTCGCAGGCTACGTGCAGGCGGTTCTCGATATGCCAGTGGTTGCGCACGAACTTCGATCAACTCCTCGGGTCCGGCGCGCTCTGCGCCGACCTGCGAGCGTGAGCCCCCACCGTGTCACCTCGATTGCTGCCACCGCTTGCCGAGTCAGCGAGGATTTTTCCGCTCGCCCCCTGGTCTCGCGTTCGCGCTCGATGCGCATGGCCTGGCCAACGCCATATGCAGACGGCGCTTGGCGAAGCGGCGACGAAGTGGCCGGCACCGCCGCAGAGGTCGAGCGACGTGATCAAGCGGATTCGGCGGTCGATGCGGCCATGGCCCTGTCGTCGACCGTTTCGGGATGAGCGGCGAGGAGCGACATCGCTGACCCCGATCGCCTCGCGGTCTTCGACGATCGTTTTCGCCACCGCTTATCCTTGGCTCGCGCTCATCACGGGATTCGGCGCGAAGCTTCCGAGCAGGTATTGCTGCGCGGTCCCGTGCTGACGCCCTGTATATCGGCGGCCACGACGCGGACGAGCTTTTTCACTTCCCTGTGCCGTCGAGGCCGCTGGAGAGTTCCCTGCACGGCCGGGATTTCGTCGCTCGATCCGGTATCCGATCTGGCGAACCTGCCCGAGGACCACGATCAGGCGGCGTGCTCGACCGCGGTGGCCATCATCCGAGCAGGTCGATCTTCTGGATCTGCTTCGAGGCTCCGCGCCAGATGCCGTCAAATTGCCCGTCCATGGCGACCGGGCCGCCGGTGATGCGCCGCCATTGCGCTGGCCGGTCCGACTGGCTAATCGCCCGTTGTCCGAGGGTCGCTGGCACCCACCGAAAACGGGGACAAGGATCTTGTGGGAAGCCGATGATCGCGGGCGGGGTGTAGCGCTGTTTGGAAGACGGCTTCCGAGCCGAAACTGCACCCACTTGTCGTCGAGCTGACTACTGGGAAAGCCTTGTCGACGACCACTGCGGCGAAACGTCGTTCACCGACAGTGTATCGAGGGAAAGGCCGCGGCGGCCGACGGCGCTCGCCAGAATGGTGTCGAGCGCATAGCGACATGCCACGAGGCGTTGCGGTCAACTCGGGCACCTCGCCCTGACACTCGTACAGGCCCAGTCGCAGCGGGGGCGAGGCCAGGCGGCTCGGTGTGCTGCTCGGCGTTCCAGAGTGCCGGCATGGCCAAATACGAATCAGCGCCTCTGGAGCAGCCGTCTGTCAGGACGATCACGAAGACCCTGACCGATTGCGCCAACGCGTTGATTGCTTTCAGCCCGCTCGCCGCTCCGGAAGCTCGAGGAGGTGCAAAGCCCGGGCCTTGAACAAGCCCTAGAGAGCCGCCTAGTTCGACGCGCTGGGCGCAACTGCCGGCATATCGTGAGACGTCTTTTGGAACGTCACCTTGTTCCAGACGAGCCGGATAAAGGATGCAGCTCGCGCTGGATGCTCGACAGGACAGCCGGCGCAAACTCAGCCCCAGCACACGCGCTGCCAGGTTCGTCACTCGGCGCTTATATCGTTGGTAACTCGGATCGAGGCGGACGAACCCTTGGCGACCTCAGATCCCTTCGACGGAACTGCTGCCCGAGTTGCGCGAGGCACCCGATGCCAGCGGTCACGGGAGTTTCAGGATTACGACACGCGTCATCGGGCGTCTGCCATCCGGAAAATGTGCGAGCCTAGGTCTCAGGCCATCATCGACCTGCTCCATGGGGCAGGCGTCCGTTGACGGAATGGGCGCCGTTTGGAACGGGACAATTGGTTGATTGATCGCTGCTCCACCAACCAAACCCAGCGCCGAGAAATCCTGCGTCGCACCAGGTCGGACGCTACCGTGCATCGACGCGCAAATCGGATGGACGACAGCCGAAGTTTGGAAAGTTGATCGCCATCGACAAAGGCACTGGTGCCACGGGGGCGTGAACGAAGTGAAATGGCCAGCGCCGCGCTTCACCTCACCCTGGTTCACCGCCGATCGGGCAAAAGGCTCAATTCTTGCAAGACGCTAACCAAGTGTTGCCATGAGCGACGACAATGAGGCTTTGAGCGAGGCGAACTCCGGCGAACCGCGTCGGGGGTCGATCGAACTCGTCGCCCAGTCGTTACGGTCCGCCCAAGCCCATGGCGGGGCCTGTTTTGTTCTCGGCGCCGGCATGTCGGTCAGCGCCGGCGTCCCGACGCGCGCGCGCCTGGCGGAGATCATCCGCCAGCGATACCCCGCCAGCTGTGAACTCGTAGAACCGCCGGACGGGGGCGAACTCTCATGCCATCAGGCCCTGGGCGCGCTTTCCCTCGGGGAACGGGCCGAGCTCGTCGACTCGCTGGCGGCCGAGGCGGCCGTCAATTGGGAACATCTGCTGTTCGCCGATCTGATGTCTCGAGGCTACGTGGGCGTGGCCCTGACGACGAACTTCGATCAACTCCTCCTCGCCGCCTGCGCGACCTGCGGCGTCGCCCCCACCGTGTACGATTGCGCCACCGCTTCGAGCAGCGAGGACCTTTTTCCGCTCGCCCCCTGGTCGTCTATTTGAACGGCCAACGCCATATGCAGACGGCGCTTGGAAGCGGCGACGAAGTGGCCCGGCACCGCCGCAGGGTCGAGCCCGTGATCAAGCGGATTCTCGGTCAGGGAATGCCTGTCGTCGCCGTCGGGATGAGCGGCGAGGACGACATCGTGACCCCGATCCTTGCGGCGCACGATCGTTTTCGCCACCGCTTATTTTGGCTCGCGCACCGGGATTCGCCGAAGCTTCCGGCGGTATTGCTGCGCCCCCGGGACGCCCTGTATATCGGCGGCCACGACGCGGAGAGCTTTTTCACTTCCCTGGCCGTCGCCCTTAAGACCCTGCCGCCGGGTTTCGTCGCCGATCCGGTATCCGATCTGGCGAACCGGCTGGAAACGATCAGGCGGCCGCTGAGCGGTGGCCTGTCCGAGCAGGTCGATTTCTGGATCTCTTGGCTCCGCGCCAATGCCGTCAAATTGCCCGCCAACGCCGGGCCGCCGGTGATGCCCGAATTGCGCTGGCCTCCGACGGCGCCGCCCGTTACCGAGGGCGCCCCACCCACCGAAAACGGGGACAAGGATCTTCAGCCGATACCGGCGGGGACGAGAAGACGGCTTCCGAGCCGAAACTGAAACTTGTCGTCGGCGACTACGAAAGCCTTGTCGACGACCACGCGGCGGGTCTTCTCGACAGTGACGAGGGAAAGGCCGCGGCGGCCGCGGCGCTCGCCATCGAGCCGGACATGCACGAGGCGTTGCTCAACTGGGCCAGCGCCCTGCACGTACAGGCCCAGTCGAGCGGGGGCGAGGAGGCGGCTCGGTTCTGGGCCGAGGCGGTGGCCAAATACGAATCCGCCCTGGAGCAGCGCTCGGACGATCCCGAAACCCTGACCGATTGCGCCAACGCGTTGATTGCTTTCGCCCGCTCGCGCCCGGAAGCCGAGGAGGTGCTTGCCCGGGCCTTGAACAAGCTAGAGGCCGCCTATGCCCTGGGCGACAACTCGGCATACGTGGGTCTTTTGGAACTCACCTTGTTCCACGGCGAAAAGGATCAGCTCGCGCGGATGCTCGACAGGAAGCCGGCGAAACTGCCGTTGCGCTGCCATTTCGTCCTGGCGCTTATATCGTTGGTAACTCGGATCGAGGCGGACGAACCCTTCGACCTCGATCCCTTCGACGACTTGCCCGAGTTGCGCGAGGCCCCGTGCCAGGGTTGGGAGTTTCAGGATTACGACAGCGTCATCGGGCGTCTGGATCCGGAAAATGGCGACCTAATTCAGGCCATCATCGACCTGCTCCATGGGGCGGCGTCCGTTGACGGAATGGGCGCGTTGGCGGGACAATTGGTTGATTGATCGGGCCCACCGCCAAACCCAGCCCGAGAAATTCGTCGCACCTGGGCTAGTGCATCGACCCAAACGGAGGCGACAGCCGAAGTTTGGAAAGTTGATGCATCGACAAAGGCCTGGTGCACGGGGGCGTGAACGAAGTGAATGCGCCGGAAATCACTAGTCGGCTTGGGGCCCGCCGACCTGGTTCCCGCCGATCGGGCCAAGGCTCAATTCTTGCAAGACGCTAACCAAGACGTTTATCCTTGCATGGCGGGGCCCGCCCTGTATGGTCCGAAAAAATAACTACTTTTTCGGGAGGATCGCGTGCCGGGTTTATCGCAGGCCTGTCCGGCGCTGGTGCTGAATTCGGACTACCGGCCATTGAGCTATTTCCCCCTGTCGCTGTGGACGTGGCAGGATGCGGTAAAGGCCGTGTTTCTCGATCGGGTCAACATTCTCTCCGAATACGATCGACGGGTTCGCTCGCCGAGCGTCGAGATGCGCCTGCCCAGCGTGGTTTCGCTGAAGCGTTACGTCCCGGCGGCGAAAAGACCCGCCTTCACCCGCTTCAACGTTTTTCTGCGCGACCGCTTTACCTGCCAGTATTGTAACCGCCGGTTCGCCTCCGAGGATCTAACATTCGACCATACGATTCCTCGCTCGCGCGGAGGCCGCACGACCTGGGAGAACGTGGTCGCGGCGTGTACCCGGTGCAACCTGGCAAAGGGGGACAGCTTGCCCCACGAATGCGGCATTCGGCCCCGGGTTCGACCCGAGGTCCCCAGCGTCCATCGGCTGCAGCGGAACGGCCGCGCCTTCCCGCCCAATTTTTTGCACGAGAGCTGGCGCGACTTCCTCTATTGGGACAGCGAACTCGATCCCTAGTGCACCGGCGCATTCACTTCGTTCACGCCCCCGTGCACTAGGCCTTTGTCGATCCATCAACTTTCCAAACTTCGGCTGTCGCCTCCGTTTGGGTCGATGCACTAGGCGTTGGGCCCGCCAAATCATGAAATAAGTGCCCGTTCGAAAATGCGTGCCCGGGCATTTTTTGCGTCTGTCCCTCTCCCCCTCCCGGCCACCCACGAGAGGTTGCTGATATGGGTGGCCGGGAGGGGGAGAGGGCCGGCGCCGCGAGTTTTCGAACAGTCCGCCGAATTCAATTGCCGAGACCCTCACACCAGACGGTGACTTCCGTCGGCCACGACGGGGGTTCCGTTGGCGAAACCGTTATCGCCGAGAAAAGCGGCGGCTTTCGCGACGGGGCGCCGACGCGCGCTTAGCAGCCTGTTGACGAAGTCGGTGTGGCGTGATTCGTTGGGATGAACGGAATGTAGAGGGGATTTGGGCGATGTCGATGGGTCGTCAGGAAGCGCGGCAGGGTGATCTGATGGTGACGTGGTCGGAGATGCCGCGCTCGCCGGGGCACGTATTTTACGACCGGCTTCAGGAGGTTTTGCTCGAGGCTTGTTTCGACGCTTTCGCGGAAGCGGTAGCCGAGCCGAAGCAACAGGGATTTGCGCGCTGGCGCGGTGACGATGCGGCCCGGCGGGCGGTCACCAACAACCGAAACCGCCTCAAGTCGAGCGTGGCCAAGGAGGCCTTCTGCTTACGCGCCGAGATCGTCGAGCGCTCCTTTGCCCACTGTCTCGATCGTGGCGGCATGCGCCGCGCACCGCGTCCTCGCTCACCACCTTGGTCATCCCCATCAGCCCGGGATTGACCCCGTCGCCGCGCAGGCTCGTGATGTGCGCATAGCGCCGATGGCCCGCCAGGATCGACAACAGCACCGTCCCCAGCACATCGCGCTTGCTCGGCGCGTTCGGACTCCTGAACTCAAGCGGACAATCCGCCACCCAGGGATCAAACAACCCCCCTTGCTTCAAATATTCGATGAAAAAAGGCAGCTGCCCAAGCGGCGTCACCGTCGCTTGAGCGTCCCATTCCACATGAACCCGGCCGCCAAAAGTGTCCACGGCAACAGGCTCACCTTCCTTGCTCGGATCAACGATAGGTTGTTCACCCGAAGGGTGACCCGCCAAGGGCATGTTCGAAGGCTCCATCCCTCATTAAATCAACAACTTGCCACCCCTTGGCAACTCCCTAACTCACGTTTTTAGGTTGAAAGAATTGAGGGTGACGAGCGTAGCCAAGAACACACTCACGTTGGTCAGACTGGAGACCGACTCCGTGATGAGAGACGGAAAGCCGACTATGTTCCGCACGTACCTAACTTCGCCAATCACGTTCAGCCGGCGCTACTCAAAGCCAAACAGATAATTTCCTATTTGCAACGAATTTAGAGTCAGGGTGAACACAGGGACGACCCGGCGATTAGATCACGTTGGCGTACCGTCGCCGGGACGGGGCCTGCCTGAGCGGCCGAGGTGTTCGCCGGCGTCGATGGCGATCATTTGGCCGGTCAGGGAGGGGGTGGCGAGGATGAATTGGAGGGCGGCGCAGATTTCGTCGGGGGTGGCGCCGCGTTCGAGCGGGGTGCGGGCGCATTGGCGGGCAAATTGGGCGGCCGTCTGATAGCGGTCCTGAACGGTGGGTCCCGGGCCGATACCGTTGACCCGCACCCGGGGGGCCAGGGCCATGGCGAGCATCCGTGTCAGGGTCCACAAGCCCGATTTACTCATGGTGTAACTCAGAAACCCGGGGGTCAGGTTCCATACCCGCTGGTCGAGCAGGTTGACGATGTTGCCTTTCCGCCCTTCGGCCAATTGGCCGGCGAACGCCTTGGAGAGGAGCAGCGGCGCCCGAAGATTGATGGCCTGGTGCGATTCCCAGGATTTTGGACTGACGTCGGCGATGGTGTCGGGATCGAACAAGGCCGCGTTGTTGACGAGACAATTCACGGCGCCCAACGCCGCCCCGCAACGGGGCACGAGATCGGCGCACTGGGCCTCTTGGCGCAGATCCGCCGACAAGGCGACGGCGCCGCGCCCCATGGCCGCTATTTCCGCGACCACGGATTCGGCGGCCTCGGCTGAGCGATGGTAATGGACGGCCACCGACCAGCCATGACGCGCCAGGTCGAGGGCGATCGCCCGGCCGATGCGCGCCGCGGCACCGGTGACCAGGGCGGTACCCGGTTCCTCCATTGTATCCTCCGCATGGCTGGGCGGTTCAACCGGAGTGACTATTTGTCCTCCACTTGACGACGCAACTCAAAGCCCTCGAGACAATAGGCGTCGCCGTTATCGGCCCACAAAACGTCAGCCGTGACGGCATCGTCGAGGATACTCGCCCGCGGCTGTTCACAGATGCACTCGGAAAGTTGACAGACGAGATGCAATGTAGGTTTTGCCTCCGGTTCCTTGTCGCATCCGGAGAGTATGGCGAGGCCCAGTCCGAAGATAAGAGATTGCCGCGAAATCGATCTGACCGGGATCGAGACCCTTGCCGCCGAATTCGGGCCGCGCCTGGTCATGAAGAGCCGGGTCTCAGATTCCCTCGACGGGATCGGAATCCTGAGCCCTAGGATCGATCCACACCGGCCATCCCCCGCTCGGCACCAGGCGCACGCCCGCCGCCTCCAGGGCTTTCAGTATGGCCCGGTTGACGGCGTATCGCTGGCGGTAATACTCGAGGCTCGGGACCCAGAACCGAGCCCCGAGGACAATCCCGCCGAGGCCGAATCCGTGAACCCCGACCTGGGCCTCGGGCGCCGTTTCGTCGATGGCGAATTTGGTCACGGTGTCCTTAATGACGCCGATCGCCTTGTCCACGTCCTGATCGTGAGCCATGACCAGTCGCGTCTCGACGACTCGGCTGTTGTGCGAATCGACCACGATCTCGCCGATGATTTGCTTGTTGGGGATGGTGATCTTCTCCCCGTTCGCGCCGATCAGGATCGTCTGGCCGAGTTTGATTTCATGGACCACGCCGGCGGTGTTTCGGACCTCGATCGTGCTCCCGACCACGAACGGACGCCCGAGAATGATCGCCAGGCCGGCGCCGAAATTCGAAAGCATTCCTTGTATGGCCAGGCTCGCCCCGAAGGCGCCCGCTCCGGCGAGAGCGACGAACGGCGTGATCTCGATGCCGAAATTTCCCAGCGTTATGATGACCACGACGGCGACCAGGACGATGCGAACGCCAACACCGGTAAACTTGCAAATGGTGGGATCGAAATTCCGTTTTTCGCCCCAGGCTACCATTTTCCGGGCCGCCCAGTTCGCCACCATCACGCCGACGACGAATACGAACAAGGCCCCCATGATCTGGAGGCCGTAAGAAACGACGAATTCGATCACGGTGTCGAACAAAACCTGAAACTTATCCAGATTTTGCGCCACCGCCTCGCCACTGAGATTCAATGCGTCACTGGGCATGATGGCCTCAATTCAAAACGACGCGTGCCGAGCCCGGGCACCGCGCTCGATCGCCGCCGCGGTCAGCCTGCCGACGTTCAGACGAAAGCGAATCAACTGCAAGAGCCGAAGTTCCTCGTCATCCGCGTGGAGATCGGCCGCGACCACGTCGCAGGCCAGGGCGTAAGCGGTTTCGCGCAGCTTTTCCGGCAATGCCTCGGTGATGACGTCCAACAACCTCTCGAGACCGTCATTCTTGCCTAGCAATTCGGCGCACTCCGCGGAATCGTGGGGGAGCCGGTCGATCTCGTAGGATTGAAACACGGGCAGCGAGCGAACCAGGTCGCCGATCTCCTTGAGTTCGGCGTCGCTCATCTCGCCGTCGGCCGCGGAGGCCAAAATCATGGCGTATATCAGGGCGGTCTGATGGCTTATCATTCGAGGATGGGCCGGCGCGGGCTCCCTATTTATCGGTTTGCGGCAAACGGTATTGTACAGACCGCCGTTGACCCCGCAAGGGGGACTTGCCAGATCTAGACGACGATGACCCAGCAACTCGCCGAAGCTCCATCGCCTGCCGCCGAAAGCCACTTCGTGTTGGAGACCGACTACGTCCCCGCCGGGGATCAACCCCAGGCAATCGCCGAACTCGTCGCCGGAGTCCGCGCAAAGGCGCGGGATCAAGTGCTTTTGGGGGTCACCGGTTCGGGCAAGACGTTCACCATGGCCCAGGTGATCCGCATCCTCGCGCGGCCGACGATCATCCTCGCCCCCAACAAGACCCTGGCGGCCCAGCTTTACGGGGAAATGAAAGGGTTCTTTCCCAACAACGCCGTCGAGTATTTCGTTTCCTACTACGATTATTATCAGCCCGAGGCGTACGTCCCCCGCACCGATACCTACATCGAGAAGGACGCCTCGATCAACGAGCAGATCGACCGCATGCGCCACGCCGCGACCCGCGCCCTTCTGGAACGCGAGGACGTGATCATCGTGGCCTCGGTATCGTGCATCTACGGCATCGGCTCGGTCGAGGCCTACGCCCAGATGGTCATCTCCCTCGCGGCCGGCCAGAAGCTCGACCGGACCAGGCTCCTGCGCCAATTCGTCGAACTTCAGTACCGGCGCAACGACACCGACTTCTCGCGCGGCGCCTTCCGGGTGCGCGGCGATTCGGTCGAAATCTTTCCCGCCCATTACGAGGACCGCGCCTGGCGTCTCAGCTTTTTCGGAGACGAGATCGAGGCGATCTATGAATTCGATCCCTTGACCGGCGAAAAGACCACCCCCCTCGAGGCGATCAAGGTCTACGCCAACAGCCATTACGTCACTCCGCGCCCGACCTTGCGCCAGGCGATAAAGGGTATCAGGAGGGAACTCGCCGAACGGCTCGCCTTTTTCAACGACCAGGGCAAGCCCCTCGAGGCCGAGCGTCTCGAACAGCGTACGACCTTCGACCTCGAAATGCTCGAAACCACCGGCCACTGCAAGGGGATCGAAAATTATTCGCGCTTCCTCACCGGGCGGCGGCCCGGCGAGCCGCCGCCGACCCTGTTCGAGTACCTCCCCAAGAACGCCCTGGTGATTGTCGACGAGAGCCACGTCACCGTGCCCCAGCTCGGCGGGATGTACCGGGGCGACTTCAAACGCAAATCGACCCTGGCCGAGTTCGGTTTCCGGCTCCCGTCGTGTCTCGACAACCGCCCCCTCAAGTTCGAGGAGTGGGACGCCATGCGGTCCCAAACGATGTTCGTATCGGCCACCCCCGGACCGTTCGAATTGACACGAACCGAGGGCGTGTTCGTCGAACAGGTGATTCGGCCGACCGGCCTGATCGACCCCGTTTGTCTCGTCCGGCCGGTGGAAACCCAGGTCGACGATCTCCTCGCCGAATGCCGTACGGCGGCCGCCAAGGGCCAGCGGGTCCTAGTGACGACGCTGACCAAGCGCATGGCCGAGGACCTCACGGAATACATGCACGAAGCCGGGGTCCGCGTCCGCTATCTCCATTCGGACATCGACACCCTCGAGCGCATCGAAATCATCCGGGATTTGCGTCTGGGTGCCTTCGACGTGCTGGTCGGCATCAACCTCTTGCGCGAAGGTTTGGACATTCCCGAATGCGCCCTGGTCGCCGTGCTGGACGCCGACAAGGAAGGTTTTCTGCGCTCGCAGACGTCGCTCGTGCAAACCATCGGCCGCGCCGCCCGCAACGTCGAAGGCCGCGTCATCCTCTACGCCGACGTCGTCACCCAAAGCCTCGGAAAGGCGCTCGAGGAAACCAACCGTCGGCGCGAGAAGCAGCAGGCCTACAACGCCGCCAACGGCATCACCCCGGAAAGCGTGCGCAAGAACATCACCGACGTCATGAACAGCGTTTGCGAGCGGGACTACGCCACCGTCGGCACCGGTGACGACGCGGTGCCGCACCTCGTCGGCGACAATCTCAAGGCGCACCTGGCGGGGCTGGAGAAACGCATGCTGTCGGCGGCGGCCGAACTCGAGTTCGAGGAAGCGGCGCGCTTGCGCGACGAGATTCGCCGCCTTGAAAACAGCGAGCTGGGCTTCCCCGGGATGCCGTCGTCCCATCCCCCGGCCCTCGTCGCCAGGGACCGCGCCAGCCGCCGCAAAAAGAAGCGGCGCCGGCATTAGCCCGGGCGCCCGGGCTTCTGCGGCCTTGCGGACCGATTTTGCGCGAGAGCAGCTCGAATCCCATTCTTGGGAGTGCTGTTCGTTGCCTATGCCGAATTCGGAATTCCTTGCCGCCCCCAGCCGGCTCTGTCATTTTGAAGTCCTCATGAACTCGCAATTTTGTTGTCGAATACTGGCCCTTGTCCTGACCGTCGTGTTCGGTCTGGGGATAAGTTTTTCCGGAGCACGCGCAATCGCCGCGGGCCCTTGCGCCAGCATCGGCGCATCGGGAACGGGGGACTGTGATGATTGCCACGATGGCAACGCGGGAGCCAGCGTTTGCCCGCTCATGTGCATGAGCGCCACCTTGATTCCGTATCGGCTTTTGTTCTCCGTCACCGCGGGTGGGCAGACATTCCCCGTCGCTCGGTCCGTCCCGCGCGACCGGGACCTCCATCCCGATCCCCATCCTCCCAGATTCTTCGTCACCGGTTAATTCGAGTTCCGCCGTTTCGGCGCTCGGCACGAGCGTTTGAGATTTTCCCCGCGTGTTTGATCGCGCTGCGAAGATTCCAGGTTTGTTCCTAACGGTGTTGCGGGAGCGAAACCTCACCGAAACCGCAACATTTATTCACCTAGGAGATGAGAGGATGCGAGCACGAATTGCGATTGCACTGTTTTGTTTAGGCATTGGGTCACCCGTCCACGCCGACGAGAGCACGGAGGCGGTGCTTTACAGAAACCCCAATTGTGGCTGTTGCGAAGGTTACGCGGACTACCTGCGCGCCAACGGTTTCGAGGTTACGGTCGAGTCCAGGGACGACCTGTCCGCGTTCAAACGAACGCAGGGTGTGCCGGAGCCGCTGGAAGGCTGTCATACGACCCTGGTCGAGGGTTATGTCATCGAAGGCCACGTGCCGATTAACATGGTCAATCGCCTCCTCGGCGAACGGCCGGACATCCGAGGTATCTCCCTGCCCGGTATGCCGCAAGGCTCGCCCGGCATGTCGGGAAGGAAGCAGGCGCCCTTCACGACCTTTGAAATCTCCGAGGGCGACCCCAAGGTCTACGCGGTCGAATGAAAGTTGCCAAGAGCGGGTTGGCGAGTAAACCAGTTACTTGTGAACATGAACTACAGCGGGTTCGAGGAGACGAGCGATGAGAGGACGACAGGGCCAGCCATCAACCGCGATGCCCCAAGCCGTATTAGCTTGGCTGAAGCGACCGTCGGCTTGGCTCGTGTTGGCCGGGGCTGGAGCCGCCGTGGGATTCGATCTTCGCCACTCGCTTGTGGACATGGAACTATTGCCGGTTTTGTTGATGATGTTGCCGTGCGTCGCCATGTGTGCCGTCATGATGACCTTTTGGTCCCGCCGCTGAGTCGGGACCGCCGTAATCGTCGAGCCGTGATCGCGTCGTCGCGGGGGAGGAGAGCTTCGGCCCGGAACGAGGCGTAGGGAAAGTGGCGGAGGTTTGGTGGCGGGGAGTGCCCCTTGTCAGCCGGCGGGGACGGTGGATTCGGTGGCGAGGGGAGGGACTTGTTCGGTCGCCGGGCGGTCGGCCCAGCGTTCGACGGTGGCGGTTAGATCCTCGGCCGTGAAGGGCTTGGAGACGTAGTCGTTCATCCCCGTTGTCAGACAATCGGCGGCGGTTTCCGGGCTCGCGTGCGCGGTCAGGGCGATAATCGGGATTTGGCCCTTGTCGCCGGGCAGGGCGCGGATGCGAACGGTCGCTTCCAGACCGTCGAGACCGGGCATGGTCAAGTCCATGACGATGGCGTCGTAGTCCCCTTGGGCCACGGAATCGACCGCGGTCTTGCCGTTGATGACGGTGTCGACCCGGTGTCCCCGGCGCAAGAGCGCCGTCGAGGCCAGCAGCCGATTGACCCGGTTATCGTCGGCGACCAGAACGCTCGGGGCGCGCCCCAGCGATGGCGTCGCGGCATCTTCCCCCCGAGCGCACTCCCGGGCCGGCGTCCCGCCGGCGGCGAGTGCCAAGGGAACGGTAAACCAGAAAACACTGCCGGCGCCGATCTCACTCGTCAGGCCGATGTCGCCGTCCATCAGCTCGACCAAGGATTTGCAGATCGCGAGTCCCAGGCCGGTGCCGCCGTATTTGCCGGCGATCGTTGTGTCCGCCTGGACGAAACGCGCGAACAGCCGGGACTGCCGATCGGCCGGGATGCCCATACCGGTGTCGATGACGGCGAAGCGCAACACGTTGGGCGCGGAGGTGTCGTTACGCGATACCCGAATCGTGATGTTCCCGGTCTCGGTGAATTTGACCGCGTTCGAGGCCAGGTTGAGAAGTATCTGCCGCAACCGCGCCGAATCCCCGCGCAAGTTGCAGGGCACCCCATCCTCGACCAGGACGCGCAGGGGCAAATTCTTTCTCCGCGCGCGCGGGCCAACCAGGTTCACGACGCCGTAGACGAGGTCGCGGAGGGCGAAATCCCGCTGTTCCAATTCCAGCACGCCGGCTTCCAGCTTCGCCATGTCGAGAAGATCGTCGACAACCGCGAGGAGGGCGTCGCCGCACTCGCGCACGCTTTCGGCCAAGCGCTCCTGCTCGCGGTCGAGACGGCCGTCGAGCAGAATCTCCGTCAATCCCAGTATTCCGTTGATCGGGGTTCGCATCTCGTGGCTGACGTTGGCGACGAAATCGCTTTTCGATCGGTTCGCCGCCTGGGCCTTGTCGCGGGCCTGCTCGAGGCGCCGCATTTCATCGTTCCGGGTGGTGACCTCGCGCACCGTGACGGCGCGGTGGCCGTCCTTGCCGGGGACCGGACGAACCGCGAACGACAGCCGCCGTACCTCCTCGCCGGCGATGGTGATCTCGGTTTCGCCGCCGTCGGGGCTGTCGAGGGTCTCGGTCAAGCGGTTCAGGGCCATCTCGTCGGCGCCGAGAAGGCGCGCCAAGGCCGCGAAATCGGCCCCGGCGGCGGCCTCGAAGTCAGCCTGAAAGGCTTCGTTCGCGCGCAAGACAGTGCCCCAGCGATCCAGCACCGCGGCCGCTATGGGGAGCGAATCGAAGGCCGAAATCATGTCCGCGCCGAGACCGTTGCCGCGTGGTGCGTGATCCCGGTTTCGTTTTTGCACGGTCGCGTCCTTCGCGTTGCTGATCGCGCCCCGGGTCGCAAATCGGCTTGGCTCGGAACGAACCGGGATGCTAGCTGCCAACGCGTCAAGAACGGGTTAAGATGATCCCCGAATTAGGTCAGGCAAGAATGTGAGCGTCACGACCCGCCCCACCGGGCCCACCAGCCTCGATACGCCGATCGGCGACAACCGCGAACGTCTGGTTTGCGATGCCTGCGGTTTCATCCTCTACGAGAATCCGAAGGTCGTGGTGGGTTCGGTTTGCGGTTGGAACGACCGCATACTGCTGTGCCGCCGCGCGATCGAACCGCAGCGCGGCTTCTGGACAATTCCGGCCGGCTATCTCGAGCTGAAAGAAACCACCGAGGAAGGCGCCCGGCGCGAGGCCCGCGAGGAAGCCCGCGCCCAAATCGTCATCGAGACGCTCCTTGCCGTGTACAACATCCCCCGCATCAGCCAGGTCCAGATGATCTATGCCGCGTCCCTGGAGTCGCCGACCGTCTCACCAGGGACGGAATCGCTCGAAACCGTCCTCTTCTCCTGGAACGACATCCCCTGGGAGGAGATCGCCTTTCCCTCGAATCGCTGGGCCTTACGCGATTACGATGAGATGAGAAACTCTGGCGCCACGTACACGACCCGCTCGAATCCGCCGGGTGAACAGGGAAATTTATAGGCCTTCGGCGGTTGGAGCGGGTGAGGGGAATTGAACCCCCGTCTTGAGCTTGGGAAGCTCCTGCTCTACCATTGAGCTACACCCGCCCGGACCACAATTCCACCAATCGAAAATATATAAGTGACCCGTCCCCCGACGGCAACCCCCGTCAGCGTGGCGGCGGGCCGTTTGGGGAACCATCGCCGGGCCGGCCGCGATATTCGGACAGCCACCCGGCGAGGTCATCGGTCACGTATGCGATGTCGTCGCTGCCTTCCCGAGCCCAGGGATTCGACGTGCGGATCCAAACCGTGACCATGCCGCGCACGGCGGCGGGAAGGAGATTGCGGGCGATGTCGTCCACCATCAGGCTCGTTGTCGGATCGATACGGTAGCGGCGGATCAGCGCGTCGTACACCTCGGGCATCGGCTTGGGGACGAATTCGGCGGCGAAGATATCGAAAACATCGCCGAAGTGGTGGGCGATTCCCAGGCGCTCCAGGACCCTGCGGGCGTGCGCGGTGGTGGCGTTGGTAAAGACGATCTTGGTCCCGGCCAACGCCTCCAAGGCCTGGCTCAAGCGCTCGTCCCGGGGGATCGCCGTGACGTCGACGTCGTGGACATAATCCAGGAAGGCGTTCGGTTCGAGCCCGTCCTTGATCATCAGTCCCCTCAGGGTCGTTCCGTAGTCGCGGAAATAGGTTTTCTGCAGTGCCCGCGCTTGCGGAAGCGAAAGGCCGAATCGGCGCGCGATGAAGACACCCATGCGTTGTTCCACCTGGGTGAAAAGATTGTACCGCGCGGGATAGAGCGTGTTGTCGAGGTCGAAAAACCAGGTTTCGATTCCGGCGCTTCCCGACGCCCTTCGGCACCCGGCCAGCCCTTGTGGCTTTACCTTCGCGGTCATTTTCCGCCAACCCCGCGGGCAAGCGCCAAGAGGATTCAGTTCGCGAGCGGTTTGTCGGGACGCAACCGCCGAGCCCCCGGAATGCTGATTCCAGCGTGGGTCGCGACGACGACGATGCCGTCGCCCTGGCGGTGTTCGGCAATGAGCTTCTCGACCATTTTGACGGCGCTGTCGTCGAGGGTCACCGTCGGTTCGTCGAGAAGCCAAAGCGGCGCGGGCGCGGCCAGGATTCGGGCGATGCCGAGACGGCGGCGTTGCCCGGCCGAGAGGAACCGGGCCGGAATGTCGGCGAGCTCTTCGAGGCCGAGTCCGGCGAGCGCCCCGCCGACCTCGCCATGGCCATAGAAATCAGCCCAAAAGGTCAGGTTTTCCTTTACCGTCAGGGTCGGTTTGAGGGCGTCCAGATGACCGACGTAGCGGAGCTGGGCGTGATAGCCTTCCGGATCGTCGGCAACGGGTTCCCCATTCCAGGTGATGCGTCCCGCCGAGGGCGCGAGGAGACCGGCGAGCAAACGCAACAAACTCGATTTGCCGCTGCCATTGGGACCGTGGAGAACCAGGGCCCCGCCGGGCGGCACCGCCAGGTTCAGGTTGCTGAAGACCAGGCGTTCGCCGCGCACGCAGGCAAGATGGTTTCCACCCAGCCCCTTCGCCTCGGCGGTCATCGCCAAGCCTCGGCGCGCGTGGTCGATCGATTATGAAGCCGCGAGAGGACGGTCGGGATCATGCCTGGAACCGATGGAAACGAAGACCGCCAAGACTAACACGGCGGACGCGGGCGGCGACAGCCTCGTGGGCCAGTCCCTTCCGCTTACTTCCCTGACGCCGCCGGACGCCAATCCCCAAGCAGGGCCTGCCAACAGGCTAGCGCCGCGATCGCCGCCGTTTCGGTGCGCATGACGCGAGGGCCAAGAGAAACGCAAACGGTTTGCGGCAGGGTCTTCAGAAGCGCGGCTTCCTCGGCGGACAGTCCGCCCTCGGGCCCCACCATCACGGCCCAGGGCGCCTCGGTCACCCCGGCCAGGGCCGAGGCGATGGGCATTCCGTCACCGCTCTCGTCGCAGAAAAGAAGGCGGCGCCGCGACGGCCACTCGGCGATGGCGCTTTCCAGCGATATCGGCGCCAGGCAACGGGGAACCGTCAGGCGGTGGCACTGTTCGGCGGCCTCGATCGCGTTGGCGCGCATGCGCCGCGCGTTGACCCGATGGACGACGGCGTTGTGGGTCTGCACCGGCAACAACGTCGAGGCGCCCAATTCGGTCGCCTTCATGACAATCAGGTCGAAGGGAATTCGCTTGACCGGCGCCACGATCAACCAGAGATCGGGCTCCGGTGATTGGGGACGGCTTTGTTCGCCGACTTCCAGCACCGCGCTGCGGCCTCGCCGCATCTCGCTGATGTGGGCATGCCATTCGCCGTCGGTGCCGTTGAACAGGAGCGCCGGGTCGCCGGTTGTGCGGCGCATCACGTTTGCCAGGTAGTGCGCCTGGGGCCGGTCGATGACGATCGCCTGCCCAGCCGCGAGAGGTGCCTCGACGAATAGGCGCAGGGGCCGCCGGCCAGCCGAATCGGGCGTCTCGTCGAGCCGTTGACGGTCGGGCTGAAAGCGGGACATAGTGTATTCTACCATGGCGGAAAAATCCGAAACCGTAACCGCCGTCACTATGTCGATAACACGTGATATGGCCGGTCAATGTAACAAATGATCTGTCCGGCATTAGAACTCCTCCAGAAAGTGGAGGAGCTGATGCGCCGGACAGAGCAGTTACAGGGGTTGAGATTGATGAAGTTCGATGAGGTTTACGGACGCACCTACAGGGGTGAGTTGAGCCAGCTGGAGGCAGCCGAGATCCTGGGCATGTCCGAGCGCACGTTCCGACGCTGGCGCGATCGCTTTGAGGCCGAGGGCGCGGAGGGTCTTTACGACCGCCGCCTGGGTCGGGTTTCCGCGCGCCGCGCCGGGGTCGACGAGGTGGTGGCACTGTTGGGTCTGTTCGATACCAGGTACCGGCATTTCACCGCCTGGCACTTCTGGGAGAAGCTGGTTGCAAAGCACGACGTCACGCGCAGTTACAACTGGGTGCGGCTGACGCTCCAGGCGCACGGCCGGATCGCGCCGGCGCCGCGGCGCGGCGTGCACCGCCGCAAGCGGCCGCGCCGGCCGATGGTCGGCATGATGTTGCACCAGGACGGCTCCACGCACCAATGGGTGCCGGGTCAGTACTGGGACCTGATCGTGACCATGGACGATGCCACTTCGGAGATCTATTCCGCCTTCTTCGTCGCCGAGGAGGGCACCATGTCGAGCTTTGTGGCGCTGCTGGAGGTGGGGTCGGCCATGGGGCTGTTCTGCTCGCTTTATGCAGACCGGGCCTCGCACTATTGGCACACGCCGGAGGCCGGCGGCAAGGTCGACAAGGACAATCCAACCCAGGTCGGACGTGCCCTGCAGCAACTCGGTATTGAGCTGATCCCGGCCTATTCGCCGGAGGCCCGGGGCCGCTCGGAGCGCATGTTCGGCACCCTGCAGAAACGCCTGCCGCAGGAACTCGATCTCGCCGGCATCACCGATATGGCGGCCGCCAACCGGTTCCTGAAAGAGGACTTCCTGCCGGCCCACAATGCCCGCTTCGCCCGGCCGGCCGAGGACACAGCCTCCGCCTTCGTGCCGTTCGCCGGCAACCTGGCGGACATCCTCTGTGTGCAGGAGGACCGTGTGGTCGGCAATGACAACACGGTGCGCTACAAGAACTTGAGCCTGCAGATCCCGGCAGGCCGCCATCGCCACCACTACGTCAAGGCCAAAGTGAGTGTGCACGAATATCCCGACGGCGACCTTGCCGTCTTCCATGGCCCGCGCTGCCTGGCCCGCTACAAGAAAGACGGCACGCCGATCGAAAGCAGCGAAAGGCGGGCCGCGTGATCCGCTTCGACACGACCGGCCGGCGCTCTGTGGATAAGTGGACAGCTCGGCTGCGCCGACCTGACCACTTCCCCACAGAGCCAACATCCACAACAGAAGCGGTCAAATCATATGGTACATAAACCGGTCAATTCAGTTTGTTATCGACAGTAACCGCCGTCACTATTGGGTGGTTTGCGCGTATCGTGCCGTCGCGCTATCAGCCGTACGGGCGGCTTGCCCGGCTCGACCGCCCGACCGGGACCTGGCTGTTGCTGTGGCCATGCTGGTGGGGCCTGGCGTTGGCGGCGGAGGTCGGGCCCGATCCCTGGTTGATGCTGTGGCTTGCCATCGGCGCCCTGATCATGCGCAGCGCCGGATGCGGCTACAACGACATCATCGACCGCGGCATCGACGCCCAGGTCGCGCGCACCCGCGGCCGTCCCCTGCCCTCCGGCGCCCTGACCGTGCGCCAGGCCGGGTGGTTCATCGCCCTCCTGCTGGCCGCGGCGGTGATCGTCCTCCTGGCGCTCGACCGCTTCGCCGTGATCGTCGCCCTGGCCTCGATTCCGCTGGTAGCCCTCTACCCGCTCATGAAGAGACTGACGTACTGGCCCCAGGCCTGGCTGGGACTGACCTTCAATTGGGGCGCCCTGGTCGGCTGGGCGGCGGAAACCGGCTCCCTGGCGCCGCCGGCCCTCGCCCTTTACGCCGCCGGCGTTTTCTGGACCTTGGGATACGACACGATCTACGCCCACCAGGACAAGGAGGACGACGCCCTCGTCGGGGTCAAGTCGACCGCCCTGAAACTCGGTGCCGCGACGCGGCCGTGGTTGTTCGCGTTTTACGCCGCAAGTCTTGCCGCGCTAGCCGGCGCGGGTGCGCTCGCGGGCCTTTCCTGGCCCTATTATGGCGCCCTGGCTGTCGTCGCGGTCCATTTCGGGTGGCAAGCCGCGACCCTGCGTCCCGACACCGCCGCCGATTGTCTGGCCAAGTTCGATTCCAACAAATGGCTCGGCGCCATCATCTTGGCCGCGATCGTCCTCGGCCGACTGTCTTGAGTCCAAATCCTTTAGAGCCTGTTCGAATGCGCGTCCGCGCATTTTTTAGGGAATTATATACGAAAGTACCACGATTCCGCTTGCATATCGTGGTACTCTCATGTAAAGTCCTCTTATATCAGGAGGATACGGACATGACGAAGAAAGCCCCAGGCAAATCCAATAGGACTGGAATCTCTTTGTTGGAGATTACATGTCTCTTCCCGGACAACGAGACGGCGGAACGCTGGTTCGCGGATAATCGTTGGTCCGGTAATATCTCTTGCCCGCACTGCGAATCTACAGAGGTTCAAGCCAACGCCCCGCATCCCACGATGCCCTATCGTTGCCGAGCCAAGGATTGTCGAAAGCGATTTAGCGTCAAGACGGGAACGGTCATGCAGTCTTCGAAGCTCGGCTATCGAGTGTGGGCCATTGCGATCTATCTGAGCTTGACGAGCCTGAAGGGCGTGTCTTCGATGAAACTTCATCGGGATCTGAGTATCACCCAGAAGTCGGCTTGGCACTTGGCCCACCGTATCCGGGAAGGATTTTACAACAATATTGCTCCCTTCGGGGGTCCGGTTGAGGTTGATGAAACATACCTGGGTGGACGCGAAGCAAACAAGCACGACCATAAAAAATTGAAGGCCGGGCGCGGCACTATCGGCAAGACGATCGTAGCTGGGGCCAAGGACCGGGAAACCAACCGGATAAACGCCGGGGTCATCGGAAACACAGACAAGTCGACTCTTCATGGCTTCGTCGAGGACAACGCGGCCTCGGGCGCCACGGTCTACACTGACGACCATAAGGGCTATACGGGATTGCCGTTCAAGCATGAGAGCGTCAAGCACTCAGAAGGGGAATACGTCAAGGGCGACACCCATACCAACGGCATAGAGGGCTTCTGGGCCACACTCAAGCGCGCTCACAAGGGCACCTACCACAAGATGAGCCCCAAGCACCTGCAACGGTATGTCAACGAGTTCTCGGGGCGCCACAACTCCCGCCCAATGGACACCGCAGACCAAATGAACGCCTTGGCCGCGGGAATGGAGGGAAAGCGGTTGCGCTATGTAGACCTGATCGTGGACAACGGATTAGATTCACAAGCGCGATGAATTAGATATGCCCTCGTTCTTCCCTGAAAGACAGTATTTCCTCGTGTACTTGTTGGAACACTATAGGCAGAACATACTTGATTTCCAACCATGTTCTTGTTAATTCTTGTATGGTGGACTTGACTGTTGTACTGTCTTTTGCTGGTGTCAACTCGAAACCCATTTGTTGCTTGGCCATTCTTTATCCTCCTGGTTAAGTGAATTCCACTTGACCGGAAGGCAAAGAGCGCCTATGCTCGGAATCGTCTTGGTTCCAAGTTCCGGTCACGCGATGACGTGACCCTCACGTTAATAACTAAGGGTCATCCTCTTGCAGGAGGGTGGCCCTTGGTTATTAGTGCGAGCGGAGCATATTTGGTAAATTGGGATTCGTCAATCCCAATGTATGTTTCCGAGCTTTTCTATAATGTTGCCCCGAGTGTGTCTGGTGACGGGAGCATGGACGCCCGGGGAGGCGCGCTTCATGCCATGCTCCCGCCGTAACTTGGTCTCCGTGTTTGTTAATCCGATTGTATGTCGGCGCGACTAGCTGCAAAGGCTCCGCTGATTATTTCAGGTCGAGTGTCCGCCATGGTGTTCGGACCTAAATCGAGGATCTGGTTGTTTATAAACACGCCACCAACTTCTTCGTGATTAGGGCCATAGAATCGGCCTGACAGCCCTGTGGTATCAAATCCCCCTTGATCTGTTACAGGCACTCCGCGCCAAGAAATGTCTCTGCGACGGGTGTTTGCTTTGAGATCCATGATGTTTGTGAATACCACGTCCAGTGCCGGTGAAACCCCGTGTTCGAAATACACGGAAGCATCTCCTCGGACTGGATTCCCTTCCGTATCGAGATCGCTTACGTCAATCCCGGCCATAACTCCCTTCCATACGAATGTTTCCGATCCGTGCGGATGAGTCCCCGTGGCATTACCTATGGAGTAGGAATTGAAGAATGTCGCCTGACTAGGACGAAGGGGGTCGTCCTCGATCAGTTCGCTAACCGTTACGTAAAAAAAGTTGTGTTCCGCCCATCCGGCCCAACCGTGGTAAGAGAAGGTCGCCACGTCATAGTCAGAAGGCCGAGTGATTCGAGCCAAGTCGACTCCTTCAGATCCTTCTGCGAGCTCGTAGGCTAGTTCTATCGGGTCATTTCCTAGGTGCTCCAATCCTAAACCATCCGGCGTCTCTTGCACTGATACCGGGTGCCATAGCCTCCCCGGGGCATTAGTAGCAACCGTGTCCGCAAACAGAACGGTATTTGATAGTTCGATTAACTCGGTCAAGGTTTCAGGAACGGTAGGAGTGACAGGAGTTTTAGGTTCGCTCCCCGGGGTTATCCCGGTTGGTGTTCCTACAATCGGGGTTTCTATGATCGGGGGCGTTTGCGTTCCTGTTTGCATTCCAGGCGATTCATCTGAACCGCCGCCACCACCGCAGGCGGTTAACCCGAACACGGAACAAAGTAGAACTGTCCACACGGTAAGCCGAGCGTTCATTTTCAACCCTCTATAATTGAATGACAACCCGACGGGTGCCGGGCCGGTCGCCAAACAACTTGAGGGATCTCAGAGTTCCCGCTTATTTCCGAACGGTCGTGTAACGGTATTGTATTGAGCGGGCGGCCCGACATGGGCAGCCCTCAAGCTGATTTGGCGATGTTGCGATTTTGGTTCGGATGGTATAGCGTGTCAACAGGATGGAGGGTCAAATGAGCGAAAAATCGGAATCCTGCCGAACGGTCGAACTAGTCGATCAAAACTACCAGCCCAACAAACGAAATTTGAAAGAATCCCTGAAATTTCCCGAGGGAACGACCCCCGAGGATGTCGCCCGACGAATCATGCGTCCGGTCCAGATACGTACAATCCAGAGGCCGCGCGCGACGAAAATTGACTGATAAAGAACGTATTGAACAACTCGAAGCGGATCTATGGCTACTCAGAACGCTTCTTCTTACCGGGTTCAACAAGTCTGTTGCCGGCCAATACCATGCCTGTCTCAGCGCAAAGCTGATGCAAAAAGACCTCCCGGACTCTCGCCGGCTTGCCATCAAGCATTTCTGGCGCATGCTTGAGGACGGCCATCCGCATCTTATGGTCGATTTCCCCCTGGGATGGAATCGCCTTCACGATGGGCCGTAGCAAGTACAAGACTTCCTCAGCGGTCAGGACGCTTGCGGGACAGTCACAGGCTTTCTTACCGTTGTCAGTCATCTACATGATCCTCCTTAGTTCGGCGGCTTGGTACTTTCGCATATAATTCCCATTTTTTACGTCTGTTCCAGCCCCCTCCCGGTCACCCCCCGATCGCGGATATCAACAGGCTGTCGGCGCCGAAGCGAATAAAGAGGCTGACGAGGATCTGAACGAGAACGACGGCCGCCGCCGTGCCGGCCGTGGTTTGCAAGGCGCATCGGGCGACGAACCACTGATAAACGATAACGAAGATGGTCGCGGCGAGGACCAGCGGCCCCCCGATGCCTAAAGGAGCGAGGCCGCTACCCTCCAACACGACAGGCGGAAAGTAGATGGCAATCATCGGCACGGCCGACCAGTTGCCGGCGACGATAAGCGGAACATAGCCTTGAGTGAGTCGGAGCAATCGCGTCAGCCCAATCGCGACGATCGGAAAGGCCGCCCAGTCGATGAGATACGCCAGCGTTTCGACCACGGCCAGTCGGCTGATCTCGACGGTTTCGGGCCGAATCGCAATGTCGAAGACCATCATGACGGCGTAGGCGGGGGCAACCAGGACGGCGGCGAAAAACGAGCGCCAGAATGCGCCGGTCGAGAGATCAAACCATCTCATGCCGTCGGGATCGAAGCACAACAGGCGCCACGCTCCGTAAACGGAACCGACGATCTCCTTGAGGCTGGGAATCATCGCCGCCGGCCGGGAACCCGGCGGCCTCCGGGGAGAGCCGGACAGGCGGTCCCTGTCGAGTTCGGCTCGGTCACCGACCGGTTGAAATACGCGTTGAGGATGGCCGAATAGATGTGGGTGAGCATGTAGAGATCATCGACGGCGACGCGCTCGTCGACGGCGTGCATGGTGGCGCCCACGAGGCCGAATTCCGCAACCGGACAGTAATCCTTAATGAACCGGGCGTCGGAGGTTCCCCCGGTCGTGCTCAGTTCTGGCCGTCGGCCGAGAATGCGTTCGATGGCGGCGCAGATCATGTCGGAGAAATTCCCGGGGGGAGTCAGGAAGGCGTCTCCGTTGACTTCGAGGTCGAGGTCGTGGCGGCCACCGTTCTTGGCGCAGACCCGCCGAATCCAATCGCCCAACCCGTCACCGGAATGATGGTCGTTGAAGCGAATATTGAAGCTCGCGGCGGCGCCGGCCGGGATGACGTTCGGGGCCGGATTGCCGACGTCGATGGTCGTGACCTCGAGGCGCGAGGGCGGAAAGTGTTCGCTGCCTTCATCGAGCCGCCGCGCGGTCAAATCCGACAGCACGGCGAGCAAGCGGGGGATCGGATTATCGGCCAGGTGGGGATAGGCGACGTGGCCCTGGGTGCCTTGAACGCGAAGCCGCCCGGTGAGGCTGCCGCGGCGACCGATCTTGACCATTTCGCCGAGCCGCGATGGGCTGGTGGGTTCACCCACCAGACAAACGTCGGGCAACGTGCCGCGAGCCTTCATCCACGACAGAACCTTCCGGGTGCCGTTGCGGCCCGGCCCTTCCTCGTCGCCCGTCAGAATAATCCCGAGGGAGCCGTCGAAAGTGCCGTCGCAAGCCTCCAGAAAGGCGGCGGCGGCGGCAACGAAACAGGCGACCGCGCCTTTCATATCGACCGCCCCACGGCCGTAGAGCATGTCCTCGTCGATCTCGGCCCCAAATGGATCGTGGCGCCATGCCGCTGGCTCCCCGACCGGAACGACGTCGGTATGACCGGCAAAACAAAATTGGGGAGAGCCGTCCCCGATGCGGGCAAAGAGATTGTCGACGGTGTCGGTTCCCGGCTCCGAAAACGGCAGTCGGTGACAGAGAAAGCCGAGATTTTCCAGAGCCTTCTGAACGACGCCGAGCGCCCCGGAGTCGCTCGGCGTGACGCTCGGGCAACGGATGAGCGCGCGCGCCAGCGCCACCGGGTCGACGGCGTACCGGTTTCCTTCGCTCACGCCCGCAGCAATTCGTTGATCGAGGTCTTCGCCCGGGTCCGTTCGTCGACCCGCTTGACGATCACGGCGCAATAAAGGGACGGATCCCCGGATTTCTTTCCCGGCAGGCTTCCGGGAACCACGACCGAATACGCCGGGACCCGACCAAAATGAATTTTGCCCGTCGCCCGATCGACGATCTTTGTCGAGGCCCCGATGAACACGCCCATCGACAGAACGGCGCCGGTTTCGACGATCACGCCCTCGGCGACCTCGCTGCGGGCCCCGATGAAACAATCATTCTCGATGATCACGGGACCGGCCTGGAGCGGCTCGAGCACGCCGCCGATGCCGGCGCCCCCCGATATGTGGCAGTTCCCGCCGATCTGCGCGCAACTCCCGATTGTCGCCCAGGTGTCGACCATGGTGCCCGCATCGACACGGGCGCCGAGATTGACGAAACACGGCATCAAGACCACCCCTGGGGCGATATGGGCCGAATGGCGCACGACGCAGGTCGGGACGGCGCGAAATCCGGCGGCGCGGAAACGGGCTTCGTCCCAACCCGCGAACTTCGAGGCCACCTTGTCGAACCAACCCGCGTCTTCCCCCGGCCCACCGGCGATCCGTTCCATGTCGTTCATGCGGAATGAAAGCAAGACCGCCATTTTCAGCCATTGATTGATCCGCCATTCGCCGTCGATTTTTTGGGCCACCCGCAGGGTGCCCGCGTCCAAACCCGCCAAGGCCGCCGTTACCGCCTCGCGCGCCGGACCGGAGGTCGCCGCGTTTATCTCGTCACGCGCCCCCCACACCGACTCGATCGTTTTCCGCATCGCCGCGACGTCCATGTCCAAAATCCCCGTTCCCGAAACGCGGCCTAACAGTCTGTTCGAAAACTCAACTAACCGGCCCGCTCCCCCTTCCGGCCAGCCAATTCAGCATACTCCCGGGGTGGCCGGGAGGGGGAGCGGGCTGGAACAGACGCAAAAGGGGCGCGGAGTTTCGAACAGACGCTAAGGTAATCGCGACATGAGGGCTGTCAACCACACACGTTTTCGACCTCGGCGAGGCGGCATTCAGCGGCGGAGTCCAGCCTCGATGTTGAATGGGCAAAGGTAAATATATATCGTGAATCACTCGGCGTGTTTCGGGGCTTCACCAGGGAAACCAGATGGTGTCGTGCGAGAGGGGAAATCGCTTTGGCCGCGGCGCGGCCGGCGTCATTGCCGGGGCGGTGTGGGGATTCCTCGGTTTCCTCGCTCCGCTGGCCGCCGAACCGGCGACGGTGGTAACGATCAAGCCGTTACATTCGCTGGCGGCCGGAGTCATGGCCGGGGTGGGAGAACCCATCCTGCTGGTGAAAAAGGCGATGTCGCCGCACGGGTACACCGAGCGCCCTTCCGACGCCGTCGCGCTGAACCAGGCGCAAATCTTGATTTGGGTCGGCGGAAATCTCGAGACGCAGCTGCGCAAACGGGTGCCGATGCTGGGTGATCGGACAACCATCGTCTCGGCCCTGGAAACCCCCGGGATGGTGTTGTGGCGGGCCCGCCGGGGAACGCGATGGCTGGTACCCGACGACCATGGCGACGCGGACGAGGATCACGAAGCCGACTCCGCCGACGTCCATTCAGACATCGACCACCACCTTTGGCTCGACACGGAAAATGCCCGCGCGTTCGTCAACGCCGTGGTCGACCGGATGCGTCGCAGCGACCCCGACAACGCCGAGATCTACACCCGCAACGGCCGGAATCTCGACCGCCGCCTTGTCGCCCTCGACCGTCAGATCGAGAACTGGCTGAGGCGCGTTCGCAACGAGCCGTACCTCGTGTTTCATGATGCCTATCAGTACTTCGAGCGGCGCTACGGTTTGCACCCGGTGGGATCGGTGACGCTTCACCCGGATGACACTCCAACGGCCCTTCGGCTGGTCGAAATTTTTCGACTTGTCCGCAACAGCGATGCCAAATGCGTCTTCAGCGAACCTCAGTTCAAATCGAAAATGGTACGGACGCTCGTGAGCGACACCGGAGTCGGCCACGGCACGCTCGATCCGATCGGGGCCGACCTGGCTCCGGGTCCCGAGCTGTATTTTACGCTGATGCACAATCTGGCCGCCTCGCTAGCGAGTTGTCTCGAGCAAAAGGACGCGCGCTGACCCTCCTTGCGGCCGGCTGACATCTTTACAAGGTGTCGGCGATGCGGCAGAGTGCAACCGTCGCGGCGCTGGGAGACGTTATAGGTCATCGGCCTCGTCCGCGCCGCTTATTGTGCCGCCATGACGATCGCTTCTTCGTCGCTACCACCTCGACCCGCGCGGCACCGCACGAGAGATCAACGGAGGAAGAAAGATGGCTCGTATGGGTATCGTTTTATTTGCCGCCATGGCGGTGGCGGGAACGGCCTTTGCCGGAACTGGCACCCGCAGCCAATCATCGGGCAACGCGGAGCTTTACATCATATCTCCGAAGGACGGCGATACAGTCACGGGTTCCGTGACCGTCGTCTTCGGCCTCAAGGGCATGGGTGTGTGCCCCGCGGGCCTCGAAAAAAATAACACCGGCCATCACCACTTGCTCATCGACACGGGGCTGCCCTCTTTCGGTTCCCCCATCGACAAGGATGAGAATCATCGGCATTTCGGTGGCGGCTAAACTGAGACCGCGTTGGAACTCGAACCGGGCGAATACACGCTTCAGCTGTTGCTAGGCGATCACAACCACATTCCGCATTTCCCTCCGATCTTTTCCAAGCGGATCACGATCAAGGTCAACTAGACGGAATCGAGACGTCGGGTCACGCGTTTGCTGCCGTCCCGGCGGCGGAAGTCGCTTGCCGAATCGGGAGCGATGAAATCATTGGCAAAGAAATTCGCGGCTTCGCGCTGCTCTTGGTCACCTGTTCGAAAATGCGCGTCCGCGCATTTTTTGCGTCTGTCCCGGCCCTCTCCCCCTCCCGGCCACCCACGAGAGGTTGCTGACATGGGTGGCCGGGAGGGGGAGAGGGCCGGCTCCGCGAGTTTTCGAACAGGCGGTCGTCTTCGCCCCACCAGTGCGACAGGTTTGATCACGCGCGAGCGGAAGGCATATGCCGTCGGGGCAATGTTTCCCCAGCGCCGTAGCATCCTCGCTTGAAATCGCCAGCTGAAAACCTGCGGGTTTACGGTGTCCTTATCCGCGATTCCCGTGTCCTCATCGCGGCCGAATACGTCTGCGAGGTTTTCTGCTGGAAATATCCCGGCGGTGGCGTCGAAGCGGGCGAGAGCGTCCAGGAGGCGCTGGGCCGTGAATTTCGCGAGGAAACGGGTTTGAGGATTACGGTGGGCGAATTGCTCCATTCCCCGGGCACCCTGCTCAGCCCCTGGACCAAAAGGAACTACACACCCGTTTTTCATCGTGTCCACGCCGAGGGAGAGGTATGTGTCCCCGCCCATGAGCCCCTCGAAATCAGGTTTCGGCTTCCCGAGGAGGCGATCGCTAGCGGTTTAATGGCGGAACCGGAAATCATCGCCCTCCGTCGGGCCTTGGCGGCAAGCCGAGACGCGCGATCACCCTAGTTTTCGGATTTGAAATCGAAAGACGCCGGCGTTTTCTTCCCAGGCCACGAGTTCGTTCTTGGTCCGCTTGCAAAACGCCTCGAAATCACCGACGGCGCTTCGGTCGGTGGCCAGGACCTCGAGCATCTCGCCGGGCGCCAGTTCACGCAATCGCTTGCTCGTCCGCAGCACCGGGAGTGGGCACGCCAGGTCGGTGACGTCGAGCCGTGAGCGGACCGGCAAGGCTCACTCCCGCAATTTTGCCACCCGGGCGGCGTGAGCCTCGAGGCTATCGTTGATCAGGAGCGCCGTCCGCAAGGCGCGGCGGCCGTCCGGGCCCGAAACCGCCGGCGTGGTCCGGTTCTTGACCGCGTCGAGGAAAGCCTTGATCTCCCGTTCGAGGTCGTCGCCTTCCTCGAAGTTCCGCTCCTCCCTCGAAATGCGTGGCACCCCGGGAAACATCTCCCCGTCGCTCTTACGCAGAATGGTGATTCGGCGCTGAACGAAATCGATCGAAAAATACGCGTCGGGCTGGAATATCCGCATTTTGCGCTCGCTCTTGAGACTCACCCGGCTGGCGGTGACCGTGGCGCTGCAACCGTCGGCGAAATGGATTCGGACGTTGGCGATATCGGCCTCGCCGGTCAGCACCGGGGTGCCGACGGCGTCGACCTGAGTGACCGGCGCCCGGACGATGGCCTGGATGAGATCGATGTCGTGGATCATCAGATCGAGGATCACATTCACATCGGTGCCGCGCGGCTTGAAGGGCGCGATCCGGTAGCATTCGATGAACACCGGCTGGGCGACGGCCCCGTCGAGCGCCAGCATCGCCGACGAAAAGCGTTGCAGATGTCCCACCTGGAGCACTCGGCGATGGCTTTCGGCGAGATCGATGAGATCGTCGGCCTGATCGAGGTTCGCCGCGATGGGCTTCTCGACCAGAACATCCGCGCCGCCTTCCAGGAAGGCCTTGGCCACCTCGTGGTGAATCGGCGTCGGCACCACGACGCTGACCGCATCGACCTTACCGAGTAAGCCGCGGTAGTCGGCGCGCGCCTCGGTCTCGCACACGCGCGCGACAGCCACCGCCTTTTCGCGGTCGCGGTCGACGACCGCGATGAGGTCCGCGTCGGCGAGTCGGGCATACTTTTCGGCGTGGAATCGCCCGAAATAACCGGCCCCTATAACGGCGGTTCGAATTTTACCCATGGCTATTCCTCAGGCCCGGCGGTTCGATCGGTGACCGCCTTTAAGGGTTTGTTCGAAAATGCGCGTCCGCGCAATTTTTGCGTCTGTTCCGGCCCTCTCCCCCTCCCGGCCACCCACGAGAGGTTGCTGATATGGGTGGCCGGGAGGGGGAGGTGGCCGGTGCCGCGAGTTTTCGAACAGACTGTAAGGGACAGGTACGATTTCATTTGATTGCAAACGTTCGTTGCCTATGGTTGATGTTCAAAATCGTATATTGCCAAGCGGAAATGACAACGCCCTTGCGTGAGTGGTTGATCCAAGGGTGTGTCTCTACCTCGCGTGCAGGAAATCATTATGCGCCGGTTTTTTCTATTCGCGCTGATCGCGGTGACGCTTTTTCCGGGTTCGGCGGCAACCCAAATTTTGGAATACGAGATCATCGACAGGTTCAGGTACAGTGGTTGCAACGAATACGATATCCAAGAGGTCGCCGCGCTCGAAGAGGAAAACGAATTGATATACGTCGCCTGGTGTGCCGCCCTCGACAACTATCTCATGGTGATACGCTGCAAGGAAGATATCTGCCGGATTCTTGATAAAACGGGGGGCGAGGACAGAGACACCCGCTGACGACGGCGTCGGCACGATCTGAGGGACTGATTCCAACCGCCCTTAACATTGACTTGTGCGATCCCACGCTCTGAGGCCGATGGACATGATCTTCCAAGGTTGGTCGGTCAGGTTGTTCCAGGCTTGGCAAGAGGCCTCGACGATGGCTTCATAGGAGTCGAAGACACGATTGGAGAGCCAGTTCTGGCGGAGGTATTGCCAGACATTTTCGGCGGGATTGAGCTCCGGGGACTTGGGTGGCAAAGGCACGAGGGAGATGTTCTCCGGGATGCCGAGTTTGGCAGTGGTGTGCCATGCGGCTTGGTCGAGCAGCACGACGGCATGGGCGTTTGGGGCAACGGCCCGGCTGATTTCCTCGAGATGCAGGTCCATGGCTTCAGTATTGGCGCGCGGCATGACCAGCGCCGCGCCCTCACCGCGCTCGGGGCAGATGGCGCCGAAGAGATACGCCGAAGAGGTCCGTAGGTCCTTGACCTGGCGCGGGCGCGATCCCTTTGGGGCCCACTGGCGCACCAGGCTGTTCTTCTGGCCGACGCGCATTTCATCTTGAAACCAAACCTCGATGGGCGTGTCCGGTGGCTGTGCCGCTACGATTTTCGCCAAGTGTTCGGGAAAACTTTTTTTTAAATTCCTCCTGTGCCCGCGCATCCTGGCCGACGTGGCGCGGGCGCGCGGAAATATGCGAGAACCCGAGCGCGGCCAGCAGCTTGCCGACGCTCCGCTCGTGATAGTCCACGCCGAAGCGCGTTCGGATCAGTTGCTTGAGATCGATGCAGCGCCAGCGCACGACCCCATCCCGTTCGGGATCGGGACCGGCCTCGATAGCCCGCGAAAGCGCCGCCATTTGCGACGGCGTCAACCGACGCAACGCCCCGTTCGGCTTGCGGTCGATCAGACCGGCCGGACCTCCCGCGTTGAACCGGTGAACCCAGTCCCGCAACGTCTGCCGATCCATGCCGCCAATACCCGCCGCGCACGCTCGATCCATCCCATCGTAGATGGCCGCCATCGACAAAAGCCGTCGCGCCTGGTTCCCATCATCGCTCCGTGCCGCAAGAACACGGACTCTTTCAGCATCAAAGTCGTTTCGCAAAGGAATCGTTGGCATTGAACACACTCCCTTGTTGCCAACAACCTTGAATCACACAAAATCTAGCGTGTAAACCTTTGCGCGAGTCAAACTCTAGGGCGGTTGGTATAAGCGGTCGAAAAAGACGGGAAAGTCGGCTCATGGGGGTAGAGCGGCCGTGATTCGTGGTGGTCCTGGACTACCGGTCTTAGCCATAACCGGACTCTCCGAAAAAACCATAGCATTCCGGAGCCGGGGGAGAACGAGACCATACTGAATGGCGTATGCCAAGTCGACCGGTCCAAAAGGACCCAGCGCGCGCATCGCCGAATTCTTGGGCTGGATCGAGTGCCGTCAACGCGCTCGCCAACGACGATGGTCGGTGGTGTCGAGCGCTGCCCGAGGTCGCGTTATCAAGGAATGTCCCGGCCCACGGCGGCTTAGGGGAGCGCTGCGACAGTTTCGATTTTCGAGTTCGAGCGAGCCTCGCCCAGCCCCCGCCCGAGCGCCTAACTCGGTACACCCCCGATGGCGTCAACGATCTCGATATTGCCGGCTTCGGGAGAGGTTCCCCCCTGAAAATCCGCCACCACCCGATAACCCGCCGCGGCGCCATCGGGATCGTAATACAGGGTATCCGTGCTGTCCAAAACGAACGACGGGCTTCCCGCGGCGAAATTTGTTGAATTCGCGTTCGTCCCATCGTAATCGGCGCCCAGCGTCTCGAAATTCAAGCCGTCCGTGAGAGCGCCGTTTCCGATATCATTCAAGGGATCGAATTGGCTATTCACGAATTGGATGAGATCGTTTGTTACGGAGAACCCCTTGACCGCGACCTCGAAACCGAAAATCGTATCACCGACCACCCCTTGGTTCGCGGCCGTGTCGTTGGCCAAAACAGAGGGCAAATCGGTGAGAAGATCATACCCGTAAACATCGGCGCCTTGGCCGCCGGTAAGATCGTCGCTGCCGCCACCCCCGATCAGGGTATCGTTACCGTCACCGCCGGTCAGGATGTCGTCACCCGCGCCGCCTTGGAGGAAATTGCCGGCCGGCGGGGAACGTGGCGATGTTGGTGTCCGCGATGACCTCTGCGACGGTCGGCGACGCAGACAAAGAAACGAAAGCGAAGTCGTTAAAGAAAAATTCGGGTGATTCCTCGTTTTGCAGGAAATTAAAGTCAAAGGTCAAAGTATCTCCGGCAACCACCGTGACGGTTCGGCCGATCGCCGCTCCATCAGTCGCATCCGTTGACTGACCGCCAATTGCGGTACCCGCGGCGAGCGAGTCGAGGGTACCCCCAGGCAAAGAAAGGATAGTCTCGATCAAGTTGTCCGAGATGGCGCTTGAAGTCAGAAACGCCTGAAAATCGCCTCCCGGAGGACCACTACCAATAGCAGCCGTCTCGATGCTCTGGAACCCTGCGAATTTACTAAACCCGGTCAAATCTCCGGTCTCAAAATCACCATTATTCACGAGCGTGCCGTTGATCGCGATGTTGTCGATTAACAGGCCCGCGTCGCTGAGGGTGTCGCCGACGTTCATGACCCCGAAGCCGAGGGTGAAGGTGCCGGTCGCGGGGACAACCAGGCTGAACGCCGAAATGCCAGTCTGAAAATCGAAACCTACGACTGTGGGTGGGGGGTTGGGGGGGTGGGGCGCCTTCGCCCTCGCCACCTTCGCCGCTAGCGCTTTTTGCGTTCTTCACGAAGGCGAGAGTGGTTTCGTCGTCAGCGCCTTTACTTACTACGTTCGTGGCTTCGTCGTCTTCACCTCCGTCCGCTTCTTCCTCCTCCTCGGTACCCACCTCAACCTCCTCGAAAAGTTCCGCCACGATCGATGCCAGTGGGTCCTCGGGCTCGATGGCCTCGCCCACCACGGAAACCGTCGCGTCTTCGCCCTCGACTTCTCCTCCCGCTGCGGGTTCCGCCTGGCTAGCCGCGGCCTGTTCCTCGTTGCCGCCGCGGCGGTCCGGCGAGGACGGCAGGACGTTGAGGACGACGCCGAAGGTCTGCCCGAACTCTTCTTCGCTCATCACCTTCGGTTCCGGCGACATGAATGCCGACGACACGGCCAACGGCAAGTTCGCCTCCGTCACCAAAAAACTGCCCGTCTCGTTGATAACCACGACCGATCCCACCGTGCCGTCCTCGTCCGGCAGCAGCACAAATGTGTTCTCCTCCCCTTCCGGCGCCGCAATCCCCGCCATTTTCGTGCCCCGGATCCCGATCGTCGCCACCGGCGTGCGCACCACCATCTCTTCCGGGTTGTTCGCCGCGATCTCACCACTGACAAAAACGAAGGCCCCCTGGAGCACCGAAAACGCGGATTCGCCCTCTCCCGAATCCGGATCATAGATCAGCTTGTCCAGGACCATCCGCCCGCTCTCGCCGAGCGCGAACGTCGTGTCGTCGTTGAACACCAGGCCCACCGAGGCGCCGTCGCCGGTCGTCAGCACGTCGCCTTGAAACACCGAATCATCGACCGCCAGCGCCACCACCGTCCCGTCCGATCGGGTTGCCGCCACTTCGCCCTCGGCCGTCGCCACCTTGCCGATCGGCGCCGCCGTTGCTCCCGGCTCCAATTGAGCGTACTGCCCCGGCGCCAGCGGTCCGGCGAGCATCTCGACCAGGTCCGCCGGCAACACCGCGCCACCAACCGTCGTCAGCGCCGGTGGCTGCGCGAAAGCAAAGTAATCCTCGATCAAAACCCGGCTGCCGTCCTCGGCCACCAAAAGAAGGTCCGAACCTTGGCGCTCGAAGGCCGCCGTAAGGAGACCGAAACCCTCCGGAACGGTCAGGGCCTCGCCGCTCTGCACTACGAAATGATTATCCGCGATTGCATTTTCGGCCGCCGGACCGAAGGGAAAGCTCGTATTGTCCGTTACAGTCATAGATTCACCCACTCATTTGCCGCCGATATCGGCTACCGGCACACCCCACGAAAACAACTTTCCGATCGTTGCTCCTTCAAATTTTATGCAAATTCCATGCTAGATTTGGAAAATACGTTTGATCGCAACAAGTTGGAGATTTTTTGCCCGTTCACGAAAGACAGAAAATCCCACAACTGTAAAAAAAACCGACATATTTTTAATCGATTCGCGTCGAAATTTGTCAATCCGTCAAACGGCCCAAGCCGAATTAATTAGGATTTATAGCGTATTGTCAATGTGTTGCGTGGTAAAGGCTCAAGGATTTCCATCTGTAAAGAATTCCGACATCCACACCGCAATTGATCCCCATAACGCTCCGTCACCGTGGCATCCCGAACGTCTCCTTTGGGTCTACCATCGAATTTCGTGAGGAAATGGTTGTTGTTGTTGCGCAGTGGAGATGTGTGAGAACTCGCGGCAGCGAGTTATCCACATATCCAGTGCGGCGGCGGTGATTTTCCTTTCATTGCAGGTGGTCTGTGCGGTGAATGGCGGTTAGCCTGGCCCGGACGGGGGTGTGGCTGTTTGGGTCAGTGGTCCGGCTATCCGGGCTCACCCTTCGTGAAGTGCCGCCCCCGTCACCTGCATCATCCGAGGGGTCGACCGGGATGGTGCCGGTCGCGGTGGCGATCGTGGCTCTGTAGGTAGACGTAGGATGAAGGCCGTGTTTGCTGAAGGAGCGATCGATGCTGAAGCCTGTATCTTTGGAACTCCGTGTCGGCGTTGATGTCGGCTCGCGGTGCCACAGCGTAGCCATCGGGCTGTCGGACGGCAGTCTTTTGGAGGAATTCGAGATCCCGCACGGAAGGGTTCCGGGAGTTCTTTTCCCGGGTCGAGGCCTGCGGTCGGCGCCATGGGGTGCCGATCGCGGTGGCCATGGAAGGCTACAACGGCCACGTCAGGCCTTTGGACAGCCTGGTCAGGGCCAGGGGCTGGCGGCTGTTCAATGTCAACAATTTGAAGCTTGCCCGCTTCAAGGAGATTTTTCCGGCCGCGGCCAAGAGCGACCGCACCCGCAAGACCTTGGAGTTGTTCCAGCTCCGCGACCATCTGCCGATGGCTGGCGAGGTGTTGCAGGAAGTCAGGACAACGCCGGAGGAGAACAACACTCTCAAGCGCCTGTCTCGGCGCCGACGCCGGCTGGTGAACGAACGGGGGCGGGTTGCCAACGCCCTGCAAGCCGACCTTCAGGCCGTCTGCCCAGGGCTACTGGAGATCACCCGGGACGTCGGCAACATGTGGTTCCTGAACTTTCTGACCTGTCGCAAGGGACTGCTCAAGCTGGCCCGGGTGCGCCACGCCAGCCTGCTCAAAATGTCCGGCGTCGGCGCCTACTTCGCCGATGCCATCCAAGCTTGGCAAAGCGGTGCCTACTTCGCTCCCGATGCTAGCCTGGTCGGCGACATGATCCAGCAGGACGCGGCTCGGATCCTCGAGTTGAAACAGCAGATCAAGGCCTTGGAAAAGCAGATGGCGCGCGTCGCCGAGAACTCCTCCATCGCCGGCCAGATCGCCTCCATCCCGGGCTATGGCTCCGTCTGCTCGGCCGAACTCGCCGGTGAAATCGGAACCGTCGAGCGCTTCCGCAACGAGGCCAGCTTGGCGCTTTATCTCGGCATGGCCACACTGGTTAACAGTTCCGGCAAACGGACGCAACGATCACGATGCAGCCCCGCCCATGGCGGAAACGTTCTTGGCGGTGAGTGTCGGCGTGTCGATCGGATCGCGATTGCAGGCGACTTTTCGCTCGTCCAAATCGGCTTGGCTGGTCGATTCGTAACGCGGGAGCGAATCAAGCCAGCGGTCGAGATCACCAACGTCGTAATACACTGCGGAACCGCGCCGGATGAAATGGCTGCCGGTGCCGACGCAGCGCATTTTTTCAAAGGTGCTTTTCGAAAATCCGCAATACCGCGCGGCGTCACGAGTACGGAGAAGACGAGGGGTTGGGTTCATGAAAACCTCCATAGCGATTGGCAACACGACGCATCGCGCCGCTACGGAAGGCATAAAAGAATGATGGTTACGGTGTCACGGGCACGACTTCTCGAAGTGTCGCCCTAAATGGGACGTTTACGAAGTCGCCCGTGAAGAACGCGTAAGCGGCTGATGTTGGTAGCTCTTTCGGTTTGGCGAAGTAATCGGATTTGCAAGAAAACGGGTTTTGGGCCTGAAAAGCTTGTGATTTGAAATAATTGATTTTGGGGATTCCCTTCCGTTGCGGAACGTGATTCTCTGCTCCCGTCGATTGGGATTGGAGAACTGTGATGAAGCCATCGCGCAAGGTGTCATCGGGAATAGAGGACCTGTTCCGCTCGCGGTTCGAAAACATCATCAACCTGCGCCACGAGTTGGTGGTGTTGGGGGGCCGGATCGCGTGGACTTTCTTCGACGAGACCTATGAAGCCTTGTATTCGGAGGAGGGTCGGCCGGGGGTCCCGACGCGGTTGATGGTTGGGCTGCACATCCTCAAGCATATGTTCGATCTCTCGGATGAGGAGGTCTGCGAGCGCTGGGTCTACGACCCATACTTCCAGCGCTTCTGCGGCGAAGAGTACTTTCAGCATGAGCTGCCCATGGAGCGCTCGTCGATGACCCGGTGGCGGGACCGGATCGGGCCGGAAGGTTTGGAGAAGGTATTCCAGGAGAGCCTGGCCGTGGCCCACCGGGTGGGGGCGCTGCGGGAGAAGGACCTCGAGCGGGTGACGGTGGACACCACCGTACAAGAGAAGGCGATTGCCTTTCCGACCGACGCCAAACTGATGCAACGAGCCCGCGAGCGGCTGGTGCGACTGGCACGGGAGCACGGCATTGCCCTGCGTCAGTCCTATACCCGCCTGGGCAAGAGGGCGTTGATCATGCAAGGCCGCTACCGCCATGCCAAACAGCACAAGCGGGCCAACAAGGCCCTGCGCAAGCTCAAGACCTATCTCGGGCGCACCGTCCGCGACATCCGCCGCAAGACGGCCCAGGAGGAGAGCCTACGGGATCCCTTCCGCCGCCCCTTGTGGCTGGCCGAGCGGGTGTCGACCCAGAAGCGGCGCGACCCCTTGCCCAAGGTCTATTCGCTCCACGCGCCCGAGGTCGAATGCATCGGCAAAGGGAAGGCGCACAAGCCGTACGAGTTCGGCTGCAAGGTCTCCGTGGCGGCGACCAATTCCCGCCCCCCCGGCGGCCAGTTCGGCGCCCACGTCAAGGCCTTCCACGGCAATCCCTATGATGGCCACACCTTGAGGCAGGTGATCGAAGAGATGGAACGCTGGACGGGGATATCGGCCGAGCGCATCTATGTCGACAAGGGATACCAGGGCCACGATTACCCCAACAAACACCGCGTCTTTAGATCAGGCCAGAAACACGGCATCACGCCGACGATCAAGAAGGAGCTCAGGCGGCGCTCCGCCGTCGAGGCCGTGATCGGACATCTCAAGAGCGATGGCAGGCTGGGGCGCAACTTCCTCAAAGGCCGCGACGGCGACAAGATCAACGCCATCCTCGCCGGCGCCGGCTACAACTACCGCCTTGTCCTCAAATGGCTGAGGCGTTTGTTTGTCCAAATCCTGGCCGCGCTCCTCAGCGACATCTCGCACCCCACCGCAAACCCAATCGCCGCTTCAGCTTGAAATCAGGGTTCTTCACGGACGACTACGTATGTTTGGGCAGCCTACGACCGTGCTTCTTCCAGGCGTGGCGCACGATTTCCTCGGTCGTCTCTCTCTCGTCAGCGACCCGAGCAAACGCATTTTCAAGTGTCAAATGTTTGCCACGCTGTTCCGCTTGAGTTCGGGTGCGCCACACTTCGTGTGCCAAGCGCAGGTCCCGAAAATGTTTTCGCCATTGCTCCCTTGCTGGGCGCTTTCCTTGTCCACCGCCTTCGAGGCCCAAGGCTTCGCCAAACGGTTGTCCTTTTGGCGCGTCGTGGCAATAGGCCACCCACGTCCTCGCCAAGTAGTCCACCACCCAAAACGGAATCGTTACGAGCGCCTCGGGGTCTGGTTCCCAATCAGCATTCGTTTTGCTCTTTTCCGACACGAATCGCCAATTTATGCCGTGCATCTGCTAATGCCGAGCGCCGCGCGGGAAACGGGTCACTAAAACGGATCTTCCACCGATTTGCTCGGCATTAATCCTGACCGCTTCTTCCGGCGTAGTGTCGTTCCCCCTCTCACTGGGATGGAGGACGACAGATGTCTTCAATACTCAACTATCAGTCTGCAACAACACAGGCCGGTTTCGGTTCAATCGTCCTGGAATTCACCAGCGATCTCCGGCGTCAGGGGATTGCCGAGAGCAGTATCGCTCAACACCATCCGGGTCCCGCCCGTCACTTCCTGATCTGGCTTGAGCGCAGCGGCATCGTGCTTGATACGGTCGATTGCACGGTAATCGACCGCTTTCTGCAGCACGACTGCGATTGCTGTTCCTCAGAGCCGACTTCGAGATTGCTCCATCGTTGGCGCAAGCGCGAACGGTCATCGGTGATCATGCGGTTCGTCCGGTTCCTTGAGCGCACGGGGAGAATCGAAACCCCTGGCGATCTCGACGACAACCTTTGCCTCCTCGACGGCTTCCTCGAGTGCCTGCGCGGCGATGGTTATGGTCCCAGCGCCATCCGGAACCACAAGACCGCATGTACCGGTCTCATTGTATGGCTTCACTTCTCGAGAATCCGCCTACGTGATCTGAACCCGGAAGCATATGCACGATTTCGGAACAGACGGTTCAACTGTTCGATCCCCGGGGTGTTTTGGGGCCGACGGATACATTCTCCCGGGGACGGATGCGACGTGGCAATCCGCAAGTTCCTCAGGTATCTCGTTGCAATCGGTCACATTGAACCCCTGGAACCCGTCTCGGAAAAAAAGGCGATACCCGAGAGCCTCAAGGGGTTCTCCTTGTGGCTCGAACGCAATCGGGGCATCCGTTCGGGAAGCATAGGTCAACACACCCGGCTGATCGCTTCGGTGCTGCCTGTTCTGGGAGACGATCCCCGGACCTATGACGCTGCACTGATCCGGCGGGTGTTGTTCGAGCACATTCAGCACCGATCGCGAAGCTACGCCCGGAACTTGGCAACCTCAGTGCGCATGTATCTGCGCTTCCTGGTATCGGAAGGCAGCATCGTGGCAGCGCTCGTCGAGGCCGTACCGACGGTGCCTGAGTGGCGGTTGTCAGCCTTGCCTCGCTACATCTCGGCCGACGATGTCGAGCGTAGCATCGCGGCTTGCGGTGACGACCCCATGGGCATACGCGACCGGGCGATTCTGCTCCTTCTCGCCCGGCTGGCCCTTAGGGCGGGGGACATCGTTGCCCTGGGTCTTGACGATATCGACTGGGACAGGGCCGAGCTCCTCGTTGCCGGGAAATCACGACGGCAGACGGCACTGCCGCTGCCCCAGGATGCCGGGGACGCGCTCTACACCTACATCGCGAAGGTTCGACCAAGGGTCAGGGAAAGGAGAGTATTCCTCTGCGTGGGGGCGCCCCATAGGCCGTTTGCTTGCTCGACTACTGTCAGCTCAATCGCGCGCCGTGCGCTGGACCGCGCCGGGGTCACTACCTTCGCCAGCCGCGGTGCGCATGTGTTCCGGCACAGCCAGGCGACAGAGTTGCTCAGGTCCGGTGCGACGCTCGACGTCATCCAGTCGCTGCTCCGGCACGCCTCCGCGGATACCACCATGATCTATGCCAAGACGGACGTGTTGATGTTGCTGGAGGTCGCCCAACCCTGGATCGGAGGAAACGAAAGATGACAGCAGCGATCCCCGGACATGTGTCGCGCTATGTCGCGATGAAGCAGAAGCTCGGCCACGGGTTCACGACCAACGCACGGATACTTCAGAGTTTTGCACGGTTTGCAGCAGATCGTAATGAGATGTTCATTCGTTCTCGCACCGCTGTCGAGTGGGCATCGGCATCAATGGCGGCATCACGGTCCCGACGTGCCAAGAAGTTGTACGTGGTGCATGCATTTGCCCGCTGGCTGCACGCCGAGGATGCACGTCACGAGGTGCCTCCTCGTGACGCCTTGGGGGCCCTATCCCGCTGGAGACCGCAACCGCATCTGATGCCGGTCGACGATATCCGGAGACTCCTGACGGAGGCCCTTGCCATGGAACCCGCCGGCACCATCGTCCCGCTGACTTGGCATCACCTGTTCGGCCTCATCGCCGTAACCGGCCTGCGCATCAGCGAAGCTCTCGCGTTGACCCTCGATGACATCACCCCGGACGGCCTCATTATCCGCGACACCAAGTTCGGAAAGTCCCGGATGGTCGCCCTGCGGCCCACCACCTGGGACGCAGTGAATCGCTATCTTGTGGAGCGATGCAAAGAGAGCACGCCGGATGGGCGCCTGTTCGTGCTCGATAACGGTCGGTATCCGAACAGTAGTCGAGCGAGAGCAGTCTTCCGCAATCTCGCGGAACGCGTGGGTATCCGGGAACCCGGCGCGGCACGTGGACCGACGCCTCACTCACTGAGGCATTCCTTCGCCGTCCGGTCCCTTGAGAGCCTTGAACCCGGCACCGACCCGGGCCGTCACATGCTGGCCCTCGCCACCTACCTCGGCCACGCCAAAGTGTCCGATACCTACTGGTACCTGGAATCAACCCCTGTCCTTCTTCACGGCATTGCCGAGGCCGCAGAACAGACACATTCCATTCAGTGCGGAGGTTCCCATGACTGATCTTGCTCCCCATCTGACGACCTTCCTGCAGGCGTACCTGCCCAACGAGCGGCGCTTCAGCAGCCATACCGTGCAGAGCTACACCGAGTGCTTCCGGCTCCTCGTCCTGTACGCTGCGGAACAGACCAAAGCCCGCCCCTGCACGCTGAAGATCGAGCACTTCACGGTGGTGCTCCTGGTGGCCTTCCTCGAATCCCTGGAGAAAAACCGCAACAACAGCGTGAGCACCCGCAATAACCGCCTCGCTGCCATCAAGTCCTTCTTCCGGTACCTGGAATATCGTGTCCCGAGCTGCCTCGACCTCGCATTGCAGGTGCGTGCCATCCCGCAGAAGCGCGCCGACAAGCCCCTTATCGACTGGCTGGATGAAACCGAAATGCAGGCCATCCTGGATGCCCCGGATACCGGGACAGTGGCAGGTCTGCGCGACCGCGCGATGCTGCACCTGTGCTATGCCGCCGGCCTGCGGGTATCGGAACTGATCGCACTCACGTTCGACAGCCTGTCCGGTCCCCAACTCGAGACCATCCGCATCCTGGGCAAGGGGCGGCGCGATCGCAAACTGCCGCTGTGGAAGGAAACGAAAGCGGTCCTCAATGAGTGGCTGGACGTCCGCCCGCCAGTCAACAACCGCTACCTGTTCCTCAACGCCCGGGGACGGGCAATGAGCACGGATGGCTTCACGTACATCCTCAGGCAGCATGTTGCCACGGCTACGCAGGCGGCTCCGTCGCTCAAGACCAAGCGGGTCACCCCCCATGTGATCCGTCACTCGACGGCGATGACGATCCTCCATGCAACCGGGGACATACGGAAGGTCTCTCTTTGGCTCGGGCATGCGGACCTCAAGACCACCGAGGTCTACATACGCGCAAGCCCGGCCGAGAAACTGAAAATACTTGAGGCCAAAGCGCCGCCATCGATCCGGCCCGGGACCTTCTCCGGCGCAAAGGACGACCTGATGAGAGTTCTCGGCGGCAAGTGACCGTCTGAGCTAATGCCGAGCAAATCGGTGGAAGATCCGCTTCAGTGACCCGTTTCCCGCGCGGCGCTCGGCATTAGCAGATGCACGGCATAAATGCGCTAATCCAGAGCTCTGGATTACCGCATATCCCGCAATCACTTCCATTGCTTCGAAGGCCGATAGCGACGATTGTTTGCGAGAGGGATTTGACCGAGTTAATTCGTAGAGATAGTGAACGAAGGCGACGTACCGTTCGTGGCCCTTGGCCGGTATGGATTCATTCGTCGTTTCGGAAGTCATCGCCGCACACTCCGCATCGGTGCGCCGCAAAGAAGGGATGACGCGGAAACCGGGTGCAGTGCCCGGCGTTCGGGGCAGCCTATCCGCGCCGGAAGCGAACTTACGACTTGCCGCCTATCGGCACAATTTCGGCGCCGGCTTTTTGGCGCATCGCGGCGGCGATTTTTCCCGAGATGCGATCGGCCGCGGCGCGGACGGGATCGCTTGCCAGGTGGGCGTAACGCGCCGTCGTGGATTGGTCCCGGTGCCCGAGCAACGCACCGATCAAAACCAGACTGTCACCGCTCGACGCGCCAACGCTGGCGAATGAATGTCGCAGATCGTGCAACCTCACGTTGCTCAAATCTGCGCGCGCGCGAATTCGTTTCCAAGCCTTTTGCAAACCGACGAACGGAGCGCCGGGTTTTTCGCCGGGACAGATATAGGGATTGCCATCGATATGGATCGCGTTGTCAATAACAGCCAATGCCGCCGCTCCCAGCGGAATCGCTTTTTGGCCGGTTTTACTGTCTGGGAGCCGCAAACACGCGTGTTCCCAATCTACGTATTCATGTTTGGCGGACAAAACTTCCCATTTTCGCGCACCCGTGAGCACAAGCAGTCTTAGTGCAGTGATAACACTGGGCATTTCCGAACCTTCGGCTTCGATTGCGGCGAGAGTGTCACCCAGCCGTGCGAGTTCTTCGCCTGAAAGGAAGCGTTCACGTCGGCCATCCTTGAAACGCTTTACGCCGCGTACGGGATTGTCCGTCAGCAGCCCACGATTCACGGCGAATTCGAAGATTGCACCGAGTAAGGAAATCGTCCGGGAAGCCGCGCCCTTGCCACCCTTAACGATCGCTCGACCACGCCAGCCGGTTTTTACGTCCGTTGCCGTCTTGCCCTTGGCAATGTCCTGTTGGCACCGCTCGACGTCGCCGCGCGTCACCGACTTCACGGGCTTTCGGCCCAGCAACGGAACGATGTGACGCTTGATGCGCCCTTTGTCCAATGCCAGCGTGGGGCCTTTCTTGGTCGCGTTTCCCTCGACAATATAGAGTTCACAAAGTTCGGCAACGGTCAACTCGGCCTTTCGATCCGCCTTTTCCTGTGCCGGGTCGCGACCAGCGGCAATCGCGCCCAGGAGGCGCCCGGCTTCCTTGCGGGCCGCGTCCGGTGTCCACGAACCGTGTTGGCCGATGGTGTACCGCTTTAGGCGCCCATTGATCCGGTATTGCAGAACATAGACACGCCGACCCGCTGGCGTTATCTTGACGCCGAAGCCGCGCAACGCGTCATCCCAAAGAAATGAGTCCCTGTCGCCCGGCTTGGTGGCGTCCACAACTCGCTTCGTGATTCTGGCTCGCATCGTCGCCTCGCGCTGGAAATTGGCCGCTAACAATCATATAGCAATCACTAGCAATCAAACAAGGGGCAAGATGACGAAACATGCGGCGACGCGCCTCTCGAAAACGTATTTGTTTATAAGGGTTTTTGAAACTTCCGGAAATTCCTGGAAAAATCGAGCGCATCCTTGGTAAGGATGAGGTCCTCAGTTCAATCCTGAGCGCCGGCACCATCACAACCCTTGAAAATCAAAGACTTTTTCCGGATTGGGTGATTCAGAGAATCCGGAATTTATGGGAGAACATGGGAGGAACACGGAATTTTTGTGGCACAAAACTGACACACTGTTCGCCAAGCGTTCGCGCTGTGGTGCGCGTCCCCGCGCCTTCGTTGCCGTCAAAACTCACGGACGGCCAAAATTTCGGGACCGGCACCACAAGCATTGCGCCAATAGCGTAGCCAGCGCCGCCGCCGACTGCCGCGCGGTTAGAAATCGCGCCGCCGGCGTTCGCGGCCGGATTCCCGCCCAATCGCCCTTTATGCTATGATATTCGGCGTTCAAATTGAGTCATCCGGGAAAACTTGATTCGCCGCTCATATTCAGCGGTAGAGAACGGAGTTGGCAGTGCACAAGTTGCGTTGGTTGTTCGTCGCCATTCTTTTAGCTCTGCCCGGCTTTGATGGTGAAGCAAAGAATCGAAAGGTCGGGAGTGACGACGGAAACGTCAACGTCGGCGCCGAGCGTCCGTTTGACGCGGTCAACATTTTCAGTGACTTTGGCAGGGATATTGGTTTGCCGAATACCGAGGAGAATAAGATTTGGTGGGAACGCATGGTACGCGGGGAGGTTGGAAAAGATCGCTTCCTTATTCTTTGCGCGCTGAAGGATGGAAATTGGAAAAGCTTGGGTGACATACGCACTTACATTGAATTCAAAATCCAAGGAACTTATCCGGTGAAGAATGTGAAAAAGATGCTTGTCCTCATGTCTGTTAGGCCGATCAAGTATACACCACGGGGCTGGAATAGCCTGCAAGGCGAGGTAGGAGAAGGTTGGGTGGAGAAAAACCCTCACGCCGACGTGTCGGGTCTTGGCTCAGAGTGGAGAATAGAGCCGAGCGTACATCCTCTTCTTTATTTCTTGCTGATGAGTTGTCCCGGGGATGACAGGTGTGAGTAATGGTCAGGACAGCACCTTTTTGGCACATACGTTGCCGACCCCTTCACAAAGCTCAGATGGTTGACGAGCGCGCTGAACGGTCGGTTTCGGCTGTCAATGGCGGTGCAAATTGGGGCCGCGAGCGTTGCCGTGATGCTCGCGGCGGCCACCGCCGGAAGCAACCGGAGCGGAGGTGACGAAATTGCGGAAGGCTTCGGTTATTAATATCCTAATACCAACCGCCCTAGAGTTTGACTCGCGCAAAGGTTTACACGCTAGGTTTTGTGTGATTCAAGGTTGTTGGCAACAAGGGAGTGTGTTCAATGCCAACGATTCCTTTGTGAAACGACTTTGATGCTGAAAGAGTCCGTGTTCTTGCGGCACGGAGCGATGATGGGAACCAGGCGCGACGGCTTTTGTCGATGGCGGCCATCTACGATGGGATGGATCGAGCGTGCGCGGCGGGTATTGGCGGCATGGATCGGCAGACGTTGCGGGACTGGGTTCACCGGTTCAACGCGGGAGGTCCGGCCGGTCTGATCGACCGCAAGCCGAACGGGGCGTTGCGTCGGTTGACGCCGTCGCAAATGGCGGCGCTTTCGCGGGCTATCGAGGCCGGTCCCGATCCCGAACGGGATGGGGTCGTGCGCTGGCGCTGCATCGATCTCAAGCAACTGATCCGAACGCGCTTCGGCGTGGACTATCACGAGCGGAGCGTCGGCAAGCTGCTGGCCGCGCTCGGGTTCTCGCATATTTCCGCGCGCCCGCGCCACGTCGGCCAGGATGCGCGGGCACAGGAGGAATTTAAAAAAAAGTTTTCCCGAACACTTGGCGAAAATCGTAGCGGCACAGCCACCGGACACGCCCATCGAGGTTTGGTTTCAAGATGAAATGCGCGTCGGCCAGAAGAACAGCCTGGTGCGCCAGTGGGCCCCAAAGGGATCGCGCCCGCGCCAGGTCAAGGACCTACGGACCTCTTCGGCGTATCTCTTCGGCGCCATCTGCCCCGAGCGCGGTGAGGGCGCGGCGCTGGTCATGCCGCGCGCCAATACTGAAGCCATGGACCTGCATCTCGAGGAAATCAGCCGGGCCGTTGCCCCAAACGCCCATGCCGTCGTGCTGCTCGACCAAGCCGCATGGCACACCACTGCCAAACTCGGCATCCCGGAGAACATCTCCCTCGTGCCTTTGCCACCCAAGTCCCCGGAGCTCAATCCCGCCGAAAATGTCTGGCAATACCTCCGCCAGAACTGGCTCTCCAATCGTGTCTTCGACTCCTATGAAGCCATCGTCGAGGCCTCTTGCCAAGCCTGGAACAACCTGACCGACCAACCTTGGAAGATCATGTCCATCGGCCTCAGAGCGTGGGATCGCACAAGTCAATGTTAAGGGCGGTTGGTATTAGTCGCCCGTGAAGAACGCGTAAGCGGCTGATGTTGGTAGCTCTTTCGGTTTGGCGAAGTAATCGGATTTGCAAGAAAACGGGTTTTGGGCCTGAAAAGCTTGTGATTTGAAATAATTGATTTTGGGGATTCCCTTCCGTTGCGGAACGTGATTCTCTGCTCCCGTCGATTGGGATTGGAGAACTGTGATGAAGCCATCGCGCAAGGTGTCATCGGGAATAGAGGACCTGTTCCGCTCGCGGTTCGAAAACATCATCAACCTGCGCCACGAGTTGGTGGTGTTGGGGGGCCGGATCGCGTGGACTTTCTTCGACGAGACCTATGAAGCCTTGTATTCGGAGGAGGGTCGGCCGGGGGTCCCGACGCGGTTGATGGTTGGGCTGCACATCCTCAAGCATATGTTCGATCTCTCGGATGAGGAGGTCTGCGAGCGTGTAGAGGGTCAAAAGTCTTTACGAATCCGGAAGATGCCGGGAAGATGCCGGAAGAAGGCGGATAATCAATGGGTTGAGGGTGTTGCTCTATGGGGGAGGGGCGGTCAAAAGTAATTGAGAATCCCACGTTTAATTGTGCGTTAATGGCCTGGAAAAGGGTATTTTACCGGCGTTTCAAGGGATGTTAAAGGGCGGGAGAATCGGGCGCTTTCGAGGGGTGTGAAAAGGCTGGAAAAATCGGCCCGGCGGCGCGGCCTAGGCAGGGCTTTTGATTTCCCATCTTTCCATCCATGGCAGGGACTGGCAGCCGCAGTTGACGGTTTCGCCGGGCGGCCCGGCGGGGTCGCGCGGGAACATGAGTTTCACGCCGCCGACCTCGAAGGGCTCGTCTATGTCCTTGATCTGGCCGTCGGCGGCGTCGTGCGCCGGGCGGCTGTGCAGCTTGCCGGAGCGCCGCCACTCCTTCCTGAGGCCTGGCAGGACCTTGGCCGCCTGGGGCCTGGCGCTCGTGGGCGGCGATCGAGTAGGCCCGTCCCAGCTCGGTCCTAACCACGGTCAAGGCGCGCGACCGGCCGCCCTTGCCGAGGATGTCGGCGACCCGTCTCACTGTATCTCCTACGTTGCGTGTTCCGATCATGGTCAGGCCGAGTTCGGTGTTGATGCGGTCGGCGAGCGCGGTGGCGACCCCGCTCATCTTGTGGGTCAGGAAACCGCGCATGGCGAGGAGCTGGCGGGCGTCGACTTGGGGCAGGATGGCGGAGATCCTGAACGCCGGGGCGTCGAGGCCGAGGGCGGCGTCGAGCGGTCCATCGATTAGATCGATCCCGGCCCGCCAGGCGCGGGAGGCGCCGTCGCCGGCCACCGCGCCCGCCCCGGCGCCCAAACGTTCGAGGGCCTGGCGGATCGAGGCCTGAAGCCGGGGCAGGAGGAAGGCGTCGAACTCGGAGGGCGCTCCGGCCAGGGCGGCGCAGACATCGCGCCCGGCGCGCCGGAGCAGCTTTTTCACCTCTGCGGCGGTGTCGCGCTGGATTCGGGGCAGCGCCTTCTGGCGGCGGGAACGCTCCCCCTTGAGCTTGCGTTCGCGCTCGCGGCCGGTGGCCACGGGTCAGTCTTCGCCGCCGTCCGCATCCTCCGGCGGGGCGGGGAAGCTGTCGGCCTCGGACTGGGTTTCGGCGCGCCGTTCGGCGTCGGCGCGGGCGGCCTCGAGTTCGGCCTCGGCCTCGAACTCGACCCCCAGCCGCTCGGCCAGGGAGCGGATCAGGCGCAGGGCCGTGGTCTCGCTCAAAAGCCCCCGGTCGAGGGCCACCGCGACCGCGCCGGTGGTCTGGGCCAGGGCCGTGGCGTGGCGGGAGGCGTCGCGCACCACCATTTCCGGCCATTCGACCGAGGGGGTCAGATCGGGATCCGGGTTCTCCGGGTCGAAAACAGACCGGCCGGACGGGTCGAGCCGGCTCTGGATGACGTGGCCGGCGGCGCGGCGCAGGATCTCGGTCCACAGGCGCTGGCGCATGCGCAGGCTTTTCCAGGCCGGTTCGCCCATCTCGGCCGCGGTCGCCCGGTTGACGTCGCCGCCGCCGCCGAACCAGTGCTCGGCCAGGGCCATGCCACCGAGGATGTGGTTGCGGTAGAGCCGGGCGCCGGCGTTGGCGTCGTGGGCGCCGAGCTTGGGCGCCAGCGCCTGCCAGGTTTCCGAGTCGTTGTGGATGCGGACGTTGCCCGGCGGGAGGGCGGCGATCTCGCGCGCCCGTTTCTCGACTTCCTTCTCGTCCACGCCGGCGATGGTCACGTCCCAGACGTGGGAGCGCAGGTATCCGGCCCGGTCGATCTCGCCGTAGAGATAGCGCTCGTAGGCGTCGAGCCAATCTATGGCGGCCAGGAGGTCGGAGCGCCCGCGTCCCCCGCCGGCCAGGGCGTTGGCCCGGAAATAATGAATATCGCCGCCGGTCATGGTCTCGCGGATGCGCCGGGCGGCCTCCCCGAGCGCGGTCTCGGGGCCGCCGAGGACGACGCGGTAGCGACGGGTCCGGCCCTTGGCGTCGCGCTTGGTGACGACGCCGATGGGCCGGGACGCGTTCTCCGGGTCGGCGACGACGGTGGCGATGCGGGCCGGGTCGAGGTAGCCGAGGCGGACGTGGCCGGAGATGGGATGGGCGAAGACGGGCCAGGCGGCCTCGCCGGTGAGGGCGAGGGCGCGCATCAGCTCGGGCAGCCTGAGCGGCATGTCGGTGACGGGGTCGTTCCACCAGGCGTCGACCCAGGTCTGGGCGTCGGGGTCGGGCACGGTGATCCGCACCCCCTCGGCGAGCAGGTAGGCGATGGGAAGCTCGATCAGTTGCCGGGCCAGGAGGTTGGTCTCCCACAGCCCGGCGGCGAGCCGCTGCATCCGGTGTTGCGTGAGCGGCGTCAGGTCGCGCCGGGTATCGCCGCTGAGCGGCCGCCCCTCGTGTTCGTCGCCGTCGATGGTGACGCCGGCGGCCTCGCGCAGGCCGGGCACGGCCTTTGGCATGGTCCCGCCGAGGAGACGGACCAGGGCGCCGCGAAAGCCGCTCATGCCGTTCCGGGGCGGCCGAACATCGGTCCGTGGCGGCGCGGCGGCATCGATCTCGGGGTCCAGATGCTGGGATCGGAGGCGACCGTCACCCCGGCGGCGGGGTGCCGTCCGGCCGCCGCCGCGGCGCAGGCCAGCGCCAGGGCCCAGAAGCGGTCGGCGTGGCCGTCGGTCCCGGCCCGCTCGGCGACCAGGCGGGGGCTCCCGGTGGGGCCGGCCTCGGCGCGCACGCTGTGCAGGTCACGCCGGAGATCGTCGGCCCGGGGAATGCGCAGCCTCCGGTCCTCCATCGCCTCGCGCAGCGCGGTGGCGACGTCGAGGCGGCGGGGGCCGGTCATCAGCACGCCCTCGACGCGGACGCGGCCGTGATCCTCGGCCAATTGCTCGACCACCGCCTCGCCCATGCCGGTCTGGTCGACGGCGACGCGGACGGGATGGTATCTTCCGGCGAGCTCCCGCACGATGGCGCGCTGCTCGCTGAACGGGATATCGCGTTCGGCCCGCAGCTCGCGCAGCCAGAGCACGTCGCCGGCCTTCTCGACGACAACGGCGACCCAGAGATCGCGCCGGCGGGCGACGTCGATGCCGATATAGGCGCTTCCTCCTTGGAAGCCGTCCGGATCGCCGGCTTCCGCGTTCTCGGCCGCGCGGATGATCTCCCAAGCGAGCCAGGCGCCGGTGCCGGCAGACGGTATGCAATCCAGCTCTTCCGCCGCGCGCGCCCCGTATTCGGCGCGAAGGCCGGCCTCCCAGGCCGCCTCCGCTTCCGGCGACCACGGTTGCTCCGTGACCTCGCAAATGCGCTCGTAAAGCCCGCCGGCGAGCGCCTGCTTTAAAGTGACCGTGTGCAGGCTCCCGGGCCGGACTCCCTCGCGGATGTCGCGCACGAGCGCGGCGAAGGGCGAGGCCTCGCCGTTGTGGGTCGAGACGATATGCACGCGGCTGCCCCACAGGCGGAACGCCAGCGCGGCTTTCAGCACCTCGTCGAGATTGTCGACGAAGGCCGCCTCGTCGATGACGGCGACGTCGCCGGGCCGGCCCTTGGAGCGGAAGGTGCGCGGCGCCGAGGTCATGGCGACGATCTCGCGCTCCGAGGCCAGCGCCAGCCGGAACGCCTGGACATCGCGCCCGCCGTCGCGGATCAGCGTCTCGCCGACCGCCTCGGCGGCTTTGTTCAGCTCTTCCGCCCAATCGGCGCAATCGTCGATGAAGCCCCGCGTCATGTCCTTGTTGTACGATTGGTAATAGACATTGCCCCTGCCCTCTCCGGCGTGCATCACGGCGTCGTAGGCCTCGGCCCACGAGAGGCCGATACGGCGGGATTTCTCGATGACCTTGACGCCGGCCCTGTCGGCCACCCAGCGCTTCTGATAGGGGAGCAGCTTGCGCTTCACCGGTCCGCGCCCTCGACGGCGGCGCGCAGCGCGGCGGCGACGCCGCCCGAGAGGCCCAGCTTGCGGGCTTCCGACGCCGCCGCCTCGGCCGCCTCCCTGAGTATCTGGCGTCGCTCGCGGCGGATCGAGACCGACGCTCGCGCGACTTCGGCAAGGGCGCGGGCCGCCGACGCGGCTCGTTTCATATCGCCCTGTTCGGCGGCCAAGAGCAGATTGTAGATTTCCTCCTGGACCATCCGCAGGGAGGCGTCCGCCATGGCGGCGGTGTTGTCCGGAGAGGCGGCGACCAGCGCCTCGGCCGATTCCGTGGCGTGGCGTATCCTCTCGATCCGCCTTTCCAGATGGCTGCCGTAGTCGTGCAGCGCCGACTTGCCGATCTCGTGGCCCTTCCCGCGAAGCCATTCCGCCAGATCGGCGTAGCCCGAGAACGCGCCCTCGATCAGCTTGCGGTCGAGTTCGCGCCGCACATCGGGAGGCAGCAATGCCACTTTCTTCCGCCGCGGCATCAGCCCTCCGGCGCGGGCCTGGGCGGGCGGCGGATGCCGGGCTCGCACGGAACCTGATAGTCGGCGACGTCGTAGCCGTGGCGGGTCAGCGCCGCCCGCCAGGGATCGACCTCCGAGCGCTCGACCGTGATCAGCTTCCGCGATTCCAGATAGGGCGAGCTGATCGCGGATCCAGCGCTCGGTGACGCCGATATAACCGGCCACCAGCACGTCGCGGATCATGCGCTCGGTGGCGCCGAGATGGCCGCCGACCCTGAGCGTGCGCAAGATATCCCAGCGCGCTCCGGGCAGCATCGCCTCGTCGATCAGGGGGTGATTACCGGCCATCGTCTCCATCCTTTCGGTTCCGCGCCCCGGGCTCGGGTGCGCTCGTCCAGCCGTGCCAGCATGCGCGTGTGGTCCTCCAGCATGCCGATCACCCGCGAGGTCGTCGGCACCCAGTCGTCGCGCGAGATGTAATGTTCGGCGACGTGCAGCCTGAGCGCCGCGAGATCGCGACCGAGTCCATCGACGCGCGCCGATGTGTCCCGCCCGGCCGCGCCGGTATCCTTTGCCTCGACCACCGCGAGACGGGCCTCGTTCTTGCGAACCCGGACGAACAGGCCGACAACAGCGGTGACGCAAGCGCCGACGACGGCGCGCCCGAACCACATCAGGACGTCGTCGGTGGCCACTTCGCCAATGCTCCTCAGCCGATCTTCGGCGGCGCGGCGCGGTTGCGGTCGCCGTACCACCAGACGAAGGCGGTGGTGAACAGGTAGAGAATGGTATTGACGATCAACTGGACGGTGATCAGCGCCTGTCCGCCGTCGAAGGTCACGTTCAGCGTCTCCAGCAGCGCCTGCATTTCCCAGTAGATCATGGTCACCAGGATCGCCATGTAGACCGTCAGGCCGGGCCGCATGAGGCCGCGGAAGAAGTCGAGGGCGAACATCAGGAACGAGACGATCTCGTGGACCCGCCTGCCGATGAACGTATCCGGGAAGGTCATCCCTTCCGAGAAGCGCTTGGGCTCCATCTTGTAGGATTGGGCATGCGCCACACCGGCTGTCCTGTCGGCGCTTTCCTGGCGCTGGATGTCGGCGACGGCGATGGCGTTGTCGGTGCTCCATCTTCATCATCGAGGCTTCGTGCGCCCGCTCGTCGGCCCCGCTCCTGGCGTCTTACCTCTGCCATCCTGGCTTCATGGCGGCTCTTCATCCAGGTTCCGACAAGCCCGGTGATGCCGCCGAGGAATGCCCGAGATGGCGCCGCCGCCAATCAGGTCCAATAGGAATCCCATCACGCGATCTCCAATTCGAAGGGCTTACGGCCCATCGCGTTCTGAAACTCGGTCACCGCCGGCCGCGACACGAGGATGGCCCTCTGGCCGTGCAGCGCGCCGAACTTGCGGCCGAGGGCGATGCAGCCGTAGAGATGGCTCTTAAAACCCATCGCCCGGTCGGCCCATGAGATTGGCCGGGTGAATGCGGATTCCCGAGCGGCCCTCGGCATTGGTCACCAGAAACATGTTGCGCTTGAAGGCGGGCGAGAAGTTCCAGACCACGCGATAGGTTCCCGCCGGTATGCACGAGACGTTCGGTGCGTTGCCGCGGTCCGGCAACTCGCCCGTGAACACCGAGCGCCCGTCAAAGTATATTTGCCCGAAGGTCCCATGCGGCCCCGTTTCCTGGCGTTCGAGCACGGCCCGGCCGCCGCCGGACGGCGGACCCTTCGAGGCTGGCCGGGGGTCCATTCCGATCAGGCGCCGAAAGCCGCTCCCACGGCGAAGCCGGCCGCGAACAGCCCAGCGGCCAGGCCAATCAGGAACAGCGCCGTCCACGGCTTGTTTGCGAGAACAAAGAGCAGCGAATCGGCTTGGCGTTCGAGTTTCTTTTCCATGAGCTTTCTCCTCGGGAACGGGTATGGCCAGTCCGCGGGCGTTCCCGAAACCCGCGGGCCGGCGAGCGCCCGGCAATCGTGCCTCCGGCGCCGGACATGGCGCATTTAACCCGATCGGGGCGCCCGTTTGCAGCGGACCATGGTCCGCCCCTTCGGGCGCTTTCTCAGGGAGCGCCTTTCCGGTAACGCCGGGCGGTGCGCCGGGAAATGTTGAGCTTCCGCGCGATCTCGGGTGTGGTGAGGCCGATGGCGGTGAGATGCGCCGCCACCGCCTTGCGGGCAAGCGGTATCTCGACCGTCCCGGCGCCGCAGCGCCGGGCGATGGCCCGGGCAGTCTCGAGGCTGACGAGTTCGGCTAGGGGATGGCCGGGGCCGATATGGGCGGGATGGGGCACGTGGAGCGGATCGCCCCCGAAGCGAAGCGCGACCTCGACCGCCGCCCCCCGGCCCGCGGCCTCGGCGATCTCGGCGAGGATGCCCGGGAGCGGCGGGGCCGGGCCCGTCACGCCGCCCCGAGCGGCAGGGGTTTCTGCTCCGGCGGCGGCAGAAAAGGCAGGGGCGGTTCGGAAGCGGCGGCAGCGACGCGCTCGCGCGCCATGCGGTAATAAACGGGATCGGTCTCGATGCCGATGAAGCGTCTCCCGAGCTTGAGGCACGCCACCCCGGTCGCGCCCGACCCCATGAACGGGTCGCACACCAGGTCGCCGGGGCGTGTATAAAGCGCCACCAATTCCATCATCAGCGCCAGCGGCTTGGCGCAGGGATGGCCTCCTTTCTCGGTCGGGTGGGTGAACACGCCGCGCCGGCCGCCGCCGTTCCAATGCCGGTGGCCGCTCCCGCACCAGGCGGTGGCGATGCACTCGAAGCCACGCGCCGCCCCCTGACCGTTGAAGCGCGGCGCCGCGTCGGGCTTGATCCAGCACAGGGTGGTGTCCCAGCGGGCGCCCGCCGCTTGCAACACATCACGCCAAGCGCGCACCCCCTCGGCGAGGGTGAACACCACCGCCCAGCCACGGGCGCACGATACGATCTTCACAGCCGCCTCGGAGCGGATCGCGTCGATGCCCTCGAAGTCCGGCCCCCGGGGCGGCGCCCGCCCGTCGGTGCGCTCGATGCGCCCGGCCGCCTGGTGCAGCGCCGCCTCGTAGGGCGGGTCGGCGATGACGTGATCCACGTTTCCAATCATCGGTAGGATGTCGAGACAATCGCCGGGATGGAGCGTGGCATCGCCGAAGGTCTCGGCGGCCTCCATGATAGCGCCGGCTGTCAAATCAGCCCCTTCTCGAGCGCCAGCCATTCCGGCATCGCGAACGCGCCGTCGCCGTTGTCCTGGACCAGGGATTTCGGAACCCACACGGGATTGTCGCCTTCATGATCCAGCAGGAACGCGCCATCGGTCTCGTGGCGTAAAACCGCCTCGATATCGATGAGATCGGAGTTCATGGCGCGGACGCAGCCCTGGCCCGGCGGATACGGCCTCCGAAATGACGGATCAGATTGCCGGCCTGGCGGCCGTCGAGATGGGTGTGGCATATGGTCCGCCGGATGCCCGCGTGGCGCGCGGCGTAGGCCGAGAGCGCGCCGGGATCATCGATGCGCACCACCCCGAGGCGGGCCAGGATGCGCCACTGCGCCTCCAGCACCCGGGCGCGGGGATTGTCGATCGGTTTTCCCTCCGGCCCGGCGTAAGGTGACCAGTCCACCCCCGCCTCGCGGGCAAGCCAGGCCTTCAGCCCCTCGATGGTCTTGTTGGAATCGAGCGGAGACCGCGCCCACTTGGCAGCGTCGATCCCGGTCTGGCGCTTGACGAAGGAGATCAGCCCGGCCTCGTTTGGCGTGTCCGTCACGCCGAGGTGCCAGGCCGACATCCACAACGCCCACAACTTGCCCCGGTGGGGGCCGTCCGGCAGCCGGTCGCCGCGGTCGCTCCCGCGGCGCCTGCGCGGGCGGAAGCCGATGCGCTTGAGTTCGGCGATCACCCGTTCGAGCTCGGCCGACGTCATGGCGGCGCAAGACGATTTGCCGGTGAGGCGCGCCTGCATCGCCCGGCGGCCTTCCTCGTCGAGGCCCAGTTCCCTGGCGCCGACGTGGGCGATCTTGATCAGCCTGGTGCGGGAAGGGTCGGCGGCGTTCATCGCTCCCGGCATTGTTTTTCCTCGCCGATCGCCGCGCCGAGTATCGCATCGGCCGCCGCGCGGGCGCACGCCGGACAGCGGGGCGGCGGACCGCCGCCGGCCGAGGCGGCTTCGTCGTCGCCGAGGGGACGCAGCCTCGCGCCGCAGCCGGAGCAGACGATCCACACGCGCCCGCCGGAGACCAGCCAGCCGATATGTTGGACTCCGCTCATTCCGATTCGCCGTCCTCGAGCAGGGCGTCGACCAGCTTGTCGAGGTCGTCGGGGGCCGTGGCGATCACCACCTCGTCGTCCACGTCCACGATGCGGACGCCGACCGAGGCCAACTCGCGCCCACCCAAGCGCCTGAGCGCCCCCAGGTTGAGGCTCTCGCGCACCCGGACCAGCTCGTCCTCGCGCTCGAGCATCCGTTCCCGGATGCGGGCGATGGCGCGCGCCTCGTCGGCGCATTCCACCCGCCCGGGCATCTTCCGGTATCCCACCTTGACACCCTCGAGCGAGCGCGTGCGCGGCTTCCCGAACAGATGGGGAGCGGCCTCTACGGTCTCGCGCAAGGCGTCGCGGGTGGCCGAGACGTCGGCCACCCGGGCCTTCAGCCCGCGCAGCCTGGCCCGCACCGCCTTGCGCCGCAGTTCGCGTATCTCCTCGCTCACCTCCGCCAGGCGCTCGCGCGCCGCCGCGTAGGTCCGGCACAAATCGCCGATCTCCGCCAGGGTCGGCCCGTTATCGGTTGCCACCGCCATCATCTCATCCTCCCTCCTCGGTCAGCATCGGTCACGGCCCCGACGTGGCCCCTGCCGCATATCCGCGCATACGGTAACGCGCGTCACGAGAGCGCCCGCGAGGGCCATAAGCAGAGCGAATCGTTGATCGTCACCGTGATCTCTGTAACGATCGGCGATGGCTCGGATCATTTGACCGGGCATCTCCCTGCTCTCCATGATGGAGGCGACAAACTCCGATTCCGCTTGAAACAGTCCCGAGGACTCATGCATGGCTGCGTTTGCTCATGACTGCCCGCACCGCGGAACCCGGCGTGTGCTTGGCCATCGTGTGAGCGCCTTAAAGCCCAGGGGGCTCGCGATCCAGCATGGGGCCTCCGGTCTTGCCCGCCACCTTCCGTCGGGCAGAGTTCGGCAAAAGCAATTCGGGGGCATCAACGGCAACCACTCGCTCCATGTCGAACCATTCACCAGACTGCTTTTTCCCGTCGGTGCCACAGCGCGGCATGAGCAAGACCTGATCGCAGCCCGTCCAATAGCTGCAAACCGCCATGACCCGGCCCTCGAAGCCGGTCACGACGTCCCTAGCGAGCATTCCGTTTTCGATATTAGACATTCGTCATCCTTTCTATCGGCGACCATCGGTCATTGTTTCACCCCGCATTCGCCGAGTCCGGCGCACCAGCGCTCGGCCCACTCGCGCAATTTCTTCGCCGCTTCGGCGTCGTAGGGCATCAAAAGGCCGGGGCCACCCGGCGCGATCAGGTTCCGATGCATGAGTTCCTGGGCCGCCCTCTTGACGCGCCCGGGGCCCAGCCCGGTCGCCCTGGTAAGAGAATCGAGGGAGAAATTCCCGTAGCCAATTCGGCAGGCGACGGCGCGCCTGGCCGGGTCGGCGTTGACGAACAGCCAGTCGTCGGTGTAGGCGATCACTGCGGCGAACTTGGCCAGCTCGGCCTCGGCGGCGTCCTTCCAATGGGCTGGGGCCGGCGCGGCGCAAAAGGCGAACGACAGGCCGGCGGCGAATGACGCGGCAACGGCCAGGGGAAGGCGACGCCGGGTCGCCGTCCGGCCACGAATGGCGCCCGAGCGCGCGAGGCGGGGAATCATGCCGCCGGCGGTCATGGGGCCATCTCCGCGACTGCGTTCTCAAGCGCCTTGGTGCGCGCCAGAAGACCGTCGACGCGCGCGGCCTCGGCCCGGACCTCGGCACGCAGCGCCCGGCAGACGCCGCGCAGGGTATCGCCGTCCGATTCTCCGGACACGTTCGCACGAGAGATCAGCCCGCGGATGGCGGCGAGTTCGGCGGGGTCTTCGGCCATCCGCTTCTCGACGGCCCGGACCGCGTATAGGACGGTGCTGTGTTCGCGCCCCCCGAAGGCGCGTCCGATCACGTTCAAGGAATGGGGCGTCAGACGCCAGGCCAGATACATCGCCGCCTGGCGCGGCCGGGCCGCCTCGCGGCCCCGCCTGTCCGAGCGCATCTCGGCCACGTCGGCGCAGTAATGGGCGGCCACGAGGCGCTGGATCGCGGCGATGGAAATCCGCTCCGCCATCAGGCCGCGCTCCCCGGCCCGGGGTTCGGAAGCGTCCGGCGCCGGAACGGCAGCACGTTGGGGAGAGGCGATGGTGGAAGCCGTGAGGCCTCCGGAATTTCGCGCAACTCCAGTTCGCGGGCATCCTCGGCGGCCTGGCGAATGACGACGAGGACGTTGGCGAGGTATTCGGCGTCGAGCGAAACCCCCTTGCGCTCGTATCTTTCCAGCATTTCGGCCAGCGCTGCCAGGTCTTCGGAAATCATGCCGCCCGATCCCCGCTCAGCATGACGCCTTGTCCTGGGAAGCCGCCGCGATGTCGCCGGCGGCGATCTCGACGCGTCCCTCGGCGCGGGCCAGCATCCAGGCGCGCATCAAAAGGCGCCTGAGCGCGTGCAGCCCGCCGGGGCCGCGGGCGGCGGCGCGGATCGATTTCATCTCTCCCTTGTCCGGACGGCGGCCGAGCACGCTCTCCGCCACGGCCGCCGCATCCCGGTCGCTCGCAGGCCTAAGCGGCATCCGAATCCCGATCCGGCCCGTGATCTGGCCGCAACGCGCGAGCGTGGCGGCGATCTCGTCGCCCCCGACCAGCGCCAGCCCGCAGCCGGCGCCGTCGGAGACGCAGCGCAGCTCGTCGAGCAGGGGCGCCGAAAGGTGATTGGCCTCGTCGATGGCCAGCAGCGCCCCGCGGTCCCTGAGCCGGTCGATCGCCGCCCGCTCCGCGGCGAGCGCGGAACGGTGGTCCGGCCCGGCGCCGCAGGCGTCGGCTACCCGGTACAACATGCCGGCGAGGGTCCCGACGGCCACTGTCATCGTGCATAAATGAAAACCGCTGCGCCCCTCGGCGTAGCGGCGCAACGCCCAAGTCTTGCCGGCGCCCGACCGCCCGTGGATCAGCACCACGTCTCCCGACGCCTGCGCGTGCGAGAGCACGGCATGGATTCCTCCGGTGACCTCGAGGCCGGCATGCCTGTCCAGGCCCGCCGGCGCGACGCTCAGCGCCTCGGCCTCGCGGCGGGAGCGGAGCCAGGCCCGCACCGCCGCCGTGGTCGCCGTGACATCGCCGTCGTAGGTCCCGGCCAGCCACCTCGACAGCCTGGCGCCCGAGATGCCGATCTCGCGCGCGGCGCGGGCGGCGCTCAGGCCGTGGGCCTCCATTTCGTATTCGCAATCGCCCGCCGCCTCGGCGCGCTCGATCCCGACCCGGTCTCCCGCCGGTCCGGCGGGCTCGATGGGTACGATTTTTGCCATCTCAATCCTCCTCCAAGTGCACCCGCCTCACGGCGGCGAGCAGCTGCGACGAGCGGTCATTGTCCGCCGCCGCGAATTCGGTTCCGGCGGCCCCGGCCGCCCGGGCCGCTTCCCGGAGCGCCGGGGTTTCGTGGGCCGCGCCCGGACGCGGTGTCAATCGGCGTACAAAATTGACCCCCTATCGGCGTGCAAAATTGACCCCCTGAGTGGCACGGCGGAGGTTGTCCCGGTAGCCGATAGGGGGGACCCGCGCGGCTTCGTGTAGCGCCTTGCGGTGCGCGGAGCGAAGCCGCGTGGGGGGTGCCTGTTGACCCACCGGGGCAAGCGGGCCGCAGGCACGGCCTGCCGGGTCAGCAGCGGTTCTTGAAGCGCCAGCTCTCGTTGCCGGTCTTGATGATCTCGCAATGGTGGGTCAGGCGGTCGAGCAGCGCGGTGGTCATCTTGGGGTCGCCGAAGACAGAGGGCCATTCGCCGAAAGCGAGGTTGGTGGTGACGATGATCGAGGTGCGCTCGTAGAGCCGGCTCATCAGGTGGAACAGCAGCTGCCCGCCGGCCTGTGCGAAGGGCAGGTAGCCGAGTTCGTCGAGGATGACGAAGTCGCGTCGGACGAGTTGGTCCGCGGTACGGCCTTGGCGTCCGGAGCGGAGTTCGGCCTCGAGGTGGTTGACCAGGTCGACGACGTTGTAGCAGCGGCCACGGGCGCCCTTTCGGATACAGGCGCGGGCGATGGCGACGGCGAGATGGGTCTTTCCGGTGCCGGTGCCGCCGACCAGCACGATGTTGCGCTTGCTCTCCAGGAAGTCGCCGCCGGCGAGTTCCTGGATCAGGGGCTCATTGACCGGGGAAGCGGCGAAGTCGAAGTCGGCCAGCTCCTTGGCCGTCGGCAGCTTGGCGGACGTCATCTGGTACTTGATGGAGCGCGCCTGCTTGTCGGCGACCTCGGTCTGCAGCAGCGTACCGATGATCTGCTGCACCGGATGACGGCGCTTGAGCCCGTCGGCGAGGATGTCGTCGTAGGCGGCGCGCATGCCTGCAAGCTTCAGCGCCGTCATCATCGCCAGCACATCATGACGCTCCATGACCGGCCTCCCTCAGGCGGTCGTAGCGGCGGCAGTCGGCCACCGGCTGGTGGCGAAGCTGCAGGCCCTCGGGCGTCGGGATGGCCGGCGGCGGCGGCGGCTGGCGGTGCCGGGCGAGGATGTTGAGCACAACATCAGCGCTGCAGGCGCCGCAGGCGAGCGCTTCGGCGCAGGCCGCCTCGACCGCCTTCAGCCCGTCCTCCAGCACTGCCGCGAGGATTTTGACGATCTGACGATCGCCGTCGTCGCGGCCGGTGAGCCGCGCCCGCATGCGGCCCAGCGCGCCGGGCAGTTGCCAACCCTTGAAAGGCGCGCCATTCCTCAGCGCACCGGGCTTCCTCGTCAGGATCGGCACGTAGTGCCACGGATCGTAAGCGATCTCACCGCGTCCAAAGCTCCGGGGGTGTTCGGCAACGGTCTCGCCATCCTGGCGGATGACAATCCGATCGGCATAGGCCCGCACGTCGACCGTCCGCCCGACGGCACGGGCCGCCACGCTGTAGTGATTGTTGTCGAAGCGCACCAGACAAGTCTTGGAGACCGATACCTCGGTGGCGTGGAAGCCGTCGAAGGGGCCGCGATAGGCCATCAGGAAGGGGCGCTCCTCCTCGAACACCTGCCACACCGTCTTGCCCTCGATCGTCGGATGCGGCCGCTTCTTGGCGTCCTCGATGCACCGATCCTTCAGCCACGCGTTGATCTCGGCGTAAGAGCGGCCCCGCGGGCTGGGCACGAACAGGCGGCCGCGGACGTCACCCACCTGCCTCTCAACCTGGCCCTTCTCCCAGCCCGCACCCGGAGTGCACGCCACCGGCTCCACCAGATGGTGGGAGCACAGCTCCAGGAAGCGCCGGTTGTAGGCGCGCTCCTTGCCCACGAACACCGTGCTCACCGCCGTCTTCATGTTGTCGTAGATGCCCCGCCGGCAGACCCCGCCGAAGAAGTGGAAGGCCCGCTCGTGCGCCTCGAAGACCATCTCCTGGCTCTCGCGCGGGAAGATCTGAACCAGCTGCATGCGGCTGTAGCAGAGCCGCATGTGCGCTGCCTTTACCTTGGTCGTCACACCCGACAGGCGCGCGTATTCGTGGCTCCAGTCGAACTGGTAGGCCTCGCCGGGATCGAAGCTCAGCGGCACAAAACCCTGCAACGGCGACAACAGCCGCCACCGCCGACGCCAGGCCCTGGCGTAGCGGCGCACCGCGTCGTAGCCGCCGCCATAACCCAGAGCCGCAAGGTCTTCATGAATCCGCAGCAGAGACAGACGATCCCGGCGCGGCTTCTTCTCGTTGGCCTCAAGCCGGCGCTCCAGCTCACCCACCCACGGCCCCAGCTTCGGCATCGGCTGGATCTTGCGCGCGTAGCTGTACGAGGTCTCATCACCCCGCACCACCTTGCGCACCGTGTTCTTCGAAACCCTCAAATCCCGGGCGATCTTCTTGATCGGAACACCCCTCACCAGATGATCCCGACGGATCCGCGCAATCGTCTCCACAACCAGCATCTCCCCCACCTCGTCTGTCCAAACAACGAGGTGTGTTCAAGAGCACAAAACCAGGGGGGTCAATTTTGGACGCCGATAACCCCCAATAGGGGGTCAATATTCCACGCCGAACAACAGCGGACAGCCTGGCCCGCCGCCGGCGCGCGCTCGTCTCCCGTTTGACCCCCTCGGCGGTCAGTCGAGGCGCTACTTCATCTCTCTCGCCGCCGCGCTCGGGTATGACGTCGCCGTAACGGAATTCACACCCCATGACGTGACCGCCGAGGTCACCGCACCCCTTTACGGCCAGCCCTGGCGGTTCGCCTGGCAGGTCAGCGCGCCCCCCGTAACGGTTTTCCCGATGACCGTCTCGTCCGGTGTCGACGAGCCGCTGGCCGCCTGGGGAAACGAGTGGCTCGAATGCGCCGTCCGGGCGCTGGCGCCCGCGCACACCATCGTGCTGTTTACCTATGGAGCAAGACATGGATAGGATCTACGAGAAGGGCGCCGCCGCCAACCCGCCGGCCGCGCCCGCGGAGCCGTCGACCGGCTATCCCACCGCCGGCGATCCCCGGCGGGGCGTCCCGGCGACGGTCCCCGGAGCGTGGTGGCACCACATGATGGCCGAGGAGATGGCCACCGTTATCGAGGCGGCCAACCTCGCGCCCGATCACGCCTCGCTCACCCAGCTCCGCGACGCGATCAACTTCCTGATCGCCGCCGCGGGACAGTCAGTCCTGACCCAGGCGCGGGCGACGCCGGTGAAATGGAAGCGTAGCTGCCGCGCGGCGACGACCGGGAACATCACCCTTTCCGGCGAACAAACGATCGACGGGATCGACGTCATCGCCGGCGACCGGGTCTTGGTCAAGGACCAGGACGCGCCGGCCGGGAACGGCATCTACGCCGCCGCCGCCGGCAACTGGACGCGAGGGCCGCAAGCCGACGAATGGGACGACCTCGTCGCCGCCGCAATCGTCGTGGAGGAGGGCGACGCGAACGCCGACAAGGCCTTCCTCTGCACCGCCGACCGCGGTGGCACGCTCGACACGACGGCCGTCGACTGGACCGAGTTCGGAACCCTCGCGGCCCCCGCCGCCCCGCCCGGCGCGATGATGGATTATGCCGGGGCCACGGCCCCGAACGGCTGGCTCCCATGCAACGGCCAGGCGGTCAGCCGCACGACCCATGCCGACCTGTTCACCGCCATCGGGACGACCTGGGGCGCCGGCGACGACTCGACTACCTTCAACGTCCCGGATTTCAGGAGGCGTGTTGCCGTCGGAAGCGGCGGCGCGTCCAGCGACATAATCGGAAACACCGTCGGCGACACCGGCGGCGCCGAGACCCACGCCCTGACGGCGGCCGAATTAGGCCCCCACGGGCACGATATCGTTTTTGCAACTTACACGGCCGAGGGCAAAAGCGGTGGAGGAAAACGCCCGCTCACAACAGGAACGGGGACGACCGATCGAACATCGGACGAGGGCGATGGCGAGGCCCATAACAACATGCAGCCCTCGGCCGTCGTCACCAAGATCATCAAGACGTGACCAATCCAAGAGGGGGCGGAAAACACCCCAAAACGGCCCGGATTTTCCAGGCCAAAACACCCCGGAAATTCCGGCTGTTTTTCCAGGCCATTTACAAAGACTTTTGACCGCGATTCACAAAGACTTTTGACCGCTTACAGAGCGCTGGGTCTACGACCCATACTTCCAGTGCTTCTGCGGCGAAGAGTACTTTCAGCATGAGCTGCCCATGGAGCGCTCGTCGATGACCCGGTGGCGGGACCGGATCGGGCCGGAAGGTTTGGAGAAGGTATTCCAGGAGAGCCTGGCCGTGGCCCACCGGGTGGGGGCGCTGCGGGAGAAGGACCTCGAGCGGGTGACGGTGGACACCACCGTACAAGAGAAGGCGATTGCCTTTCCGACCGACGCCAAACTGATGCAACGAGCCCGCGAGCGGCTGGTGCGACTGGCACGGGAGCACGGCATTGCCCTGCGTCAGTCCTATACCCGCCTGGGCAAGAGGGCGTTGATCATGCAAGGCCGCTACCGCCATGCCAAACAGCACAAGCGGGCCAACAAGGCCCTGCGCAAGCTCAAGACCTATCTCGGGCGCACCGTCCGCGACATCCGCCGCAAGACGGCCCAGGAGGAGAGCCTACGGGATACCTTCCGCCGCCCCTTGTGGCTGGCCGAGCGGGTGTCGACCCAGAAGCGGCGCGACCCCTTGCCCAAGGTCTATTCGCTCCACGCGCCCGAGGTCGAATGCATCGGCAAAGGGAAGGCGCACAAGCCGTACGAGTTCGGCTGCAAGGTCTCCGTGGCGGCGACCAATTCCCGCCCCCCCGGCGGCCAGTTCGTCGCCCACGTCAAGGCCTTCCACGGCAATCCCTATGATGGCCACACCTTGAGGCAGGTGATCGAAGAGATGGAACGCTGGACGGGGATATCGGCCGAGCGCATCTATGTCGACAAGGGATACCAGGGCCACGATTACCCCAACAAACACCGCGTCTTTAGATCAGGCCAGAAACGCAGCATCACGCCGACGATCAAGAAGGAGCTCAGGCGGCGCTCCGCCGTCGAGGCCGTGATCGGACATCTCAAGAGCGATGGCAGGCTGGGGCGCAACTTCCTCAAAGGCCGCGACGGCGACAAGATCAACGCCATCCTCGCCGGCGCCGGCTACAACTACCGCCTTGTCCTCAAATGGCTGAGGCGTTTGTTTGTCCAAATCCTGGCCGCGCTCCTCAGCGACATCTCGCACCCCACCGCAAACCCAATCGCCGCTTCAGCTTGAAATCAGGGTTCTTCACGGACGACTATCTATGATCAGGAACACCTTCTGCTTTGCGTCCTTGATCAGCCGCCGCAGGAAGATGATGAAGCGATCGACGTTAAGCGCCCCATCATACAGCATGAAGCGCATCAGGCCGCGGTTGGAGACGGCCGAAATCATGCTCTTGGAGATCTTCTTGGCGGTCCGGCCAACCACCGGCGTCTGGCCTCTTGGGGCATAACTGCGGCCGAGCGTTGTTTGGCGCGCGCCAGCGGCTTTTGCGGGGTCATGCCCCAGCGCTTCAGGTAGAGCTGGACGGTCGACAGGCCAAGGCGCTTGCCCAACCGGCGCTCGATCAACTCCGCACCGCACGGGACGTCCACAATGCAAACGGCAGTTTGAGCTGATCGGGCGTCTTGTCGGCGATCCAGCGGCGGACTTGCCGGCCCTCCTCGGTGGTCAGCGCCCCCTTGCCCTTGCGTCCGGAAACCCGACGACCATCCAGGAGGCCGTCCTCGCCCCGTTCGCGATACCGCTTGAGCCAGATGTTGACCGTCTGCCGCTGCACGCCAACAACCCTGGCCGCCTCGGCCTGGCTCGATCCACCCTGCTCGACAAGCACGATCGCCCGACGCCGGAGTTCCTCCTGCGCCGCCCGACCAATGCCACGAAAGTCACGCGCTTCCATGCACCATGTATAGCACAGTCCGATCAATATGTCAGGTATTATTTTGGGATATTAGTAGCATGATTGGTGACAGCGCGAGTGCGCAGGCCGCAACGCGAGTGAATGCCGAGCAAGCCTCGAAAAGGACGATGCGCGGGCCCCACCCTTTCGGGGAAGGTGTCTGGGTGAATGAGCGAAGAAGACACCCAGGCGCCGCACCGTGGCGGCGCCTGAGGAAAGCGTTGGCGAAGCCCCAAGGCCCAAGCTGCGGTCAGGAATGACCAACCGGCCGATTAGCCAAGGGATGGGCCGGGCCCCATGGAAAAATCAGTCAGCGCTGGCCAAATTTTCCGCGGCCATCTTTCCACCCCTGCCGGGAACCAAATCGTAGGTGACCTTCTGGCCTTCTCTGAGACCGGAAAGACCGGAGCGTTCGACGGCGCTTTTATGCACGTACACATCTCTCGAGTGATCTTCGGGCTCGATGAAGCCATAACCCCTGCCCGGGTCGAACCATTTAACCGTACCTCGTTTAGACTTGCTTTTTTCTCCCGCAGCTGATTCTCCGCCGACCTGCGGCGCGGCCCCGCCGGCGCTGACCTGCGGCGCGGCTCCGCTGGCGGCAGTTTCCTTTTCTTTCTCGCTCTTCTGGGTGTCCGGGTTGGTGGTCGGGACCCCGCAGGCGTCGCCCTCGGAGCAATATCGGTTGGCCCAGCGTCGGAGCGTTTGGGCGCCGTCGCCGGGGAGAGGCTCGACGATGGTGTGATCGCCACTCACCGTGCGCACCAATCCCCACCCGCGCAAGGTGTTGATCCGCCGCATCACTTGGCCCTCGGGCACGCCGAGCGCCGAACTCAGGTTCCCGAAGGCGTAGCGTTCGTGGGCGAGCCGGCAGACCATGTCCCGGAGGACCTCGTCGCCGAGCAGGGCCGCCAGGCGGTCGATCTCCATCGGGACGCGGTAACCGCGATCCAGGTCATTGCCGTAACGGGGGAACGGCTCGACGCCGATCGCGGGCGCCGCAACAAAAAGTAGGGCAAAGGCTAGGGCAAATTGCTTCATCATCGGGTCTCCCGTTATGCCAGCGCCTCTGATCGGCGCTTCGATGTTGATTCTATTGCGGTGATATCAACCGGTCAATCGCCTGATCGTATCCGGGTCTCAATCCTATTTCTTCTTTCATCCGTAATCGCGGGCGGCTTCTGTACCATCGCCCCCCGAGGCCGGTCCCTCTCCGTATAGCACGATAACGCTTCTCCGATCGAGGCCAGAAATTCGGCGGTCAGGTCATCATGAAGCGGGAGCCGAGGCGTTGCCCCCTTGAGCAGCCGAAATTTCACGGGCTATGAAATCCGAACCGAGCACGCGCAACAGAATTCAGTAACGTAGCGACGCGAACGCTGAATGCGACCGTTCACTGACGTGGCCACACATGGGGGTCGCGGTGCGGAAGAGCTTGATCGCAAGAATTGAAGTAACCGGATATCCGCTTCTGTGCAGGTTTCTCGGACGCCCGGCAGGGCGCATGGAACTGGGTACGGCGGTTGCGGGCATCGGAGAAGCGCCAAGGCACGAAATCGACACCAGGTTAGGGAATCACCACGAACTGGCCCATCATGCCACCGTCCTCGTGTTCGAGCATGTGGCAATGGTACATGTAGGGAACCTCGCGGTCCGCGAAATCCTTGAATTGCATGATCAGACGCACCAGTTCGCCCGGCTTCACCAGAATCGTATCCTTGTATCCGCGCTGATCGATGCTCGGTTTCTCTCCGTTGCGTTCGAGGATAAGAAAATGAACGTCGTGGATGTGGAAGGGATGGGGCAGGGGCGACGCGTTCATGACTTCCCATACCTCGATATCGCCCAGTTTCACGGTTTCATCGATTCGTCCCATGTCGAACGGCTGGCCGTTGATGGCGAACCACCCCTTGCCCGAGGTTCCCATGGAAAGGGTGACCTTACGGATCACGGCGGCGTCCTCTTCGGCGAGCGGTTTGATATCGATCAGCCGCTCGGGAACGGGGACGTGTTTCTGCGCCGCTTCGGGGGCCCGGATTTCTATAATCGGGAAGGAGGAATTTTCAATGTCTTCGGGGTCTTCGATGCTTTCGGCGACCGCCCTGGCATCGTGGGGGAAACTATGGAGAACCACGTCTTCACCGTCCGAGACGTCAACGATAATTTCGGCCCGTTCCCCGGCGCCCAAAAGCACTCGCGTCATCTCGACCGGCGCCTTCAACAGGCTGCCGCCGGTGCCGATCTGGTAAAACGCTCGTTCGTCGTCGAAACCGAGGTTGTAGACTCTCGCGTTGGAACCGTTCAGGACCCGAAATCGGATCCGCCCCGTGGTAGCCTGAAAAAATGCCTCGGGCGTGCCGTTGACCAGGATCACGTCGCCGCGCATGCCCAGGATGTGATCGCGGTCCTCGGTCATGTAACGAAAAGTGCCATCCTCGTTGAAGGCGCGGTCTTGAATCACCAACGGAATATCGTCGACGCCGTAGTCCTTTGGAAGATCAAGCGCGAGCGAGTCGTCGTCCTCGATGATGAACAGACCGGCGATTCCCATGTAAGTATGCTCGCCGGATTTATGATGGGCATGGGGATGGTACCAGTTGAACGCCGCCTGCTGCATGATTCGAAAATGCGGCCGCCAAGTGTTCTTGGGCGCGATCTGCTGGGCCGGACCGCCATCCATGGTGGCCGGAATGTGCAGGCCATGCCAATGTATGGTGGTCGTGACCCCGGTTCGGTTGGTGACGAAAAAATAAAGATAATCGCCTTTTTTCGCTCGGATCGTCGGTCCAAGATAATCGCCGTTCACGCCAAGCGTGGGGGTTCGAAACCCCGGCAAAAATTCTTTTTCGCCGGTTTGGAGTTTGAGAGCGATGACCCGGCTATCGCCCAGCTTCTTTCCCTCCATCAGGGGCGGGATGATCAGGGGATTGGAACCGGGCGGCGATCCCGCCGATGCCATGTTTCGCGGCACCGCGACGTCAAAAATCGACGCGACCACGACGGCGATCAGACCCAATTTTTGCATGACTAAAATCCTCGAATTCGGTTTGCCGGCCCCCAGCTTTAGATCTCTATTCCTTGCAAATTCCGACCGACTTCCAGTCTGTTCGAAAATGCGCGTCCGCGCATTTTTTGCGTCTGTCCTCCGCCCCCTCCCGGCCACCCACGAGAGTATGCTGATATGGCTGGCCGGTGCCGCGAGTTTTCGAACAGACTGTTAGCGCGTGCGGATTACGAAGAAGCCTACCATAGCATAGAGCCGACGCGGATCCTGAGTTTTCGAACAAACTCTCATAAATTTCTCGCCGCGAAGCGGAAAACCTGTCGTGCCGTTGTTGGTTTCTCGTCTGATCGCCGCGCCCCATCAAAATTTTTCTATAAGTCGAGGACTTCCCCGTCACGATTCGCGGTTGAGATACGTGGTGTCATCAAGGTGATCGGAGATCCGGATATGTCGAAGGGTCATGGTGGGGCTGGCCGGGGGTGCCTTGACAGTATATTTTCGCGCGTTGAGGCTGCGGCCAGTGTCGGCGCGCTTCGCTCAAGATAGACCGACCGAATGAACGGCAACCGATTCCACGGCGTTCATGCGATTCCGAAAATCCTAGCGCGGGCTTGGCCCACGGGGACGTAGACATGAAGGATACCGTCACCCTCTTCACCGTTCTTTTGATATTCGTTTTGCTGGTCTTGTCCCAGTCGGATCTCTCCGATGTCGACAAGATGATCAGCGGCAAGATTGCACCGATCTCGCGTGTTGTTGCCGAGATCGTATTCTTTTCGGTACCGATATTCGGCATGCCCGTGCCGCTGATGGTCTTCTGGCTGGTCCTCGCGGCGCTGTTCGCGACCTTCTATTTCCGGTTTATCAACATCAGGGCATTTCGGCACGCCTTCGCCTTGATCCGCGGAGTTTACGCCAACCCCAATGACACGGGCGAGGTCTCCCATTTCCAGGCCCTGGCGACCGCGCTTTCGGGAACGGTCGGTCTCGGCAACATCGCCGGCGTCGCCATTGCCGTTTCAGTGGGCGGTCCGGGGGCGACGTTTTGGATGATGGTAGCCGGTTTTCTGGGCATGTCCTTGAAATTCGCCGAGTGCACCCTGGGGGTGAAATACCGCAATGCTTATGCCGACGGCACCGTTTCGGGCGGCCCGATGTATTACTTGAGCAAGGGCCTAGCGGAGAGGAACCTCGTTACCCTGGGAAAGGGACTGGCGGTTTTCTACGCCGTCTGTTGTTTCCTCAGTGCCTTGGGTGGCGGCAACATGTTTCAAGCCAATCAATGTTTCCAGCAGTTCGTGAACGTCACCGGCGGGGAACAGAGTTTCATGGCCGACAAGGGTTGGCTTTTCGGTCTGGTGATGGCGATCCTGCTGGGTATCGTTATCATCGGCGGAATCAAGTCGATCGCGAAGGTGACCGAAAAGATCGTGCCGCTGATGGGGGTGATTTACGTTTCCGCCGCGTTGGTCATCATCATCAGCCACTTCCACCAAGTACCGGCGGCCTTCGCGGCGATCCTTCACGGCGCCTTCACCCCGGAAGGTGTCGCCGGCGGTGCCCTCGGGGCCTTGATTCAGGGCTTCAAGCGGGCGGCGTTCTCGAACGAGGCCGGGGTTGGTTCCGCCGCCATCGCCCATTCGGCGGTGCGGACCAAGGAGCCGATCACCGAAGGCATCGTGGCGCTTTACGAACCCTTCATCGATACCGTCGTCATCTGCACCTTGACGGCGCTGGTGATCATCATCACTGGCTCCCACCATGTCGCGGGGATGAGCGGGGTCGCGCTCACCTCCGCGGCCTTCGAGAGCGTGATTTGGTGGTTTCCCTACGTCCTGGCCGTGGCCATCATGCTTTTCGCTTTCTCGACCATGCTTTCGTGGTCCTACTACGGGTCCAAATGCTGGACCTACCTTTTCGGCAAAAACCGGACCATGGATTTGATCTTCAAACTGATCTATTGCTGCTTCGTCATCATCGGTTGCACGATGAGCCTGCAGCCCGTGGTCGATTTCGCCGATTCGTCCCTTTTCGTCATGGCCGTGGCGAACGTAATCGGCCTCTATATTCTCTTCCCGGTGGTCAAGAAGGAGCTCGATTCCTACTGGACACGTCTGCAACGCGGAGAGTTCAAGCGTTATCGCTAGTCCCGCTTCCGCCTGGCGATCCGGACGCCGACGCCAGCGGAAGACCCGCTTTCCGGGCCATCTCCCGGAGATGTTTCAGACCCATTCCGGCGTAGGTGAGGGGAGGGGCCTTGGCCGGGTCCTGCTCGGCCTCGACGACGAGCCAGCCGCCGTAGTCCGTCTCGGCGAGGGCGTTCGCGAAGCGCCCAAAATCCACGGCCCCGTCTCCGGGCACGGTGAATACGCCTGCCAGAACGGCCTCGAGAAAGCTCGAATCCGCGTTCTTGACTTGATTGAGAACCGCGCCGCGGACGTCCTTGCAGTGGACGTGGATCAGGCGGTTCGCGTGCTTTCGGGCCAGCTTTTCGGCATCGGCACCGGCGTAGGCGAGATGACCGCTGTCGAGAACCAGTCCGACCGTCTCGTCGGTAGATTCCATCAGCCGGTCGATGTCGCTCTCGGATTCGACGACGGTGCCCATGTGATGGTGGTAGGCGAGACGGAGACCGTTTTCCCGCAGATGGGCGCCAACTTCGTTGAGCCGGTCGCCGAGGCGCCGCCATTCGCTCTTTCCGAGATGCGGGCGCTGGCTCAACGGCGTCTCGATGGTGCCGTGAACGCTGCCCGAGACCTCGGCGAAAACCATGACTTGGCACCCCATCGCGGTCAACAACGACAGATGATCCGAAAGAGCGGCGATCTCGGATCGGCTGTCGCGTTCGAGGAGCCGGGCACTGTACCAACCTGAAATCAATTCGAGTCGGTGCCGCCGCAAGATCGGCCGCAAGGCCGCGGCGCGACGCGGAAATTTGCGCCCCAGTTCGATCCCCTCGTAGCCGAGCGCCGCGGCTTCGGCCAAACAGGTTTCCAGCGCTATTTCGTCACCCAACGCGGGCAGATCGTCGTTGCTCCAGCTCAAGGGGCTGACGCCGATCGGCATGATCAGGAATCGACGCGTTGATCGCGGGTTCGCGCGACGTAGGTGTCGCGGGCTTGGCGGACTTCCGAGCGCTCGGAGACTTCCGGCACGGCGACGTCCCACCAGGCACCGCCTTCTTCCGTGCTCGACGCCGGGTCCGTTTCGATGGCGATGACGTAGGTTCGCGCGCAATTCCTTGCCCGCTCCAAGGCCTGCTGGAGTTCGGCGATTCCCGTGACCTTTTTGCTTTCCGCGCCCAGGCTCGCGGCGTGGGCGGCGAAATCGACCGGATTGGCAGTGAGATGCCGGGTATCCGCGAAAAGATTGTTGAAGGAGGCACCACCGCAGGCGTTCTGCAGGCGGTCGATGCAACCAAAGCCACGGTTGTCGAGAACCACGATCGTGAGCTTGAGGCCCAGCATCACCGAGGTCGCGATTTCCGAATTCATCATCAGATAGCTGCCGTCTCCGAGGAGCACGTACACCTCGCGCTCCGAAAACGCCATCTTGACGCCGAGGCCGCCGGCGATCTCGTATCCCATGCACGAATAGCCGTATTCGACGTGGTATCCGTCGCGATCCGAGGTCCGCCAGAGCTTGTGCAATTCGCCCGGCAATCCTCCCGCGGCGCAGACGACGATGTCTTCCGGGCGGCAGAATCGGTTGACCGCGCCGAGGACCTGGGCATCGGAAGGAAGCGGCGCGTTGCTCGAGGCCGTGACCCGATCGACGACACCGTCCCAGGCACTTTTGAGTTCCGTCACCTGGCGGCTCCAATTTTCGCGGGCGCGCCAGCTTCCGAGCGCCTCGTCGAGAGCGGCGATCCCGCGGCCCGCATCGGCGACGAGGGGTTGGGCCCCGTGTTTCTCGGCATCGAACGGTGAGACGTTGAGGTGCACGATATTGAGGTCCGGATGGGAGAACAGCGATCGCGACGCGGTGGTGAAATCCTGCAGGCGGGTGCCGATGGCGATGACGGTGTCGGCGTTCCGCGCGAGGGTGTTGGCGACGCTCGAACCGGTGACGCCGATGGCGCCGACGGCGCAGGCTTCATCCCAAGGCACGGTGCCCTTGCCGGCCTGGGTTTCCGCTACCGGTATCCGCCGCTTGTTCGCGAACTCGCGCAGAAGTTCGGAGGCGAGGGAATAGTGGACGCCCCCACCGGCGATAATCAGAGGATTTTCCGAAGCGGCCAGGACGTCCACCGCCGCGCGCAGTTCCCCGGCGTCGGGACCGGGCCGCCGCAACCGCCGGACCCGGCGCCGGAAGAAACTGTCCGGGTAGTCATAAGCCTCGGTTTGGACGTCCTGGGGAAAGGCCAGTGTCACCGGCCCACAATTCACGGGATCGGTCAATACGCGGCAGGCCTCGGAGAGGCTTGCCATCACCTGCTCGGCCCGGGAAATGCGGTCCCAAAATCGCGAAACGGGCCGAAAACAGTCGTTGGCGCTAACCGTCCGGTCGGCGAAGTCCTCGATCTGCTGCAACACCGGATCGGGACGCCGGTTGGCGAATACGTCGCCGGGCAGGAACATCACCGGCAGGCGGTTCACATGGGCCAGCGCCGCCGCCGTCACCATGTTCGTGGCCCCGGGTCCGATCGAGCTGGCGCAGACCATCATGCGGCGCCGGCGCGTCGCCTTGGCGAAGGCGATAGCGCTGTGGGCCATGGCCTGTTCATTGTGGCCTCGGTAGGTCGGCAAGGTTTCGCGCGCCTCGTGGAGCGCCTCGCCCAAGCCAGCGACGTTGCCGTGACCGAAGATCGCGAACACGCCCGCGAACATGGCTACGGTCTCGCCGTTCCATTCGACGTGTTGGGCGCACAAATAACGGACCAGGGCCTGAGCCGCCGTTAGCCTCGAAGTTCCCATGGCACCTGTTTCCGCAAACTTCCCACCGGCCCCACTGGGCGGCGAAACCCTTCAACCAGAACGTGCCTGCCGCCAGTTTTCACCGGCGCGGCGAAAGTCTATTGCTACTCGCGTGACCAGGCCGTCATCGTCGAGCCGTTCAGCCAGCCAATCGCGTTCCGCCTCGGCGATCATATGCCTATTCGCAACGAATCCCTTGCACAATGGCTGCCGAGTGGCCACCGCCACGGCGCCCCGCGTGACTTCGTCGTCGCGCTCCCAGCTTCTCCTTACGAGCACGCCCCGGCAATGGCGGTCCCTGCCGGCCACAACCTGGCTCAGGCGTTCCCAGGACGCCGGGCCCAAGGTCTCCCCGAGGAGCCACCAGTCGGGATAAATCCCGCGATCGTAAAGGCGCGAAACCACTCTCTCGGCCACGGGAAGGCCGCCATCTTCCGACCTCGCGACGATTTCAAGCAACAGTTCATGTTCGGTGGTGACGCAGGCGTCATAGAGCGCCTGAAGCTGCTCTTCTTGTGTTGCCGACGGACTCCCTTGTTTGTCCCATTGGCCGTGGACTCGGCAGATGGCGACGTGATCGGTCGGCCAGCTTCGCAGAGACGCCGAAACGGCGCTCGCGGACGTCGAAACATCAGCGCCGGACGCGATCGGGCGTCCGATCCACGAATCTCCGGCGTCCGACACCATCAGCGCCTGGTCGTCCTCGGCGGGATCGATGATCACCCCGACGGCATGGCGGTCGTCGTCGGCGCCGCGCACGCCTGCGCTGATGAGCGCGACCAGTCGGGCGCGGCGCGCCGCTGCCGCCTCGTCGTTCGTCGGACTCGGAGTACCAAGATCCAATACCTGGAGTTCGGGCCATTCGCGCTCTCGGTTCGAGGCTCGATGGAGACGGGCGAAGACCCGGTCGCCGTCGGGGCGTTTCATCCCGCCAGCGGCGACGAAAGTCATGAGTTCGTCCCAGGAAGGCATCGCCGGGGCGCAGCCATGGCGGCTGACGACGAGGGCGCCGCAGGCGTTGCCGAGGGCGCAACAACGTTGCCACGGCTCTTCCCGGAGCCAGCCGCGCAAGAACCCGCTCAAGAAAGCGTCTCCGGCGCCCAGCACGTTGAAAACCTCGACCTCGAATCCGGGACCGGTCGCGCCCTCCTCGACGTGGTTTGGAACCGCCGTGGGGAAAACGACGCAGCCCCGAGGTCCCCGTTTGAGAACCAGAACGGCGTCCGTAAGCTCCCGAATTCGGCGTAGCGCCGGTACTGTTTCGGACTGGCCCCCAGCGATATGGAATTCCTCTTCGGTTCCGACGACGAGGTCGCAGTCGGCGACGATGCCTTGCAGATGGGTGCTGACCCTGTCGCTGGCGACGAAGCGTTCCTCGCCCTCGCCGGGCCCGGTCAGTCCCCAGAGGACCGGACGATAGTCGATGTCAAACACAATTCTGGTGCCTCCGTCCCGTGCCGCCGCCATCGCGGCGCGGCAAGCGCGGTCGACACCCGGGGCCGAGAAATGGGTGCCGCTGACCAGCAGGGCCCGCGAGCCGGCGATGAATGCCGCGTCCACGTCGTTTGCCGCGAGTGCCATATCGGCGCAATTCTCGCGATAGAAGATCAGGGGAAACGTCTCGCGGTCGCGGATCCCGAGAATCACGAGCGCCGTGAGGCGTTCCGGATCGGTCTTGACGTGGCTGACGTCGACTCCCTCGCGGGCCAGGGTCTGGCGGATGAAGCGGCCCATGTGCTCGTCGCCGACCCGCGTCAGCATCGCCGACCGCAAGCCCAGGCGCGCGCTCCCGACCGCGATGTTGGCCGGGGAGCCTCCCAGGTATTTGCGAAAACTTTGCATGTCCTCGAGCCGCCCGCCGAGCCGCCCGCCGATCTGCTCGCCATAGAGATCGACACCGGCGCGGCCCATGCAGATCACGTCGAGGGAGCGCTCAGTCATTGCTCCCTAACTCGGCCGGGTTCCAATAGGCGGCCTCGGGATCCATCGTCCAGCGGTGCGCCTCGGTGAAGTCGGGCGCCGTATAGGGCCGGTTCGGCAGGTGCCGAATGACCCAACTGTAATACATGCCGTAGCCGGGCGCCGCGCACTGGGCGTGGTCGTTGCCGTCGAATATTTTCACCGTGTCGTACTGGTGGACCTTGTATACGTCCTCGCCCAGTTCGGCATGGCCGTAACCTTGCGGGTCCGTGAATCGATAGTGGTAGATTTCCGGTTGCGGGTGGTGGTGGGGCGGATAGCTCGACCAGCGGCCGGGCAGGGTCACGACTTCGCCGAGTACCAATTCGACGTTGGGTTCGCTGTTCTTAAGGTCAAAGATCGTACGTACGAAGCGCAGACAGGCGTTACCCACTTGCCCCTTGCCGCGGTGTTCGTTCGGGACTTCCCCGGGGCGAAAGAGGCGAGGCGGGAATGGTCTGGTGTTCGCGCTGCCGTAGACTGTGAACTCGCAATCGTCCGAACATACGAATTCTACCCGGGCGCCGGCACAAACGTGGAGGCAGCTCGCGCTTTCGTCGAACAGCGAGGCTCGCGAAAAGGTATCCGCCAGGTCGCCGGCGGTGACCTCGGCGGTGCCCGCCATCAGCAGCCAGGCCGTTTCGTGCTCCGGTGTCTGTTCGAATTTTTCACCGGCCGCGATCTTCAGCACCCCGAGAGCGATGCCGGTGTTATCCTCGGCTTCGTCGAAACGCGTAATCGCCGTGTATCCCATGCCGAAGCCGGCACGAAAATTCTTGACGTGCAGGGTCATGTGTCAACTTCCTCCCGCTGAAGCCACGCCTCCCGCGTCGCTCGACGGGATGGGCCCGCATCGATGATCAGCATATGCCAATTCGGCGCCGGGCGCATCGGCGCGGTCCATGCCGCCAACATCGCCGCGAATCCCGGAACCCGGCTCGGCTGTATCGTCGATATCGATGGGGTCGCGGCGGCGGCCATGGCCGCGCGCTACGGAGCCGCGATCGGCGAGCGGGAGTCCGCCTTGGCCGATCCCGCGATCGACGCCGTCGTCATCGCCAGCCCGACCGAAACCCACGCCGAACTCATTATCGCCTCGGCGGCGGCGGGAAAGGCGATATTCTGCGAAAAACCGATCGATCTCGATATCGCCCGGGTGGCTGCCTGCCTGGCTCGCGTCGCGGCCGCGGGGGTTCCTCTCGCCGTCGGTTTCAACCGCCGCCACGATCCCAGCTTTCAGGCCTTGAAGCGCGCCGTCGAGTCGGGCCAAATCGGCAAGTTGGAAACACTTCACATCCTCAGCCGTGATCCGGCGCCGCCGCCGCCGGCGTATCTGAGGAAATCGGGCGGCTTGTTTCGGGACATGATGATCCATGATTTCGACATGGCCAGGTGGCTGCTCGGCGAAGAGCCGGTGAAGGTGTACGCCGAGGCGAGTTGTCTGGTCGATCCGGCGATCGCGGCGGTGGGAGACGTCGACACCGCCATGGTGACCTTGGCAACCGGCTCGGGCGCCTTGTGTCACATCCACAACAGTCGCCGAACCAGCTTCGGCTACGATCAGCGCATCGAGGTTTTCGGTTCCGGCGGCATGCTTCAGGCAGGGAACCGTTATACGACCACGGTCTCGTGGACAACGGAGGAGGGACGCCACGCGAGCAATCCGCTCGGCTTCTTCCATGAGCGCTACCGGGAAGCCTTTGCTGCGGAACTTGATGACTTCGCCGAAGCGGTAGAAACTGGCCGGGCGCCCCTGGCCGGCGGCGAGGACGGGCGGGCAGCGCTGGAAATCGCCGACGCGGCGTGTCGGTCCTTGTCGGAGGGAGGCCCTGTTCGCCTATAGGGGATGCCCGGTTTCGAGCGCTGGTGTTTCAGGCGGCGTTGGCGGGCGCCGAAAATGAGGTCGGGATGAAGCTGATCGGCAAATTGTTGGCTCTTGCCGCGTTCGGTTTGAGCCTCGCGGGAAGCGCGGCGGCCGACGGGCTTCGCCTGGTTTTTGTCAGCCATGGCCAAGCCTCGGATCCGTTCTGGTCGGTGGTCAAGAGTGGCGTCGACGTTGCCGCCGAGGCCATGGATGTCGAGGTCGCGTACCGCGCTCCCGATACCTTCGACGTTATCGCCATGGGCTACATCATCGATGCCGCCGTGGCGTCCCGGCCGGACGGTTTGGTGGTATCGATTCCAGACCCGGATGCCCTCGGCGATTCGATACGTGCCGCCGTGGCGGACGGCATTCCCGTCGTTTCCACAAATTCCGGTTCCGAGCACAGCGAGGGACTCGGGGCCCTGCTGCACGTCGGCCAGAATGCGTTCGAGGCCGGGCTGAGCGGCGGCGAAAAAATGCGTGCCGCCGGGGTCCGCATCGGCCTTTGCCTCAACCATGAAGTCGGAAACGTGTCCCTCGATCGGCGCTGCGAGGGCTTTCGGCGGGGCATGAACGGTGCCTCCGAGGTACTCGCCGCCAGTTCCGATCCCACGGCCACGAGAAACCGCGTCATCGCCTTTCTTTCCCGGCGCGCCGATATCGACGGTATCATCGCCCTGGGACCCTTGGGGGCGGAACCGACGCTCGCGGCGGTCGCCGAACTCGGTCGGGAAATTACGATCGCGACTTTCGACCTTTCGCCGGAAATCCTCCGGGCCGTCGGCGACGGTCGACTGCTGTTCGCCATCGACCAACAGCAGTTTTTGCAAGGTTATCTTCCCGTGGTTTTTATGTCGCTTTATGCGCGCTATGGTCTGGTGCCCAACGGCCAAGTGCCGACCGGGCCGAGGTTCGTCACCAAGGACAATGCCGCGAAGGTCATCGAACTCAGTGGCCAAGGAATTCGCTGAGGGACGGACCGCCGCGGCTGGGATGGCATAGGGCCGTGGCTCGAGGCCAACCGATCCGTCGCGCCGCCCGCCGGGCCCCGGAATCAGATGATGATCGCCTCTTAACGAGCACTTGGCTGGTGCGCCTGTTACGACGTCCCGAGTTGGGCGCCGTCGCCGGAACCGTCTTGATGTTCGTCTTTTTCGCTCTCGTAGCCGGCGACAGCGGCCTGTTCAGCACTCGGGGGATCGCCAATTTTCTGGAGGTGTCGGCTCAGCTCGGGATCCTCGCCGTTGCCGTGGCCCTGCTCATGATCGGCGGTGAGTTCGATCTCTCGATCGGCTCGATGATCGGATTCGCCGGCATCGTCATCGCCATTCCCGGGAGCGTGCTCGGTTGGCCCCTATGGGCGTGCATCCTTCTTGCCTTCGGCGCCGCGCTGGTGGTCGGCTATGTCAATGGGCTGTTGGTCGTGCGGACCGGTTTGCCTTCGTTCATCGTCACACTGGCTTCTCTGTTCATTCTCCGCGGTCTGACCATCGGCCTGACGCGTCTGATTACCGGGCGGACCCAGGTCTCGGGCCTCAAACCCCTCGCCGAGGCCGATTGGCTGGCCGGATTCTTCAGCGGTCACCTGGGCGAAGGGTTGTTCCTCTGGCTCGCGGGGGCCGGCCTTATCGACACCCGCCTCGACGGTTTGCCGGTGGTCCCGGGAATTCCCATTGCCGTCGTCTGGTGGCTCGCGCTCGGCGGGCTGGCGACCTGGGTATTGCTGCGGACTCCCTTCGGTAATTGGGTTTTCGCCGCCGGCGGCGATCCCACGGCGGCGCGAAATTCGGGCGTCCCGGTCGAGCGGGTCAAAATCATTCTGTTCATGGGCAGCGCTTGCGCGGCGACGGTATTCGCCACGATCCAGGTTCTGGACGCCGGGTCCGCCGATACGACCCGAGGTCTCTTGAAGGAATTCGAGGCCATTATCGCCGTCGTCATCGGCGGTACCCTGTTGACCGGGGGATACGGATCGGCCATCGGCGCCATGTTCGGCGCCTTGATCTTCGGCACCGTGCAAATGGGTATTTTCTATACCGGGGTGAACACCGACTGGTTCAAGGTGTTCATGGGAGCGATGATGCTGCTCGCGGTGCTGTTCAACAATTACGTCCGCGGGCGGGTGACGGAGTCGCGCTGATGCCGGCGCTCGTCGAATTGAAGGCGATCAACAAGTACTTCGGTTCCGTGATTGCGTTGAAGGACGTCTCGATGCGCGTTAAGACGGGGGAAGTGACGTGCCTGTTGGGCGATAACGGCGCCGGCAAGTCGACCTTGATAAAGATTCTGGCGGGGGTGCATCGGCCGAGCGCCGGGTTGATTCTTGTGGCCGGCTCGGCGGTCGTCCTCGAATCACCCCGAGACGCGCTCGATCACGGTATCGCCACGGTATACCAGGACTTGGCGGTGGTGCCGCTGATGAGCATCACGCGAAATTTCTTCATGGGGCGCGAGCCGGTGAAGGGCCGCGGCCTGTTCCGGCGTTTCGACGCCAAACGCGCCGATTCGGTGGTCCGGGAGGAACTCGCCCGAATCGGCATCGAAGTCCGCGATCCGGGACAGGCCGTCGGCACGCTCTCGGGCGGCGAGCGCCAGTGCGTAGCCATCGCCCGCGCCGTGTACTTCGGCGCCAAGGTCTTGATTCTCGACGAGCCCACGTCAGCGCTCGGGGTTCACCAGGCCGCGATCGTGCTACGCTACATCGGCCACGCCAAGGAGCGGGGTCTGGGAGTCATTTTCATCACCCACAACGTGCACCACGCCTATCCCATCGGGGACCGCTTCACGATGCTCAACCGGGGCCGATCCCTCGGCACCTACAAGAAGAACGAAATCAGCCGCGACGAAGTGCTGGAAATGATGGCGGGCGGGCACGATCTTGAAAGGCTGACGTCGGAGCCACGGGCCAACGGCTGTTTCTAGTGCACCGGCGCATTCACTTCGTTCACGCCCCCGTGCACCAGGCCTTTGTCGATGCATCAACTTTCCAAACTTCGGCTGTCGCCTCCGTTTGGGTCGATGCACTAGGCCTTGCTCACCATCGATTCGGCGCTGCTTACACCACATTCGAGAACCGTATCCTCGACGAAGATCAGCTTGACGACCGCGTCCTCGACGAGCATCGAATATCGTTGCGAACGATCGCCCAATCCGAAATCCGACAGGTCGACCGCGAGGCCCGCGGCGCGCGTGAACGCACACTCGCTGTCGGCCAGCATGAGCACCTTGCCGTCGGTCCCATGATCCTTGCCCCAGGCATCCATCACGAAGGGGTCGTTTACGGAAACGCACGCGACGGTGTCGATTCCCGATTCTTTGAGGCTATCCGAGTTCGCGACGAATCCCGGCAAGTGCATTTTCGAACAGACCGGTGTGTACGCTCCGGGAAGACCGAATAGCACCACACGTTTATTCGGGAAGATTTCGTTGGCGCTGATGTCTTCGAGTCCTTCCGCGCCCATGTATTTGAATTGTCCCGACGGGATTTTGTCACCGACGCTGATAGTCATTGTCCAACCTCCAATCCAGAATGCCCGTGTCCGGGGTTATGCCCGATCCCGCCGGGTCGCCATTCGGCGAAGCGGTGGTGCGAAACCGAAGGGGCAGGCGAATCGAGAAGTTAATCGCGAACGGGGCGCGCTTCAAGCGCCATCCGAAGTTCGCGAAGTCACGTTCGGGTGATGATGCCGTTGCCGGCCCACGCTCGGTTCTATTGGTCGCCTGCCGCCCTTCCGCTTGCACCCTTGGCGGCCGCTGTTACCCCAAATGGTTCACCGTACCGGCATGCCGGCCTCGCGCATGCAGGTTTCGGCGATCTCGGCCACCGGCTTGGCTGTCTCCGCGTCGATTAGGGCCGCGCTCAGGCACTCCAGGGCGTCGATGAGCGCCGGCATGGGACAATCGAGACGCGCGTACAAGTCGATCAAGTTCGTGGCGCTGGCGGCCCGATCGAAAGCCGCGAAGCGTTTCTCGGCACCGACCTTTTCGAGAAACGCCACATAGCCGGAAACGGCGAGCGGCCCGAGCAGCAAACAGCGGGCTTGGCCTTCCGGCTCTTGGGCATGGGCGGGTGCGGACAGGAGCATGAGGCTGGTTATGAGGCTGACCCAACAGAGAGTGCGCATGTGCCGCGATCGCGACCCGTACGCCCGCGCGATTGGCTTTGGCACCTCAGCTCAGGCGGGCCCCGCTATTCGCCGGCGCCGTCTCAGCCCGGCAAGACCAGCCAAGCCAGCCGCCATCAGCGCCAGCGTCGACGGCTCCGGGACATCTGTGAACAGATGGGCCTGCCCGACATTTTGGCCATTCGCGTCGTCGGAAGCCGTGCCGATCAGCACTTTGTCCCCAGACACCGAAACCGAAACACCGAACGTGTCACCGTTCATTGGCATGGGGTCGTTGAAACTCTGCAGCAAGAGGCCAGTCGCGGCGCTGAATTAATGCGCCTGACCGGTAATATTCCCATTCGTGTCGTCGAAACTCGCGCCGATCAGCACGTTGTCCTCAGACACCGATACCGAAACACCGAACCGGTCGCCAGCCGTTGGCGTGGGATCGTTGAAAGTCTGCAGTAAGAGGCCGGTCGCGGCGCTGAATAAATGCGCCTGACCGTTATCCGCCCCATTCGTATCGTCGGTAGACTGCTTGCCGTCGCCTGCGCCATGCTCAGAAATCAAACCCTCTTCGATCCATCCCATGCTCAAAAAAAGCCCAACGCCGCCTCACTCCGGCAGCGTGACCACCTCTCATTTCGCCCTTGCTCAATGGTGGGGAGTCCCCCCCCCCCCCGGAATTTCCGTGGATTCCGCGCGCGAATTGTGACGAGTTGTAAAGATTTCCGACACCGAAAATGCGAACAAAGGGCGAAAATACAGTTCTTGTGGATTAGGACAAGATGTCGTGGTGTAATACCAACCGCCCTAGAGTTTGACTCGCGCAAAGGTTTACACGCTAGGTTTTGTGTGATTCAAGGTTGTTGGCAACAAGGGAGTGTGTTCAATGCCAACGATTCCTTTGCGAAACGACTTTGATGCTGAAAGAGTCCGTGTTCTTGCGGCACGGAGCGATGATGGGAACCAGGCGCGACGGCTTTTGTCGATGGCGGCCATCTACGATGGGATGGATCGAGCGTGCGCGGCGGGTATTGGCGGCATGGATCGGCAGACGTTGCGGGACTGGGTTCACCGGTTCAACGCGGGAGGTCCGGCCGGTCTGATCGACCGCAAGCCGAACGGGGCGTTGCGTCGGTTGACGCCGTCGCAAATGGCGGCGCTTTCGCGGGCTATCGAGGCCGGTCCCGATCCCGAACGGGATGGGGTCGTGCGCTGGCGCTGCATCGATCTCAAGCAACTGATCCGAACGCGCTTCGGCGTGGACTATCACGAGCGGAGCGTCGGCAAGCTGCTGGCCGCGCTCGGGTTCTCGCATATTTCCGCGCGCCCGCGCCACGTCGGCCAGGATGCGCGGGCCCAGGAGGAATTTAAAAAAAAGTTTTCCCGAACACTTGGCGAAAATCGTAGTGGCACAGCCACCGGACACGCCCATCGAGGTTTGGTTTCAAGATGAAATGCGCGTCGGCCAGAAGAACAGCCCGGTGCGCCAGTGGGCCCCAAAGGGATCGCGCCCGCGCCAGGTCAAGGACCTACGGACCTCTTCGGCGTATCTCTTCGGCGCCATCTGCCCCGAGCGCGGTGAGGGCGCGGCGCTGGTCATGCCGCGCGCCAATACTGAAGCCATGGACCTGCATCTCGAGGAAATCAGCCGGGCCGTTGCCCCAAACGCCTATGCCGTCGTGCTGCTCGACCAAGCCGCATGGCACACCACTGCCAAACTCGGCATCCCGGAGAACATCTCCCTCGTGCCTTTGCCACCCAAGTCCCCGGAGCTCAATCCCGCCGAAAATGTCTGGCAATACCTCCGCCAGAACTGGCTCTCCAATCGTGTCTTCGACTCCTATGAAGCCATCGTCGAGGCCTCTTGCCAAGCCTGGAACAACCTGACCGACCAACCTTGGAAGATCATGTCCATCGGCCTCAGAGCGTGGGCTCGCACAAGTCAATGTTAAGGGCGGTTGGTATTAGAAATTCCGACACTTCCCGGAATAGAGTAGAACTAATCCGGGACAGCGTGGGCGCGAGAACGCGGAATTTACCCTACCTCTTCGCGTTCTGGTAATGATCTGGCGAGCAAAAGTTTAAACATTACGCCCCATAGGTTTAATGTTTGGCTTTCGCAGCCGGTTGATTCTAGTTTCCGTGCAGCGTTAATCATAATGTTTGGGTTGTATTTAATTGCTGGCGGCGGCTCGACATACACTCGACACCTTTTACAGTCTGTTCGAGAACTCGCGGCGCCAGCGCTGTCTCCCTCCCGGCCACCCCTATCAGCAACCTCTCGTGGGTGGCCGGGAGGGGGAGAGGGACAGACGCAAAAAATGCGCGGACACGCATTTTCGAACAGGCTCTAAGGGAAATCAGGTTGGATCAAGCGAGTCGAGCCGCGCAGGGCAAAGATCTCAAATGGCCAAATCCAGGCGTCGCTGATCATGTCGCCGGTACCATTCGGCCAAGCGATCGCTGGGGACAGGGCGGCAGAAGTAATACCCCTGGGCTTGGGTGCATCCCTGAAGGCACAAGAATTCGAGTTGGGCCGCGGTCTCCACGCCTTCGGCGATGACCTCCAACCCGAGATTCTTACCCAGCGTCACGATCGTATTAACGATCGCGGCGTCGGCGGGGTCTTCGGTAACGTCGCGCACGAATGATCGGTCGATTTTCAGGTTGTCAACCGGGAAACGCTTGAGATAGGCGAGCGAGGAGTAGCCGGTGCCAAAATCATCAATCGACAGTTTAATCCCTTGATCGTGGAACCAATGCAGATCCTTCATGACCTCATCGATCCTGTCCATGATCACGCTCTCGGTAATTTCTATCTCGAGATAATTCGGATCGATCCCGGAGTCCTCTATCACCCGTTCCACGGTTTCGATGAGTGAGGTGGATTTGAACTGGACCGCCGAAAGGTTGACGGCGACGGTGATCGGCGGCAATCCCTCCCGGAGCCAAGCGACATGCTGGTCGCAGGCGGTTTTCAATACCCAGGAACCAAGCGGGACGATGAGTTCGGATGATTCGGCAACGGAGATGAATTCGTTGGGAGGGATCAGCCCTTTTTCGGGATGAAGCCAACGGACGAGCGCTTCCGCGCCGACCATATCTCCTGTCTTGATGTCGACGCGGGGCTGGTAATAAAGCAGCATCTCGTTTCTATGCAGGGCTTTGCGAAGTTCGCTTTCGACCATCTTGCGCGCGGAGGTGCGCTGGTTCAGTTCCGAATCGTAGAACTGATAGCCGCCTCGGCTTTCCGCTTTCGCGTGGTAGAGAGCAAGGTCGGCGCTCTTTAGCAGTTGCTCGGGGCTGTGACCGTCCATCGGGTACATCGTGATCCCGATGCTCGCCGATATGTAGACTTCGTGCTCTTCGATAAGGAACGGGTCGGAGAGCGCGCCCATGACCCGGCAAGCAAGGGTGGCGGCGCCGTCGGACTCAGGGGTATTGTTGGCAATGATTGCGAATTCGTCTCCGCCCAAGCGCGCGACGGTGTCGGAATCGCGAGTCGTCGCCTGCAGACGTTCGGCGACACGGGTAAGAAGACGATCGCCGATCGTGTGTCCAAGGGTATCGTTCGTGTCCTTGAAATGGTCGAGATCCAGAAGAAGAATGAATACATTGTCCTCGGCGCGTTTCGCCCTCGCGATGGCGTTTCGAAGGCGTTCGAGAAAGAACGAACGATTAGCGAGCTGTGTCAGCGAATCGTAAAGGGCCAGGGACGAGAGCCTCTCCTCGATCTCCGTCCGGTCGGAAATGTTGGTCGAGATGCTGCAGACGCCATAGGGGCTAGCAGAGCTGTCGAAAAGCGGCACCTTGGTGCTGATCCAGGTCTGGGGCTCGCCACCGACGGGGATGATTTCTTCATATTGGGACGGTTCTTGCTCTTCCAGGACAGAGCGATCGCTCGCGCAGCGCGCGTCCGCGATCTCGCGCCGGAACACCTCGTGGTCGGTCATCCCCCGCAGGTTCTCCCTGGTCACGCCGATGATCTGTTCTAACTGCCGGCTGCTCAAAAGATACCGACCATCAAGGTCCTTTACATTGATCAGAACGTTGGTGTTATCGAGAATCGCGTTGAGTTGTTCTTGGGCGATTTCGTTCTCTAGACGCCTTTGGCGTAACCGGAAGCATAACGCCGCCACCGTCCAAATTCCCACGAAGGCCGAGGTGCGATCAACGGCCAGCGACCAGGGGAATTCCCCCACGGCACTCAGATAGGGTACAAATATACAAAGTAATGACGCAGTAATAGCGCATGTAAAAATTGCATTTTTCCACGGAACTCGTGAGCCTATCAAGATGAATAATACGTAGTCGCCCGTGAAGAACGCGTAAGCGGCTGATGTTGGTAGTTCTTTCGGTTTGGCGAAGTAATCGGATTTGCAAGAAAACGGGTTTTGGGCCTGAAAAGCTTGTGATTTGAAATAATTGATTTTGGGGATTCCCTTCCGTTGCGGAACGTGATTCTCTGCTCCCGTCGATTGGGATTGGAGAACTGTGATGAAGCCATCGCGCAAGGTGTCATCGGGAATAGAGGACCTGTTCCGCTCGCGGTTCGAAAACATCATCAACCTGCGCCACGAGTTGGTGGTGTTGGGGGGCCGGATCGCGTGGACTTTCTTCGACGAGACCTATGAAGCCTTGTATTCGGAGGAGGGTCGGCCGGGGGTCCCGACGCGGTTGATGGTTGGGCTGCACATCCTCAAGCATATGTTCGATCTCTCGGATGAGGAGGTCTGCGAGCGCTGGGTCTACGACCCATACTTCCAGTGCTTCTGCGGCGAAGAGTACTTTCAGCATGAGCTGCCCATGGAGCGCTCGTCGATGACCCGGTGGCGGGACCGGATCGGGCCGGAAGGTTTGGAGAAGGTATTCCAGGAGAGCCTGGCCGTGGCCCACCGGGTGGGGGCGCTGCGGGAGAAGGACCTCGAGCGGGTGACGGTGGACACCACCGTACAAGAGAAGGCGATTGCCTTTCCGACCGACGCCAAACTGATGCAACGAGCCCGCGAGCGGCTGGTGCGACTGGCACGGGAGCACGGCATTGCCCTGCGTCAGTCCTATACCCGCCTGGGCAAGAGGGCGTTGATCATGCAAGGCCGCTACCGCCATGCCAAACAGCACAAGCGGGCCAACAAGGCCCTGCGCAAGCTCAAGACCTATCTCGGGCGCACCGTCCGCGACATCCGCCGCAAGACGGCCCAGGAGGAGAGCCTACGGGATACCTTCCGCCGCCCCTTGTGGCTGGCCGAGCGGGTGTCGACCCAGAAGCGGCGCGACCCCTTGCCCAAGGTCTATTCGCTCCACGCGCCCGAGGTCGAATGCATCGGCAAAGGGAAGGCGCACAAGCCGTACGAGTTCGGCTGCAAGGTCTCCGTGGCGGCGACCAATTCCCGCCCCCCCGGCGGCCAGTTCGTCGCCCACGTCAAGGCCTTCCACGGCAATCCCTATGATGGCCACACCTTGAGGCAGGTGATCGAAGAGATGGAACGCTGGACGGGGATATCGGCCGAGCGCATCTATGTCGACAAGGGATACCAGGGCCACGATTACCCCAACAAACACCGCGTCTTTAGATCAGGCCAGAAACGCGGCATCACGCCGACGATCAAGAAGGAGCTCAGGCGGCGCTCCGCCGTCGAGGCCGTGATCGGACATCTCAAGAGCGATGGCAGGCTGGGGCGCAACTTCCTCAAAGGCCGCGACGGCGACAAGATCAACGCCATCCTCGCCGGCGCCGGCTACAACTACCGCCTTGTCCTCAAATGGCTGAGGCGTTTGTTTGTCCAAATCCTGGCCGCGCTCCTCAGCGACATCTCGCACCCCACCGCAAACCCAATCGCCGCTTCAGCTTGAAATCAGGGTTCTTCACGGACGACTACATAGAAAAGCCCACTCGCGACGTGCGGTGACAAATAATAATCCAACGCGAATGCAGCGGCACAGGACGCCATCGCGACATTAATCAGAAGGACGCGAACGCGAAGGGGCACCGTGTTGCGCTTTCCGTTAATCAACGAATGGCTTTGTTCCATAATCGACGCTGCTTACAAAATTATACCGCTATCCTCATTTCGAGGTATTTGGTCCAAGTTTGGTTCGGATATAATTAGGTGCAAAAGCCTTATAATTAATTAATTAACGGGATGTCCAAAAATTCAACTATGGAGCCGTCAATCATTTTAGTTTTTTCAAAAGGTTTAGGCAGATTCCGCGATGACCTTCGCCGAATTCGGTTCGAAATCTTGGTCGGGGAGATCCCTTACCTTGTTAGGTCTAGGTTTGATTGCTTGCGATGGGGATTGGAAACCGCCGGCGCGATGGCGGCAGAAGTTCGGCTTCCGTTGCCTCAGGACGCCAGGGCCTCGGTGATTGCTTTCAGCGCCGCCTTGGCCTTGCTCCCGTCCGGTCCGCCCGCCTGGGCCATGTCGGGGCGTCCGCCGCCACCCTTACCCCCCAACGCGACCGCGCCGGCGCGGGCCAGGTGGATGGCGTTGAAGCGGTCGGTCAGGTCTTCGGTGACGCCGACGACCAAGGCGGCCTTGCCGTCGTTCACCGTGACGACGGCCGCGATCCCGGACTCGAGGCGTTTCTTCAGATCGTCGACGAGGCCCCGTAACTCCTTTACCGGCACCCCGTCCAGCGCCCGCGACGCCAGTTTCACGCCTGAGACGTGGCGGATATCCTCATCCGACTTGGGGCCGGCCGCGAGGGCGCGGCGGGCGCCGACCAGTTCGCGTTCGACGCGCTTACGTTCCTCTATCAGGGCCGCGATTCTTGCCGATACCTCGGCCACGGAGGTCTTTAACGCGGCCGCGGCGGCTTGCAGTCGGCTTTCGTGCTCCCGCGCGTACGCCTCGGCGGCTTCGCCCGTCAGAGCTTCGATCCGACGAACGCCGGCGGTGACCGAACTATCCGCGAAAATCTTGAAGTATCCGATATCGCCGGTGCGTCGGACGTGGGTTCCGCCACACAATTCGACCGAATATCGCGCCCTTTCGCCTTTCTCGGAGACGTCGTCACCCATGGTGACGACCCGGACTTCGTCGCCGTATTTTTCACCGAACAGGGCCAAGGCGCCGTGCTCGACAGCGGCTTCTGGGCTCATGAGAGTCGTGGTGACCTCCGAATTCTGGCGAACGTAACGGTTGACATCCGTCTCTATGGCGCTGATTTGGGCATCGGAAAGAGCCTGGGCGTGGCTGAAATCGAAGCGCAGCCGGTCGGGTGCCACGAGCGAACCCTTTTGGGCGACATGATCCCCGAGGTGGCGGCGCAGAGCCTGATGCAATAAGTGGGTTGCCGAATGATTGCCGCGTAAGCGCGCCCGCCGCGCCGGGTCGATCCGCATGTCGACGGTGTCGCCGGGGTGCAGAACTCCGGAGACCACCGCGCCGATGTGAACCACAAGGTCGCCCAGGAATTTCTGGGTGTCGCGGACCTCGACGCATCCTCCGGTGGGGCCTGAAATTTGTCCGGAATCTCCCATCTGTCCCCCGGATTCCCCGTAGAAGGGACTTTGGTTGACAACGACCCCCACGTCGGCACCGGCGCCGGCCTCGTCGGTGGTGACGCCATCGACGACGATCGCGACAACCTGGGCTTCCGCGGCGTCGATTTCGTAGCCCAGGAATTCGGTCGCGCCGACCTTCTCGCGCATCGCGAACCATATTTTATCGGTCGCCGATTCGCCGGACCCGGCCCACGCCGCTCGGGCATCGGCGCGCTGCTTGTCCATCGCGGTTTCGAATCCCGCCCGATCGACGCTGCGACCCTGGCCCCGCAGCACGTCCTCGGTGAGGTCTAGGGGGAAGCCATAGGTATCGTAAAGTTTGAACGCGACCTCGCCTGGCAACGGGGTGCCGCCCGGCAGTTTCGAGGTCGCGTCCCGAAGCAGGCGCAAGCCCCGGTCGAGGGTATTCTTGAATCGGCTTTCCTCCAGCCGCAGTGTTTCGGTGACCAGCGCCTCCGCACGCACGATTTCGGGGAACGCCTGACCCATTTGGGCGACCAGCGCCGGGACCAACCGCCACATCAACGGCTCGTCGCAACCCATCATGTGGGCGTGGCGCATGGCCCGGCGCATGATTCGCCGCAGAACGTAACCACGGCCTTCGTTCGAGGGCATTACGCCGTCGGCCAACAGGAACCCCGCGGCGCGCAAGTGATCGGCGACGACCCGGTGGGCGATCTGTTGGGCGCCCACGTAGGGCACGTTGGATGCCTCGACCGACGCATCGATCAGATGCCGCATCAAATCGGTCTCGTAATTGTCGTGAACCCCTTGAACCACGGCGCAGATACGTTCAAGTCCCATGCCGGTGTCGATCGACGGTTTCGGGAGATCGTGGCGGTCGTCGGGGGTCACCTGTTCGAACTGCATGAAGACGAGGTTCCAGATCTCGACGAAACGGTCTCCTTCCGAATCGGGTCCGCCCGGGGGGCCACCCGCGACCTTGTCGCCGTGGTCGAAAAAAATTTCCGAACAGGGACCGCACGGTCCGGTATCTCCCATGGCCCATAAATTGTCCTTGGTGGGGATCCGCACGATCTTGTCCGCCGCCAGGCCGGCGATCTTGCGCCACAGAGAATAGGCCTCCGAATCCTCGTGATAGACCGTCACCACCAACCGTTCCGGCGGCAGGCCGAATTCCTTCGTGACCAGGTCCCAGGCGAGCTCGATCGCAAGTTCCTTGAAGTAGTCGCCGAAGGAAAAGTTCCCCAGCATCTCGAAAAATGTGTGGTGACGGGCTGTATAGCCGACATTGTCGAGGTCGTTGTGCTTGCCGCCCGCGCGGACGCATTTTTGCGAACTCGCGGCGCGATCATAGGGCCGGGTTTCGGAACCAGTAAAAACATTCTTGAATTGCACCATCCCCGCGTTCGTGAACAGCAGGCTCGGATCGTTGTGCGGGATGAGTGGGCTCGAAGCGACGATCTCGTGACCGTGACGGCCGAAGAAGGTCAGGAACGCGGATCGAATGTCGTTCGCGGTTTGCATGACGGTCGGGGTCGAGGCGCCTCGGCGCACATCCAGTTATCTGCCAGGCGAATCAAGGCTTTTACCGCTTGCCGTTCACCCTGTCCAGAAACACGAGGGTCGGGGAGTGTCTCGGTTTCGTATTTTGCTGGAATAAATCCAAAACGACACCTTTCCCACCTTTCACGTCAAGGGTCGGCTTGGGGGTCATTGCCGCCTCCGGCCTGGGGCAGAATGGTTGGGGCGCGGGCTATCTCGGGGAATACGGCCTCAGCGCCGTAAACACGGCGCCGTCTGAAACTGCACCGCATTTTTCGACCGGGCGAATTTCCTGGAAACCCGCCAAAACTTCACGGCATGCCAATCCGTCGGAGGCCAATCCGTCGGAGGAAAGTGCGTCATCGGGCAAACATGTATTGTACCGCGTATCCGCTGTTGGTGCGCCACGGCGAAAAAACGGCGACCGAGGTGGTCTGCCGATGCAGGACAAGGGGGACAGCCAAGAGTAATGACGTGCGACCGAACATGACTCGTTTCGTGTTTACAGTCTGTTCGAAAACTCGCGGCACCGGCCCAGACGCAAAAAACTCGCGGACGCGCATTTTCGAACGGACACTTAGGTGCGATGTAATTCGAATGACGGATGCTTGGTGGATTAGTTACGCGCCGCTTGCGCGGTTTCGAGAATTCTGCGAGCCTTGAATTTGTTGTGCTCATCAAATTGTCGGATCGAGGATTGTCCGACGATTGTTCTTCGAGCAAGTGCCCGACGGCTAGTGACACGTCACGATGGGGAGGACACTGTTGGGATGGACATTGAAGGGCTTTTCAATCGCGCCAACATTATCGATTTGAGCTTCTTTAATTTCCGAAACGCGATCACCGCGGCGTATTTCGCCGACGCCGATTTACGCATTCTTAAGGTCAATTCGAATTTTCAATCGTTTTTTCCCGTGCTGGGTAATGTTTCAAACGCGTATTTCCCGGACGTGCTTGAACAGCTGGGAGTCGAGCAAAGACACATACAATCGTTTTCCGAGAAACTGGAGTCGGATGGTTGGGTTCTCATCCCCCTAATTTTGCTCAAGATTGATGGCCAAGAGAGGGTGTTCTCCTTGTTATCGACCCGCACCGGGGACGACAGTTTTTCTTACCTGAATGGCGTCCAAGGGCAATTTGTCGATCGGACGGCGGAGTACGAACTCAGGAAGGAACGCGAGGGCTTGCTCGAAGAGAAGATCCGTCAACGAGAGATGATCGAGGAAAAATCGCGACAGCTCGAGAGCTTGGCCAACCGGCTTGCAAAATATCTCTCCCCCCAAATCTACGATTCCATCTTCTCCGGGAAAGCCGAATTAAATCAGAGCTTTTCGCGCAAGAACCTGACCATCTTCTTCTCGGATATCGAGGGTTTCACGGAGATCAGCGATGGTATGGAACCGGAGCGGCTCGCTTTCGTCATTAATACCTATCTCAGTGAAATGTCGAAAATTGCGATCGAGTATGGCGGCACAATTGACAAATTCATTGGTGACGCGATTCTCGTCTTCTTCGGAGATCCGGAAACCGAGGGTGGCAAGAACGATGCCATCAAATGCGCGAAGATGGCGCTCAGAATGCGCGAGCGGGTCCAAGAGCTAAGATCGGTTTGGTGATCGAACGGTATCTCTAAACCGCTGAAGGTGCGCATGGGCATCAACACCGGTTACTGCACGGTGGGCAATTTCGGTTCCGACCAGCGGCTTGACTATACCGTGCTCGGGAGCCCGGTAAACATGGCCGCTCGTCTCGAGGCCTTGGCCGAGGCCGACACCATCCTGGTGGGCGAGGCCACTCGTCTCCTGATCGAGGACGTAGCCGAATGCAGCTACGTGCGCGACATCACCCCGAAAGGCTTCGTTCGGCCGGTCCGGATTTATCGTCTTGAATCGCTTAAAGGCCCGGACGTGTTATCCACTTCGGTGACCCGCAAGGGCGATCATGTCGAGGTGAACATTACGGATTCGCGTAACATCCGGCAGGCGATCGAGGAATTAAAGCGAATCCAAGAAGAATTCGAGCAAATTCTGCGCGCCGAATCGTAACCCCTGCCGTCGGCTCGTTGGTGCTATGCCGGAAGGCGTGTCAGGTAGATGTTGACTTCATCATCGGCGGTGGGTGCGTGGGAAACGATGTAGGATACGCCTTCCGCCTCGAAGTAAACCGTGGCGCCACCCCCAGGGCCCGCCTTGGAGGCGATATCCGCCCACATCTTCTCCCCTAGGATCTTCTGTGCCGAGTCAACTTTGTAGGTCTCGAAGAATACCTTGGTGGAAGCCCCAACCTCGACAATCTCGCCGCTTCGCGAAGCACGAAATACCGGATCGGGTTTGCGATCCGGAAAATCAGCCACCGATTCAAAACGCCGGTGCTTGTAGCGTGTCGCGACAGAGGAGAAAACGCTGACGCAGAGCGGAAAGACATAGCCCAAGACGATAGATGAGGTCGTGACTCCCGGACGAACCTGAAACTCCGTGATCAGCGCGTAAAATGGATTCTCCGCGCCCCGTAGCCAGGGAACCAAAAGGTTTCCGTAGGCGTTAATCAGGGTTCCCACAATTGCGACCACACCATACATGGTGGCTTCGCGTAGCTTTTCGCCGATGAGCCGGCGGACGAGTTCATGATCCATCAAATCTGTCGGTCTTTACCGTGGCTTAAGCCGATCATGCCGGTTGAACGAACGACACTGGATTTCAGGCGGCAGAAAATTGACTTGCCCCGAAAGTCCGGAAGGGTTCCGATTGTAATTGAAACCAGTGAATTTCGCATGGCCTGAATGATGGTTTTCCCTTCACAATCTCGTCAACCCTGCGTGTGATCTCATCCCCGGTTCTTGCCTTGGAACCTCTCGAGAATTCGCGGCTAGCGGCTCGACGCGGAAACAATGACCTCACCGCAACGACGACTGTTGTTGTCCGGTACACCGATGTTCGTTTACCAATCGTGTCGTTGGCATTTCAGACTCACAGTCTGTTCGAAAACTCGCGTCCGCGAATTTTTTGCGTCTGTTCCGGCCCTCTCCCCCTCCCGGCCACCCATATCAGCATACTCTCGTGGGTGGCCGGGAGGGGGAGAGGGCCGGTGCCGCGAGTTTTCGAAAAGGCTCTCAAATCGAGACACCACCGAATCTCGGTGCGCCGAGGTGGCTGGCGAAGCCGACGTCACGAAGCGGGGCTATCATCGGGAGAGTCTTGATCGGAGATCTCGGACCCTGGGACCAGATCGTCCGGCGGAGAGTCGAAAAACCCGGCGTCGCGGAGTTCGCTCGGCTGGGGCAGATCGTCGAGGGAGTCGAGGCCGAAATGTTCCAGGAATGCCGCCGTCGTTCCCCAGGTTACAGGCCTTCCTGGCGTTTTTCGCCTTCCCCTAGGGGCGATCCATTCGGCCTCGATGAGAACATCGAGAGTACCGCGACTGGTTCCGACACCTCGAATTTGGTCGATCTCGGCCCGTGTCACCGGTTGGTGGTAGGCGATGATCGCCAATGTTTCGACGGCCGCCCGCGACGGTTTTCGTCGAATTACCAAATGGCGCCGGATCGCGGAGGCGAGATCTTCCGCCGTGCGCAGCATCCACTTTCCACCGCTTCGAACCAGGTTGACACCGCGATGCGAGTAGTGGGCCTCGAGCTTCGCGAGCAGGGCGCGCGGATCAGCGTTGGCCGGGAGTCTGGCGCTGATTTCCTCTTCGCTCAGGGAGGTGGCACTGGCGAACAACAGCGCTTCCAGGAGTCGCAAATTGTATTGTTGGTCAGCCATCCTCGTGGTTTCCCGCGGGCGAGGGGCGTAAATACAGGGACCCGAAAGTTTCTTTCTGGCGTATTTGCACGCGGCCCAGTCGGGCCAACTCGAGCGCCGCGGCGAATGTCGCGGCGACGGCGGAACGAAGAACCATGCTGTCCTGTAACTCGGTCGGCAGAAATTGCTGGAGCTTTTGCCAGCCGGGTGCCAGGCCGAGCATGCGGGTGAGGTTTTCGAGCGCCTGCTCCACCGAGTACAGATTCATCGGCTCGAAAGTCAGCGGTGAGTCCGATTTGCGCTGGACGTGGGCGGCGAAAGTCTTCAACAGATCATAAAGAGTGACGTTCAGGAGCGTCTTCGTCAGCGCCATGATCCCTTCCGCCGCGCCTCGGCCGAAGACGTCCCGTCCCAGGATCGGACGCGCCATCAACCGCTCTCCGGCGTTGCGCATCGCCTCCAGGGCGCGGAGGCGATCGACGAGGGCCGTCGCCATGTCCTCGGCGCCCGGCTCTTCGTCCACCGGTTCGGGTAGCAGGATGCGGGATTTGAGGTAGGCGAGCCATGCCGCCATGACCAGATATTCCGCCGCCAGGTCGAGACTGCGCTTGCGGGCCGCGGAGATAAACGCAAGGTATTGATCCGCGAGCTGGAGCAGCGAAATGTTCTTGAGATCCACTTTTTGGCTTCGCGCCAACATCAGCAGAACGTCGAGGGGACCCTCGAATCCGTCGATATCGACGATGAGATCCCCGTCCCGAACCGCGCCCGGGTGGCGAACGCCTTGGTCGTTGTCGTCAAGATTCACGGAGTTCATAAGAGCGCCAGTAAATTCAGTCCCGTGGCGTAAGACAGACCAAAAAGGACAAGAGTGATCGCGGGCCACATGATCCGGGCGAATATGTTCAGGTCGAGGCCGAGCAGATCGCCGAGCATGGGCAACAGGAACAAGATCCCGATCAGGATCAAGAAACCATACCGCTCCACCCGGGCCAAGCCCAGGGCGAGCCGAGGCGGCAAAAGACCGATCAGAACCCGACCTCCATCGAGAGGTGGCAGCGGCAGCATGTTGAACACGGCGAGTACAACGTTGATGAGGATCGCGTTCTTCAGGTTGTCGAACGGCCATTGGCCGAGCCAGGGAGCAAATCGCACCATAAGAGACATGAGCCAGCCGCTCATCAATGCCAGGCAGAGATTCATCGCGGGACCGGCGGCGGCGACCCAGATCATGTCGCGTTTCGGGTGCCGCAAACGCGCGAAGTTCACGGGCACCGGCTTGGCCCAGCCGAAAACGAAGGGTGCCCGCATCAACAAGAGTAGGCCGGGCAGAATGATCGTCCCGAATTTGTCGATGTGACGGATCGGATTGAAGGTGACCCGTCCCAAGCGGCGCGCGGTGTCGTCCCCCAGCCGCTCCGCGACCCAGCCGTGGGCGGCTTCGTGAAACGTGATCGCGATAAGCACCGGCACGATCCATACCGACACGTTGTAGATGACGTCCCCTAGATCCGCCACGGGTCAGGCGCTCACGGAGAGACCGGAGAGCAGGTCGGTCAATTGCCGCCTCGTCGCCACTCGGTCAAGGGGTTTTGGCCTTGGGGGCGGTCCCGCGGCTTCGAGGCGGCGGCGGCAGCCGTCCCCAAGGGATCCCGTTGCGGCGGCGACCGCCGCCATCTCGCTCGAATCGCCATTGCAGTGAAGCACGAGATCGCATCCGGCCGCCAGCGCGGCCGCGGCCCGATCCCCGACGGCGCCGGAAAGCGCCCTCATCGAAATGTCATCGCTGATCAGGACCCCGTCGAATCCGATTTCGCCACGCACGACGTCCGAGATAACGCGTGGCGACAAGGTCGCCGGCCGGCTGTCCAGGGCCCGGTAGACGACATGGGCCGTCATGGCCCAGGGAGCCGTGCCCAAGCGCGCGAAGGGAACGAAATCGGTAGCCCGCAGACTCCGCTCCGAAGCCTCGACCACCGGCAAGGCGTGGTGACTATCGCAGCGGGCGCGGCCGTGGCCGGGAATGTGTTTGAGGACGGGCTGAACGCCGCTGTCGGCAAATCCGGCGCAAACGGCCTCGCCGAGCGCGGAGACGATTTCCGGATCACTGCCAAAGGCCCGGTCGCCAATGATGTCGTGCGCTCCCGGTACCGGCACATCCAACACGGGCGCGCAATTGACCGTGATGCCCAAATCGTTGAGATCGGCGGCAATGAGTCGGGCATTCATGCGGGCCGCCCGGCAGGCAGCCGCACGGTCATCCTTGGCCAGGTCCGCGAAGAGGCCGGCCGCCGGGGGTCCTCGCCAATGCGGTGGACCAAGACGGGCCACGCGACCGCCCTCCTGGTCGATCAATATCGGCGGGTCCGGGTGCTGGATACAGTCTCTCAGCGTTTTGATCAAGGCGCGTGTCTGGCGAGGTGTCTTACAGTTGCGGGCAAAGAGGATAAAACCCACGGGTTGCATAGCGCCGAAGAAATCCGCCTCCGCCGCCGACAAGACGGGCCCGACGCACCCGAATACGATCGGTTTGGGGTGCTCGCCGGCGGCACTCGCCGACAAGGAATCGGGCGCGGGGGTAATCATGTGGGCCATGGCAAAATTAGGATATCGCCGATGGCCGGCTGTGGTCACGCGAAGGTGAGGCGTCCCGCACCGAAACCCATGATCTTGAACGCCAGAAGACTCGCCAGAAAGCGTGATCCGTCACCGACGCGGAAACCTTACCATGGTGCTCGCGGCTGGCGATGAAAAATCTCGCTCAGCGACGACCTTGGCCAATATGATCAATGTTTTTGCGTGCCTTTCGCCTGGTTTTCGAAACGGCTGAACGAGGGGTGATCCTCGGCCAGCCCATGGGGATCCTGGTGGATGATGATTTCGGCGCAGGGAAAGGCCTTCTTGATTCGTTTTTCGACTTCGTCGGTAATTTTGTGGGCCCGGTTGAGAGACAACTTGCCGTCAAGCTCGAGATGAAACTGTATGATGGGTTGCAGGCCGGAACGGCGGGTGCGTAGTTCGTGGATTCCCTTGGCCCGGGGATGGCTCATGGCGATGTCGTAAATCTGTTGGCGCTGGCCGTTTGAGAATTCACGATCCATGAGCAGTTCAAGGGCCTTACGGGCGATGAGATAGGCGCCGCGAAATAGGTAGCCGGCGATCAGAAGCGCGAAGATGGGGTCGGCGATGTCCCAGCCGACGTAACTCGACAGACCCAGCGACACGATCACGCTTCCGTTGATCAAGGCGTCGGTTTCGTAATGCAGGGCGTCGGCGCTGATCGCGGTTGATCCGGTTGTTCGAACGACGTAGCGCTGAAACAGGACCAACACCACGGTCAGAACGATCGAAAGGATCATGACGCTGATCCCGACGAGCGGCTGTTCGATCGGTTGGGGATGGATGATTCGGTCGATTGCCTCGAACACCAGAAACAGCGCGGATCCGGCGATGAACGCTGATTGTCCTAGGCCAGCCAGCGGCTCCGCCTTTCCATGTCCGAACCGATAATCGGGATCGGCGGGCCGCAAGGCGCGGCGGACGGCAAAAAAATTGATCATCGACGCCATGACGTCGAGGATCGAGTCGACCAGGGAGGATAGGAGGCTTACGGAACCGGTGAGGAACCAGGCGATGACCTTGACCGTGATTAGGGTTGTCGCCACCCCGACCGACGCGGTGGTGGCCATCCGCATGAGATAACCGGCGCGATCGGACGTCACGGCAGTGGGCGCCGGCGCGGGACCGTCTGGAATTCTGACGCGCCGACGTCCGCGAACCACGGCATGAATGACCAGCGTCAAACAAACAAGTAATACGACCGCTCCAAAATCCACTGGCCTCGTCCTACCTCTCCCGGTTTACTTTTCCTGCCGGTGATTTCGCCGCGCTAGGGCTCGTTCATGGCTCAGGACGTGGCATCCTACGCTGGCGTCGATCTTAACCAACCTACCTTTAATGGATTAACATCATCCTTTATTGGCTTGGCCGGGCGACCGGTTATAGCCGAGCCGGCGCCCGTTGATAAGAACGAATACGAAATTCCTGTCAACCTCGGGCGGGAAGGTCCCTCGATCGATGCCGACGGACTTTGCAATTGCGGTCGTTGCCAGGGCAATGTATGCAAGAGGCTGCGCGACGACAAACGCCGTGAGCAAAGGGATATATAAAACGTTCCGGCGGCCAATGGGTGCTGAGCGGGCTGCATGTTGTCGCGGCGTGGGTTGCCTAACGGGGAGACAACGCGATGCGGAAATTCATCGGAATTATCGGACTGCTGGCTTCTGTTTGTTTGATCAGCGCCTACGTCACCGGCCTCAGGGCCGAGACTTCATATTCCCAGAAATTACAGTTTGCGACGTCTCTTGAAGAAGCGATGGGTCATTTGTGGGCGGTCAATAAGGATCTCGATGAAAACGATCCGGTGCGGGCCCTTTACCACGCCAGTCATCCCATCCTCGAATTGTACGAGCGCCTGGAACCGATGTTGGTGCAAGAGGACCCCGAATTGGACGCCGAGTTCCGGGCCTCCTTTTCAGGTCTGATCGAGAGAACCGGGCCGGAAATGACGCCCCAGGAGGCGTCCAGGGCCCTCGACGAAGCCCGGTCGTTGATTACGCGGGCGAGAACTCTCGTGGTTGGAAGCCGACTGAGTAATGACCCGGCCTTCAAGTCGCAAATCATCCGAAATCTTCTGGAAATTTCGTTAACGGAGTATCAGCGCGCGGTCGTTGGAGAAGAGGTTAGGACCGTCACCGATTTTCAGGACGCGACGGCCTTTTTTGTCCGTTCCCAAGAAATCTTCAAGACGATCGAATCGAAATTCGACAATAAGGAACGCGAGGTTCTGAAATTGTTTTATACCGATCTGGCGAACGCTTACGGGCGGGCGGCGAACCCGGTTCAAGTAGCAAGCCTCACGAAAGGAGTTATGGAGAGGTTCGCCAAGAAATTCCCGCCTGATCCGGCGTTTGACGCCCCGGCCGTTGCGGCCGAGATGCCGGCCGAGACTCACGATGCGGAAATGGGCGACGCGGATATGAGTGAAGCCGGAATGGGGGAGGCGGAATCGGGGGACGGAACAGTCGAAGCCGGAATGCCAGCCGCCGGAACGATGGATCCCGAGGATTCGATGCCGAATTCCCGGGCGGCGGCCATGACGGAAGCGACCCCGACCCCGCCGCCGCGACCGAGCAGAAACAAGCTGATTTGCCGCGAGGGCTTCGTGAAAATCGTCACCGTGGGAAATGATAGAGAGTCTTGCGTGGCGCCGGAAACGGCCGAGGGATTGTTCGCTCGGGGACGGGCGAGGCGCCTCTGAGTTCCACCGGGCGAACAACCCCAATCATCCAGAATTTCCCATTGACCCCCTGATTTGCCGGAAGGCTGGCCCGCGGAAGCGGGAGGGCGCCATGGCCCATGGCCAGGCCTCGCAATGGAGTTTTAACAGTCTGTTCGAAAACTCGCGGCGCCGGCGCTGTCCCCCTCCCGGCCCCCGCCCCCACCCGGCCACCCATATCAGCAACCTCTCGTGGGTGGCCGGGAGGGGGAGAGGGACAGACGCAAAAAATGCGCGGACGCGCATTTTCGAACAGCCACTGATCCAATGATTATGACAATCATTATTATTTGCATTCGCGCCGGACTCGTTTATAACTTCATTGGAGTGGGATTTCAATTGGCGAGGTTGAGGTAGGCGGGATTTTCCCGGGCCGCCCGGGCCGGTAAGCGGGGGGCGTCGATTTTCACGGGTCGATGAAGAACGGTCGGCGGATTTGATACCTTGTTCTCCGAAACGAAGTTTGATTGATGTATTTTGGCTTTGAAGCAGTAGTTTTTGGCGTTTTTCTCATTTTGATTGTCCACGCGTTCATACGCCGGCACCAACGTTTCGATGGGTCCGGGGAGGTGAAACTTAGGGTGGCGGGTCCAAGCAAGACAAGTGTTCCGACCGGCCGGTTGGCGTCGCCGGAAGAGGGCGTTCCCGTATCATCGCTCTACGCGGATGCCCCCCTGCCTGTGTATCGCCTGCTGGCAAAATGCCGAATGGATCGATGGAGCGTGGCCGCATTGGCCATCGCGGTCTTGATTTCGGTGCCGATCTTGGTCGTGCTGAGCAGCATTTTACAGCCGGGGGGTGAGGTATGGAACCACCTGGCCGACACGGTATTGCTGAGTTACACGGTGAATTCGGTCATTTTGATGATTGGTGTCGGTGTCGGGACGATGGTGATTGGCGCCACCGTTGCCTGGCTCGTGGCCATGCACGAGTTCCCGGGCCGTCGAATTTTCGAATGGGCCCTGTTGTTGCCGATGGCGGTTCCCGCTTACGCGATTGCCTTTACCTATGCTGGTTTATTCGATTTTGCCGGACCGGTGCAGAGCGGGTTGCGGGAGTTTTTCGGCTGGAGCCGCGACGACTATTGGTTCCCCGAGATCCGTTCGCTCGGCGGCGCGATCGTGGTCATGGTATTCGTCCTTTATCCGTATGTTTACTTGTTGGCGCGGGCCAATTTCGTTTCCCAATCGGTTTGCGTGCTGGAACTCAGCCGGACGCTTGGACGGGGGCCGTGGCGTAGTTTCCTCGAGGTCGCCCTGCCGTTGGCGCGCCCGGCCGTGGTGGCGGGAGTCGCCTTGGCGATGATGGAGGCGCTCAGTGACTTGGGAACGGTTGAATTTTACGGTGTGAGTACGTTTACCACGGGAATTTTTCGGACCTGGTTCGGTCTCGGCGACGCCGGTGCCGCGGCTCAGCTTGCGAGCGTCCTGATGCTCTTCGTCTTGGTGCTAATCTTTCTCGAACGCGGCTCGCGGGGCGGCCGGTCCTTCCATCATACGTCCCAACGTTATAGGGAATTGCCGAGAACCGAATTCCGTGGTCGCGCCGCCGCCCTGGCTTTCACGATTTGCTTTCTGCCCGTTTTCCTCGGGTTCCTTTTGCCCGGAGGGCAGTTGCTGCTGTGGACGGTGGCGAGTATCGATTACGCCATCATCGACGTCCGGTTTTTTTCCTATGCCCTGAACAGCCTGGGTCTGGCGTCCGCGGCGGCGATTCTGACTGTCGGCGTGGCGTTGCTGTTGGCCTACGGTGCCCGCTTGCGGTCGGGACCGGTCATGACCTTGGCAACCCGAATTGCCAGCCTCGGTTACGCCGTTCCTGGCGCCGTCGTCGCGGTGGGGGTGCTCATTCCATTCGCCTGGATCGACAACACGGTCGATGGCTGGATGCGGTCGACCTTTGGTTTTTCGACTGGGTTGCTTCTCAGCGGTACCGTAATCGCGCTACTGTTCGCCTATCTCGTGCGCTTTCTCGCGGTGTCCTTCAACGCGGTCGAGGCCGGTTTGCTTAAGGTAACGCCGTCGATCGACGGGGCCGCGCGTACCCTCGGCCTCGGCCCGGGGCGGGCCTTGGGGCGCGTTCATGCGCCCATCGTCATGGGCAGTATCTTGACCGCGGGAATATTGGTTTTCGTCGACGTCATGAAGGAATTACCGGCAACCTTGATCATGCGTCCGTTCAATTTCGACACCTTGGCCGTACGCGCCTTCGAACTCGCCTCCGACGAACAACTCGCGGCTTCGGCCCCGGCGGCGTTGGCCATCGTCGCCGTCGGAATCGTCCCGGTCGTCATGTTGAGCGCCCGGATTACACGCGCCCGTCCCGGCCAGGACGGCCAGTTGGCGATCGCCTGATGGTCGGTCTCGTCCTCAAGGGGGTCACTCACGCCTTCGACGGCAAGGTGGTCGTCGATTCGCTCGATCTTTCGGTCGGAGCGGGGGAGGTTGTTTGTCTTCTCGGACCGTCGGGTTGCGGCAAGACGACCACGCTGCGATTGGCGGCGGGCCTTGAGACCGTGCGCCACGGGAGTGTCCGGGTCGGCGGGAAAAAAGTCGCGGAAGCCGGGTTTTCCGTCCCGACCGAAAGGCGCGGCGTGGGTATGTTGTTTCAAGACATTGCCTTGTTTCCGCACCTCAGCGTGATCGATAACGTAGGATTCGGAATCAACGGTCTGGCGGCCGAAAAGCGCCGTGAGGCGGCTCGGGTGCTGCTTGAAAAAGTCGGCATGGAGACTTTCGCGGACCGTTATCCGCATAGTCTGTCCGGGGGCGAGCAACAACGCGTGGCGCTGGCCCGCGCCCTCGCCCCTCGGCCGCGTCTGATGCTCCTCGACGAACCTTTTTCCAGCTTGGACGTTCGCTTGCGGGCCCAGGTGCGTGACCAAACCCTGGGGGTCTTGCGGGAATCGGGGATTTCGACGCTGCTGGTGACCCACGATGCCGAGGAGGCGCTTTATGTCGCCGACCGGATCGCGCTCATGCGCGAGGGTCGCATCGTTCAGCAGGGTAAACCCGCCGATGTTTATCGCTCACCCGCGAGCGCTTTCGTGACCAAGTTTTTGAGCGACGTTAATTGTCTGCACGGGATCGTCGAGGATGGCGTCGTCGTGAGTCCGCTGGGGACGCTTTCGGCCGATGGTCTTCCCGAGGGCAGCCGGGTCGACATCCTGGTGCGGCCGGAAGGTTTGCGACTCGCCGGCGGCAATGACGCTACCGGCATCTCGGCGAAGATCTTGTCCACCCACCTTCTCGGTCATTCGACCGTCGTGGTTCTGCGTCCGGGGGTGCAAGGCCCCGAGCTGCGGGCGCGGTTGCCAGGCAGCGACGTCCCCAAGGTGGGCAAGAACATCCGGGTCTCGGTCGATCCCGATCAGACCTTCATATTTCCCTGCGCCGCTCACCCATAGTCGGGCCTCGCCCCGAGGTGGCGTTGCGGATCCCCGTCTATTCTGCCATGATGGCGGAACGGGGACGTAGCGGCGTCTTTCAAGGAGCGTAGCTCATGCCTGGTTGGCCGGAGATTATAGTAATTCTGGTGATTATCTTGGTCATCTTTGGGGCCGGAAAAATTCCGAGCGTGATGGGGGATCTCGCGAAAGGCATCAAGAACTTCAAGGCCGGAATGAAGGAAGAAACAGATTCCGCCAGCGTGCCGACGACTCCGAGGAGCAATGGCCCTTCGGCGGACGCCGAGGTGGATAGCGACTCCACGGCCAATAAATAATTCGCCGTCACCCGGACGACGGCCCTTACCGCGATGTTCGATATCGGTTGGTCAGAGATGGCGATCGTGGCCCTGGTGGCGTTGATCGTCATCGGGCCGCGCGAGCTGCCGCGGGTTCTGCGTACCGTCGGGAGATGGAGCGGCAAGGCCCGCGTGCTGGTTCGTGAATTTCAAGGAAGTATCGATCAAATGGTACGTGACGCCGAATTGGAGGAGACCAAGGAGAAACTTGATTCGCTAAAAAATTTCGACGTTAAAAAGGAGGTCGAGAATTTTATCGATCCGACGGAAGGGAGTGTCGACCCGGGCCCTGATTCGCGGCCGCGGGATCGGCCGGAACCCCTGCCGGCGGAGGCGGCCGTCAAGATCGAGGACGGGCAAGGGGTCCCACCGGCGCTGGAAAAAGGCGGCGGCGGCTGATCCGTGCTCAGTGACATCGACGATCGGAAGAAACCGCTTCTCGATCATCTGATCGAGTTGCGGCGCCGCCTCATCTATTCGGTCGCCGCCTTGATGCTGGCCTTTGTCGGTTGCTGGTTCGTGGCCGAGCAAATTTACGCCTTTCTGGTTCAGCCGCTCGCCGACGCCCTGCAAGGTCAGGAAGGGCGCCGGCTCATCTATACAGGATTGACCGAGGCCTTCTTCACCTATCTCAAGGTGGCGTTGTTCGCTGGCCTATGCATCTCGTTTCCGATCATCGCGGCCCAACTCTGGATTTTTGTCGCCCCGGGTCTGTATCGGAACGAGAAGGGCGCGTTCCTGCCGTTTCTGGTTCTCACCCCGGTGCTTTTCTTCGCCGGCGGGGCGCTTGTTTATTACTTCATTTTCCCATTGGCCTGGAAATTCTTTCTGAGTTTCGAGAGTGCCGGCGGCGCCAATATGTTGCCGATTCAGCTCGAGGCCAAGGTCAACGAGTATTTATCGCTCGTGATGAAGTTGATTTTTGCTTTCGGGCTTAGTTTTCAGCTTCCCCTCGCTTTGACCTTGATGGCGCGGGTCGGCCTTGTCACCGCCAAGGGCCTCGCCAGCAAGCGCAGGTACGCGATCGTTCTCACCTTCGTCTTCGCGGCCCTTCTGACGCCGCCGGACCTGATCAGCCAGATCGGTCTCGGAATTCCGATCCTCGCCCTCTACGAAATCTCGATCCTGATGGCCCGCGTGGTCGAGAAACGCCGCGCCCAACGGGAGCAAGCCGACCAGGAGGGGCCAGACGATGGCGGGCCGGCACGCGACTACGACGAGGCGGAATCCGATCTCAAACCTGGACGCTGACGATGACCCGAGGTGGACGGCGTCGGGGAGGCGTTGCTATATAGGGGCGACCGCCAATTCTCCCAGGAATCCATGCTCGACATCAAGGCGATCCGCGACCATCCCGAGGCCTTTGACGCCGGCTTGGCGAAGCGGGGATTGCCGCCGTCGGCCGCGTCGATTCTCGAGTTCGACGAGCGCCGCCGGACCACGCTGACCCGCTTGCAGGCGATGCAACAGCAGCGCAACGCGCTGTCCCGACGGATCGGCCAGGACAAGGCGCGGGGTGGACCGGTTTCGGCTTCCCGGGAAGATGTTGCCGCCTTGAAGAACGGGATCCGGAAAATGGAGGAATCCGGGCGTGAGGCGCAATCGGAACTGACGGCGATGTTGGCCTCGTTGCCGAACCTGCCGGAGGAGTCGGTTCCCGAGGGCCTCGATGAAAGCGCGAACGTCGAAATCCGCCGCCACGGCGAGCCATGCCGTTTCGATTTCGAGGCCAAGCCTCATTTCGACCTGGGTGAAAATCTGGGACTGATGGATTTCGAACGGGCGGCGAGGATATCCGGTGCCCGCTTTGTCGTCCTGCGCGGCGCCCTGGCCCGGCTCGAACGGGCCCTGGCCGCCTTCATGCTCGACGTTCATACCCGAGAATTCGGCTACACCGAGATCGCGCCACCGCTTCTGGTGCGGGAACAGACGGCCTTTGGCACCGGAAATCTCCCCAAATTCGCCGACGATCTTTTCCGCGTCGGAGGCGATCTGTGGCTGATCCCGACGGCGGAAATGCCGCTCACCAACCTGGTTTCCGGAGAAATCCTCGAATCCGGCGCGCTGCCCCTGCGTTTTACGGCCTATACACCGTGTTTCCGGGCCGAGGCCGGGGCCGCGGGAAAAGATACCCGCGGCATGATCCGCCAGCATCAGTTCAACAAGGTCGAGCTTGTCAGTATTACCGAGCCCGAGCATTCCAACGAGGAACACGAGCGGATGACCGGCGCCGCGGAAGAGATCCTGAAGCGGCTCGCGCTCCCCTACAGGGTGGTTGTGTTGTCCGCCGGTGAGATGGGTTTCTCGGCCCGGAAGACCTACGATATCGAGGTCTGGTTACCCGGGCAGGGCGCCTACCGCGAAATTTCGAGCTGCTCGAATTGCGCTGATTTCCAGGCCCGGCGCATGGCCGCGCGGTACCGCCGCGAGGGCGAAAAGGCAACCCGTTTCGTGCACTCGCTCAACGGCTCGGGGTTGGCCGTCGGGCGGACCCTGATCGCGGTGATGGAGAATTATCAGCAACCAGACGGTAGCGTCGTTCTGCCGCCCGTATTGCATCCGTACATGGACGGCCAGGAGACGATTTCCGCCGCCACCTGAAGCGTACCCCGGGAAGCCCGCGCATGCGAATCCTAGTGAGCAACGACGACGGCATTCACGCCCCCGGTCTCGCGGTCCTGGAGCGGGTCGCGGCGGGCTTGTCGTCCGACGTTTGGGTGGTGGCGCCCGAAACCGAACAGAGCGGCGCCGCCCATTCCTTGACCCTGCACCGACCTCTCCGGGTCCGGGAGATCGAGACCCAGCGCTACGCCGTCGACGGCACCCCCACCGATTGCATGATGTTGGCGCTGAATACGCTCATTCCCGACCAGCGTCCCAGCCTCATGCTGTCGGGGATCAACATGGGCGCCAACCTGGCCGACGACGTGACCTATTCCGGGACCATCGCGGCGGCGTTCGAGGCGGCGCTGCTCGGGGTACCGGCCATCGCCCTCTCTCAGCGTCATCGGGGTTCCGGGGCGGTGCCCTGGGAGACCGCGGAGCGCCACGCCGCCGCCTTGATCACGCGCCTGGTCGCGGCCGGCTGGCCCGCCGACGTCGTCATCAACGTGAACTTTCCCGACCTCCCGGCCGAGGAGGTGACGGGGGTCGTCGTCGGGCGCCAGGGACGCCGCAAGTTCGGCGACGTTCTGAGCCAGCGCCACGACCCCCGGGGAGTGCCCTATTATTGGATCGGCGGCACCCGGACAAGCAACGAGGAAACGCCCGGTACCGACATCGCCGCCGTCGGCCAAGGGGCGATTTCCGTGACCCCCTTGGGTCTCGATATGACCGACGAGCCGACCTGTGCCGCGCTTCGGCGTCTGTTGTCATGAGTCTCGAGTCTCGGAAACGCAAAATACTCCGGGAGCTTAGGCGTGAAGGGATCGACGACCAGCGCGTACTCGAGGCGATGGCGGCGGTGCCCCGGGAAGATTTCGTGGCCGCCGACCGGGTTCCGAATGCCTACGACAACGTGGCCCTGCCGATCGAACTCGGCCAGACCATAAGTCAGCCGCTCATCGTCGCGCTCATGACCCAGCATCTGCGCTTGAACGGCGACCACGAGGTCCTGGAGATCGGAACCGGATCCGGTTATCAGGCGGCCATCCTGGCGGCGCTGTGCCGCCGCGTCTATACGATCGAACGCCACGCGACCCTTCTGAGGACCGCGGAAAGTCGATTTTCGCGGCTCGGATTCGATAATATCATGACCCGCTCGGGAGACGGTTCCAAGGGTTGGCCGGAAGCGGCGCCCTTCGACCGGATCATTGTCACGGCGGCGGCGCGCGAGGTTCCTCCGGCCCTCATGAAGCAGATCCCGGTAGGCGGAATGATGGTGTTGCCCCTGTGCCACGGCTTTGGCGATCAAGAGCTCGTCGTCATCGGCCGCGGGGCCCAAGGCTACGACCGGAAATCGTTGATCGGAGTGCGATTCGTGCCCTTGGTGGTGGGCGATAACGAAGGAGAGGCGATCCCGTGAGGCGGGCGGCGCTTTTATCGCGGTCCTGATGACGGTTCCGCTCGCCGTCGGCTGCGGCACCCAGCTTCCGGCCCCGACCGCCATTCTCGGTCCCGGATCGGGCCCCAAGTCGGCGCCCGCGAGCCCCACGCAGCAGGCCCGGACACAGCAGGGAATCGTCGCCGGAACCGTCGTCGTCGGCAAGGGCGATACTCTTTTTTCGATTTCCCGAAGATACCGGACGACGGTGCGGGATCTGATCGACACCAACCGGCTCAAGGCGCCGTATACCCTGGCCGTGGGCCAACGTCTGATCCTGCCCCTGGGCCGCACCCACCTGGTTGCCCGGGGCGAGACCCTGTACGGGATCTCCCGCGCCCATGGGGTCGACATGCGCGAGCTGGCCCGGACGAACGGCCTGCGCGCGCCCTACGTGCTCAAGATCGGGACCAGGCTCGCCTTGCCGACACGGACAGCCGCCGTGTCGAAAAAGCGCCCACCGACCCAGACAGCCGTGGCCGTGCCGCCGCCCCAGGCGGCCGTGTCCAAGCCGCTGCCCAAACCGGCCGCGTCGAGGGCGGTGGCGAAAGTTATCCCGCGGCCGCCCGGGCGCGCCGCCGACAAATTCCTCTGGCCCGTTCGGGGCAAGGTCATCACCCGTTACGGTCCCAAGGACGGGGGGCTGCACAACGACGGGATCAACATCTCGGCGCCCCGGGGGGCGACGGTTCGGGCGGCGGAAAACGGCGTCGTGGCCTACGCCGGCAACGAACTCCGCGGCTACGGCAAGCTCCTGCTGATCCGTCACGCGGGGGGCTGGGTCACCGCCTACGCCCACAACGACAGCCTGCTCGTCCGCCGCGGCGACACCGTGCGCCGGGGACAAGCCATCGGCGAGGTCGGCAGCACCGGCAACGTCGCCAAACCCCAAACCCACTTCGAAATCCGCCGCGGCGACCGCGTCCTCGACCCCCTCAAATACCTCTCCGAGACGTGAACCCGCCCACGCGCTAAGGCGGCTCCGAACGCTGGACCCCGGCTCAAGGCGGCACGTTACACTTGACATACCCATTCCAAGCCCCATATATGGGTCAGGAGGTATTCTCTCATGGCCCGTTCAGTTCTCTCCGCCCCGCATTTCCACAACGAAGATGCGGCTTTCGCATACGTCGAGAAGACCCTTTGGCCTGATGGCGCCTGCTGTCCTTTCTGCGGCGCGACCGGCGATCATGTCCGCAAGCTGAACGGCAAGACCACCCGAAAGGGCTTGCACAAGTGCTACGCCTGCCGGAAGCCCTTCACCGTCAAGATCGGGACCATCTTCGAGTCCTCCCACTTGCCGCTGCATTTGTGGTTGCAGGTCATTCATCTGATGTGCGCCAGCAAGAAGGGCATTTCGACCCGGCAGATTCAGCGGATGCTCCAATGCAGCATGAAGACCGCGTGGTTCCTGACCCATCGCATTCGCGAGGCCATGAAGGACGGTTCGCTTGGGCCGTTGGGCGGTGAAGGCAAGGCGGTAGAGGCCGACGAGACCTTCATAGGCGGCAAGGAAAAGAACCGCCATCGCAGCAAACGCGCCCAGAAGCATCTTGGCGGTAGCTGGGGCAAGGAAACCGTGTTCTCTTTGGTGGAGCGCGACGGCAGTGTCCGTTCGATGCATGTGGCCAGCGTTACCGCTGCCAATCTGCGGCCGATCCTGGTGGGCCAGGTTGACGGCCAATCGAAGCTGTACACCGACGATGCAGGTCAGTACCGTCACATGGCGAGAGATTTCGACCATGAAGCGGTGCGGCACAAGCGGGGCGAGTACGTCCGCGGCGACGCGCACACCAATACCGTCGAGAACTATTTCAGCATCCTGAAACGCGGCATCACCGGCTGCTACTTCCATGTCAGCGAGGCGCACCTGCATCGGTATCTGGCAGAGTTCGACTTCCGCTACAGCAACCGGGAGGGGTTGGGCGTAGACGACGCGGCGCGCGCCGAGGCTACCTTGAAGGGCTTCCGTGGTAAACGCCTCACCTACGAAACGGCTCACTCGTAAGCGATCCCCGAACGAGAAAACCCGGTATTGGAGGGTCTGGGCTCGGTTGCCGTGGCCCGACCCGCAACTGGCCTTCGTCTTCATCCTTGAGGACTGACGGGCTGCCTGATACGGTCTTCCCATGAGCGAGAAGCCTACACCGAAGCTCGACGATCCCGAGCAATCCAAGCGGTTCATAGAGACCGCTGAGGGGGCAGAGGTGAGCGACGATCCGGAAGCTTTGAGGCGCGCGCTCAAGAAGATTGCCCCTCTTCCGAAAGTCGGTCGCTCAGGTGGCGCATAAAGGAACGGACGCTGTCGTAAATTTCTTTGGCCTCTTCGTCCGTATATTTTTCTTTCCCGTGCATGGCGTGGTTGCGCCACGCATTCTTGACTAACCGAAAGTGAGTGGCGGCCTGGGCGAAAAACGGCTCGTCCTTGTCTTTCCAAGACTGGCCGTGAGTTGCCTTATTGCGCGTCCGGATTTCGTTCTCAATATCGTTGAGGATCGTGTTCCAATTCTCGGTCGTCATGCTAATGCCTAATCCGGTAGCGAGGCTCGACAGGCCGACCTCTAGCAGCCGCATCAAGTGGACGACGCATGCGGTCGGACGCCTCAGAGCCAAACAACGGCCTGCCTCCGATATGTCGTACCGTACGGAAGGGAATGCTTCTTCAACCTTATCCCCGAACAGTGGGGAATCCGATAGCAGTTCAACATGATCCGACACGTAATAGATTGCCTTTCCTCAACTGCTGGCTGCACTGCATTATGACCTTAGCCCATGCCGCTGGGCTGTCCCGATCAACCTTCGTAAGCAGAATGTGAAGCCTGCCGGCCGTTTTGGCAGATAGCAGCAGGTTCAGCGCCAGCAACTGTTCTTTGAGGCGCTGAACCTCGTTACCGAAGTGGTCCAGCAGGTCTGGTTTCGGTAGTAGGAACTCCGGAGCCGCCATGTGAGGGTATTCAAAAAATCAACAAATTTGTCAGCGTGAAAGCGCAGCATATCCCATAGGCTCACCACCCGTGAGCCCCCTCCAAAGGGTGTGAATGAACAGGTCACATCACTACCCTCCCTGCCGGGGTATGGCAAGTGTAACGTTGCCGCTCAAGGCCGGGGTGACGGGGGGCGCGCTGGAAGGGGATTTGGTAGTGGCCTCAATCGCCTTGGGTGAATATTGCGTTGGCTAGGTTGGCGACGTTGAGGGCGGTAAAGGGTTCGCCTTCGAATTCGATCTGTTTCGTCGCCGAGCCGTGCTTCTTCAAGTAGTCGCTGACGTTCATCCAGCGGATTTTTCCGTCCGAGCCGCGGATCACAAGCATCACGGGGTATTCGTGGGACTGCCAAAACTTGGCGTGGCGTGGGTTTTTGATTTGGAAAATCTCCTTGTCATCGCGCTTGCGTGACCTGAGATACGAATCGCCGGACTTGAGCTGGAGGTAAACGCGCCGGCCGCTGGCCTTGCCGTTTCGCCTTGAACTCAATTTCCCCATCGATTCCCAATCGGAATTCGCCGTCGGGCGAAAAATATGCCCGGCTTCGCCCGTGGTGGAGAAGGCGTGGCCAATAAGGATCAACTCCAGACTCTCGTTATCGAGATTGATCTGGGCCTTGGCGCCCATCTCTTGCACGGTCCGGAGAAATTCATCGGAGGCGAATTTGGTTTCGATGAGATCGCGCAACGGCACACGGTCTTCACAAGCGATGCAAATGACATCGTCAAGCCCCTTCTCCAAGCGGATCCGCACGGCTCTTCGATTTTCCACCGGTACGCCGCAACTTGGGCAAACGTAGGAGCGGACTCGGGTAATGTCCTGAGCGCGCTTCTTCAGATGTTCGTGGATGAACTTTATAAACGAAACTTGCGCGTCCACCGCCGTGCGAGCTTGGAAATGCACCTGAATTTCGGCCTTACTTGCTTTCTTTTTCTTTAGAATGAGCCCGACTCGTTTCCCCGTGAGCGTTTTGAAGTCCGCCGCATAACGCCAAAGGTGATCCATCTCAAAGTCGTTCGTGTAACGGAGCCTCACGACTAGCGTTGAATAGATTTCGTCCAGTGGTCCGGAGAATCCGTAGGTCACGACCACGTTCGGTCTATCTGGGTTTTCTGGTCGCTCTTGTTTGAAATATGAGGGAAAAACCAGTTGCGAGCCTTCGTTAGTTTCAACCCGGACGCACAAAGACCGGTCGATAAAGGTTCGCACCATGGCACGAAGGAGGATTTTTTCGTCGGCTTCGGGAATCCGCTTCATCTCCTTGAAGTCGATCTCACCTTCCAGGGCGTCCCGCTCGGCGACACATCCGATTTCGTCCGCGCTATCGCGCGCGCTGCGTACGACGGCGGAGGCGTAGTTGTTGATCAGTTCCGGGCGGAGGAGAACGAAGTCTCCGAAATCGAGCTTTTGGATCACGCCTTGCGCCGCGAGCAAGCCGATGACGGTTCGCAGTTCGTCCTCTTCCATCGTTCGGCCCTTAACCACCAAATTCAGCCTTTGGCGGAGTTCGGCAACGCGGATGAGGACGATGTCCTGCTCCTTGATGCGGAGGATGGCGTCCTTGAGCGCCTTGAAGAGTTCGGTGGTGAGAGTCCAGGGCAAGCGGTCCCAGGGAATATGGGCGGCGATCAACGCTTTCAGCGTCTTGCACCCCTCGCCGGTTTTGGCGGAGGTGGCGACGAATTCGTCGTACCCGTGAGCGCGGACATAGGCGTCGACCTTGGCTTGACTAATCGTCAGGCCGCCGACGTCGCCGCGCCCGGCGACGAGCAAGCGCGCCGGGTCGTGTTTGACGGCGGCCTTGAGAGCCTGTTCCCAGTGGCCGAGCGGTTCGAAGGGATCGTCCCGCCGAGGATCGATCACCATCAGCGCGAGTGCGGTTTCATCCATGTAAAGCTGATGGACGAGGAGGTAGTCCGGCTGTCCGGCGAAGTCCCAGAGCCAAATCTCCCGTTCAATTCCGACCGCATCCACGCCCAAGAGCTCAAGCGGCCACACGTTCATGCCGTGGGTGGATTCGGTTTCCCGCCAGCGGTCTTCCGCCAACCGGATCGCCAACCCCGTTTTGCCGACCCCCGATTCACCCACCAAAACAACCTTCGCATTCGTGAAAATCGGTTTCTCGCCCGATACCGCGCCGGTGACCGGGTCCGGTGGCCCACACTCTGAGCGCCCGATCGTCCGAGGCCGAGACGATTCGCCCGCCATCGGGCGTGATGGCGATCCCTCGGACAACTTTTGAGTGACCTTCGAATGTCCCGATACATTGGCCACTATCGAGGTTCCAGAGCTTGAGGGTCTTGTCGTAGGAGCCGGAGACGGCGCGTTTTCCATCGGGCGTCACCGCGAC
>CBDCME010000074.1:0-10199 GCA_965218865.1 Alphaproteobacteria bacterium
TGCCGCAAGAACACGGACTCTTTCAGCATCAAAGTCGTTTCGCAAAGGAATCGTTGGCATTGAACACACTCCCTTGTTGCCAACAACCTTGAATCACACAAAACCTAGCGTGTAAACCTTTGCGCGAGTCAAACTCTGGGGCGGTTGGTATAAGATGTTCCGTATCCTGCGCCGCCTCGGCCACGAGATCGTCGTCTGGGACGAAGAGGCCTTGGTTCATTATCCGCCCGATACCTATTTCGGGCGCTGCCTTTCGCCGATCGCGATTCGCTACGTGTCCCACCTTCTTGCCTGGGGCGAGGACAACGTCGATCTGTTCCGCGAATATCCCTTCTATCCCGGCATCCCGATCCATCCTACGGGAAACCCGCGTGGCGATCTCTTGCGGCCGGAAATGAGTGTCTATTTCAACGAGGAAGCCAAGAAATACCGTGACTCCTACGGGGACTTCATCCTCGTCAACACGAATTTCGGCAATGTGAATGCCTTCGTGCCCGTCCTCGATCTCTTCAGGACCGACGGAAAATCGGTTGTAGAACCGGAATTCGGGCGCGGTGCAACCGGGATGAGCCGAGCCTTCGCGGAAGGTTTGCGCGATCACCGCATGGCCACCTTCGAACACTTCAAGGCCTTGATCCCGAAGCTGGCCACGTGTTTTCCGAGCCAGACCATCGTGGTCCGACCGCACCCGACCGAGAATCCCGAGGTCTATCATCGGCTGGCGGAATGCCACGCTAACGTCCAGGTGGCGAACGACGGCAACGTCATCCCTTGGCTGATGGCCTCGAACGCGCTCATTCACAACGGCTGCACGACCGGTGTCGAGGCCTACGTCATGGGAATCCCCGCCCTCGCCTACCAGGCCTCCACCGACCCACTCCACGACAACCAATTGTCCAACGCGCTGAGCCACCAGTGTTTTAATTTTGAAGCCTTGCGGCAAGCGGTCGAGAAATTCCTCGGCGGCGAGTTGGGTCCCGCCAACGGCGAGGACTGGCGCCAACTTTTGGACCGCTTCATGACCGCCCGCGAAGGGCCCATCGCCTGCGAGCGGATCGTTAACGTCCTGGAAAAAGTTTTCGGCGGCAAACCGGACCTACCGAGGCCGAGAATTTCGGATCGACTGGCCGGGTGGTATCAAGCGACGGTCCGCCGGTGGCGCAAGAAGTTCCAGTCAAGGCTCCCGGGATCTCGGGATAAGCCGGAGTTCGAGCGCCATCGCTTTCCCGGCCTCACCCTGGCCGATCTGCGCCAACGAATCGAGCGATTCCAACGGATCCTGAAACAATCGCCCCAGCTCACGCTGGAACAACTCGATGCCCATATATTTCGTATTCATGCCCGCTAACCGAATGATGCTCGCGCCGTATCCGAGTCGGGAATCATGCCAGTTTGATTCAACGATGCTCGTTCTCGGTTGATCGGTACGGGATTGGCAGTTTCAACCTCAGCTCGCGCACCGTGGACGAGGCCCAGGGGATGACGGGATTCAGCCAAGCGGAACTTGACGCCCACGAGAAGATTCTCGCCGAGCGGGTCTTCATGGTCCCGCGCTTCCCCCATTTTCAGCAATTGCTTCGCGAGGTGCGCACCCTGGCGAAAGACTTGCCCGCAGGCGCCACGGTCATCTCCTTGGAACGCGGCCTGCTTTACGGCGGGGTCAATCTCATCGCGCCGTTTTTTCATGCCCAGAACTTCATCTCCGTCGATTGCAGTCCCGAGAGCGGCGATGAAAGAGGCGCCTACAACGCCACCAAGGTGGATCATCCGGATTTTTTGCGGGTGGCAACGACGAGGCGGGCGGCCATCGAAGCGACTGGTTTGGATTCGGACCTTGCCGATCTTGTGATCGTGCCCAACCTGGTTCATCACGTCGCCGATCAGGAGGCAATTTTTTTTTCCGAGATGACGCGGGTGATCCGACCCGGCGGCCGGGTCTATGTTTTCGAACCGACACTGCGCGAGATGCACCAAATCCCCGATGATTTTCTGCGGTATACCCCCTTTGGAATGCAAATCATGATGCGCAACGCCGGTCTTGTCGCCGATGGATTCGAACTTGAGGGTGGTCCATTTTCCGCCATCGGTTATTGTTGGATCCAAGCGCTCGAATTTTTTCCGCCGGACAAGCGCGCCGAAATGGCGCGGTGGTTCTATGATGAACATTTGCCGCAATTGTTGCGCTGGGAATCGGCCTAACCACGAAATTTGGAGCGACGTCACACGATGTTCCCGGTAAGCTTCTCGGTGTTGGCACGCAAACCGGCCAAGATATGACGACAACGTAAGGGATCGGCGCCCATCCCGGCGGGACAGGGAATGGGTTCGAAATCTCCCTGTTACTCGTTGCGCGACGGGAAGGCCACGGATCAAACCACCGCGGCGGATGGTCGTATTGCAACCGGATGAAAACAATTTTTTGGGAACCACGGGAATGATGCGAAATTTTCTTTTCTTCGTCGTGGGGTCGGCCGCCATTGCTTTCGCCGTCCATCCGCCCGAGGCGCGGGCCCAGTCCGAGGCCTTGAATTCGACCATTACGGCGATGCGCGGATATTTCGAGCTGGATGAATACGGGCGAGCGCTCACCGCCGCCGAACGGGCCCATCAGCTCGCCGAGCACGAACTGAGGCACGATCAACCCCTACTGGCCGAAATCAAGACCGCCCTGGCCGACCTTTACTCGTGGCATCAATTTTTCGAAAAGGCCGTGCCGCTCTACCAACAAGCGCTGTCGATCCGGGAGATCTATATCGGCCCCGATGATCCCTCGGTCGCCACGATTCTCAACAACTTGGCCCTCGTCTACAAGACGAGGAAGCAATTCAAAGAAGCGAAGCCCCTCGCCGAACGAGCCCTGGCGATCAAGGAAGCCGCTCTCGGACCCGAGGATCCCGCACTCGCGCCAACCCTCGAAATTTATGGGGCCATCCTGCGCCACGAGGGGCGCGACCAGGAGGCCGAGGAAATCCTGGCCCGGGCTAAGGCAATTCGGGAAAAATCGCAAGAGCCATAGGGTCCGTTATGGAAGCTGCTTTCACGCGCTGCCGGGCCGCCACGCCAGGCTCTCGCAGGGCTCCGGAATGAGCCTCCCATCATGAGCTTTCGTTCGCATACCGTCCTGGCCGTGGTACCGGCCCGAGGCGGCAGCAAGGGGATACCACGCAAAAACCTGCGCACGATCGGTGGTCGCTCGCTGGTCGCCCACGCTGATTGGATCGACGCGGCCGTGTTTTCGACCGACGACGCCGAAATCGCCGAGGAAGGACGCCACAACGGCCTCGAGGTGTCCTTCATGCGACCGCCGAGGCTGGCCCACGACCGCGCCGGCTCGATCGCCGTCTGGCGCCATGCCTGGCTCGCCAGCGAGAGCCATTTCGGCGCCCGCTTCGACCTTTCGGTGCTGCTCGAACCGACCAGCCCCATGCGCCGCCCGGAGGATGTCGAGCGCGCCTAGAACACCTTGCTCGACCAGGGGACCAAGGCGGCCGTCTCGGTCAGCCGCACGCCCGCCCATTACACACCCGAGCGCAGCTTGCAAATCGACCCCGAGGGTTTCATCGCTCCCTATCTGGCCGACGGCCTGAGCTATACGGCGCGGCAAACGATCCCGCCCTACTATCACCGCAACGGGGTCGTCTACGCGGTGACTCGCGCCAGCCTCGTCGACGAAGAGAATCTCATGAAGAGCGCCTGTGCGGCGCTGATCATCGAGCGGGAGGTCGTCAATATCGACACCCCCCGCGATCTTGCCTGGGCCGCCTATCTCATGGAGACCGGGGAATAGAGCGGACACCGCCGAGATTAACCAACCCACGAGTAACGGGTGACGGGGGTTAAAACCGTCATGAATGCGCTATATATAGAGTATGTCCGGCTGGCGCTTGGGCATAGCGCTTGTGGTTTCGCTTGGCATCGGCTCGGCGAACGCCGAGACCACGTCGTGGGAAAGGAGCGAGATCAGTTTGGCGGAGGTTGCCGCCTGGGTCAGGAAATTCGAATTCGCCATGCGGATCAATACCGACCCGGTTCTGCGAGCGATCGTCTGCCGGATTCCCTACGCGCATTTCACGCCCAAGACGCTCACCATGGCCATCGATAATTCGCCGGAGCGTGTCCTCCACGCTCTGAGAATTCTCGAAGGCAGAAGCCTGATCATGATCGTCGGCGCGGAGCGTTGGGACGGCCTGATCGTACCGACCTCCGAGGAAGCAAGACAGAAGATGCGCGATTTCGCCCAACGCTGGTGCCGGGACGACGATGAGTGCGCCGCGTTGCGGTGAGGAAGCAGTTACCCTCCACGCCCCGATTTTAGCGTCTTGACCGGGAAGGGGAACGCGATACCACCGAAGAGCGGCCAGATTCGCTCGCCTCAGGAATTTTTTTTAGGGTTGTGACGGCCGTCACGGATACGGGGGCGAGATCCGGCTAGGTTTTCATTCGAGACACATGGTGTCTTCTTCTCTCTAATTCCCCAACTTGGGGGCCGTCATCCACACGGTCCCCATCTTTCTTTTCGCCGAGGTCGAGACTCCTGGACCACTCGCCTCTAGCCGGGCTGGATTCGGTGCGTCACAATCGGACCAGCCGTTATGGCAACTCCGTACCATTGGCGCCCGAGGAGAACGATTCATGTATGCGCGTCCCTTCATCCCGTTTTTCCTGCTCTTTCTGCCGTTGGCGCCAGCCGCCGCGGTGCTTACCCCCGAGACCGAAATCGTCACCGCGACCGTATTTCCCGACCGCGCCGAAGTGGTCAGGGTAATGGAGGTCTCCCTGACCGAGGGGCAAGGCACGATCGTCGTCGGTGACCTGCCCGCCAACCTGATATCCGAATCGGTTCGGGTTCGAGGCCAAGGGGTCGGTGTGGTTTTGATAGGCTCGGTCGAAACGAGGCGGGTATTCGCCGAGGATGTGGTGGGCGAGGAAGAACGTCGTCTCGGCGGCAAAATCGAATCCTTGCGGGACGAAATCCGAGTCCTGGACGACGGCATCGCCGCGACCCGGATAAAGCTCGACTTCATCAAGGCCCTGGGCCACGAGATTCCAAAGACGGTCAACGAGGAGATCGGGCGCGGCGACATCGATCCGAAAAGCTGGTCCGAGGCTTGGTCCACCGTCGGCCAAGGCGCCGACGAGGCACTGGAGGAAATTCGCGCGGCCGATTTGGCAAAGCGGAACATCGGCCGAAAGATCGAACAATTACAGCGCCAGCTCGCGCAGGTCCAAACCGGGCGCAAAGCAAGTATCGAGGTCCACGTCAACGTCGAGGCACCGGCGCCAACGAAGGCGCGGCTCTGGCTGAGTTACCAGCTGCCCGGCGCCTCCTGGCGCCCGCTCTACGAATCCCGGCTCGACAGCCAGGCTCGCGTCGTACGGCTGACCCAAATCGGCGAGGTCAGCCAACGCACGGGTGAGGATTGGACAGGTGTCGCCTTGACCCTCTCGACCGCCCGACCGGGCGCTGGCGTGGTAATGCCGGACCTGCAAACCTGGTTCATCGACCTGTTGGCGCAACGTCCCCCGATCGTCCGCGAAATGACACTCCAGAAAAGCCGCGTGGAAGCGACGGTCGAAACGGACTACCAAAACCAACTCGCGGCGGCCCCCGCCGATCAACCCCGGGAACGCGCCGTGGCTCGGAAAGCAAATCTTGTCGCGGCGGAATTTTCCGCCGCCTACCGCATTCCCGGTTCGGTCAATGTGTCGGCCGATAATTCGGCGCACAAGTTCACCATCGACGAACGCGAGATCGAGGCCCGCCTGGCGGTAAGAATTGTGCCCAAGGTGACTCCCCGGGCCTATCTCTACGGAGAAATGATCCTTGCCGGCGAGGAAGCGCTACTGCCCGGTCCGGTCGCCGTGTTCCGTGACGACGCCTTCTCCGGTTCGAGCCGCATCTCGATGGTGCGTCCGGGAGAAATGATCGAACTTTCGTTTGGAATCGACGACAAATTCCGGATCGAACACCGCATGGTCGAAGGCGAGCGTTCGGAGGAAGGGCTGATCAACAAACAACAGCGCCACGAACGGCGCTTCGTCACCAAGATCGTCAGCCACCACGCCAAGCCCATAGAGGCGACGCTGATGGAACGGTTGCCAGTGCCGCTCGACGAACGCATCGAGGTCGAGACGCCCCCCGACTCGACACCCGCGACCGAAACCCACCTAGACGGGCGGAAAGGTGTTCTGGCTTGGACTTACACTTATGCACCGAACGAAGAGCGGGAGATCCGGTTCGCTTACGCCGTCAATTACCCGTTGGGCAAAACTGTCCCCGGATTTTGATCCGGCCCCACGAAGGGAAAAATTGGGCCGAAAATTTCCTCGAACCACGAGGAACCCGATTTCAACGCTGCCGTGCCCGCAAATCCCTCAAGCAACGGCTTCGTAGTTCATCCATAGGCATTCCTGGCGGGGCTGTTTAATCGCGTGGCACCGACGTACGGGCGCGTCGAACCTGCGCCAACCGTGGTAAAGACGGTCCACTGCCTCGCATCGGTATCCCGAGATGGAAACCTTGCCCCGGCAACGGCGCAGCGTCTCCGCCAATTCCTGGTGCTGCTCCAGGTCCATTTCGAAACCGTACGCCCGAGTGTCGCCCCTTGTTTCCGGAAAGTACGGCGGGTCGCAATAAAAAACCGTCTCTTTATCGTCGTAAACCTCGATGACCTCGATCGCCGGACGATTTTCGATCTGCACCCGCAAGAGCCTTTCGGCAACCCCGGCGAGACCATCCACCCCGCCCAGCCAGCGCGACACCACCCCCGACATCCCCGACCGGGTCGTGTTCTTGCAGTTCGCCCACCGGCCGAGCGTCGCCGTCTGAGCGAGGCCGGTCCTTGCCTGCCGGGCGCGGACATAAAACCGCCGCGCCCTCTCGACCGCGGAAACGCGCGCCCCGTCGCCGTAAATGGCGATATAGAACTCCTCCCTGGAAAACGGAGTCAGCGCCACCGCGCGCGTCAGCGCATCGGGGCAATCACGCAATACCCGAAAGAAATTGACCACGTCACCATCGATGTCGTTGTAAGTTTCGACAGGCGCCGGTGCCCGATTCAAGAGGATTGCCGCCGAGCCCGCGAAAGGTTCGCAATAGTGATGGGCGGTCGGGATCAGCGGCAACAACCATCTCAGATGGTTGAATTTTCCGCCGTACCAACCGAACACGATTCGCTTCTCCGGCTGGCGGCGACGCAGCGCTCGATCCTCACCCTCCGGCCGGTCGAGAAAAATTGGCGATAGCGCGCGTTTCGGCATGTCCGGTCAGCTAAATCCGTCGCTCGGTCCCAGTCCCGAAAGGTGACCGGAACAGCGGTCCGCGTTTACCCCCGAAGGTCGCGAAACACAATAGGTGACGCGCTTTTGATTTACCCGTCACGTGCCCCGTCGCTCGCGGTACCGGAATCGGGATCCGTCCCCTTGCCGTCGGTCAGACCGGCGTGTTCGCGGATAGCGGCCTCGATCGCCACGGCGCACTCGGGGTTCTTCTTGAGATAGGTCTTGGCGTTTTCTCGTCCCTGTCCGATCCGGCGGCTGTCGTGAGAGAACCATGCCCCGGATTTTTCGACCACGCCCGCCTTCACCCCGAGATCGACAAGTTCGCCGACCTTGGAAATTCCTTCGCCGTACATGATATCGAACTCGACGACCTTGAACGGCGGCGCCATCTTGTTCTTGACCACTTTCACCCGGGTTTGATTTCCGACGATTTCGTCGCGATCCTTGATCGCGCCAATGCGGCGGATGTCGAGCCGTACCGAAGCGTAGAATTTTAGGGCGTTACCACCGGACGTCGTCTCCGGGTTGCCGAACATGACTCCGATCTTCATCCGGATTTGATTGATGAAAATCAACAAGCAGCTCGAACGCGCGATCGAGGCCGTTAGTTTGCGCAAGGCCTGACTCATGAGACGGGCCTGAAGACCGACGTGGGTATCACCCATCTCACCCTCGAGCTCGGCCCGGGGCACGAGGGCGGCGACGCTGTCGACGACGACCACCTCGAGGGCACCCGAACGGACCAGGGTATCGGCGATTTCCAAGGCCTGTTCGCCGGAGTCGGGCTGCGATATCAAGAGCTCCTCGATGTCGACTCCGAGCTTCTTGGCGTACCCGGCATCAAGGGCGTGCTCGGCGTCGATGAAAGCGCAGGCCCCGCCCAATTTCTGAGCCTCGGCCACCACGTGCAAGGCCAGCGTGGTCTTGCCCGAACTTTCGGGACCGTAGATTTCGGTGACTCGCCCCCGTGGCAGACCGCCGATTCCAAGCGCGATGTCCAGACTCAATGATCCGGTCGAAACACTCTCTATATCGAACGCGGTGCCGTGCTGGCCCAGCTTCATCACCGAACCCTTGCCAAAGGCCCGTTCGATCTGGCTGAGAGCGGCCTCCAACGCCTTTTTCTTATCCACGCCCACCTTCTCGACTAAGCGCAATGCCGCGTTAGACATGATTCCCTGCTCCCTTATTCCATAGGGTGATGACCGATGCAATGCGTCATTTGTACACGGTTTGTTCGGTTACGCAAGAACTTTATCAACCATTTGATAAAACGCCCGAAAACGGCCTATGTTCACATCCTGTTCCTAACCGGTACGACAACCATTCCGCAGATCGGAAACCGTTGCGGTCCGAGCCCAAACCATGAAGACGCACCAGGTTTCGCCCGAGGTCAGCGCCTTTGATGTTGCCGTCATCGATCGGCAATGTGGCGGATCGCCGAGTCCGCGGAGGCGGGGTCGGGAGCGTCCGCGATACGGGCGATGATCCCGTCCCAGTGATTGTTTCGGCAATAGGCGATGGCCGCCGCCGGGCCAATTTTCCGGACAAGTTCCCGGGCGAATTCCGCGAGGGCGCCGGGACGGCAAACGCTTGGCGCGTAAGAAATCATGTTCGTCTCCTACGCCGAGCCGGTGTCCACCAATTGGGCACCGCTCACCGACGGGCATGTTCATTCCGTTCTATGGAAGGAACTGAGACAGATTGATTCAATGTCTGTTCGAAAATGCGCGTCCGCGCATTTTTTGCGTCTGTCCCTCTCCCCCTCCCGGCCCTCTCCCCCTCCCGGCCACCCACGAGAGGTTGCTGATATGGGTGGCCGGGAGGGGGCGGGGGCCGGTGCCGCGAGTTTTCAGACATTCAAGCCTATTCCGACCTGGTCGGGGCGACGAAAAATGTCGCTCCTGGGTCGGAGTAACGCGCATCTTCGGTCCCGCCGAGCCGCCCAGCGGCAATCAAACCGCGCGAACGATTGACCGCGGGGAACCGGCCCCCTTCGAATTCAGCGCATTACGCCGCATTCCTCGTCGCTGACGCACCAATCCTCCGCCCAGCGACGCATTTTTTCGCGCGCTTGCGGGGAGGCCGGGACGATGATCCATTGGCCGGACGGGTTGTTGCTTATGTCGACCAAACCCATGCCCTTGAGGCTGGTAATGGCAAACATGATCTTCGGTTTGGGGATCTTGGTCGCCCGAACCAGCGCCGGGATCGAGAGTTCCATGTACGGGACCCGGCAAACGATCGCGCGCCGCACCGGGTCGGAACGAATGCGCACGACTCCCTCGACCTGCTTGAGCCAGCCGGCGACGCCCGAGAGATTGGGAGAGGTCTTCTTGAGCGGGACGTCCTTGGCGCTCGCCGAGGAAACCGCGAGCAAAATCGCGAGGCCGATTCCCAGGCGGGTCAAAGACATGTCCTACATCATAGCACTTCGGCCCGTTGATCGCCGCGAATTCGGCACCGGCGCAGGGCTAGTTTTTTGTCCGCCCAGTGATCAGGGTGAGGTGATCGCGGCGCTGGCCATTTCATTCTCGGTGTGGCAGTGTGCCGGTCATGGCGACGCTGCCGGTCTCGGATTCGTCCATTGATTTGCGCGCGGTCACGGTGCGTCCGACCTGGGGCGCGCAGGAGCACCGGCGCTGGGACCGGTTGGTGGAGCAGCACCACTACCTGGCGTTCCACGGCGTCATCGGCAAGGGCCTGCGCCATGTCGCGGTGCATGGCGAGACCTGGCTCGCACTGATCGGCTGGCAGCCCGGCGCGTTCAAGCTGGGCGCGCGTGATCGCTGGATCGGGTGGTCGGCCGAGCAGCAGTTCCGGCGTCTGCATCTGATCGCCAACAACTCGCGCTTCGTCATTCTGACGCCTGGCCGAGTGCCGAACCTGGCCTCCCGTGTGCTGGGGCTGAGCCTGCG
>CBDCME010000075.1:0-65408 GCA_965218865.1 Alphaproteobacteria bacterium
AATCGGTCTCATCGGACCACTTAAGGATGCACGATTACTGGTAACCCTCGGAAAACAGGGCCGTATTCGCACTCCTCACAAAACGAATTACGCAAATGAAAACAATTAGTTAGATCGTGGCGGGGAGAGAGGGATTCGAACCCAAAGTACAGCTTTGCTAACCCTTTGATTTCATTAATCTTTTCAATGTCTTAGGGACTGAGAGAATTTTGACTGTCGCGGACTTTTTGAACAGGACTTTCCGGGCAATCAGAGCTTCACTGTGAGGTGACGATGGTACCAGCAAATCAGAAGCTCGAATGGTACCACAAAAATGGCCGACTGATACCAACCGCCCCAGAGTTTGACTCGCGCAAAGGGTTACACGCCAGGTTTTGTGTGATTCAAGGTTGTTGGCAACAAGGGAGTGTGTTCAATGCCAACGATTCCTTTGCGAAACGACTTTGATGCTGAAAGAGTCCGTGTTCTTGCGGCACGGAGCGATGATGGGAACCAGGCGCGACGGCTTTTGTCGATGGCGGCCATCTACGATGGGATGGATCGAGCGTGCGCGGCGGGTATTGGCGGCATGGATCGGCAGACGTTGCGGGACTGGGTTCACCGGTTCAACGCGGGAGGTCCGGCCGGTCTGATCGACCGCAAGCCGAACGGGGCGTTGCGTCGGTTGACGCCGTCGCAAATGGCGGCGCTTTCGCGGGCTATCGAGGCCGGTCCCGATCCCGAACGGGATGGGGTCGTGCGCTGGCGCTGCATCGATCTCAAGCAACTGATCCGAACGCGCTTCGGCGTGGACTATCACGAGCGGAGCGTCGGCAAGCTGCTGGCCGCGCTCGGGTTCTCGCATATTTCCGCGCGCCCGCGCCACGTCGGCCAGGATGCGCGGGCACAGGAGGAATTTAAAAAAAGGCTCAGTTCGCATTTGGTATCAGGGCTAGTTTTTTGTCCGCCCAGTGATCAGTGTGAGGTGATCGCGGCGCTGGCCATTTCATTCTCGGTGTGGCAGTGTGCCGGTCATGGCGACGCTGCCGGTCTCGGATTCGTCCATTGATTTGCGCGCGGTCACGGTGCGTCCGACCTGGGGCGCGCAGGAGCACCGGCGCTGGGACCGGTTGGTGGAGCAGCACCACTACCTGGCGTTCCACGGCGTCATCGGCAAGGGCCTGCGCCATGTCGCGGTGCATGGCGAGACCTGGCTCGCACTGATCGGCTGGCAGCCCGGCGCGTTCAAGCTGGGCGCGCGTGATCGCTGGATCGGGTGGTCGGCCGAGCAGCAGTTCCGGCGTCTGCATCTGATCGCCAACAACTCGCGCTTCGTCATTCTGACGCCTGGCCGAGTGCCGAACCTGGCCTCCCGTGTGCTGGGGCTGAGCCTGCGGCGGCTGTCTGAGGACATCCAGGCGGTGCACGGATATCCGGCTCTTCTGGCGGAGACGTTCGTGGACGTCTCGCGATTTGCCGGCACCTGCTACCGCGCGTCGAACTGGCGCTCTCTGGGGCTGACGCGGGGCTTTGCCCGTGAGCCCGGAGGGGCAGCGCGCTGGCGCCACCACGGTCAGCCCAAGGAGGTCTTCGTGTTCGGACTGACAGACGGCGCCCCCGAGGCGCTGAGCCGTACCGGGATGCCGGCACACTGGAACGCCGAGCAGCACACCGAGCCGATGGCCGCGCCCCGGCTGCGCAGCCTGTTCGAGTGTCTGGGTGAGGTGCCCGAGTACCGCCATGCCCGGGGCAAGCGCTATGCGCTCAACACCATTCTGGTGATCGCCGTCGCCGCCCGGCTTGCCGGATACCGGGGGGTGAACGCGTTCGCCCAGTTCGCCGCCCTGCTCTCCCAGGAGCAGCTCGAGGCGGTGGGTGCGTTCTGGAGCCCTTCCAAACAGCGCTACACCCCGCCCGCGATCACCACCTTCCACAAGACCCTCACCGCCCTGCCGCCAGAGACCCTGGACAACGCGATTAGCCAGTGGACCGGCCAGCATGGCAGCGCGCACGCGCCGGTCGCCATGGACGGAAAGGATCTGCGCGGCGCCTCGAAGCAGACCGAAGACGGGCGCAGGATGATGGTGGCGGCGGTCGAGCACGACACCGGCGTGGTCCTCGGGCAGGTCGAGGTCGACCGCAAGAGCAACGAAATCCCGGCCGTGCGCGAACTCTCCAGCGGCCTCGACCTCACAGGCCGGATCGTCACCATGGACGCGATGCACGCTCAGCACGAGACCGCGCGCTGCCTGCTCGGGCGTCGCGCCGACTACGTGATGAGCGCGGTCAAGGACAACCAGGAGATGATCTTCGAAGACCTCAAGGCGATCGACTTCAGCGATGCGCTCTGGCACGAAACCGTCGACAAGGGCCATGGCCGCATCGAGCGCCGACGCTGCGCCGTCGTCGACCTCTCCGCTGCCGAGTGGGACGGCTACGCCAACCTCCACGGGCGACGCCAGGCCATGCGCATCGAGCGCGAACGCGAGATCCTCAAGACCGGCAAGCGCAGCATCAAGGTGACCTGGAGCCTCACCTCGCTCGGCGCAGAGCGCGCCGGACCCGAGGAGTTGCTCGAACTGGTGCGCAACCACTGGCATATCGAGAACCGCCTGCACTACGTGCGCGACTTCACCTACGACGAAGACCGATGCCGGGCCTACGTGCGTCACCTGCCCAGAAATCTCGCCTGCTTGACCAACGCGGCCATCGCCATCGTGCGCTGCGACGGACGCTTCCGTTATCTGCCCGAGGCCAACCGGCACTATGCCGCCCGGGCGCAGGAGGCCCTCGACGCGATCATGACCGCGCCCATCGCCTGAGACAGCACGCCTCTCCCCCGGACCGGGACGTGCCGCCGAGCGGCGCGGGCGGACCGGTGTGCCTGTCGAATCCGAAAACGCCGTCCGGTGGCTTCGAGCAGTCCCCATGACGTCGTCGAGGCAAGCTCGGGGCTCCCCGAACCCCGTGCACCGAGCACGATCCCACTCATCCCGAACCCTCAACCGCGACTAAAAATTGTTCCTGGCATTTGGTATGCATTGTGGTAGAATGTTCGCGGTTTGTTTAGGGGAGCGAGGAGATGGATCACGAGCGGTTTCGAGACTGGCTTTCGCATGTGGACGGGCTGACGCCGGCCCAGCGCGAGGAGGTGATGGCGGCCCTGTCGGGACGGCCGGAGGGCGCGGCCTCGCTGGCGGCGATCGAACTCGGCGTGGACGAAGCGCGGCGCTGCCCGCATTGCGGCAGCGGCGGGGCGTCTCGCGCGGCAAGGCGCGCGGTCTGCGCCGCTACCGGTGCAAGGCTTGCGGGAAGACATTCGGCGCGCTGACCGGTACGCCGCTTTCGGGCCTGCACCGCAAGGAGCGCTGGCTGTCCTTCGGCAAGGCCCTGGCGCAAGGGGAAACGGTGCGCGCCTCGGCGCGGCGGTGCGGCATTGCGCCGAGCACGGCGTTTCGCTGGCGCCACCGCTTCCTTGAGGCGGTCCGGCAAGCCCCGGACCGGCTCGGCGGGATCGTCGAGGCCGACGAGACCTTCGTGCTCGAAAGCCGGAAGGGAGACCGGAAACTGGACCGCAAGCCACGCCGGCGCGGCGGAAAAGCCGGCAAGCGCGGGATCTCTCGTGAGCAAGTGCCGGTTCTGGTCGCCGCCGACCGTGGCGGCGCAACGCTCAGCAGGACGCTGCCCACCGTCAATGCCGATAGCCTGAAGGAGGCGCTGGAACCGGTCATTGCCCCGGATGCCTTGCTCGTCTCCGACGCCAGCCGCTGTTACCCGCCCGCCGCAGCGGCGCTCGCCATCCGCCACGAGACGGTCAATCTCTCCGCCGGAGAACGGGTACGCGGCGCCCTGCACATCCAGACGGTCAACAGCCGTCATAGCCAACTCAAGGGCTTCCTGCGACGCTACCGCGGCATCGCCACCAAGTATCTCGACAGTTACCTGCGCTGGTTCCATCTCATCGAACTCGCCGACCGACCGACCCCGAGAGCATGCTTGGCCGCAGCCATGGCGAAGCCATGCATACGGTTCACGAACTGAGCCTAAAAAAAAGTTTTCCCGAACACTTGGCGAAAATCGTAGCGGCACAGCCACCGGACACGCCCATCGAGGTTTGGTTTCAAGATGAAATGCGCGTCGGCCAGAAGAACAGCCTGGTGCGCCAGTGGGCCCCAAAGGGATCGCGCCCGCGCCAGGTCAAGGACCTACGGACCTCTTCGGCGTATCTCTTCGGCGCCATCTGCCCCGAGCGCGGTGAGGGCGCGGCGCTGGTCATGCCGCGCGCCAATACTGAAGCCATGGACCTGCATCTCGAGGAAATCAGCCGGGCCGTTGCCCCAAACGCCCATGCCGTCGTGCTGCTCGACCAAGCCGCATGGCACACCACTGCCAAACTCGGCATCCCGGAGAACATCTCCCTCGTGCCTTTGCCACCCAAGTCCCCGGAGCTCAATCCCGCCGAAAATGTCTGGCAATACCTCCGCCAGAACTGGCTCTCCAATCGTGTCTGCGACTCCTATGAAGCCATCGTCGAGGCCTCTTGCCAAGCCTGGAACAACCTGACCTACCTTGGAAGATCATGTCCATCGGCCTCAGAGCGTGGGATCGCACAAGGCAATGTTAAGGGCGGTTGGTATGAGATATTGACCGACAGAGCGTGGTCATTCCGGTACCAAAGGGTCTCTCAAGGCAACCCAGCGATGCAAAGAGGGCGCCAAGTCACGGAAGTGTCGGGACAAGTTCGAATCCCGCATCATTTCAGAAAATGCATCTAAAACAAGGCTCAGTTCGCATTTGGTATGCATTGTGGTAGAATGTTCCCGGTTTGTTTAGGGGAGCGAGGAGATGGATCACGAGCGGTTTCGAGACTGGCTTTCGCATGTGGACGGGCTGACGCCGGCCCAGCGCGAGGAGGTGATGGCGGCCCTGTCGGGACGGCCGGAGGGCGCGGCCTCGCTGGCGGCGATCGAACTCGGCGTGGACGAAGCGCGGCGCTGCCCGCATTGCGGCAGCGGCGGGGCGGTCTCGCGCGGCAAGGCGCGCGGTCTGCGCCGCTACCGGTGCAAGGCTTGCGGGAAGACATTCGGCGCGCTGACCGGTACGCCGCTTTCGGGCCTGCACCGCAAGGAGCGCTGGCTGTCCTTCGGCAAGGCCCTGGCGCAAGGGGAAACGGTGCGCGCCTCGGCGCGGCGGTGCGGCATTGCGCCGAGCACGGCGTTTCGCTGGCGCCACCGCTTCCTTGAGGCGGTCCGGCAAGCCCCGGACCGGCTCGGCGGGATCGTCGAGGCCGACGAGACCTTCGTGCTCGAAAGCCGGAAGGGAGACCGGAAACTGGACCGCAAGCCACGCCGGCGCGGCGGAAAAGCCGGCAAGCGCGGGCTCTCTCGTGAGCAAGTGCCGGTTCTGGTCGCCGCCGACCGTGGCGGCGCAACGCTCAGCAGGACGCTGCCCACCGTCAATGCCGATAGCCTGAAGGAGGCGCTGGAACCGGTCATTGCCCCGGATGCCTTGCTCGTCTACGACGCCAGCCGCTGTTACCCGCCCGCCGCGGCGGCGCTCGCCATCCGCCACGAGACGGTCAATCTCTCCGCCGGAGAACGGGTACGCGGCGCCCTGCACATCCAGACGGTCAACAGCCGTCATAGCCAACTCAAGGGCTTCCTGCGACGCTACCGCGGCATCGCCACCAAGTATCTCGACAGTTACCTGCGCTGGTTCCATCTCATCGAACTCGCCGACCGACCGACCCCGAGAGCATGCTTGGCCGCAGCCATGGCGAAGCCATGCATACGGTTCACGAACTGAGCCTAAAAAAAAGTTTTCCCGAACACTTGGCGAAAATCGTAGCGGCACAGCCACCGGACACGCCCATCGAGGTTTGGTTTCAAGATGAAATGCGCGTCGGCCAGAAGAACAGCCTGGTGCGCCAGTGGGCCCCAAAGGGATCGCGCCCGCGCCAGGTCAAGGACCTACGGACCTCTTCGGCGTATCTCTTCGGCGCCATCTGCCCCGAGCGCGGTGAGGGCGCGGCGCTGGTCATGCCGCGCGCCAATACTGAAGCCATGGACCTGCATCTCGAGGAAATCAGCCGGGCCGTTGCCCCAAACGCCCATGCCGTCGTGCTGCTCGACCAAGCCGCATGGCACACCACTGCCAAACTCGGCATCCCGGAGAACATCTCCCTCGTGCCTTTGCCACCCAAGTCCCCGGAGCTCAATCCCGCCGAAAATGTCTGGCAATACCTCCGCCAGAACTGGCTCTCCAATCGTGTCTGCGACTCCTATGAAGCCATCGTCGAGGCCTCTTGCCAAGCCTGGAACAACCTGACCTACCTTGGAAGATCATGTCCATCGGCCTCAGAGCGTGGGATCGCACAAGGCAATGTTAAGGGCGGTTGGTATGAGATATTGACCGACAGAGCGTGGTCATTCCGGTACCAAAGGGTCTCTCAAGGCAACCCAGCGATGCAAAGAGGGCGCCAAGTCACGGAAGTGTCGGGACAAGTTCGAATCCCGCATCATTTCAGAAAATGCATCTAAAACAATGACTTAAATGTGGCGGAGGGACGGGGATTCGAACCCCGGACACCTTCCGGTGAACACGCTTTCCAGGCGTGCGCCTTAAACCACTCGGCCATCCCTCCGAGGCGCCGGCGACGGGCCACGAACTATAGCGCCCCGCCGGGGCGGTTGCAAAGCGCCCGGCGGGGCCCGGCGACGCACCAAGGTGGTTGCGGCTTCGGCATAGCTTGATAAGCTTACAGTCTGTTCGAAAACGCGCGGCGCTGGCCCCCTCCCGGCCAATCATATCAGCAACCTATCGTGGGTGGCCGGGAGGGGGCCAGCGCCGGAACAGACGCAAAAAATGCGCGGACGCGCATTTTCGAACAGGCGCTTAGACGCTTTTTAGCGACAACCGTACGGAAGGGTCTCAATGATCATCGGTCGTGCCCTGGGGTGGTTGTTCCTCGTCGGCGCCGCGGTGTGGATGGCGCTGGAACTCGGGCTCTGGGCCTGGAGCGGAAGCTATGCCACATTCGCGGTGGCGGAATTCTGGGCGTGGCTCCACGCCAACAGCCTCGTCGGCTTCCAGGCCCTCGTCGAAAAGTCGATCAGCCCGGCGATCTGGAATAATTTTTTGGTACCGATCCTGTCGGCCCCGGGATGGCTCGTGTTGGGCCTCCCGGGCGCGGTCCTGGCCCTGGCCTTTCGCCGCCGGCGGCGACGCCGGCGACGTCCCCGTTTCGCGATCAGGAAGAATCGCTCTTGAGTGCCGCGAGAAACGCCTCCTGGGGAATTTGCACGTTCCCGAAGCTTCGCATTCGTTTCTTCCCGGCTTTTTGCTTTTCAAGGAGCTTTCGCTTTCGTGTTACGTCGCCGCCGTAGCACTTCGCCAGCACGTCCTTTCGCATCGCGGACACGGTTTCGCGGGCCACGATCCGGCCCCCGAGGGCAGCCTGAATCGCGATCGCGAAGAGCTGGCGCGGGATCAGTTCCTTGAGGCGGGTGCAGATCACCCGGCCGCGGCTTTCCGCGTGCTCGCGGTGGACGATGACGGCGAGGGCGTCGACCGCCTGGCCGTTGACCAGAATCGTCAGCTTGACGAGATCGCCGGAGGCGTAGCCGTCGATGTGATAATCGAAGCTGGCGTAGCCCCCGGAACACGACTTCAAACGATCGTAAAAATCGAAAACGACCTCGTTGAGGGGCAGGCGATAGACCACCATCGCGCGGCTACCGGCGTAGGTCAGATCGACCTGAACGCCGCGTTTTTCCGTGCACAGCGCGAGCACGGCGCCGACGTGTTCGTCGGGAACCAGGATCGTGGCCTTGATCCACGGCTCGTCGATCTCCGCGATGCGCACGGGGTCGGGCCAATCCACGGGATTGTGCATCTCGACCGTCTCGCCGGTCGTCGTGGTGACCCGGTAAACCACGCTCGGGGCGGTGGTAATCAGCTCGAGATTGAATTCTCGGACCAGACGTTCACGCACGATCTCGAGATGGAGCAGCCCCAGAAAGCCACAACCGAAGCCGAATCCGAGGGCGGCCGACGTCTCGGGTTCGTATTGAAAGCTGGCGTCGTTGAGGCTCAGTTTGGCGAGGCTCTGACGTAGACGGCCGTGGTCACTCGAGTCGAGCGGATAGAGACCACAGAAGACGACTGGGACCGAGGCCCGAAATCCCGGCAATGCCCGCTCCGCCCGACGCCGATCGTCGGTCACGGTATCGCCGACCCGACAGCCTGAAAGGTCCTTGATGGCGGCGGTCACGTAGCCGACTTCTCCGGCCGCCAAGACGTCCACGGTTTGGGGTTTCGGCGTGAACACCCCGACTTCCTCGACCTGGTGCACGGCGGCGCCGGCGACGAGGCGGATTTTCATGCCCTTGCGGACCTCGCCATCCTTGATCCGGAGCAGCAGAACCACCCCGACGTAGGCATCGTACCAACTATCGACGAGCAACGCCTTGAGCGGCGCCGTTCGGTCTCCCGCCGGCGGCGGCAGCTGATCCACCAGCGCGGTTAGGACGGCCTCGACCCCGGTCCCGGTTTTGGCCGAAATCAATAGGGATCCGGAAGCGTCGAGGCCGATCACGTCCTCGATCTGCTCGCGGACCCGCTCCGGTTCAGCCGCCGGCAAATCGATCTTGTTCAGAACGGCGACGATCTCGTGATCGCTCTCGATCGCCTGATACACGTTCGCCAGGGTTTGCGCCTCCACGCCCTGGGTGGCATCGACCACGAGCAAAGAGCCTTCGCACGCTGCCAGGCTGCGGCTGACCTCGTAGGCGAAATCCACATGACCCGGAGTATCGATCAGATTGAGGACGTAGGGCGACCCGTCCGCTGCCTCGTAGGGCAGACGGACGGTCTGGGCCTTGATGGTGATCCCGCGCTCGCGCTCCAGGGCCATCGTATCGAGGACCTGGGCCGTCATTTCCCGCTCGCTCAAGCCGCCGCAGTGCTGGATCAGGCGATCGGCCAAGGTCGACTTGCCGTGGTCGATATGGGCGATGATCGCGAAGTTTCGGATGTTGGCGAGATCGGTCATCAGGCAATTTTGTGAATCGTTCGGCGCCAACATAGGGGGTGGAAAAGCAACGGGCAACGACGCTCCGAACGAGCCTCGCCGGTGCCGCCAACGAATTCTCCGGTCTCCTAAACGGGCTTCTTGAAATGCTTGCTCAAGGCCAGTCCTTGGCGCTGATAGGAAGAACCGATTCCGGAACCGTAAAGCTTGTCGGGAACGTCGGCGAGCCTCTCGTACATCAGGCGGCCGAGGATTTGTCCATCCTCGATGACAAAAGGTACCTCGTGAGAGCGTACTTCAAGCACCGCCCGGGTTCCGGCGCCGCCGCTGTCGGCGTGCCCGAAGCCAGGATCGAAGAAACCCGCGTAGTGGACCCTCAGTTCGCCCACAAGGGTATCGTATGCAACCATCTCCGCCGCGTGGTCCGGGGGAACGACAATCGGTTCCTTCGAAGCCAGCAAGTAAAAATCGCCCGGGTTCAAAATCAACTCTCCGTTCCTACTCCCGTACACGGGCTCCCAGTAATCCGATTGTTCATAGAAATCCACTTTGCTCAGGTTGAGGAGTGGGGCGTGCTTCTTGGCCCGATATCCGATCAGGCCGGCGGTCGAGTCGCCCCTTGTCTCGACGGTAATGGGAAAACCACGCCGGTAGGTGTCCGCGACCTCGCCGCCGGCGCCCGTCTCCCGCAATGTCTGATGGAACTTCTCCAATTCCTCCTTGCCCTTGCGGGGTGTCCCCCGCTTGAGCCGCAGCTGATTGAGCCGGGTCCCCTTGCGGACGACGATGCTAAACGCCAAGGAAGAAATCTCGGCGTACAGCGGTCCCGCGTAGCCGGCGCGGATGTGATCGAATTCGGTCGACTGGTCCGTTATCAGGCGGGTAAAGACGTCGATCCGTCCGATCGAGCTCTTGGGATTGGCGAGGCCGTAATGCTCCTTGGACAAACTCAGTTCCTCGAGAAGACGGACGATATAGACGCAGCCCTTTTCCAGGACCGCCTCCTCGGCCAGCGATAGGCGGTGCATCACCAGGCCCTCGAGCCTTTCCTCGACCGTGGCTCGCTCGCCAGGTAGGAAGCCGGCCCGAACCCGACACGCCTCCTCGCCTAGGCGAAGATCGAGACTGGCGGGCTGGATTTGGTCCTCGCCGGGTTGCTCCTTCGGTGACGTCGCGAAGATCTCCCTTTTGCCATCCGTGCGATTAATGAGCTGGCGCAGCACCTGGGCCGGAAGCACGCCCGTTGGGAGCCGAACCTCCGCGGGAATTTCCGGCAGCGTTGGTTGCAACAACTCGGTCATCGTCGCCTGCCCAGCCTGTCACCTCGGGCCCCAAGCCTACCCCGATGCGCGAAATTTGCGAAGATCGAAGTGTGAGGTTCGGTCGGATCGCGGCGCGTCGAGATGGCGGGTCGAATTTCGATCCGGAGCGTTCCTCGGCCAACCCGAGGAATTTCACCCATTCGACCGCGCGCCGAAACATGTCCCATCCGGCTTTCAAAGCCCAGCAATTACGTTATATATTGCGTCCGAGTGGCAATCTTGAGCCTGTCATGGTGTTGCCGTACCATGCAGGTCAAGTATCCGGCAATGGTTTTGGAAACAACGAGCATTCGGTCTTACGTTTTCACAGAGGGCCTCCTCTAAATCGCAGTTGTTGACGTTCAGTGCATGGCTTAGAGTGATCGGAATCGTATCACGGATCGGGGACGCGAGTTCCCTGGCCGGCCCGGTTGTGGGGCCGGTCGGTATCGTCGTCATCGCCCTTTTTTCCACCTCGGTCGATTCCCAACCGATTATCTCGAAGACGGCTGCAGAGATTTTCGATCCCCTTGCCCTCGGGTCTCTCGCCCAGTCCAGCGATATCGATTTTGGCATTGCGGATACGTTGACCGAAGCCTACGTCGATCTCTTTCCCACCAGCGAACTATCCGTGCGATACGACAACGACCTCATCAGTCCTATTTTGGAAACATTCGAGGCCCTAGAAGCCGCTCGCAGGACCGAGGTCCGTGTCGGCACGAACAGTCCGCGATTCAGCCAGGATGGCGACGCACCCGAACAGCGCCGAAATCAGGCCCTCTCGACCGTGGACATTCTGAATTTCATGGTTAACGTCGTTCCCAACGCTCGCAAAGGTGAACCGACGTCATATCCGGGCGTAAGCGAAGGCACGGGAAATCGCTATGAGTCAGACCCGGCCGATCTCAACCCCTTTATCGCGAATTTGATGGTCACGCTTTTTTCACCCACGATGACCGACGAAGGACCAGTCACGTTTTCGCTGGCTGGTTTCGGGGAATTCACGATAAATTATAAGAAAGAAAAAGTTAAGAGATTATTTAAGTCACCCGTTTCCGTATATGAATATGGAAAAACGTCAGTAGAGAAAAGAAAACTTCCTGAAACACAAAACACAACTTCAAGCATGATTAAGGCATTATTTAATGTTCTTGGCAACCCCGTGATGCTTGGTCTTTTCATAATTTTTGCCATATTTGTTACCATTGTCAGCTTTGCTCGTGGCAGGTCCACCTAGCTCGCGGGCATCACGGTTCGCGGGACGGGTGAAACCGCCATGAAAGCCGGTGGGATCACCAGGTAAACGCCTTTCTTCACGAACACAGGCAGGCTTCGCGCGTGATGAATGATCCGAAATTCTTGCGGTTTCCGATCTTTTTGCTCGTAACCTGTGTCGGCTTGAACGAGGCTCGGGCATCGGAGTTCGAGGCCCCCCGTGCCAACCTGATCAAGACCATCCAAGCCGATTTCCGGGATTTGGGTCACCTCACCGGCCGCCCGGACTTGGGCCCGCGCGTCTTGACGGCTCTCGCGGGGACCCCCCGTCATGTATTCGTTCCGACCCATCTACGTCACATGGCGTACCTGAACCGTCCCCTTCCGATTGGTCACGGGCAAACAATATCCCAACCTTTTATCGTCGCGATCATGACTGAACTTCTCGACCTAAAAGCCGACGACGTGGTCCTCGAAGTCGGCACCGGATCCGGGTACCAAGCCGCGATCCTGGCGGCCGTGGCGAAACGGGTCTACACAATCGAAATCGTCGAGCCCCTGTACCTCGAGGCAAGCGACCGTCTGGCGCGGAACGGTTACGACAACGTCGAGACTCGTTTCGGTGACGGTTATTACGGTTGGTCGGAGGCAGCGCCGTTCAATGCCATTGTCGTTACCGCGGCGGCGAACCACATCCCGCCGCCGCTCATTCAACAACTTTCGCCAGGTGGCAAGATGGCCATTCCCGTCGGTGACCGCTTCACGACCCAACAATTGCTTTTGGTGGAAAAGGGCGCCAACGGAAAGGTTAGAACCCGGCACGTTCTCCCCGTCATCTTCGTGCCCCTCACGGGCGAACATTGAACCTGCTTGGCCTCGAACCCGGGGAGGGCAAGCCGCGCGGACGAGAACGGTTTCCGTTGTATTCGTCGATAACTTCGAAAACCGTCGCGGCCGTGCTCATCGCCGTCGGCGCGCAGTGCGGGGCGGCGCTTTCGGCGGCCGCGCGGACACCGGCGGACATCCTCGTCATGGCGACGCGGATCGACGACGTCATCACGCTCGATCCGGCGGAGATCTTCGAATTCTCCGGCGCCGAATACGCCGCCAACGTTTATGACCGCCTAGTAACGTTCGACCCGGACAATTTCAACTCACTGGTCGGCGGCGTCGCCGCGAGCTGGGCGATCTCGGACGACGGCAAGACCTACCGCTTCACGATTCGACGCGGCATGAAATTTGTTTCGGGTAATCCCGTGACGGCGCGCGACGCCGCCTTTTCCCTCCAGCGTGTCGTCATCCTCAACCGATCCCCGGCTTTCATTCTGCGTCAATTCGGTCTCGACGCGGACAACGTTCGCGACCGGATTCGCGCCCTCGACGACGACACCCTGGTCATTGAGACCGAGGAAGCCTATGCCCCGAGTTTTCTCCTCAACTGCCTCACGGCCGGCGTGGGTTCGGTCGTCGACAGGAAGGTGGCACTGGACCACGCCGTGAACGGCGACAGGGGCCATTCCTGGCTGCGCACCCATTCGGCGGGATCGGGTCCCTTCAAGTTACGCCGGTGGAAGGCCCACGAATCCCTTTCGCTCGATCGCCACGAAGCCCACTGGCGAGGAGCGCCGGAGATCAAACGTGTCATCATCCGCCATATCGGCGAGGCCGCGACCCAACGGCTTCTGCTGGAGAAGGGCGACATCGATATCGCCCGCGACCTTGGATCGGACCAGATCGACGGCCTTGCCGCGAATCCCGATATCGTCGTTCGCCAGGCCCCGAAGGGCGGCATTTACTACTTGGGCCTGAACCAATCGAACCCCTATCTCCGCCGACCCGCCGTGCGCCAGGCGCTCAAATATCTGGTCGATTACGAAGGATTGCGGAGTACCATCCTCGCCTGGCGCGCCGTGGTCCATCAATCGTTCTTGCCCTCCGGATTTCTTGGCGCCGTCGAGGACAAGCCATATACACTAGACGTGCCAAAGGCGAGATCGCTTCTGGCCGAGGCCGATTTGCCGGAGGGATTTGCCGTCACCATGGATACGCGCAACACCTCGCCGGTCATGGAGATCGCCCAGGCGCTTCAAGCGACCTTCGCCCAAGCGGACATTACCCTGGAAATCATCCCCGGTGACGGCAAGCAGGTGCTGACCAAGTACCGGGCCCGGAATCACGACATCTATATCGGCCGCTGGGGGGCGGATTATCAGGACCCCCACAGCAATGCCGACGCCTTCGCGCGCAACCCGGATAACGCCGCCGACGCGGTGGTGAAATCCCTCGCCTGGCGCAACGCCTGGGAAAAGCCGGTGCTGACGCGAATGGTCGACACCGCGGTCCGCGAACGTGACCGGGAACGCCGTGTAACCCTCTACCAACAGCTCCAGCGCCGCCACCAGGAGACCTCGCCCTTCGTCATCATGTTCCAGGACATCGAGATCGTCGCCGAACGCGCCAACGTGCACGGCTTCGTCTCCGGCCCAACGTTCGATACGGTGTTCTATCGCAACGTTAGCAAGGACTAGGGCGTGTCCGGCGAGAGAGACGGCCCTTTGCTAGCGATCGTCCCCAATTGGGCGGTCGCCGCCGCGCGGCTTTGCCTCTCGCTCGCCCTGACCTTCTTCGGACTTCTTTTGGTTACCTTCCTGATCGGCCGGGTGGTCCCGATCGACCCGGTCCTGGCGGCGGTCGGCGATCGGGCCCCGGCCGACGTTTACGAGAGCGCGCGAATCGAACTCGGTCTCCACCTGCCTCTCTACGAGCAGTTCTGGCACTACCTGGGCAAGGTCCTTCAGGGAGACTTCGGCAAATCTGTTTTGACCGCGAACCCGGTATTGGAAGACATCAAGCGGGTCTTTCCCGCGACCCTAGAGCTGGCCACGGCGGGCGCGCTGATCGGGGTCGTATTCGGGGTTCCACTCGGTGTGATCGCCGCCGTTTACCACGGCCGCTGGCCCGATCATCTGGTGCGTGTCCTAGGACTCCTGGGCTATTCGGTCCCGGTTTTCTGGCTCGGATTGGTGAGCCTATTCGTATTGTACGCCAAATTGGGATGGGTTGGGGGACCCGGCCGGCTCGAGGTGTTCTACGAAGACCTCGTCGACCCGGTCACTGGCGTCATCCTGATCGACAGCGCGCTTGCCGGAGAGTGGGCGATTTTTCGAAACGCCCTTCACCACCTCGTGCTACCGGCGTCGATTCTGGGATATTTTTCCCTCGCCTACATCAGCCGGATGACGCGCAGCTTCATGTTGGCGCAACTGAACCAGGAATACATCGTCACGGCCCGGGCCAAGGGCCTGTCGGAATTCCGCGTCGTCTGGCACCACGCCCTGCGCAACGCCATGGTCCCGTTGATCACCGTCGTCGCGCTGACCTACGCCAGTCTCCTGGAAGGCTCGGTACTGACCGAAACCGTGTTCGCTTGGCCGGGGCTCGGCCTCTACATCACCAACTCACTGCTGACCGCCGACATGAACGCGGTGCTCGGTGGCACCATCGTCGTCGGGATCGTTTTCGTCGCCGTCAACCTCCTCTCGGACCTCTTGTACCGAGCATTTGATCCGAGGGCACGGTGACGGGAGCAACGCCCAAAGCGCAAGGCCGCCGGGCCTGGCTGCTTTCGGAAACACCGGAATCGGTCTCGCAAGCCTGGCTGGGGAGGGCCTACGCGGGCTGGCGCGCCTTCGCCGGGAACCCGCTCGGAATGGCGGGACTGGCCATCGTCCTGATCCTGGTTCTGGTGGCGATCTTCGGGCCCCTTTTCGGGTCGCCCTACGCCCAGGACTTGACGAACCGGCTCGCGCCGCCGGGGAGCGATCACTGGTTCGGCACCGACCAGTTGGGGCGGGATATTTATTCGCGGGTCGTCCACGGCTCAAAAATTACGATCGTGATCGTCGGTTTGGTGGTTGCCCTGGCGGCACCGCTGGGCCTGATCGTAGGAACGGTCGCGGGCTATTACGGCGGCTGGCGCGATGCCATCGCCATGCGCCTGACCGACATCGTCCTCGCTTTCCCGCGTCTGATTCTGGCGCTCGCCTTCGTCGCCGCTCTCGGGCCCGGAATCGAGAACGCTATCTTGGCCATCGCGATTACCGCCTGGCCGCCCTACGCCCGACTCGCGCGGGCCGAAACCATGACCTTCCGCGACAGCGATTTCATCTCCGCGGCTCGACTACAGGGCGTTTCGCCGCTGCGCATTATTTGCGGCCATATCTTTCCCCTCTGTACCTCGTCGCTGATCGTCCGGATTACGCTCGACATGGCGGGAATCATTCTCACCGCCGCGGGTCTCGGTTTTCTCGGCCTGGGGGCTCAACCGCCGACCCCCGAATGGGGCGCCATGGTTTCCTCGGGGCGACAGTTTCTGCTCAACCAGTGGTGGGTGGCGACGATCCCGGGAATCGCGATTTTCGTCGTCAGCCTCGGATTCAACCTTCTGGGCGATGGCTTGCGCGACCTGCTCGATCCGAAAACGGATTGAGATCGGTGATCGGGAGCCGGGTCCCGTGCTGACCGTCGAAGGACTTCGGGTCCGGTTTCCGAGCCCAATCGGCGTCGTCGAGGCGGTGCGTGGCGTGAGCTTCACCGTCGGGCGCGAGAAACTCGGGATCGTCGGTGAGTCCGGGTCGGGCAAAACCGTTACCGGCCGGGCAATCATGGGATTGGTTCCCGGCCTGGTCGAGGCCCGGCGCCTGGATTTCGCCGAGATCGACATTTTGGGGGCCAGCGAAAGGCAAATGCGAGGCGTACGCGGGCGCCGGATCACGATGATCATGCAAGACCCCCGTTACGCGCTCAATCCGGTGATGCCGGTCGGCGAACAGATCGCCGAAGTTGTGCGACTTCACGCCCAAGCCAGCGCCGTCTCGGCCCGGACCCGGACATTGGAAATGCTCGAGGCCGTGCGCATCCGCGATTGCGAACGCGTTTACCGCGCCTACCCTCACCAGCTTTCGGGCGGCATGGGCCAACGGGTGATGATCGCGATGATGCTGAGCGCCGAGCCGGACTTGTTGATCGCCGACGAACCGACATCGGCCCTCGACGTGACGGTGCGGCTAAAAATCCTGGCCATCCTCGACGACCTGGTAAGCCAGCGTGGCATGGGCCTCATTTTCATCAGCCACGATTTGAACCTCGTGGCCTCCTTTTGCGACCGGGTCCTGATCATGCGTTCGGGCCGCGTCGTCGATCGCTGCGGGGCGGCGGACTTGCGCCGATCGAGCCATCCCTACACCCGCGGCCTGCTGGCGGCGCTACCGCGCATGGACCGCGAACGCGAGACCTTGCCCGTTCTCGACCGCACCTCGGCGCTCGACTCCTTCGGCGACCATGATTGAGGTCGACGATCTCCGCCTGACCTTCCGTCACGGCCGTGATCGGGTCGAAGCCCTTAGGGACGTGTCCTTTCGGGTCGAAGAAGGAGAATCCTACGGTCTGGTGGGCGAATCGGGCTGCGGCAAATCGACCGTATTGCGCGCCCTTTGCGGCTTAACGCGGGAGTGGTCCGGAACCATCCGGATCACCGGCAAGTTCGTGAACCGCCAGCGCGACAAGGCTGACTGCAAACGGCTACAGATGGTCTTTCAGGACCCGTACGGATCACTCCACCCACGCCACACCGTGGACCGCATCCTGGCCGAGCCGGTCCGCGTTCACCGCCTCGGCGAGGTCCCGGCCCGGGTTGCCGCCGCCCTCGACGACGTCGGTCTCGATCGCCGCTTCCGCTTCCGTTATCCGCACCAGCTTTCGGGCGGCCAGCGTCAACGCGTCGCCATCGCCCGGGCCCTCATTCTCGAGCCCAGAATTCTTCTGCTGGACGAACCCACCTCGGCGCTCGACGTCTCGGTTCAGGCGGAAATTCTCAATCTTCTTTCGGTCTTGCGCGCCGGGCGCCGGCTGACCCTGGTCTTCGTCAGCCACGACCTGGCGGTCGTCGCCCACATGTGCGACCGCGTCGGGGTCATGAAGGAGGGTCGCATCGTCGAGGAATTGCCGGTCGCGCGAATTCGCTCGGGGGAAGTATCGCATCCCTATACGCGACAGCTCCTCGCCGCCGGCAAGGGCTACGACCGGGCCGCGGCGGGGGACCTCGAGGCGTGGGCGTGAGGCGCCTTCGGCACCGCTCATGATCAAGGATCGCCGACCAGGCACGATGCCGATTCTATTCGCCATCTCGACCGTTTCCGCCGCCACCCTGGGGTACGAAATCCTCTTGATGCGGCTGTTCTCCGTCATTCAGTGGCATCATTATGCCTACATGATCATCAGTCTGGCGCTGCTCGGTTTCGGCCTCAGCGGCACCTTCCTGACCCTGGCGCGGCGTTGGCTTCAGCTGCGCTTCGCGGTCGTCTTCGTGGTCTCGGCGGCGCTGTTCGGGGTGACGGCCCTGGCCAGCTTCTCCCTGGCCCAACGAATACCCCTCAATCCTCTGGCCCTGATTTGGGATCCGCTCCAACTCGTTTATCTCCTCCAGATCTATCTCGTCCTGATGCTGCCGTTTTTCTTCGCCGGCACCTGCATCGGCCTGGCCTTGCGGCGATTTCCACGGCGCATCGCCCGTCTCTATCTCTACGATCTCGTCGGTGCCGGACTCGGCGCCCTCGCCATCGTCGCGATCCTTTTCGTGCAGTCGGCCGAGGGGGCGTTGCGGCTCATCGGAGCGGCGGGCGTTCTCGCGGGCGCCCTCGCTTGCCTCGATTTCGAGCTGGCGGGGCTGCGGCGCAAGTCCGGCCTGCTCGCGGTCATGGCCCTGGCCCTGGCGCTCGCCTGGCCCGGCGATTGGATCGCACCGCGGATCTCCGAATACAAGGGATTGAGCCAGGCATTGCGGACGCCCGGCAGCGCCGTGATCGGCGAAAGTTCGAGCCCCCTGGGATTGTTGACCGTGGTTCGAAGCCCCACCGTTCCGTTTCGGCACGCCCCGGGTCTGAGCCTCAACAGCAGCTTCGAACCGCCCGCACAACTCGGCGTCTTCACCGACGGCGATTCATTCACGGCGATCAGCCGTTACGATGGCCGAGAGGCGCCGCTTGCCTACCTCGACGATCAGTCGCAGGCATTGCCGTACCACCTGAGCGATCGACCGGAGGTGCTTGTCCTGGGCGCCGGCGGCGGCTCGGAAGTGCTCCGGGCGCTCTCCCACGGCGCCGAATTGGTGGACGCCGTCGAACTCAACCCGGGGATGGTCGAACTCGTGGCCGGGACCCACGCCGAGTTCGCCGGCCACCTTTATGAACGGGCCCCGGTTCGGGTCCACGTCGCGGAGGCGCGCAGCTTCGCCGCCAAGCCGGGCAGGGGCTACGACATCATCGTCGTTTCCCTGCTCGACTCATTCACCGCCTCGGTCTCCGGGGTCCACGCCTTGAGCGAGAACACGCTGTATACGGTGGAGGCTTTGGAGGACTTCATCCGGCGCCTGAAAGCGGGCGGAATCCTAGCCCTGACCCGGTGGCTCAAACTGCCGCCGCGCGACAGCCTGAAACTTTTCGCCACCGCGATCGATGCCCTGCGAAGCGCCGGGGTCAGGCGCCCCGGCGACCAACTGGCCCTGATCCGGAGTTGGAAAACCACGACCCTGTTGGTCAAGAACGGAGCCCTGACGCCGCCCGAGCTGGCCGCGATCCGGAACTTCAGCGAGGCCCGCTCGTTCGACCTCGCCTACCTTCCCGGCCTTCGCGCCGGCGAGGCGAATCGCTTCAACATCTTCCACGAACCCTATCTCTACACCGGAACCAAGGCGCTGCTCGGCGACGATCGCGCCAGCTTCCAACACAACTACAAGTTCGACTTGGCGCCCGCGCGCGACGACAAACCCTTCTTCTTTCATTTCTTCAAGTGGGACCTGGTGGGAGAAATTCTCGAACGCCCCCTGGTCGGCCCGCAGTTGGCCGAATGGGGCTATCTGATCGCCATTGCTACCGTGATTCAGGCCGCGATCGCCGGCGCGGTCCTGATCTTGCTACCGCTTTTCTTTCTCACGCCAGGCGGGGACGAGAACCGCCTCGGGGCCAAGCAATTGGCCGGAGTGGCGGTCTATTTTCTCGCCCTCGGGCTGGCCTTCCTGTTCATCGAGATCGCCTTTATCCAGCGTTTCACCCTGTTTCTCGGGCATCCGCTTTACGCCGCGTCCGTCGTCCTCGCGAGCTTCCTCGTCTTCGCCGGACTGGGGAGCGGAAGCACCACCGCCCTATGCCAGGCCTTGAGCCGCCGCGGCTTCCGCCGAGCGCCGATTCCGATCGCGATCGCGATCGGGGGAATCGGTGTCTTCTCGCTCATTCACCTCTTCGCCCTGCCTTCCCTCCTGGACGAGCTTCGGACCTTGGCGGCGGGGCCGAAGATCGTCCTCGCCGTCGCCTTCATCGCGCCGCTCGCCTTCTGCATGGGGATGCCCTTCCCCTTGGGCCTTTCATGGCTCGCCGGCAAGGCTCCCGGCTGGATCCCCTGGGTCTGGGGAATCAACGGCTGCGCCTCGGTCGTCGCCGCGGTCCTGGCGACGCTGATCGCCATTCATCTCGGCTTTTCCGCGGTGGTGCTGATCGCGCTTCTGATTTATCTCACCGCCGCGACCGTCTTCGCCGGAATCGCGCCCCGACGGTCGTGATCTTCAGACCAGAGCGTTCACGGTTGGCCTTCTAATGCCAACCGCCCTTAACATTGACTTGTGCGATCCCACGCTCTGAGGCCGATGGACATGATCTTCCAAGGTTGGTCGGTCAGGTTGTTCCAGGCTTGGCAAGAGGCCTCGACGATGGCTTCATAGGAGTCGAGGACACGATTGGAGAGCCAGTTCTGGCGGAGGTATTGCCAGACATTTTCGGCGGGATTGAGCTCCGGGGACTTGGGTGGCAAAGGCACGAGGGAGATGTTCTCCGGGATGCCGAGTTTGGCAGTGGTGTGCCATGCGGCTTGGTCGAGCAGCACGACGGCATGGGCGTTTGGGGCAACGGCCCGGCTGATTTCCTCGAGATGCAGGTCCATGGCTTCAGTATTGGCGCGCGGCATGACCAGCGCCGCGCCCTCACCGCGCTCGGGGCAGATGGCGCCGAAGAGATACGCCGAAGAGGTCCGTAGGTCCTTGACCTGGCGCGGGCGCGATCCCTTTGGGGCCCACTGGCGCACCAGGCTGTTCTTCTGGCCGACGCGCATTTCATCTTGAAACCAAACCTCGATGGGCGTGTCCGGTGGCTGTGCCGCTACGATTTTTGCCAAGTGTTCGGGAAAACTTTTTTTTAAATTCCTCCTGTGCCCGCGCATCCTGGCCGACGTGGCGCGGGCGCGCGGAAATATGCGAGAACCCGGGCGCGGCCAGCAGCTTGCCGACGCTCCGCTCGTGATAGTCCACGCCGAAGCGCGTTCGGATCAGTTGCTTGAGATCGATGCAGCGCCAGCGCACGACCCCATCCCGTTCGGGATCGGGACCGGCCTCGATAGCCCGCGAAAGCGCCGCCATTTGCGACGGCGTCAACCGACGCAACGCCCCGTTCGGCTTGCGGTCGATCAGACCGGCCGGACCTCCCGCGTTGAACCGGTGAACCCAGTCCCGCAACGTCTGCCGATCCATGCCGCCAATACGCGCCGCGCACGCTCGATCCATCCCATCGTAGATGGCCGCCATCGACAAAAGCCGGCGCGCCTGGTTCCCATCATCGCTCCGTGCCGCAAGAACACGGACTCTTTCAGCATCAAAGTCGTTTCGCAAAGGAATCGTTGGCATTGAACACACTCCCTTGTTGCCAACAACCTTGAATCACACAAAACCTAGCGTGTAAACCTTTGCGCGAGTCAAACTCTGGGGCGGTTGGTATAAGTTCCGTCGAAATCGAGCGCGATTGGCAAAAAACACTACGGAGGCCGACGCTGCAACGAGCCCCGTCCTATGTCTCATGGCATTGGAAGCCCGGCCAATTTAACGCTGGGCGGATTTTACACTATCACCAATTCTGTAAAATGGGCCATTCAGCAACCGGAGTCAGCCGAAGAATGACTGGAGCTGGAGGGTAACCGAACCAACATCAAGGCCCTCCGCAACGGCAAATCGTAGCCAAGAGCCGATATTCGAGTTTGCTCAAGCCACCGCTCCCGCCGTGCCGAGAGTGTGTCGGTACCACGTCGATAACAAGAACGCCCCGAACGAGGGGTGCGCAAGGCACAGTCAAGTCTGATAGGACCTAAGCGGCACACCGGTACGCCACGCGTGTGAACTTTTGCAGCGAGAACAAATCCGCTCGCCGGACCAATTGCTTGAAAACTTGGCTTTGCACCTGAGGCACAGGCGAACCTTGGGGACATCCCAGGGCGGTTGATCGGCTGGCGCATTTGTCGCTGGGGAATTGGTCATGACTGCTCCTTCGCGCGGTCGCACAGTCGGGTGGCCGGAGCACTGTGCGCGGAGGAGAATTCTTTAAAGAACATGTGATATCCCTTTCATTATTTCGGAAATTTGTGCCACTCATAAATATATGGTCCTCACATAAATATTTTACAAGGGCCCACCTGGTAAAATTTTTTCTAATATTTGTTTTAAGCAAAAACACTACAATATAGCACATGGACGCATCTTCGGTTTTTTACGGTAATAAACTTTTTATTTGGAGTGCGACCTAATACCAACCGCCCTAGAGTTTGACTCGCGCAAAGGTTTACACGCTAGGTTTTGTGTGATTCAAGGTTGTTGGCAACAAGGGAGTGTGTTCAATGCCAACGATTCCTTTGCGAAACGACTTTGATGCTGAAAGAGTCCGTGTTCTTGCGGCACGGAGCGATGATGGGAACCAGGCGCGACGGCTTTTGTCGATGGCGGCCATCTACGATGGGATGGATCGAGCGTGCGCGGCGGGTATTGGCGGCATGGATCGGCAGACGTTGCGGGACTGGGTTCACCGGTTCAACGCGGGAGGTCCGGCCGGTCTGATCGACCGCAAGCCGAACGGGGCGTTGCGTCGGTTGACGCCGTCGCAAATGGCGGCGCTTTCGCGGGCTATCGAGGCCGGTCCCGATCCCGAACGGGATGGGGTCGTGCGCTGGCGCTGCATCGATCTCAAGCAACTGATCCGAACGCGCTTCGGCGTGGACTATCACGAGCGGAGCGTCGGCAAGCTGCTGGCCGCGCTCGGGTTCTCGCATATTTCCGCGCGCCCGCGCCACGTCGGCCAGGATGCGCGGGCACAGGAGGAATTTAAAAAAAAGTTTTCCCGAACACTTGGCGAAAATCGTAGCGGCACAGCCACCGGACACGCCCATCGAGGTTTGGTTTCAAGATGAAATGCGCGTCGGCCAGAAGAACAGCCTGGTGCGCCAGTGGGCCCCAAAGGGATCGCGCCCGCGCCAGGTCAAGGACCTACGGACCTCTTCGGCGTATCTCTTCGGCGCCATCTGCCCCGAGCGCGGTGAGGGCGCGGCGCTGGTCATGCCGCGCGCCAATACTGAAGCCATGGACCTGCATCTCGAGGAAATCAGCCGGGCCGTTGCCCCAAACGCCCATGCCGTCGTGCTGCTCGACCAAGCCGCATGGCACACCACTGCCAAACTCGGCATCCCGGAGAACATCTCCCTCGTGCCTTTGCCACCCAAGTCCCCGGAGCTCAATCCCGCCGAAAATGTCTGGCAATACCTCCGCCAGAACTGGCTCTCCAATCGTGTCTTCGACTCCTATGAAGCCATCGTCGAGGCCTCTTGCCAAGCCTGGAACAACCTGACCGACTAACCTTGGAAGATCATGTCCATCGGCCTCAGAGCGTGGGCTCGCACAAGTCAATGTTAAGGGCGGTTGGTATAAGAAGTTGCGCGAGTCTGTGTTCTGATGCAAGGCTGCAAACATGAACGAGGAAGCTTTGGTCACACCCTGCCGAAACTGTCGCCTGCAGCGCACGTCCGTAGCTAGAGGCTAAGCTGTCCCAGTACCGCGGAAGGTGTGATTGCACAGGCCGGGCAATTCTAAGCCGGCGTCTTACAGTCTGTTCGAAAACTCGCGGCGCTGGCCCTCTCCCCCTCCCGGCCACTCACATACTCTCGTGGGTGGCCGGGAGGGGGAGAGGGACAGACGCAAAAAATGCGCGGACGCGCAATTTCGAACAGACACTAAGCTATTGAGAAAGCACAAAAAACATACGAAAAATTAGTATCACGTCCCGGGTTTACCCGGATGTTAGGTCAGATGGGGCGCGGCGAGGTATTCCTCGGATTGCATCTCGTGCAGGCGCGACACCGCGCGCTCGAATTCGAAGGCCCCGTGGCCTTTGGCGTAGAGATCCTCGGCCGCGGCTGCGGCGGAAATGATGAGTTTCACCTTGTGCTCGTAGAGGGCGTCGATGAGGGTGACGAAGCGCTTGGCCTCGTTCCGCTTCTCGGCACTCAGGCGGGGCACGTCGGCGACGATCACGGTGTGGTAGAGCTGGGCGATGGCGAGATAGTCCTCGGCCCCCACCGCGCTCTCGCAAAGATCGGAGAAGCTGAAACGCGCCACGCCCTTGGCGGCCTCGGGGACGACGATGCGCCGGCCCCGGAGCACGATCTGGTCCGGCTTGCCATCGGCGGCGTCGGTGAGGCGGGTGAAATCCTCGTCGAGAACGACGATGTCGAGGCGTTCCTTCAAGAGATCGATGCAAGGTTGGAAGCGGTCGCGGTTCAGACCTCCCTGGTAGAGGTCGTCGGGCACCCGGTTCGAGGTCGAGACGACGACGATCCCATTTCCGAAAAGCGCCGTGAACAGACGCCGAAGGATCATCGCGTCGGCGGGGTTGTGGACCTGGAATTCGTCGAAACACAATAGCGTGGCGCTTTCGGTGATGATATCGGCGACCGGTGGAATGGGATCGGCGCCGATTCGGGTCTGCGACTGGCGGCCCTGTTGGCGCCACGGGTGGATGTGCTTGTGGACCTCGAGCATGAAGGCGTGGAAATGAACCCGCCGTTTGCGCTCGACCGGGGCGTGCTCGAAGAAGAGATCCATGAGCATCGATTTGCCGCGCCCGACTCCGCCCACCAGGTAGAGACCCTCCGGCGGCGGTTGCGGCGGCGAGCCGAAACGGGCCCGCAATCCGCCGCGGCGCGCCGGCGGGCTGTAGTGGGCTAGCCGGCGATCGAGGAGCTGGAGCTTTTCAGCCGCCAGTTCCTGGGCCGAATCCGGCGCCAGCTCGCCCGAGTGGACGAGGTCGCGGTAGGCGGCAAGCGGTCCCTCGATCACGACCGATCATCCGGTGTTTTTGGGGACAAGGCGCGTCGTCGGGGCATCAATCGGGGCTCGGGCCGAAGGCGACGGTCCGTTGATCGGTCCGCGATGGCCACCGGGTGGCGATGTATTTGAGGCGGGTGTAGAACCGCACGGCCTCGGGTCCGTAGATGTGAAAATCTCCGAACAGCGAGCCTTTCCAGCCGCCGAAGCTATGGTGGGCGGCGGGAATCGGGATCGCCACGTTGACGCCGACCATGCCGATCCGGGCCCGGCCGCTGAAGTCGCGCGCCGCCTCGCCGTCGCGGGTGAAGATGGCGCAGCCGTTGCCGAGGGGATGATCGTTGACGAGGGCCAGGGCGGCCTCGTAATCGGCCACGCGCACGAGCGAGAGGACCGGCCCGAAGATTTCCTCGCGATAGATTCGCATCAAGGGCGTGACGCGGTCGAATAGGCAGCCGCCGAGAAAGAATCCGTCTTCGTAGCCCTGCAAGCGAATCTCGCGCCCGTCGACCACGAGCGCCGCGCCGTCCTCGAGGCCGCTCTCGATATAGCCCCGCACTCGATCCAAGTGGGCGCGGCTGACAAGGGGACCCATCTCGGCATCCGGATCGGTGTAGGGACCGATCCGCAGGGCGGCCACCCGCGGCGCCAGGCGTTCGACCAGGGCGTCGGCGACCCCATCGCCGACCGCGACCGCGACCGAAACCGCCATGCACCGTTCTCCGGCCGAGCCGAAGGCGGCGTTCATCAGGGCGTCCGTCGCCTGGCTGACGTCGGCGTCGGGCATGACCACCATATGGTTCTTGGCCCCGCCCAGCGCTTGGACCCGTTTGCCTTGGGCGCCACCGTGGACGCGCTCGGCGACGGGAGTGGAGCCGACGAAGCTCACCGCCGCGACCTCGGGATCCGCGAGCAGGGCCGAAACGGTTTCGCCGTCGCCGTGGACGAGGTTGAGGACGCCCTCGGGGACCCCCGCCTCGTGGGCGAGGCGGGCGAGCAGGAACGGACACGAGGGGTCTTTTTCCGAAGGCTTGAGAACGAAGGTGTTGCCGCAAACCAGCGCCAAGGGAAACATCCACAACGGCACCATGGCCGGAAAATTGAAAGGCGTGATGCCGACGCAGACGCCCAGCGGCTGCCGGATCGAGAGGCCGTCGACGCCGGTGCCGACGCTTTCGCTGAAGCCGCCCTTGAGCAACTCCGGCGCCCCGCAGGCGAAGGCCACGACCTCGATCCCCCGCTCCACCGAGGCCCTGGCATCGTCCAGGGTCTTGCCGTGCTCGGCCGAGATCAGCTCCGCGAGCTCGTCGCGCCGCGCCTCGAGCAGCGCCTTGTACGTGAACAGGAATCGGGCCCGCGCCGCCGGCGTCCGCCGCGACCAGTCGGGAAAAGCAGCCGCTGCCGCGGCCACTGCCCGGCGCGCCTCTTCGCCATCGGCGAACGGCACCCGCGCCGTCACCGCGCCGGTCGCCGGATCATAGACCTCGCCGGCGCGGCCACTGGTGCCCGCGACCGCTTTTCCCGCGATGAAATGCTGCAACTTTTTGCTCATAACGACTCGTCCAAACCGGCCCGAGGTCAGCCTCCGTGGCGGCTAAATGAACAAGCCGCGACGCCGCGGCGCAAGCGAATTCTTCTTGCCCTCTCGGCCCGACCCCGCGCGATCCCCCCCCCCCGCTCGCGCTCCGAATCGTCGGGACCTGGTTCGAATGGATCAACGACACTCGGAAAACAACCACCGATGTCTTCGGCGGTCGCCGCTGGAAACGGAAGCGTCATGGATACACCGCCAAAGCGATGGGCCATGAAGTTCACCATGGAGGTTTCAACCAACCCACGTAATACACGATGATAACCGGCTCCTGGAGAGGACACGGCGCGATAAAACCGAGGTCCGACAGTCTACCGCTCGGAAAATCCAAATTGGGCACGACTCACGATAATTATGGGATCCGCCCAACTCAAATATTCAATAATTGGTAAACTGTCCCCGATTTCTTAGGCCTTTGTATCGATGTGTTGGCCGGGGGGTTGTGGGGCCGCTTCCTTCGGGGCCGCGGCGACGCCGACGAGCGCCGGCCGCAACAGGCGGTCGACGATCACGTATCCGGTTTGCACGACCTTGACGACCGTACCCGGCGGCTTGTCGTCGCTCGGTACCTCGAACATCGCCTGGTGAAAATTGTGGTCGAACTTTTCGCCCAGGGGGTCGACCGCGCGGATTTGATGACGATCGAAGGCGGCGAGCAGTTCGCGCTCGGTCAGGGTGATGCCTTCGATCAGGGTCGCGATTCGTTCGTCGTCGCGCAACTCCTGCGGGACGCTTTCGAGGGCCCGGCGCAGATTGTCGGCGACCGGGAGCATTTCGCGCGCGAACCCGGTGACGGCGTATTTACTGACGTCTTGCCTCTCCCGTTCGGCGCGTTTTCGGAGGTTTTCGGTTTCCGCCAAAGCCCGCAATAGGTTTTCCTTCGCGGTCCCGAGCTCGGATTCGATCTCGTTCAGGCGGGCGATTTCGGGTGCCGCTTCCTCCGAGTTCCGATCCTCATCCTCGGGGGCGTCGGACCGCACCGTTCCCGTCGATTCCTCTTCCTCGGCCCCGCTGTCGGCGGCTGATTCCGCCGTCGCGTCCGGCTTGTCCGTCTCTTCCGGGTTGTCTTGGTCGAGGGTCTGGGTGCTCATGTTCCGTAAGTTCCGTTGACTTCCCGGGGGTAGCCCAACAGCCGGCCAACGACCTTGGCCGTGTAATCCACCATCGGAATAATGCGGGCATAATTCAAGCGGGTCGGACCGATCACGCCGATGGCGCCGACGAAATGGCTCTGCCCATCGGCGAAGGGGGCCACCACCAGCGAACAATTCGTCAGCGCGAACAGCTCCGATTCGGCACCGATGAAGATTTTCACGCCGTCGGCGCCTTGAGTCAATTCGACAAGGCGCGCGACGTCTTCCTTGGTTTCGAGGAGGTCGAACAAACCGCGGATGCGTTCGAGGTCGCTCAACGCGGTCACGTCCTTGAGCAAGTTGGCGTGGCCACGGACGATCAGATTGCCGCCCACCTCGCCCCCGGCCCAACTGGCGAGGCCGGCCTCGACGACCCCTTTGCTGAGTTCATCGAGGGCGTCGCGGTGCTCGTCGAGTTCCCGCTTGATGGAAATCAGCGCCTCGTCCAGGGTTCGCCCGGCGAGGCGTGCGTTGAGATAATTCGCCGCCTGGGTCAGCGCCGCCCGGGTCATTCCGACCGGAACCTCGATGACGCGGTTCTCGACGCTGCCCGATTCGCCGACCATGACGACGAGGGCGCGGCCCGGCTCCAGGGAGGCGAACTCGACGTGCTTGAGGGGCACATCGTATTTCGGCGCCACCACCACAAGGCCGGCGCAGCTCGAAAGCCCGGACAGCGTACCGGTCGCTTCAGTGAGCAGTTCCTCGACATTGCGTCCCGCGTGGCCGCAATCGTCTGTGATCGTGGCTCGTTCCTCCGGCGTCAGGTTGCCGATTTCCAACAGCCCGTCGACGAACAGGCGCAGCCCCGAATCGGTGGGCAGGCGCCCGGCGGAGGTGTGGGGGGCGTAAAGCAGCCCGGCCTCCTCGAGGTCGGCCATGGTGTTGCGAATGGTGGCCGGCGAGAGAACCGAATTCAGTCGCCGGGAGATGGTGCGCGATCCAATGGGTTCGCCCGTCGTGACGTAGGCCTCGACGATATGGCGGAATATCTCGCGCGAGCGCTCGTTGAGCTCGTTTATGATGGCCATGGCTGAACCGTCCGATCCGGTATTGTTTCCAGTGGAATTGGGACCGTCTCGCGGAACCAAATCTAATCACCGGCCATGGGGGCGTCAACGGCGGCTGTGAGGAGGCCGTGGAAGTCTTTACGGCACCGCGGCGGCGGGTTAGCTTGCGCCATGCGTCCCTCCGGCCGATCCGCCCACGAACTTCGCGCCATTCGCCTCGAGGCCGGGGTCGCCAAGTACGCCGAAGGATCGTGCCTGGTGTGCTTCGGCGACACCCACGTCATGTGCATGGCGACGGTCGAGGAACGCTTGCCACCCTTTTTGCGCGACCGCGGGCAGGGTTGGGTCACGGCCGAGTACGGAATGCTTCCCCGCGCCACCCACACCCGGGGCAACCGCGAGGCCGCCCGGGGCCGCCAAACGGGGCGAACCCAGGAAATCCAGCGCCTGATCGGGCGCAGCCTCCGTTCGGTGACCGATCTTGTTGCCTTGGGCGAGCGCCAGGTACGCTTGGACTGCGACGTGTTGCAGGCGGATGGCGGCACCCGCACCGCCGCCATCACCGGAGCCTACGTGGCCTTGTATGCCGCCGTGGCGGATCTGGCGCGGCGCGGCGATCTCGGCGCCAATCCGTTGGCCGACGCGGTCGCCGCCGTATCCTGCGGCATCGTCGACGGGACACCGGTTTGCGATCTTGATTACGAGGAGGATTCGACGGCCGCCGCGGACGCCAATTTCGTCCTCACCGGCGGCGGCGGCATCGTCGAAATCCAGTGCACGGCCGAAAAAAGCGCCTTCAGCCGGAACCAGTTTTCGGAAATGTTCGAACTCGCCGCCGCGGGGATCGACGAACTGATCAAGCTGCAACGGCAGGCCCTGGAGCTAACGCCCGAACCCCCGTGAGGCGCCGTTTCAGCGGCGACCGCCTGCTGGTCGCGACCCACAATCCCGGCAAGCTGCGCGAGATCCGCGATCTCCTCGCGCCCTATGTCGGCAAGGTCAAGGGCGCGGCCGAACTGGAGCTTCCGGAGCCCGAGGAGACCGGCACGACTTTCGTCGCCAACGCCGAAATCAAGGCGCGTGCCGCGGCACGGGCCTCGGATCAGCCGGCGTTGGCGGACGATTCCGGCCTCGAGGTGCACGCGCTCGACAACGCGCCTGGTATCTTTTCGGCCCGTTGGGCCGGTCCGGGGAAAGATTTCTCGGTTGCTATCCAGCGGGTTGAGACAGCCCTCGCCGGCCACCATGACCGCCGGGCACGTTTCGTCGCGGCGCTAGCGCTCTGTTGGCCCGACGAACACTGCGAAACCTTCGAGGGCCAGGTTCGCGGTCATCTGGTGTTTCCGCCGCGCGGGAACCTCGGTTTCGGCTACGACCCGATTTTCGTCCCCGACGAACACCGGATCACCTTCGGCGAAATGCAGCCAGCCCGCAAACACGCGATCAGCCACCGGGCCGACGCCTTCCGCCAGCTCGTCGGCGCCTGTTTCAGCGACGTTTCCGGGAAATCCAACGATTGAGAAAACGGGTTTGGTGGGATGGCGAGGGGACGCACCCCTCAATCCGGGGCAGTCGTCTTTTGATCGGTTTGCTTGCGAAGACGCGTAATCAGACCGTCGATCCCATCCCGATTTACGACCGAGGCGATCTCGGAGCGGTGCGTATTCAACAGGCTGATACCCTCCACCAAGACGTCGACGACCTTGAGGCCGTTATGGCCCTTGCGGACCCGGTAATCGACCCGGAAAGGCATCCCGTCGGAGGCGAAGATATGGGTGTTGACGATGTTGTCGCGATGATCGAGGGGAACGACCTGGAGGACCTCGAAGGTTTTCCCCGCATAGGTGTCGAATCGGGCGGCGTAGGTATCGACGATGAACTCGCGGAATACCTCCAGATACTCGTTCCTCTGCGTCGGCGTGGCCCGCCGCCAATACCGCCCGAGAACGAATTTGCCGATGGTTGGGAGGTCGAATCCTTCGGCGAACAACGCCCGGAACTTATTCCGCCTCTGCTCTTTCGTCAGTTGCGGCGACTTGACGACGTCGAGCGCCTCGTTGCCGAAAGTTTCGATGAATCGCCCGGGGTCGGTTTCGGCCGCCAGCGGCAAGCTCGTCGTGGCCGCTACAATGGCGACGAACACCCCCATGGATTTCAAGAATCTCGACATGCGCATCGTTCAGTTCAGCAGATTGCTGAACCAACCGCCTTCTTCGTCGTCGTCTTTGTCATCGTCCGCCTTTTCCTCCTCGTCATCGTCCTCGTCGACATCCCCGCCGATCTCGATCTCGGGAATCCCCTCGCGCTCCTCGAGCGAAAGTCCGGGTAAGGGAATGACCGGAGGCGGAGCACCGTCACGAATCTGATCTTCCCGCCGTTGGCGGTAGAGGCTGCGGATAGTTGCATAGTAATCGATCGAGGTGCTCTTGATCTCCTCGAGGGTGTCGAGCACCTCCTCGCGTTCGTCGATTCCACGGACGACGGCCCGCGACACCAACAACCAAGTGGGGGCTAAATACGTCAGCGGATCCAAGAAAACGTCGACAACCAGTCCGGTCGCGTCACGCGGACTCGAGGGACCCAGGAGCGGCAGCACGACATGGCCGCCCTCGCCGACGCCCCAAACCGCGAGGGTCTGGCCGAAATCCTCGCGGTGGCCCTCGATGCCCTGGTCGCCGGCGAAGTCAAAAAAACCGGCAACTCCCAAGGTCGAATTGATGATGAAGCGAGCCACCGTGTCGCGCGCGCGCGTTGGTTTTCCCTGCAAGAGATCGTTGGCCAAGTTGATCGGGGAGCGCAAATTGTCGAGGAAATTTGCGACGCCGCGGCGTCCGCCGTCCGGAATCGACCATCGATAGCCTTTCGCCGCCGGCTTGATGGCCACCGTATCGACGCCGTCGTTGACGTTGAAGATCACCCGGTTCGTCGGTTCCGCCGCGTCGTTCACTTCGTCGTAGGCGGCGACCGCGTCGGGGTCGTCCGCAGGCGGTTGCGTGGCACAACCGGCCACGAGTAAAGGCACGGCGCTCACGGCGCCGACCCACCAGGTCAAGGATCTGCGTTTTCTCTGTTCCATGAAAATCGTAATACCCCCGACGTTAAGCAAATCATCCGCGAAAAAACGATAATCCGCTTTCCGCCAAGATCCCCCCCGCCGTATGATGAAGCCGATTTATTGCGTCGCTATCGTCGATATACCATCGCTCCTAACGCATTATTAGCGAGAATGAGCGAAACAGCAATAGCCCTTCCGATCGCGAACAGGTCGTAAAACCATACGTTTAGGCTCAGTTCGCATTTGGTATGCATTGTGGTAGAATGTTCCCGGTTTGTTTAGGGGAGCGAGGAGATGGATCACGAGCGGTTTCGAGACTGGCTTTCGCATGTGGACGGGCTGACGCCGGCCCAGCGCGAGGAGGTGATGGCGGCCCTGTCGGGACGGCCGGAGGGCGCGGCCTCGCTGGCGGCGATCGAACTCGGCGTGGACGAAGCGCGGCGCTGCCCGCATTGCGGCAGCGGCGGGGCGGTCTCGCGCGGCAAGGCGCGCGGTCTGCGCCGCTACCGGTGCAAGGCTTGCGGGAAGACATTCGGCGCGCTGACCGGTACGCCGCTTTCGGGCCTGCACCGCAAGGAGCGCTGGCTGTCCTTCGGCAAGGCCCTGGCGCAAGGGGAAACGGTGCGCGCCTCGGCGCGGCGGTGCGGCATTGCGCCGAGCACGGCGTTTCGCTGGCGCCACCGCTTCCTTGAGGCGGTCCGGCAAGCCCCGGACCGGCTCGGCGGGATCGTCGAGGCCGACGAGACCTTCGTGCTCGAAAGCCGGAAGGGAGACCGGAAACTGGACCGCAAGCCACGCCGGCGCGGCGGAAAAGCCGGCAAGCGCGGGATCTCTCGTGAGCAAGTGCCGGTTCTGGTCGCCGCCGACCGTGGCGGCGCAACGCTCAGCAGGACGCTGCCCACCGTCAATGCCGATAGCCTGAAGGAGGCGCTGGAACCGGTCATTGCCCCGGATGCCTTGCTCGTCTCCGACGCCAGCCGCTGTTACCCGCCCGCCGCAGCGGCGCTCGCCATCCGCCACGAGACGGTCAATCTCTCCGCCGGAGAACGGGTACGCGGCGCCCTGCACATCCAGACGGTCAACAGCCGTCATAGCCAACTCAAGGGCTTCCTGCGACGCTACCGCGGCATCGCCACCAAGTATCTCGACAGTTACCTGCGCTGGTTCCATCTCATCGAACTCGCCGACCGACCGACCCCGAGAGCATGCTTGGCCGCAGCCATGGCGAAGCCATGCATACGGTTCACGAACTGAGCCTACGTTTATCATATACGCGCGAGAAATCCAGGGTTTGGCGGGCGGTCGCAGGGCTAGTTTTTTGTCCGCCCAGTGATCAGGGTGAGGTGATCGCGGCGCTGGCCATTTCATTCTCGGTGTGGCAGTGTGCCGGTCATGGCGACGCTGCCGGTCTCGGATTCGTCCATTGATTTGCGCGCGGTCACGGTGCGTCCGACCTGGGGCGCGCAGGAGCACCGGCGCTGGGACCGGTTGGTGGAGCAGCACCACTACCTGGCGTTCCACGGCGTCATCGGCAAGGGCCTGCGCCATGTCGCGGTGCATGGCGAGACCTGGCTCGCACTGATCGGCTGGCAGCCCGGCGCGTTCAAGCTGGGCGCGCGTGATCGCTGGATCGGGTGGTCGGCCGAGCAGCAGTTCCGGCGTCTGCATCTGATCGCCAACAACTCGCGCTTCGTCATTCTGACGCCTGGCCGAGTGCCGAACCTGGCCTCCCGTGTGCTGGGGCTGAGCCTGCGGCGGCTGTCTGAGGACATCCAGGCGGTGCACGGATATCCGGCTCTTCTGGCGGAGACGTTCGTGGACGTCTCGCGATTTGCCGGCACCTGCTACCGCGCGTCGAACTGGCGCTCTCTGGGGCTGACGCGGGGCTTTGCCCGTGAGCCCGGAGGGGCAGCGCGCTGGCGCCACCACGGTCAGCCCAAGGAGGTCTTCGTGTTCGGACTGACAGACGGCGCCCCCGAGGCGCTGAGCCGTACCGGGATGCCGGCACACTGGAACGCCGAGCAGCACACCGAGCCGATGGCCGCGCCCCGGCTGCGCAGCCTGTTCGAGTGTCTGGGTGAGGTGCCCGAGTACCGCCATGCCCGGGGCAAGCGCTATGCGCTCAACACCATTCTGGTGATCGCCGTCGCCGCCCGGCTTGCCGGATACCGGGGGGTGAACGCGTTCGCCCAGTTCGCCGCCCTGCTCTCCCAGGAGCAGCTCGAGGCGGTGGGTGCGTTCTGGAGCCCTTCCAAACAGCGCTACACCCCGCCCGCGATCACCACCTTCCACAAGACCCTCACCGCCCTGCCGCCAGAGACCCTGGACAACGCGATTAGCCAGTGGACCGGCCAGCATGGCAGCGCGCACGCGCCGGTCGCCATGGACGGAAAGGATCTGCGCGGCGCCTCGAAGCAGACCGAAGACGGGCGCAGGATGATGGTGGCGGCGGTCGAGCACGACACCGGCGTGGTCCTCGGGCAGGTCGAGGTCGACCGCAAGAGCAACGAAATCCCGGCCGTGCGCGAACTCTCCAGCGGCCTCGACCTCACAGGCCGGATCGTCACCATGGACGCGATGCACGCTCAGCACGAGACCGCGCGCTGCCTGCTCGGGCGTCGCGCCGACTACGTGATGAGCGCGGTCAAGGACAACCAGGAGATGATCTTCGAAGACCTCAAGGCGATCGACTTCAGCGATGCGCTCTGGCACGAAACCGTCGACAAGGGCCATGGCCGCATCGAGCGCCGACGCTGCGCCGTCGTCGACCTCTCCGCTGCCGAGTGGGACGGCTGCGCCAACCTCCACGGGCGACGCCAGGCCATGCGCATCGAGCGCGAACGCGAGATCCTCAAGACCGGCAAGCGCAGCATCAAGGTGACCTGGAGCCTCACCTCGCTCGGCGCAGAGCGCGCCGGACCCGAGGAGTTGCTCGAACTGGTGCGCAACCACTGGCATATCGAGAACCGCCTGCACTACGTGCGCGACTTCACCTACGACGAAGACCGATGCCGGGCCTACGTGCGTCACCTGCCCAGAAATCTCGCCTGCTTGACCAACGCGGCCATCGCCATCGTGCGCTGCGACGGACGCTTCCGTTATCTGCCCGAGGCCAACCGGCACTATGCCGCCCGGGCGCAGGAGGCCCTCGACGCGATCATGACCGCGCCCATCGCCTGAGACAGCACGCCTCTCCCCCGGACCGGGACGTGCCGCCGAGCGGCGCGGGCGGACCGGTGTGCCTGTCGAATCCGAAAACGCCGTCCGGTGGCTTCGAGCAGTCCCCATGACGTCGTCGAGGCAAGCTCGGGGCTCCCCGAACCCCGTGCACCGAGCACGATCCCACTCATCCCGAACCCTCAACCGCGACTAAAAATTGTTCCTGCGGGCGGTCGGAGGAGCAAAAGTGCCGCGGTGATAAAAATTTCACCTCGATAACAGATTTAAGGTTAACGATATATACATATCTTGATATAATTGATGGGAATCACGAGGGCCATCCACATGTCGATGCCGCAAATCCTCGCCGCCTTGCGCGCCGTCGCCGAACCGACGCGTTTGCGTTTGCTACGTCTCTGCGCCGATGGCGAGCTGACGGTCAGTGAACTCACCGACATCCTGGGCCAGGGGCAACCGAGCGTGTCGCGACATCTGAAAATTCTTTGTGATGCTGGTTTGCTCGATCGGTTTCGCGAGGGAAATTGGGTATTTTACCGCTCCGCCGAGTCGGCGGCGCTCGGCGAGCTTGCGCCCACGATCGTCGAACTGCTTCCCGGCGATGACACCGACCTCATGCTTGACCGCCAACGCATGGCCGAGATCAAACGAAAACGCGTCGCCCGGGCGGCCGATTATTTCCGCGAGAACGCCAGCCGCTGGCATCGGATTAGGGGGCTATACGTGTCCGAGTCGGAAGTCGAGCGGATCCTGCTCGAATCCTTCCCGCCCGGCAGCATACGCTATCTTCTCGACATCGGCACCGGCACCGGCCGCGTCCTCGAGGTATTCGCCGATCGCTGCGATCGCGCCGTGGGAATCGATCTCTCTCTCGAAATGCTTGCCGTCGCTCGATCGAACCTCGAGCCCATTCCGCATTGTTCGGTTCGCCTTGGCGACATGTACAAACTGCCGTTTTCCTCGCAAACGGCGGACGCCGTGATTGTTCACCAGGTCTTGCATTTCGCCGACGAACCGGAAGCCGTCATTGGAGAGGCCGCGCGTGTTCTTTGCCCGGGCGGGAGAATTGCGGTCGCCGATTTTGCCCTCCATGACCTGGAGCGCTTGCGAACCGAACACGCCCATCGCCGATTGGGCTTTGCCCGGGACGAGGTCACTTCGTGGTTTCGCGGCGCTGGCTTGACCCCGCTGGAAACGATCGATCTGGCCGGCGATCCCCTCACCGTCGTGGTCTGGACGGCGTCCAAGGAACAGCTATCGGAGGTAAGTCCATGACCGCCGAGGTGCCGAAACGGATGATCACCGTGCCCGCCGTCGACGACGTTCGTCGGCCCGCCGTGTCGTTCGAATTTTTTCCTCCTCGGACCGACGCCATGGCCGAAAAGTTGTGGGCCGCGGTTCGCCGGCTGGCGCCCCTGGCGCCTCAATTCATGTCGGTGACCTACGGCGCCGGGGGTACGACGCGAGAGAGAACCCACGCCACCGTCACCCGTATCCTGCAAAAAACCGGGATCGCGCCGGCGGCCCATCTGACCTGTGTCGGAGCCGATCGCGAAGAAATCGACACCGTCGCCCGCACCTACTGGCAGGCGGGGGTTCGGCATATCGTCGCCTTGCGCGGCGACGCTCCAGAAGGGACGGGCACCTACGTGCCGAACGAGAGCGGCTATGAATTCGCCGCCGATCTCGTTACCGGCCTCAAGCGCACCGCCGATTTCGAGATCAGCGTCGCCGCCTACCCGGAGACCCATCCCGAGGCGCTCAGCCCCGAGGCCGATATCGACAATTTGAAACGCAAGGTGGACGCCGGCGCGACCCGCGCCATCACCCAGTATTTCTTCGGCGCCGAACTCTATTTTCGGTTCATCGACCGGGTCCGGGCCTCGGGTATCACGGTGCCGGTGGTCGCGGGCATCCTTCCGGTCACCAATTTCGCCCAGGTGGTCAAATTTTCGGCCGCGTGCGGCACCACCGTGCCGAACTGGCTCGCGACCCTCTTCGAAGGTCTCGACGAGGACGTCGAAACCCGCAAGCTCGTGGCCGCCACGGTCGCCGCGGAACAGTGCCGCCGGCTCCAGTCGCAGGGCGTCAACGCGTTTCATTTCTACACCCTCAACCGGGCCGACCTGACGTACGCGATCTGCCATATTTTGGGTCTCCGGCCGCTGAACCCGAACGACGCGGTGACGCCGGCATGACGCATATTCTCGATTATCTGGCGGACAGAATCCTGTTGATCGACGGCGCCATGGGGAGCCGCACCCAGGCGCTCGACCTGAAAGTCGAAGAGGATTATTGGGGCAACGAGAATTGCACCGAAATCCTGACCGTTTCGCGCCCCGACGTGGTCCGCGACATCCACAGCGGTTACTTCGCGGCCGGGGCCGACGCCGTCGAGACCAACAGCTTCGGCGGGTCCCCCATAACCCTCGGGGAATTCGGTCTAAAGGACCGTGCCTTCGAGCTCAACAAGGGCGCCGGCGAGTTGGCACGCGAGGCCATGGAGGCGTTTTCCGGGGACGGCCGCAACCGCTTCGTCCTCGGTTCGATCGGGCCAGGCATGAAACTCCCCAGTCTCGGGCATATCGACTATCAGACGCTCGAGGACGCGTTTGCCGTTCAGGCCGCGGGGCTGCTGGCCGGCGGGGTCGATGCCTTTCTGATCGAGACCTGTCAGGATCCGCTCCAGGTCAAGGCTGCCGTCAACGGCGCCAAGCGAGCCTCGCGCGACGCCGAACCGCCGATCCTCGTCAACGTGACCGTCGAAACGACGGGGACGCTTCTGGTCGGCAGCGATATTTCGGCCGCGGCGACGGTGGTGCGTGCCCTCGGGGTCGCGGCCATCGGCCTCAATTGCGCCACCGGTCCGCAGGAAATGGCGGAGCACGTCAAGTGGCTGGCCCAGAACTGGACCGGGATGATCTCGGTCGTGCCCAACGCCGGACTCCCTGAGCTGGTTGACGGGCAGACTGCGTATCCCCTGGGCGCCGAAGAGATGGCGCGCTGGATCGAGCGCTTCATCCTCGAGGACGGAATCAACGTTGTCGGCGGCTGCTGCGGCACCACCCCCGACCATATCGGCGCCCTCGACGCGATGTTGCGACGGCTGGGCGACGACCCGCGCCCGCAACCGAGCCAGCGCAGCGTTCATTGGGTTCCGGCGGTTGCCTCGCTGTACAGTCAGGTCAGCCTGCGCCAGGAGAACGCCTTTCTCTCGATCGGCGAGCGCTGCAACGCCAACGGTTCACGCAAGTTCCGCCGTCACCAGGACGCCGGCGAATGGGATTCCTGCGTCGCCATCGGGCGCGATCAGGTGGCTGAGGGTTCCCACGCCCTCGATCTCTGTACCGCCTTCGTCGGCCGCGACGAGATCGCCGACATCACCGCCGTGCTGAGCCGCATGCGCGGGGCGGTCGATGCCCCCGTGGTCATCGATTCGACCGAGCTTCCGGTCATAGACGCGGCCCTCAAGCTTTACGGCGGCAAGGCGATCATCAACTCGATCAACTTCGAGAACGGCGAGGAGCCGGCGGCGCGGCGCCTCGAGCTTGCCCGCCGTTTCGGCGCCGCCGTGATCGCCCTGACGATCGACGAGGAGGGCATGGCCAAGGGGGTCGAGGAAAAGGTCGCGCTCGCCAAGCGATTGCACGAATTCGCCTGCGTCCGCCACGGTCTGCCTGCGGCCGATCTTCTGATCGATCCGCTGACCTTTACCATCTGCACCGGCACCGACGAGGACCGCAAGCTCGGCCTGTGGACCCTGGAGGGGATCCAACGCATCGCCGCGGAACTTCCCGAGTCTCAGATCATCCTGGGGTTGTCGAACATATCCTTCGGACTTAATCCGGCGGCGCGGCACGTGCTCAACTCGGTCTATCTCGATCACGCCCTGAAACACGGCATGACCGGGGCCATCGTCCATTTCAGCAAGATTCTTCCGCTCCACAAGATTCCCGAGGCCGAGGTCGCGGCCGCCGAGGACCTGATCTTCGATCGCCGCCGGCCGGGGCACGATCCGCTGCATGCCTTCATCGGCTTGTTCGAGGGCCGTACCGCCCAGGTCTCGGGACCCAAGGAACGGCCCAAGGAAATCGAAAAGCGGTTGGCCCAGCGCATCGTCGACGGCGACCGCCAGGATCTCGACAGCGACCTCGACGAAGCGCTGGATAAACACAGTCCGCTAGAAATCATCAACAAATTCCTGCTCGACGGCATGAAGGTGGTCGGCGAACTATTCGGCGCCGGCAAGATGCAGCTTCCCTTCGTTCTTCAGTCGGCCGAAACGATGAAGGCCGCGGTGACGCATCTCGAACCCTACATGGATCGGAGCGACAGCCGCGACAAGGGCACGATCGTGCTTGCCACGGTCAAGGGTGACGTTCACGACATCGGCAAGAACCTCGTCGACATCATCCTCACGAACAACGGCTACAAGGTGGTCAATCTCGGCATAAAGCAGCCGATCGCCAACATTCTCGCCGCCGCCCGCGAGCACGAGGCCGACAGCATCGGGATGTCGGGGCTGCTGGTGAAGTCGACCGCGATCATGCGCGAAAACCTCGACGAGATGTCGCGCTCGGAGATAACCCTGCCGGTATTCCTCGGTGGGGCGGCGTTGACGCGCAAGTTCGTCGAGGAGGATTGCCGATCGGCCTACGCCGGCGGCCGCGTGGCCTACGCCCGCGATGCCTTCGACGGCCTCGAACTCATGAGCAAGGTCGTGGCCGGCGACTTCGACGCCCACGTCGAGGAACAGGCGCGAAAGCGCACCCTGCGCCCGGCCAGCAAGAAACGTGCGCTGGGCGCCGTTCCCGACGAAGCCGCCACGCGTCCGATCGATCTCGAGGATATAAAACTGCGCAACGCCGAGCTGGCGGCGCGGAACGACGTTCCGACACCGCCGTTCTGGGGACCCAAGCTGATCGAACGTCTGCCGATTCGGGCGTTGCTGCCCTATCTCAACGAAACCATGCTGTTCCAATTTCATTGGGGATTCAAGCGGGCCGGCAAGAAGGCCGACGCCTATCGTGCCTGGGCCAACCGCGAGGTGCGCCCGATCCTCAACAAATTGGTCGACACCGCCGAAAACGAGGAAATCATGGGCCCCCAGGCCGCCTACGGTTACTGGAAGGCGGCGGGAGACGGTGACGACCTGGTCCTATACGACGAAGACGGCGCCACCGAGTGCGCCCGTTTCTCGCTGCCCCGCCAGCAAAAGCGCGGGGGTCTCTGCATCGCCGATTTCTTCCGGAAAGCCGACGGCGGCGAGCGCGACGTGGTGGCCCTGCAAGTGGTGACGGTTGGCCAGAAGGCCTCGGGAATCGCCCGCGCCTGGTTCGCCGAGGACCGTTACCGCGATTATCTTTTCCTCCATGGACTGGGGGTCGAGCTCGCCGAGGCCATGGCCGAATACGTCCACAAACGGGTTCGCGCCGAACTCGGGTTCGGCCACGAGGACGCCCGCGACATGAACAAGCTCCTGAAGCAAGGCTATCACGGCTCCCGCTACTCGTTCGGCTACCCCGCCTGCCCGAATCTGGCCGATCAGCACCGCCTATTGGAATTGCTCGGGGCCAAGCGAATCGGGGTCACGATGAGCGAGGGCGATCAGCTTCACCCCGAGCAATCGACCTCGGCGATCGTCGTCCACCATCCCCAGGCGAAGTATTTCTCGGTTTAGCGATCGGTTGGGCGAAGGAAAGATCGTGTCCAGCGGGTCACGACCAATCGACCCATTTACTTGTCGTCCTCGGACGTGATCCGAGGACCCAGCTTGGCCCGAGCATCCATCGATCAATCAGCCTCTCCGACGCCCGCAACCGCCTTGCCCAGCCCCATGCGCCCTGCCGGGCGTCCGAGCAACCTGCACCACAAAGGTCATGCCGCTGTTGTTCACCTATCTCGCAAACAGTGTGTTGAAAAAACCCTATTGCCGAACCGCCCAGTCCAGGTGCTTGGCTCGCATCTCCTTGGCGCGCCTTTCCATCTCTTCCGCCTCGGCGTCGCGATTGGTCTTTCGCAGAAGGTCGGCGTATTTCTCAAGGCTCGTGGCGACATCCGGATGCTCGGGGCCAAGGGCCTTCTCTCTAATCGCCAGAGAGCGCTTGTAGAGCGGCTCGGCCTCGTCGTAGCGGCCCTGTGCTTCGTACAGCAAAGCTAGATTGTTGAGGCTCGTGGCGAAATACGGATGTTCGGAGCCGAGGGCGTTCTCATAGATCGCCAGCGCGCGCTTGTAGAGCGGCTCGGCCTCGTCGTAGCGGCTCTGCACATCGTATACCAATGCCAGATTGTTTAGCCGGGCTTACCAACCTGCGGACGCTCGATCTCTGGGGCGCCGACGGAATAACCGACCTTACACCCCTAGTCGGGCTTACCAACCTACAGACGCTCGGTCTCATCGGCGCCGACGGAATTACGGCTTTGGAAGTTAATCGGTTTCGAGCGCTAAGGCCGTCCGTGGACTTAGACTGGGCGGAGTGAAGATGGCCAGGATGGGAATTGGCGGCAAGGCGAGCAATTTCGGTCGCGGAGTCGCCCAACATAGTAAAATAGCTCACTGCCGACCGGTTAAATGAATAGTCGTGGCTTTGCCGGCCGTATTCGTTATTGGAAGGCTTCGATCGAGGGCCGGCCGAACGGCGCGTACAGCACTCGCAACGTTTTTCAGGAATTCACGCATCCGGTTCTCCCCCGCCACGTAACGGCGGTATCTCTTTTCGGAGATTAATCCGTTGTGTCAATCGGGTACGAACAACAACCCCGTGGGGGCGTGCGTTTCCCTTGCGTATACCCGTTGGAGGTCGTCCAGGTCGTCCACGCGCGCGGGGCCGTGGAACGCTTCGCGTTACGTCGAGCGGGGCCGTCCGTCGCGCGCAACCATGGAAAGAAAGAATCCAAGAAACGCTTGACATACGCGAAACCAGTCGACAACGTAAAGCCACCATCCAAAGACGATGACCGAACGCGACACGGCCCGCTGGCTCCCGGCGGGCTTTTCGATTCCACCATCGACGTCCGCTCGAACATCGGGGAAGCGGTAGGTGACCTCGACTGGGTGCAAAAACCGGAAAATTTGTCCCCGCGTTCGCGCTGCAAGAAGACAACCATTCCCCACGACACTAAAAGCGCCTGTGGGAAAACCAAATTCACGACGGCGACATGTCCTCCGGTCATTCGGTCGGGAGTTGAACCGTCAAATCAAAGACACGAGCCGATTGAGACCAGCCGGTTTCTTCGGCTGACTTCGTCGTCCCGCGCTTCAAATCTTCGTTTTCGCGGTTGTGCGCGGGAAAATGGCCGAAAGGACCAATTCTATGCGGAAATCATCCACTCCACGATCAGATTTTGTAACCCTAAATATTGCTATTTTGATCCCGTTATTGGCGCGGCTCGGGAGCCAGCTCCAGACGCGGCTCGCGCAAAATCCTGAGGTTAAACAGTCGCCCGTGAAGAACGTGTAAGCGGCTGATGTTGGTAGTTCTTTCGGTTTGGCGAAGTAATCGGATTTGCAAGAAAACGGGTTTTGGGCCTGAAAAGCTTGTGATTTGAAATAATTGATTTTGGGGATTCCCTTCCGTTGCGGAACGTGATTCTCTGCTCCCGTCGATTGGGATTGGAGAACTGTGATGAAGCCATCGCGCAAGGTGTCATCGGGAATAGAGGACCTGTTCCGCTCGCGGTTCGAAAACATCATCAACCTGCGCCACGAGTTGGTGGTGTTGGGGGGCCGGATCGCGTGGACTTTCTTCGACGAGACCTATGAAGCCTTGTATTCGGAGGAGGGTCGGCCGGGGGTCCCGACGCGGTTGATGGTTGGGCTGCACATCCTCAAGCATATGTTCGATCTCTCGGATGAGGAGGTCTGCGAGCGCTGGGTCTACGACCCATACTTCCAGTGCTTCTGCGGCGAAGAGTACTTTCAGCATGAGCTGCCCATGGAGCGCTCGTCGATGACCCGGTGGCGGGACCGGATCGGGCCGGAAGGTTTGGAGAAGGTATTCCAGGAGAGCCTGGCCGTGGCCCACCGGGTGGGGGCGCTGCGGGAGAAGGACCTCGAGCGGGTGACGGTGGACACCACCGTACAAGAGAAGGCGATTGCCTTTCCGACCGACGCCAAACTGATGCAACGAGCCCGCGAGCGGCTGGTGCGACTGGCACGGGAGCACGGCATTGCCCTGCGTCAGTCCTATACCCGCCTGGGCAAGAGGGCGTTGATCATGCAAGGCCGCTACCGCCATGCCAAACAGCACAAGCGGGCCAACAAGGCCCTGCGCAAGCTCAAGACCTATCTCGGGCGCACCGTCCGCGACATCCGCCGCAAGACGGCCCAGGAGGAGAGCCTACGGGATACCTTCCGCCGCCCCTTGTGGCTGGCCGAGCGGGTGTCGACCCAGAAGCGGCGCGACCCCTTGCCCAAGGTCTATTCGCTCCACGCGCCCGAGGTCGAATGCATCGGCAAAGGGAAGGCGCACAAGCCGTACGAGTTCGGCTGCAAGGTCTCCGTGGCGGCGACCAATTCCCGCCCCCCCGGCGGCCAGTTCGTCGCCCACGTCAAGGCCTTCCACGGCAATCCCTATGATGGCCACACCTTGAGGCAGGTGATCGAAGAGATGGAACGCTGGACGGGGATATCGGCCGAGCGCATCTATGTCGACAAGGGATACCAGGGCCACGATTACCCCAACAAACACCGCGTCTTTAGATCAGGCCAGAAACGCAGCATCACGCCGACGATCAAGAAGGAGCTCAGGCGGCGCTCCGCCGTCGAGGCCGTGATCGGACATCTCAAGAGCGATGGCAGGCTGGGGCGCAACTTCCTCAAAGGCCGCGACGGCGACAAGATCAACGCCATCCTCGCCGGCGCCGGCTACAACTACCGCCTTGTCCTCAAATGGCTGAGGCGTTTGTTTGTCCAAATCCTGGCCGCGCTCCTCAGCGACATCTCGCACCCCACCGCAAACCCAATCGCCGATTCAGATTGAAATCAGGGTTCTTCACGGACGACTAAACAACTAGTTGAAACGTTAATAATAAGATTTTCGAAGGCGCAACCCGAAAAATTTGAAAAGGAACTAGACAAATTTGTAAGAGCGGGTAAGTTCGATGAAGTGAAACGTAAATTAGATGAAGTGAAACGTAAAATAGAAGAAATAATACCAACCGCCCGCGAGTTTGACTCGCGCAAAGGTTTACACGCTAGGTTTTGTGTGATTCAAGGTTGTTGGCAACAAGGGAGTGTGTTCAATGCCAACGATTCCTTTGCGAAACGACTTTGATGCTGAAAGAGTCCGTGTTCTTGCGGCACGGAGCGATGATGGGAACCAGGCGCGACGGCTTTTGTCGATGGCGGCCATCTACGATGGGATGGATCGAGCGTGCGCGGCGGGTATTGGCGGCATGGATCGGCAGACGTTGCGGGACTGGGTTCACCGGTTCAACGCGGGAGGTCCGGCCGGTCTGATCGACCGCAAGCCGAACGGGGCGTTGCGTCGGTTGACGCCGTCGCAAATGGCGGCGCTTTCGCGGGCTATCGAGGCCGGTCCCGATCCCGAACGGGATGGGGTCGTGCGCTGGCGCTGCATCGATCTCAAGCAACTGATCCGAACGCGCTTCGGCGTGGACTATCACGAGCGGAGCGTCGGCAAGCTGCTGGCCGCGCTCGGGTTCTCGCATATTTCCGCGCGCCCGCGCCACGTCGGCCAGGATGCGCGGGCCCAGGAGGAATTTAAAAAAAAGTTTTCCCGAACACTTGGCGAAAATCGTAGCGGCACAGCCCCCGGACACGCCCATCGAGGTTTGGTTTCAAGATGAAATGCGCGTCGGCCAGAAGAACAGCCTGGTGCGCCAGTGGGCCCCAAAGGGATCGCGCCCGCGCCAGGTCAAGGACCTACGGACCTCTTCGGCGTATCTCTTCGGCGCCATCTGCCCCGAGCGCGGTGAGGGCGCGGCGCTGGTCATGCCGCGCGCCAATACTGAAGCCATGGACCTGCATCTCGAGGAAATCAGCCGGGCCGTTGCCCCAAACGCCCATGCCGTCGTGCTGCTCGACCAAGCCGCATGGCACACCACTGCCAAACTCGGCATCCCGGAGAACATCTCCCTCGTGCCTTTGCCACCCAAGTCCCCGGAGCTCAATCCCGCCGAAAATGTCTGGCAATACCTCCGCCAGAACTGGCTCTCCAATCGTGTCTTCGACTCCTATGAAGCCATCGTCGAGGCCTCTTGCCAAGCCTGGAACAACCTGACCGACCAACCTTGGAAGATCATGTCCACCGGCCTCAGAGCGTGGGCTCGCACAAGGCAATGTTAAGGGCGGTTGGTATAAATCAAGTTTTAGAACCATTACGAAACGATCGTGTGATCGAAAGATCCGTGGAGCAAATAAATGACCTACTAAAACGTATAGATGAAAAATTACGACAACAGGGAATTATTCCAACGTCACCGGGCACTAGTCTGGGCGGAGGCTTCGGGAGCAAAGTGCTCCGCGGAGACGCCGGGAACGACACGCTCGGAAGCTTGGCGTTTCAGCAATTAGCGGCACATCAAAGTTTACTCGAGGAGATACTTCGTCTTGAAAGGCAACACCGCGAACAAATTCTCATCTTAGAGCGAGCCATGCGAGTTCAGCAGCAGGCGCTGGCGCTGGATTGGGTGAACTTCATGCAGCGGGCCCTGCAAGCCAATCTCGATGACTGGCACCACTGGGCGAACCTGACGATCGGGGAAATCCAACGGGTGTTGCAGGCCAATTTCGCAGCGCAATCGGGCGGCGGCGGGATTCTGGGGGCGTTATTTTCTGGACTCGGCAGCGCCCTTTCAGGCGGTTTCGGGTCGTTTTCGGGACAGTCCGGAGTTTCTGTGTTGGGCTCGGGCGGTGGGACCGATGTGGGCGGATTCGCGTTCCAACACGGCGCCGATATCATCGTCCCGGGGGGCGGCGGCGTCGACAATGTTCCCTTCGCGGCCATGCTCACGCCCGGCGAGCGCGTCACGGTGACCCCGAGGAACCAAGTCGGCCGGGACGAGGGGATCACCGTCAACATGAACTTCTCGCTCGGGGTTCAACAAACGGTCCGGGCGGAGATCCTTCAGCTCATGCCGAAGATCAAGAAAACCATGATCGACGCCGTCCGCCAGGAGGCGCTGACGAGCACGCGGTTCAAGAGCGCCCTGTCCTGATCAAGTGCGCCCTGTCCTGATGTTGATCACGTAACCTGGTCCGCCGCCCCGTGGATGACGCCCAAGAAAAAAGAATTCCCGGACCAGCCAAGGTTTGTCACCGTTGTCAGCGAATTATGGTGGCCGGCCGCCGCCCGAGATGTCGAGGATCGAGACCGTCGTCATCCTCGCGGTCGGCCCTCGCCCTACTCGTGTTCAACCCTCGTCATACTTGTGCTCGCTCCTTGTCATGCTCGTTCTCATTCCTCGTCGTCCTCGGACTTGATCCGAGGACCCAGGCAAAACGCCAGCACCCATCCATCGGCGGGGCATGTCGTTCGCGTAGGGCGCCAGGTCGTCCGCGCGGTCGGCCGGCGTTTAAGCGTGGGTCAAACATGGATCGTCGTGTCGGGCACGACGATGACGGGTGTGTTGTGTCAGTGCGTTTCGGACACATCCCATTAGCGATCCCCGGAGCGGGCGCTGGTCAGAAGGCGTTCCTGGGCCCGGACCGCCATGCTCTGGTGGACGGTTCCGACCACGCGCATGCTGGCCTCGTCGTCGATCACGGGCAGGTGGGAGGCGCAGAGCGTCTCCATGATCTCCAGGGCGTCCTTCAGATTGTCGTCGGCCATCAGGATGCCCGAGTCCTGGCGCGCGATCTCGCCGGCGGTCGTATGTTCGGCGGTGTCGGGGTCGCGGATCACCTCGCGCACGTCGGCGTAGGCCAGGCTACCGTAAAATCGATCGTTTTCGTCGACCACGAACACCGCCCCGGAAGCGCTCCTTGCGAGCGCGTCGCGGGCTTCCGCCAAGGGCGCGTCGTGGCGGACAAGCCTGTAGTCGGTGGTGATGATATCGCTGACGGGGCTCGAGCGAAGAATACGGGTGTCAAGTTCGTGGTCCAGGTCGATGCCGCGGCGCTTGAGTTGCCAGATGAAAAACGAACCGCCGAGGACTTGCCTGGTGACCAGAGACGAAATCGCCGTCGCCACCATCAGGGCGATCGTTAGGCTGTACGATGTGGTCAGCTCGAAAACGATGAGAATGGTCGAGATCGGGGCCCCCAGAACGGCTCCGGCGACCGCGCCCATGCCGACGATCGCGTAGGCGTTGTGGGCGGTGGCGTAATCGGGAAGGATACTTCCAGCGAAGAATCCGAAGGTGCCGCCGCACATCGCCCCGACCACCAACGAAGGGCTGAAAACGCCGCCGCCGAATCCGCTCCCGAGCGAAATCGACGTCGCCATCGTCTTGGTGACCATAAGAGCCACCATGAGCCAAAGTGGCATGGTTCCGTTCAGGGCCTGATCGGACGCTTCGTAGCCGACACCCAGGACCTGTGGATAGACCAGCGCCAAAACGCCAATGAGGAACCCCCCGATCATCGCGTGCAACGATCGGCGCAGCGGGAGCTTGGCGAAGAAATCACCCGTGTACATCACCGCTGCCATGAACAGGATCGCGACGGCCGCCGAGACGAAACCGAGCAGCGCGAAGGCGGGAATCTCGAGATACGAAACGATCTCCAGCGGGGGCACCGCGAAGGCGGGCTGGTCGCCCAAATGGGAGCGCGAAAACGCGGTGCCGACGACCGAGGAAATGACGACGGGCGTGAAGGCGGTCATCCGGTAATGTCCGAAGACCACTTCCAGAGCGAAGAAGACGCCGGCGAGGCCCGCCCCGCCTCGGCGCGTTGAACGACGACGCGAACGCCGCGGCGACACCGCAACCCAACAAGGTACGAGTCGTCGAGCGGTCGAGTTTCAACGCTTGGCCCAACAACGACGCGAGGGTCGCGCCGAGGTGAACGACCGGCCCCTCACGCCCGACGGAGGCGCCGCAGCCGATCGACGTGGCGGCGGCCCCGGCGGCGAAAATTCCGGTCGTGAACTGCATGCGTCCCCCCAGCAAGGCAGCCGACTCGATGACGTCGGCCACGGTCTGGTTGCGACTGTCGGGGAGAAACTTGGTCACGAACAGGCCGATGATCAGGCCACCGCACGTCGGTACCAGCAACAGCAACCACCAGGGCATGCTGCGCGCTAGGCTGGGCAAGTCCGCGGTCGACGAACCGAATACGAGGGTGTGAATTTCCTCCGCCGTGTGCCAGAAGGCTATGGCGCCATAGGCCGACGCGAAGCCCAATCCGATGGCGAGGACGGCGAGGTAGATTTGCTCCCGTCGCTGTAAGGCCCGCCCCGCCTCCACGAGCCAATTCTTGACGCCCGATGTCACGGACTGGACCTTGCCGCGACGGGCGCGATCCCGCGGTTCAGGAATTTCGTGACGGCCAGTGCCGTCCCGCCGGCCCCTAGTGCATCGACCCAAACGGAGGCGACAGCCGAAGTTTGGAAAGTTGATGCATCGACAAAGGCCTGGTGCACGGGGGCGTGAACGAAGTGAATGCGCCGGTGCACTAGTTGCATTGGCCGATCGAGTCTTCGGCGCAGATCGTGGTGCCGTCGGTCCAGGTCGCACCGGCGAAATCAGCGCCCAACAGGTCGGCGCCGTCCAGCCGCGCGTCGGTGAAATCGGCGCCCCGGAGGACGGCGTGGATAAATCGCGCCCGCCGCAGATCGGCGCCGCGAAAGCTGGAGTCGGCGAGGTCGGCGCGGGTGAAATCGGCCTCGATCAAACGGGCCCCGTCGAAACGCGTCCCGGGCAAACGCGCGGTGAAGAACTTGGTTCGGCGTCCATCGACGTCGGTCAACACGCTGCCGCTGAGGTCGGCGCGGGCGAAGGTCGCCTCGCGCAGGACGGCGCCGGAGAGATCGACCTTGGCGAAATGGCGCTCGTCCATATAGCAGCGGCGCCAGTTGACACCCGGGGCCGGTGGTTGCGTGCAACCGGCGGCGGCGGTGTCGCAGATCAAGAGCCCGAGGATCAGCAGGGCGGCGATTTGAGTACCTTGCTTCGCGGCCATGGCGGCAAATCATACCCCATCCGTTCGCCGGCGGAAACACGGTGGCAAGCGCGGCTTGCGCCGCCCGTGGCGGCATCCTAAGCTGTCTTTAGCAAACGACGGAGGGACGAGGGCGAGTTGCCGGCGAAACCGCGCGCGAACGAACCACTCATCACGGGACTGCGGGACCTTCTCGGAGAACGCCTCGTCACCGGCGCGGCGGTCCGCGAACACCACGGCAAGGATGCTTCCTATCACCCGGCGCGGGCGCCCGACGCGGTGGCTTTCGCCGAATCCGAGGACGAGATTTCCGACATCGTGCGCCTTTGCGCCGGCCACCGCGCGCCGATCATTGCCTTCGGCGCCGGAACCTCGCTTGAAGGGCATATCGCCGCCCTCCGCGGTGGGATTTGCGTCGATCTCAGCCGCATAAATCGGGTCCTGCGGGTCAACCCCGACGACATGGACGTCACTGTCGAGGCCGGGGTCACGCACAAGCAGCTCAATCATCATCTGCGCGACAGTGGCTTGTTCTTTCCCATCGACCCCGGCGCTGACGCGACCATTGGCGGCATGGCCGCGACCCGCGCCTCGGGAACCAACGCGGTGCGCTACGGCACCATGCGCGAGGCGGTGCTGGCGCTGACCGTGATTCTCGCCGACGGCCGCCGCATCCGGACCGCGCGAAGGGCCCGCAAATCCGCCGCCGGCTACGATTTGACCCGCCTCTTCGTCGGCTCGGAGGGGACCCTGGGAATCATCAGCGACGTGACCTTGCGCCTTCACGGCATTCCGGAGGCGATGTCGACGGCCGTTTGCGCCTTCACCGAATTGGACGCCGCCGTGGGTGCCGTCATCATGACGATTCAAAGCGGTGTTCCCGTCGCCCGCGTCGAGATTCTGGACGCCCTGACGATGCGGGCCGTCAACGCCTACGCTGGCTTCGATTACGCCGAGGCGCCGACCCTATTTTTCGAGTTTCACGGCTCGACGGCGGGGGTGGAGGAGCAGGCGGAAACGGTCCAGGCGATCGCCACCGAATGCGAGGGAAGGGACTTCCAGTGGGCGACCCGCCAGGAGGACCGCAACCGTCTCTGGCGGGCCCGCCACGACGCCTATTTCGCCACCCTGGCCTTGCGCCCCGGGGCCCAAGGGTTTCCGACCGACGTCTGCGTTCCCATTTCGCGCCTCGCCGAATGTATCCACGAAACCCAGAAGGATCTCGACGCCTCGCCCCTTATCGCGCCCCTCGTCGGCCACGTCGGCGATGGGAATTTTCATGTCATTTTTCTGATCAAGCCCGAGGATCCGAGCGAGGTCGCCGAGGCCAAGCGTCTCAACGAACGACTGATCCATCGGGCCCTCGCCCTCGACGGCACCTGCACCGGCGAGCACGGAATCGGTCACGGCAAGCTCGATTTTCTCGTCGCCGAGCACGGCGAGGCCGTCTCCGTGATGCGTCAGATCAAGAAAACCCTCGACCCCCTCGACCTCATGAACCCAGGCAAAATGGTCCGCGTCTGAGAATCTGTTCGAAAACTCGCGGCACCGGCCCTCTCCCCCTCCCAGCCACCCATATCAGCATACTTACGTGGGTGGCCGGGAGGGGGAGAGGGCCGGAACAGACGCAAAAAATGCGCGGCCGCGCATTTTCGAACAGACTGTAAGGCACTGCTCGATCGGGAATGAACGAAATCGGCGACGTGGGAAATCGGGTCGCCTCGAGACCTCCATTTCAAAGGGTACGGATTATGAATATTATGAACGACACCAGGTTCGCCAAAACCTAAAATCCAAAAAACGTTGGACACAACCACCTTCCCGTTGCGGTCACGGCCGCGTCGTGCTTGCGAACGTGACGAGCAAGGGATTGTTAAATAGTCGTCCGTGAAGAACCCTGATTTCAAGCTGAAGCGGCGATTGGGTTTGCGGTGGGGTGCGAGATGTCGCTGAGGAGCGCGGCCAGGATTTGGACAAACAAACGCCTCAGCCATTTGAGGACAAGGCGGTAGTTGTAGCCGGCGCCGGCGAGGATGGCGTTGATCTTGTCGCCGTCGCGGCCTTTGAGGAAGTTGCGCCCCAGCCTGCCATCGCTCTTGAGATGTCCGATCACGGCCTCGACGGCGGAGCGCCGCCTGAGCTCCTTCTTGATCGTCGGCGTGATGCCGCGTTTCTGGCCTGATCTAAAGACGCGGTGTTTGTTGGGGTAATAGTGGCCCTGGTATCCCTTGTCGACATAGATGCGCTCGGCCGATATCCCCGTCCAGCGTTCCATCTCTTCGATCACCTGCCTCAAGGTGTGGCCATCATAGGGATTGCCGTGGAAGGCCTTGACGTGGGCGACGAACTGGCCGCCGGGGGGGCGGGAATTGGTCGCCGCCACGGAGACCTTGCAGCCGAACTCGTACGGCTTGTGCGCCTTCCCTTTGCCGATGCATTCGACCTCGGGCGCGTGGAGCGAATAGACCTTGGGCAAGGGGTCGCGCCGCTTCTGGGTCGACACCCGCTCGGCCAGCCACAAGGGGCGGCGGAAGGTATCCCGTAGGCTCTCCTCCTGGGCCGTCTTGCGGCGGATGTCGCGGACGGTGCGCCCGAGATAGGTCTTGAGCTTGCGCAGGGCCTTGTTGGCCCGCTTGTGCTGTTTGGCATGGCGGTAGCGGCCTTGCATGATCAACGCCCTCTTGCCCAGGCGGGTATAGGACTGACGCAGGGCAATGCCGTGCTCCCGTGCCAGTCGCACCAGCCGCTCGCGGGCTCGTTGCATCAGTTTGGCGGCGGTCGGAAAGGCAATCGCCTTCTCTTGTACGGTGGTGTCCACCGTCACCCGCTCGAGGTCCTTCTCCCGCAGCGCCCCCACCCGGTGGGCCACGGCCAGGCTCTCCTGGAATACCTTCTCCAAACCTTCCGGCCCGATCCGGTCCCGCCACCGGGTCATCGACGAGCGCTCCATGGGCAGCTCATGCTGAAAGTACTCTTCGCCGCAGAAGCACTGGAAGTATGGGTCGTAGACCCAGCGCTCGCAGACCTCCTCATCCGAGAGATCGAACATATGCTTGAGGATGTGCAGCCCAACCATCAACCGCGTCGGGACCCCCGGCCGACCCTCCTCCGAATACAAGGCTTCATAGGTCTCGTCGAAGAAAGTCCACGCGATCCGGCCCCCCAACACCACCAACTCGTGGCGCAGGTTGATGATGTTTTCGAACCGCGAGCGGAACAGGTCCTCTATTCCCGATGACACCTTGCGCGATGGCTTCATCACAGTTCTCCAATCCCAATCGACGGGAGCGGAGAATCACGTTCCGCAACGGAAGGGAATCCCCAAAATCAATTATTTCAAATCACAAGCTTTTCAGGCCCAAAACCCGTTTTCTTGCAAATCCGATTACTTCGCCAAACCGAAAGAGCTACCAACATCAGCCGCTTACGCGTTCTTCACGGGCGACTAATACCAACCGCCCTTAACATTGACTTGTGTGAGCCCACGCTCTGAGGCCGATGGACATGATCTTCCAAGGTTGGTCGGTCAGGTTGTTCCAGGCTTGGCAAGAGGCCTCGACGATGGCTTCATAGGAGTCGAAGACACGATTGGAGAGCCAGTTCTGGCGGAGGTATTGCCAGACATTTTCGGCGGGATTGAGCTCCGGGGACTTGGGTGGCAAAGGCACGAGGGAGATGTTCTCCGGGATGCCGAGTTTGGCAGTGGTGTGCCATGCGGCTTGGTCGAGCAGCACGACGGCATGGGCGTTTGGGGCAACGGCCCGGCTGATTTCCTCGAGATGCAGGTCCATGGCTTCAGTATTGGCGCGCGGCATGACCAGCGCCGCGCCCTCACCGCGCTCGGGGCAGATGGCGCCGAAGAGATACGCCGAAGAGGTCCGTAGGTCCTTGACCTGGCGCGGGCGCGATCCCTTTGGGGCCCACTGGCGCACCAGGCTGTTCTTCTGGCCGACGCGCATTTCATCTTGAAACCAAACCTCGATGGGCGTGTCCGGTGGCTGTGCCGCTACGATTTTCGCCAAGTGTTCGGGAAAACTTTTTTTAAATTCCTCCTGTGCCCGCGCATCCTGGCCGACGTGGCGCGGGCGCGCGGAAATATGCGAGAACCCGAGCGCGGCCAGCAGCTTGCCGACGCTCCGCTCGTGATAGTCCACGCCGAAGCGCGTTCGGATCAGTTGCTTGAGATCGATGCAGCGCCAGCGCACGACCCCATCCCGTTCGGGATCGGGACCGGCCTCGATAGCCCGCGAAAGCGCCGCCATTTGCGACGGCGTCAACCGACGCAACGCCCCGTTCGGCTTGCGGTCGATCAGACCGGCCGGACCTCCCGCGTTGAACCGGTGAACCCAGTCCCGCAACGTCTGCCGATCCATGCCGCCAATACCCGCCGCGCACGCTCGATCCATCCCATCGTAGATGGCCGCCATCGACAAAAGCCGTCGCGCCTGGTTCCCATCATCGCTCCGTGCCGCAAGAACACGGACTCTTTCAGCATCAAAGTCGTTTCGCAAAGGAATCGTTGGCATTGAACACACTCCCTTGTTGCCAACAACCTTGAATCACACAAAACCTGGCGTGTAAACCTTTGCGCGAGTCAAACTCTAGGGCGGTTGGTATAAGAATCAAAATCTCGAATTCGGACGGAGACCGTAAAACGGCAGCTTTCCCTCAAACAGCCGTCGGATGATGGACGCGGCTTGATCGACGGTATTTGACCCGCTGCGGACATTGTAACTTGCTTAACTGACCCGTCCCCAACCCATTGAAGTCATGCCGATCAGCTTATATTTTCTGTTAATATCATCTGTACGACGGGCTAGGAGGCAAGGTGGTATCTCCGACCATTCCTGTAATCTTGATGCCGCCGTCGGCAAAATTTATTTTCGAAATAACAACCATTGTACCTCCCGGTTTTAAAATCCTCATTTCAACGGGGTTGGTTGGTGACTTGGGCTCAGTAAGTGAACAAGCTGCTACAAAGCAGACAGCAAATCTCTTGTTTTCCTTACAACCGTTGTCGAAAACTGCTACTGGGCTCGAATCCCCTTGAATAGTCATTGTTGCACAATCAGGACTTCCTTCCTCAAGCGTTATCTGTTGATTTTTGGCGTTTGCCGGACCTGGAAATATTGCCCATAAAAAAAATCCCGAAGCTATTACCGCTCCTACGAATCCTCTAGAACTGCGATCTATCATGATTTGCTCCTTTAGGTGGTGGGTCGAGAGGGCCCGCGATCGCTTCACGTCATTCTCCTTCAAGAAACTCGGATAATACAGGAATGATTTTCTGACTGCATAAAAATGCCGCTCACGTAAATAATTTACAATGGCTTATACAGTTGATTTTTTTGATAATATTTTTTGATCAAAATACACAACGGTATAGAACATAGTGAGTTTTTTGTCCTTTTTACAGAAGAGAATTTTTTATTTGAAGTAGGGTCTAAGAATTTTCCTGAGTCCATGCTCTGAGGCAAGCCATGAGGACATGATCGGCAGTAGTCACTCTCGATCAAACGCCCTATAAAGTTGCCGCTATTTCGCGACGTCAGAGTCCGTTAATGGCTACGACCGGAAGATTCGAGCTGTCCCCAGTCACGACCGCTTCGCCCTCGTGAGCAGAAGTTCCGGCCTTTTGCCCTATATTGTATATCGGCTCCAGCATTCGACTAAAACCACAGATGCCTTCACGGTAGATGCTATATCCGCAACTTTAAGCTCAGCCGAGGACGATGCTTTGTGATAGCCAATTTCAAATGCGTCGAGAAAACTCGCGGCGAGCGCAAACTTGATTGAAAAATTCAAGTTTTGCGGGATATCCCCAGTGATCTCTACGAACTTGAGGGTAGTCAGTGTACTTGTCACTACCGCGACGACATTTCCCGATCTATCAAATACCGGGCCGCCGCTATTCCCCGGAGAGCTAATGTCAAAAGTTGGTGACGGGGGTTTTAGGCGGCGCGGTCGGTTAGCTTTTCTCCATCCTTGAATGTGACACCCTGGATGATCTCGGCGAGCCGCTGGGAGCCGTCGAGGCGGCGCCATTTTTTGCTCGCCGATTGGCAGAGTTTGAAGACCATCATGAGGGCCGTTTTACGGCTGAGGCAGCCTTTGGTCCTGGCGGTTCGAAGGCGCACCGTGGCGAAGGTGCTTTCGATCGGATTGGTGGTTCGCAAGTGCTTCCAGTGCTCGGCCGGGAAGTCGTAGAAGGTGAGCAACTCCACCCGGTTCTTGGCCAGGCAGGCGACGGCCTTGTCGTACTTGGGACCGAAGATTTCCACGAAGAAGTCGAAGGCTTTCTCGGCCTCGTCCTTGGTTTCGGCCATCCAGATGTCCTGCAAGCGCTTCTTGACCTTGGGCTGGACGGACTTCGGCAGCTTGTTCAGCACATTGGCCGTTTTATGGACCCAGCAACGCTGCTCGCGCACGCTTCCGTAGACCTCGCGCAGGGCCTTACAGAACCCAAGGGCGCCGTCGCCAGTGGCCAGTTCGGGCGGAATCACGAGGCCCCGCTTCTTGAGGTCGAGAAGCAGTTCGCGCCAGGATTGGGCACTTTCGCGATAACCGTCGTCGATGGCCAATACTTCCTTGCGGCCCCTATCGTCGGCGCCGATGATGACCAGAATGCATTGGCGATCTTTGTCCAGGCGCGGCTGGAAATAGATGCCGTCAGCCCAGAAATAGACGTAGCGCTTGGCGGACAAGTCCCGCCCTTGCCAGCGCTCCAGCTCCTCTTGCCAGACCTTCTTGAGACGCACGATGGTGTTGGCCGAAAGGCCCGGCGCGTCCGCACCCACGAGCGCTGCCAGGGCGTCGGAAAAATCACCCGTGGAGATGCCTTTGAGATAAAGCCAGGGCAACAGTTCCTCGACAGATTTACGGCATTCGCCTTCAACCCTGATCACGTACGCGGTGGCGCGACTATGGCCTGAGTTCAGAACGCCACGCAATTCGTCGTTTTCGGCCAGGAACGAATCCGCCTCGTCCACGAGCAGGGTCGGTTGCCATGCCTCGGTCGAGCGGAAGAGCGCCGCTGGTGAAATATTCGAAGCGGGAAGCGCGCGCGCGACGAGCCGTTGGAGCACCGCCATCGCTGTCGATTTCCCGCATCTCTTCTCCGGGGATTCAAAGGTCAAGAACGGACTCACATACGCAACCTCGTGGCAATGCGTATGAACGGTCGAAAGCGCCATCGCCGTCGCCGCACCTTCCGGCAGAATGATGTATCTGGCGAATGTGGCGGAGAGTTGATTTAGGAGTTCTACTCCATCCACCGATTCCGGCCACTGCTCGAGGTTGGCCATAAATACAGGCGATCCAGTACCGTTGTCGGCAAGACCTTCGTTGGCCTTTGCCCGTCGGATTTTGATTTCCTCGTCGAGAAGGGGGAGGGTGGCATCGAGTTCCTTGGCGACGGCCTTGCGGCGCTTGCCATATTCGATCGGCGTCATTGCCGCGAGTAAATTGAGCAGGGTCTCTTCTTCGGGAGAGATGCCGTCGGTGGTGGCGTTGGGTTCAACTTCCTCGGCGTTTCTCGCAAGGTCGCGAATGGTTTCTTCGCCAACCATATCTTCGATCTTACCCATTCTCGGTGCTGCGGGGTGCCGATGTCATCAGAACATCGTTGAAATCTTGTCCGATCGGCGGCCGCACGATCCGCACACGTCTCCCTTGGCGCGAGAGCTTCCGCGCGACCTTTTTGACGGCGTCCTCGCCAGCCTGGTCACCATCGGCAAGTAGGACGACAGTTTCAACGTCGGAGGGGATACCAACGACGGGGATGTTGGTCGCGGACAGCGCGGCCCACGTCGGCGTCCCCGTGGCTTGTAGGTAACTGAGGCAAGACTCGATGCCTTCCCCGATCGCCAGTTCGGGGCCGTGGCGGGCAAGACGGACGGCGCCGCCTGCGACCTTTCCGAACATCATCTTCGGTTTGCTCACAGGCGCTTTGCCACTACCGTCGATCGTCAGGTAGGTCCGATGCACCCCGGTGATTTTCCGGTTCGGCCCTTGGACGGCGGCCAACATCACTGGGAGATTGAGGCCAGTCGGCGTGTGCTTGGCCATGGATAGATATTTAATTGTCGGTGGGATCGTGAGGGTGATGGCGCGGCCCCTCAGGTAGGTCTCGACGGCTGTGCCCGCGGCGGATTTAACCTGGCACCAAAGATCGCCGGCATAGGCGATGCGCCGCAGATCATCGACCTCGGTATCTCCCGACTCACGTCGGCGGTTTCCGGGCGCATGTGTTCGGACGGCGGACAGATCACCCGTGATCCCGAGCCATTCCTTTGTCCATTGGATTGCGCCTGCCTTGTTCGTGTTCCGAACCGCCTGAATCAGGTCGAGTGGATCACCGCAACCGCCTGTCGCGAAGTCTTTCCAAAGGCCAGCCTTCGGACCACTGAGGCGCACGCCAAGGGACTGCCCAACCTCACCGTCTATGGACCTGGAACCGGGTTCGGCACACCCCCCGGTGGGGTTGGGCGCCCATAGGTTCGTACCCCGCATACCTCCCGCCAAAAGGGACGTTTCCGAAATTTCCGGGCCTTAAAAGCGCGCCGATTGGGACTGGGCCGGACGACGAGTTATACCAACCGCCCTAGAGTTTGACTCGCGCAAAGGTTTACACGCTAGGTTTTGTGTGATTCAAGGTTGTTGGCAACAAGGGAGTGTGTTCAATGCCAACGATTCCTTTGCGAAACGACTTTGATGCTGAAAGAGTCCGTGTTCTTGCGGCACGGAGCGATGATGGGAACCAGGCGCGACGGCTTTTGTCGATGGCGGCCATCTACGATGGGATGGATCGAGCGTGCGCGGCGGGTATTGGCGGCATGGATCGGCAGACGTTGCGGGACTGGGTTCACCGGTTCAACGCGGGAGGTCCGGCCGGTCTGATCGACCGCAAGCCGAACGGGGCGTTGCGTCGGTTGACGCCGTCGCAAATGGCGGCGCTTTCGCGGGCTATCGAGGCCGGTCCCGATCCCGAACGGGATGGGGTCGTGCGCTGGCGCTGCATCGATCTCAAGCAACTGATCCGAACGCGCTTCGGCGTGGACTATCACGAGCGGAGCGTCGGCAAGCTGCTGGCCGCGCTCGGGTTCTCGCATATTTCCGCGCGCCCGCGCCACGTCGGCCAGGATGCGCGGGCACAGGAGGAATTTAAAAAAAAGTTTTCCCGAACACTTGGCGAAAATCGTAGCGGCACAGCCACCGGACACGCCCATCGAGGTTTGGTTTCAAGATGAAATGCGCGTCGGCCAGAAGAACAGCCTGGTGCGCCAGTGGGCCCCAAAGGGATCGCGCCCGCGCCAGGTCAAGGACCTACGGACCTCTTCGGCGTATCTCTTCGGCGCCATCTGCCCCGAGCGCGGTGAGGGCGCGGCGCTGGTCATGCCGCGCGCCAATACTGAAGCCATGGACCTGCATCTCGAGGAAATCAGCCGGGCCGTTGCCCCAAACGCCCATGCCGTCGTGCTGCTCGACCAAGCCGCATGGCACACCACTGCCAAACTCGGCATCCCGGAGAACATCTCCCTCGTGCCTTTGCCACCCAAGTCCCCGGAGCTCAATCCCGCCGAAAATGTCTGGCAATACCTCCGCCAGAACTGGCTCTCCAATCGTGTCTTCGACTCCTATGAAGCCATCGTCGAGGCCTCTTGCCAAGCCTGGAACAACCTGACCGACCAACCTTGGAAGATCATGTCCATCGGCCTCAGAGCGTGGGCTCGCACAAGGCAATGTTAAGGGCGGTTGGTATTAGCAGACGGATAGGTCAAGCAATGTTGACATTCCGCAAGAGACGATCCGCCAAATGTTCTAGGGGTGTGACGGCCATCATTTCTGATGTGCCTTGATGGATGTTACAAGCAAAAAAGAAACTGAATGGGAGCTGCTGTGGAAAGCCGTGTGACGCACCGCCCGTACTTGGGCGACTATGTCCATCGAATTCCACCGCGTCGAACCTTAACTCTGCGAAATCCTTGAAAGGTTCGATCACGAATGTTCCTCCTCTGAGTGAGGTGAGTCCGATTGGACGAAGGACAATTTTTTTGAGAAGGAGAATATAATGTTAGGTATTTTCGCAAAGATCGCCGCTTTGACCTTGCCGATTAATGTTGGTGTGATCGTATCGCAATTTTCGACCGACTTATCGTGTTTCGCCTTCGGGATAACGTTGGCCGTATTCATGGCCGTGGAACTGGAGTGATCCCGTCGCGACTCATTTGCCAACTTTCACGCCTCAGTTTCAGGCGGCACTCAGCGGATTTATGGTACAGGGGAAAGACTGGAGGAACGCCGTTCTTCTCTTCGTCTCGCTGCCGAATGATTCGCAATTAAAGTTGCACACCTAACCGGGGACGAGGCGAGCACGTTAGTGTACTTGTCGTCGATCCGGTCCACTTCGGATCGAACACGCGGGACAGATTGTCGCCGCCTCACCCTTCCGATCCCATCCTGTGCAGCCCCGAGCACGTAGAGAAGCATGGACCCCCCCCCAGGCCATCCCCCCGCCCGCGGACCCGCCCCACTTCGGAAGCTTGACCTCCAACCGCCGATTAGAGAAGCGAGGACCCGATCCGTTCCCGGTGCGTTGGTGGACTTGCACGACGGTGAGAGAACACGGCCGAAACCGGGCCTAATCGCGGCTGATCGAGCAACTCCCTTGAATAAATAGGGTGCCCAGTCTGCGAGATCGGTTCGGCTCTTCTTGGAAAATACGAGAATTGACTAAACACGTTGTGATATCAGATTAACTCTACAATATGTAAGTGTTACCATATAGTGAGACTAGCACAAAAATTCGTAAACTGTCCCCGGTAATGTGGTAATGTTTAGGGTAATTTTTGACACCAGAACTGATACATACCTTGAAATGTATCGGGGTTTTTGACTTCGAATTCATGCCACGGTGAAAGCGATAAGGATACGTCGCTGTTCGGGAGGGATTTCCTGAACCTCGTCAACATATTCATGTTCTGCATTTCGAACCCGAGGAACTTCAGATCGAGCAATTTCAGGGCTTCCTCGATCCGTGGCAACGTGAATCGGTGCTCCTGGACATGGAAAAGGAGATCCCGGCATTCGCTCATGCTGAAAAAGTCGCCCCTGCCGCAAATTTTCGCCATTTTCGGATCGCCGTTCCAGGCCATGGCGATGATGTCTTGCCGACATCGGCGGATGTCCTCGGGCGACGTCGTATACCCCTTCTCGGCGATCAGGGAACGCTGATGGACGATATCTTGCCGCGCGATCTCGCTATATAGGCCGATTTTCGACACCCCCCCCCGGCCGCAAGAGGTCCACCAGGATCCGCCAGCCGGCCAACGGGTCGCCAAGATGGTGAAGAACGCCAACGCATTCGATGAGGTCGAACGAACGCCCGAGTTCAGCGAGCGCCATGAGGTCCCCCTGGACGTATTCGATGTTCGAGAAACCGAGTTCAACGGTCTTCCTTTTCGCGTAGGAAAGACTATTCGAGCTCAAGTCCACCGCCACCACGTTCGCGTTCGAATATCTGGAGGCCACATACAGGGCATGCATGCCCGTGCCACAGCCGGCCACCAAGATTTCCGGGTTCTCGGGAGACACGTAACCGCCCAAATCAAGGGACAGCGGAGGACTTGTCAAAACGTCGCCAATGGCGCGGCTTCTGTGATGGACGTCGGTTTTGATCCAACGCGGGTACGGGTTTTCCTCATACTGTTCTCGCACCGATTCAGAGATAGGATTTTGCAGGAATGTCACGCGGGGAATTGTTTCGCGCAGGGATCGCTCTTCCAGAGGTTCCGTTATTTGCCGCTTGATCACATCCTTGACGTTGTCCGGCCACCTGCGTTCACGCAGCTCTCGAGCCCAGGGAAAATCAACCAACGGCCGATACGCACCCAGGGCGACGATGAAGGATGGCGGCACGCCTTGCCCGCTTTCCATCAGCGTCGCGATCCGTCGTTTCAGGTCTTCGACGGCCTCGTTTTCCTCGCTGGTTTCTGGGAAGACGTACTCGTTGGTGAAACAATTGAGGGCCAGGGCCGCCGAAAACGCGAATACTTCGGCGCTTCCGTCCATCGTTTCCTTCAGCATGGCGCGGCGCACGACCGTGAGCATCCGTTCTATCTCAAGGACATGGATGGGGCTCAACGCTAGGATCCGGATAAATAGAGGAATTCTCGACAGCTTCTCGGCGACATCGCCGTAGGCGATATCCTCCTTGTTGGCGCCCGTCGCCTCTAAAATAGGCAAAAAATCCGGATGATGGCGAAGGGCATTGATGACGGGTCGGGCGATGTCGGAAGGCCGCACCGTGCGGCGCTCCAACAGCCGCGACAGGTCCCGGTAAAGATCGTCATCACCAACAGGAAACGACACACCCACCAGAGACTCCGCGAAGCCGGCCCAGAACAAATCGTTTTCGGGGTTCAGGAGATCGCGCGGCGGTGACATTCGACGGCTTCGGCGAGAAGACCCAATTCCCGAAGCCTGCTGCCGAGATTGTTGTGGGCCTCGGCGAAATCCGGCTTGACGGCGAGGGCCTTTCGATAGCTGGCCACGGCATCGTCCGTTTTTCCGAGGTTCCGGAGGGCATTCCCGAGGTTGTACCATGCCCTGGCGTGATCGGCCTCGACGGCGAGGGCCGCCCGATAGCTGGCCACGGCGTTGTCCAATTGGCCCAACTCCTTGAGCAAATTGCCGAGATTGGTGTGGGCCTCGGCAAAATCTTGCTTGACGGCGAGGGCCCTACGGTAGCTGGCCACGGCCTCGTCGAGCTTCCCGAGGTCCTGGAGCGTGCTGCCTAGGCTGTTATGCGCCTTGGCGTAATCCGGCTTGAACGCGAGGGCGTTTCGAAAACTGGCGACGGCATCCTCCAGTTCTCCGAGGTCCCTGAGGGCGAAACCCAGGTTGAAATGCGCCTCGGCGTAATCGGGCTTGACGGCGAGGGCTTTTCGAAAGCTGGCCACCGCGGCGTCCAGCTTCCCAAGGTCTCGGAGAGCAAGCCCGAGGTTGCTGTGCGCCTCGGCGTAATCGGGTTTGACGGCGAGGTCCTTGTTGATGAGATCGACGGCGATCTCGTTTTTCCCCACTTGGTGAGCGATCACACCCAGCAGATGCAAGGGGACCGATTGATTGGGGTGAGTCTGCAATATCTGTTGATAGAGGTTCTCGGCCTGAGGCAAGCGACCCGCCATGTGGTGCTGCACGGCAACATCCAGCGTTCGCTGGAGAATGAGCCTTTGTTGCTCGGGAGAACGTTTTGCCTCTTGGCCGGCCCTTTCATTCATGTCCGCTTACTCGGTTCCATTTCGCCGCCGGCGTGTTTCCGCCCTGTTCATGATGCGCGCTTTCCCGGACAGGCTCGAATTCACGATACTGTAAGTGTCTTCTCTGTTCGAAAATGCGCCTCCGCGCATTTTTTGCGTCTGTCCCTCGCCCCCTCCCGGCCACCCACGAGAGTATGCTGACATGGGTGGCCGGGAGGGGGCGGGGGTCGGGAGGGGGACAGCGCCGGCGCCGCGAGTTTTCGAACAGACTGTAAACGAAACCCTCGGCCGTTGGAAATGGGCGTTTCCCACGATGACGGCGTGGGTGGTCAGGTTTCGGCCACGCGCCCTTACGGGTGATAATTTGCCGACGGTTTTTTTCTTGTTGACGTTTCCGTGGAGCTCGCGGTGCCGGGCCCATTTTTTTGTGGCCTGGGTCCGCGTATAATGACCGTTCCGCGTTTGAGCGATCGATAGGAACTCCGGAGAGAATCGATGCCGGGCATACTCTGGTTGGCGTCCTATCCCAAATCCGGAAACACCTGGCTGCGGGGGTTTCTCGCCAACTATTTCACCAACGCGCAGACGCCGATACCGATCAATGAACTGCCCAAGTTCATTTTCGGTGACGGCTTGGCGGCGCCGTTCGAGAAAGTCGCCGGGAAGTCGGTCAGGGACTTCGACGTCCAGGAAATTCACCGCTTGCGCCCCAAGGTGCATGAGATGTTCGCCGGCTCCAGCCCCGACATCGTTTTCGTCAAAACCCACAACGCCATTTCCGTTCTCGACGATATCCCGACGATCACGCCGGAGGTCACGGCGGGGGCCGTATACATCATTCGCAATCCCCTGGACGTGGTGGTTTCCTATGCCCACCACTTCGATCGGCTGATGGATCGCGCGATCGAGGCGCTGGGTTCCGAGGAAACCGTGATTACGCCCCACAGCAACCAGGTCTATCAATATCTCGGCGCCTGGAGCAGCCACGTGCGCAGCTGGACGACGGCGCCGGGATTGCGCCTCCATGTGTTGCGTTACGAGGACATGGCGTCGAAGCCCTTTCCGACCTTCCGCCGCTTGGTCGATTTTCTCGGCCTACCCTTGGAGATGCCGCGTCTCAAGAAGGCCATCCGATTCTCTACCTTCAAGGTCATGGCCGATCAAGAGGCAAGGGCCGGGTTCGTCGAGGCGAGGCCGGACAAGAAACAACCGTTTTTCCGTCAGGGCACGGCCGGCAAATGGCGCCGCGAGTTGACTGGGGAACAGGTGGACAAGCTGATCACCGACCACCGCGAGGTCATGGCCGAGCACGGTTATTTGAAAAAGGACGGGAAACCCGCTGATTAGTGTCCGTTCGAAAATGCGCGTCCGCGCATATTTTGCGTCTGTTCCGGCCCTCTCCCCCTTCCGGCCCTCTCCCCCTCCCGGCCCTCTCCCCCTCCCGGCCACCCACGTAAGTATGCTGATATGGGTGGCCGGGAGGGGGCGGAGGCCGGCGCCACGAGTTTTCGAACAGACTATTAGGTCTCGCCGGAACGATTTGGCGCCGTTCCACTCTGACAACTCAGTCGATCCCTGAATTCACCCCGCCGCGCGCGGGATTCACCACCCACCGTCCCGTGTGCTATGTTTTGCCCAATCGTCGTTTGGACAATCCCGGCGGGGAAGGACAATTATCAGGTCAAGATGCCTCACTCTCATTATGACATTAATACTCTTCCTCGGCGGGGCGTGGCATCCCCGCAACCGGGATAATTGGTCGCCGCGGGTGCGGTATATAATGAACGAAATCCGGCCCATCGGTTCTGTCATCCCATGACGAGATCGCTTATAGTGAGGGTGATGGCCGCTGCGGAGGCTCGTTGATCCGGAATTCGATGAATGCGTAAGCCCGTTTCCCCTTGGTCTATTCGGGGCGTTGGCCACGACGTGCGAACCCAGGCGGCGAAGGCGGCCGGGCGTAAACGGGTGTATCTCGGCGAATGGGTCAGCCAGGCTATCCTGGCGGTCGCCGAGACCGAACTCGGTGTTTCCCCGCGAGCCGGCGCGTCCCAACCGGCGGATTCTTCCCAGGGGTTGGCGGAAGCGGTGCGGGCCTTGACCCGTCGTCTCGACAGGGAGGACGAATCGGAGGTCTCTCTGGCGACCCTGGCCGAGCGTTTGGAGACCCTTGAATCTCGGCTCGGCGAGATTGAACGCCGTGACCAGGCCCTCGCCGCGCTCACGGAACGGCTGGTCGAGGAAGAGAAAACCACCCATCTTCGGCTCGGCCTTTTGGCCCGCTCGCTGAGCCTGATCCTGAGCCGCACCGAGAACAACGGCAATGATGGCAACGATGCCGTCGATCGCAAGATCGAATCCCTCGCGGAACTGGTTTTACGTTTGGCCCAACGTAAGAACGGCTGCGCTGATACGGCGGCGGTCTCCGAGGCCCGCGAGACGATCGGTCCTGAATCGACAAGGGCGGTGCCGATCTACGATCCCGGGTTCAGTTACGCCGATGGCGGCCACCAAAAGGGGTCCGACGGGATGTGGTCGCGCCTGTTCGGCGCGCGCTGACATTTTGGGCGCGCCGAGGCACGTTTTGCGACCTCTGTTCCGGGCTGGTGGCGAGATTTATTGAACGGGATCTCACAGTCTGTTCGAAAACTCGCGGCGCCGGCCCTCTCCCCCTCCCGGCCACCCATATCAGCAACCTCTCGTGGGTGGCCGGGAGGGGGAGAGGGCCGGAACAGACTCAAAAAATGCGCGGACGCGCATTTTGGAACAGACACTCAGGCCAGGCTGGTAGCCAGGTCGGCGAGGCTGGATTCGGGGCGGGCGCCGAAATGGGAAACGATTTCGCCCGCGGCGAGGCTGCCGAGGTGGCCACATTTGGCCAGGGGATGTCCCCGGTTGAGACCGTGGAGGAATCCGGCGGCGAAGAGATCGCCGGCGCCGGTGGTGTCGATCAATTCGTCGACCGGCCAGGCATCGACGACGTGGACCTCGCCGCCACCGGTGACGATGACCGAACCCTTCGCTCCTCGGGTCAAGGCCGCGATCTCGCAATGGCCCCGGACCGCCTGCAAGGCGTCGTCGAATCCCGCGACCCGGTAGAGCGAGGTGATCTCCGCCTCGTTGGCGAACAGGATGTCCACGTGGCCCGAGATAAGCTCGATGAACTCGGCCCGGTGGCGGTCGACGCAAAAGGCGTCGGACAGGGTGAGCGCCACCCGCCGACCCCGTTCGTGGGCAACGCGCAAGGCCTTGCGAAACGCCTCCTTGGCTGCCGGGGGGTCCCAGAGATAGCCTTCGAGATAGGTGATTTCCGAGGCCGCGATGATCGCTTCGTCGACATCCTCGGGACCCAGTTCGACGCAGGCCCCGAGAAAGGTGTTCATCGTCCTCTGGGCGTCAGGGGTGACCAGGA
>CBDCME010000076.1:0-246338 GCA_965218865.1 Alphaproteobacteria bacterium
GGTCAGTTGAGCACGGTCGACGGCGACCGGCGTCTCGGTCGCCGTCTGGGCCGCCGTGGAGGTAGCCGCTGCCCATGCGCCGAGCCAGAAAAGGGTGCCGGCGATCGGCAGCCAGGTAACAAACAAACCCCTTCGTGCCTCGCGTCGGGCACGTCCAACCGTCCTCACGGTGGCGGCGGCCGAACCGCGCACGCGCTCCCCGCCGGTCACGGCCGCCCCTACCGACACGCTACACGTCAACCGGTATCGATGCCCAGCGGAGACCCGGCCTTAGCCGGCACTCACCTCGGCGACCTGCATGCCTTTCGGTCCTTGGCCGACGCGGACTTGAATCTCCTGTCCCCGATCAAGGTCCTCCAGGCCGCAACGGCGGAGAGTGTGAATGTGGACGAATACGTCGGGCGAACCGTCGTCCAGCGACACGAAGCCATAACCTTTTTCTCGGTTGAACCACTTCACTGTCGCGGGAACGAATTCGCCCACCGAATCCAGAGGCGAATGGCGTCGCCGCCCAAATTTTCCCGTCGCCTGCCTGGGCTGGCTGGCGGCGGGCGAGACGGTACTTTCGTCTACATCCACCACACGCTCGGCCTGCATTCCTTTTTGCCCCTGACTAACGGTAAACGAAACGGTGACACCGTCCTCGATGCATTCCAACCCAATCTTGCGAAGTGTTGAAACATGGAGAAAAACATCCCCGCCGCCTCCCTCAGGCGAAATGAAACCGAACCCTTTTTCCGCATTGTACCACTTAATCGTGCCCCTCATCAGGGCCGACTCATCGACGGCGCTCTCTTCCCTGGTTTGATCAATCATGGCCTCAATTCTTATTTTGAATCGGACTCTACCAACTGAACGCTAGCACAATTGAACCGAGGCTACAATTCAGCACTTCATCATCTATTGCGTGGGCAATTCTCGTTGGTTTGGGCGGGCAACTAGAGAAACGGCGTAACATCTGCCCGGCTCGCCGGCCCGCCGGGGAAGCCGGCACGCATTTTCCAGTTCACGGCTGGTTTCCTTCGATCCCACGCCGTCCGTGGCTGCGCCTCTTCGCTGTTGATTCGCCGGGCCCCCGCGGTTCACTGGAAGTGATGGCCGTTGACGAGGAGATGAGTGCCGACACTGGCGGCGTATCCCAGCGCCACCGCCCAACTCCATTTCAAATGGGACATGAAGGTATAGATTCCCCGGGCGGTGCCCATCACGGCGACTCCCGCGGCCGACCCGATCGACAACATCGATCCACCGACCCCCGCCGTGAGCGTTACCAAGAGCCACTGGCCGTGATCCATTTCGGGCATCATGGCGAGAACGGCGAACATGACCGGTATGTTATCAATAAGAGCCGATAGGATGCCCACCAGGATGTTGGCGTTGGTGGCCCCGAGGTCGCCATACATGAATTGCGACAACAGCCCCAGGTAGCCGAGGGTGCCGAGACCCCCGACGCACAGAATGATCCCGTAGAAAAACATCATCGTGTCCCATTCCGCCCTGGCCAATTTGGCGAAGATATCGAATCTCCGGTCGGAATCCGGCTTCGTTTCGGTCAAGGTTAACGTCGGTTGCGGGACCGTGATTTTGGGTCTCTGAATCATCGCTACCCCGGGGGTGGCCAGTATCGTTGTTTGGGGAATCGTTAGTGTCATTTCCGGAATCGTAATCACCGGTTCGACGCCAGGCGCCGTGGGATGCGGATCGGAAGCGGATTTTTCGATTTCGAAACCGATATCCTCGAGGTTGTCCCCCGAGGGATCGGAGAATGATTCGACTCTCCTCAGATAGTATCCATAGAGTTTCAAGAGCCCGAGACCGGTCATCATGCCGATGACGGGGGGGAGATGGAGAAAATTGTGGGCCGATACGGCCAGGGTAATGGTCAGGACGAACAGCCCGACCACGACCCAGGCACCGTGGCGCAATTGGGCTTTTTGATCGCCGGATTCGGGCAGCTCATTGGGAACGGCGAACATCAAGATGACCGCGGGGATCAACCAGTTCACGATCGAGGGAATGATGAGCGCGAAGAATTCGTGAAACTGGATGATCCCTTTCTGCCACACCATCAGTGTCGTGATATCGCCGAAGGGACTGAAGGCGCCGCCGGCGTTGGCCGCGACAACGACGTTGATGCAGCCCACGACCACGAAACCGTGCCGTTTACCTCCGACCGCCAGAATCACCGTCGCCATCAGCAACGCCGTCGTCAGATTGTCGGCGATGGGAGAGATGGCAAAGGACAGACCGCCGGTAATCCAGAAGATCGTGCGCAAGGAAAAATCCCGCCCCACGAGCCAGGCCCGGAGCAAATCGAACACGCCGCGCTCGTCCATGGTGTTGATGTAGGTCATCGCCGCGAGAAGGAAGAGAAACAGCTCGACGAACTCGAGCAGATTGTGGCGAACGGCGACTTCCGCCGTGTGGACGTCGCCGTGCTGCGCCAGAGCTACGGCGACGAGCGCCCATATCAACCCCGCCGCGACCATGACCGGCTTCGATTTTCGAAGGTGCAGGACTTCCTCGCCAATCACCAGGACGTAGGCGGCGAAGAACAATCCCAGGCAGGCGAAACCGGCCCAGTGGGTAGTTAAATCGACGGTGGCTCCGAGGTTTTCCGCCGCGGCGGCAAGATCAGGGAGAAAAACCAGAATCGCGGCGACGGCGGCCGATCCGGAGCGTCGCAGGTTTAACCTTGAATGTTCCATGTTCCACTTCCTGTCGAGAGGATCGATGTATTGATCCGTGCCCTTTATCGTTTTTTGATTGCTGGGGAAAGCACGGAGCGACGCCGTTGTCGGATTTTGGATCCGTCGGTGTGTCGGGAGTCGAAGGAAAAACAGCGAATTTCGCCCTATGGGGCCGTGTTCGAGGAGAAAGGCGCCGGCTCGAGGCGGTCGCAGTTTTCAGGCCGCGAGGGCGGATTTGGGGCGTTCGATCCAGCCGCCCCCCAAGACTCGCTCGTTCTGGTAAACCACGCACGCCTGGCCAGGGGCTATTCCAGCCTGGGGGTTGGCCAGCGCCACCGCGGCACGTCTCCCACCGAGCCCGAAAATTTTTGCCGATACGGCGGCTTGGTTGGCACGGAGCTTGACCTCGACCTCGATCGGTTGGGAAGAAAGCGGGCTGTCACCGAGCCAGTTGATATCCTTGATCGTCAATTCGGCGCGCATGAGCGCCTGGCGCGGGCCGACGACGACGCGCCGATCGGCGGCGTCGATACGGACGACGTACAACGGCTCGCGCCAGGCGATGCCGAGGCCACGGCGCTGGCCGACCGTGAAACGGGCGATCCCGTCGTGGACGCCGAGGGTGGGGCCATCGACGTGGACAATTGGTCCCGGGGCCTGGGCCTCGGGTCTCAGGCGCGCGATGGCATCGACATAGGATCCCTCGGGAACGAAACAGATGTCCTGGCTGTCCGGCTTTTCGGCGACCGGGAGGGAGAATTCGGCCGCCACCGCGCGGGTCTCGTCCTTGTCCACCTCGCCCAGTGGAAACCACAACCGCTCCAATTGATCGGGGGTGGTTGCGAAAAGAAAATAACTCTGGTCCCGACGGCCGTCGGTGGCGCGGTGCAATTCGATGCCGGCGTTTCCCACCACTCGGCGCGCGTAATGGCCGGTCGCCAAAGCATCGGCGCCGAGTTCGGCGGCGGTTTCGAGCAGGTCGCGAAACTTGACCGTCTGATTGCATCGTACGCACGGAATGGGCGTTTCTCCGCGCAAATAGGCGGCGGCGAAATCGTCGATCACCTCGGCCTGGAAGCGGCTTTCGTAATCGAGGACGTAGTGGGGAATTTTCAAGGTGTCCGCGACCCGGCGCGCGTCGCGGATGTCCTGGCCTGCGCAGCAGGCGCGCTTGCGGCGGATCGCTCGACCGTGATCGTAGAGCTGCAAGGTGATGCCGACGACCTCGTATCCCCGGCGCGCCAATAGGGCCGCCGTCACCGACGAATCGACTCCTCCCGACATGGCGACGACAACGCGCCCACGAGCCGATGTTCGGGGGTGATTCATGTTCTTCAAGACCAGGTCCAAGCCCTCAGCCGGAAAGCATGTTGCGGGTTTCGCTGGGCAAGGAGACGGTCAGTCCATCGAGTTCCTCGGTCACGATGATCTGGCATCCGAGCCGCGAGGTGGGGGTCAGGCCAAAGGCCAGGTCCAACATATCCTCTTCGTCCTCGCTAGCCTCCTCAAGGCGCTCGTAATCGTCCTTGCTGACGATCACGTGGCAGGTGGAACAGGCCAGGGATCCCTCGCAAGCACCCTCGATGTCAATGTTGTTACGGTGGGCGATCTCGAGCACGGACAAGCCGCTGGGTGCATCTATTTCGCGGCGCGTTCCGTCAACCTCGATAAAGATAATTCTGGGCATCTTTCCTGGCTCGACGACATTGCGGATAGCACCGTGTTTTTCCAACGACAAAATCAGCTGTGTGGAAATTTCATCGAATGGGTCAAACGCGAAAAGATTCACCGCAGCCGCAGCGGCCCTTTTCGTTCGGATTGTTAAACACGAAGCGGGAACCCAAGGCCTCCTCGATATAATCCATTTCGGTGCCCATAAGAAATAGGGTCGCTTGGGGATCGACGTAGACCGTGATCCCGTCGTACTCGACGACTTCGTCGTGCGGTCCTCGTTCGTCCGCGAAGGATACCGTATACGACATTCCGGAACAGCCCGTCGCGCGAACCCCAATTCGAATTCCGACCGATTCCTTGCCGTGCCTTTCGAGAAGGCAACGCATCCGCGCGGCCGCGGCTTCCGTAAGGCTGATGATTTGTTTCACGGACACTCGCCGTCCTTCTGGTGGTTCCGGCCGACCCTGATGGTGGCGCATTTTCCTGCCATATATGGGGCCGATCGTGCAACTGTTCAATCGCCAGCGGCGCCGTCGGCGGCGACGCTTTCGCGCACCGCGGGCGAACGGTGCCGCGCCCGTAGCGTCTTGACGCAACGTACAACCGACGTCACCGCGTGGTCGATGTCCGCCTCGCTGGTGTATCGGCCGATACCGAAGCGAACGGCGGAAACCGCTGTTTCGCGGCCGACGCCGAGGGCGTGTAAGACATGGGAAGCCCCCGCCACCGACGAAGTGCACGCCGATCCCGGTGAAAGCGCCAGGTCCGGCAGGGACCGAATCAACGTTTCGCCGTCGATGCCCTCGAAACTGAGGTTGAGGTTGCCGGGAATGCGCCGCTCTCGGTGACCATTCCAGGTGACGCCCGAAAGCGCGACCGCGACGCCATTGTAGAGTCTGTCGCGGAGTTGGCGGATGCGTTCGTCCTCGCGCGCCATTTCGCGGTCGGCGATGGCGCACGCTTCGCCGAATCCGACCACCAGCGGAGTCGCGAGGGTTCCGGACCGCAGGCCGCGTTCCTGTCCGCCGCCGTCGATCTGGGCCGTGAGCCGAACCCGCGGTCGGCGCCGCACGTAGAGCGCGCCGATTCCCTTGGGACCGTACATTTTATGGCCTGATAGGCTCAAAAGGTCGATCTTCATCGCCTCCACGTCGAGTGCGATCTTGCCCGTGGCCTGGGCCGCGTCGGTGTGAAAAAAAACCCCGTTTTCCCTGCACAATTTCCCTATCGCCGCGAGGGGTTGGACGACACCGATCTCGTTATTGACGGCCATGATCGAAACCAGCAGGGTCCGGGCCGAGAGGGCGCGGCGTAATGCCTCCGGGTCGACGAGGCCGTCGTTTCCGACCGGCAAATAGGTCACCGAGACACCCTTGGCGGTGAGGCTCCGGCAGGTTTCGAGGACGCTCTTGTGCTCGGTTTCGGCCACGACGACGTGATTTCGTCCGGTTTTCGCGGTGTGAAACGCGACCGCGCCCTTGAGTGCCAGGTTGTTGGCCTCCGTGGCACCCGACGTCAATACGATTTCCCGGCTCTCGGCGGCGATCAATTCGGCGATCTGACGGCGCCCCAGCGTCACCGCTTCATCCGCCCGGAACCCAAATGCGTGCGAGGTCGAATGGGGGTTTCCGAACTCCTCGTTAAAGTACGGCAGCATGGCCCTGAGGACGCCCGGGTCGGTGGGAGTCGTCGCCTGGTAATCGAGGTAGATGGGTCGGTTCATTCCGGCTGGCCGTGGGGCGCCATAATCAGATTCTTCTCGATTCGCTGGTATTGCCGACGGGCGGAGGTTTTCCTTACGCGTCGGTGGAATCTCCCCCACGCGTCGATGAACCGGGCCACGTCGTCTCCCGTCGAGGCCCATCCCAAACTTACGCGAATGGCGCAATCGGCGTCGGGGGCCTTCATCGCGCGCAAGACGTGCGAGCGGGTCACCTTACCCGACGAGCAGGCGGCCCCGGCGCTAATCGCGACGCCCGCCAGATCGAGAGCAATGACCTGGGTTTCGCTCGACACATCCGGCATGGACAGACACACGGTGTTCGGCAGGCGGTGACTCTCGGCGCCGAAGATGCTGGACTGGGGCGCGATCTTCCGGACGCCCGCCTCGATGTCGTCACGCAAGGCCTCGATCCGCTGGAGTTTGTCATTTCGCGAAAGTTCCACGGCGACACCGAAGCCGACGATCCCGGCGACGTTCTCGGTACCCGGCCGCAGCCCGCCCTCCTGAGAACCACCGTAAAACACCGGGGTCAGGTCGACACCGGGCGCGAATATTAGGGCTCCGACCCCCTGGGGGCCACCCAACTTATGGGCCGAAAGGGAAAGAATATGGGCCCCCAGCTGGGTCATGTCGATGGGCATTTTGCCCGCCGCCTGGACGGCGTCACAGTGAAACAGGGCCCCCTGGGCCCGCGCCAAAATACCGACCTCGGCGGCCGGTTGAATCACGCCCGTCTCGTTGTTGGCAAGCATCACCGAGACCAGGCACGGATTTGCGGAATTGGCCAACATGGCCGAAAGAGCGGCGAGATCGATAACGCCGGCTGCGGTCACGGGGATGTGGCTTGCGTTCACGGCGGCGGACAGAACCGAATCGTGTTCGATCGCGGAGACGATCACGTTAGCGTGGCGAAATCCCAAAATCGCTAGGTTGTTGGCTTCCGTGCCGCCGCTGGTGAATACGACACCGTCCGGCTCCGCGCCGACGAAGGCCGCGACCCGGGACCGCGCCTCCTCGACCAGGCGCCGGGCCCGCCGTCCCGGGTCGTGAACCGACGACGGATTTCCGACCTTGGACATCGCTCCGGCCATTGCGGCGACGACCTCCGGTCTGGTCGGTGCCGTAGCGTTGTAATCCAAATAACAGGGGCGGGTCATTGCACGGCCATGGGACGAATTCCCGCTCACGCCGACGGCGATCGGCAGCCGATCCTCATCGGCGTCAACACGCCGGTGGCTTCGATGAATCTACTTTCTGATCGGGATCGAAATCGTTGGCATCGGATGAATCCGCCTCCGAATCTCTTTCCAATTCCTTGATCCGACCTTCGAGCCGCGATACGTGAGCGAGGAGACCATCGATGGCTCGGCTGACCGGATCGGGAAGGTCTCGCGACGGGGTGCCGTAAGCGTCGAATTTTTGGGTATCCGTCTTATCGCTGCGCGCGGCCGCTCGGGCGGGAACGCCCACGACCGTGACGCCCTCGGGAACGTCCTTCAGGACGACGGCGTTCGCACCCACGCGGGCGCGTTTTCCGATCGTAATGGGCCCCAGGATCTGGGCTCCGGAACCGACGACGACCCCGTCCTCCAAGGTCGGATGGCGTTTCTGATTCGCTTGTGATTCGGAATCCCGATCGGGTGCGATTCCCCCCAGCGTGACGTCGTGGTAAAGCGTCACGTCGTCACCAATTTCGGCGGTTTCGCCGACAACCACGCCAAGTCCGTGATCGATGAACAGTCCACGCCCGATTCGGGCCCCGGGATGAATCTCGATACCAGTCATTAGACGACCGAGATGGGAAACGATACGGCCCACTAGAAGCAAACCACGCCGCCACGAGAAATGGGCGATGCGGTAAAGCAGGATCGCGTGAAATCCGGGATAACAGAGAATTACCTCCAAACGCGAGCGCACCGCGGGATCGCGCGCGAACACAACGTTGATATCGTTCTTTAGAGTCTTGAACATCGTTGTCCCAGGCGAGTACTATGGCCGCCTTGAGATGAGCGGTACCCTCATCATAGTGACGGCTTCCCTTCCGGCAGCAATATGGGTTCCCGGCCCCGATCCGTCAAGAATTCGCCTGGACGAACGTGGAACCGGCTGTCGGCGGCATCGGCTCGTTCGACGTGCTTTTTCACCACTCTGTTCGATCGTCGTGCAATAATGTAGACATCCCTTTTAACGAGCCGAGCGCCAATGCCCGAAGTTATTTTCAACGGCCCCGAGGGCAGACTCGAAGGCCGTTACCAACATGGTCGCGGACCAAACGCCCCGGTCGCGTTGATTCTCCACCCCCATCCCCAACACGGGGGCACGATGAACAACAAGGTCGTGTTCACGATTTACCACGTCTTCGTGCGCTATGGGTTTTCCGTGCTGCGTTTCAACTTTCGCGGCGTTGGCCGGAGCCAAGGTAGATTCGACAACGGCCAGGGGGAACTCAGCGACGCGACCTCGGCACTCGATTGGATGCAGTCCTACAATCCCAACGCCCGCGGCTGTTGGATCGGAGGGTTTTCATTCGGGGCCTGGATCTCGATGCAGGTTCTCATGCGGCGGCCGGAAATCGAGGGTTTTATCTCCGTCGCGCCGCCGGCCAACATGTACGATTTCACCTTTCTCGCGCCGTGCCCGTCCTCCGGATTGATCATTCAAGGCAACCGTGACGACGTCGTTCCCGAGCCCGACGTCGCGAATCTCGCGGGCCGCCTCGGCAACCAGCGCGATATCGTGGTGGACTACGAAAAAATCGAGGGGGCCAATCATTTTTTCCACGAACGGCTCGATATCCTCTCCTCCCAGGTCGACAATTACCTGGGTAAGCGGCTAAAGAAAAAAGAATCCGATAGCTAGGAGTTCGCGTTCGTTGTCTTGGATTCGACCGGCGCCGTGTCGCAACGGTGGAGGGCACCCCCGGTCACGGGACGCGATACCCCCGTGGTTTCGGGCAACGTGAGGGTGGCGCCGATTCGGGAACGGACGGCAAGATAGGCGAAAGCCTGGGCTTCGAGGGCGTCGCCGTCCCAACCGACGGCTTCGACCGGATCGACCGGAGCCACAAGCGCCCGACCCAATCCTTCCATCAAGGCTGGATTTTTCCGCCCCCCACCGGTAATCAGCCAACGCCTGGGGGGGATTGGGAAGTGGTGCAGGGCCGCCTTCACCGAGGCCACGGTAAACGCCGTGAGGGTCGCGGCGCCATCAGCCGTGATTAGGCCCTCCGCGCCACCCGCGAAAGCGTTTCGGTCGAGCGTTTTCGGTGGCCGGCGGGTGAAAAACGGATGCCCCATCAGGTGCTCGAGGACAACGTCCGAGGGGCGCCCAGCGGCGGCGAGTTTGCCGCCCTGGTCCCAGCTGGCCCCGGTGTGTCGTTGCACCCAGTCGTCGATCAGGGCGCATCCCGGGCCGGTGTCGAAGGCCACAATCCCGCCCCCGTCCCCAAGCCAGGTCACGTTCGCCACACCGCCAAGATTGAGAATGGCGAGGGGCTTGGGGATGTTTGCCGCCAAGGCGGCATGATAAAGAGGGATCAGCGGAGCCCCCTCGCCACCGGCGGCGAGATCGCGGCGGCGAAAATCGCAAACCACGTCGATCCCGGTGTGCTCGGCCAACAGGGCGCCGTCGCCAATCTGGCGGCTGAGATGTTCGTCTGGGCGATGAAGAATTGTATGTCCGTGAAATCCGATCACGTCGATCGTATCGGCGCCGATCGAGGCGCGTTTCAAAAGCGACGATACGGCTTCGGCGTGTTCCAACGTCAAATCGCGTTCGATCGAGTCGAGGTCGCCGTCACCGTCGAGGAGCGCCCGCAGCCGTTCTCGAAATGTCGAGTTGTAGTGGATGCCGTATCCGGGACCCGGGGTCGCTTGTGACATGCCGTCGGTTGTCAACAGGGCCGCATCGACGCCATCGAGCGAGGTGCCGCTCATCAATCCTAGGGCCAGATATGTTCCGTGGTCCGTCACCGCTACCTTACCTCATCGAGCATCGCGGCGTTGTTCGCGCCCCGGGGCTGTGCTACACGACCGCGGGCGACACCAATCGTTACGCGAGAACGCAATGGCCGAGAAGGCTTCCGACTTTCTCCGCCTCGTGAGCGAGCGCGGATACCTCCATCAGTGCACGGATCCCGAGGGGCTCGCCGCCGAAACGCGGATCGTCGCCTATATCGGCTTCGATTGTACGGCACCGAGCCTCCACGTGGGCAATCTCGTCTCGCTAATGCTCCTCCGCTGGCTCCAGGACAGCGGCAACAAACCGATCGTACTTCTCGGCGGTGGCACGACCAAGGTCGGCGATCCGTCCGGCAAGGATGAAACAAGACGCCTATTGGGAACCGACGACATCGCCAAGAACATGGCCGCAATCAAGGCCGCGATCAAACAATTTTTGAGATTTGGCGATGGTCCGGCGGACGCCATCATGGTCGATAACTCCGATTGGCTCGACCGCCTTCAATACATTCCGTTTCTGCGAGAAATCGGTTGCTATTTTTCGGTCAACCGAATGCTGAGCATGGAATCGGTGAAGGCCCGATTGGATCGCGAACAGCCGCTCAGTTTTATCGAATTCAACTACATGATATTGCAGGCCTACGACTTTCTCGAGTTAAACCGCCGCCATGGTTGTCAGCTGCAGATGGGCGGATCGGATCAGTGGGGCAACATCGTCAACGGAGTCGAACTCGGGCGCCGGGTCGACAAGGTCGGCCTCTTCGGTTTGACCACGCCTCTGATCACCACGGCCTCGGGGACCAAGATGGGCAAGACCGCCCGTGGGGCGGTCTGGCTCAACTCCGATATGTTATCGGCGTTCGATTATTGGCAGTTCTGGCGCAATACGGACGACGCCGACGTGGGGCGCTTTCTCCGCTTGTTCACCGATTTGCCCTTGGCTGAGATCGGGCGCCTCGAGGAATTGCATGGCGAGGAACTGAACGAGGCAAAGATCATTCTCGCGACCCGGGCAACGTCCCTTTGTCATGGCGACGAGGCGGCACGAACGGCGGCCCAATCCGCCCGCGGTCTGTTCGCGCCTTCTCGAACGAATTCGATGCCCGACGGCGGCGCGAGCGCGGTGCCGCGCTACAGTATTCGGGATGCCGAGTTGAGGCGTGGAATTCCAGCTTTTGAACTCTTCGTGGCGGCCGAGATTTGTGCCTCGAAAGCCGAGGCCAGAAGGCTGATCCGCGGGGGCGGCGCGCGTATCAACGGCGAGGTCGTCGCCAACGAACTGAAAATCATTGATTTCGAAAGTCTGATCGCGGACGGACGACTGGAGTTGTCGGCCGGAAAGAAACGCCACGCGCATATCTACGTCGAGGACACCTGAACCGATTCTTCGATTCCGGACAACAGTGACGAAAGCATTCAACGCGGACTGGGTTCATCCTCGAAGCCTGGAAATTCCTGGCCGTCGGGCACGCTGACGTCGGCGCCGGGCGAAATCAGGGCCCGCAAAAATCCCGGGGCGAGGGCGGCCAGGGGGTTCACGGTGATCGTTGGCGCCTCGATCGGACCCTCCACCGCGTAAGTCGCGGCAAACAGGCCGCCGCCTTTTCCGCCCACGATCAGATCCCCGACCAACGGCACTTTCCCGAGGGCACTATTGATCGTGTATTCGGGAACCAACGTGCCGCTGAGGTCGGCGCTGTCGCTGTCGAAATCGAAGTTGCCCGCCATCGTCAGTCCCAGGGTGGGGCCGAACATGCGCGCGCTCTTGAAGGTGAGCCGGTCTCCCTCCATGATGAAAGGCGCGAATAGTTCCGAAAATTTGATGCCTTTTCCCGCCTCGCCGGTGAGCGTGGTATAAATCCCGGTCAGGGAAGCGCGGTTTAGGATACGGGCCAGAGTTGGTGCCCGGACCAACCGAAAATCGCGAACCCGAATCCGGCCGGCGACCAGTTGGTCGTTGGTTGGGTCGTTCAAGAACACACTGACCTCGAGTTCACCGCCAACCGCGTTCTGGAAGATATCGAAGACTCGCATTACGGTTCCGGCGTCATTCGATTCTATCTCTAGAGAACGGCGCTCGCCGCGATCGCCAAGATCCAGCTTCAGAAACCCGCCGCCCGGCAGCGTGCCGTCGAGGGTGGCGGTCTTCCAGTGATCATCGCTTACCGTCGCCGTGGTTTTGACTCCCTCCAAGACATGCCCGTCCGTGACGATCACGCGGCTCGCCTCGGCGGTGAGGTTGAAGGAAGGCAGGGTCGTCTCGCCGGAGTCGTACAGGCGCTCGAGGAAAGGACGCCAGTCGAGCGATTCAGCCTCAAGGTCGATGACGAATCCCGCCGCGTCACGGGAGAAGAGGAAATGATGTAATCGGTTTTCTCCGATCACCAGATGATCGAGTTCGAGACGGTCCACGCCCGCCGTGTCCGCGGCCAATTTGGCCCGCCCCGAAGCTTCCAGATCCCCGGCGACGATCTTGATCGCCTCGATCGCAACCGGTTCACCGGGCGTGACGGTCGCATTGAATTGCACCCCTCCCGGAATGCCGACTGCCTTGTGCCAATCCAGGGCCGAAACCGTCAGTCCGGCTTCGCGCAGGTCGGCGCTCAGGCTCCAGGAACTCGTTCCGTTCCCGGGCTCCGTAATCGCCACGTCGGTTGTTACCGGGCCCTGGAGATAGGGCTTCAGATCGATTCCAAGACGTTCACGGTCGATGTCGGAGAGCACCCCGTTGGCGGTATACCGGTTGAGATACGGGGAACCTTCCTTGAAGTTGTAACGCCAGCTCGCCCAAAGGGAGACGTCGTTGAGCGCGATCGGACCGGTTACGTTCATGCCTGTCGCGTCGAGGGCCAGGGCCAAATCGCCGCGCGAAATTTCGTATCCCGGGAACACGTTCCTTAAGCGTAGATCGCGCAAATTTGCGCTGGCTTCGATTTCGACCTCGTCGAAGCTCAGGTTGTCGTGCAACGGGAATGCCAGTTGCAGCCGCAACGCCGCCAGCCCATCGATGTTTTTGGACTCGATTCCGACCGTTTGGGCATAGCCGAGGAAGGGGTGCGCCAAGTACTCCATGATCTCCCTCGCCTGTCCGACGATTGTCAGGTCGACCGTGGTCGCGTCTTCGTGGGCCAGACCCTCGATGTGCAAGGATGCCGGTTCAACGGACAGATTTCCGCGGCGACCACCGGACATCGACATGTCGAGAGTCCGAGCCGTCATGGAGATAGCCGCGTCGACTCCGGTTATGGTCGGCAGCGGGGGAAGATAATCGACCGTGATGTTTTCTAGCGTCATGGTGATCCCCAGGGCCTCGCTCGGCAGGCGATCCCGGGATAAATCCTCGGCCGTGAGGTTCGCCCGTATCTGAGCATTTCGAATGACACCGACGGAGAGGTGAGCGTCGATCCATTCCCGGGGACTGTCGGCCATCCAGGGGGGCCAGTAGCGAGCGACTTCCTCGACCGGTAAATCGTTGACCGAGACGTCGGCAACGAACGACCGTAACTGACTCAAACCGTCGATCGAACCGTTCGCCGCCAAGGTGGGACCCTCAAAATCCACGAATACGTCGTCGATTCGAATGTGATCGAAATCCGACGACAGAATGCCTTTCGCCTTGGTGTAGGTGACGGCGATATCGTCCTCAAGTAGGTCCGGCAGCAAGGCTGTGCCCGCCCCACCCACCAGATCGAAGGCGATATCCGAAATCGCGCCTTCGAAATCGACGCGAAAGGCCACGGTTCCGCCGACGGGTATCCGTATTCCGGCAACCGGATCGGCGATACCGCTTGAGGAGGCAGCGAATGCCGCCGGCTCGAGACCCTCGAAACGTGCCACAACATCAACGGATCTCTCCTCGGAGTCGAATACGCCGTCGATGTCGAAATGGGCGGGATAATCACCCAACGCTAAATCGAAAGAGAGGTTGCCACGTACGCCATCGCCGTCACGAACGAAGCGAAAGTTGGCGTTGCTGGGTCGCCATCGGGCGTTGAATACGCGGTCGTGGAGCAGGAGCGATGCACGGCTGATGATGATTTCCCTCAAATGACCCAAATCCTTTTCCGGATCGGGCGCGGCGGCGAGCTCGGCGAGGAGCAGTCCGGCGATCTTCCCGCCAGCGGTTTCGGAGTCGGCCGAGGAAAGGCCAATACGACCGTTTTCATCGCGGATGATTTTGAGCGCCGGGGCAACGATTTCCACCCTGGTCGGCGCAATGACCCCCCGCAGGAGCGCCGCGACGCTAACGCTGACGGACATCTCCGGCGCCATAGCCACGGGCGTCCCGTCGAGTTCATAGGCGCGCAAGCCGCGCAGATGAATGCCGACAGGCTGATTCCAGCCCTTCCAGGCCAGGGCCGTTTGTTCGATCGTGAGGGTGTAGGGACTATCCGCGGGCGCCAGCGTGTCCGCCAGGTGGGGAGTCAGGAAATCCAGGGAAAGCGGTCCGCTGGAGAGCCGCAAAATCGCGGCCGCGGTGATGAACACCAGGCCCGCGAAAGTCGCGGCCAACAATCGCAGGAATGTCGAGGCGATACGGCGGACCACCGGGACGTTACGCTCCTCTTGGTGTCTTCGATCCCCACGGGGGGCCGAATTCGTGTGACTTGGATGACGGCTCTACGATTTCTAGCAGATGTCGGCACGTCGGCTGAAAGGTCGGTTTAGCGGCTCATTTGACCGCGGCGTTTGAACCATTTGTTGGGGACCGATTCGAGCCGAATCCCAAGCCCCGACCGGGGCCTCGCGGTCGCCACGATTTGAAGCACCCGACAACAGCCCGCTCAACGTCGTTTTCAAGACGGTAATTCCCGTTCCGGTGCTCAGCCCGAGCGGGAAACTGTGTTCTTGACGCGGCTCAGGATTTCCTGGCGGATGCGCGCGAATCTTGGTTTCTCTTCCTCGGTGAAATTAATGGGCCGACATAACCTCATCGCGATCAAACCGACTCGTGCGGTCATGAGGCCATTGGCGATTCCTTGACCGACCTGGGCCGATACGATGGCGCTAAGGTTGCCGCCGACGGTTTCAGCCGCCGCTTCCGAGACCAGGCTCGCGGTACCCGCCACGGCCAAGTTTTCGAGCGTGTGCCGCAAGAGTCGCGCCATCCCCGCGAAGCCGGGTCGGGCGCCGTAAAGGGTACCGATTTGGCGAACGAGAAGAGCGTTGCGCCAGAGGCTGACGAGGGCGTCCAAGAACGCCAACGGGCTGACCGCGGTGAAGATTGCCGTGTCGGCGGCACGTTCGGCCACGACCGCGTAGGCGCGCTCGTCGATGGGGCGCAATACCTGTTGTGAAAAAAGGGTCAGGACCTCGCCGTCGGTATGGCAGTCGTCACAGGATTCATGAAAAACTTCAAGATCCTTTCGGACCTCGGCGCGGTCGGCGTACAAATCGGCGATAAGGGCGATATCTTGGCCGACATGTCCGTGCGTGTCGGCGCCGATGAACGGTCTGGTGGATTCTTGTAGTCGCGAGATGTTTTTCAGTCTCCGCAGGGCGCGAAACTGATCGCGGACCGTGACGCCAATTGTGAACGCGATAAAACCAACCAAAATCGTGGAAACAAAACCAAACAAAAAATGAACATCGAATTGACCAGCGAGAAATCTAAATGTCCCTTGTATAATAACAATTGTAGCAAGCCCCAGGATCGTGAGAAATATCCATTTCCATGTCGGGCTTATTATTTGTTGTTTAATTTGTCGTTTTACAGCCAATATTTGAACTTCACCCTCCGAAAATTTCAAAATACCGTCGGCAAGTTTTCGGAATTCGTTGCTCTGGAGAATTGAATTGAAAGTCGGATCGACAGCGTTGGCAACCACCCCGGGCTCCGCGCCTACGGTATCCCGACCCTCCTCGGAATCCGTGCCCATGGCTACCGGGTCGAGTTCGACCGGCGGGATCCAGCTCGATTCACTCATCGCAACTTGTCTCCGATGAGGAATTCCAGTGCCTGATCGAGTCGAATGTGGGGGAGCCCGGTACGATCGATATCGGGGACGCTGGGCGGCTGAAACTCGAGAAAATTGAAACGGTTCGTGTCCCAATCCGAATGGGTCGGCATCGTTTCAGGAATTTCCCCCGGAAATAGGAGGGTTTCCTTTTTGCGATCGACGGGCGCTCCCTTGACGCACGAGAGCTTGCGACCCTGGTAGTCGGTGACCACGGTTTCCGTGCATTTGAGGGAGGCGACGGCGACGCCGTCGAGCGCCACGCCCTCGAAACGGACTTGGCGCGCCGAGTCGGCGATCATCCGTTCGAGCATGAGCTTGAGATTGTGATGCTGATTGGAGGCGACGTGGTCGGCCTTGGTCGCGGCAAAAAGCAATTTGTCGACCGTATGAGAAAACAGGCCCTTGAACAATCCTAGCTGGCCGTAACTGAAACTGCGCAGCACCGTTGTGATCGCCTCGCGCATGTCGGCGAAGCTCTGGTAGCCGTTGTTCAAGGTCGTGAGGACGTCAACCAGGACGATTTGCCGATCAAAACTGGAAACATGATCGACATAGAACTGCTTGACGACCTGGTTCTTGTATTTTTCGTACCGTGCGGCCAATTCGCGATACACGGAGGTTCGAGGCAATTTTGCGCTACTTTCCGGCGCCGGGCAGGGAAAGAACAAAAGTATTTCCTGTCCAGCCAGATCACCTGGTTGCGTAAATCTGCCCGGTTGGAGCAAACTCAAGGCGACCTTCGGCGCTTTGCAGAGATTCAAGAATTCGGTGTAAAGATCGTGCCCCTTGCGTAGGACGTCGTCGTCGGCTTCCGCGGAAACGTCGAGTTCGGAAACGAACGCCGACCAGTCCTTGGCCAATGTCGCCCTCGGTTCGTGCTCGCAAAGCTCGAACATCTTTTCCGACCACTTCTCGAAAGATTCATTCAGCAGCGCGAGGTCGAGCAGCCATTCCCCGGGATAATCGACAATATCCAGATTTATAGTTCTAATCGGCCAGATCGTGCGTGTAATCAACCCCTGGGGCCGGTAACGAACCGCGAGTCGAATTTTGCGCGTTGCCTCGGTCGGCTCCGGCCAGCAGGGATTCTTGCCGGTGAGGGCGTCGAGGTACTTGCGGTATTGAAATTCCGCCGCCCCGTTGTCGGGCGAGTCGACGATTTTCGCGCCGATGTATCGGCCCCCGTTCACCGCCCCAAGGAAGGGCAGATTGCCCCCGTGAATCAATTGGTTGACGAGGGCGGTGATGAATACCGTCTTGCCGCTGTCACTTAATCCGGTTACGGCCAGTTTGATGGTTGGCGAGAGGGCCTGGTGCGTGATCTCGGCGATGATCTTCTCGATCTCCACCAAGCTCGGAACCGTCATTGAATCCAACGAGAACCCGCCAGCTGAGCGGCCACGCATTTGGTGAATGACCTCAGTGACCATTGTAAACCTTACGTTCGTAGATTACGTGCCTGCCGCCTGGGAATGGAGGCGCCACGAAAATCGCATGCCAGACCCCCCGAGCGAGAGCATTTTGCCGTCGTGGCTGGTCGTTGACGGTCGCCGAGCGGTTCGGCGCCACGTATGCATGACAGCATCCTTTAACCCCGGAGATCATTCTCCGCAACAGCCAATTCTCAAGCCGCAGAACCAAATCAAATTGAGCACCTATCTGAGGAAAACAGTTTAAAGAATTGTTATGGGTGAACTCTAATACTGGAATTGAAGATCTGTCAATCGTGGCGCTCAACGGCATTTCACCGAATTCTTTACCGCGTGGGGTCCGGTCGGTTCTGTTTCCCCGGGCCGCCCCGTTGCCTTCATTTGCTGTTGCGTACGAAAGAGCGGTACCTGATAGTCTCGGGCACCCATACGATTCGGGGGGGATGCCTGATCAACGGCACATTTCCGAATCGTTAGCCGCAGTTCAGGAAGAGCGTCATGTTGCGTTTCATGCTCGGGGTCGTCTTGCTCCTTGGCTTTGCTCGGTCCGTATCGGCCGATTTCCAGGAGGCCCTCGAAGCGTATAGGAATGGTGATTATGAGTCGGCGTTTGAGGAATTCAAAACCCTGGCGAAAAGGGGAAACCCGTCGGCTCAATACAATCTCGCCATCATGTATCACCAGGGACAAGGATCGAAAAAGGACTTGGATAAAGCCATGGATTGGTTTCGGCGGGCGGCGGACCAGGGCTATGCCAGCGCACAATTTAAACTCGGGATAATGTATGGGCGGGGAGAAGGTGTTTCCCAGGATTACACCCAGGCCGCCGAGTGGTTTCACAAGGCGGCGGATAACGGAATCGTCAAGGCATTGACCATTCTCGGTACGATCTACCACGAGGGAGAAGGGGTCCCTCAGGACAACATTGAAGCCTTCAAATGGTTTTATATCGCGGCCACGAAACTGCCCCCCGGGAACCTGCGGGATATCTCCCGGGAATCTCTCCGTTTTTTGGACGATTTTTTGACCGAGGAAGAGATCGACAGGGCCCGGGACATGGCGCGCGCGTGGACGCCAATACAGTAGCCTGTTTGTCGGCCGCGTCATCGCGTTGGCCGGGCGGATTTTCGGCCGCTCGCCATCCCGGATTCGTCCTCGCTGGCGCACCGTTGAAAAGCCTAGCGACACATCCTCCGTCATTTACACCTAACAGTCTGTTCGAAAACTCGTGGCGCCGGCCCTCTCCCCCTCCCGGCCACCCACATACTCTCGTGGGTGGCCGGGAGGGGGAGAGGGACAGACGCAAAAAATGCGCGGCCGCGCATTTTCGAATACCAATTCCGGATTTCACCAATCCGTCAGGTTCGGCTCGATTGATGTGGGTGGCGTGGCCGCGAAACCGGGGCGGGTGAGTCGCGGTTAGCGAAGGTTCTTCGCGAGGTCGTCGCGTTCCCCGAGGTTGGCGGCGAGACGGCGTCCCATGTCAACGAATTCCGGGATCACGAGATCGGCGCCAGCGTCTTCCAATTCCTTGACGTGCGCGTGGTCGCGGGCCCGGGCGAGAATCTTGAGTCTCGGGAATATATAGCGGAGCAGGGTCGCCAACTGGACCGAATCGTGCGGTTCGTCCAAGGCGATGATGACGGCCCTCGCCGTTTCCACGCCAACCGCGTCGAGAATATCGGGGCGGGTCGCATCGCCATAGAAAACCGGCTGATCGCGGCCCCGCGCCTCCGCCACCCGCGCCGGATCGAAATCGACGGCGACGAACGGAACTTCTTGCGAATGGAGGTAATTCGCGACTTCGGCGCCAACCCGGCCGAAGCCGGCGATGATAACGTGACCCGTGACCTCGAAATGGTCCTTCGCGACGTCCTCGGCGGTGGGGGTGCTGCGGCCGTCGATGCGGCGCCCGATCCGCCGACCCAAGTGGGCCAGGATAGGGGTGGCGATCATCGTCATGACGATCCCGGCGATCAGCAGCTGTCCTTGTGACTCGGGGACGATTCCTTGCAGAATCCCAGCGCTTAGCAATACAAAACCGAACTCGCCGCCTTGGGACAACAAGGCCCCGAAGCGGACCGACTGACCGGTCGAATATCCGGTGAGGCGACAAAGGACGGCCATGAGAATTGCCTTTCCAAATATCAGGCAAACGGCGACGGCAATGACGACATAAAAGAATTCGATCGCGAAAGGCAGGTTGATCGACATGCCGACGGTCATGAAGAACAATCCCAATAGAAGGCTGCGGAACGGCAGGATGTCGGCCGCGACCTGATGGCGGTACGTGGTTTCCGCCAATAGCATGCCGGCGAGAAAGGCACCAAAGGGCATCGACAGACCGGCCCATTGGGCCAGCAGCCCGGTACATAACACCGTGAGGATTGTCAGGGCCGAGACGATCTCGGTGTTGCCGCGCGAGGCGACCGGTCGGAACAGCGGCCTGAGAATCAGACGGCCGAAGATGAATATGGTAACCAGGGCGAGGATGGCCTTGACGAACGCGAACCCGATCATGCCCGCGGACGACGCCGCATCTTGACCAAGCGCCGTGACCAGCACCAGCATGGGGCCGAAGGCGAGGTCTTGGATCAAGAGCACCGCGACCACGGAGCGGCCGAAACGGTTGGTGATCTCGCGGCGATCCGAAAGCAGCCGGAGAACGATCGCGGTCGACGATAGGGCGAGCGCGCCGCCGGCGATGACCGCGGTGCCGAGATTGCCGGTGACGAACCAGAAAGCGCCGGTAATAGCGAGGCCGGTGACGACGATCTGCGCCATGCCAAGGCCAATTATGGGGCCTCCCAAGACCTTGAGCCGGTCAATGGGTAATTCGAGACCGACGGAAAAAAGCAGAAACACGACCCCGAGATTAGCGAACGCGCGAATGACCTCGCCGTCGGCGATGAGTTCCAGCCCGAAGGGCCCAATTACGACCCCAGCGGCCAGGTACCCCAAAACGGGACCGAGTTTGACTCTTTGAAAAAGCGGTACCAACACGACCGCGGCGCAAAGAATGACGATAACGTCGATCAGGTATCCTGTTTCGTCCATGTTTTTTTTGGCACGGCGTCGTGGAGGGGCGCAACGCCCTCACCCAACCGAGACCGTGCGAACACCCAACTGCGAATCCAACGATTACAGCATTTTCAGGTACCATCACCTGACCAGTACCCACGGTGATTGATATCGGCGCCGTTGTAAATGGGCATGACATCGAGACGCGCATTCGCGATCCTCGCGGAACGTTTTCCCGCACACGACGCAGGGTCGACACCCTATCCCGGTTGGATCCCCGGCGACCATGGCGATGGCGTCCGCGAAGTAATCGGACAAAACGGCCAGGCGTTAAAACACGTTCAATTTAGATATGTTCAAGCCCCCAATTCGAATAGAAGCGTAAAAAACGATCATACCAACGGCAAGCAAAATCCCCAATACGACACCCAAAAACGATAGAATAACTTTCCTTTTATTGGCACGCCGAACTCTATCTCTTCTACCTGTTTTTGTCATCGAACAGAGTCCCTAATAAAGTTTAATCCATACAGACGTGCCGGCCTCGCCGGTGCGGATTGAGGTTACAACCACGACGTGCCCGGTGGATACCCGACCATGCTCTTCTCTTCGATCCCCCAAATAAATTGGCACCCTGTCATCGACGGAAGCGGTGGCACGATCCGCGCCTAAATTGATTACCGTTTGTCTTTCAGTCGTTTACGGCTCGTCGGCCAAATCGCGGTGACGAAACTGTAAACTATTCCGACAGGGCGGCGCCGGACCCAACTCAAAAACGCCTCCAGTTTAGGGAATAAGTTTCTTGTTCGTCAAATGGTTGGTGGAAAAGAGGTGGAAGAACTCGGGAGATCTCGACACCTTCGGGCCAACGGCGGCGCGATCGAAAGGGGCCTGATGGGACGAGCCGGTTCCCGGCGGGTCGCGGCCGCCCTCGAGGGCGGACGTTGCGGATCACGGGGCACGCGTCTACAAGGGTCGCGCCGGCGGGCGTGACTGTTTGCTCGCGGCGCGAAACCAACGGATATCCAGTCCCCTCGATGCTGGCACAAAACATCCTTGGCGTGGTGATTCTCGTCGGATCGGCTTGTTTGTTGACGGAACGGGCAACCGGCGTCTCTTCAAGGTGGCGGCGTCCGGTCTCGGGTTCCAGTTCGCCCTCGCCGTCGCGTTGCTCAAAGTGCCTGCGGTTCAGCAGCTGTTTCTCTGGCTCAATAGGGTTGTCGCCGGGTTGCAGGAGGCGACCAGGGCGGGGACCGGGTTCGTATTCGGATTTCTCGGGGGCGGTCCATTGCCTTTCGAGGAGACCCTGCCGGGCGCGAGCTTCGTGCTGGCGTTTCGGGTCCTGCCGCTGATCCTGGTCATGAGCGCTTTGTCGGCGTTGCTTTATTACTGGCGGGTGCTGCCGGGTTTGGTCGGGGGCCTGTCGTGGTGCCTGAGGAAGGTTCTGTCGATCGGCGGCGCCGTCGGCTTGGGCGCGGCGGCCAATGTTTTCGTCGGCATGGTCGAGGCGCCGCTCCTCATCCGACCCTATTTGAAGGAATTGTCCCGGAGCGATCTCTTCATGGTGATGACCTGCGGGATGGCGACCATCGCCGGCACCATGATGTTGCTTTACGCGACGGTGCTCGACGGGATCGTGCCCAATCCGATCGGCCATCTGCTCACGGCTTCGCTGATCAACGTCCCCGCCGCCATCATGATCGCCCGACTCATGGTCCCCGATTCGGCAGCGCCGACTCCCGGGGTCTTGGACCCCTCGCGAAGGCCCCGGAGCACGATGGACGCGGTCACCCGCGGCACCCTCGACGGTGTCGCCCTGTTGATCAATGTCGTCGCCATGCTCGTTGTTCTGGTGGCCTTGGTTCAGCTTGCGAATCAGATTCTTTCGCTGCTTCCCGAAATAGCCGGAGCGCCGCTCAGCCTGCGACGGGTGTTGGGGTGGATTCTGTCCCCCTTGGCCTGGCTCATGGGCATCCCCTGGCCGCAGGCTTCGGCCGCCGGAGCCCTTCTCGGGACCAAGGTCGTCCTCAACGAATTCATCGCTTACACCGATCTCGCGGTGCTACCCCGGGACGCGCTCGGTGACCGCGGCCGCATCATCATGACCTACGCCCTTTGCGGTTTCGCCAATCTCGGGAGTCTGGGGATCATGATCGGCGGCCTGGGAACGATGGCGCCGGAGCGCCGAAACGAGATCGTCGCGCTCGGGTTCAAATCCATCGTCGCCGGAACCATCACCACTTGTCTGACCGGTGCCGCGAGTTTTCGAACAGACCGTAAGGGAAACCAAGACAGAGGCAAAAGGGGGAAGACCCGTGACCGAGCCTAGGCGGATCCGGGTATTCATTTCATCGCCGGGGGACGTTCGTCCGGAACGTCTGATCGCGCGGCGGGTCGTCGAGCGTCTCGACCGGGAGTTCGGGTACCACTTCCGCGTCGAGCCGGTGCTCTGGGAACGCGAGCCGCTGATCGCCACCGAACACTTCCAGACCATGATCACGCCGCCGCGCGAAACCGACATCGTGGTGGTGATTCTGTGGTCGCGCCTGGGCTCGCTGTTGCCCGAGAAGGAATTCAAGGGGCCGATCACAGGCAAACAGGTCACCGGCACCGAGTGGGAGTTCGAGGACGCGGTGAAGTCGTACCTGGAGCGCCGCCTCCCGGACCTCATGCTGTACCGCAAGCAAGCACCGGTTATGGCGTCGCTGGAGGATGATGACGCGTTGGAGCGGCAACGGGCACAGAAGCGTCTGGTCGAAGCGTTCATGAAGCACTGGTTCGTGGACGAGGCCGCGGGGACGTTCAAGGCGGCCTCGCACGTGTTTTCAGGTCCGGAGCAGTTCGAGGAGATGCTGGAGGAGCATCTGCGGGGCTTGTTGCGGCAACGCCTGGACCTTTCGGACGAAGAGATTGTCCGTACGGGCATCCGCTGGCACCAGGGATCGCCGTACCGGGGCCTGGAATCGTTCGAGATGGAACACGCCCCGGTGTTCTTCGGGCGCACCCGGGCGCGCAACGCGCTGCGCGAGTTGCTGGTGCGGCAAGCGGCCAAGGGGAATGCCTTCGTCTTGGTGTTCGGCGCCAGCGGCAGCGGCAAATCCTCACTGGTGAAAGCCGGCCTGCTGCCGGACCTGTCGTTGCCGGGGATGGTGGCGCGGATCGCCCTGGTGCGCACCGCGATCATGCGTCCCAGCGACGCCGACGGGAATCCCGTGGCCGCGCTCGCCGGGTCCCTGTTGGCGCCGACGGCGCTTCCCGAGCTCAAGGAAGACCCCCTGCTCTATGAGCGAAGCCGACTGGTCTCGCTCCTCGCAAAGGCACCGGAGGAAGCTGGCCAAGCCATCCGCCAAGCCCTTTCGGTGGCGGGCAAGAAAGCAGAGCTGACCGAGCACGCCGAAGCGCGCGTGGTGGTCGTGGTGGATCAGCTGGAGGAGCTGTTCACGCTGGAACGGTTGTCACAAGAGGAGCGGGAAACCTTCGTTTCCGCCTTGGCAGGCTTGGCTCAAAGCGGACTGGCGTGGGTGATCGCGACGATGCGCAGTGATTTCTTCGACCGGCTGGCGGGTCTTCCCTCTCTGGTCGCGTTATCGGAGGGAGAAGGCCGGTATTTGCTGACCCCACCGACCGATGCGGAGATTGGCCAGATCATCCGCCAGCCGGCGCGGGAAGCGGGGATACGGTTCGAGGTCAACGAGAAGACGGCGATCGCGCTGGACGAGGAATTGCGTCAGACGGCGTCGAAAGACCCGCAGGCCCTGCCATTGCTGGAGTTCACCCTGGATGAGCTGTGGAAGCAGCGAAGCGATAAGGGGCTTCTGACCTACGAGGCCTATGAACGGCTTGGGGGCATGGAAGGCGCCTTGGGACGGCGGGCCGAGGAATGTTTTCAGTCCCAGCCGGAAGACGTCCAGGCGGCCTTGCCGAGTGTATTGCGGTCCTTGGTGACGGTGGGCCAGGGAGAGGACGCGCGGGCGACGGCGCGGATGGTACCGATGACCACCTTCGCGGAAGGAACCCCGGCCAGAACACTCGTCGAAGCGTTTCTCCATCCGGACGCGCGTCTTCTTGTGGCTGGCTCGGACGATGCCGCGGGAGAAACCGGAGCCCGAGTGCGGGTGGCGCACGAGGCGTTGCTGACCCACTGGCCCCGGGCCGAACAGCAGATCACGGCGGACCGTCGGGATCTGCAGCTAATACCAACCGCCCTTAACATTGACTTGTGTGAGCCCACGCTCTGAGGCCGATGGACATGATCTTCCAAGGTTGGTCGGTCAGGTTGTTCCAGGCTTGGCAAGAGGCCTCGACGATGGCTTCATAGGAGTCGAAGACACGATTGGAGAGCCAGTTCTGGCGGAGGTATTGCCAGACATTTTCGGCGGGATTGAGCTCCGGGGACTTGGGTGGCAAAGGCACGAGGGAGATGTTCTCCGGGATGCCGAGTTTGGCAGTGGTGTGCCATGCGGCTTGGTCGAGCAGCACGACGGCATGGGCGTTTGGGGCAACGGCCCGGCTGATTTCCTCGAGATGCAGGTCCATGGCTTCAGTATTGGCGCGCGGCATGACCAGCGCCGCGCCCTCACCGCGCTCGGGGCAGATGGCGCCGAAGAGATACGCCGAAGAGGTCCGTAGGTCCTTGACCGGGCGCGGGCGCGGGCGCGATCCCTTTGGGGCCCACTGGCGCACCAGGCTGTTCTTCTGGCCGACGCGCATTTCATCTTGAAACCAAACCTCGATGGGCGTGTCCGGTGGCTGTGCCGCTACGATTTTCGCCAAGTGTTCGGGAAAACTTTTTTTTAAATTCCTCCTGTGCCCGCGCATCCTGGCCGACGTGGCGCGGGCGCGCGGAAATATGCGAGAACCCGAGCGCGGCCAGCAGCTTGCCGACGCTCCGCTCGTGATAGTCCACGCCCGAAGCGCGTTCGGATCAGTTGCTTGAGATCGATGCAGCGCCAGCGCACGACCCCATCCCGTTCGGGATCGGGACCGGCCTCGATAGCCCGCGAAAGCGCCGCCATTTGCGACGGCGTCAACCGACGCAACGCCCCGTTCGGCTTGCGGTCGATCAGACCGGCCGGACCTCCCGCGTTGAACCGGTGAACCCAGTCCCGCAACGTCTGCCGATCCATGCCGCCAATACCCGCCGCGCACGCTCGATCCATCCCATCGTAGATGGCCGCCATCGACAAAAGCCGTCGCGCCTGGTTCCCATCATCGCTCCGTGCCGCAAGAACACGGACTCTTTCAGCATCAAAGTCGTTTCGCAAAGGAATCGTTGGCATTGAACACACTCCCTTGTTGCCAACAACCTTGAATCACACAAAACCTAGCGTGTAAACCTTTGCGCGAGTCAAACTCTGGGGCGGTTGGTATAAGGGCGCGCGCGGAGGCCTCGGCGGCCCGTTGGGAACAGGAGAACCGACACGCGGATTTCGTTTTGCCACCGGGCCGGCCGTTGGTGGAAGCGGAGGAGTTGCTATCGCAGCACCGCGAGGAGCTCGTGCCCGACCTCATAACTTACATCGAGGCATCGGTTGCGGCGGAACGAGAGAGGCAAAAGGCTAAGCTGGCGGCGCAGCGAAAACGGTTTCGATTGGCCATGGGAGCCGCAGGCGTGATGTTGGTGTTGGCGATCGCTTCTGGTGTGGTTGGTTTCGTGGCTTATGAGAAAAGTATTGAGGCAACCAAAAACTTGGCCGAGGCAAAACGATCCCAGTCCAATTTCTTAGCCAAGGTATCACGTGAAGTAGCGGATACGCGAACTTCGTCTCTGGGCATGCTTTTGGCTCTTAAAGCACTGCCCGATGATCTTAGGAACACCGAGCGACCATACGTGGCCGCGGCGGAAGTTTCGCTCAACTACGCGCTTAACGCTCATTACGAGCGTCGAGATATTGCCGTCCTTGAAGGCCATAAAAGCGCGGTAATTCACGCCGATTTCAGTCCGGACGACAGGCGCATCGTGACGGCGTCAGGGGACGACACGACGCGTCTCTGGGATGCGGTCACGAGAGAGACGGTTGCCGTCCTGGAAGGCCATGAAAGATCGGTATTTCACGCCGCCTTCAGCCCGGACGGGACACGCATCGTGACGGCGTCGAATGCTAATACGGCGCGGATTTACCCGGTCTACTCTCTGCGAGAGTTAATCAAAGTTGCGCGTGCTCGTGTGGGCCGGGAATTGACGACCGAGGAACGCAAGGAGTTCTTCCTGGAGTGACGATTATCGGCGCGCCGCGTAGGTTTGGAAACCCGCCGTGTTCCATAGGCCGTTACTTGGGGTCGCGACCGAGGTTTAGGGTGCGACGGCCTTTCTCGTCGGAGCCGCCACCTTTTCCTCGGCCTTCGTTTCGGTAACGACCTCGGGAAACAATTCAGCGGATCGATGTCGCTACTCCGGCCGTGCGGCTGATCAGTGGCACCTTGGGGTGGTGGCGGAGCCGGTCGGGGACAGAGCCGTTCTTAGCCACAATGTCGTAACCAGTCGTCCGTGAAGAACCCTGATTTCAAGCTGAAGCGGCGATTGGGTTTGCGGTGGGGTGCGAGATGTCGCTGAGGAGCGCGGCCAGGATTTGGACAAACAAACGCCTCAGCCATTTGAGGACAAGGCGGTAGTTGTAGCCGGCGCCGGCGAGGATGGCGTTGATCTTGTCGCCGTCGCGGCCTTTGAGGAAGTTGCGCCCCAGCCTGCCATCGCTCTTGAGATGTCCGATCACGACCTCGACGGCGGAGCGCCGCCTGAGCTCCTTCTTGATCGTCGGCGTGATGCCGTGTTTCTGGCCTGATCTAAAGACGCGGTGTTTGTTGGGGTAATCGTGGCCCTGGTATCCCTTGTCGACATAGATGCGCTCGGCCGATATCCCCGTCCAGCGTTCCATCTCTTCGATCACCTGCCTCAAGGTGTGGCCATCATAGGGATTGCCGTGGAAGGCCTTGACGTGGGCGACGAACTGGCCGCCGGGGGGGCGGGAATTGGTCGCCGCCACGGAGACCTTGCAGCCGAACTCGTACGGCTTGTGCGCCTTCCCTTTGCCGATGCATTCGACCTCGGGCGCGTGGAGCGAATAGACCTTGGGCAAGGGGTCGCGCCGCTTCTGGGTCGACACCCGCTCGGCCAGCCACAAGGGGCGGCGGAAGGTATCCCGTAGGCTCTCCTCCTGGGCCGTCTTGCGGCGGATGTCGCGGACGGTGCGCCCGAGATAGGTCTTGAGCTTGCGCAGGGCCTTGTTGGCCCGCTTGTGCTGTTTGGCATGGCGGTAGCGGCCTTGCATGATCAACGCCCTCTTGCCCAGGCGGGTATAGGACTGACGCAGGGCAATGCCGTGCTCCCGTGCCAGTCGCACCAGCCGCTCGCGGGCTCGTTGCATCAGTTTGGCGGCGGTCGGAAAGGCAATCGCCTTCTCTTGTACGGTGGTGTCCACCGTCACCCGCTCGAGGTCCTTCTCCCGCAGCGCCCCCACCCGGTGGGCCACGGCCAGGCTCTCCTGGAATACCTTCTCCAAACCTTCCGGCCCGATCCGGTCCCGCCACCGGGTCATCGACGAGCGCTCCATGGGCAGCTCATGCTGAAAGTACTCTTCGCCGCAGAAGCACTGGAAGTATGGGTCGTAGACCCAGCGCTCGCAGACCTCCTCATCCGAGAGATCGAACATATGCTTGAGGATGTGCAGCCCAACCATCAACCGCGTCGGGACCCCCGGCCGACCCTCCTCCGAATACAAGGCTTCATAGGTCTCGTCGAAGAAAGTCCACGCGATCCGGCCCCCCAACACCACCAACTCGTGGCGCAGGTTGATGATGTTTTCGAACCGCGAGCGGAACAGGTCCTCTATTCCCGATGACACCTTGCGCGATGGCTTCATCACAGTTCTCCAATCCCAATCGACGGGAGCAGAGAATCACGTTCCGCAACGGAAGGGAATCCCCAAAATCAATTATTTCAAATCGCAAGCTTTTCAGGCCCAAAACCCGTTTTCTTGCAAATCCGATTACTTCGCCAAACCGAAAGAACTACCAACATCAGCCGCTTACGCGTTCTTCACGGGCGACTCAATATGTGCGGCTATCAGGGATTCACCTCCTCCTCCGAGGATGGCTCCTTTCCGAACTCGCCCCGCACCGCGCGGGGCGTTTTTTGTGCGCCGGGGAGGTTATCGGCCTGGTCTCACGACCAGGCAATCGATGTCGCGCGCGCTGAGTTCCCGGCACAGATCCTTGGCCGATTTCTCGCTCGCAAGAGGTCCGGCGCGAAGGCGATAGTAGACGCCGCCTTCCGATCCCCGGTCGGTTCGTTCCACGATTTCCTCGAGTTCACCAAGGAGATCCGCGTGGGCATCCTTTAGCCGTTGCCAGTGCTCTTGGGCGTTTTCGGCGCTGCGGTAGGCCGCGATTTGGATCACGAAATTTTCCTCTGACTCGATCGGCTCGGCGGAGGGGATCGGGTCGGATTTGGCGGTGTCCTCCGTTATCTCCGGCTTGACCGAGGGGGCGGGGATCGCGGCGGGTTCGGCGGTGTCCTTCACGGCGGGAGGAGCCTTATCGGGTTCCGCCCGATTGGCGCCGGCGGCGGGGTGATCGGGTACGGTTCTGGCCTCCGGGGGCGGCGGCGACCGCAGCGGGATGGAGGTTATCTGGTCGGTCAGGTCGATGTTTTTCGGGTCCAGGTTGCGAAGATAGGCGAGATTATTCTGCACCAACTCTTCCGGCAGATCATGCCGGGTCAGGCGTTCGACGTTCTTGAGATCCCCCTTCAGGGCGTAAAGAAGAGCGAGGTTCTGGCGGATTTGCGGACTCGACGTGGCGCGCGTCGCCTGTTGTTCGAGTATGGCGATGCCGCCCGCGAGATCCCCCGCCAACGCCCGTGATAGGGCGACGTTGTTGAGTACCGACGGGTTTTGGGGCGAAAGCGATAGGGCCGTGTCGTACCGCTCTTGCGCCTTCCCGGGATCGCCGAGGAAATCGTGGGCGATGCCCAGGGCGGAATGGATCTCCCAATCCTTGGGTTCCATCTCCAGCGCCTGAGTAATACCAACCGCCCCAGAGTTTGACTCGCGCAAAGGTTTACACGCTAGGTTTTGTGTGATTCAAGGTTGTTGGCAACAAGGGAGTGTGTTCAATGCCAACGATTCCTTTGCGAAACGACTTTGATGCTGAAAGAGTCCGTGTTCTTGCGGCACGGAGCGATGATGGGAACCAGGCGCGACGGCTTTTGTCGATGGCGGCCATCTACGATGGGATGGATCGAGCGTGCGCGGCGGGTATTGGCGGCATGGATCGGCAGACGTTGCGGGACTGGGTTCACCGGTTCAACGCGGGAGGTCCGGCCGGTCTGATCGACCGCAAGCCGAACGGGGCGTTGCGTCGGTTGACGCCGTCGCAAATGGCGGCGCTTTCGCGGGCTATCGAGGCCGGTCCCGATCCCGAACGGGATGGGGTCGTGCGCTGGCGCTGCATCGATCTCAAGCAACTGATCCGAACGCGCTTCGGCGTGGACTATCACGAGCGGAGCGTCGGCAAGCTGCTGGCCGCGCTCGGGTTCTCGCATATTTCCGCGCGCCCGCGCCACGTCGGCCAGGATGCGCGGGCACAGGAGGAATTTAAAAAAAAGTTTTCCCGAACACTTGGCGAAAATCGTAGCGGCACAGCCACCGGACACGCCCATCGAGGTTTGGTTTCAAGATGAAATGCGCGTCGGCCAGAAGAACAGCCTGGTGCGCCAGTGGGCCCCAAAGGGATCGCGCCCGCGCCAGGTCAAGGACCTACGGACCTCTTCGGCGTATCTCTTCGGCGCCATCTGCCCCGAGCGCGGTGAGGGCGCGGCGCTGGTCATGCCGCGCGCCAATACTGAAGCCATGGACCTGCATCTCGAGGAAATCAGCCGGGCCGTTGCCCCAAACGCCCATGCCGTCGTGCTGCTCGACCAAGCCGCATGGCACACCACTGCCAAACTCGGCATCCCGGAGAACATCTCCCTCGTGCCTTTGCCACCCAAGTCCCCGGAGCTCAATCCCGCCGAAAATGTCTGGCAATACCTCCGCCAGAACTGGCTCTCCAATCGTGTCTTCGACTCCTATGAAGCCATCGTCGAGGCCTCTTGCCAAGCCTGGAACAACCTGACCGACCAACCTTGGAAGATCATGTCCATCGGCCTCAGAGCGTGGGCTCGCACAAGTCAATGTTAAGGGCGGTTGGTATAAGGGGCACGATCGCCTTTTCGGCTTGCCCCGCCGCCAACCAAGCTTTACCCAGCTCGGCCAATATCTGGACCTCGGCTGGATGCGCGAGTGTGGATTTCGACAACAGATCGATCGCCTGTCGCGATTGGCCGGTGTAGCGGAGATTTCGCCCGAGGCCCACGATCGCCGTCACGTCGTCGGGATCGCGGTCGTAGAGGCTCTGGTAGTAGGCCGCGGCGGCGGAATAGTTGTACGAACTCGTCGAAATATCCGCGGCGTTGCGGAGAAATGAGCCGATCGCCTCGGACTCGCTCTTCGGCTCGTTGCTCGGGGTTTCACAGGCGCTCAATACGAGGCCGACGATGAAGACCGCGGCCATGGGGCCCGAATCCCAGCGACCGACCCGTCGCCGGGCGAGGCAACGGCATCGCGCGGATTCAATGTATGTCAACACCAAACGGCAAAACCTCACGGGCGCCACGGCCCTAGTGCACCGGCGCATTCACTTCGTTCACGCCCCCGTGCACCAGGCCTTTGTCGATGCATCAACTTTCCAAACTTCGGCTGTCGCCTCCGTTTGGGTCAATGCACTAGGAAGGGAACCATGGCGGGACCCGACGGCACGTGGGCTTCGCTTCGGTTCCGGCCGGCGATGGTGCTTCTTGGTGATGACACAGTCAACATTCAGTCTCTATATCGGCGATGCGGAAGGATTTTAGTAAGGCTTGAAGGTTACAACGACAGTCTTGTAAAAAGCAAAGGCGCAGTGGGAAGATTTCAGGCGGCGGCATTTCAACGCGGTCGGAACGGCGCTTCGCGCGCGGTCCCTGGTCGAGGAATAATGGCTACGTCGTTTTCTCGCGTACGGTTCGAATTAAGGTCGCAGAGGGACCGCGAAAATGATCGATTCATTGGTTGCCGCATTCATGGTGATGTTGCTTTTCGTCACTGTCGGACTGACCTTGATTTGGCTTTGGTGGACGTACTGGCGGGCCCGGGGGGACCGGTACTTGGCGGATGTTCAGCATGAGGGTGAACAGGCTCAAATCGCAACCAATTACATCCGTACAATTCCCGTTCTCATCGGTGGCATAGCGGTCTTTGCCGCGGGCATTCTGGTTTTCACGATTTTTTTCCAACCCGAGCCGGCTCCTCCGGAAAAATCGGCGAGGATGGTCGATCCTTCCTTGCTGACCTCTGAAATCTTTGGCGCTGAAGATCTTTCTGGACATGAGGGGGACGGCGAGAGCGGCGATGCCGAAGCCCTGCGTCAACGTTACGAGCAGGCGATGGAAGGCTTGGGGAACAGTAACGCGATCGTTGTGTTGAGCAGTATTTTCGTGCTTGAACGCATTGCCATTGGTGATCAGGAATATCATTGGCTGGTTGTCGAAAAATTGACCGACTACGTGCGCAAGATCTCACCGAACGATAACGGCGGCAAATCTCGCGGGGTACGAGATATCGTGCAGGCGATTGTCACGGTGATCGGGCGGCGAAATCTTGCCCATGCGGAACTGGGCAAGATCAAGTTGCGCGATGCCGATCTGTCCGGGATTATCATGCGTCGGGCCGATCTCGGCGGCGTCGATTTCAATCGCACCGATTTTCGGGACGCCGATTTGGGGGCCGCCCTGTTGATCGAAGCCGACCTTTCGAAAACCAATCTTCAGGACACGCGTTTTGTCGACGCGGACTTGAGTGCGGCGGATCTTCGCGGGGCCAAAAACCTTGTCCAGGAGCAACTTGACCAGGGTTGCGGCGATCAATACACCAAGTTGCCCGAGGGATTAACGATCAGTTTTTGCCAGCCCGATTAGGTTCCGGCCAAGCGCGTCGGCGGGGCGAATCGATCCGGATTAGCTCGCCGACGCCGGTCGCCGCTCGGACACGATGACCCTGATCTCGCGCGAAATCCCGTTGGGGGGGGATTCCCGATCTCTCATTGCGGTAACTCTGATATCATCGGCCGTAACGTTTGGTAATTGGTAGGGAGTGCGGATCATGATCAAAATCTTTGTTCTCACCGTGTTCTTGGTCGCCGTGAGCCTGCCTGCCTTGGCCTGCCGGGGCAGCGCCGAGTTTCCGCAGGCCTTGCAAACTTTGGCCCAAGCTGAGATGCCCGAAGACCAAAAGTTGAACATACGGGCGCGTCTCCGGGAGGCCGAGGCCCTGCACAGCCGGGGGCATGAAGAGGGGAACGGCGCCATGATGGGCAGGGCGTTGATGGTTCTCGACGACGTCAAGGCGAAAATGGCCAAATAATCCGGATTGTTGGTCCCGCATGTGTACCGGTCTGCGACCGGTTATGACCGCGCGTCTTATCGGTTTCGCCGTGGCGGTGGGTTTTTGGGGAGCGGTGGTCGCGCAGCCGGTCGTGGGGCCGGACGAACCCCAAGGTCTCGAGGATATCTACGTCCCCGAACCGGAGGGCGTGCGCGCGGTGGCCTGGGTCCAGGGCCTCGAGGTACCGTGGTCGCTCGTATTTTTGCCGGATGGCCGGGCACTCGTCAGTGAACGTCCGGGTCGCATCCGCTTGATCCGGGACGGGGTTCTCTCAGCCAAGAATTACGCCACCGTAAAGGTTAGCGAAGGTCTGGCCGGAATCTTCGATATCGTGATCAAGGCCGTTGTCGGCGGCGAAGGCGGTCTCATGGGTCTTGCCCTCCACCCGGACTTTCCGAACCCGCCCTTTGTCTATGCCATGCACACGTATCAGAGCTCCGAGGGGCCGAAGAACCAGGTCGTCCGCTTTCGGGATCTCGGTGACCATGGGGAGTTCGCGGGCGTGATCATCGATGGCATCCCGGGGGGGCTCAACCACAACGGCGGGCGCATCGCCTTCGGGCCGGACGGAATGCTCTACGTCGCGACCGGGGAAACATTTCACTCCGAGTTTGCTCCCGACCTCGATTCCCTGGGCGGAAAGATTTTGCGTCTGACCGCGGAAGGAGAAATTCCCACCGACAATCCGTTTCCGGGACTGCCGGTATATTCCTTCGGTCACCGCAATCCCCAGGGTCTTGCCTGGCACCCCGAAACCGGTGATCTGTTCGCCTCCGAGCACGGTCCGTCCAGCGAATTCGGCCTTTTCGCGCACGATGAAATCAATATCATACGGCGGGGCGGCGACTACGGCTGGCCCCACGCCGTCGGGGCGCCCGGACGGGCGCCCTACGCCGATCCCCTGGTGGTTTGGAAGCATAAAACGACCCCACCGGGCGGAATCGCCTTCCACGATGGCGATCTCTACGTCGCGACTCTGAAAAGCGAGGCCCTGGTGCGGGTGGGCTTGGCCAGGGCGGGCGACGGTTTCCGGGTCGAGCGAATCGAACGCTGGTTCTCGGATAACCCTCACGAAGGGCGCTTCGGTCGTATCCGCGACGTCGTCGCCGGGCCCGGCGGTATGTTGTATTTTCTGACCAGCAATCGTGACGGCAGGGGTCGGCCACGCGGGGGCGGCGACACAATTTACCGCCTCGAATCGAATCCTTGAGACCGAGCTGACGAATGTTTCCCGGGGCCGGGCGCCGAACGCCCTGGTTTCACCAGTTTCTCGTCCTGACCGTGAATCCCGCTCCGCACCCCTTCACCCCCGCCATCTCGAATTGCGTGCCCGGTAAGTGTCTGTTTGAAAATGCGTGTCCGCGCATTTTTTGCGTCTGATCCGGCCCCCTCCCGGCCACCCACGAGAGGTTGCTGATATGGGTGGCCGGGAGCGGGCGGGGGCCGGCGCCGCGAGTTTTCGAACAGACAGTAAGAAAAAGTAAACGGCTTGGGTCGACGATTTGACCAAACCGGCAGGAGCGGTATCGGAAACACTGAAATTCCCCCCATATTTAAAGGTCTTCCCGATGACTCGGCGCTTTTCTCGGGAAGATACCGCCCACGGAAAACACGATACGGCCCGACCGGTCGATCAAACCACGAGGAAATCATTATGATCAATGCACAAGAACTTACGGAGGAAAAGTACGCGGTGCTCGAGAAGGCCGTACGGCAGACCGAGCAGGGACGGACGTTCCTTGCCGAACACGCTCGGCGCCAACGTGTCGTCAGCTCCGACGAAGTCTTACGCGCGATCAAGGGGATCCGTGAGACCATGTCCGGAAATAGGTCCTCGACGCACGTAAAATTCTTGCGTCACGAACTCCAGGAGATGAGTTCCTCGATAGCCCGGGCTCGGAATGAAATTGCCGCGATCAAACCGGCCGACGATGGTGACAACCGCATCATGGCGGCGACCGAGGAACTCGACGCCATCGTGACCGCGACCGAGCGGGCCACCAACGATATCCTTGGCGCCGCGGAAAATCTCCAGGAAATCGCCGGAAAGTTACGCACCTCGGGCACCGACACGGATGTGTGCGACACACTCGAGAATCACGCCACCAATATCTTCATGGCTTGCTCCTTTCAGGACATCACCGGGCAACGGACGACCAAGGTGGTGAATGTGTTGCGCTATCTAGAGCAGCGTGTCACCGCGATGATCAAGCTTTGGAATGTCGTTGACGCCGATGACACGAACGAAAACATCGAAAACCATCGGCCCGACGCTCATTTGCTCCAGGGCCCGCAAGATTCCGGCATCACACAGGACGAAGTCAACCGGATGATCGAGGAAGGACCGTTCGAGGTTTTCTCCAAGACAACGGAAGCGGCACCTCGAAATGGCGCCGCGGAGGAAATTCGGGAGGTTTCGGCAACAGAATAGAGGTCTAACGGCCGCCGCGCGGCCGACGAACAACCCAGCACCCAGGACAATATCGACTTGTCCCTTGACCCCGGCCCACCGGACTGATTTCCCGGCTCGGCGCCGGGGCGATCCGGTGTCTTGCTGGTCGGCGTCGAATTGTCGTAAAAGGTGGTGCTGCACGAGCCGACGGCCCGGAAAGGGGCCGGCAGCCTCTTGTTCGCAATGATCCCGGGTCCCGTTCCTGGGCTGGTGGACCCCGTCCGCTGGGGCGCGTTTTGGCGCGGGCGGAAACTCGGCGATGAGAACGGGCGCGGCACCAGCCGCCAAACGTTCTGTGTTCCATCGACAATCCTGGAGACTCGCGCCATGTCGTCAAAATACACCCTTGCCCCCGAGTGGCGGGTACAGCAATGGTTCAACACCAAGCAGCCGCTCGAACTCGCCGATCTGCGTGGGAAGGTCGTCGTATTGCACACCTTCCAGATGTTATGTCCCGGTTGCGTCATGTACGGGCTGCCGCAAGCGCAAAAAGTCCACGGCATGTTTCCGAAAACGGACGTCGCCGTGATTGGCCTACATACGGTATTCGAACATCACGAGGCCATGACACCGATCGCCCTGGAGGCGTTTATCCACGAGTACCGGTTAAGCTTCCCGATCGGCGTCGACCAGCCCAGCGAACCGGAAGGCGTTCCTTATACGATGCGGACCTACGGCTTTCGCGGCACCCCCAGCTTGGTCCTGATCGACCGGGAGGGATACGTGCGCAAGCACGGCTTTGGCCGCGAAGACGACATGCAGGTCGGTGCCGAAATCGCGGCCCTGGTCAATGCTTCCGAGGCTGTCGCCAGCGAACGCGGCAGCGCCGAGAAGGCCAGTGATCCGGGGTGCGACGATGGCGCCTGTTCAACCTGACTGTCTGTTCGAAAACTCGCGGCGCCGGCCCCCGCCCCCTCCCGGCCACCCACGAGAGGTTGCTGATAGGGGTGGCCGGGAGGGGGCGGGGGACAGACGCAAAAAATGCGCGGACGCGCATTTTCGAACAGACACTGTGCGGTGAGGAAGCGGCCGAACTCGAAGTTCAGCCGGATTCTTGTGCCTGCTCCAGCAATCTTTCGAAAGCGTCGCGAGGCACGAAACCTTGGACCAGCTCGTCGCCGACAACCATGCTGGGGGTGCCGGTGATGCCCAGCCGCTCGGCCAGTTCGCGGTTACGCCTGAGCATTTCGGTGATCTCCGGGGAGTTCATGTCGGTACGGAGCCGTGCCACATCCAGGCCCAACCCTCTGCCGAGCGACAATATCCGGTTTTCCGTAAGGGCCCCCGGAGACGACATGAGAGCGTTGTGGTAATTTACGTAGACGTTCTTGTTCTGCTTCACAGCTGCCAGGGCGGCCCGGGCAGCGAATTCCGATTCCGGGCTCAGGATGGGGAACTCCTTGAAAATGACCCGCACGTTTGAATCAGCCGAAGCATAATCCATTACGGTGCCAAGAATCTTTTTACAGTAGCCGCAGCGATAGTCGAAAAATTCAACCACTGTAAGATCGGAATTCGGATTTCCGGCGACCGGGGAGTCGGGATCATCGACGAGCTCGGACCGGTACGCGACGACGGCTTGCCGTTTACGCTGCGTTTGCGACTCCCGCTCACGTTCCTGGTAAATCTTGAAGGCTTCGACCACGATATCCGGGTTATCCAAGAGGTATTGGCGGATTTTTTCGTTGAATTCGTGGTCGATTCGCGACTCCGACGCGTCATCGGCAATACCAACGTTGCCGGCGAGCACGAGAGCGACGGAAACCGCGCCGATAACCAAGCCAAGCGTCACACCACGGAGCGATGGAAATTTCATGGATGGTCTCACTTTTTGAAAAGTAATTTCTGTTTCCTCATCATGCCAGCGGGTGGCTCCAAGGGCAAGCCAGTGCTGATTCGGCTTCGCGGGTGTTCACGGAAACGTGAGGTTCGGCTCTGAAGGAAGGGGGCAAATTCGCGGTGCAGCCGCCGGCGGGAAATCGTTGGGGCGTCTCGTCGAGACCGATCAAAGCGGCCCAGAACATGCAAACGCTCATTCGCGCCCTGTTGGCCTTTTCACGGGTCGACCGGAAAGGCGGCGAATTCGTCGAAACCGATTGCAACGCCGTCCTCGAAAACGTTCTCAACAACCTTCATGCCGTAATAATGGAATCGGGGGCGACGCTTACGGTCGACTCGCTTCCGACGGTTCTTGCCGATGCGGTCCAGCTTACGAGCGTGTTTCAAAACTTGGTCGAGAACGCGATCAAATTCTCCGGGGATGAACCAGCCAAGATTCACGTTTCGTCGAAAGACGATGGCGAGGCGCGTATCTTCTCGGTCCGTGACCATGGTATCGGGATCGACGCGAAAAATGCCGATCGGATCTTTCAGATATTCAAACGCCTGCATTCACAGCAAGAGGTCCCGGGAACGGGCGTCGGTTTGTCAATCTGCCAAAAAATTGTCGGCCGGCATGGCGGACGAATTTGGGTTGACGCCCCGGAACAGGGCCGTGGCTCTGTTTTCCGCTTCACGATATCCTCTTGAGCCAAGGCAAGGATCAGTAACATTGGCACGAGAAAAACCGGTGGACGTGTTGTTGGTCGAGGATAACGAGGACGATATTTTTATTACCACGGAGAGCATGGAAAGGGCGAAACCTCACATGACTCTTCACATTGTTCGCGACGGCGTCGAGGCCTTGCGGTATTTACGCCGCGAGGGCCCATACCCCGACGCCGTGATCCCCGATCCGATCCTCCTGGACCTCGACATGCCGCGCATGATGGATTACGACACTGCTCTTTTCTGAAACGACCGTGCGGACGAATTATCCGAGGCGGCAACCCGATTCGCGGCCGCCAGGCAATGGGCGTTTTCCCGATACCACGCGGCGAACTCATCCGCCGGCCGCGGTTTGCTGATGAGATAGCCTTGCGCCTCCTGGCAACCCTGTTGCCTGAGGAAATCTAGCTGCGCTTCGGTTTCAACGCCTTCCGCGACGACGCGGAGATCAAGATTCTTTCCTAAGGCGACGATCGTTTTCGCAATGGTCGCATCGTTCTTATCGTCGATGACTCGGTTGACGAATGATCGATCGTTCTTGAGGGTGTCGACGGGAAAACGGCTAATACCAACCGCCCTTAACATTGACTTGTGCGATCCCACGCTCTGAGGTCGATGGACATGATCTTCCAAGGTTGGTCGGTCAGGTTGTTCCAGGCTTGGCAAGAGGCCTCGACGATGTCTTCATAGGAGTCGAAGACACGATTGGAGAGCCAGTTCTGGCGGAGGTATTGCCAGACATTTTCGGCGGGATTGAGCTCCGGGGACTTGGGTGGCAAAGGCACGAGGGAGATGTTCTCCGGGATGCCGAGTTTGGCAGTGGTGTGCCATGCGGCTTGGTCGAGCAGCACGACGGCATGGGCGTTTGGGGCAACGGCCCGGCTGATTTCCTCGAGATGCAGGTCCATGGCTTCAGTATTGGCGCGCGGCATGACCAGCGCCGCGCCCTCACCGCGCTCGGGGCAGATGGCGCCGAAGAGATACGCCGAAGAGGTCCGTAGGTCCTTGACCTGGCGCGGGCGCGATCCCTTTGGGGCCCACTGGCGCACCAGGCTGTTCTTCTGGCCGACGCGCATTTCATCTTGAAACCAAACCTCGATGGGCGTGTCCGGTGGCTGTGCCGCTACGATTTTCGCCAAGTGTTCGGGAAAACTTTTTTTTAAATTCCTCCTGTGCCCGCGCATCCTGGCCGACGTGGCGCGGGCGCGCGGAAATATGCGAGAACCCGAGCGCGGCCAGCAGCTTGCCGACGCTCCGCTCGTGATAGTCCACGCCGAAGCGCGTTCGGATCAGTTGCTTGAGATCGATGCAGCGCCAGCGCACGACCCCATCCCGTTCGGGATCGGGACCGGCCTCGATAGCCCGCGAAAGCGCCGCCATTTGCGACGGCGTCAACCGACGCAACGCCCCGTTCGGCTTGCGGTCGATCAGACCGGCCGGACCTCCCGCGTTGAACCGGTGAACCCAGTCCCGCAACGTCTGCCGATCCATGCCGCCAATACCCGCCGCGCACGCTCGATCCATCCCATCGTAGATGGCCGCCATCGACAAAAGCCGGCGCGCCTGGTTCCCATCATCATTCCGTGCCGCAAGAACACGGACTCTTTCAGCATCAAAGTCGTTTCGCAAAGGAATCGTTGGCATTGAACACACTCCCTTGTTGCCAACAACCTTGAATCACACAAAACCTAGCGTGTAAACCTTTGCGCGAGTCAAACTCTAGGGCGGTTGGTATAAGGTACGCGAGAGACGAGTGGCCAGTTCCGAAATCATCGATCGCCAACCGGACACCAAGATCGTGGAGCCGGTTCAAGATTTGCGTCGTTGCCTCGATTTTGTCCATGATCATGGTCTCGGTGATCTCGAGTTCGAGACATGACGGATCGATGCCGGTCTCCTCGATGATTCGTGAAACCAATTCGACCAGTTCCGAGCGTCGGAATTGAACGGTGGATACGTTGACCGCCACCGGAATCGGTGGCAGGCCTTCCCGCCTCCAAGCCACGCATTGCCGGCACGCTTCGCGCAATACCCACTCGCCCTGCGGTACGATAATGCCCGTCGCCTCGGCGACCGGGATAAACAAATCCGGCCCGACCATGCCGTGCTGGGGATGATTCCACCGTATCAAAGCCTCGGCGCCGACGATATCGCCGGAAACAACGCTCACCTTCGGCTGGAAGTGGAGGACGAATTCCTGTCGTTTCAGACCCTCGCGCAGTTCAAGCTCCAGCGATTTTCGCTCATGCATTTTTTCGTTCAGTTCGGCATCGTAAAACTCAAATGTCCCGCGGTTGGTGCACTTTGCTTGATACAGTGCCAGATCCGCGTGTTTGAGAATTTGGTCGGGATCGCCGTTATCGAATGGGTAAATAGTGATCCCAATGCTCGAAGAAGTGAAAACCTGATGGCCATCCACGAGAACCGGTTCCGCCAACCTCTCTGTAATCTTTTGCGCCAGGATGATGATGTCGTCGGGGTGGGCGATGTTGGTCGCGATGATACCGAATTCATCGCCGCCTAGCCGCGCGACCGTGTCGGTTGCGCGCGTGCACGACTCCAGGCGCTTCGCCGTCTCCTTGATCAGGCTATCCCCGACTGGATGACCAAGCGTATCGTTGACGTCCTTGAAATGATCGAGATCAAGAAGCAAGATGGCCAGCATCGATCCAGTCCGCTTCGCGTTCACGATCGCGTCGTCTAAACGAATTTGAAACACCATCCGATTCGAGAGCCCGGTAAGGGCGTCGCGCTCGGCAAGGTACTTCAGGTGTCGTTCGACTTTTTTTCGCTCGACCGCGTAACGAATGGCACGGGAGAGAAAAGGACCAGTGATCTCCCCCTTGACGAGATAATCCGTGGCACCCACCTTCATGGCGTCCAGGTCGATCTCGGGACTATCCTCCCCCGTGAGGAGAATAAACGCGCCCGGATTCGATATCCCACCCGAATTCCTGATCAGTTCAAGGCCTGTACACGAACCGAGATTCTGATCGATCAGATAAACGTCATGAGAGAGCGCACGGATCGCCGCGAGCGCCCCGTCGGCATTGCTGATTCAGTCGAGATCGAGTTTCGATCCGAAACATTCGACAAGCATTTGACGCGTAAAGAAATAATCGTCCTCATTATCGTCAATGAGGAGTATCGCCGGTGTGTCGTTCAACGATTTGGCCCGAGCTGCTTTGGAGATTAGCTAGAAGTAGCATTATCTCAAATCCGTTGCCGTTCCCTTAACTCACGGCATCGGAAGCACTCTGAAGACACAACGTTCAATTCCATCACCCCAATCGAAATCTTGCCCGATACGGCGACCTAAACGGGGGCGAATTCGAGCCGGGCAAGGGATCGACCTTTTCCTTCAACCTGGCCAAGGCACCGAGACCCGATAAACCAACCTTCCATCGGGTCGCGATCCGAGGGCGGTTCGGTGGCCCGCCCAGTCTCCCGCCCGCCGAACACGCGATCGACCATCGCCCGGGAGACGGAATCTGATTTGCCCGCCGATCGACCGGCGCGGGAAAAAAAATTCGGCGGCGGTTGGAAAAAAATTGTGATGAAAGGGAGGACCCTTCTTCGGGACGTTTTTAAATCGCCATCAAATAGGGCTTTCGGCAATAAACTCCCTAGGCCCGCGTCGGCCGAAAGACCCGCGGTGAAGACCGTGTTCCTAAAGTGTGAGTAAGGCGCCGGTCGCCTCCTAGTGCACCGGCGCATTCACTTCGTTCACGCCCCCGTGCACCAGGCCTTTGTCGATGCATCAACTTTCCAAACTTCGGCTGTCGCCTCCGTTTGGGTCGATGCACTAGCGGATTTGCGAACCGGCCGCCATGCTGCCTGGCGGAATTATTCCGCCGGCCTCGACGAGGAGGAACGCCCCGCAACTCACCGGGCCCCACCGCCGAATCGGCTGGACCACGAGCCCGAGTTTCCTCAAGGCACAAAGCTGCCGCTCCTCACGACTTGGCTGAACTCTTACCACCCTTCGGACCGGCGGGACCCTTGTCGCCCTTGGGGCCGGAAGGACCCTTGTCTCCCTTGGGGCCGGCTGGTCCCTTGTCACCCTTGGAGCCGGCTGGTCCCTGCCCGCCCTTAGGTCCGGGAGCTCCTTGATCGCCTTTAGCGCCCGTATCGCCTTCGTCGCCCTTCGGTCCTTTTGGCCCAGCTGGTCCCCGGGCACCGATTTCGCCTTTCGACCCGGCGGCGCCCTTGGGTCCCTTGGCCCCGGCCGGCCCCGGGGCACCCGAGTTGCCCTTGGGGCCCCGATCCCCGGCGTCTCCCTTGGGGCCGGTTTTACCACGCGGGCCCTTGTTTCCCTTCAACTGCTTCTTGTGATTCTTCGCCAAGGTCTCCGCGAGCATGGTCAGAACCTCTTCGTCCTTCGAAAGGACGTCGATAATCATGTTTCGAACCGCGCTTTCAATCCAGAGCATGTGCACCATGGCTTTAATATCTCCTTGAGAGCCTTCATCCAAAACAAACGTAACGCTGTAGACTAATAGGATTTTACGAAGCTATCATCAAAAAAATTATTTTGTCATTATTACAAAAAGTTTTTGCATATACGTCAATTTTCTCTCCCACCGCAAGCGGAAATCGAAATTGAATGTCACCAACCTGCGCATTCCGATGAAAACGGCCACCGATTCCGACGGAAATCGGCCTCAATCCGCCCTCGCCGCCCAAACGCCGGCCGAGGCGTACGAGGTCAAACGAGCTGTGGATATGATGAACAAGGCTAACGCCTTGCCCATATCTCCCCAGGCTCAACAACCACGGCAGGACGTAATGGACGGGATAAACAGGATCTTGGCGGCATGATCACGCAACGAAATACACATTAACCCCGCCGCCAACCTGTCCAAAAGATGGTGTCCACCTCACAAATACCCGACCTACAATCGTTCACGGGAACGGATACAACGACCGCACAGGAAGCCTACTACGGCACCCTACTTCACGAACTCACCCATTGGTCTGGCCATCCATGTCGGCTTGATAGGAAATTCGGGAAACGATTTGGCGACAAGGCCTATGCGGTTCGAGAAACTGGTAGCCGAACTGGGGAGCACGTGTAAGCGATGGGGTGGACGCCCCTCGACGGCATCTGTGTGTCAAGATGGCGGTGTTTCAAACCTGCAACAGAGGAGGCGTCCGTGGAGAAGGTTAGCACGATCGGAATTGATTTGGCCAAGCACGTGTTTCAGCTGCATGGGGCGGCGAGTGATGGGACGGTGGTGTTCCGCCGCAGGCTCCGCCGGGAGAAGGTGCTTGAGTTTCTGGCTCGGCCTGCGTGGTGGCGATGGAAGCCTGTGCAAGTGCCCACTATTGGGGTCGGGAGATCAGTCGTCTCGGCCACGAGGTTCGCCTGATCGCGCCGGTTTACGTCAAGCCATTCGTCAAGCGGCAGAAGAACGACATTGCCGAGGCGATCTGTGAATCGGCACAGCGGCCAACCATGCGCTTCGTCGCGGTCAAGAGCGAGGACCATCGGCGATGATCTTCAAGGCGCGTGACCTTCTGGTTCGCCCGCGACGATCAATGCGCTGCGCGCGCAGAGTTCGGTTTTATAGCGCCGCAGGGTCCCGCCCATGTTGGGCGATTGCGGGACATGATCGAAGATGGGGCGAACAGCCTGCCGGAATCGGTGCGGGTGCTTTGCCAGGACCTGCTTGAGGTGATCTCCGTTCTTTCGACCCGCGTTGGCACGATGGATCGTGACATCCGCGAGCGTGCGCGGCGGGACGATGTCGCCAAGCGGCTGATGACGATCCCGGGCACAGTGATCGCGACGGCGCTGGAGGCTTTGGCGCCGCCAGCCGAGACCTTCGATCGGGGGCGGGACTTCGCGGCTTGGATGGGGCTGACACCCCGTCAGTATTCGAGCGGCGGCAAAGCGCGGCTCGGCAAGACTTCGAAGATGGGACAGCGGGACCTTCGCCGGCTGCTGATCATCGGCGCCAGCGCCGTGGTTCGCTGAGCGGCCCGGCGCGGCGCGCCGGCCGGCTCCTGGCTCGCGCGCATGCTCGCCAAGAAACCTCGCATGTTGGTCACAGTAGCGCTCGCCAACAAGATCGCGCGCGTGGCCTGGGCGTTGATGGCGAAGGGCGGTATTTATCGAGCTCCGGCGCCGGCTGCATAGGCAATTGGCGTTGGCTGTCGAGGATGTGAACAGGTCGAACCATGGGTATGGGCAAACGGTCATCGAGACGGGATTGGGAAAACCAGGTCAGTCGGACGGCGCCTCGAGCGGGCGTAAGCGTACCGGTCCTCGCATCTCCAGCCCGCGGCGTCCGCGAAGCCGCATCGAGAGATCCTATGTAGGCGAACGGCGATCGGAACAGGTAAATTCCGAACGGACCAATAACCTGACACTTGGAGATGCCCGATGAACATCCAAAACCTGGCCACCACGACCACCACCACGGAGGATGCGGTATCAGCCCAACTCTGCACTCTCTCAATGGTTTCGAGAAAGGGCCGGAAAAGGGAGAGGTCGGATCCGGCGCATTACGATCGTGGCTTTGGCCCGAAAGCTTTTGATCGCACTTTGGCGGTTCTTGGAAACCGGACTCATTCCCGACGGTGTGGAATTGAAGGCCTGAACATACGGGATTGGGGGAGCAGAAGATGCTTTACCCAAATGAACCAGGTTGGCAATGTGATCGTTGTCCGGCAGGGCTGAAAAATGCCGCTCATACAGATTGATCCTTGCCCCTGGAGCCGGTTCGCCCGTGCATGCGGGATTTTGGTTGCGGATCAAATCATCATGGTCCCACCGGATATAAGGTTATGCTGCTTCTTGGCTGCATCTCAAAATCAACGGCTCACCTGGCTCCATCGGATGTTCAAGTTTTCTGAACCCCCTTGACAAAACCCGCCTTCATATAAGGCCGAACACACGTCAGCACCTGACCACATGTCACCCAAGGTTCAGATTTTGCTTGCATCCAATGGGGCGTCCACACACGTCCGGTTTAGGCCGCCTTGTTGGGAGGGGTAGAATCGGCGAAGCTGTGTCGTTATTAATATCCTAGGCTCAGTTCGTGAACCGTATGCATGGCTTCGCCATGGCTGCGGCCAAGCATGCTCTCGGGGTCGGTCGGTCGGCGAGTTCGATGAGATGGAACCAGCGCAGGTAACTGTCGAGATACTTGGTGGCGATGCCGCGGTAGCGTCGCAGGAAGCCCTTGAGTTGGCTATGACGGCTGTTGACCGTCTGGATGTGCAGGGCGCCGCGTACCCGTTCTCCGGCGGAGAGATTGACCGTCTCGTGGCGGATGGCGAGCGCCGCTGCGGCGGGCGGGTAACAGCGGCTGGCGTCGGAGACGAGCAAGGCATCCGGGGCAATGACCGGTTCCAGCGCCTCCTTCAGGCTATCGGCATTGACGGTGGGCAGCGTCCTGCTGAGCGTTGCGCCGCCACGGTCGGCGGCGACCAGAACCGGCACTTGCTCACGAGAGATCCCGCGCTTGCCGGCTTTTCCGCCGCGCCGGCGTGGCTTGCGGTCCAGTTTCCGGTCTCCCTTCCGGCTTTCGAGCACGAAGGTCTCGTCGGCCTCGACGATCCCGCCGAGCCGGTCCGGGGCTTGCCGGACCGCCTCAAGGAAGCGGTGGCGCCAGCGAAACGCCGTGCTCGGCGCAATGCCGCACCGCCGCGCCGAGGCGCGCACCGTTTCCCCTTGCGCCAGGGCCTTGCCGAAGGACAGCCAGCGCTCCTTGCGGTGCAGGCCCGAAAGCGGCGTACCGGTCAGCGCGCCGAATGTCTTCCCGCAAGCCTTGCACCGGTAGCGGCGCAGACCGCGCGCCTTGCCGCGCGAGACCGCCCCGCCGCTGCCGCAATGCGGGCAGCGCCGCGCTTCGTCCACGCCGAGTTCGATCGCCGCCAGCGAGGCCGCGCCCTCCGGCCGTCCCGACAGGGCCGCCATCACCTCCTCGCGCTGGGCCGGCGTCAGCCCGTCCACATGCGAAAGCCAGTCTCGAAACCGCTCGTGATCCATCTCCTCGCTCCCCTAAACAAACCGGGAACATTCTACCACAATGCATACCAAATGCGAACTGAGCCATATCCTAATACCAACCGCCCTTAACATTGCCTTGTGCGAGCCCACGCTCTGAGGCCGATGGACATGATCTTCCAAGGTTGGTCGGTCAGGTTGTTCCAGGCTTGGCAAGAGGCCTCGACGATGGCTTCATAGGAGTCGAAGACACGATTGGAGAGCCAGTTCTGGCGGAGGTATTGCCAGACATTTTCGGCGGGATTGAGCTCCGGGGACTTGGGTGGCAAAGGCACGAGGGAGATGTTCTCCGGGATGCCGAGTTTGGCAGTGGTGTGCCATGCGGCTTGGTCGAGCAGCACGACGGCATGGGCGTTTGGGGCAACGGCCCGGCTGATTTCCTCGAGATGCAGGTCCATGGCTTCAGTATTGGCGCGCGGCATGACCAGCGCCGCGCCCTCACCGCGCTCGGGGCAGATGGCGCCGAAGAGATACGCCGAAGAGGTCCGTAGGTCCTTGACCTGGCGCGGGCGCGATCCCTTTGGGGCCCACTGGCGCACCAGGCTGTTCTTCTGGCCGACGCGCATTTCATCTTGAAACCAAACCTCGATGGGCGTGTCCGGTGGCTGTGCCGCTACGATTTTCGCCAAGTGTTCGGGAAAACTTTTTTTTAAATTCCTCCTGTGCCCGCGCATCCTGGCCGACGTGGCGCGGGCGCGCGGAAATATGCGAGAACCCGAGCGCGGCCAGCAGCTTGCCGACGCTCCGCTCGTGATAGTCCACGCCGAAGCGCGTTCGGATCAGTTGCTTGAGATCGATGCAGCGCCAGCGCACGACCCCATCCCGTTCGGGATCGGGACCGGCCTCGATAGCCCGCGAAAGCGCCGCCATTTGCGACGGCGTCAACCGACGCAACGCCCCGTTCGGCTTGCGGTCGATCAGACCGGCCGGACCTCCCGCGTTGAACCGGTGAACCCAGTCCCGCAACGTCTGCCGATCCATGCCGCCAATACCCGCCGCGCACGCTCGATCCATCCCATCGTAGATGGCCGCCATCGACAAAAGCCGTCGCGCCTGGTTCCCATCATCGCTCCGTGCCGCAAGAACACGGACTCTTTCAGCATCAAAGTCGTTTCGCAAAGGAATCGTTGGCATTGAACACACTCCCTTGTTGCCAACAACCTTGAATCACACAAAACCTAGCGTGTAAACCTTTGCGCGAGTCAAACTCTAGGGCGGTTGGTATAATATGACACCTGACGATCAGGCGGCGTATTTGACGGGGTGGGGCCGGAAGTAACCGCGCACTCGATCCGATGAACGCTGAATTGCGCGCAAGACGGCGCGGGTATTCTTGTCCAGTTCGTCCTTGGTGCCGGGCTGCGGCTTTTGGCGCAACTTCTGCTTGACATCGTTGTTCAAGTATTCGTCCGGGTTGCACTCGGGGGCCGGGAGGTAGAACAGCTCGATCTCGTGGCGATGGCTCAGAGTCCAGGGCTTGACCCACTTGGCGTGGTGCACCTTCAGATTACCTAGTCGCCCGTGAAGAACGCGTAAGCGGCTGATGTTGGTAGCTCTTTCGGTTTGGCGAAGTAATCGGATTTGCAAGAAAACGGGTTTTGGGCCTGAAAAGCTTGTGATTTGAAATAATTGATTTTGGGGATTCCCTTCCGTTGCGGAACGTGATTCTCTGCTCCCGTCGATTGGGATTGGAGAACTGTGATGAAGCCATCGCGCAAGGTGTCATCGGGAATAGAGGACCTGTTCCGCTCGCGGTTCGAAAACATCATCAACCTGCGCCACGAGTTGGTGGTGTTGGGGGGCCGGATCGCGTGGACTTTCTTCGACGAGACCTATGAAGCCTTGTATTCGGAGGAGGGTCGGCCGGGGGTCCCGACGCGGTTGATGGTTGGGCTGCACATCCTCAAGCATATGTTCGATCTCTCGGATGAGGAGGTCTGCGAGCGCTGGGTCTACGACCCATACTTCCAGTGCTTCTGCGGCGAAGAGTACTTTCAGCATGAGCTGCCCATGGAGCGCTCGTCGATGACCCGGTGGCGGGACCGGATCGGGCCGGAAGGTTTGGAGAAGGTATTCCAGGAGAGCCTGGCCGTGGCCCACCGGGTGGGGGCGCTGCGGGAGAAGGACCTCGAGCGGGTGACGGTGGACACCACCGTACAAGAGAAGGCGATTGCCTTTCCGACCGCCGCCAAACTGATGCAACGAGCCCGCGAGCGGCTGGTGCGACTGGCACGGGAGCACGGCATTGCCCTGCGTCAGTCCTATACCCGCCTGGGCAAGAGGGCGTTGATCATGCAAGGCCGCTACCGCCATGCCAAACAACACAAGCGGGCCAACAAGGCCCTGCGCAAGCTCAAGACCTATCTCGGGCGCACCGTCCGCGACATCCGCCGCAAGACGGCCCAGGAGGAGAGCCTACGGGATACCTTCCGCCGCCCCTTGTGGCTGGCCGAGCGGGTGTCGACCCAGAAGCGGCGCGACCCCTTGCCCAAGGTCTATTCGCTCCACGCGCCCGAGGTCGAATGCATCGGCAAAGGGAAGGCGCACAAGCCGTACGAGTTCGGCTGCAAGGTCTCCGTGGCGGCGACCAATTCCCGCCCCCCCGGCGGCCAGTTCGTCGCCCACGTCAAGGCCTTCCACGGCAATCCCTATGATGGCCACACCTTGAGGCAGGTGATCGAAGAGATGGAACGCTGGACGGGGATATCGGCCGAGCGCATCTATGTCGACAAGGGATACCAGGGCCACGATTACCCCAACAAACACCGCGTCTTTAGATCAGGCCAGAAACGCGGCATCACGCCGACGATCAAGAAGGAGCTCAGGCGGCGCTCCGCCGTCGAGGCCGTGATCGGACATCTCAAGAGCGATGGCAGGCTGGGGCGCAACTTCCTCAAAGGCCGCGACGGCGACAAGATCAACGCCATACTCGCCGGCGCCGGCTACAACTACCGCCTTGTCCTCAAATGGCTGAGGCGTTTGTTTGTCCAAATCCTGGCCGCGCTCCTCAGCGACATCTCGCACCCCACCGCAAACCCAATCGCCGCTTCAGCTTGAAATCAGGGTTCTTCACGGACGACTATCTATGATCAGGAACACCTTCTGCTTTGCGTCCTTGATCAGCCGCCGCAGGAAGATGATGAAGCGATCGACGTTAAGCGCCCCATCATACAGCATGAAGCGCATCAGGCCGCGGTTGGAGACGGCCGAAATCATGCTCTTGGAGATCTTCTTGGCGGTCCGGCCAACCACCGGCGTCTGGCCTCTTGGGGCATAACTGCGGCCGATCTGGTCTTGGTTGGAGATGCCGGTCTCGTCGCCCCAGTAGACGACGGCTCTCTCTCGCTTGGCGCGCCCGGCGATCGCCGGGTAGTCGCGCTCCAACCAGGCGGCCACGGCGGCGGGCGAGCGTTGTTTGGCGCGCGCCAGCGGCTTTTGCGGGGTCATGCCCCAGCGCTTCAGGTAGAGCTGGACGGTCGACAGGCCAAGGCGCTTGCCCAACCGGCGCTCGATCAACTCGCGCACCGCACGGGACGTCCACAATGCAAACGGAAGTTTGAGCTGATCGGGCGTCTTGTCGGCGATCCAGCGGCGGACTTGCCGGACCTCCTCGGTGGTCAGCGCCCCCCTTGCCCTTGCGTCCGGAAACCCGACGACCATCCAGGAGGCCGTCCTCGCCCCGTTCGCGATACCGCTTGAGCCAGATGTTGACCGTCTGCCGCTGCACGCCAACAACCCTGGCCGCCTCGGCCCGGCTCGATCCACCCTGCTCGACAAGCACGATCGCCCGACGCCGGAGTTCCTCCTGCGCCGCCCGACCAATGCCACGAAAGTCACGCGCTTCCATGCACCATGTATAGCACAGTCCGATCAATATGTCAGGTATTATTTTGGGATATTAGTAGTGACGTCATTAGAGACGTAACATGGGGGCGAACGCGGTGTCCCAAATCGGCTCCGAGAAACTCCGTGCTTGTGTACCGTGAGGTCTGGAAATTTGTTTGAGCCCCGCGCCGGGGTATACCCCGGCGCGGGGCGATCCGTCATCTTGGTTTTCCATGAGAGCAGGAACAATTTTTAGTCGCGGTTGAGGGTTCGGGATGAGTGGGATCGTGCTCGGTGCACGGGGTTCGGGGAGCCCCGAGCTTGCCTCGACGACGTCATGGGGACTGCTCGAAGCCACCGGACGGCGTTTTCGGATTCGACAGGCACACCGGTCCGCCCGCGCCGCTCGGCGGCACGTCCCGGTCCGGGGGAGAGGCGTGCTGTCTCAGGCGATGGGCGCGGTCATGATCGCGTCGAGGGCCTCCTGCGCCCGGGCGGCATAGTGCCGGTTGGCCTCGGGCAGATAACGGAAGCGTCCGTCGCAGCGCACGATGGCGATGGCCGCGTTGGTCAAGCAGGCGAGATTTCTGGGCAGGTGACGCACGTAGGCCCGGCATCGGTCTTCGTCGTAGGTGAAGTCGCGCACGTAGTGCAGGCGGTTCTCGATATGCCAGTGGTTGCGCACCAGTTCGAGCAACTCCTCGGGTCCGGCGCGCTCTGCGCCGAGCGAGGTGAGGCTCCAGGTCACCTCGATGCTGCGCTTGCCGGTCTTGAGGATCTCGCGTTCGCGCTCGATGCGCATGGCCTGGCGTCGCCCGTGGAGGTTGGCGTAGCCGTCCCACTCGGCAGCGGAGAGGTCGACGACGGCGCAGCGTCGGCGCTCGATGCGGCCATGGCCCTTGTCGACGGTTTCGTGCCAGAGCGCATCGCTGAAGTCGATCGCCTTGAGGTCTTCGAAGATCATCTCCTGGTTGTCCTTGACCGCGCTCATCACGTAGTCGGCGCGACGCCCGAGCAGGCAGCGCGCGGTCTCGTGCTGAGCGTGCATCGCGTCCATGGTGACGATCCGGCCTGTGAGGTCGAGGCCGCTGGAGAGTTCGCGCACGGCCGGGATTTCGTTGCTCTTGCGGTCGACCTCGACCTGCCCGAGGACCACGCCGGTGTCGTGCTCGACCGCCGCCACCATCATCCTGCGCCCGTCTTCGGTCTGCTTCGAGGCGCCGCGCAGATCCTTTCCGTCCATGGCGACCGGCGCGTGCGCGCTGCCATGCTGGCCGGTCCACTGGCTAATCGCGTTGTCCAGGGTCTCTGGCGGCAGGGCGGTGAGGGTCTTGTGGAAGGTGGTGATCGCGGGCGGGGTGTAGCGCTGTTTGGAAGGGCTCCAGAACGCACCCACCGCCTCGAGCTGCCTCCTGGGAGAGCAGGGCGGCGAACTGGGCGAACGCGTTCACCCCCCGGTATCCGGCAAGCCGGGCGGCGACGGCGATCACCAGAATGGTGTTGAGCGCATAGCGCTTGCCCCGGGCATGGCGGTACTCGGGCACCTCACCCAGACACTCGAACAGGCTGCGCAGCCGGGGCGCGGCCATCGGCTCGGTGTGCTGCTCGGCGTTCCAGTGTGCCGGCATCCCGGTACGGCTCAGCGCCTCGGGGGCGCCGTCTGTCAGTCCGAACACGAAGACCTCCTTGGGCTGACCGTGGTGGCGCCAGCGCGCTGCCCCTCCGGGCTCACGGGCAAAGCCCCGCGTCAGCCCCAGAGAGCGCCAGTTCGACGCGCGGTAGCAGGTGCCGGCAAATCGCGAGACGTCCACGAACGTCTCCGCCAGAAGAGCCGGATATCCGTGCACCGCCTGGATGTCCTCAGACAGCCGCCGCAGGCTCAGCCCCAGCACACGGGAGGCCAGGTTCGGCACTCGGCCAGGCGTCAGAATGACGAAGCGCGAGTTGTTGGCGATCAGATGCAGACGCCGGAACTGCTGCTCGGCCGACCACCCGATCCAGCGATCACGCGCGCCCAGCTTGAACGCGCCGGGCTGCCAGCCGATCAGTGCGAGCCAGGTCTCGCCATGCACCGCGACATGGCGCAGGCCCTTGCCGATGACGCCGTGGAACGCCAGGTAGTGGTGCTGCTCCACCAACCGGTCCCAGCGCCGGTGCTCCTGCGCGCCCCAGGTCGGACGCACCGTGACCGCGCGCAAATCAATGGACGAATCCGAGACCGGCAGCGTCGCCATGACCGGCACACTGCCACACCGAGAATGAAATGGCCAGCGCCGCGATCACCTCACCCTGATCACTGGGCGGACAAAAAACTAGTCCTGTCCATGAGAGCTACCAATCACCCATGGAGAACCGGCATGCGGAGAGACCAGGATAATGCCCTTGAGGCCTTGTTGGAACGACTGATCGATAGCGTGTCGATAACACGTGATATGGCCGGTCAATGTAACAAATGATCTGTCCGGCATTAGAACTCCTCCAGAAAGTGGAGGAGCTGATGCGCCGGACAGAGCAGTTACAGGGGTTGAGATTGATGAAGTTCGATGAGGTTTACGGACGCACCTACAGGGGTGAGTTGAGCCAGCTGGAGGCAGCCGAGATCCTGGGCATGTCCGAGCGCACGTTCCGACGCTGGCGCGATCGCTTTGAGGCCGAGGGCGCGGAGGGTCTTTACGACCGCCGCCTGGGTCGGGTTTCCGCGCGCCGCGCCGGGGTCGACGAGGTGGTGGCACTGTTGGGTCTGTTCGATACCAGGTACCGGCATTTCACCGCCTGGCACTTCTGGGAGAAGCTGGTTGCAAAGCACGACGTCACGCGCAGTTACAACTGGGTGCGGCTGACGCTCCAGGCGCACGGCCGGATCGCGCCGGCGCCGCGGCGCGGCGTGCACCGCCGCAAGCGGCCGCGCCGGCCGATGGTCGGCATGATGTTGCACCAGGACGGCTCCACGCACCAATGGGTGCCGGGTCAGTACTGGGACCTGATCGTGACCATGGACGATGCCACTTCGGAGATCTATTCCGCCTTCTTCGTCGCCGAGGAGGGCACCATGTCGAGCTTTGTGGCGCTGCTGGAGGTGGGGTCGGCCATGGGGCTGTTCTGCTCGCTTTATGCAGACCGGGCCTCGCACTATTGGCACACGCCGGAGGCCGGCGGCAAGGTCGACAAGGACAATCCAACCCAGGTCGGACGTGCCCTGCAGCAACTCGGTATTGAGCTGATCCCGGCCTATTCGCCGGAGGCCCGGGGCCGCTCGGAGCGCATGTTCGGCACCCTGCAGAAACGCCTGCCGCAGGAACTCGAGCTCGCCGGCATCACCGATATGGCGGCCGCCAACCGGTTCCTGAAAGAGGACTTCCTGCCGGCCCACAATGCCCGCTTCGCCCGGCCGGCCGAGGACACAGCCTCCGCCTTCGTGCCGTTCGCCGGCAACCTGGCGGACATCCTCTGTGTGCAGGAGGACCGTGTGGTCGGCAATGACAACACGGTGCGCTACAAGAACTTGAGCCTGCAGATCCCGGCAGGCCGCCATCGCCACCACTACGTCAAGGCCAAAGTGAGTGTGCACGAATATCCCGACGGCGACCTTGCCGTCTTCCATGGCCCGCGCTGCCTGGCCCGCTACAAGAAAGACGGCACGCCGATCGAAAGCAGCGAAAGGCGGGCCGCGTGATCCGCTTCGACACGACCGGCCGGCGCTCTGTGGATAAGTGGACAGCTCGGCTGCGCCGACCTGACCACTTCCCCACAGAGCCAACATCCACAACAGAAGCGGTCAAATCATATGGTACATAAACCGGTCAATTCAGTTTGTTATCGACACGACTGATCGATAGCGGCGCCGAGGAGATAGCGGCGGCCTTCGCCGGGCTCTTCAATCTCGCCATGCGCATCGAGCGAGAGAGATTCTTGGGCGCCGGCCAGCGCACGCCCGAGCGCCGGGGCACCGCCAACGGCACCAGGCCCAAGAAGATCGATACCCCGCGGTGACGCTCCCAAGACCGCCGATCATGATGAGGCCTTCTACCCGCGGGCCCTGGAACGCGGCCGGCGCTCCTGTCGGGCCGTCATGCTGGCGGTCGCCGAGATGTACGTCAAAGGCGTCTCCAACCGCGATGCCGAGGCCGTTATGAGCAAGTTCGGCCTGCCTGTCGTCGAGCCAAGTCAGCCGCGCCGCAAGGCTCCTGGACGAGGAGCTCGAAGCCTGGCGCAATCGGCCCCTGGGTGAGATCCGCTATCTGCTCCTCGACGCGCGCTACTAGAAGGTCCGCGATGGCGGTGTCGTGCGCGATGCCGCCGTGCTCTCGGCTGTCAGCATCGGGCCGGACGAACGGCGCCGGGTCCTGGGCGTCTCCTGCGCGCTCTCCGAGGCCGAGGTCCATTGGTGCGCCTTCTTGGTGAGCCTCGTCGCCCGCGGCATGCGCGGCGTCGCTTACATCGTCTCCGACGATCATCCCGGCTTGGGGGCCGCGCGCAAGGCCGTCCTCGGCGGCGCCAGCTGGCAGCGTTGCCAGTCTGACCCAGAACGCCATCCATCACGCCCCCAATCTCGCCATCCGCAAGGTCATCGGTAAGCAGTTGCGCCGGGTCTGGAACGCTGAGGATTTGGCAAGCGCCGAGACCGAGCTCAAGCGCCTGGTGGAAGGCTATCGCGACAGCGCGCCAAAGCTCGCAGCTTGGCTTGAAGCCGCGATCCCGGAAGGCCTCGCCGTCTTCTCCCTGCCCGAGCGCCACAGAAAGCGCACCTCGAACCCCATGGAGCGATCCATCCAGCAGGAGATCAAGCGTCGCACCGTCAAGGTTAGGGTCTTCCCCAATGAGACCTCGCTCGAACGCCTGGTGACCGCCATCCTCGTCGAGATCGACGAGAAATGGGCCACAACCGACAAGCCATACATCACCTGGAAAGCCGAGGATGACTGACCAACGCTACAAAGAAATTCCACACATCAGGTTATCACCTTACCGCTACCGGGCGTCACTTCCCCCCGATTCCGATCATGATCGCACCCACTCGAAACGCCAACAACTGGGAAAATACCACGGGATATTATCCTCGGGCCTCAGCGGCGCACTCGGCCGCGACGCATCGCGCCATAGCCCGCAACCATAGATCCGTTGTCGAGGAATCTTCTCATAATGGCGACAATCCGAGCACGATGCCCAGCTCGGGCCAGTTCCGGGTTCGCCCGCGACGTTGAACTTTTTGTAAACCGACGGACGGCGCTCGACCGTTTTGCCCGTGTTAATTCGACCAATGGCCATGGTCTCTCCAAATTATCCCGCACGACCAAAACGCTATAGGGTTGCCGTTACCGGCGTACCTAGTCGTCCGTGAAGAACCCTGATTTCAAGCTGAAGCGGCGATTGGGTTTGCGGTGGGGTGCGAGATGTCGCTGAGGAGCGCGGCCAGGATTTGGACAAACAAACGCCTCAGCCATTTGAGGACAAGGCGGTAGTTGTAGCCGGCGCCGGCGAGGATGGCGTTGATCTTGTCGCCGTCGCGGCCTTTGAGGAAGTTGCGCCCCAGCCTGCCATCGCTCTTGAGATGTCCGATCACGGCCTCGACGGCGGAGCGCCGCCTGAGCTCCTTCTTGATCGTCGGCGTGATGCCGCGTTTCTGGCCTGATCTAAAGACGCGGTGTTTGTTGGGGTAATCGTGGCCCTGGTATCCCTTGTCGACATAGATGCGCTCGGCCGATATCCCCGTCCAGCGTTCCATCTCTTCGATCACCTGCCTCAAGGTGTGGCCATCATAGGGATTGCCGTGGAAGGCCTTGACGTGGGCGACGAACTGGCCGCCGGGGGGGCGGGAATTGGTCGCCGCCACGGAGACCTTGCAGCCGAACTCGTACGGCTTGTGCGCCTTCCCTTTGCCGATGCATTCGACCTCGGGCGCGTGGAGCGAATAGACCTTGGGCAAGGGGTCGCGCCGCTTCTGGGTCGACACCCGCTCGGCCAGCCACAAGGGGCGGCGGAAGGTATCCCGTAGGCTCTCCTCCTGGGCCGTCTTGCGGCGGATGTCGCGGACGGTGCGCCCGAGATAGGTCTTGAGCTTGCGCAGGGCCTTGTTGGCCCGCTTGTGCTGTTTGGCATGGCGGTAGCGGCCTTGCATGATCAACGCCCTCTTGCCCAGGCGGGTATAGGACTGACGCAGGGCAATGCCGTGCTCCCGTGCCAGTCGCACCAGCCGCTCGCGGGCTCGTTGCATCAGTTTGGCGTCGGTCGGAAAGGCAATCGCCTTCTCTTGTACGGTGGTGTCCACCGTCACCCGCTCGAGGTCCTTCTCCCGCAGCGCCCCCACCCGGTGGGCCACGGCCAGGCTCTCCTGGAATACCTTCTCCAAACCTTCCGGCCCGATCCGGTCCCGCCACCGGGTCATCGACGAGCGCTCCATGGGCAGCTCATGCTGAAAGTACTCTTCACCGCAGAAGCACTGGAAGTATGGGTCGTAGACCCAGCGCTCGCAGACCTCCTCATCCGAGAGATCGAACATATGCTTGAGGATGTGCAGCCCAACCATCAACCGCGTCGGGACCCCCGGCCGACCCTCCTCCGAATACAAGGCTTCATAGGTCTCGTCGAAGAAAGTCCACGCGATCCGGCCCCCCAACACCACCAACTCGTGGCGCAGGTTGATGATGTTTTCGAACCGCGAGCGGAACAGGTCCTCTATTCCCGATGACACCTTGCGCGATGGCTTCATCACAGTTCTCCAATCCCAATCGACGGGAGCAGAGAATCACGTTCCGCAACGGAAGGGAATCCCCAAAATCAATTATTTCAAATCACAAGCTTTTCAGGCCCAAAACCCGTTTTCTTGCAAATCCGATTACTTCGCCAAACCGAAAGAACTACCAACATCAGCCGCTTACGCGTTCTTCACGGGCGACTATTTATAGTTTCAAATCACAAATAGTTTTCTCCTGTAGCAGGTGTAGCACTTTGTAGCAAACCGTAGCATTTGCTACAGGTGCCTCGGGGCCGCCTTAGTGTAGCATCTTGCCCCCCCCGCTTTAAGGGGGTCAGAGTGCTACACGGCTACGGGCACCCACTTTTTGCTGGAAAGAGCTACAAGAAGGATTCCGAGAAATCATTTTTCCTGGTCGGATTTCACGGCCCACATAAGATCGTTCCATTCGCAGATCAGGCCGCGCTCAGCGAGTTGGGTCTTGAGACGTTGAAAATCCGTGCGTGGGTTCTTCGCTCCTCGATCGAGCACGCCGGCCGTGAACAGATATTCGCGCCATACATCCACCTTTACGACGTTGACGCCCCCAGGATAGTGCTCGGTTTCCGGCGGTCTCTCGCCGTGGTCGGCAATAAGGCTATTTAGCACTTCCAACGAGTGGCGTTGCTTGGGTGTTGTTCTCTTCGCTGGCTTGCGGTCTGTCGGTTCGATCACGCATGAGGTCACGGGGTCGCCATCCGGGTCTGGATCGAGTTCAATCACCTTGAAGGTGAAGTTGAGAAGTGGTCCCGACGCGCCGTTACGCTGTTTGTTGAGCGTCGCTGTCGCGATCTTTGTCGCCGCGTCGTGCAAAACCTCAATCATGGTATCGACAGCGGCGGGCAGGACAGTAGATCCCCGCGACCCCCTCGCGGTGTCCTTTCCGGAATGGTGAACCACGGCCACGGCAGCGTGGGTCGATCTTCGGATTTGATCGCAGGCCGCGACGAACACGGACATGGTTTCGGCGCTTTCGTCACCACCGGGCATGACGCGTGCGGCGGTGTCGATCACGATCAAGCCGAGGTCGGGAACCTTCCCCGCATCCGCGATCACTTGGTCAATACCCGCCTGATCGAGAAGCGTCGTCGGCTCGATCACGACGGCAAAGTCGAGATTGTCGAGGTCGATCAACGATCGCGAGAAACGCCAGGTCGTTGCCCCGAGCAAGGCCGAACTTCGGTTGTTCCTGGAGCGAGTGTCGGATCGTTGGCGGCCTTTGATCGTGACAGCCATCTTCACGGCAATGCGGGCCAGCGAACTTCGCGGCGTGGCGTGGAATAGCGTCGATCTTGAGAACGACGCCATTCGCGTCGAGAGACGCGCCGACCGGTGGTCTCAACTGGGCCCGCCGAAATCGAAGGCGGGCAACCGGACAATCCCCTTGCCGGCGATGGTCCGAAACACGTTGCGCGAATGGAAATTACGTTGCCCTCAAGGCCGCTTGAATCTGGTTTTTCCGACCGGGCGGGGAACCGTCCAAAGCTTGAGCAATATCTCCAAACGGGGTTTTGGCCCCCTCCAAGTGCAATGCGGTGTCGTGCGATCGGACGGGAAACCGAGGTACGGCTTCCACTCTCTACGTCATGCCGCTGCCAGTTTGTTCATCGAGCAAGGCATGATGCCGAAGCAACTGCAAGTCGTCATGGGGCACAGTTCGATCGCCTTGACCTTCGACACGTACGGACACTTGCTCGATGGCACCGGCGACCTGCACGCCGTCATGGAGAAAATCGAGGCCGATTTGACCGGCTAGGACCGTGAACATAAATGGAACTTTTGTGCCATCCGTGTGCCATGTAATTTTCGGTAATCCACAGTAATGCCTGTAAACCATTGGAAACACTTGGTTTTGATTTTCAACGGATGGCACCCGAGAATCGCCGAAATGTTCACGGTAGAACATCTGTAAGTCTTTGATTTAACACACCTAAATGGTGGTAGCGGAGGAGGGACTTGAACCCCCGACCCACGGATTATGATTCCGCTGCTCTACCGACTGAGCTACTCCGCCCCAATGGCTCCGAACCATTCGCGTGGTGGGCGCCAATTCGGCCATCTCCGCGGCATCGGGTGCCGCGATGGTGCTTTAACGCGACTCTCCCGACGGGGGTGCGAAGATGATGATTTCGTCCGCCTCGATCAGGTTCAGTATCGTCCGCGAACGCTCGTCCAGCATATCCCGGTCGAGGTGATCGGGCCGCAGGAGCGATACCCGATGGGCGAGCCGTTGTTCCTCGGCCCGGCTCATGGCGAGGACGGTGCGCGTGTGTTCGACGTTCTGATTGAGCGTCAACCACGCCAGGAGCCCGCGATCGCCCCAAACACCATAATAGCCGAAATAGGCGACCGCCGCGGCTGCCAGCAGAGGACCCGCGATTCGCGCCAGGCACCGAAACAGCCCATCGAACCTGTACATCACCATAATGATTCCCGAGCAACCCCGAGCCGTCAACCGCCTTCGCGCATCCGCTGCCGATCAGGCGGGAGGAGGCCTAAGCGCCGACCTGCCCGCGTAGCGCCCCGAGGGACCCAAAATCTCCTCTATCCGCAAAAGCTGATTGTATTTGGCGAGCCGGTCGGAACGCGACAGTGATCCAGTCTTGATCTGACCGCAATTGGTGGCGACGGCGAGATCGGCGATGGTGCTGTCCTCGGTTTCGCCGGAGCGATGGGAGACGACGACACCATAGCCGGCGTGCTGAGCCCGTTCCACCGTTTCGAGCGTTTCCGACAAGGTCCCGATCTGATTGAGTTTGATCAGGATGGCGTTGGCGACGCGGCGTTCGATTCCCTTGGCCAGGCGCCCACTGTCGGTCACGAAGATGTCGTCGCCCACGAGCTGGACCTTGGCGCCGAGGTTCGCGGTCAGAGCCTCCCACCCTTGCCAGTCATCCTCGGCCAGGCCGTCCTCGATCGAGACGATCGGATAGCGCCCGACGAGGTCCTCGTAAAGGCCGATCATGCCTTCCGCGTCGAGCCGGCGGTCCTCGCCGGCGAGGTTGTAGACGCCGCCCTCGAAGAATTCGCTGGCGGCGGTATCCAGGGCTAGAACGATCTCCTCGCCGGGCCGGTAGCCGGCGGCCTCGATCGCCTTGGCGACAAAACCTAGGGTCACGTCCGCACCCGCCAGGTCGGGGGCGAATCCGCCCTCGTCGCCGACCGCGGTCGCGTGGCCGGCGTCGGCGAGCCGGGACCTAAGGGTGTGAAATATTTCGGACCCCACGCGGACGGCCTCGGCCAGGCTGTCGGCGCCGACCGGCATGACCATGAATTCCTGAAAGTCGATGCGGTTCGCGGCGTGGACGCCGCCGTTGATGATGTTCATCATCGGCACCGGCAAAGTCCGCGCGTGGCTGCCACCGACGTAACGAAACCAAGGCAGCCCCAGGTCGGCGGCCGCGGCCCGCGCCACCGCCAGGCTGACTCCGAGGATGGCGTTCGCTCCCAGCCTTCCCTTGTTGGTGGTACCGTCGAGGTCGATCATGACCTGGTCGATGGCTTCCTGGTCCGCAGCGTCGCGCCCGGAAAGGGCATCGAAGATCTCTCCGTTGACCGAATCGACCGCCTTCAGGGTTCCCTTGCCTCCGTAACGAGCCGGGTCGCCGTCGCGCAGCTCCAGCGCCTCGTGGCTGCCGGTCGACGCCCCCGACGGCACGGCGGCACGGCCGAGAAGGCGATTCGCAAGCACCACGTCGACTTCGACCGTGGGGTTGCCGCGACTGTCAAGGATTTCACGGGCATGAATATCGACGATCGCGGTCATGATGGGGACTCCCTCGCTTCTTCCTTGGCCAGCCGGTCGAAGGCAACAAGTCGCGCCAGCAGTCCGGCCATTTCGTCCAGCGGCACCATGTTGGGGCCGTCGCTCGGAGCCTTATCGGGATCCCGGTGCGTCTCCATGAAGACACCGGCGACCCCGACGGACGTTGCCGCCCGAGCCAGAACGGGAACGAAATCGCGCTGGCCTCCGCTGCGGCCGCCAAGGCCCCCAGGCTGCTGCACCGAATGGGTGGCGTCGAATATAACCGGATATCCGGTTCGCGCTAGGATGGGCAAGGCGCGCAGATCGGATACCAGCGTGTTGTAGCCGAAACTCGTCCCGCGTTCGCAGATCATCAGGTTCGAATTGCCCGTGCTCGCCGCTTTATCCATGACGTGGGCCATGTCCCAGGGCGCGAGGAATGGTCCTTTCTTGATGTTGACGGCGCGCCCGGTGGCCGCCGCCGACAGCACGAGGTCCGTCTGGCGGCAGAGAAAGGCCGGAATCTGCAACACGTCAACCGCTTCGGCGACGGCGGCGCATTGACCCTCGGCGTGCACGTCGGTGAGAACCGGGCATCCGACCCGCTCGCGCACCTCGGCCAGGATCGCCAGTCCCTCGCCCATGCCGATCCCGCGCGGGCTGTCCAGGGAGGTTCGGTTCGCCTTGTCGAACGAACTCTTATAAATAAAACCGATACCGATCGCGGCGGCCGTTTCGGCGAGGAAAGCCGCGGTCTCGATCGCGTGCGCCCCGCTTTCGATGGCACAAGGCCCGGCGACGAGAACCAGCGGCAGATCGTTACCGAGCCGCACCTCACCGACCGCGACGTGCCGAGGCTTCCGCGCTTCCTGGTCGTTCATGCGAGACTCACTCTAAAGTGTCCTATACAAGGCGCGACTGGGTCACCGCGGCCTCGATGAAGGAGGCGAAAAGCGGATGCGGCTCAAAGGGACGGGACCGGAGCTCGGGATGGAATTGCACCCCCACGAACCAGGGGTGCCCAGGAATCTCGACGATTTCGGGCAGTTCCCCCTGGGGCGAAAGCCCCGAAAAGCGGAGACCCGCCGATTCCAGCCTCGAGACGTAGTTGATGTTGACTTCGTATCGGTGCCGATGGCGTTCGCTGATTTTGGTGCGATTGAAAATCCGGGCCGCGTGGCTGCCAGCTTTCAGTTTGCAGACATAGGCCCCCAGACGCATGGTCCCGCCCTTGTCGTCGTCGGTCGCGCGCTCTTCTCGATGTTCGCCGCGAGTCCACTCGGTCATCAGGCCAACCACCGGATGGGCGCACGGCCGGAACTCCGTAGACCAGGCATCCTCGAGGCCGGCGAGATTTTGCGCCGCCTCGATCACGGCCATTTGCATGCCGAGGCAAATTCCGAGAAAAGGGATGCCGCGCTCGCGCGCGAACCTGACCGCGGCCACCTTTCCCTGGCTACCACGTTCGCCGAATCCGCCCGGAACAAGAATTCCGTTGACTGATTGGAGAGCGTGCACGGCTTCGTCGGTTTCGAACACCTGGGCGTCGATCCAATCGGCCTTGACACGGACATGATTGGCGATACCGCCGTGCGTGAGCGCCTCGACCAACGACTTATAGGCGTCGATGAGACCGGTGTATTTCCCGATAACGGCGATATTGACATGTCCCTCCGGGGCCCGAATTCGGGCGACGATTTCGTGCCACCGCGATAAATCCGGTTGCGGCGCGTCGTGAATTCCAAAACGTCGGAGAACCTGCTCGTCGAATCCCGCCATGTGATAGTTGATGGGGACGACGTAAATTGTATCGACGTCGAGGGCGGGGATCACGGCTTCCTCGCGGACGTTGCAGAATAGCGCCAACTTGCGCCTCTCCTCGATGGGTATCTCGCGGTCGCATCGGCAAAGAAGGATGTCGGGTTGAATTCCGATGCTCCTCAGTTCCTTCACCGAATGCTGGGTGGGCTTGGTCTTCAGCTCACCGGTCATCGGCAGATAAGGCACAAGGGTCACGTGAATGAAGCCGGTCTCGCCTTCCGGCCGTTCGTTACGTAATTGGCGGATCGCCTCGAGAAACGGTAGGCCTTCGATATCGCCGACGGTTCCACCGATTTCACAAAGCACGAAATCGGCGTCTTCGATATCGGCGAGGATGAATTCCTTAATCGCGTTCGTTACATGAGGAATGACTTGCACCGTACCGCCGAGGTAGTCGCCGCGCCGTTCCCGCGCGATCACGGTCGAGTAGATGCGGCCGCTGGTGACGTTGTCGCTCTGCCGCGCCGGCACACCCGTAAAACGTTCGTAGTGACCGAGGTCGAGGTCGGTTTCGGCGCCGTCGTCGGTGACGAAGACTTCCCCGTGCTGATAAGGACTCATGGTGCCGGGATCGACGTTCAGGTAGGGATCGAGCTTGCGTAGGCAAACCTTGAAGCCGCGGGCTTGAAGGAGCGCGCCCAGGGCCGCGGAAGCCAATCCCTTGCCCAAAGAGGAGACCACGCCGCCGGTAATGAAGATCAACCGCGCCATGGACCTTTAACCTACCACATCGCGAAGCGTGTCAAAAGCGAAAGGAACCGTCGACGAATACCGGCCCGCCGGCGCCAACGTCTATTCGACGAGGGGAACCACGGGACCCGATTCTTCCGCCGGAACCATCGGTTCGACGGGGGCCGAGCGCACCGGAATATCATCCACGAACGAACTCGGTTTACGCGATTGGCCCGCCAATATCGCAAGGCCAAGGCTGGTCAGCATGAACAACCCCGCAAGGGTCGCCGTGGCCCGGGTGAGGAGGTTGGCCGACGCCCGCCCCGACATCAGGCCACCGCCACTACCGCCTCCGCCGATGCCGAGCGCGCCGCCCTCGCTGCGCTGCAACAGGACGACCGCGACGAGCGCCAGGGCCAGAAGAAGATGGATGACAAGTAAAATTTCTTGCATCTTTCTGGATTCCTTTGTGTTCGAGGATCGGCCGCTCGTGATGGCCAAAACACTCATTCGCCGGGGGAGAGACGGGGCAACATCCTTATACCACAGGGTGCGGTCCGACGGCTAGTCGTGGACCTCTACAGCTCTCGCAGATGGCCCAGAAGCCATCCGGATCGAGGCTGGCACCGCCGACAAGAGCTCCGTCGACGGCCCGGATCGCCAACAGTTCCTTCGCGTTCGCCGGCTTGACCGAACCGCCGTAGAGCAGACGTACCGCGTTCCCATCGTCGCCGAACCGATCGCCCAACCGTTGGCGCATGGCGCCGTGAACCTCCGCCACTTCGTCGTTGGTTGGAGTCCGCCCCGTCCCGATGGCCCAGACGGGCTCGTAGGCGACGACGGTGTTCGCCGAAGTCAGAGTATCCGGCAACGATCCGTCGAGTTGTGCGCGGACGATGGTCAAGGTTTCCCCTTCGTCGCGCTGGCTTTCGCTCTCACCGACGCACACGATAGAGACAAGTCCGGCGGCATGCGCCGCCATCGCTTTCGCGCGCACCTGAGCGTCGGATTCTCCGTAATCGGCCCGGCGCTCGGAATGACCAACGATAGCGTACCGACACCCCAAATCCGCCAACATGACCGCGCTGACGTCGCCGGTGTGGGCCCCGTTCTCGGCGTCATGGCAGTCCTGTCCTCCCAGGGCGACGGGGGAGCCGCGAAAGACCTCCGAAAGCGTCGCGATCAGGGTCACGGGCGGACAGACAACGATGTCGCAAGGCGGTGTGGTGGATAGCGAAACCAAGGCTCTCGCACGGTCGAGGCCATCCTCGCGCAAGCCATGCATTTTCCAGTTGGCGGCGATCAGTGAACGCATGCGACTTTCGGCAAAAAAACCCAGCGGATGTGGTGCGTTCAGGCCCGACGCCGGTTGCGGCCTTTGGGACGAGAGGCCGCATCTTGCCCCCTTCGTTCCGCCTTTGTCGAGGGCGAAAATAACTTTCGGGAAGCTCGCCCGAGGAATTTCACTCGGTGGCCGACCTGGGCTCCACGACCGATCCGAACTAATATGGCGAAGTTCAACAATAGTAGGATATACTCGGTTGTTACTTGCAGCGGCGAGGGAAGTCCAACAATGCAAAAATTCTCATGGCCGTCGATCGCGGCGATCATCGTAATCCTGGTCGGCCTCTCCGAGGTATCAAAAACTCCGATCGAGAATGATGCGGTACCTTCGAAAAAGTATGAGGCCGTCGCGCCGGGCGAAGCCGGGACGAAAATGGCGCTCGCCGAAATTCTGCAACGACTTCGGGAGAGCGGTTACAAGACGATTCTCGGATTCGAATTCGAAAACGGCACTTTCGAAGTGAAGGGCCGCAAGACCGACGGAAGCCATTTCTTGATACACGTTGATCCCGACAGCGGCGAAATCGTCGACGAATAACATCCGCGTGTATGGCCGGGAGGGGGCCGGAACAGACGCAAAAATGCGCGGAGGCGCATTTTTGAACGGACACTCAATCCGAGAACACGAGCAAGCGGGATTCAGCGGGACACTTCGCAGGTATCGTCATTATCACACCAGTCGTGGGCCCAGCCGCGCATCTTCTCCCGGGCCTTGGGGTCGTAGGGCTCGATCATGAGATCCTCTTCCCTGGCGGGCGTGAGGCGAACCAGGTGCATGGCCTCGATTTCCTCGACCGCGCGCAAGATTTTCGCGCGGGAAATGCCGGTGGCGCGCGCCATCGAATTGAGCGTGAAACGCTGAAAAGCCACCCTGCAGACAATGGCCCGCTTGAGCGGGTCCGTAGTGAGCCGCACTGTTACGCCAACCTTGAGAAGCCACTCTTTAATCTTGGAAATTTCAAGTTCGCTAGGGGCGTACCCGGATTCTTCAGTCGACGCCGAGCCGGCCACGACTAGGAAAACGGCCATCGTGAGCAAGCGCAAGAATTTCATACGCATAATATAGGCCGTCACGGAAATATGTCGTGCCCTGGGAATCAAATGTTCGTCGAATGCATGGTCCTCGGTGGATTCCTTTGTGGTAGCGGGGTGCAAGTTATCGACAATTTGGACAAGGAATTTCATGGCCCGTTGATCCGGACCGAGTTCTGGAGCCTCTAAATGTCCGTTCGAAAATGCGCGTCCGCGCATTTTTTGCGTCTGTCCCTCTCCCCCTCCCGGCCACCCACGAGAGGTTGCTGATATGGGTGGCCAGGAGGGGGAGAGGGCCGGTGCCGCGAGTTTTCGAACAGACACTTCACGGCGGTTGACGAAAATCGCGGCGCCGGCGGTTTTCTTCTCGGGGCCGAGGGCTTGGCAATCCACCGCGGGTCGCCAGACCCGGGCGTGGTGGCGGCGTCCGCCGCTTGATTGGCTGGGCCTGCGTCGTTACGGTGCCCAATCGAATTTAATCGCTGACCCCAATCGATGCAGATTCGCGACGGATTTACAAAACTTATAGGAAATACGCCCCTTGTCCGCCTGAAAGGGGCGTCCGAGCGATCCGGATGCGAGATTCTGGGTAAGGCTGAATTTCTCAATCCCGGCCAATCGGTCAAGGACCGCGCCGCGCTCTTCATCGTGCGGGACGCGGAGGAGCGGGGTCATTTGCGTCCGGGCGGACTGATCGTCGAGGGAACCGCCGGCAACACGGGCATCGGTCTCGCCCTCGTCGGCCGCAGCTTGGGTTACCGGAGCGTAGCCGTCATGCCCGAAACCCAGAGTCAGGAAAAAAAGGATTTCCTGCGCTTGTGCGGCGCCGATCTGCGGCTTGTTCCGGCAGTGCCGTACAAGAATCCCGACAATTACGTTCACGTGTCGAGGCAATTGGCGGAAGAACTCGACCTTGCCGAGCCGAACGGGGCAATCTGGGCCAACCAGTTCGACAACGTCGCCAACCGGCGCGCCCATTACGAGGGAACCGGCCCCGAAATTTGGGATCAGACCCAGGGGCGTATCGACGCCTTTACCTGCTCGGTGGGGACGGGCGGCACGATCGCCGGGGTTGGCGCGGCGTTGAAGGAGCGCAACCCCAACATCAAAATCGTTCTCGCCGACCCCTATGGTTCAGCGCTTTTCAGTTGGTATGCCCACGGTGAATTGAAAGCGGAGGGCAGTTCGGTAACTGAAGGCATCGGCCAGGGTCGGGTCACGAAAAATCTCGAGGGTGCGCCCATAGACGATCAGGTTCAGATCAGCGATGACGAGGCGCTCACCGAATTGTTCGATCTGGCGCAAAACGAAGGCTTGATTCTGGGCGGTTCCACGGGAATAAACGTTGCCGGTGCCATTCGTGTCGCGGGCACGTTGGGACCCGGTCATACAGTCGTCACGATTCTCTGTGATTACGGCAACCGGTATCAGTCCAAGCTCTTCAATCCGAGCTTCCTCAAGGAAAAGGGGCTCCCGACGCCAATTTGGCTGTGATCAACGGGTACCAAACCATATCGGTTTGTCGGCGCCCGCCAGGTCGATCGATCATGTCGTCGTGCCTCGGATGGTTTAAGGGGATCCCTTGGTAAATACCGATTTCGATTCGCTGGTGAGCACTGAATGGCTCGCGGTTCATCTTCAGTCGCCGGGGGTCAAGGTGATCGATGGATCATGGTATCTCCCCGATTCGAAGCGAAACGCCAAGGAAGAATACCTTGCCGGCCATATCCCTGGCGCCGTCTTTTTCGACATTGACGATGTCGCCGATAGCGAAAATCCCCTGCCGCACATGTTGCCGAGTCCCGAGAAATTCACCAGCCGGATGCGTAAATTGGGCCTCGGAGACGGCGACCGAATTGTCGTTTACGACGGCGCCGGCGTTTTCAGCTCGGCCCGAGCATGGTGGACATTCCGTGTTTTTGGCCACGAGGACGTCGCGGTTCTCGACGGCGGATTGCCGAAGTGGCGAGCGGAAGGCCGACCCGAGAATTCGGGAAGCGTGACTCCGACGCGGCGCCATTTCACGGCTCACATGGATTCGACGATGGTCCGCGCGCTTGCGGATATTCAGGCCAATCTAGAAAGTCCACGGGCACAAGTCGTCGACGCCCGTTCACGCCGCCGTTTCGCGGGCAGCGAGCCGGAACCGCGTCCCGGTCTGCGCCCCGGCCATGTCCCGAACAGCATCAATCTGCCCTATACCGAACTCGTCGATCCAAAGACCGGCACAATGCGACCAGTGGCTCGTCTCAAGGAGATCTTCGCCACCGCCGGAATCGACTCCGCGCGCCCCGTCATTACGAGTTGCGGGTCGGGGATCACCGCCGCGCTTGTCGCCTTCGCCCTCGACCTCGTAGGTCACCGCGAAGTCTCGTTGTACGATGGTTCCTGGACCGAATGGGGCGCCCGACAGGACACACCGGTGAGCCGCGGTGATCGCCCGTGGCGCTGGACCGCGCCAATGAAAACGCCCACCCATCCCGTCACCGGCGCTCGCGTCCGCAAGGAGGGCTACGTAAACCCGGCGGTGCACCACGCCTCCACGGTCCTGTTTCCGAGCCTCGCGGCCTTCGCCGAGGCCCAGCGCCATCCGTTCGATCGCCTGTATTACGGCCGCCATGGCACCCCCACGTCTTTCGCCTTCGAGGAGGCCATGGCCGAGCTCGAGGGGGGATATCGCGGCCTCGCGACAAGCTCGGGCATGGCGGCGGTGTCGGTCGCCCTGATGGCCTTCTTGAACGCCGGTGATCACTTGTTGATGGTCGACTCGGTCTACAATCCGGTGCGCAGCCTGTGCGACCGTATCCTGTCCCGTCTCGGAATATCGGTGACCTATTACGATCCCTTGATCGGCGCCGGGATCGGCGCCTTGATGCGGCCCGAGACACGTGTCGTTTACCTCGAATCCCCCGGCTCCATGACCTTCGAGATGCAGGACGTTCCGGCGATCGCGGCGACCGCAAGGGCCGGGGGCGCGGTTACGATCATGGACAATACCTGGGCGACCCCGCTATTTTTCAAACCCTTGAGTCACGGCGTCGATGTTTCGCTGCACTCGGTGTCGAAATATATCGCCGGTCATTCCGACCTGGTCATGGGGATCGTCACCACCAACGAGAATGTCCATATCGACGTTCGCCGTGTGGCCGTGTTGCTCGGATCCTGTCCCGGTCCGGATGATTGTTATTTGGCCCAACGGGGGCTGCGGACGCTGGCCGTACGCATGCGCCAACACCAGTCCGGGGGAATCGCCGTGGCGCGTTGGTTGGCGGAACGGCCGGAGGTTTCCCGGGTGCTCCATCCGGCCTTGCCCGGCGATCCCGGGCATCCGATCTGGCGCCGCGATTTCAGTGGCGCCGGCGGACTGTTCGGCGTTGTCCTCGAGCCGGTGTCCGAAGCCGCCGTGGCGGCGATGATCGACGGCCTCGGCTATTTTGGAATCGGCGTATCCTGGGGCGGCTTCGAAAGCCTTGCGCTTTCCCTCCATCCCGAACGCTATCGCAGCGCCACCAACTGGCGTCCCGGAGGCCCGACCTTGCGCTTTCACATCGGACTCGAGGACCCCGACGACTTGATCGCCGATCTCGAAAGTGGATTCGAGCGCCTCAACCGCCGCGCCTAGCCGCGGACGACGGCGACTTCGTCCGACGCCTTGCTTTCGGGCCTCGTTTTCGCCCGCGCGCGAGGGCCCTGAACCAACGGGTTGGCATGTTGTCGCTCTCGCGGCCTGTTTTGGGATGATCTTTTCCGGTCAGGCGGATCTCGAGGCGCGGAATCATCCGCAGTCCGTGGAATCGGCGATCGTCGTGTTCGCCGCCGCCAGCACCACGGAAGCCGTGGAGGCCCTGGCGGCCCGTTTTTTTGCCCGAACCGGAAACGTCGTCGTCCCCTCCTTCGCCGCCAGTTCGGCATTGGCCCGGAAAATCGATCACGGGGCTCCGGCGGACATCTTCCTCTCGGCCCATCCGAGGTGGATGGATTATTTGGAGAAACGGCGGCGCATCGTTACCGATAGCCGTTGCGACTCGATCGGAAACCGCCTCGTCCTGGTTACCCGCAAGGACAGTCCCTTGGCCCGGTTGTCGAATGGCGTCCTGCCGGACCTGGACGCCGTGCTTCACCTGGCGATGGGCGATCCCGATCACGTTCCGGCCGGGCTTTATGGGCGCCAAGCGCTGACCTCGATGGGAGCATGGTCCGGCCTCGAGTCGCGGGTCGTTTCCGCCGCCGACGTCCGCGCCGCGCTGGCCTTCGTGGCCCGGGGCGAGGCGGACGCGGGGATCGTTTACGCGACCGACGGCAGGCTTAATGAGTCGCTGGAAATAATCTATGTCTTTCCCCCCGAGAGCCACGACAGGATCGTTTACCCGCTGGCCCGAGTTCGGGGCCGGAGCCATGCCGCGTCGGGCGAGTTCGTTGCCTACCTGTTTTCGCGCGAGGGACTTAGGTTGTGGCGGCGATTCGGGTTTACCATCGACGAGGCGGTGACGTGTTCGCCTTGACACCGGCGGAGCTCACGGCGCTCGGGTTGAGCCTAAAGGTCGCCTTGGCGAGCGTGGTCGGCAGCCTGCCGCTCGCGGTGGCTGCCGCCTGGCTTCTCGCGCGCCGGGTTTTCCCCGGCAAGGTCATGATCGACGGTTTGATCCATTTGCCGCTGGTGATTCCGCCGGTCGCCGTCGGCTATCTGCTGCTCGTCGTCTTTGGCCGCGCCGGCCCGTTGGGCGCCTGGCTCTACGATACCTTCGGAGTGAGCCTCGCATTTTCCTGGCGCGGCGCCGCCCTGGCGGCCGCGGTCATGGCCTTTCCCCTGATGGTGCGGGCGATCCGCCTCGCCATCGAGTTGATCGACCCCCGCCTCGAAGCGGCCGCGCGTACCCTCGGCGCCGGTCCCTTCCGGGTCGCGGCGACGATCACCCTGCCCTTGATTCTGCCCGGGATCGTGACCGGCGCGGTGCTGGGTTTTGCCCGCGCGCTTGGGGAGTTCGGGGCCACCATCATTTTTGTCGCCAATATTCCCGGTCATACCCGGACCTTGCCGCTGGCGCTGTATTCGCAGGTCCAGACGCCGGGCGGCGAGGACGCCGCCGTGCGGCTGCTCGTGATCTCGGTTGCGATCGCCGTCGTCGCCCTGGCGGCGTCCGAAATCCTGGCCCGGCGCGTCGCCGAGCGGGTGCGCGCCTGAACCATGCTCACCTTCGACGCCCGGCGGCGGATCGGTCGGCTCCGGCTCGATCTCGACATCGCCGTCGTCGGAACCGGAATCACCGCCCTATTCGGCCCGCTCCGGGGCCGGGAAATCCATCACTCTGAATATGATCGCCGGCCTCGAGAGGCCGGACGACGGCCGCATCGCCGTGGCCGGGCGGGTCCTCTTCGATTCCGCCTCCGGCATCGACTTGCCCCCGGAACGGCGCGGATTTGGCTACGTGTTCCAGGACGGGTGGCTGTTTCCTCATTTCGACGTCCGCGGCAATCTGCGCTACGGGATACGGCGCCGCGGCGAACGTGGCCTGGCGGCGGACTTCGATCAGATCGTCGAGCTGCTCGATCTGGGATCGCTCCTGCGCCGCTTTCCCCGCCACCTCTCCGGGGGCGAGCGCCGGCGGGTCGCGATCGGTCGGGCGCTGCTCGCCAAACCCGAGTTTCTCCTCCTGGATGAACCGCTCACGGGTATCGACGCGGAACTCAGGGGAAAACGTCATGGCCTTCATCGAAAAATTGCGCCTCGAGGTCGCCATTCCCATGGTCTACGTCAGCCACTGGATCGACGAGGTTCTGCGTCTGGCCGATCAAATGGTGATGATGGACAAAGGCGCGCTGGTCGCCGCCGGGAGCCCCGAGGAGGTCTTGAATCGGCCCGAGGTCGCGGGGCGCCTCGGGGCTGGCGACGCCGGCACCGTATTCGCGGCTCGAATTCTCGACCACGAGGAAAAATTTGGCCTCTCGCGCCTCGCCTTCGCGGGAGGCACTCTCCAGGTCCCCCGGATCGAGCTGCCGCCCACCACGTGGGTGCGTTTGAAGGTCTACGCCACGGACGTGTCGCTGGCCCTGACTCCGCCCCGGCAATCGAGCGTGCTCAACGTTTTTCGCGGCACCATCACGGCGCTCGAGGGCGAAACCGACGCCGCCATCGACGTCGTCGTCGATATCGGCTGCCCGCTGCGGGCCCGGATCACCCGCAAGTCGGCGGCCGAACTTCGGCTCGAAGTCGGCGTCCAGGTCCATGCCCTGGTCAAGGCCGTGTCCTTTATTAAATAACCAATTGAGCCCATGACCGCTGGATTCTGAACCCGAGCCAAATAGCTTGTGCGGCGGGCGGATTTTACACTAATACATCGACCCAAACGGAGGCGACAGCCGAAGTTTGGAAAGTTGATGCATCGACAAAGGCCTGGTGCACGGGGGCGTGAACGAAGTGAATGTGCCGGTGCACTAATGGGTATTCTATAAACTGCGCTTCAAGGGGATGATCTGACGTTCGAGGCACGGCCCGATGTGACGCTATCGGGTATTCGGTAACCTACGGTGCAGCGCAGAAAACCTGATCATCATCATTCTGGAAATTAGGGCCGAACCAAGACAACTCGCAAAGAGCGTTCGGTCTCAATGGGGAGCAACACACCGCGATCCTTGGCTAAGGCTATCATCCGGCGAACCGTTGCACTAAATTTCCCGGAATATTGATCCGGGAGATCATCGCGGCGGGGGCATTGTGGCGGACACGGAAACGAACGCGGCCATTGCATCGATTCCTGAATTTGTCGGCTTCGAGGTCTCGGAAGTCACGCTTATCGCTGTTTGGCTAGGCGGATTTTTCGTAGCAGCAAGACTTCTCGGGACCGGACCCAAGGACGATCTTGGCCGGAAACATTTAGCATCGTTTGCGGAAACGTATGGCGCGCGCCTCGGGGCCTGGTACGAGGCAAGTGTCTACTGGCTGTTGTCATTGGTCGATAAATTGTCGAGGGATCGGTATCTCGAAAGATCGAGGTCCGGACCGTCCCGAGGACTCGATCGTACCGGATATCCGTTGCCCTGGAGCAATGGGCTTTATGACCTGACGCTCAGGCTCGCCGTGGCCTACCCGTTTCTTTTCGCCTTTGGGTTTTGGGTCTGGAGCGGTCAAACCGCGCCGGGCTTGGAGTTGTTATTGCCGGAGGGCGTCGAGAATTGGCACCGCGTCCTCGTTGGCTGCGGTTTGGTAGCGGTTGTGTTCAGCGTCCTCAAGTTAAACGCCGCATCAGGCCGCCGGAAATTGTTCTATGTTTCTCTCTTCGTGGTTAGCGCTCTTGTTTTGGCTTTCGCTTTCGAAAAAGCTGGCGCTGCCGTTGACGCTGTCGCTTTCGCTGTCGGTTTCAAGTACCTCGTGAAAAAAGATAAAACTAAGTATTTTACGGCGTTTTATATTATTCATTTAATCCTATTCACCGGATTGACGATGGCTGTCATTTACTTTTTGGCGCCACGGTTGTTTGATATTTCTTCCCTATTGTTAATCGTATTCCTTGTCATACTTCCGTTTTCCAACGCTCCGCTGGACTGGGTTTCCCTTGGTCTCACGCGCGGTTTGGTGTGGAGAGCGGGGGGACATGGCGAATCGCGGCAATTTCCACGGTCGACGTCGTGATGGCCGGTTTTCTCATGTTTCCGCTAACGGTGGTCACGGTCGCCATGGTTGGCTTCGCCAATCTGTTCTCGATTTGGGCGGATGGTTCGCCGATTCTTCCCCTGCCCGAGTTTCTCGCCGCCCTTGGCGACAACCCGGGCGATCCAAGATTCTATTGGGTCTACCTCATGGTGTTGTCGACGCTCCTGCCATCGTTCCTGCACATACTCTGCGGCTTGATCGGACTGGCGCTCGCCTGCATTTTCATGGTCTTTGAATCGGCCAAGGCAGCGCAAAGGGTTGCGGAATCGGTCGAGAATGTGACCGAGCAGTCGAAGATAAAATTCTGGTACCCGGCCGGCGCGGCGACCGGAGTCACGAGTTTGGTCGCCCTTGCCTACTTTGTAATTTCAACCATTCCCCACAGCGCAGACGCGGCGGTCGGATTCTGCCGTCTGCTGTTGAGCACGGCTGAATGGACCGCCAGCCTCTTTCCCGTGGCGCCCCAAAATTGAGCCGCGCGGAGGCGCCCACTCCTTGGCTCCCGGCGCGACGGGCGTCCGGGGACGACGGCCGAGGCTAACTGTTGGCCAGGGGCATCGGGGGTGGCCAGGGGCATCGGGGCCGAAAGTTCTAGGGGGCGATTCCGAGGTTCTCGATCGCCGGACCAAGATTGCCGTCGATTTTCCGCCCTTCCTCGATCTTGGTCAGCGCCTGAGTCACGTCGCTTGAAAGGGTTTCGAGTGTCGCTTGGGCGTCCTCGAGATGAGCGGCGATGCTATTGCCGCCAAAGTGGACAACGTTGAGATCGTCCCGCATTTCAGCCATGGATTGCGATCCCAAGCGCTGTAGGTTCCGGCAAAGGTGAGTCCATTTTTCGGCTAATACCTTAATACTGTTTTGAACTCCGTTTTTTTCGTTCTGTCATTGAACTCCTGCATATAAAAAATCATCGTTTCGTCATCTTTTTCCAAAGATAATATTTCGTCGATGTCCATTGCATCAAGAGGACTCTCCGAACTCGACAAGAACTCGAAATATTCGTTCTGACGTACCACGCTAGTGGACTGAATTTCCGCGAATCTTTCCTCTAACTGGCTGAAAGAATCGGCGTCCGCATCCGCCGGAAAAAATGCTCGTTTCACGACCACACCGGACAATATCGCTACCCCAAGAACGATTATCGTGGGAAGAAATTTTAGTTTTTTATGGGATCGGAACCCATTCATACTTCACCTGGAATTAATTATTCATACATATTCTTCGGGTCGTCTTTCCTGAACGGCGTATGAATATTACATTTTTCCATAAATTGTCATTGGCTGAAGGCCGATTTCCACTCCTCGAAGGTAAATAGCATTCAGCCAACCTTATTGCAACGACGAAGCCATCGGCGGCGGCCGCTCCCGCGGATGGCACCCGGACGGCTGGAACCTGTAAACACGTGTTTCCGAGGGGGATGGCCGCGGCGAGTCATACCAACCGTCCTTAACATTGACTTGTGTGAGCCCACGCTCTGAGGCCGATGGACATGATCTTCCAAGGTTGGTCGGTCAGGTTGTTCCAGGCTTGGCAAGAGGCCTCGACGATGGCTTCATAGGAGTCGAAGACACGATTGGAGAGCCAGTTCTGGCGGAGGTATTGCCAGACATTTTCGGCGGGATTGAGCTCCGGGGACTTGGGTGGCAAAGGCACGAGGGAGATGTTCTCCGGGATGCCGAGTTTGGCAGTGGTGTGCCATGCGGCTTGGTCGAGCAGCACGACGGCATGGGCGTTTGGGGCAACGGCCCGGCTGATTTCCTCGAGATGCAGGTCCATGGCTTCAGTATTGGCGCGCGGCATGACCAGCGCCGCGCCCTCACCGCGCTCGGGGCAGATGGCGCCGAAGAGATACGCCGAAGAGGTCCGTAGGTCCTTGACCTGGCGCGGGCGCGATCCCTTTGGGGCCCACTGGCGCACCAGGCTGTTCTTCTGGCCGACGCGCATTTCATCTTGAACCAAACCTCGATGGGCGTGTCCGGTGGCTGTGCCGCTACGATTTTCGCCAAGTGTTCGGGAAAACTTTTTTTTAAATTCCTCCTGTGCCCGCGCATCCTGGCCGACGTGGCGCGGGCGCGCGGAAATATGCGAGAACCCGAGCGCGGCCAGCAGCTTGCCGACGCTCCGCTCGTGATAGTCCACGCCGAAGCGCGTTCGGATCAGTTGCTTGAGATCGATGCAGCGCCAGCGCACGACCCCATCCCGTTCGGGATCGGGACCGGCCTCGATAGCCCGCGAAAGCGCCGCCATTTGCGACGGCGTCAACCGACGCAACGCCCCGTTCGGCTTGCGGTCGATCAGACCGGCCGGACCTCCCGCGTTGAACCGGTGAACCCAGTCCCGCAACGTCTGCCGATCCATGCCGCCAATACCCGCCGCGCACGCTCGATCCATCCCATCGTAGATGGCCGCCATCGACAAAAGCCGTCGCGCCTGGTTCCCATCATCGCTCTGTGCCGCAAGAACACGGACTCTTTCAGGCATCAAAGTCGTTTCGCAAAGGAATCGTTGGCATTGAACACACTCCCTTGTTGCCAACAACCTTGAATCACACAAAACCTAGCGTGTAAACCTTTGCGCGAGTCAAACTCTGGGGCGGTTGGCATTAGGAGTCAGCTCGTAACTCAGGCCAGGGACGTCGGAGCGGCGATGTAAATAGCGGCGGATACCGTCGTCAGCGTGTGTTCCCGAGGAGGGGGCGTGATACCAGACTGGCCACACTACCGAGTCGCCCGTGAAGAACGCGTAAGCGGCTGATGTTGGTAGCTCTTTCGGTTTGGCGAAGTAATCGGATTTGCAAGAAAACGGGTTTTGGGCCTGAAAAGCTTGCGATTTGAAATAATTGATTTTGGGGATTCCCTTCCGTTGCGGAACGTGATTCTCTGCTCCCGTCGATTGGGATTGGAGAACTGTGATGAAGCCATCGCGCAAGGTGTCATCGGGAATAGAGGACCTGTTCCGCTCGCGGTTCGAAAACATCATCAACCTGCGCCACGAGTTGGTGGTGTTGGGGGGCCGGATCGCGTGGACTTTCTTCGACGAGACCTATGAAGCCTTGTATTCGGAGGAGGGTCGGCCGGGGGTCCCGACTCGGTTGATGGTTGGGCTGCACATCCTCAAGCATATGTTCGATCTCTCGGATGAGGAGCTCTGCGAGCGCTGGGTCTACGACCCATACTTCCAGTGCTTCTGCGGCGAAGAGTACTTTCAGCATGAGCTGCCCATGGAGCGCTCGTCGATGACCCGGTGGCGGGACCGGATCGGGCCGGAAGGTTTGGAGAAGGTATTCCAGGAGAGCCTGGCCGTGGCCCACCGGGTGGGGCGCTGCGGGAGAAGGACCTCGAGCGGGTGACGGTGGACACCACCGTACAAGAGAAGGCGATTGCCTTTCCGACCGACGCCAAACTGATGCAACGAGCCCGCGAGCGGCTGGTGCGACTGGCACGGGAGCACGGCATTGCCCTGCGTCAGTCCTATACCCGCCTGGGCAAGAGGGCGTTGATCATGCAAGGCCGCTACCGCCATGCCAAACAGCACAAGCGGGCCAACAAGGCCCTGCGCAAGCTCAAGACCTATCTCGGGCGCACCGTCCGCGACATCCGCCGCAAGACGGCCCAGGAGGAGAGCCTACGGGATACCTTCCGCCGCCCCTTGTGGCTGGCCGAGCGGGTGTCGACCCAGAAGCGGCGCGACCCCTTGCCCAAGGTCTATTCGCTCCACGCGCCCGAGGTCGAATGCATCGGCAAAGGGAAGGCGCACAAGCCGTACGAGTTCGGCTGCAAGGTCTCCGTGGCGGCGACCAATTCCCGCCCCCCCGGCGGCCAGTTCGTCGCCCACGTCAAGGCCTTCCACGGCAATCCCTATGATGGCCACACCTTGAGGCAGGTGATCGAAGAGATGGAACGCTGGACGGGGATATCGGCCGAGCGCATCTATGTCGACAAGGGATACCAGGGCCACGATTACCCCAACAAACACCGCGTCTTTAGATCAGGCCAGAAACGCGGCATCACGCCGACGATCAAGAAGGAGCTCAGGCGGCGCTCCGCCGTCGAGGCCGTGATCGGACATCTCAAGAGCGATGGCAGGCTAGGGCGCAACTTCCTCAAAGGCCGCGACGGCGACAAGATCAACGCCATCCTCGCCGGCGCCGGCTACAACTACCGCCTTGTCCTCAAATGGCTGAGGCGTTTGTTTGTCCAAATCCTGGCCGCGCTCCTCAGCGACATCTCGCACCCCACCGCAAACCCAATCGCCGCTTCAGATTGAAATCAGGGTTCTTCACGGACGACTAGTTAGAGTCGAGAATTCTACGTGACGAGAATTTCGATATCCCCAGCGGCGGGAACGTCTCCCAAAATCGACCCCGCGACCCGGTAACCAGGGTCGTTGCCGTCCGGGTCGTAGTAAAGAGTGTTCGTGCTATCGACAATGAACGAGGCAAATCCGTCCAGGAAGTCGTTGGAGGTTCCGTTCAGGCCGTTGTACTCGACCCCGATGACGCTTAAAGCGTCCGAATTTATCGCGCCGTTTCCCAACGTCTCGCCCGGATCGAAAACAAACCCCCGAAATTCAAATTTGTCGTTGCCGGATCCAAAATCAACAATTTGGTCGCCAACGACACCTTGATTTTCCGCGGTATCGTTGACCAATACCGCGGGTTATACCAACCGCCCTAGAGTTTGACTCGCGCAAAGGTTTACACGCCAGGTTTTGTGTGATTCAAGGTTGTTGGCAACAAGGGAGTGTGTTCAATGCCAACGATTCCTTTGCGAAACGACTTTGATGCTGAAAGAGTCCGTGTTCTTGCGGCACGGAGCGATGATGGGAAACCAGGCGCGACGGCTTTTGTCGATGGCGGCCATCTACGATGGGATGGATCGAGCGTGCGCGGCGGGTATTGGCGGCATGGATCGGCAGACGTTGCGGGACTGGGTTCACCGGTTCAACGCGGGAGGTCCGGCCGGTCTGATCGACCGCAAGCCGAACGGGGCGTTGCGTCGGTTGACGCCGTCGCAAATGGCGGCGCTTTCGCGGGCTATCGAGGCCGGTCCCGATCCCGAACGGGATGGGGTCGTGCGCTGGCGCTGCATCGATCTCAAGCAACTGATCCGAACGCGCTTCGGCGTGGACTATCACGAGCGGAGCGTCGGCAAGCTGCTGGCCGCGCTCGGGTTCTCGCATATTTCCGCGCGCCCGCGCCACGTCGGCCAGGATGCGCGGGCACAGGAGGAATTTAAAAAAAAGTTTTCCCGAACACTTGGCGAAAATCGTAGCGGCACAGCCACCGGACACGCCCATCGAGGTTTGGTTTCAAGATGAAATGCGCGTCGGCCAGAAGAACAGCCTGGTGCGCCAGTGGGCCCCAAAGGGATCGCGCCCGCGCCAGGTCAAGGACCTACGGACCTCTTCGGCGTATCTCTTCGGCGCCATCTGCCCCGAGCGCGGTGAGGGCGCGGCGCTGGTCATGCCGCGCGCCAATACTGAAGCCATGGACCTGCATCTCGAGGAAATCAGCCGGGCCGTTGCCCCAAACGCCCATGCCGTCGTGCTGCTCGACCAAGCCGCATGGCACACCACTGCCAAACTCGGCATCCCGGAGAACATCTCCCTCGTGCCTTTGCCACCCAAGTCCCCGGAGCTCAATCCCGCCGAAAATGTCTGGCAATACCTCCGCCAGAACTGGCTCTACAATCGTGTCTTCGACTCCTATGAAGCCATCGTCGAGGCCTCTTGCCAAGCCTGGAACAACCTGACCGACCAACCTTGGAAGATCATGTCCATCGGCCTCAGAGCGTGGGGCTCGCACAAGTCAATGTTAAGGGCGGTTGGTATTAGGCGGCGAGCACATCATATTTGATGGTATCGCTGCCGTCGCCAACATTGATCGTATCATTCCCCCTGCCCCCGGTAAGAACATCGTTACCTTGGCCTCCCAGGAGATTGTCATTTCCGAGATTACCGTCCAGTGTATCGTTGTCTTCGCCGCCGTTGAGGACGTCGTCGTCGTCACCGCCCAGGAGGGGAGTCGATACCTTCCCCTCCGTCCAGGCTGTCGTTTCCGCCAAGCCCGAAGATGGTATCATTGCCGGGACCGCCAACGATCGTGTCGGCCGTCTCTAAATTTCCCACGAGGTTGTCATTGCCGGAACCTCCGATCAGTATTTCGAAGTTAAAGACTTTGTCGTCGCCGCTCTCGATCGGGTCACCCTCCCGCGAAGAAGAACTCGTTAAAATCGACGTCGACGCCCAAGGTCGTGCTGGCATAGGTCAGAGTGTCGATTCCGTCTTCGCCATCGAGGGTATCGTTTCCGAGACCGGCGCCTCCGAGAATCGTGTCGTTGCCGCCGCCTCCGTCAATGGTATCATTGCCCTCGAGGCCGACGATCGTATCGTCGCCGGCGCCGCCCTGGAGAAAGTCGTTATCCGGCGAGCCATTCAGGGCGATGCCGCCCTGAACCGGAATCGTCTGGTCGGCGAACTCGGCGAGCTCGATTTCGGTCAAGGTATCGGTGCCGTCGTCGCCGTCGATCGCCACGTTATCGACGAACCGGAAGGTCCCGCCGCCAAGATCGGTGAGGGTGTAGTCGGCCATGTTGCCGCCGAAGATGGCTCTGTCCTCACCGGCGCCGCCGTTGAGGGTGTCGTTACCGGCGCCCCCGACGATAAAATCGTTACCGGCGCCGCCATTCAACAAAAAGGCACCGGGGGCGAGATCGTTGATCGTGAACTGAGAAAAATTACCGAAGAAAAACGCGGTGTCCTCGCCGAGGCCGGCGTCCAGGGTATCGTTCCCCAAGCCGCCGTTCAGAACGTCGTCACCGCCTCCGCTATTGAGAAATTCATTCCCGTTGCCGCCAAAGAGGTTGTCGCCACCGGGACCCCCGATGAGGGTATCATTGCCGTTGTCACCGTCGAGGTCGTCGATGCCACCGCCACCGATGAGGACGTCGTCGTCGTTGTTCCCGTCGATGTTATCGGGACCATCGCCTCCGGCGAGGACATCATCCCCATCGCCGCCGCCGAGGAAGTCAGCGCCGAGACCGCCGTCGAGGGTGTCGTCGCCGCCCCGACCTTGAAGGCCATCGTCTCCATCGAGACCGGAAAGGGAATCATTTCCAAAACCGCCCTGAAGGAAATTACCGGCACCGTCGCCAACAAGAGCCTGGTCGCCGAAAACCCCGCCCTGATCGAAGAACTGGAAAAACTCGACGCCGCTAACGATATCCGTGCCGTCGTTGCCGAAGGAGAAAATATTGTTGTCGATGACCTGGACCGAGCCGCCGACGAAATTGATCGTGAAGTCGGAGAAGAAACCGTTGAAATTCGCGGTGTCCTCGCCGAGACCACCGTTCAGCGTGTCGTTCCCCGGATCACCCCTGAGCTGGTCGTCACCGTCCTCGCCATCGAGGATATCGCTGCCTTCGCCGCCATCGAGCGTGTCGTTGGCGCTGACGCCGTCGAGTTGGTCGTTGCCGCCGAGGCCGCTAAGGGAATCGGTCCCAAGACCCCCGGTAATGACGTTGTTGTTGCCGTCGCCGACGATAACCTGGTCGTCGAAAAAGAGGCCTTGATCAAAGAACTCGGCGAACTCGATGCCGATGAGCGTGTCGGTGCCATCGTCGCCCTGGCTGAAGATTTGGTTGTCTCTGACCTCGAAATTGCCGCCGCCGAGATCGGTGATGGTGTATTCGAAGAAGAACCCGGCGAAAACCGCCGTGTCCTCGCCGAGACCGCCGTCGAGGGTGTCGTCGCCGCCCGAACCGGTGAGGTTATCGTCTCCATCGAGACCGGAAAGCGAATCATTCCCCAACTCGCCTTCGATATCGTCGTTGTCGTTATCGCCAATCAGCACTTGGTCGATGATCTGGCCGGACTGATCGAAAAATTCGAAGAACTCGACGCCGTTGACGGTATCGATCCCCTGGCCGCCGAAGATATCGCTTAATTCGAAATTGCCCCCGCCGAGGTCGGTGATATCGAATTGGCCAAAGACACCGTCGAAAACCGCGGTGTCGTCGCCGAGACCGCCGTCCAGGAAGTCGCTGCCGGTGCCCCGCCCTCGAGCTCGTCATCGTCGTCACCGCCTTCGAGCGTATCGTTGCCGTCAAAACCTTGGAGCTCATCATTTCCGCCCAGACCGGAGATGCTATCGTCGCCCTGATCGCCGCTGATATTATCGTTGATAGCATCGTCTCCGATCAGAACCTGGTCGTTGGGATTGATGGTCTGATCGTCGAACTGGAGAAACTTGACGCCGTCCAAGATGTCGCTGCCTTGGTCGCCATTGAAGTCGGGGTTGAAATCCGTTACCTGGAAACGGCCTCCGCCAAGGTCGAAGACGAAGAATTCAAAACGGAATCCGTCGAAAACCGCGGTGTCCTCGCCGAGACCGCCGACCAAGGAATCATTGCCGGTTCCGCCCGAGAGAAGGTCATCGTCATCGCCACCGTCCAGGGTATCGTTACCGGCCGAACCGATGAGCACGTCATTTCCGCCATCCCCGAAAATGTCATCGTTTTCCAACTGGCCAGTGAAGGTGTTGATCCCGCCATCGCCGATAAATTCCTGAGCGGTGAGATCGCCGGTCACATCGTTGAACTGGAAATTTTCCACATTGTCGACAGTATCGGTGCCGTCGTCGCCGAAAGAGAAAGGATCGTCGTCCCTGATTTCGAATCTGCCGTCGTCGAGGTCGGTGATCGCGTATTCGGTGATGTTCCCGTCGAAAACGGCCGTGTCGTCGCCGAGACCTCCGTCGAGGGAGTCATCGCCGTCGTCCCCCGTGAGAGAGTCATCGTTGTCACCACCGTCCAGGGTATCGTCACCGGCCGAACCGTTGAGCGTGTCGTTTCCGCCATCCCCGAAAATGTCATCGTTTCCGAACCCGCCATTTATCAAATCGCCTAGGTTATTATCACCATTCAAAATCTGGTCGTTCGGATTGCCGGCCTCATCATTGAACTGGAAAAACTCGACATCGTCCACGATATCGGTGCCGTCGTCGCCGAAGGAGAAGGGTTGGTCGTCCCTGACTTCGAAACTGCCCTCGCCGAGGTCGGTGATGGTGTAGTCGCTAAAGTTCCCGGCGAAAACCGCCGTGTCCTCGCCGAGACCGCCGTCGAGGGTGTCGTCGCCGCCCGAACCGGTGAGGTTATCGTCTCCATCGAGACCGGAAAGGGAATCATTCCCCAACTCGCCTTCGATATCGTCGGGGTCGTTATCGCCAATCAGCACTTGGTCGGTGAGCTGGCCGGACTGATCGAAAAATTCGAAGAACTCGACGCCGTTGACGGTATCGGTTCCCTGGCCACCGAAGGTATCTCTTAATTCGAAATTGCCACCGCCGAGGTCGGTGATATCGAATTGGCCAAAGAAACCATCGAACACCGCGGTGTCCTCGCCGAGACCGCCGTTGAGCGTGTCGTCGCCGCTTTCACCTCTGAGCCGGTCGTTGTCGCCGCCGCCGTTGAGGAGATCGTTGCCACCGCCGCCTTCGAGATCGTCGGCACCGGCGTCTCCGTCGAGGGTGTCGTTCCCATTTTCTCCGTCGAGGAAGTCGGCCCCGTCGTCGCCCTCGAGGTCGTCGTCCCCGTCGCCGCCGTCGAGAATGTCGCCATCGGCGCCGCCAACGAGGGTATCGTTTCCAGCCAAGCCGTCGAGTTGGTCGGCCCCGGCAAGACCCGAAATCGAGTCGTCGCCCAGACCGGTGGTAATGTCATTATTTCCAGCGTCGCCGACTTTTATTTGGTCGTCGAGAATTCCCTCTTGATCGAAGAAATCGAAAATTTCGACGCCGCTGACGGTATCGGTGTTGGCGGCGTTGAAATTATCGACGACCACGCGCACCTTGGCGGAACCGTCCAGAACGTCGTCGCCGGGGCCGCCGTTGAGGGTGTCGCTGCCCTGATCCGCGATCAAGGTATCGTTGCCTTCGCCGCCGTTGAGAAGATCGCTTCCCGCGTCGCCGTTCAGGCGGTCGTTGCCCCCGAGGCCGTTGAGGACGTCGCTACCGCCCAATGCCGAAAGCGTGTCGTCATCATCCGTGCCCGTGAGGGTTTCCCCACCTCCGGTCCCGAGGAAGACGTTGAAGTTGCCAAATCCGGCTCCGAAGAAAACCTCGGGAACGACGACTAGGTCGTCGGCACCGTTAAGGCCAGAGCACTCGGGGCTACCGATCACCTCATACCAACCGCCCTTAACATTGACTTGTGCGAGCCCACGCTCTGAGGCCGATGGACATGATCTTCCAAGGTCGGTCGGTCAGGTTGTTCCAGGCTTGGCAAGAGGCCTCGACGATGGCTTCATAGGAGTCGAAGACACGATTGGAGAGCCAGTTCTGGCGGAGGTATTGCCAGACATTTTCGGCGGGATTGAGCTCCGGGGACTTGGGTGGCAAAGGCACGAGGGAGATGTTCTCCGGGATGCCGAGTTTGGCAGTGGTGTGCCATGCGGCTTGGTCGAGCAGCACGACGGCATGGGCGTTTGGGGCAACGGCCCGGCTGATTTCCTCGAGATGCAGGTCCATGGCTTCAGTATTGGCGCGCGGCATGACCAGCGCCGCGCCCTCACCGCGCTCGGGGCAGATGGCGCCGAAGAGATACGCCGAAGAGGTCCGTAGGTCCTTGACCTGGCGCGGGCGCGATCCCTTTGGGGCCCACTGGCGCACCAGGCTGTTCTTCTGGCCGACGCGCATTTCATCTTGAAACCAAACCTCGATGGGCGTGTCCGGTGGCTGTGCCGCTACGATTTTCGCCAAGTGTTCGGGAAAACTTTTTTTTAAATTCCTCCTGTGCCCGCGCATCCTGGCCGACGTGGCGCGGGCGCGCGGAAATATGCGAGAACCCGAGCGCGGCCAGCAGCTTGCCGACGCTCCGCTCGTGATAGTCCACGCCGAAGCGCGTTCGGATCAGTTGCTTGAGATCGATGCAGCGCCAGCGCACGACCCCATCCCGTTCGGGATCGGGACCGGCCTCGATAGCCCGCGAAAGCGCCGCCATTTGCGACGGCGTCAACCGACGCAACGCCCCGTTCGGCTTGCGGTCGATCAGACCGGCCGGACCTCCCGCGTTGAACCGGTGAACCCAGTCCCGCAACGTCTGCCGATCCATGCCGCCAATACCCGCCGCGCACGCTCGATCCATCCCATCGTAGATGGCCGCCATCGACAAAAGCCGTCGCGCCTGGTTCCCATCATCGCTCCGTGCCGCAAGAACACGGACTCTTTCAGCATCAAAGTCGTTTCGCAAAGGAATCGTTGGCATTGAACACACTCCCTTGTTGCCAACAACCTTGAATCACACAAAACCTGGCGTGTAACCCTTTGCGCGAGTCAAACTCTGGGGCGGTTGGTATCACAATTGTCGCCGCCGCCGCCGCCGCCACCGCCATCGCCACCACCGGGCACGCCGGGCGGCACGGGCGGCGGCACGATCGGTGGTCCTCCGATGAAGCCGGGGTCGACCTCGAACGCCTCGCCCGTCACCGTGACGACGTCGACCTCTCCCTCGACTCCCACGCCCGCCCCGGGCTCTACCTCGCTGTCGCCGCGCCGACCCGACGACGGCAGGACGTTGAGGACGACGCCGAAGGTCTCCGCAAATTCCTCTTCGCTCATCACTTTCGGTTCCGGCGACATGAACGCGGACGAAACCGCCACCGGCAGGTTCGCCTCCGTCACCAGATAAATGCCCGCCTTCGTGGAGACCACGACCGAACCCACGGTGCCGTCCTCGTTCGGCAGCAGCACGAAGGTGTTCTCCTCCCCTTCCGGCGCCGCCTTGCCCGCCATTTTCGTGCCCCGGATCCCGATCGTCGCCACCGGCGTGCGCACCACCATCTCTTCCAGGTTGTTCGCGGCGATCTCGCCACTGACAAATACGAACGCTCCTTGGAGCACTGAAAACGCGGACTCGCCCTCTCCCGAATCCGGATCATAGATCAGCTTGTCCAGAACCATCCGCCCGCTCTCGCCGAGCACGAACGTGGTGTCGTCGTTGAACACCAGGCTTACCGTGGCGGCATCTCTGGTCGTCAACACGTCACGCTGAAACACCGCATCGTCGACCGCCAGCGTCACCACCGATCCGTCGGCTCGGGTCGCCGTCACCTCGCCCTCGACCGTCGCCACCTTGCCGATCGGAAATGCCCCCATACCCGGCCCCGGCCCGAACTGAGCGCATTGCCCCGGCGCCAGCGGTCCCGCCAACATCGCGACCAGGTCCGGCGCCAGCACCGCCCCGCCGGCGGTCATCAGCGCCGGCGCCTCGGCGATGGCGAAGTAATCCTTGATCACGATTTGGCCGCCATCCTCGGCCACCAGCAAAAGGTCCGAACCCTGGCGCTCGAACGCCGCCATGAAAAGACCGAACCCCTCCGGAACGATCAGGGCCTCGCCGCTCCGCGCTACGAATTGATACTCCGCGATCGCGTTTTCGGCCGCCGGACCGTAGGAAAAGCTCGTCTTGTCCGTTACAGTCATAGATTCACCCAATCATTTGCCGCCGATATCGGCTACCGGCCTAGGGTAGCGGTCGGCAATTGCCACCCCGTCGGCCAAGGAGATGACGGCGTGCCCTCAATCTAACCGATCGCAACATTCTTTACGCTCAGTATTTTCACGCAAGATTCATTCCGATTTCGGCAAACGCATTTCGGTTCAATGATTTAGATGTTTTCTGCCCGATTCGAGCGTGGCGAGAAATCCTAATCTGTAAAATCCACCGACGGTTTCGATCTGAATTCTTGGCGATTTTCCTGCTTCAAACCGACATCCGCCCCGCCCGATCAAATTATTTGCGTGGATTTGCAATAGGTTACGCGATGGCGGCGGAGGATTTTCCAGGTGTAAAAACATCCGACACTCGATGGCGTGATCGGCGGCTGTCGTGGCGGGGCCGGCAGCCGTCGAAGCCGTCCCTCGGAGGCGTTCAGTCCCCCGGCTCGGAGTTGGTTTCGATGGCGGCGCGGGCACGCTGTTGGCGTTTGCGCTTGGACAGATTTGTTCGTAAGGCGGCCGCCGCGCGATCGGCGCGAATTCGATCCTTCGCGACTGCTCGGGGGCCGAGATTCGGTCGCCGTACCTCGGGATTATTTTGCTTCATGTCGATGTCCGGTTCCGGTGGCAATCCGCGTCCTCGGCAGCTTGCGCGGTCGCAGCCAACGTGGCATTTTGGGCCAACGCGCGCAAGGCCGGCGTAGCTCAGTGGTAGAGCGCATCCTTGGTAAGGATGAGGTCCTCAGTTCAATCCTGAGCACCGGCACCATGATTTCAATGGGTTAGAGGATTTCCCGATTTCAACGGTCCTCATCAGCAATCAAATAGCAATCAATCCGCGCGATTTCGCGGCCATTCCCGGCCCCCTTAAGCCAAAGCGAACGGCCGGCTAAATGTTACGTGATCGACAACAAGGTATGGTCCCGAAACCGGGTTCGGCACACACACCCCCCTGGGGGTGGGGTCCCCATAGGTTCCCGCCCCGCACACCTCCCGCCAAAAGGGACCCGTTCCGAAATTCCCGGCACTTAAAAGCGCGCCGTCGAATAGGTCAGCATTGCTGACATTCCTCTTGCCCCAGGATTTTCAACCGGAGAGCGCGCGGGCCGGGCCAAGGCGCTCCCTAGTCGTCCGTGAAGAACCCTGATTGTAAGCGGTCAAAAGTCTTTGTAAATGGCCTGGAAAAACAGCCGGAATTTCCGGGGTGTTTTGGCCTGGAAAATCCGGGCCGTTTTGGGGTGTTTTCCGCCCCCTCTTGGATTGGTCACGTCTTGATGATCTTGGTGACGACGGCCGAGGGCTGCATGTTGTTATGGGCCTCGCCATCGCCCTCGTCCGATGTTCGATCGGTCGTCCCCGTTCCTGTTGTGAGCGGGCGTTTTCCTCCACCGCTTTTGCCCTCGGCCGTGTAAGTTGCAAAAACGATATCGTGCCCGTGGGGGCCTAATTCGGCCGCCGTCAGGGCGTGGGTCTCGGCGCCGCCGGTGTCGCCGACGGTGTTTCCGATTATGTCGCTGGACGCGCCGCCGCTTCCGACGGCAACACGCCTCCTGAAATCCGGGACGTTGAAGGTAGTCGAGTCGTCGCCGGCGCCCCAGGTCGTCCCGATGGCGGTGAACAGGTCGGCATGGGTCGTGCGGCTGACCGCCTGGCCGTTGCATGGGAGCCAGCCGTTCGGGGCCGTGGCCCCGGCATAATCCATCATCGCGCCGGGCGGGGCGGCGGGGGCCGCGAGGGTTCCGAACTCGGTCCAGTCGACGGCCGTCGTGTCGAGCGTGCCACCGCGGTCGGCGGTGCAGAGGAAGGCCTTGTCGGCGTTCGCGTCGCCCTCCTCCACGACGATTCCGTGTCGGCACCGCCGCCGAGGCCGTCCGCCGCAACCGTGGCGGCTGCCTGAACGCCCGCCAGCGGAGAGACGAAGGCGAGCGCCGTGGCGCCGCTGCTATTGCCTCCGGCGCCCGGTGTCTCGGCCGTCACCGTCACGGTCGCACCGCCGCTGGCAATCCGGCCCGGCGCCGTGATCCGGTAGATTGCACCGTCCCCCCGCTGGAGGCGCGCGCCCGCGGGAATCACGGCACCGTCGGCGCCGGTGACGGTGGCGTTGCCGGTGGCCGCCACGGCGAGCCGGCGACCGATATGCCAGATCGAGGCCCAGCGCTCGAGATGGGCCGCCTCGGCCGTGTCGGGCATGAGCTGCCGGGCGAGCCAGCCGAGATAGCCGTAGAGGCCGTGGACGGCGCCGGCGAGGGCGCGGTGGAGGACGGCGAGGACCGAGCGGCGCAGGCGCGCGTCGGCGCCGGGCAGGCGGCTTTCGATATCGGCTGCGATCCGCGCGTCGATCCCGACAAGGGTGGGCCGTTGAAAGGGCATTACACGGCCCCCCAAACGCCGTTGAAACGGTGTTTCACGGTATCTCCCGGGGACCGGTGGACGGCGATATCGAGGCACAGGCGGCCGCGTGGCGGCGGCGGGGCCCATTCGGCCGAGACGTCGACGGCGGCGGCGATCTTGTCGTCGATCAGCCATTGCAGCGCTTCGCGGGCGTATTCCTCGGCCCGTCTGGCGGTCTCGGTGGTCAGCTTCCCGCGCGCCAGCAGCCACAGCCTGGAGCCTGTGCGGTCGCCGTCCCTGGGCGCCAGCAGATCGCCCCACCAGCCGCGCGGGTCGGTCTCGCCGGCGGGGATCTCGTCGTCCGCCCCGGCGCGGGCGTCGCTGAACAGGCTGACGACGATGGCGGTCTTGAGACCGGCGTCGGTGGCGAGTTCCGCGCCGTCGAGGGCGATGTCGCCGGCGAGGAGTTGTCCGTTCCAATCGAGCGCGATATCCACCGTCAGTCCTCCGGGAACACGAAATCGCTGCCCGTGGAAGGGTGGCCGCAGGTGGCCAGATGGCCAGCGCGGCAGACCGGAACGCCGGAAATCCTGACGAAGGAGGAGCCCTCGGCCATCGCCGGGGCGGCGTGGGTGCCGCGGCCGTGGCCCGCGACCGGATCGCCCTCGATCACGGCGATATCGCCGGTGGCGCGGACGAAGCCTTGCCCGCCGCCCAGTTGCGTCCCGCCGGCGCTGTCCGATCCCACGCACGCGATTCCCGGCATCAAGAGCGCTCCATGTCGATCCTGGGCGCCCTCAGGGTGATGCCGTCCGGCGTGAGCACGATCGAGGACGCGCCGGCGGCGAGCCGGATCACCCGGCCTCGGCCGAGCGATATGCGGTGTGTGCCCGAACCGCCGTCCTCGTCGGTGTAAAGGCAGACCTCGCCTTCGGCGAGGCCGCGCGGCCGGTGGCGGCGGTCGTCGACGGCGACTGCGATCGGGTGCTGGCGGATGCCGCCCGGCGCGAGCAGCACCGCCTCGGCGCCCGGATGAGGGTGCGAGGTGAATCCATAGTTCTGGAACCGCTCGGCGGCGCCGATGGTCTCACCGGCCAGCGCCACGAGCTGGAGTTCCTGCATCTTGCGGGCGTCGTCGACCAGGGCGACCACGGCGCGCCCGATCATCAGCATGACCCGGCGCTTGAGCGGCGCCGCCAGGCGCGCGAATACCTCCGTCATCGCCACCACGTCCCGTTCTCCTCTTCCGGCTCCCGGCGAAGCTCGAACGCGCCGGGCGGCGCGAGGGTGAGTTGCGTCCGGCTTCCCTGTTCGTCGAACGTGTAGGTCACGGCAACGATCAGCATGTCCTCGTCGACCGCCAGCCAGTCGTCGGCGAGCCGGACGACGCGGTTGGGCGCCCATAGCAGCCCTCCCGGGCGCTCGCGCCAGCCCTGTACGGTGACCGTGGCGCGCCGGGCGCGGGCGGCGCGCACGGAAGCCTCCCACTGGGCGCGGGCGGTGGCCTCGCCGGCGTCGGCGGCTTGTTCCGCGAGCAGGGTGAGCGGCCGGTGGCGGGTGACGCCTGGGTCTGCGGCGGAGCCGAGCGCGTGCGCTGCTTCCTCCGCGCCGATGAAATCGTTTCCCGGCTGCTGGCCGAGCACGGTGTAGCGGTGATGACGGTCCAGCCATGAGAGCCACGCCGAGGCCGAGAGGATGTTGACGCCGCGCCGGAGATCGGTGCCGGCGCGCCCGGTCCCGGCACGAACGAGGGCCAACCCCCCGTCGGCGCGGCTGGTGGCCAACACGGCCCGCATCCGGCAGGCCCGCTCGATGGCCTCCCAGGCGGTCTCGCCTTCCTCGATGCGGAAGCGGCGGAAGGGATCGCCGGCGGCGGTCCCGGCCGAGACCGGGATGGAAAACGGGGCGCAGATGTCGGCGGCGATCGCCGCCAGGCCGGCATCGTGCCATTCGCCGGGATCGGAGGCGGCGGAGCAATCGACCAGGTCGCCGGCCAGGCTGCGTCCGGAAACCTCGATTCCGTGGCCGCCGGAATCGTGGGATGGGGCCACCTCGTCGATATGGCCGGTGATCACGAGTTCACCGTCGAGCCGGACGGCGCAAGACTCTCCGGGGCGGATCGGCCGCGTCGTGGCCTGCCCGGGCCAGCGTTCGGTGAGGCCGAGGCGGAAGGTGGCGGCGGCGCGCTCGATGGAGCGCGCGGCCTCGGCCGAGGTCCAACCGCCGTAGATGGCGCCGCCGACGGCGATCTCGGCTTCAGGCATCGGTCAGCACCTCCAGGGGTTCGGAGGCGGGCACGAAGCCGGGGTGGACGATGCGGTTGCGGGCCGCGATCTCCCCGGCCCGCGAGGCGTCCCCATAAAGCCGGTAGGCGGCCACCAGCGCCGGCTCCGTGAATGTGGGGACGTGTGTCGTAACCCCGGCCAGGGTCGGCGCCAGGGCGCCGATATGGCGGACCACGGCCGCGCGCAGGTCCGAGAGCGCCTCGAAGGAATCGTCGTCGCCGGCCTCGCTCGCGGCCCCGATGGCGTCGTCGAGTATGGCGCCTATACGCTCGCGCAATGCAAGCGCCGCCGGGCGGTCGGGAGGCGCGGTGTCGAGCGCCGCGCGGGCCAGGGCGATGGCCGCGGTTGAGCGGAAGTAATGGACCCATGCCTGTTGGCGGGCGGCTTGAAGGCGGCGCGGCGCGGTGGTGAGCGGCACGGCGGGCAGGTCCGCGCCGTAGTTCACCAACCTCTCGATCGCCGCCGCGCCGGCGTCCCTTGCCGCCCGGCCGGCGAGCTTGGTCATGCGCCGGGCGAGGTCCTCCGGCGCCCGGACAAGGGCCTGGGCCTCGCGGATGACGGCCTCTGCCATGCGGCCGGTCAAACCGCCGGCGGCGGCGCGGACCGCTTCGGCGCCATGGCGGACAAGCGCTTCCGCCGCCTCGGCGACGAATGACGGAAGGGATGCCGGGCGGGACCTCCGCGCGAACGCGGCCTGGATCGCGGCGTCAGTGCGGTTTGCGGCGGCGCGGACATTCGCGCCGGTGTCGGCCGAGGCCGCCGGAAAGCGGTTCTCGCCGGCGTCGACGAAGCTCAGGCGGAAGGAGGCCATGCGGCCGTCCCCGGCCCGCTCGGCGACCCGGCAGCCGGTGCAGAGCACGGACAGCGAGCCGAGATAGGGGTGGATCAGGGTTCCCGGCCCGGCCTCGGCGCAGGCCGAGATCAGGCGGTCGCGCGCGGCCATGTAATCGTCGCCGGTGACGTAGGCCTCGACGTTGAATTCGGAGGCCTTGCGCCCCAGGTCCTCGGGCCACGGCCGGTCGCGGCCGGGATATTCGTGGACCTGGACCCGCCGCCCGGCGGCCTCGGCGTCGTGGCCGGCGACGTGGAAGGGAACGCCGCGGAAACTCGCGGGCCGGAGATTGTTTTTCCAGCTCACGGCGCCATATCTCCAGGTATGATGAGAGGACGCTGCCTCTGCGGCGAGCGCAGCAATCTCGGGTGCTGGTGGCTGCGCTGCGATCCGATGGAGAAGCTCGGCCTGCGCCGGCTGACCCCGTTCGACGGTCTGTACTGGCGCCGGCTCGGCACCGTCGTCGGCGTGGGATCGCTGTGGAACGCCTTGGTGCTGTGGCTGTTCGAGTTGTGGGACGATCCCGTGATCGCGGTTTGCGTGGGGACGGTCGGCTTTGTGCTCGCGGCGTACACCATGGATGAAGAACGCAGGAATAGCGATGCGGCCGAGTGGCCCCGCAAGGACACGGACCGGCCCCTCACGGCGCCATCGCGTAGCCGGCGGTGACGTCGATCCCGACGTCCGGCGAATCCGATTTGACGCTTTTCACGCGCATGTTCGCCGGCGCGTCCTCGAAACCGACCCTGACATCAAGGGTGTTCCGTGCTTGCGCCGGCGCGATGGCGGACGGGACCGCGGCCGGGGCGGCGAGTTTCCCGAGTTTATCAATGTCGATGCCCAGCAAGTCCTTGGCGAGGCCAGCGCCGGGCAGGAGGCCGAGCAGGCCGCCCACGGCGCCGGTGATCCAATCGATCAGTTCGCCCCACGCCGCGCGGACGCCACCGGCGAGTCCGACAATCCAGCCGCGGCCCACTTCCGCCAGGTCGATCGATGCCAATCGGTCGAGCAACGCGCCGATGTCGAACGCCTCCTCGATCCTCCGCCACACGTTCTCGAAAAACGCCGCCACATCGTCCCAGTGGCGATAGAGCAGATAGGCGGCGCCGGCCACGCCGGCGATGGCGGCGACGACGCCGGCGACGATCCATGTCAGCGGGTTGGCGAGCAGCGCGGCGGTCCAGGCCCAGGTCGCGCGATCGGCAATGTCCCGGCTGATGTTGAAAAAGTGAGGTAGGCGTCATTCGCCTGGAACCGTTAGGCTCTGAGTGTTGAATCCATCAAGGAGAACGACGCCATGACCAAGACTACACGGAACAGCCGCCTTTCGAAACTGTTGGAGATCCCGCTTCCGCTGTTGCCGCCGGCCTTGCCGGAGGCTTTTGATGATCTGCGCATGAGCGTGGATCGCTTTTGCCTGTTGGCCGGGGTGGAGACCCTGGGCGAGATGCTGGACGAGGATAGCGAGGTGCTCTGCGGAGCGCGCCACGCCCGCACGGCCGAGCGGCAGGGCCATCGCTGGGGGACAACCCAGAGCGAGATTGCCTATCACGGGGGCAAGGTGAAGCTGACGCGCCCGCGGGTGCGCGATCTTGCGGGCAAGGAGATGAGCTTGCCGAGCTGGGAGTTGCTCTCGGACCCGGCGCTTTTGCAGTCCTGGGCGATGAACATCATGCTGCTTACGGTTTCGACCCGCAAGTACGCGCGCGCCGTGCGCCTGCCCGGCGAGGCCAGCGGCGACTTGCCGGCACGCGCGGGCGATGCGACCTCGAAGTCCGCGGTCTCGCGGCGCTTCGTGGCCATGACGCGCAAGAAGCTGAAGGCCTTCCTGGCCAGCGACCTTTCGGATCTCGATCTCCTGGTCATCCAGATCGACGGGCTGCACGTCGGCGATCACGTGTTGCTGGCAGCTATTGGCATCGACGGCGCGGGCGAGAAGCATGTTCTAGGCCTGGCCGAAGGTGCCACGGAGAATGCCGCCACGGTGCAGGCGCTGCTCGACAACCTGACCGCCCGCGGCCTCGACCCGGAAGTGCCCCGGCTCTTCATCGTCGACGGCGCCAAGGCGCTCTCCAAGGCGATCAAGCGGACCTTCGGGCCGGTGGCCGCCCTCCAGCGCTGCCAGGTCCACAAGGGCCGCAACATCATCGAGCGCCTCGACGAAAGCCTTCATGCCGGCGTCAAGAAGGCGCTCAGGCAAGCCTGGGACCAAGACGATGCCGAGAAAGCCGAACGCCTCATGAAGAACCTGGCGCGCCGCCTGGAGACCGAGGCCCCCGGCGTTTCGGCTTCCATCCTGGAGGGCCTGGATGAGATCCTCACCGTGATCCGCTTGGGCCTGCCGCCCAAGCTCAGGCGCTCCTTGGCCTGCACCAACGCCATCGAGAATGCCTTGGGAACGGTCAGGATGGTGCAGCACAATGTCAAGCGCTGGCGCAACGCCGAGATGGCCTTGCGATGGACCGCCGCCGGCCTCCTGGAAGCCCAAAAGACCTCCGTCGCCTCAAGGCCTACCGGCAACTCCCCATCCTCAGAGCTGCCCTCGAGGATCACGTGAAAAAGGCAAAAGCGAAAAGCGCCATTGAAACCATCAAAGAGGCCGCCTGGCCTCGAAGCCCAACCATGCCTGCCTCGCCTTTTTCAACAGAGCATGGGACATCGCCAATTCATCACGCGCAACGTCGTTGTTCGCAACGTGGGCACTGACCACGTCCGTTGTGAATTTGAGCTCTTCCATTTTGTAAAGCGTTTCCGACACCTGCTCCTCCCTGTAATCCGTTGTTGTGGGACTCCGTCCCTCGCCTGAGATACAGGGCAACCCAGAAACACTCAAAGGTCTGCTTTGCAGGAACCCGGTCACAAACACGGATTTGAGCACGCGTTCTGTAACCCGGATCGGGAATCTGCGCCCCAGGTTGCGGCGGACGGGGCGCGCAAAACCAAGATGCAGAGCGGCGGGCCATGAATGAAAAACATCCGGTAATCGACGTATATCTATTTCCGACGTTCATCGCCCGGACCATGGGCGTTCACAGGACTACGATTACTAGGCTGAGAGAAAGTCAAGAAGCCGCGTAATATTTTGTTTTATTCGAATTAATGTACCATAATGGACATCAGCCGAAAATATTAAGGTCCGCTGTTGGTGGAAGTCTTGCCGTCATGAAAACCCGGCCCATACTACTGCTTGTAGCCACATCCGGACATTGAGGCACCAGTAGAGCTACGCCCTAATAAAGGTGGCGCCTGCGCAGCTAGCTTGGATTAGGGATAGTGGAGAACAGACCACGCTTGTAAGGATCCAAACTCTTGGGACGGATTATTATTGCAAACGGCATGAAATCTCAATTGATGGGTTTATCACTTGTGCGATAGAGAAAATCGGCGGCCCGTGCCGGTGATTGACCATCGAGGTCAACTCGTCGATTAGCCTCGCGCATTAAGTCGTCGTCGACCAAGTTTGCGAACCAGGTCATTGCCTTTATGAGCGCACCATTTTGTTGTGCCCTGGGCGAGAGCAAAATAATTGCGTCGTACGGGGGAAATGCTGCTTTGGGATCATCGAGTACCACAAGGTCGAAAGCGCTGATGCGGCCGTCCGTCGTATAGGCGCCGATGAGGTCGACCTCTCGGTCGCGAACCGCGTTATACATAAAAGTGGAATCCATGCCGCGCGTGGCGATCGCCCCGAGCCCATAAGCATCGCGTACGCTCACCCATTCGGGACGTGCAAAGAATTCAGGATCGCCAGCCACTGAAAGTTCTGCTGCACGGGGTTCGAGGTCGGCGATTGAACGTATGCCTAAGCTCGCTGCGCGGTCGCGGCGCATCGCAAAACAATACGCGTTTTGAAATCCTAACGGCGCTACCGTGAGGATATTATATTCCGTACGCAAATAATGGGCCACCTCGATATACATGGCCGTGCGTTCTATTGCTTGGTCTCGCTCCATAATTGTAGTCCAGATCGTGCCCGTGTAGTCGACATAGAGATCGACTGTGTTTTTGCGAAGGGCATCAAACAAGATGGTCGAGCCCATATTTTGAATCGTCTTGACCACGGCACCTTGAGCAACAAGTCGACGCTCGATGAATTCGCTCAAAATGTATTGTTCGGTAAAAGTCTTCGAACCGACTACGATGGTTTGCCCTTCAAGGTTTTGGCCTGTCGCTTGCTGTGCTGAACCTGTGTCAGATTGAGCAATTGCTGCTTGTCTAGTCGTCTGAGGGCCAACACTCATCAGTGATGGAGCGAGACCACCCGCCACGACTAAGAGCAAAACGGCAAGCGCACTCAAACCAAGTTTGCGCCTGCGCTCACGCAAAGCGATTTCGAGCAAGCGAATGATTTGGTCGAGAAAAATGGCGAGCGTCGCTGCGAAGACGCAACCGAACACGACCGACACCCAATTGCGCGTTTGAAGACCGGCGAATATGTAATTTCCGAGACTGGGCGCGCCGATGGGAGTCGACAAGGTGGTCGTTCCAACGACCCATACCGTGGCCGTGCGAATGCCAGCAACAATGACGGGGGCAGCTAGGGGTAATTCGACGCGCCACAGACGTTGCCAGTCAGTCATGCCAACGCCGTGGGCTGCTTCCACAATGGCCGGATCGAGTTCCGCAATCCCGGTGACAGTGTTTCTCAGAGTCGGTAAGACGCTGTACATTGTGAGTGCAGCAAAGGCTGGCAAAAACCCAATAGTGCCGCCGAGCAGCGGAACCATCAGCGCAAGGAGTGCCATGCTGGGGATGGTCTGAACGAGACTGGCGGTGGCAAGCAAAGGCCCGCTTGCCCACTGCGACCGGGACGCGAGCACCCCCAGAGGCAGACTGATGGCAATGCCGAGCACGAGGGCGCTCACCGACAAAAGAAGATGCCCTGCTAAATAGTGGGGAAGTTCGGCCAGCCTCTCTAAAATATTTTCGCTCATGGCTTTGAAAGATTAGGAAATGGTCTAGCCAACGAGCGATTCCAATTGCTGCGTTTGTCGTTTGGGCATGTCCATCAGTTCAGCCACATAAGGCGATGCCGGAGACATTACCAAATCCCGCGGTGTTCCCAATTGCACGACCCCCCCAGCCTTCATGACCAGAATGCGATCGGCCATCAAGAGTGCCTCTGTAATGTCGTGGGTGACGAGAACACCCGTCAAATTCAAGCGCCTCTGTAGGTACTTGAATTCGCGCTGCAACGCGTCGCGCGTAATAGGGTCGAGGGCCCCGAAGGGTTCATCAAGCAGCATGACCGACGGTGAGGTCGCAAGCGCACGTGCAAAGCCGACGCGTTGCTGCTGTCCACCGGACAGTTCCGCCGGCATTCGATTTCGATACTTACCGGGTTCGAGTTGCACCATCGCCAGTAGCTCATCGACACGTAATCGTATTTTTTCTGCGTCCCAGCACAAAAGAGCAGGCGTGATTCCGACATTTGCGGCGACCGTCATATGAGGAAAAAGTCCAACCCCTTGAAAGACGTATCCAATCGTACGCCGCAGTTCGACAGCATCCATATGACTCACGTCTTGGCCGTTAATCTCAACCGAACCGGTGCTTACTTCAACCAAGCGGTTAATCATTTTGAGTGTTGTCGTCTTTCCACAACCTGATTCACCAAGAAGGACGATGAGTTCGCCCACAGCCGCGTCGAAGCTCACATCAGCGACTGCTCTCCCTCCCTCCGCATAGGTCTTGGAGACGTTTTTCAACCGGAGCACGGGATCGCCATTTGGGTTATTCGTTGCTCTATGGTTATTCATGTGTGTCACGGAACGTCAGGATTTCACGGTGAAAAGAGTGATTTTCGCATTTGTCTTAGCACATGGTGCGTCAGTGTGGGATACGTCCCGGCAGTAACAAGGGTGATCTTCGAAGGCAGGCTGCCGCTTCCGCGGCGGGCGCGGGCTTCACTCCACGTATGCGCGGGGCGCTGCGCTACGCCCGCGCTAACAAAATTTTACACCACCTCTAGGGACGCAAACCAGTTTGTAGCCATAAGCAGAAGTCCGGCTGGGCGATTTCTTACGATCAGGCCCTTACGGGGCGCATCACGACCGTCCGCGCCGGTTCACGACAGGAGATGTTGAGAACGGCGGTGCAAAACTAGGCCACGGTAGCGGCCGGATAGGCCGGCGTAAGATTCTGCCACCGTCTAGCCTTCTGTCTTTTTTAGGATGGAAGGCGAGGGAATGCACACCGTGGAGCTTTATCGACGAGTCCGGCTTGCGTGCCATGTTGATGGGCTGAGCCAGCGAGAGGCGGCCCGTAGGTTTGGTATTTCCCGAGATACTGTGAAGAAAATGCTGGTGCACTCGGTGCCGCCGGGATATCGGCGCGGTCAGCCGCCGAAGCGACCGAAGCTGGACCCATTCACGAGTATTATAGATCGCATTCTTGAGGACGATGAGACGGTTCCCAGGAAGCAACGCCATACGTCGAAGCGGATACCGGCCCTCGAAGAAGAGCATCAAGCGCATGGTTGAAAAGATCCATGTGCTCGATCGGGAACTTGGCAGGAGACCACAGAGCTGGTGGGCAAGTTGAACCGCTCGCTGCGCGGATGGGCGAACTACTTCCAAGTAGGGACCGTCAACAGAGCGTACCGGGCGCTCGACAGTTACACCGCTGTGCGGTTGCGCCGGTGGTTGCGCGCCAAGCACAAGGTCAGGCGACGCAAGGGCGGGAGCTATCCACTCTCACACCTTTACGGGCACTTCGGTCTCGTGCGTCTGTCCCGGCTTGGGCACGACGTGCCGTGGGTGAAGACGTGAAGTCTTGTCCGAGAGCCGGATGCGGGAAATCTGCACGTCCGGTTCGATGAGCGGGGTGTGGAAACGGAGTAATGGCTCGGCTATTGAGGCACCACCAGACGAAAGGGGTGGAAACAGATAGGCCGTCCCTACCGCCACCGCGCCACATCCCGACTCTACCACGAAGGGACGAAAATTGGTGCCACTCGCGACGACCGCAATCGGGGGTTATACCAACCGCCCTTAACATTGACTTGTGCGAGCCCACGCTCTGAGGCCGATGGACATGATCTTCCAAGGTTGGTCGGTCAGGTTGTTCCAAGCTTGGCAAGAGGCCTCGACGATGGCTTCATAGGAGTCGAAGACACGATTGGAGAGCCAGTTCTGGCGGAGGTATTGCCAGACATTTTCGGCGGGATTGAGCTCCGGGGACTTGGGTGGCAAAGGCACGAGGGAGATGTTCTCCGGGATGCCGAGTTTGGCAGTGGTGTGCCATGCGGCTTGGTCGAGCAGCACGACGGCATGGGCGTTTGGGGCAACGGCCCGGCTGATTTCCTCGAGATGCAGGTCCATGGCTTCAGTATTGGCGCGCGGCATGACCAGCGCCGCGCCCTCACCGCGCTCGGGGCAGATGGCGCCGAAGAGATACGCCGAAGAGGTCCGTAGGTCCTTGACCTGGCGCGGGCGCGATCCCTTTGGGGCCCACTGGCGCACCAGGCTGTTCTTCTGGCCGACGCGCATTTCATCTTGAAACCAAACCTCGATGGGCGTGTCCGGTGGCTGTGCCGCTACGATTTTCGCCAAGTGTTCGGGAAAACTTTTTTTTAAATTCCTCCTGTGCCCGCGCATCCTGGCCGACGTGGCGCGGGCGCGCGGAAATATGCGAGAACCCGAGCGCGGCCAGCAGCTTGCCGACGCTCCGCTCGTGATAGTCCACGCCGAAGCGCGTTCGGATCAGTTGCTTGAGATCGATGCAGCGCCAGCGCACGACCCCATCCCGTTCGGGATCGGGACCGGCCTCGATAGCCCGCGAAAGCGCCGCCATTTGCGACGGCGTCAACCGACGCAACGCCCCGTTCGGCTTGCGGTCGATCAGACCGGCCGGACCTCCCGCGTTGAACCGGTGAACCCAGTCCCGCAACGTCTGCCGATCCATGCCGCCAATACCCGCCGCGCACGCTCGATCCATCCCATCGTAGATGGCCGCCATCGACAAAAGCCGTCGCGCCTGGTTCCCATCATCGCTCCGTGCCGCAAGAACACGGACTCTTTCAGCATCAAAGTCGTTTCGCAAAGGAATCGTTGGCATTGAACACACTCCCTTGTTGCCAACAACCTTGAATCACACAAAACCTAGCGTGTAAACCTTTGCGCGAGTCAAACTCTGGGGCGGTTGGTATGACTCCTCAAGCGCCGTCTCCGTTCCTTGCTTTCTCGAAGGCAGCGATCTGCTCCGGCGAAGCTCGTCCCTGGTGCTTTGATTTCCATTCCGCGTACGGCATCCCGTAGACGATTTCGCGCGCCTCCTCGTAGGAAAGCGCGTGGCTGCGGTCGGCCGCCGCGGCCCGATACCATTTGGCGACACAATTGCGACAAAACCCGGCCAGGTTCATCACCTCTATGTTCTGGACGTCGCTTCGTTCCCGCAGATGCGCCAGCAAGCGGCGCAAGACGGCCGCCTCGATGTCGGTGCGCGTTGTTTCGTCCATGGCCGGCTCTCCAGGATTATTTCGCGGCGGGGACGTGGAGGGTGTCACGCCGACGGCAGGCCCTGCACCGTGTCCTCGATCAAGAGGTCGACGACCGCGTGGAGCGCTTCCTCGCGGTCGGCGCCCTCCGCGAGCGCCTGCTTGTAACGCTTAAGCTGTCGATCGGCGCTGGTCCCCCGTTCCAGGATTTCGCGCGCGCTCTGGATTTCCTTCACGCAATCGAGGCGTTCGGCGTCCTCGCCCACGAGATCGAGAACCTCCTCCAGCAACAAAGGGTAGGGAATCAGGGTACCCTTGCCAAGGTCGATAAGATCGCCCTCTATGCCGTAGCGCTGGGCCCGCCAGCGGTTCTCGTGAACGAGGATTCGGGGATACATCCGCCAGCGCATGTTCCGGAGGCGCAATCTGTAGAGCATGCTGACGATACACTGGAACAAGGCGGCGATGGCGACGGCGTCCCCGAGTCGCGTGCAGACGTCGGTAACGCGCATTTCCAGGGTCGGAAAGCGGGCACTGAGACGAATGTCGAACCACAATTTGGTGGCATCCTCGATGACCCCGGCGCCGACCAATTGCCCGACCATGCGCTGATATTCCCCGTAACTGTCGAAAGTCTCGGGAATACCCGTTCGCGGCATCGCGTCGAATACCGTCAGACGGTAGGATTTCAAGCCCGTGTCCTGGCCCTGCCAGAACGGCGACGAGGTGCTCAAGGTCAAGAGGTGGGGCAGGAAGTAGCCGATCTGGTTCATCAGATCGATGCGCAGGTCGTTGTCGGAGACGCCCACGTGGACGTGCATGCCGCAAATGAGCAACCGCCGGACCGCCCCCTGCATGTCGCGCGCGAGGGTGTCGTACCGTTGCTTTGGGACGTGGTGCTGCTGTTCCCAACGGGCGAAGGGATGGGTCGAGGCCGCGATCGGCGCCAGGCCGTGGCGGCCGGCGACTTCCGCGACCGTGGCGCGCAAGCGCGCCAAATCGGCACGGGCCTCCCGGACCCGGCCGCAAACCCGGGTTCCGACCTCGATCTGGGCCCGCATGAACTCGGGCGCGACCTGCCCCCGGAGCAGGGATTCGCACTCGGCCATCATCGAGTCCGGCGGTTCGGCGGCGAGATCGCGACTGAGCCGATCGACGAGAAGGTATTCTTCCTCGATTCCGATCGTGAATTCGGGTTTCCGCACCGTCACTCTCCCAGGTTCGCGACTCGGTAGAGATCAGGATCGGCCAGGGGCTCGGTGAGCGCCGTGGCGAGACGCTCGGTCCACGATTCGACACCGCTCGCCGTGTCGATCAAATCCTGGCGCACCTCGACGAGAATATGGGGCAAACCCCGCGCGACCGCGTGCACCGGGATCGTATAGGCCTGGGGATAATTCGCCGAATAGGGTTGGTTGTCGCCGACGACGATCGCCGAGTCCGCCGCCAACGCCGCCATGACGGGTCGGGGCAGACGCGAGTCCCGGTCCCACAGGATACCCACGTGCCAGCGCCGGGAGACACCGTGGAGCTCGGGCGTGAAGCTGTGAATCGAGATGATCGCCGGCACCGTGCCGGCGTCGGCGAATTCGGCGACGGCATTCTCGATGGCGCCGTGATAGGGCCAGAAACAGGCCTCGACGCGAGCTTCCGCGTCACCGGGCTTAATTCCCAGGTTGCCGGGAATGACGTGGCCACCGCTCTCGACCGGGATCGAACTCGGGTCCTTGAGCGGACGGTTGCAGTCGACCACCAGGCGGGAATAGCCGGAAAGCACGGCCCGGCCGCCCAAGCGCTGGGCCAGGCCGCGCGTGAGTTCGGCCGCGCCGATGTCCCAACCGATATGTTGAACTCGTACCGATCGATCGACGCCGAGGCCGTTTAAAGCCTCGGGGATCCGCCGCGAGGCATGATCGCAGATCAGAAGCACGGGCGCGGCGCCGTCCCAGTTGACCCGCGTATACGGCGGCGGCTCACCGGGCGCCAGGAGATTGGGAGTCGAGACGGCGGATTCCAGACCAAATTCCGACATGGGCACAATATACGACAACATCTCGCGACCGCGAGCAACCGTCCTCATTCCCCGCCCGCGCGCGTAGGTGTTTTATGATCGAGGATATGACCATGCCGAAAGCGGCGGCGGCGCGTTCTTGGGACCTGTTCGAGGCGGGTCCAGACGACGGGAGAACGACAATTTCACCCAAATTGGGCAATCCAGCGTCAAGACACGTGACATTTATCGCCGAAAATTGCTATATTTTTACGAATTCGGCCTCTAAATTGCAGCTTGGTTGACGTTTCTGGGAGGGATTTTCTTTGCTGCTTCGATTCAGCGTGGCGAACCATCTTTCCTTTCGGGAGCGGCAAGAACTGTCGCTCGTGGCTTCTTCGCTCAAGGACGTCGAAGACGGACTGATTGACTGTCCCGCGGCCCCAAGTGGACGGGTTTTACCGGCGACAGTGATCTACGGCGCCAACGCCTCGGGCAAGAGCAACCTTGTCGCGGCGGTCGGACATATGATCCAACTGGTGCTCTATTCCCATAACAGAGGGGAGCCGGGAGGCGGAATTCCGCGATATGCGTATGCGCTGGATAAAAGGTGGGCCAAGGCACCCTCAAGTTTTGAAGCCGATTTCACTGTCGAAGACGTACGGTATCAATATGGATTCGAGGCTTCCGACGAATCGTTTGAGACCGAATGGCTGTATGCATTCCCTGGCGGTCGCCGTCAGACACTGTTCGAACGCGAAAACAAAGATTTAAATTTCGGACGCTCGCTCAAAGGGCACAAGGGAACCATTTCAAAATTGACCCGTCCGAACAGTCTTTATCCTTTCGGTGGCAGCCCAGAACGATCATGAACAGCTCTCTTTGGTCGCGAAATTTTTCCGATCAATTCAAGTTGTCAGCGCGATTTCGGTACCAGGTAGATTTGTATCGACACAATTATCAAAAATGGATGATCGCATCATCGAGTTTCTCGATAATATAGGCACCGGTGTGAACGGTTATCAAAGGAAGGAAACCGACGTACCGGAGGAACATCGGAATCTGATGCGAGATCCGACGTCAGTTTTCAAGAAACATTCAACGGAACCTGTCGAAGCCGAACCAAAGTTGACGACAAGGATATTGAAATTAAAGGGAATTATATATCGGTATTGACAAAGCCTAAAATATTCGCTACACTCCAATCATCGGCAACGGAGATTGGAAATGACCAAGAAAGCCCCTGGAAAATCAAATCGTGAAGGCGTCACCGTCATGCAGTTAGCGGACATGTTTCCGACCGACGACGCGGCGCTGGCTTGGTTTGAAAGCAAGATTTGGCCGGATGGCCGCAAGTGCCCGCACTGCAAATCAAAGCGCACCTGCAAAGCCAGCCACGGCAATATGCCTTACTGGTGTTCCGATTGCCGGTCCTATTTCTCAATCAAAACCGGCTCAGTCATGCAGGGATCGCCCTTGCCCCTGCGCAAGTGGGTCTATGCCATCTACATGCACCTGACCAGCTTGAAGGGTGTATCGTCGATGAAGCTGCATCGGGACATCGGCGTTACTCAAAAGACGGCATGGTTCATGCTGCAACGTATCCGCAAAGCTTTCGAGCGCGACGACGACGAGCCGCCGTTTCCGGCCCGGTGGAGATCGATGAGAGTTATTTCGGCGGTAAACGCAAGAACAAATCAAACACCGAGCGCAAGGCTTCCGAGGGACGCGGCCCCGTCGATATGACGGCGGTTGTCGGGGCCAAGGACCGAGCCACCAAGAGGGTTGCGGCCAAGGTGGTAACGGACACCGACAAGGCCACGCTGCAAGGCTTCGTCGCCGATAACGCGGAACCCAGCGCCACCGTCTACACCGATGACGCGGCGGCCTACGGAGGCATCCCTAACCCGCACGAGAGCGTCAAGCACTCGGTATCGGAATTCGTCTCAGGGATGGCACACACCAACGGGATTGAGAGCTTTTGGGCTATGCTCAAGCGGGCGCACAAAGGCGTTTATCACAAATTCTCGCCCAAGCACTTGAGCCGGTACATCGCCGAGTTCTCCGGGCGTCACAACATCCGCGAGAGCGGCACGCTGGCGCAAATGGACTCTCTAGCTTGCGGGATGCGGGGCAAGAGGCTGACCTACGCGACGCTGATCGCCGATAACGGCTGGCTAGCGGTGCTCGGGCGTGAGTAGGGAAGCGCTATCTTGAATCTGGAGTTATCGCAAAGAGGGTTGCAATGCCTGGACGAGGCTATGCGTGTGGTTACCACCAAGGCAAGCATTGTGTTTGCGGCTTGTGCGATTCTTTTGCCGAAGAATCTACAGGTCACTCCCGAAACGCTGATAGTCTACGCGCCATTCGCCCTGACCGGTTTTTTGGCGATACTCGCCATTTGGCCAAGAAAGTATGAAACAGGCGCCAAACCGGAACGGGCACAGCAGATACTAGCCGACTATTCCTACGAAAAATCAGTCGATTGGATTGCCGAAGCTAACCGTCAATCGATCAAAGCCAACTCATCCGCAATAAAGTGGAAGTCCTATTTTCTAACAGCTAGCACAATTTCCCTTGGAGTCAGCGTAGCCGTCCAAATAGCCCATGGGTATTTCATCCACCTTTCGTGACATCGCCCCTATCTTCCCTGCTTGGCGGGGGCGGTGATGGCTCCGGCGGAGGGGGAGGTGGCGGTGCCGGTTGCGGACTGTCTTTTTCACCCTCTGAAGCCTTCATGCGATACACCTCGATCTTGCGGGTTGCCGCTTGACCAGGAACAATTTTTAGTCGCGGTTGAGGGTTCGGGATGAGTGGGATCGTGCTCGGTGCACGGGGTTCGGGGAGCCCCGAGCTTGCCTCGACGACGTCATGGGGACTGCTCGAAGCCACCGGACGGCGTTTCGGATTCGACAGGCACACCGGTCCGCCCGCGCCGCTCGGCGGCACGTCCCGGTCCGGGGGAGAGGCGTGCTGTCTCAGGCGATGGGCGCGGTCATGATCGCGTCGAGGGCCTCCTGCGCCCGGGCGGCATAGTGCCGGTTGGCCTCGGGCAGATAACGGAAGCGTCCGTCGCAGCGCACGATGGCGATGGCCGCGTTGGTCAAGCAGGCGAGATTTCTGGGCAGGTGACGCACGTAGGCCCGGCATCGGTCTTCGTCGTAGGTGAAGTCGCGCACGTAGTGCAGGCGGTTCTCGATATGCCAGTGGTTGCGCACCAGTTCGAGCAACTCCTCGGGTCCGGCGCGCTCTGCGCCGAGCGAGGTGAGGCTCCAGGTCACCTCGATGCTGCGCTTGCCGGTCTTGAGGATCTCGCGTTCGCGCTCGATGCGCATGGCCTGGCGTCGCCCGTGGAGGTTGGCGTAGCCGTCCCACTCGGCAGCGGAGAGGTCGACGACGGCGCAGCGTCGGCGCTCGATGCGGCCATGGCCCTTGTCGACGGTTTCGTGCCAGAGCGCATCGCTGAAGTCGATCGCCTTGAGGTCTTCGAAGATCATCTCCTGGTTGTCCTTGACCGCGCTCATCACGTAGTCGGCGCGACGCCCGAGCAGGCAGCGCGCGGTCTCGTGCTGAGCGTGCATCGCGTCCATGGTGACGATCCGGCCTGTGAGGTCGAGGCCGCTGGAGAGTTCGCGCACGGCCGGGATTTCGTTGCTCTTGCGGTCGACCTCGACCTGCCCGAGGACCACGCCGGTGTCGTGCTCGACCGCCGCCACCATCATCCTGCGCCCGTCTTCGGTCTGCTTCGAGGCGCCGCGCAGATCCTTTCCGTCCATGGCGACCGGCGCGTGCGCGCTGCCATGCTGGCCGGTCCACTGGCTAATCGCGTTGTCCAGGGTCTCTGGCGGCAGGGCGGTGAGGGTCTTGTGGAAGGTGGTGATCGCGGGCGGGGTGTAGCGCTGTTTGGAAGGGATCCAGAACGCACCCACCGCCTCGAGCTGCTCCTGGGAGAGCAGGGCGGCGAACTGGGCGAACGCGTTCACCCCCCGGTATCTGGCAAGCCGGGCGGCGACGGCGATCACCAGAATGGTGTTGAGCGCATAGCGCTTGCCCCGGGCATGGCGGTACTCGGGCACCTCACCCAGACACTCGAACAGGCTGCGCAGCCGGGGCGCGGCCATCGGCTCGGTGTGCTGCTCGGCGTTCCAGTGTGCCGGCATCCCGGTACGGCTCAGCGCCTCGGGGGCGCCGTCTGTCAGTCCGAACACGAAGACCTCCTTGGGCTGACCGTGGTGGCGCCAGCGCGCTGCCCCTCCGGGCTCACGGGCAAAGCCCCGCGTCAGCCCCAGAGAGCGCCAGTTCGACGCGCGGTAGCAGGTGCCGGCAAATCGCGAGACGTCCACGAACGTCTCCGCCAGAAGAGCCGGATATCCGTGCACCGCCTGGATGTCCTCAGACAGCCGCCGCAGGCTCAGCCCCAGCACACGGGAGGCCAGGTTCGGCACTCGGCCAGGCGTCAGAATGACGAAGCGCGAGTTGTTGGCGATCAGATGCAGACGCCGGAACTGCTGCTCGGCCGACCACCCGATCCAGCGATCACGCGCGCCCAGCTTGAACGCGCCGGGCTGCCAGCCGATCAGTGCGAGCCAGGTCTCGCCATGCACCGCGACATGGCGCAGGCCCTTGCCGATGACGCCGTGGAACGCCAGGTAGTGGTGCTGCTCCACCAACCGGTCCCAGCGCCGGTGCTCCTGCGCGCCCCAGGTCGGACGCACCGTGACCGCGCGCAAATCAATGGACGAATCCGAGACCGGCAGCGTCGCCATGACCGGCACACTGCCACACCGAGAATGAAATGGCCAGCGCCGCGATCACCTCACCCTGATCACTGGGCGGACAAAAAACTAGCCCTGCCGCCAGGAACAATTTTAGTCGCGGTTGAGGGTTCGGGATGAGTGGGATCGTGCTCGGTGCACGGGGTTCGGGGAGCCCCGAGCTTGCCTCGACGACGTCATGGGGACTGCTCGAAGCCACCGGACGGCGTTTTCGGATTCGACAGGCACACCGGTCCGCCCGCGCCGCTCGGCGGCACGTCCCGGTCCGGGGGAGAGGCGTGCTGTCTCAGGCGATGGGCGCGGTCATGATCGCGTCGAGGGCCTCCTGCGCCCGGGCGGCATAGTGCCGGTTGGCCTCGGGCAGATAACGGAAGCGTCCGTCGCAGCGCACGATGGCGATGGCCGCGTTGGTCAAGCAGGCGAGATTTCTGGGCAGGTGACGCACGTAGGCCCGGCATCGGTCTTCGTCGTAGGTGAAGTCGCGCACGTAGTGCAGGCGGTTCTCGATATGCCAGTGGTTGCGCACCAGTTCGAGCAACTCCTCGGGTCCGGCGCGCTCTGCGCCGAGCGAGGTGAGGCTCCAGGTCACCTTGATGCTGCGCTTGCCGGTCTTGAGGATCTCGCGTTCGCGCTCGATGCGCATGGCCTGGCGTCGCCCGTGGAGGTTGGCGTAGCCGTCCCACTCGGCAGCGGAGAGGTCGACGACGGCGCAGCGTCGGCGCTCGATGCGGCCATGGCCCTTGTCGACGGTTTCGTGCCAGAGCGCATCGCTGAAGTCGATCGCCTTGAGGTCTTCGAAGATCATCTCCTGGTTGTCCTTGACCGCGCTCATCACGTAGTCGGCGCGACGCCCGAGCAGGCAGCGCGCGGTCTCGTGCTGAGCGTGCATCGCGTCCATGGTGACGATCCGGCCTGTGAGGTCGAGGCCGCTGGAGAGTTCGCGCACGGCCGGGATTTCGTTGCTCTTGCGGTCGACCTCGACCTGCCCGAGGACCACGCCGGTGTCGTGCTCGACCGCCGCCACCATCATCCTGCGCCCGTCTTCGGTCTGCTTCGAGGCGCCGCGCAGATCCTTTCCGTCCATGGCGACCGGCGCGTGCGCGCTGCCATGCTGGCCGGTCCACTGGCTAATCGCGTTGTCCAGGGTCTCTGGCGGCAGGGCGGTGAGGGTCTTGTGGAAGGTGGTGATCGCGGGCGGGGTGTAGCGCTGTTTGGAAGGGCTCCAGAACGCACCCACCGCCTCGAGCTGCTCCTGGGAGAGCAGGGCGGCGAACTGGGCGAACGCGTTCACCCCCCGGTATCCGGCAAGCCGGGCGGCGACGGCGATCACCAGAATGGTGTTGAGCGCATAGCGCTTGCCCCGGGCATGGCGGTACTCGGGCACCTCACCCAGACACTCGAACAGGCTGCGCAGCCGGGGCGCGGCCATCGGCTCGGTGTGCTGCTCGGCGTTCCAGTGTGCCGGCATCCCGGTACGGCTCAGCGCCTCGGGGGCGCCGTCTGTCAGTCCGAACACGAAGACCTCCTTGGGCTGACCGTGGTGGCGCCAGCGCGCTGCCCCTCCGGGCTCACGGGCAAAGCCCCGCGTCAGCCCCAGAGAGCGCCAGTTCGACGCGCGGTAGCAGGTGCCGGCAAATCGCGAGACGTCCACGAACGTCTCCGCCAGAAGAGCCGGATATCCGTGCACCGCCTGGATGTCCTCAGACAGCCGCCGCAGGCTCAGCCCCAGCACACGGGAGGCCAGGTTCGGCACTCGGCCAGGCGTCAGAATGACGAAGCGCGAGTTGTTGGCGATCAGATGCAGACGCCGGAACTGCTGCTCGGCCGACCACCCGATCCAGCGATCACGCGCGCCCAGCTTGAACGCGCCGGGCTGCCAGCCGATCAGTGCGAGCCAGGTCTCGCCATGCACCGCGACATGGCGCAGGCCCTTGCCGATGACGCCGTGGAACGCCAGGTAGTGGTGCTGCTCCACCAACCGGTCCCAGCGCCGGTGCTCCTGCGCGCCCCAGGTCGGACGCACCGTGACCGCGCGCAAATCAATGGACGAATCCGAGACCGGCAGCGTCGCCATGACCGGCACACTGCCACACCGAGAATGAAATGGCCAGCGCCGCGATCACCTCACCCTGATCACTGGGCGGACAAAAAACTAGCCCTGCCTCGCCCCGCAGGAACAATTTTTAGTCGCGGTTGAGGGTTCGGGATGAGTGGGATCGTGCTCGGTGCACGGGGTTCGGGGAGCCCCGAGCTTGCCTCGACGACGTCATGGGGACTGCTCGAAGCCACCGGACGGCGTTTTCGGATTCGACAGGCACACCGGTCCGCCCGCGCCGCTCGGCGGCACGTCCCGGTCCGGGGGAGAGGCGTGCTGTCTCAGGCGATGGGCGCGGTCATGATCGCGTCGAGGGCCTCCTGCGCCCGGGCGGCATAGTGCCGGTTGGCCTCGGGCAGATAACGGAAGCGTCCGTCGCAGCGCACGATGGCGATGGCCGCGTTGGTCAAGCAGGCGAGATTTCTGGGCAGGTGACGCACGTAGGCCCGGCATCGGTCTTCGTCGTAGGTGAAGTCGCGCACGTAGTGCAGGCGGTTCTCGATATGCCAGTGGTTGCGCACCAGTTCGAGCAACTCCTCGGGTCCGGCGCGCTCTGCGCCGAGCGAGGTGAGGCTCCAGGTCACCTCGATGCTGCGCTTGCCGGTCTTGAGGATCTCGCGTTCGCGCTCGATGCGCATGGCCTGGCGTCGCCCGTGGAGGTTGGCGTAGCCGTCCCACTCGGCAGCGGAGAGGTCGACGACGGCGCAGCGTCGGCGCTCGATGCGGCCATGGCCCTTGTCGACGGTTTCGTGCCAGAGCGCATCGCTGAAGTCGATCGCCTTGAGGTCTTCGAAGATCATCTCCTGGTTGTCCTTGACCGCGCTCATCACGTAGTCGGCGCGACGGCCCGAGCAGGCAGCGCGCGGTCTCGTGCTGAGCGTGCATCGCGTCCATGGTGACGATCCGGCCTGTGAGGTCGAGGCCGCTGGAGAGTTCGCGCACGGCCGGGATTTCGTTGCTCTTGCGGTCGACCTCGACCTGCCCGAGGACCACGCCGGTGTCGTGCTCGACCGCCGCCACCATCATCCTGCGCCCGTCTTCGGTCTGCTTCGAGGCGCCGCGCAGATCCTTTCCGTCCATGGCGACCGGCGCGTGCGCGCTGCCATGCTGGCCGGTCCACTGGCTAATCGCGTTGTCCAGGGTCTCTGGCGGCAGGGCGGTGAGGGTCTTGTGGAAGGTGGTGATCGCGGGCGGGGTGTAGCGCTGTTTGGAAGGGCTCCAGAACGCACCCACCGCCTCGAGCTGCTCCTGGGAGAGCAGGGCGGCGAACTGGGCGAACGCGTTCACCCCCCGGTATCCGGCAAGCCGGGCGGCGACGGCGATCACCAGAATGGTGTTGAGCGCATAGCGCTTGCCCCGGGCATGGCGGTACTCGGGCACCTCACCCAGACACTCGAACAGGCTGCGCAGCCGGGGCGCGGCCATCGGCTCGGTGTGCTGCTCGGCGTTCCAGTGTGCCGGCATCCCGGTACGGCTCAGCGCCTCGGGGGCGCCGTCTGTCAGTCCGAACACGAAGACCTCCTTGGGCTGACCGTGGTGGCGCCAGCGCGCTGCCCCTCCGGGCTCACGGGCAAAGCCCCGCGTCAGCCCCAGAGAGCGCCAGTTCGACGCGCGGTAGCAGGTGCCGGCAAATCGCGAGACGTCCACGAACGTCTCCGCCAGAAGAGCCGGATATCCGTGCACCGCCTGGATGTCCTCAGACAGCCGCCGCAGGCTCAGCCCCAGCACACGGGAGGCCAGGTTCGGCACTCGGCCAGGCGTCAGAATGACGAAGCGCGAGTTGTTGGCGATCAGATGCTGACGCCGGAACTGCTGCTCGGCCGACCACCCGATCCAGCGATCACGCGCGCCCAGCTTGAACGCGCCGGGCTGCCAGCCGATCAGTGCGAGCCAGGTCTCGCCATGCACCGCGACATGGCGCAGGCCCTTGCCGATGACGCCGTGGAACGCCAGGTAGTGGTGCTGCTCCACCAACCGGTCCCAGCGCCGGTGCTCCTGCGCGCCCCAGGTCGGACGCACCGTGACCGCGCGCAAATCAATGGACGAATCCGAGACCGGCAGCGTCGCCATGACCGGCACACTGCCACACCGAGAATGAAATGGCCAGCGCCGCGATCACCTCACCCTGATCACTGGGCGGACAAAAAACTAGCCCTGGCCCTGCCGCTTGACCGAAGGACAAAGAATCCCTATGCTTGAAATCGCCTGATCAGCAATTCCAAGCTCGGTCGCGCGGTAACGCGACGGTTGATACAAAGCCCCGGTTCCTGCCGGGGCTTTCTCTGTCTACCAAATCAGCGCGTGAATTTCAATTCCTAGCGCTTTGCTCCCGACAGGCATTGTCTGAGCCCGAAATCATAAATCTCCTCCCGCTGTTCGCGATTCAGCCCGCGTACCATTGGCAAGAGAGTGGCATAGACTTGCTCATAGGTCTTTGCGTTCACAATCTTGATCAGCCTGACCATTTCCTCGATAGAAATACCCGGAGTCCGATCCGCGCTCGTTCTGGCTATGGTTCTGACGCATGTATCGATCACCAGGCGCTCAATCTCAGTGCGGATTTCGCCCGCGGTTGCAGCCTGACCGGCGTGGTAGCAGAAACCCAAGAGTCCGGCGAAACACAAAGCGGCGAAGGTATGCTTCAAGACTATCTTGACCGGCATGGCAGCCTTCCTATGGCGAAGGAACACCCCGGCGGGATTGCCGGGCCGGCTTGCCGAGCAACACACGAGCGACGTGAGTTCCCGATTATTTCCGGTAAAGGTCTTCTATTCGCGGGCGACCCGACACAGAGTCGCTCGCAATATACTCGGCAAGCACGATCAACTTACCTGGATTGACGCGATCCGTCAATACCGATATATAATTCCCAAATTAAACTCGCCCATCGGGGTTACGACGGCAAGGCAATCTATTTCGATTTGGACCGTGAAAGCGCCGGGACGCGGCGGCTCTTGATCTTGCTGGGCTTCGTCTTCGAAGCGCTCGATCAAGGCGCGCCGATGGTAATCGACGAACTGGACGCCAGCCTCCACACTCAAGCCTGCGAGGGGGTTCTGGCCCTTTTCTCTTCTCCCGAAATCAATCCGAAGGGCGCAATTAATCGCAACGACGCACGATACCAACCTACTCCGCTCGCCCCGGCTGCGGCGCGATCAGGTCTGGTTCACCGAAAAAGACGACCAGGGCGCGACGCATTTGTATCCGCTTACGGATATCCGCACCCGCACGGGAGACAACATAGAGAAGGGCTATTTGCAGGGTCGCTACGGCGCGATTCCTATTGCCGGCACGTTCCCCGACCTTGTCAAAGCAAGCTGAGGAATGGCCGGTCGCCACCTCGTTCCGGCCCTCAAGCGCCACCGTCCTAAACGGGAACCAAAACGCCGTTTCATCATTTTCTGTGAAGGTAAAAAGACCGAGCCAGCCTATTTTGCAGCGCTAAGAAACGAATGTGCGGGCGCTCAGATCGAAGTGGAAACTATCCCTGGGGTGGGAGTTCCGCATACCGTCGCAAAATCGGCCGCTGAACGGGCACGAGAACTCGCCCTGCGCCGGCGCCAGGCGCCAAATTCATTGGCTCAGTTCGCATTTGGTATGCATTGTGGTAGAATGTTCCCGGTTTGTTTAGGGGAGCGAGGAGATGGATCACGAGCGGTTTCGAGACTGGCTTTCGCATGTGGACGGGCTGACGCCGGCCCAGCGCGAGGAGGTGATGGCGGCCCTGTCGGGACGGCCGGAGGGCGCGGCCTCGCTGGCGGCGATTGAACTCGGCGTGGACGAAGCGCGGCGCTGCCCGCATTGCGGCAGCGGCGGGGCGGTCTCGCGCGGCAAGGCGCGCGGTCTGCGCCGCTACCGGTGCAAGGCTTGCGGGAAGACATTCGGCGCGCTGACCGGTACGCCGCTTTCGGGCCTGCACCGCAAGGAGCGCTGGCTGTCCTTCGGCAAGGCCCTGGCGCAAGGGGAAACGGTGCGCGCCTCGGCGCGGCGGTGCGGCATTGCGCCGAGCACGGCGTTTCGCTGGCGCCACCGCTTCCTTGAGGCGGTCCGGCAAGCCCCGGACCGGCTCGGCGGGATCGTCGAGGCCGACGAGACCTTCGTGCTCGAAAGCCGGAAGGGAGACCGGAAACTGGACCGCAAGCCACGCCGGCGCGGCGGAAAAGCCGGCAAGCGCGGGATCTCTCGTGAGCAAGTGCCGGTTCTGGTCGCCGCCGACCGTGGCGGCGCAACGCTCAGCAGGACGCTGCCCACCGTCGATGCCGATAGCCTGAAGGAGGCGCTGGAACCGGTCATTGCCCCGGATGCCTTGCTCGTCTCCGACGCCAGCCGCTGTTACCCGCCCGCCGCAGCGGCGCTCGCCATCCGCCACGAGACGGTCAATCTCTCCGCCGGAGAACGGGTACGCGGCGCCCTGCACATCCAGACGGTCAACAGCCGTCATAGCCAACTCAAGGGCTTCCTGCGACGCTACCGCGGCATCGCCACCAAGTATCTCGACAGTTACCTGCGCTGGTTCCATCTCATCGAACTCGCCGACCGACCGACCCCGAGAGCATGCTTGGCCGCAGCCATGGCGAAGCCATGCATACGGTTCACGAACTGAGCCAATTCATTCGAGGAAAACGACCAGGTCTGGGCCGTGTTCAACCGCGATTTAACCCCGCATTTCGAGGAAGCTGTTGGACTGTGCGAACGAAACCGCATCGGCGTTGGCCGATCGAACCCCTGCTTCGAGGCCTGGCTCATCCTTCATGTAGAAGATTTCAAACTAAATTCGGCGGTCAACTGCGCCGCAGTTGGAAAATAGAACACATGAACAAGGTCTTAGCGGAAATTCCCGCCAAACTTCGCCTCACCAGATCGGTGAGATGTCGAAAACGGCCAACGCCATGAGAATACGGTAAGAATTGTTCACCTCGTTAATCCAACTGCCGGATTTAGGTTCAACAGACCCGATGGTCGGCGGCAGGCACAACCGGATCATTCGTACTACTGTCTTGTATGATGGTGGACATGGCCACCCCGAAAGCAGCGGCGGCGGATCTCGCCCGCGCCATGGATTACCCCTACGACATCCCATCCAATTCGTACGTCTTCGCGGCGGGGCGGGCGCTGACCTTGCATGATCCGGGAACCGATCCGTTGGCGGACGGCTGGGTCAATTTCGAAGGCGGGGTGGTGCGCACGGGCGAGGCCTTGGGGCGGCTCGGTATCGGGGAGACTCCGGGAATGGCGGCACGCGTGGCGGTGCTGGCCTATGGCTCCAACGCGGCGCCGGAGCAACTCGGGCGAAAGTTCGTGGCCGCGGACGTCATCCCCGTGATCCGGGCCCGGCTGAGCGGCTTCGACGTCGTCTACGCGCCCCACTTCACGCGTTACGGAACTATACCCGGAACCTTGGCGCCCTCGCCCGGCACGATCACGAACCTCGCGCTCAGCTATCTTACCGGCGACCAGCTTGCCGTCATGCACGAGACGGAGATGTATGCCGGAAACTATGTTTTCGGATGCCTGCGCGGCATCGAACTGACCCCGCGGGGCCTGGCGCCGGTGGCCGAGGCGCACGGATACGTTTCGCCCTACGGGAATTTCAATCTAGCCGGAGCACCTGTGTCCCTGGCCGCGATCGATGCCAGCCCCAGGCGGTTCGCGGCGATGATCACGGCCGAGGTCCTGGCACGGGCCCGCGACGATCTCGCACCGGGGCAATCTCTCACTGTTTTCATCCGCGAGACCATCGCCGACGGCGACCTGCGCCGCGACCGCACCCTAGCTTTGCGGCGGACCGCGCTCGCCTTCGAGATCGACGCGTTCCAGCGCGAGATCTAATACCAACCGCCCTTAACATTGCCTTGTGCGAGCCCCACGCTCTGAGGCCGATGGACATGATCTTCCAAGGTTGGTCGGTCAGGTTGTTCCAGGCTTGGCAAGAGGCCTCGACGATGGCTTCATAGGAGTCGAAGACACGATTGGAGAGCCAGTTCTGGCGGAGGTATTGCCAGACATTTTCGGCGGGATTGAGCTCCGGGGACTTGGGTGGCAAAGGCACGAGGGAGATGTTCTCCGGGATGCCGAGTTTGGCAGTGGTGTGCCATGCGGCTTGGTCGAGCAGCACGACGGCATGGGCGTTTGGGGCAACGGCCCGGCTGATTTCCTCGAGATGCAGGTCCATGGCTTCAGTATTGGCGCGCGGCATGACCAGCGCCGCGCCCTCACCGCGCTCGGGGCAGATGGCGCCGAAGAGATACGCCGAAGAGGTCCGTAGGTCCTTGACCTGGCGCGGGCGCGATCCCTTTGGGGCCCACTGGCGCACCAGGCTGTTCTTCTGGCCGACGCGCATTTCATCTTGAAACCAAACCTCGATGGGCGTGTCCGGTGGCTGTGCCGCTACGATTTTCGCCAAGTGTTCGGGAAAATTTTTTTTTAAATTCCTCCTGTGCCCGCGCATCCTGGCCGACGTGGCGCGGGCGCGCGGAAATATGCGAGAACCCGAGCGCGGCCAGCAGCTTGCCGACGCTCCGCTCGTGATAGTCCACGCCGAAGCGCGTTCGGATCAGTTTGCTTGAGATCGATGCAGCGCCAGCGCACGACCCCATCCCGTTCGGGATCGGGACCGGCCTCGATAGCCCGCGAAAGCGCCGCCATTTGCGACGGCGTCAACCGACGCAACGCCCCGTTCGGCTTGCGGTCGATCAGACCGGCCGGACCTCCCGCGTTGAACCGGTGAACCCAGTCCCGCAACGTCTGCCGATCCATGCCGCCAATACCCGCCGCGCACGCTCGATCCATCCCATCGTAGATGGCCGCCATCGACAAAAGCCGTCGCGCCTGGTTCCCATCATCGCTCCGTGCCGCAAGAACACGGACTCTTTCAGCATCAAAGTCGTTTCGCAAAGGAATCGTTGGCATTGAACACACTCCCTTGTTGCCAACAACCTTGAATCACACAAAACCTAGCGTGTAAACCTTTGCGCGAGTCAAACTCTGGGGCGGTTGGTATTAGGGCCGGTGCCGCGAGTTTTCGAACAGGTCGCCGGCCAGCGGCGGCGCGGATCTGGTCAAAAGCTCAAGAAGCCTTGTCGAGGTGGGCCGGGGTCGTGGCGCTGAGCACCATGCCGTCCTGGCCGGCCGTCGCCGAGACCCGATCGCCGTCTTGGACCTGGCCCTCGATGATCATGGTGGCCAGGGGGTTCTGGACCTGGCGTTGGATCACGCGCTTGAGGGGCCGGGCCCCGTAGACCGGATCGTATCCGGCGTCGGCCAGCCAGGCCCGGGCGCCATCGCCGATGTCAAGGCTGATCTTACGCTCGTCTAGGAGGGCTTGAAGACGCTCGAGCTGGATGTCGACGATGCCCCTCATGTCGCCTCGCGACAAGCGGTTGAACAGAATGATCTCGTCGATTCGGTTGAGGAACTCGGGCCGAAAGGCACTCCGGACGACCGCCATGACGGGCGCGTGCGCCGCCTCCGAGTCTTGGCCCTCGGACAACTCGGCCAGGATGTCGCCACCGAGGTTCGAGGTCAGGATGATCAGGGTGTTGCGAAAATCGACGGTGCGGCCGTGGCCGTCGGTCATGCGGCCGTCGTCGAGGATTTGGAGCAGCAGGTTGAAGACGTCGGCGTGGGCTTTTTCGATTTCGTCGAACAGGATCACCTGGTAGGGCCGCCGGCGCACGGCCTCGGCCAGGCTGCCCCCTTCCTCGTAACCGACGTAACCGGGCGGCGCTCCGATCAAGCGGGCGACTGAATGCTTTTCCATGTATTCGGACATGTCGATGCGCAACAACGAGGCATCGTCGTCGAAGAGGAACACCGCCAAGGCCTTGGTCAGTTCGGTCTTGCCGACTCCGGTGGGGCCTAGGAACAGGAACGAACCGATCGGACGGTTGGGATCCTGCAAGCCGGCGCGGGCCCGGCGGACCGCGTTGCTGACCACGGAAATCGCGGGATCTTGTCCAATCACCCGGCCGCGTAGGCCGTCCTCCATGTGCAAGAGCTTGTCGCGTTCCCCGGCGAGCATCTTATCGACCGGCACGCCGGTCCATCGGGAAACCACGGCGGCGATGTCCTCGTCGGTGACCTTTTCGCGGACCAGCCTTTCCTTTTCGGCGGCGTCGGCCTCGCCGAGCTGCCGTTCGAGATCCGGAATGACGCCGTAGGAAAGCTCGCCGGCACGGGCGAGGTCGCCGTTGCGTTGGGTGATGGCCAACTCGCCGCGGGCCGAATCGAGGCGCTCGTTCAGTTTCTGGGCCCCGGCGAGATGCTCCTTTTGGGCCTCCCAGCGGGCCGTCAGCTCGGCCGAGGACTGGGACAATTCGCTCAGCTCCTTTTCCAGCTTCTCGAGACGCTGCTGCGAGGCTACGTCGGTCTCCTTGCGGAGCGCCTCACGCTCGATCCTGAGCTGCATGATCCGCCGATCGAGCTCGTCGAGTTCCTCGGGTTTGCTGTCGACCTCCATGCGCGTGCGGCTGGCCGCTTCGTCGATGAGATCGATCGCCTTGTCGGGCAGGAAGCGGTCACTGATGTACCGGCTGGACAAGGTCGCCGCCGCGACCAAGGCGCCATCGACGATGCGGACGCCATGGTGGAGTTCATATTTTTCCTTCAGGCCGCGCAGAATCGAGATCGTGTCGGGGACGGTGGGCTCGGCCACGAATACGGGTTGAAAACGCCGCGCCAGGGCGGCGTCCTTTTCAATCCGCTTGCGGTATTCGTCGAGCGTCGTGGCCCCGACGCAGTGCAGCTCGCCCCGGGCCAGCGCCGGCTTCAAAAGGTTCGACGCATCCATCGATCCCTCGGCGGCGCCGGCGCCGACCAGGGTGTGCAGTTCGTCGATGAAAAGAACGATATCCCCGGCCGCCGCCGTCACTTCCTGCAATACCGCCTTCAGGCGTTCCTCGAATTCGCCGCGAAACTTCGCCCCCGCGACCACGGCGCCGAGATCGAGCACCAGAAGGCTCTTGTCCTTCAGACTTTCGGGAACGTCGCCGTTGATGATCCGGATGGCCAGGCCCTCGACCACCGCGGTCTTGCCGACGCCCGGCTCGCCGATCAACACCGGGTTGTTCTTGGTCCGACGGGCGAGGACCTGCATGGTGCGGCGAATTTCGTCGTCGCGCCCGATCACCGGGTCGAGTTTCCCCTCGCTGGCCAGGGCGGTGAGATCGCGGGCGTACTTCTTAAGCGCCTCGTAACTGTCCTCGGCGCTGGCGGAATGGGCCGCCCGTCCCTTACGCAAATCGGTGATGGCGGCGTTCAGGCCCTGGGGCATGACGCCCGCGTCGGCGAGAACGCGGGCCCCCGGGGTTCCCTTGGCAAGTGCGATCGCCAACAAGAGGTACTCCGCGGTGACGTAGGAATCGCCGGCCTTTTCCGACGTCTGACGCGCGCTTTCCAAGAGCCGCGCCGTCTCTGGAGCGAGATACAGCTGTCCGGCACCGGAGCCCTCGACCTTCGGGGTTTTGGCCAGTTCTTCATCGAGAGCCGCCAAGGCCTGTTCGGGACGTCCGCCAGCGGCCCGAATCAGATTTGCCGCCAGGCCTTCCTTGTCATCCAGGAGAATCTTGAGCACGTGTTCCGAGGTCAGGCGTTGGTGGCCGTCGCGCAAGGCCAACTCCTGGGCGGCCTGAACGAAACCGCGCGCCCGGTCGGTAAATTTCTCGAAATCCATGTGACGTCTCCAAGTCACCACGCACCTTCCCTATATGGTGTTGCTTATTTGCAACACAAGAGGATTGGGGAAGGTTACCCGGGCAGACCGACCCGTTCGGATCGAGCCGCCTTGATGCCGTTGATCAGCGCTCTCGACGGCGCCTCCGCGAGGGGCGGCGAGACACGGATTACGCGGACACGGAAAGCGCTGTAAGTAAACCCCGAGAGTCCGGCTAAACGCCGGGTTGATCGGATTCGCCAGGACCGCGGCCGTTGGGACCGAGGGGGCCGTCCGGACTATTGTCGTCGGTGGGCGACGGAGGTTGCCTGGACCCGGAACCGTTCGCGTTCATGATCCGATAATAATGCTCGGCGTGTTGGAGATAGTTTTCCGCCGTGATCCGATCTCCTGATGCCGTCGCGTCGCGCGCCAGGCCCAAATACTTTTCGAAGATTTGGCTGGCACTCCCGCGCAACTTGACGTCGGGACCGTTACTGTCGAACGTTTGTGACCGGACGTAACCGTGAGGTTTACGGGCGTTTGACCGATAATTGCGAGGACGTTTCGAGTTCAGACCCGTTCTCATAGCTGCGTCAACTCAATTTTCCTTAATGGCACAGAAAGGCTCGGAAACGCTGGGCGAACACCCTCGATGACTTCCAATTCGTTTGCACGTCTTTTTTTCAGAGGATGCGAGGATGGACTTTCTACGTCCAATTCGACTGTTTTCCCACCGTCGCTCCCGAGCCTAATCAAGTCTGGCGCTCTTTCCAAGTCTTTTTTCTAACCGGGGCAAGTTTCATCTTCGTTAACGAAATTCCTTTGTTTTTGCCGCGGCGAGCACCAGACAACGGATCCGGCCGGCGAGATCCCGCCGCCGGTCGGTCACGCGCAGGCCGTGGCGGGCCAGGATGGCCGTTGCCTTCGTCGTCTGCCCGGCCCCGATCTCGACCGCGGCGAAACCGCCCGGCGCCAGCAGTCGCGCGGCATCGGGCGCCAAGGAACGCAGACATTCCAAACCGTCGGCCCCGCTCGCCAGGGCCGCCCGGGGTTCGTGGCGGGCGATTTCCGGCGCCAGGCGATCGAGTGTGGCCTCGGGTACGTACGGCGGATTGGCGACAACGACGTCGAAACGACCCGCGAGGGCCCGCCCCCAGTCGGCGCAGAGGAAACGCGTCCGCCCGGCCAAGCCGAGATGGCGGGCGTTGGCCAGTGCCACGGCCACGGCCGCCGGACTGATGTCGACACCGACCCCAGTGGCGCGGGGAAGCTCGCTGAGCAAGGCCAGCAACAAGCAGCCGCTTCCGGTGCCGAGGTCGAGAAGACGCAAGCGCGGGCCCCGCTCGGCCACCGATTCGAGCACGGCCTCGACCACGGCCTCGCTGTCGGGCCGGGGCACCAGGACGTCGCGATTGAGACGGAAGGGCAGGCTCCAGAACTCGCGCTCCTCAAGGATGTAGGCGATCGGTTCCCGGCGGTCACGTCGGGCGACCAAACGGTCGATCCGGGCGGCCTCGGCCTCGCCGAGGCGGCGCTCGGACGCGGCCAAGAGCGCCGTGGGTCCGATTCCAAGACCGTGGCCGACGAGAATTCGGGCTTCGCGGCGGGCCTCCTCGATTCCGGCGCCGCGAAGGCGATCGGAAATCTCGGCCAGGCAGCCGCGCACGGTCGGACCAGCGCTCATGAGAGTTCGGCCAGGCTGTTGGCCTGATCGTCCGCCAGCAAGGCCTCGACGATCTCGTCGAGAGCCTCGCCGTTCAACACCTTGACGAGCTTGTGCAGGGTCAGATTGATGCGATGATCCGAGACCCGTCCCTGGGGAAAGTTGTAGGTCCGAATGCGTTCCGAGCGATCGCCGGAGCCGACCTGGCCCTTCCTCTGGGCCGCGCGCTCGGCGGCGCGCTCGGCGCGCTGGGCCTCGTAGAGCCGAGCCCGCATCACCCGGATGGCCTTCGCCTTGTTCTTGTGTTGCGATTTTTCGTCCTGCTGCTGAACCACGATTCCGGTCGGCAGGTGTGTGATGCGGACTGCGCTGTCGGTCGTATTGACCGATTGGCCGCCCGGACCACTGGCGCGGAATACGTCGATGCGCAAGTCACTATCCTCGATCCGAACGTCGATCTCCTCCGGCTCGGGCAGCACCGCGACCGTCGCCGCCGAGGTGTGGATTCGCCCTCCCGCCTCGGTCTCTGGAACCCGTTGGACCCGGTGAACGCCCGATTCGAACTTGAGCCGCGCGAAGACGTCGCGGCCACGGACCGATCCCCTGGCTTCCTTGTAGCCGCCAAGGCCCGTTTCAGAGAGATTCAGAAGCTCGAATTTCCAGCCCTTGATTTCGGCATACCTCTGGTACATGCGGAAGAGATCGGCCGCGAACAGGGCGGCTTCCTCGCCGCCGGTTCCGGCCCGAACCTCGAGTATGGCGCTGCGGGCGTCGGCCTCGTCCTTGGGCAAGAGCATTTTCTTTACCTCGCCCTCGAGCCGCGGAATTTCGTCGGCCAGGGTGGCGCGTTCCGTCTCCGCCAGGGCCAGCATCTCGTCGTCGGTCTCGGTCTTCATCAGTTCATCGAGATCGTCGGACTCCGCCCGCGCCTTTTGCCAGGCCTGGATCGCCTCGACGATCGGCGTCAATTCGGCGTATTCCTTAGAGAGGCGGACAAAGTCGTCGGAACGGGTCGTTTCGGGGTCCGCGAGAAGACCGCTGAGTTCGCCGTGACGCCCGACAATCTGGCGAAGTTTTTGTTCGAGACTCACGGATTTCCCTTTTCGGAATTTAGCCTAAACAGACGCTTCAGGACGTCCTCGGCCCGGTTGCGGTCGGCGCCATCCTCGGCATCGGCGGCGATCTCGCGCAAGACCTCGGAAGGATCGTGGAGCAAGCGATTGATCAGCAGCCGGGTCGCCGTCGACGCATCACCGTTCTGGATTTCCTCGAGGACCGCGCTTCGGGTCGTCTCGAAATGATTTCTAAGGGCCACGACCGTCGGCACCGCGGCCCGCATGGCACGCGAGCGGAGCAAATTTTCGAGCTCGGAATCTACGAGACGCCACGCCGTCTTGGCGGCGGCCTCGCGGTCGGCGATCCCGGTTCGGGTCACCTGCTCCAGATCGCCGAGGTCGTACACGAAAGCATCGTCGAGATCGTTGATCGCGGGATCGCTGTCGCGAGGCACGGCGACGTCGACGATGAAGACCGGTTTGCGGCGCCGACGTTTGAGCGCCCGGACCATCAGCGCCGGGGTCAGGATGTAGGGGCCAAGGCCGACGCCGGTGACGACGACGTCGGCCACCGCCAAGGCATCGTCGAGGGATTCCATCGGCAGAATGTTGGCGCCGAGCTGTCGCGCCAGCGACGCGGCCCGGGTGGCCTTGCGGTCGCAAATCGCCCAGCGCCCCAATCCCGCCTCCTGCATCGCCCGGCACACCAAGTCGCCCATCTCGGCCAAGCCGATCAGCAGGCCGGCGCACGACTGAAAAGCGCCGTGCACGTCTCGGGCGACGGAGACGGCGGCGGCGGCGATCGATACTGGCCGTTCGCCGATCGTGGTTTCGCTGCGAATCCGTTTGGCGGTGGCAAAGGCCGCCTGGAGGAGGGTGTCGAGCTCGCTCCCGATCATTCCCGCCGCCCGCGCGGCCCGTTCGCTGGCCTTGACTTGGCCCAAAACCTGGGGTTCCCCAACGACAAGACTGTCAAGTGACGCCGCGATCGAGAAAAGATGCCGCGCCGCGCCGGCGCCGTGTTTGGTGTACAGTCCCGGGCCGAGTTCGGCGACGGAGATTCCCGAATGACGCGACAAGGCTTCGATCATGACCTTCGCCGCCGTTGTCGGATCCTGGTGAACGGAATGAATCTCTACCCGGTCGCAGGTCGACAGAATCACCGATTGGGCGATCCCGGCCGAGCGCAACAAATCAAAGACCGTTGCGCGCGCGATGTCGTCGATGAAAAGCTGCTCGCGCAAGGTGAGCGGTGCGGAGCGATGGTTGGCGCCAACGATCACCAGGGGCACGTCGACCGGGGGCGGATCGGCCATGGCCGCGCTAACCGGGATCGACGAGCCGGTTCCTCAGCGCCGACAACGGGACCTCAACCTGCTCTCCCGTATCGAGGTCACGCAGGGTGCCGACGCCGAGACCGAGCTCCCTCTCGCCGATGATGATCGCCGCCCGGGCGTTTTGCTTGTCAGCTCTCTTCAGCCGTTTCTTCAAATTGCCCCGGTAGCCCATTTCGACTGTTATTCCCGCGTGTCGTAATTCTTGCGCCAGCGAAAGCGCGGCTTCGCGTTCGGACGTGTCGACCGGTATTACGACGACCGGTCGCGTTGGCACCGGGATTTCGTCAATCAGCAGCGCGAGGCGTTCGATACCCCCGGCCCAACCGATTCCCGGAGTTGGCGGACCGCCCATGGCCTCGATCAGGCCGTCGTAACGGCCGCCGGCGACGACGGCGCCCTGGGCCCCGAGCGCGCTGGTCGTGAACTCGAAAGCCGTGTGGCAATAATAATCCAATCCTCGCACCAGGCGTGGGTTGAGCCGGTAACGGATTCCCAACCGCTCGAGGTCCGCGCGGATGGCGGCGAAGAATTCGTTCGATTCCGAATTCAGATATTCGCCCATATCCGGGGCGCCGACAAGTATTCGGCGGTCGCTTTCGTTCTTCGAATCGAGTATCCGCATGGGATTGCGTTCGAGGCGGACGCGGCTGTCGTCGGACAGGTCTTGCGTGAAATCGCGCAGGTAGGCGACCAGGGCCCCGCGATAGCGCGACCGGCTTTCCCCGTCGCCTAGAGAATTGATCTCGAGCTCGGTGCTGTCGAGAACGCCGAGGTCCTCCAGGAGATGCGCGGCCAGGGCGATGACCTCGACGTCGGCGAGGGGCTCGGCTACTCCGATGATCTCGGCGTCGATCTGGTGAAACTGGCGCAAGCGTCCCTTTTGTGGCCGTTCGTAGCGGAACATCGGTCCGTGACAGAGGAACTTGAGCGGGAGTTGCTGGCTCAAGCCACCCGAAATGACCGCGCGAGCGACCCCGGCCGTGTATTCGGGCCGCAAGCTGACCTCGTCGCCGCCACGGTCCCGGAAGCAGTACATTTCCTTGCCGACGACGTCCGAGGCATCGCCCAAGGTGCGGCGGAAGACCTCGGTCCGTTCCATGATCGGGGTGGCGATCTCGGCGAATCCATAGCGCTCGGCGAGGTGACGAAAACGCTCGACGACGTGGCGGTGCCGGCGGGCTTCGTCGCCAAGGAGATCGTGCGTCCCACGAAGCGGCCGCAGGGCGGAAGATTTTGAAACGGCGCTAAACCCCGTCGCGGGGGAGATCGCCGCCGCCCCTCGCCTCCGCCGCCGCGATCTCGGCGGCCTTTCGTTCGACCATCTCCACCATGTGGTCGACCAGGTCCTCGCCGGTGAGCTTGTGGTCCGGAACGCCGCCGACGTACACCATATGCGTGCCCCGCCCGCCGCCGGTCAGGCCGATGTCGGTTTCGCGCGCCTCGCCTGGTCCGTTGACCACGCACCCGATCACCGAAACGGTCATCGGCGTGGTCACGTGGGCGAGGCGGACCTCGAGCATCTCCACGGTCTTGATGACCTCGAACTGCTGCCGCGCGCACGAGGGACAGGCGATCACGTTGACGCCGCGATGGCGGAGATTCAGCGCCTTCAGCATCTCGAATCCGGCCTTGACCTCCTCCACCGGATCGGCCGAGAGGGAAACCCGAATCGTGTCGCCGATTCCCGACCACAGGAGCATGCCCATGCCGATGGACGATTTGACCGTGCCCCCGCGCAGGCCGCCGGCCTCCGTGACCCCGAGGTGGAGCGGATAATCACAGGCCTCGGCCAACTGCTGGTAGGCCGCGACCGCCAGGAAGACGTCCGATGCCTTGACGCTGATCTTGAACTCGTGGAAGTCGTTGTCCTCCAGCATCTTGGCGTGATTGAGCGCGCTTTCCACCATCGCCTCGGGGCACGGCTCCCCGTACTTCTCCAACAATTGGCGCTCGAGCGACCCGGCGTTGACGCCGATGCGCATCGAGCATTCGTTGTCCCGCGCCGCCTTGACGACCTCCGTGACCCGATCGGCCGAGCCGATGTTGCCCGGATTGATGCGCAGGCAATCGGCCCCGGCCTCCGCCGCCTCGATGGCGCGCTTGTAATGAAAGTGGATGTCGGCGACGATCGGCACCGTTACTTCCGGCACGATCTGTCGCAGCGCCGCGCTGGACTCCTTGTCCGGGCATGATACCCGGACGATGTCGGCGCCGGCGTTTTCGAGTTCACGAACCTGCCGTACCGTCGCCGCGACGTCCGAGGTCGGCGTATTGGTCATCGACTGCACGGTGATCGGGGTGTCGCCGCCAACCGCCACCTTGCCGACCTGAATCTTGCGGCACGAACGACGATGGATATCTCGATATGGTCGAACGGTCATGGCATCTATATGATGACGTTCCGGCACCGCCTGGCGGCACCGCACACCCCTGATAGACCAAGCGGATGGCCGTGTAAAGCGGCCCTCGAGGGGCGCGCCGGCAAGCGTCCCTTTGTTGAATTCACCGGGTCGCGGTCCCCGCCAACAGTCTTTCCGGATTGAGCACGACGTCGCGGCGCACCGTGCCGGGCGGTCCGATAGCCGGCGCGACCCTACCGTCGACGATCAGCTCCAAGGCGCCGGCGTTGCCGGTCATTAACGTCAGACCGGGTTGATTCGGGACCAGATAAACGTCACCCGGGTGCAGAACCCGAGACAATAGAACTTTGTCCGTGTCGTTCTTGACCTGGACCCAACTTTCGGTCTTGGCGCGGAGTCGGATGCGCGTGTCGAGGCTCGTCTCGCCGTAGACACGGGGTGAACGGTTTGCCCCTTCCGGGACCGGATTCTCGAGTGCGATTCGGACGTTTGTTTCGTCGCTGCTGGCGCTGGGCGACGGGGGCGGATCGATCGGGCGCGTTACCGGGGACTCGGGGGTCGCGGCCATGACCTCGATCACCGACTTTCCCGCGGGCGGCGGCACCAGAGTTTCCTCATCCCGGGCCGCCAATTCCCCCGGTGGTTCCAGAGGCGACGTTAATTCCTCGGGTTCGGGCGTGACCTCTGCTGGTGCGGTCGCGGCCGCCGCGAGCACCGGCGCCGTGGGCGGCGTCATCACGCTCGGCACTCCGGTGGATACGGGCGCTTCGTCCTCGGCGCTGGGGGGATTGCTTTCCGCCGCCAGCGCGAAGTCGTCTTCTCGCGGTTCGTCGTACATCGTCGTCGGTGGCGCCGGATCGTTCGACTCGCCGAACGGTTCGGCCCCTGTGGTCCCGGGATCATTCTCAACTTGCGATACGGTGGACGACCCCGTGGGGACCGCCATCCGGGCTGGAACCGGGGGTACCAATTCGATCTCCAATTGATCGGTCGCGGAGAAGTGGTACCAGCCCGCGTAAGACCCCACGGCCAGTACCAGGGCGGCGACGAGCAGGGGAACGCCGGGTATTCGGCTTTCCTGATTGGGGGTCGGGAAACGCAGTCTTTGGTTGACGTCGAAACCCTCTTCCTCGGCCTTGAATCGGCTGACGATTTCAGCGCTGTCGAGACCCAGGAACTCGGCGTAGCTCCGCAAAAACCCGACCACGTAGGTGGGGCCCGGAAGGTCGCCAAAGCGACCCTCCTCAAGGGCGATCAGATGTTCCGGGCGAATGCGAAGATTGAGCGAGACCCGCTCGATATCCAAGTCTTGCTCGTGTCGCGCCCGGTATAACTCAACCGAAACCGAATTTTCTTCCGGCTTTTCGTTCACATCATCTTCGAAAACGTCATCGTTCTCTTGCTCAAGGTACACGTTTTGCGGTGGTGACGACATCGGGAACGCCCGTTCTTAAATGGGCAGAAGCACCCTAAACTAAGGGGAAGGAACGATTCAAGCAACCCACAATAACGGACAAGGATGACGATCCGCATGGAAGCTCGCCAACATCGCCGCCGGGCGCGAATTCTAGTCAATTGCCCTCAACGCTTGTTTTCCGAGAGTGGAGAAAAATCGATCCATCAATTCATGGCTCGAAAGGTTCGCCGCGAGGTCGATCTTGGGTCTTGTCCGTCGTCGTCGGATCACGAGATCGAAACCGAGGCCGGCCCAAAAAATTGCCCCGTTGCGGCGGGGCAAATAGGGACATGAGGTCGCGCCAAGGCGTGCCAGTCACCGGGGGGAGCGGCTAGAATCACCGGCCGACCTTGGCGCTTGATATTTATATTTGGCCTCCGAGCGCCGGGTACAACCCCGTAATCATATTGAGGCCGCGAAATCACCATCCGGCCGACCCGAAAGCCGGGGGCGCGGACAGCGCTTCGATCCGAGCGGGCACTACAGGAAACTGTACGGATCGACGTCGATTTGAACCCGGATCGGAAGCGGAATCCTGACCGCCCGGAGCCAGTTCCGGAGAAGCACTTGTAGCGCCGTCGTCCGCGGCGCCTTGACCAGTAGTCGATGGCGGTAGCGGCCCCTGAGAATATGGAGCGGCGCCGGAGCCGGACCGATGACCACGACCCCCTCGGCCCGCGGCGCGGCACGGCGCAACTGATTGGCGGCCGCGGCCACGGCGGATTCGCTCGGTCCCGAGACGATCAAGGCCGCCAGCCGGCCAAAGGGCGGCATCCCACCGGCCTCGCGGGCAGCGGATTCGTTGTCCAGAAAGCGGTCCCGATCGCCGGAAACGAGCGCCTGCATCACCGGGTGCTCGGGCATGTAGGTCTGGAGAATCACGCGACCGGCGCGGTCGGCCCGGCCGGCCCGGCCGGCGACTTGATGGAGGAGCTGATACGTCCGCTCCGCGGCCCGCAGATCGCCGCCCGCGAGTCCAAGGTCGGCGTCGATCACCCCGACCAGCGTCAAGAGCGGAAAATGATGGCCCTTGGCGATGATCTGAGTGCCGACGAGAAGATCGATATCGTGGGCAGCGAAGCGTCCGAAGAGCGTCGCGGCCTTCTCCGAGCTGGTCATCATATCGCTGGCGACAACCGCGTACCTGAGGTCCGGAAACGTCGCCGCCACTTCCTCGGCCAATCGTTCGACCCCGGGCCCGCAGGCGGCGAACTTGTCGCCCCCGCCACAGGCCGGACACTCTTTCGGCAGTGACGTCCGATAGCCGCAATGGTGGCACAGCAGGGTCCCGGCGTGGCGGTGTTCGACCAGCCAGGCGGCGCAATTCGGACACCCCATCCGGTGACCGCAAGCCCGGCACAAGGTCAAGGGCGCGTACCCGCGCCGGTTCAGAAACAGGAGCGCCTGCTCCCCATCCGAAACCGTCTTGTCCAGGGCCTGGCGCAGAGTCATCGACAGCCAACGGCCCCTCTCCGGGGCCTCCCCGCGCATGTCGAGGGCCTCGATTTCCGGTGCCGGTGCGCCGGCGTGGCGGGCCGGCAGATGCAAGGCCGTGTAGCGCCCACGCTTGACATTGACGACGGTTTCCAGCGACGGCGTCGCCGAGGTCAGGATGATGGGGATCGACTCGAAGCGGGCCCGCACCACGGCCATGTCGCGGGCGTGATATACGACCCCGTCTTCCTGTTTGAACGAACCGTCGTGCTCTTCGTCGACGACGACCAGTCCCAGGTCCGGAAACGGCAGGAACAGAGCCGATCGAGCCCCGACCACGACGGCAGCCCGGCCCGTGGCGACCGCGCGCCAGGTCCGGCGCCGTTGGCCGCGTTGGAGATCCGAATGCCAGGCCTCGGGTTCGACCCCGAAGCGCGCGGCAAAGCGCCGCAGCCACTGGCTTCCGAGGGCAATCTCGGGCAACAGGACCAGGGCTTGCCGCCCCCGCGCGAGGGCCGCGGCGATGGCCTCGAAATAGACCTCGGTCTTGCCCGCCCCGGTGACACCGTCGAGCAGGGTAACAGTAAAGACGTCCCGATCCACCTGCCGCCTCAGCCCCGCCGCGGCGCGTGCTTGGTCGGCGGACAGGGCCGGCCCCGGCCGGTTCCACTCGGGCACCGGGGGTGCCGGTTCGGACGACAGCGCGACCGTTTTCAAGGCCCCGGCCGCGGCAAGGCCCGAGACCACCGCGGTGCTCACTCGGGCTTGTCGCGCCAGGTCACCACGCGTCAACGGCGGCCCCCGGTCCACCGCGGCAAGAACCCGGTCCCGGGTTTCGGTCAGGCGGAGCGGCGGCGATTCACCGCGGACGTAGACGGTCCGCTTCGGCGGCGGCGAGAGAGCCTCGGGCACGCTCATCGCCATCCTCAGAACCGAACCCCTGGGGGTCACGGTGTAGGCCGCGAGCCAATCGATGAAATCCCGCAAGGTCGGCGGCAACGGCGGCGCCGGGAGGCAGGCGACAACGTCCTTGAGCCGTTCGGCCGCGATTTCGCCGACGGCCGAACCCCAGACGACACCGGTGAGAATTCGCGGCCCCAGGGGCACCTTCACAAAACTTCCGGGCCCGGCCTCGAATCCCTCCGGCAAGGCGTAATCATAGGCTGTGTCGAGGGGCAACGGCAGGAGAACGCGCGCCCTCCTCGAACTGGCATGGACGGTCGGCATAGTCTACACTCTCGCAAGGTCTCCCGTCCGCTTCAAGCGCGAGTGGAGGGTGACCGCCCTGATTCGGCAACCCGAACGCGCCGAGGGAGAGTGTGGAAACAGGGCCGCGTTGAAGGGCGCGAAAGAGGAATCATGAAGTTCTTTGTCGACACCGCCGACATCGACGAGATCAAGGATCTCGCGGCCACTGGTTTGCTCGACGGCGTGACCACCAATCCCTCGCTCGTCGCCAGCAGCGGGCGCGATTTTTTTGAAGTCCTCGACGAGATCTGCAAAGTCATCTCGGGACCCGTCAGTGCCGAGGTCGCCGCCACCGCCTTCGACGACATGGTCAGCGAGGGTCGCGTCCTGGCCTCGCGGGCCGACAACATCGCGGTCAAGGTTCCCCTGACCTGGGACGGGTTGAAAGCCTGCCGCTCGCTCACCCAGGCCGGAATCATGGTCAACGTGACCCTCTGCTTTTCGGCGGCCCAGGCGCTCTTGGCGGCCAAGGCCGGGGCCCGATTCGTGTCCCCCTTCGTCGGCCGCCTCGACGACATCGGACACGATGGCATGGCGCTGATCGCGGAGATTCGCCAAATTTTCGACAATTATCCGGAAACCCTCAAAACCGAGATTCTCGTCGCCTCGGTGCGCAACCCCCTCCACGTCATCGAGGCTGCCAAGCTCGGCGCTGAAATCGCCACCGTGCCGCCGAAGGTCTTGCGGCAACTCGCCCAGCACGCCTTGACCGAGAAGGGATTGGCGGCCTTCCTGGCCGACTGGGGGAAAACCGGACAGAAGATCACGGACCGCTGAAGCGATGCGCAATACGACGGTCAGCAAGCCGGAGAAAAATGTTGTCCCGGAGAAACCGGGACCGGACGAAGAGCGAATCGCCGCCTATCTGCGGCAACATCCGGATTTTCTGGTCAGGTTTCCCGATCTCCTACAGGTGCTCGCCCTGCCCTCGCGTTCGCGCGGAGACGGCATCATCGATATGCAGACCTTTCTGATCGAGCGCCTGCGGACCGAAGTGAGAACCCTCGAGGATCAACAACTGTCCATCGTCACCGTTGGCCGCAATTACCTGGCAAGTCAGTCCCAGGTTCACGCCGCTATCGCGGCCCTGACCGAGGCCACCAGTCTCGAACATCTGGTTCAGATCGTGACCATCGACTGGGTCGGGATTCTCGATCTCGACGTCGCCACGCTCTGCGTCGAGTGCGATGACGGTGGACGATCCTACACCGGCGTCCGGTGCTTGCGGCCCGGCACCGTGGACACCTTAATCGGCCGCAACCGGGTCTGCCGCCTGCGCGAGGAAATGGCCGGCGAAGCCGTGATTTTCGGGTCCGCCACCGGTCTGGTCCGCTCCTCGGCGCTCCTCCGGGTGCGGGTCAAGTCCGACGCCCCCATTTGCCTTTTGGCCCTGGGATCGCGGCGCGAGAATCGCTTCCGGGGCGGACAAGGAACCGAGCTGCTTATGTTCATGGCCCGGATTCTCGAACACTGCCTGCGGGGATGGCTGGACCGGCCGCTCGGATGCTAACCCCCCTGTCCGCCACTCCGGCGGTGACCGCCGCCGCCGAGCGTTGGCAACGCTGGCTCGCGGACGAACGCCGGGCGGCCGCGCGGACGGCCGCGGCCTACCGGCGCGATCTGGCCGGCTTCCTCTCGTTCCTCACCGACCACCTCGGTGGAGCGCCCGACCTCGCCGACCTCTCCGGACTGCGCCCGGCCGATCTCCGCGCCTGGCTAGCCTGGCGCGCGAACGCCGGCCGGGCCCGGGTCTCGACCGCCCGCGCCCTGGCGGCGGTGCGTGGATTCTTCCGCCGCCTCGACCGCGAGGGACTGGTCCATTGTCCGGCTCTGGCCAGCATCCGGACGCCGCGGATTCGGCGCCCGGTGCCGCGGCCACTCTCGGTCTCCGAGGCCCGGGCGACGGCGGAATCGGTTCCCGACCTGGCGCCTTCGGACTGGATCGCCAAACGGGACGCCGCCGTTCTTTTGCTGCTCTACGGCGCGGGCCTGCGGATCGGCGAGGCCCTGGGCCTGGCCCAGGGCGACGTTTCCGCCGACCCCGAATCGCTGTTGATCAGCGGCAAGAGCGGCAAGCAACGGCTGGTGCCGCTCCTGGCCGTGGTCCGCGAAGCGATCGCCGAATACCGCGCCGCCTGTCCCCACGCCGTCCCCGCAATCGGCCCGCTCTTCGTCGGCACCCGCGGCGGGCGCCTCGATCCCAGCCTCATCCAGCGCCGCATGCGCCAGTTGCGGGGCCATCTCGGCCTCTCGGAAAGCGCCACCCCGCACGCGCTGCGCCACAGCTTCGCGACCCACCTTCTGGGTCGGGGCGGCGACCTGCGGACGATCCAGGCACTCCTCGGCCATGCCAGCCTCTCAACCACCCAGCGCTACACCGAAGTCGACAGCGAAACCCTCCTGCGCGTCTACGAAAGCGCCCATCCTCGCGCGAAAGCAGCTCCGGAAGCGGCGCCAGACGAAAATGAGGCCGACGCGCCCGTTTAACCCGAGAATGCCCGCTGACGCATTGACCGGAACGTATTCCGGCACCTCGGCCCAAGTGTTCTCTCGCCCCCGCCAACTCAGTCGAACGCAGGCGCAACTCCCTGCGATTCGGGAATCATCGGCGAATTCCACCAACTGATAGCGGCTAGTCGGGGCGTTATACCAACCGCCCCAGAGTTTGACTCGCGCAAAGGTTTACACGCTAGGTTTTGTGTGATTCAAGGCTGTTGGCAACAAGGGAGTGTGTTCAATGCCAACGATTCCTTTGCGAAACGACTTTGATGCTGAAAGAGTCCGTGTTCTTGCGGCACGGAGCGATGATGGGAACCAGGCGCGACGGCTTTTGTCGATGGCGGCCATCTACGATGGGATGGATCGAGCGTGCGCGGCGGGTATTGGCGGCATGGATCGGCAGACGTTGCGGGACTGGGTTCACCGGTTCAACGCGGGAGGTCCGGCCGGTCTGATCGACCGCAAGCCGAACGGGGCGTTGCGTCGGTTGACGCCGTCGCAAATGGCGGCGCTTTCGCGGGCTATCGAGGCCGGTCCCGATCCCGAACGGGATGGGGTCGTGCGCTGGCGCTGCATCGATCTCAAGCAACTGATCCGAACGCGCTTCGGCGTGGACTATCACGAGCGGAGCGTCGGCAAGCTGCTGGCCGCGCTCGGGTTCTCGCATATTTCCGCGCGCCCGCGCCACGTCGGCCAGGATGCGCGGGCACAGGAGGAATTTAAAAAAAAGTTTTCCCGAACACTTGGCAAAAATCGTAGCGGCACAGCCACCGGACACGCCCATCGAGGTTTGGTTTCAAGATGAAATGCGCGTCGGCCAGAAGAACAGCCTGGTGCGCCAGTGGGCCCCAAAGGGATCGCGCCCGCGCCAGGTCAAGGACCTACGGACCTCTTCGGCGTATCTCTTCGGCGCCATCTGCCCCGAGCGCGGTGAGGGCGCGGCGCTGGTCATGCCGCGCGCCAATACTGAAGCCATGGACCTGCATCTCGAGGAAATCAGCCGGGCCGTTGCCCCAAACGCCCATGCCGTCGTGCTGCTCGACCAAGCCGCATGGCACACCACTGCCAAACTCGGCATCCCGGAGAACATCTCCCTCGTGCCTTTGCCACCCAAGTCCCCGGAGCTCAATCCCGCCGAAAATGTCTGGCAATACCTCCGCCAGAACTGGCTCTCCAATCGTGTCTTCGACTCCTATGAAGCCATCGTCGAGGCCTCTTGCCAAGCCTGGAACAACCTGACCGACCAACCTTGGAAGATCATGTCCATCGGCCTCAGAGCGTGGGATCGCACAAGGCAATGTTAAGGGCGGTTGGTATTAGTTCGAAGTTTTGCCTTTTAATCAATCGTTTACCTACCGAGCATACCCTCAAGAATTGCACTCGGGCGACATAAGAATTCGCGCAGAAAACCGCGAGAAACAGAGGATACGATGATCGGCCGGTCACTCACACTTTCCGTTCCGTTGACGGGCATTCTTCTTGTTGCCGCCTCCGCGACGGCGATGGGAGCCGTCAGCCCCGAGACCGTGAGCCGGGCCGAGTTCGAGCAGTTACGAAGCCTCGTTGAAGGGGGTTTCGCCGCCCAGCGCAACAATCTCAATCATACCTGGACAATAATGGCGGCGGCGCTGGTATTCTTTATGCAAGGGGGTTTTTGTTGCTCGAGGCGGGTCTCGTGCGAACAAAAAACTCCATCAATGTCGCCCAGAAGAACATCGCCGACTTTATTACCGCGACCTGCGTATTTTTCGTGGTCGGGTTCGCCATCATGTTCGGCCCCTCCGTGTCGGGCCTGGTTGGTTGGGGGGACTTGACCTGGCGCTCGGCCGACGACTGGACATTCACGTTCTTCGTCTTCCAATTGGTCTTTTGCGGCACGGCGGCGACGATCGTCTCCGGCGCGGTCGCGGAACGGATGAAATTTTCCGGCTACCTAATCATCACCGTTGTGATCACCGGCTTGATTTATCCGGTTTTCGGGCACTGGGCGTGGGGCAACCTTTTAATCGGCGACAACACGGCCTGGCTCGCCGACCGGGGATTCATCGATTTTGCCGGCTCCACGGTCGTCCATTCTGTCGGTGGCTGGGTCTCGCTGGCGGCGCTCCTGGTCATTGGGCCTCGGATCGGCCGTTTCGCCGCGGACAGCACGCCGAAACGGATTCATGGCCACAGCGTCGTCCTGGCGACGGCGGGATGTATCGTGCTTTGGATCGGATGGATCGGCTTCAACGCGGGATCGACGACGGCGGGAACGCCGGACATCGGGCATATTGCCGTGAATACCGTGCTCGCCGGTGGCGCCGGCGGCCTCATGTCGCTCCTGATCGGACGTTGGCGCGACGGTTTGTATCGACCCGAACGCGCGATCAACGGTGTTCTGGCGGGCCTCGTGGGCATCACCGCGGGCTGCGACGCCCTGTCGGCGTGGTCGGCCGCCATCGTCGGCTTATCGAGTGGCTGCCTCGTCATCGTTGCCACGGATATCCTGGAACGTGTGTTCAAGATCGACGACGTCATAGGCGCGGTTGCGGTACACGGCGTTTGTGGCGCCTGGGGAACCATTTTGGTCGCCGTGCTCGCCCAGCCGGACAAACTCGTGGCGGCAACACGGCTCGATCAATTATTGGTTCAAGCGGAAGGCGTGGCCGTAGCATTCGTTTGGGCCTTTTTCGTCTCGTTCTCTGTCCTCAAGCTACTGGACAGAATTGTCGCACTGCGCGCTAGCGCCGAACAAGAGATTCAGGGCCTCAACGAGGCCGAACACGGTGCCACGCTCGGGACCGGACTCATCCAGAAAACACTCCACAAACTCGCCACGGGCGACGAAGAAGTCTCAAGGCGGCTCGACGAATCGACGGGCGACGAGGCCGGCGAGGTGGCGTACGCCTTCAATCTCTTGATGGACAAGGTCGACCGGAGCGACTCTGATTTGAGGGTGGCCATCGCCGAGTCCGAACACGCGAACTGCGCCAAATCCGAATTCCTGGCCAACATGAGCCACGAAATTCGAACCCCGATGAACGGAATCCTCGGTATGGCGGACCTCCTGTCGCGAAGCAATCTGCCGCCGCGGCAGCAACGATTCGTGGGCACGATCCGCCAGTCGGCGGAGACGCTTCTGGGCATTTTCAACGACGTGCTCGACTTCTCCCGGATCGAAGCCGGAAAGTTCGATATCGATAGCGTCCGCTTCGATTTGAGGGGCGCCGTCGGCGACGTGGTCGATCTCCTGGCGGACTCAGGTCAGAAAAAGAGGTTGGAAGTCGTCTATTTCATCGCCGACGACATCCCCGACCAACTCCGCGGCGACGTCAATCGAATGCACCAAGTCCTCATCAACTTGATGGGCAACGCCATCAAGTTCACCGAGAGCGGCGAGGTTTCCGTGCGCGTGACCACGACCGGGGAGGACGCGGATACCCACTCCCTGCATTTTGTCGTCACTGACACGGGCATTGGCATCGAACCGAAGGTCCAAGAGCAGCTCTTCGAGGCCTTCCATCAGGCGGACGGATCGATTACGCGCAATTACGGGGGTACGGGTCTGGGCCTCGCGATCTCGAAGCAAATCGTCCACCTGATGGACGGCAACATCGGCGTCATGAGCACGCCGGGAAGAGGCTCGAGTTTCTGGTTTATGGTGCCCCTCGCGAAGTGTCCGGAAGAACCCATGGCGGCGCCGCGCGAACCTCGAAGCGATCTGGCCGCGGTTCGGGCGCTCGTTGTGGATGACAACGCGACGAACCGGGAGATTCTCAACGAGTACCTGACCACCTGGGGTTTGTCCGTCGTGGAGGCGGAGGGGGGGCCACAAGCCTTGACGCTATTGCGTGAAGGCATCAGGACGGGACAGCGGTTCGAATTGGCCATCCTCGACATGACTATACCGGGGATGAGCGGGATCGATCTCGCTCGATTGATCAACTGCGATGCCGATCTGACCGGCTTATCGATGGTCATGCTGACCTCTATCAATTGGGTTGGCGACCGCGAGGAAGGGCGCGACGCGGGGATCAAATCTTTCCTCACCAAGCCGGTGCGGGCATCGGAACTCCACGACGTACTCGGAAATGTGTTCACGACACCGCGGGAAGCGACGGCATCGGGCCGGATGGCCGCCGCCGACGATACCGCCGAACTCCCCGAGGGCCTTCGTTTCCATCACCGAATTCTTCTGGCGGAAGACAACCCGGTCAACCAGGAGGTGGCGAGAGAGATTCTCCGGGAGTTGGGCTGCCGCGTCGCGAACGTGACCACCGGCCGAGCCGCCGTGACCGCTTTTCAGCGCAGCGCCTACGATCTTGTCCTGATGGATTGCCAGATGCCGGAAATGGACGGACTTAAGGCCACGAGGCTCATTCGCGACCATGAGAAACGGGCGGGGGTCAAAAAGCGGACCCCGATCATCGCCTTGACCGCGAACGCTTTCGAAAAAGACCGCGAGGAATGCCTCGCATCCGGCATGGATGATTATTTGAGCAAGCCGTACAAGCTAGACGATTTGGGCGCGAAGTTGGCGCGGTGGTTGCCCGTGGATATTTCCACGAATCGTGTCATTCGTGATGCGGGAAAGAAAACGCGGCCAGCGTTTGCGGCGACATCGGATGAAAAAGAGGGCGATCGGGGTGCAATCCTTGATCAAGCCATTGTGGATCGGATCCGATCGCTCGACCGCGGCGACGGCTCGAAGGTCCTGGACAAAATCATCGAGATTTATCTCCACACGGCACCGAAGTCGGTTGCCGAGTTGCGCCTTGCCGTTGAAGCCGGCGACTGCGACGCCGTCCGGCGTACGGCTCATTCCCTAAAGTCGAGCAGTGCAAATCTGGGAGCCACCAGTTTGACGAACCAGCTCCACGAACTTGAGAGAAAGGCGCGCGACAAAACCCTGGGTGACGCCGTGGATCGCCTCGCCGCCATCGAGGCCGAGTTCGAACGCGCGCAGCGGGCGCTGCAGGCCGAACTGTCTGGCGGGACAACGACAGAGAAGAGCGCCTGATGCGCGATCCCCGACAGGGCCGACAAAGGCCCCTCGTCCTAGTCGTCGATGACGACATGATGCAACGCGTCCTGGCTCGGGAAGCGTTGGAGGTGGCTGGGTTCGACATCGAGGAGGCCGAGCACGGCCGAAAGGCCCTTCGGATCATCGGAGACGTGTTTCCGGACCTCATGATGCTCGATGTCATCATGCCGGAGCTCGACGGCTTCGCCGTCTGTACCCTACTCAGGAGCGATCCCGCCCTGATGCACATCCCGGTGCTGATGGTGACCGGACTGGACGACGGGGAATCAATCGAACGCGCGTTCAAGGTGGGGGCAACGGACTTCCTGACCAAGCCGATCAACTGGTCGCTCCTGGGCTATCACGTGAAATACATGCTCCGGGCGAGCAACATGGAAAACCAACTGCGGAACGCACGGGAACGCTTGCACCATCTTCTCACCTCGAGTCCGGCCGTCATTCACACCTGCAAGCCTGACGACGATTTTCAGACGACCTACGTGAGCGAGAACGTCGAGCGGAAGTTCGGGATCGACCCGAATGAATTCGATCGGGATCCGAATCTGTGGGAAAAATGCATCCACTCGGACGACCTCTCGAACGTCCTGAATTCCAAGCGGCGCGTCGTCGAGGACGGGTCGGCCCGGGCCGAATATCGCTTCCGGCGAAACGACGGCGTTTACCGTTGGGTGAGCGACGAGAGGCGTTTGATCAAGGATGAGAACGGAAAACCGCAAGAATTGTTGGGGTGTCTGGTCGACATCACGGAAGTGAAGGAACAGCAGGAGCGACTGGAACGCCTGGCCCTGTACGATTCCTTGACCGATCTACCCAACCGCACACTGCTCACCGATCGCCTGTCGCACGCTTTGCAGCAGGCGAAACGCGAGGGCGAGCCCCTTGCCCTTCTCTTGCTTGATCTGGAAAAATTCAAGGATATCAACGACGTCTCCGGGCACCATCTCGGAGACATGGTGTTGCGCGCGGTCGCCCAACGTCTCGTCGAGCCGCTTCGCGAATCCGATACCATCGCTCGCCTCGGGGGGGGGGGACGAGTTCGCCGTCGTGCTCTCCGCCGTTTCCGATCTTCCGCGCGCGAAACGGGTCGCCCAGAGACTCCTGAAAGCCCTCGAACCACCGTTCGAAATCGGAGAATTGTCCCTCAATGTCGGTATCACCATCGGTATCGCGTTGTATCCCGACCACGCCGAAGAGGAATCAAAACTCCTGGAGTGCGCGGACGTTGCCATGTACGCGGCGAAACCGACCGATATCTCGGTTTCGGTTTATGACCCGAAAAACGATGAGAGAAGCGTGCGGCGCCTCACCTTGTCCGGCGAACTTCGCCGCGCCATCGAGGGGGACCAACTCGCGCTCCATTACCAGCCCAAGATCGAGATGGCGACCGGCAGGGTGCGCGGCGCGGAAGCCTTGTCGCGTTGGTTTCACCCGACCCAAGGTTTCATTCCCCCCGACCAATTCATCGCTCACGCCGAACGGATAGGCCTCATCGGTCCGCTGACCTCTTGGGCATTCGATAAGGCCCTCGGTCAACTCGCCCAGTGGCTGCGCCAGGGACACGACCTCGATATCGCCGTCAACGTCTCCGCCATAAGCCTCCAGGGCCACGACCTGCCGAATCAGATCAGCGGTCTTCTTCGCGAGTGGGATATCGAACCGCGCCGTTTGACCCTCGAGATCACTGAGAGCGCCATCATGAACGATCCGGTGAATGCGCTGAAGATCGCGACCGAGCTCCATGATATCGGCTTGCGCCTTTCCATCGACGATTTCGGCACCGGGTACTCCTCGCTCGCCTACCTCGAGCGCTTGCCGGTCGATGAACTCAAAATCGACAGATCCTTCGTCATGCACATGAGCCGGAGCGAGAACGACGCGGTGATCGTGCGATCGGTGATCGACCTCGCCCACAACCTCGGCCTCAAGGTCGTGGCCGAGGGCATCGAAAACAAGGAGCACATGGATTTGTTGCGCGAACTCGGCTGCGACATTGGCCAGGGCTACTTCATCACCCGACCGATGGACAACGCGAATTGGCTGGAATTTGTGGAATCGGCACCCCACGGTACGGGCACCGTGGCCAAACCCCCGCCCCAGAAGGCCGCCAGCGCCTGAACGGCATTACTTCGGAAGTTTAACCCCCAAACGCCGATTAGAAAATTGCACATCCGGTGCGGCCCCGGCTATGTTCTCGCCACGCGAATCCTATGCGCGACCGTACTCACATGGTCAGTCTCACCAATCAAAGAGACGAATTCATGAAAGAATTCGGCCTTAGAATCGCACTTTGCGTCGTTGGGGTCGCAATTTCACTTACGGGAATTGAGGTCATGCTCTCGGTAGTCGTCCGTGAAGAACCCTGATTTCAAGCTGAAGCGGCGATTGGGTTTGCGGTGGGGTGCGAGATGTCGCTGAGGAGCGCGGCCAGGATTTGGACAAACAAACGCCTCAGCCATTTGAGGACAAGGCGGTAGTTGTAGCCGGCGCCGGCGAGGATGGCGTTGATCTTGTCGCCGTCGCGGCCTTTGAGGAAGTTGCGCCCCAGCCTGCCATCGCTCTTGAGATGTCCGATCACGGCCTCGACGGCGGAGCGCCGCCTGAGCTCCTTCTTGATCGTCGGCGTGATGCCGCGTTTCTGGCCTGATCTAAAGACGCGGTGTTTGTTGGGGTAATCGTGGCCCTGGTATCCCTTGTCGACATAGATGCGCTCGGCCGATATCCCCGTCCAGCGTTCCATCTCTTCGATCACCTGCCTCAAGGTGTGGCCATCATAGGGATTGCCGTGGAAGGCCTTGACGTGGGCGACGAACTGGCCGCCGGGGGGGCGGGAATTGGTCGCCGCCACGGAGACCTTGCAGCCGAACTCGTACGGCTTGTGCGCCTTCCCTTTGCCGATGCATTCGACCTCGGGCGCGTGGAGCGAATAGACCTTGGGCAAGGGGTCGCGCCGCTTCTGGGTCGACACCCGCTCGGCCAGCCACAAGGGGCGGCGGAAGGTATCCCGTAGGCTCTCCTCCTGGGCCGTCTTGCGGCGGATGTCGCGGACGGTGCGCCCGAGATAGGTCTTGAGCTTGCGCAGGGCCTTGTTGGCCCGCTTGTGCTGTTTGGCATGGCGGTAGCGGCCTTGCATGATCAACGCCCTCTTGCCCAGGCGGGTATAGGACTGACGCAGGGCAATGCCGTGCTCCCGTGCCAGTCGCACCAGCCGCTCGCGGGCTCGTTGCATCAGTTTGGCGGCGGTCGGAAAGGCAATCGCCTTCTCTTGTACGGTGGTGTCCACCGTCACCCGCTCGAGGTCCTTCTCCCGCAGCGCCCCCACCCGGTGGGCCACGGCCAGGCTCTCCTGGAATACCTTCTCCAAACCTTCCGGCCCGATCCGGTCCCGCCACCGGGTCATCGACGAGCGCTCCATGGGCAGCTCATGCTGAAAGTACTCTTCGCCGCAGAAGCACTGGAAGTATGGGTCGTAGACCCAGCGCTCGCAGACCTCCTCATCCGAGAGATCGAACATATGCTTGAGGATGTGCAGCCCAACCATCAACCGCGTCGGGACCCCCGGCCGACCCTCCTCCGAATACAAGGCTTCATAGGTCTCGTCGAAGAAAGTCCACGCGATCCGGCCCCCCAACACCACCAACTCGTGGCGCAGGTTGATGATGTTTTCGAACCGCGAGCGGAACAGGTCCTCTATTCCCGATGACACCTTGCGCGATGGCTTCATCACAGTTCTCCAATCCCAATCGACGGGAGCAGAGAATCACGTTCCGCAACGGAAGGGAATCCCCAAAATCAATTATTTCAAATCACAAGCTTTTCAGGCCCAAAACCCGTTTTCTTGCAAATCCGATTACTTCGCCAAACCGAAAGAGCTACCAACATCAGCCGCTTACGCGTTCTTCACGGGCGACTCGGTAGTGTGGCCAGTCTGGTATCACGCCCCCTCCTCGGGAACACACGCTGACGACGGTATCCGCCGCTATTTACATCGCCGCTCCGACGTCCCTGGCCTGAGTTACGAGCTGACTCCTAATGCCAACCGCCCCAGAGTTTGACTCGCGCAAAGGTTTACACGCTAGGTTTTGTGTGATTCAAGGTTGTTGGCAACAAGGGAGTGTGTTCAATGCCAACGATTCCTTTGCGAAACGACTTTGATGCTGAAAGAGTCCGTGTTCTTGCGGCACGGAGCGATGATGGGAACCAGGCGCGACGGCTTTTGTCGATGGCGGCCATCTACGATGGGATGGATCGAGCGTGCGCGGCGGGTATTGGCGGCATGGATCGGCAGACGTTGCGGGACTGGGTTCACCGGTTCAACGCGGGAGGTCCGGCCGGTCTGATCGACCGCAAGCCGAACGGGGCGTTGCGTCGGTTGACGCCGTCGCAAATGGCGGCGCTTTCGCGGGCTATCGAGGCCGGTCCCGATCCCGAACGGGATGGGGTCGTGCGCTGGCGCTGCATCGATCTCAAGCAACTGATCCGAACGCGCTTCGGCGTGGACTATCACGAGCGGAGCGTCGGCAAGCTGCTGGCCGCGCTCGGGTTCTCGCATATTTCCGCGCGCCCGCGCCACGTCGGCCAGGATGCGCGGGCACAGGAGGAATTTAAAAAAAGTTTTCCCGAACACTTGGCGAAAATCGTAGCGGCACAGCCACCGGACACGCCCATCGAGGTTTGGTTTCAAGATGAAATGCGCGTCGGCCAGAAGAACAGCCTGGTGCGCCAGTGGGCCCCAAAGGGATCGCGCCCGCGCCAGGTCAAGGACCTACGGACCTCTTCGGCGTATCTCTTCGGCGCCATCTGCCCCGAGCGCGGTGAGGGCGCGGCGCTGGTCATGCCGCGCGCCAATACTGAAGCCATGGACCTGCATCTCGAGGAAATCAGCCGGGCCGTTGCCCCAAACGCCCATGCCGTCGTGCTGCTCGACCAAGCCGCATGGCACACCACTGCCAAACTCGGCATCCCGGAGAACATCTCCCTCGTGCCTTTGCCACCCAAGTCCCCGGAGCTCAATCCCGCCGAAAATGTCTGGCAATACCTCCGCCAGAACTGGCTCTCCAATCGTGTCTTCGACTCCTATGAAGCCATCGTCGAGGCTTCTTGCCAAGCCTGGAACAACCTGACCGACCAACCTTGGAAGATCATGTCCATCGGCCTCAGAGCGTGGGCTCGCACAAGGCAATGTTAAGGGCGGTTGGTATAACTTGGATTTGGAGACCAGGATCGGTCGTATTGTCACGAATAGCCACGGCATGCGTGACGCGGAACCCTTGCCCTCGGACCTACCCGGCCTGATTCGTATCGTCTGTATCGGTGATTCGGTCACGTTCGGATATGGCGTCAAAGGCGAAGAGGCGTTTCCGAACGTTCTCGAAGCACTTCTGCAGCGGACGGTCCCGCTGGATTCACATCTCAAGTGCAACACCGAGGTTTATGAGGAAGGCCTCGGCGGGAGTTTTGAAACCGAGGCATTTTCTGGGTGTGGAATTGAGGCACCAGGTGAGGTCGTCGACGTCACGGGGTGTGTAGTCGGTGATGTTGGTTTTGCGGGGCATATCTCGTCGGAGTAAGCCGTTGGTGTTCTCGATGGTGCCGCGCTGCCATGGCGAGTGGGGATCGCAGAAATAGGCGTGTAAACCGAGTTGGTTCTCCAGTTCGCGATGGCCGGCGAATTCGGAGCCGTTGTCGAAAGTGATGGTCTGGCGGGCGCGGTCGGGAAGGCAGCCGAGGCTCGCCTGCACGGCCTCGCGGGTTTCCCGCGCGGTTTTGCTTTCCAAACAAGCAGTGAGCGTGAAACGAGTCATGCGTTCACACAGGGTCAGCAGGTTGGCCCGCTGGGTGCGGAACTGCATCAGGTCTCCTTCCCAATGCCCGAATTCTTCGCGCGAGGCCACGGTTTCCGGGCGTTGCGCGATCGGACGGCGGTTGGGGATCGGTTCCCGGCGGCGCTTGAAATAGCGCCGTCCCTGCCCCCGGGTTTAACCCGGGGCAAGAAACGATACAGCCTTTCCGGGCGCACCTTGGTCCGGTAGATGAAGCGGTAGATTGTCTCGGGGCTCACGGTGTGCTCTGATCCGTCGAGCTTGAGCCTGCCGGCAATCTGCTCCGGCGACCATCCCTTGAGCGAAGTCGGTCGCGGACCCAGTCGCCGAGCCGGCTCAGGCGCTCGATCCGCGATACCCTCCGACACCGCGATAGGGCGATACGTTCCGCCGATGCTGCCTTGTAGCCGCCCTTGGGCAGCGAATTCCGCTTCAACTCACGCCAAATGGTGGTCGGGTGCCGGCCCATCAGGCGAGCAATTTCGCGACGAGATTTACCGGCTTCATGAAGCCAGTAAATCTCAATTCGATCGTCAAATACGAGCTGATCATATTGTGTTCCCATAGCAACTCCAGATCATACCGGTGTTGCACTTGGTTTGTGAGTTTAGGCACGTGCAAAGCCGCCGCAAGTGTTCAAGGACTATTTTTTCAAAGTCTTCGGACATTGTTGTCGATTAGCGAAAAGATTTCAGCGTAATGCGTCGGCGGCGCGTTATTGTTGTTCGATGCTCTTTAACATACGTTCCAGCCGTTGGACGACTTCTTCCTTTCTCGTCAGGACCGTATCGATGTTGACGGCCGCGACCTGGAGTTTGGCGTAGAGATTTTCCAAGGCCTTGACGGTTTGTTCGACTTCGGCGACCCGGCTCGGGAGTCCACTCACGATTCCGTCGACGCGAGTCCGCGCTACCTCGCTTGCCACCGTGACCTCTTTGACTTTCCCTTCCATTCGCTGGAGGTGATCTTCGCCTCGCGCACGGAGATCCGCGCCGATCTGCTCGCCGACAAGTTCTATTCGTTCGAGATCGTCGCCCTTGGCCCTTTGCAGTTCTTTTTCCAGCTCGGCACGCCTCGCTTCAATATTCCCAGCCTCGGCCTCCGTGCCCGCTAAACGGTCCCGCGCCGCGGCCAGAATCGTGTCCATCGCCGCGATCGTGGTTTCCTGTCGCGTCCGGACCTTGTGCAGTTCGCGGTTCGTGTCGCTAAGAACCTCGGTGGTTCTCGCCCGAAGATCTCGGCTCAGAGCCGCTTCCCGGACCTTGAGCTCCTCGTCCTGCCGGGCCCCGGCTTTCTCGAGATCGGCCCGCAGACCGGCCCCGAAGGCTTCGAGCTCGGCGCTGATTCCGCTCGCGAATGTCGTCAATTCGTTACGTGATGTCCGGGCCTCCTTGGCGATCGCTTGCTGGTGATCCCGAGCGAGCTCGTCCAGCCTCCGTTGGAAGTCCGGCAAGGCCGTCGCCAAGCCGTCCCGAAGCGACTCGGCCAACCTCTCGGCTGCCCGCTCGCGGAGGGCATCCCGTTCCTCACCCGTGAGCGCCCCGAATGAATAGGGACCAAAATGATTTTGGAAAAGACCGAACCAAACAAAAGGCACACCTATGATAAGAGTTGCGAAAGCCGCGGCAAAAGGCCATGAACGAAATATCTTCCTGTTTGTAATCATACCGATTTCCATGTCGAAATATTCGATCATTTCGTCTTTCGAAATACCTTCCAATATATTTTTCGGTATCGATATGATCGACTGGCATTTGCGTTCGATCTCCTTGGTGTCGCCTCCGGAGGTGTCGTCTCGGAGCGCTTTTGATTCCGCGATGATCCCCTCGATTTCCTTTTGCAGGTAGATCGCTTCCGGCAGCGCGTAACGCAGTGTGTCGCCGACCGCCGCGAGCCACAGTTCGAGCACGCGATCACCAGGATCTTCCAAGCTATCCAGGACCGATCCCCATTGCTGCTTGCTTGTCGGGTTCATCGACGTTGTTTCCCTTCTCATGCTTCGGGTTCGCCGCCTCGGGCGGCAAGGAAAAAATTTGATCCGGCGCGCCCCGACCTAGGGCGTACTTCCCTCCCGCAATCTTCGCCAATAATCGAGGCGCTTGGCAATCTCCCGTTCGAACCCACGCGCGGCGGGCTTGTAATATCTCTCTCGTTTCATGCCCTCGGGAAAATAGTCCTGCCCCGAAAAACCCTCGGGCGTATCGTGATCATAAACGTAGCCGTCCCCGTAACCGAGCCGTTTCATCAAACGTGTCGGGGCATTGAGGATATGTTTCGGCGGCATCAGGGAACCTTGCGCGCGGGCGTCGCGCTCGGCGGCACCGAAGGCTCGGTAGACTGCGTTGGATTTGGGGGCCGCCCCGAGATAAATCACGCACTGGGCCAGGGCCAATTCGCCCTCTGGCGTGCCGAGGAAATGGTAGGCGTCTTTCGCCGCGACGGCCTGGACAAGGGCCTGGGGGTCGGCTAGGCCGACGTCCTCGACCGCGAATCAAACCAGCCGCCGGGCAATGAACAAGGGGTCCTCTCCGCCGGCGAGCATGCGCGCCAACCAATAAAGCGCGGCGTCGCCGTCGGAGCCGCGCAACGACTTGTGCAGGGCGCTGATGAGATTGTAATGACCCTCGGAAGACTTGTCGTACAGAGGCACGCGCCGACGCAGCTTTTCGGCTAGGCCGGCCGGATCGAGCGCCGCCGATTCCGGGGCGAGCTGAAACAATTCCTCGACGAGATTGAGAAGGAAACGTCCGTCGCCATCAGCCATCACGCAGAGAACGTGCCTCGACTCGGGGGTCAAGGCCAGGGAACGGCCCAGGTTGGCCTCGGCGCGTTCCATCAGCCTTTCGAGAGCGGCCACGTCGAGGCGATGGAGAACCAGGACCTGGCAACGCGAGAGCAGCGCGCCAATAAGTTCGAACGAAGGATTCTCGGTCGTTGCGCCGACGAGAACGACGGTGCCGTCCTCGACATACGGGAGAAATCCGTCCTGCTGGCTGCGATTGAAACGGTGAATTTCGTCGACGAACAGAAGCGTGCCCTGCCCGGCGGCGCGCCGCTCCCGGGCCCGTTCGAACACCTTGCGCAGATCGGCGATGCCGGAAAACACGGCCGACAGCGGCTCAAAGGCAAGATTCGCGTGGCCTGCGAGCAGTCGCGCGATCGTCGTCTTGCCGCTCCCCGGAGGCCCCCAGAGCACTATCGAAGCCAGCCTTTCGGCCGCGATCATCCGGCCGATGGGTCCATCCGGAGCCAAAAGATGATCCTGTCCGATCACATAGATGAGGGTGTCGGGCCGCAAACGGTCAGCAAGGGGTCGGGGCGCCTGGCCTTCGAAAAGTGTTGTCATGCATCGGCCGGCCAACGCGGCGCGAAGCGCGTGGGCCTACTCCTCCGGCGCTTCCTCGTCGTTCTCGAGCGGCCCGGAATCCAGGCCCTTGGCCGCGCGATCCCGATCGACCAGCTCGATGATCGCGAGCGGCGCTGAGTCGCCGTAGCGAAATCCGGCCCTCAGAATCCGTGTGTAGCCTCCGTGGCGGTCGGCGTAGCGCGGCCCCAGGGTGGCGAAGAGTTTGTCCGCCATCTTGCGGTCTTGGAGGATGGAGATGGCCCGCCGCCGAGCGTGCAGGTTGTCGCGTTTACCCAGTGTCACCAGTTTCTCGACGAACGGGCTCAGCGCCTTCGCCTTGGGCAAGGTCGTCGTGATCTGCTCGTGCTTGATCAGGGCGCAGGCCATGTTCGCGAACAAAGCCCTGCGGTGACCCGAGGTGCGATTGAGCTTTTTCCCGGCTATCCCGTGGCGCATACGGGAGTCTCCTGCTTCCGCCCAATACGAAAAATGAACCTCAATACGGCTCCTCCAGGCGCTTGGCGAGATCCTCGACGTTTTCCGGCGGCCAATTTGTGATCTCCATGCCCAGATGCAATCCCATCTGAGACAAGACTTCCTTGATTTCGTTGAGGGATTTGCGGCCAAAGTTCGGTGTCCGCAGCATCTCGGCTTCGCTCTTCTGGACCAGATCGCCGATGTAAACGATGTTGTCGTTCTTGAGGCAGTTGGCCGAACGGACGGAAAGCTCGAGCTCGTCGACCTTGCGCAAGAGGTTCGGATTGAAGGCGGGTTCGGGCGCGCCCTCGTCGCGTTCCACCGACACCGGTTCATCGAAGTTGATGAACAGCTGAAGCTGATCCTGGAGAATTCGCGCCGCCAGACCGACCGCGTCCTCGGGCTTGACCACACCATTTGTATGAACCTTCATCGTCAGCTTGTCGTAATCGGTCACTTGGCCGACACGCGTATTTTCGACCTTATAGGCGACCTTTTTGACCGGACTGTACAGAGCGTCGACCGGGATCAGCCCAATCGGTGAATCCTCGGGCCGATTTTGCGTTGCGGGCACGTAACCCTTTCCGGATTCGACCGTAAATTCCATGTTGAGCTTGGTGCCGGCGTCGAGCGTGCAGAGCATGTGATCGGGATCCATGATCTCGATGTCATGGCCGGTTTCGATCATGCCGGCGGTGATTTCTCCGGGACCCGTCGATTTCAGGGCCATCCTCTTGGGACCCTCGCCGTGCATACGCAAAGCCATCGACTTGATATTCAAGACGATATCGGTCACGTCCTCGCGGACGCCCGGTATCGACGAGAACTCGTGCAATACGCCGTCGATATGCACGGATGTGACGGCCGCCCCTTGAAGCGAAGACAACAGTATCCGGCGCAAGGCATTGCCCAAGGTGATTCCAAACCCGCGCTCGAGCGGTTCGGCGACGACGCTGGCCTCGCGCTTGGGATCAGTCCCAGGTTCGATTTCCAGTTTCGACGGCTTGATGAGTTCCTGCCAATTTTTTTGAATCACGGATGCGACCTCATATCCTTTGGTGGACACCTGCCCGCAGTTTGATACGGGGGATCCAAGCGCCGGCCGAAAGACCGGTACGAACCGAACCCTAGACGCGCCGCCGCTTTGGCGGCCGACAGCCGTTGTGCGGGATCGGGGTCACGTCACGAATCGCCGTAATCGTAAAACCAACCGCCTGAAGCGCGCGCAGGGCCGATTCACGTCCGGAACCCGGACCTTTTACCTCGACTTCCAGGGTCCGCATGCCGTGCTCCTGAGCTTTTCGACCAGCGTCCTCGGCCGCCATTTGAGCCGCGTACGGCGTCGATTTGCGGGACCCCTTGAAACCCTGTCCGCCCGCCGACGACCAGGCAATGGTATTTCCCTGTGCGTCGGTAATCGTAATGATCGTATTATTGAAAGTGGCATTCACGTGGGCAACGCCGGATGTAATATTCTTGCGTTCGCGGCGCCTTACTCGGACCGTGGATTCCCTGACCATATTGTCTCCTTACTTCTTCTTGCCGGCGATTGGTCTTGCTGGGCCCTTGCGCGTGCGGGCGTTCGTGTGGGTCCGTTGCCCCCTCACTGGAAGGCCCCGCCGGTGGCGCAACCCACGATAACAACCAAGATCCATCAACCGCTTGATGTTCATAGCGGTCTCGCGACGTAAATCACCTTCGACCATATAATCCTTGTCGATCACTTCGCGAATCCGAATGACCTCGGAATCGGTGAGTTCGTTGACGCGCCGTTCCTCTGGAATGCCAACCTTTTGACAAATATCGCGCGACTTCGTGCGTCCAATTCCGTAGATGTAGGTCAAGCCAATTTCTACGCGCTTGCTGGTGGGTATATTGACCCCCGCGATTCGGGCCACGAGCGACTCCCTCGAAAATTCAGCGAGATGAGATAATCAGACAACAGCGCGAATTCAGACAACAACAATCGGCGGCCACGCCATTCGTGGCCGCATCCCCCAGTTAATCCCGGCGGATTATAAGGGTCGTTGTGGCTGAGTCAATCCTCAGGAACAATTTTTAGTCGCGGTTGAGGGTTCGGGATGAGTGGGATCGTGCTCGGTGCACGGGGTTCGGGGAGCCCCGAGCTTGCCTCGACGACGTCATGGGGACTGCTCGAAGCCACCGGACGGCGTTTTCGGATTCGACAGGCACACCGGTCCGCCCGCGCCGCTCGGCGGCACGTCCCGGTCCGGGGGAGAGGCGTGCTGTCTCAGGCGATGGGCGCGGTCATGATCGCGTCGAGGGCCTCCTGCGCCCGGGCGGCATAGTGCCGGTTGGCCTCGGGCAGATAACGGAAGCGTCCGTCGCAGCGCACGATGGCGATGGCCGCGTTGGTCAAGCAGGCGAGATTTCTGGGCAGGTGACGCACGTAGGCCCGGCATCGGTCTTCGTCGTAGGTGAAGTCGCGCACGTAGTGCAGGCGGTTCTCGATATGCCAGTGGTTGCGCACCAGTTCGAGCAACTCCTCGGGTCCGGCGCGCTCTGCGCCGAGCGAGGTGAGGCTCCAGGTCACCTTGATGCTGCGCTTGCCGGTCTTGAGGATTCTCGCGTTCGCGCTCGATGCGCATGGCCTGGCGTCGCCCGTGGAGGTTGGCGTAGCCGTCCCACTCGGCAGCGGAGAGGTCGACGACGGCGCAGCGTCGGCGCTCGATGCGGCCATGGCCCTTGTCGACGGTTTCGTGCCAGAGCGCATCGCTGAAGTCGATCGCCTTGAGGTCTTCGAAGATCATCTCCTGGTTGTCCTTGACCGCGCTCATCACGTAGTCGGCGCGACGCCCGAGCAGGCAGCGCGCGGTCTCGTGCTGAGCGTGCATCGCGTCCATGGTGACGATCCGGCCTGTGAGGTCGAGGCCGCTGGAGAGTTCGCGCACGGCCGGGATTTCGTTGCTCTTGCGGTCGACCTCGACCTGCCCGAGGACCACGCCGGTGTCGTGCTCGACCGCCGCCACCATCATCCTGCGCCCGTCTTCGGTCTGCTTCGAGGCGCCGCGCAGATCCTTTCCGTCCATGGCGACCGGCGCGTGCGCGCTGCCATGCTGGCCGGTCCACTGGCTAATCGCGTTGTCCAGGGTCTCTGGCGGCAGGGCGGTGAGGGTCTTGTGGAAGGTGGTGATCGCGGGCGGGGTGTAGCGCTGTTTGGAAGGGCTCCAGAACGCACCCACCGCCTCGAGCTGCTCCTGGGAGAGCAGGGCGGCGAACTGGGCGAACGCGTTCACCCCCCGGTATCCGGCAAGCCGGGCGGCGACGGCGATCACCAGAATGGTGTTGAGCGCATAGCGCTTGCCCCGGGCATGGCGGTACTCGGGCACCTCACCCAGACACTCGAACAGGCTGCGCAGCCGGGGGCGCGGCCATCGGCTCGGTGTGCTGCTCGGCGTTCCAGTGTGCCGGCATCCCGGTACGGCTCAGCGCCTCGAGGGCGCCGTCTGTCAGTCCGAACACGAAGACCTCCTTGGGCTGACCGTGGTGGCGCCAGCGCGCTGCCCCTCCGGGCTCACGGGCAAAGCCCCGCGTCAGCCCCAGAGAGCGCCAGTTCGACGCGCGGTAGCAGGTGCCGGCAAATCGCGAGACGTCCACGAACGTCTCCGCCAGAAGAGCCGGATATCCGTGCACCGCCTGGATGTCCTCAGACAGCCGCCGCAGGCTCAGCCCCAGCACACGGGAGGCCAGGTTCGGCACTCGGCCAGGCGTCAGAATGACGAAGCGCGAGTTGTTGGCGATCAGATGCAGACGCCGGAACTGCTGCTCGGCCGACCACCCGATCCAGCGATCACGCGCGCCCAGCTTGAACGCGCCGGGCTGCCAGCCGATCAGTGCGAGCCAGGTCTCGCCATGCACCGCGACATGGCGCAGGCCCTTGCCGATGACGCCGTGGAACGCCAGGTAGTGGTGCTGCTCCACCAACCGGTCCCAGCGCCGGTGCTCCTGCGCGCCCCAGGTCGGACGCACCGTGACCGCGCGCAAATCAATGGACGAATCCGAGACCGGCAGCGTCGCCATGACCGGCACACTGCCACACCGAGAATGAAATGGCCAGCGCCGCGATCACCTCACCCTGATCACTGGGCGGACAAAAAACTAGCCCTGAGTCAATCCTCTCCGGCTTGGTCCAAAATAGCAAGCGTTTCTCGGGTTACTTCGTCGATAGCGGCCATGCCGTCGACCGAACGAAGCACGCCGCGTTCGCGGTAATAGGGTAGGAGAGGTTCGGTTTGCGTGTGATAGGCGGACAGCCGCTTACCCACGGTTTCCGGATTGTCATCCTCGCGGCGGCTGAATTCCCGGCCTCCGCAAAGGTCGCAGACCCCCTCCACCTTCGGGCGATTATAACGATAATGGTACGCGGCACCGCAACCGAGGCACGAAATGCGCCCCACGATCCGGTCGATCAGGATCTTGTCGACGACACGGATTTCGACCACATGATCAATGCGTTGGCCGGTGTTTTCGAGAACCCGGTCGAGCGCCTCGGCCTGGGCCACGGTGCGCGGAAAGCCGTCGAGTATAACGCCGCGCGCGCAGTCCGATTGAGAGATGCGCTGCTCGATCATCGCCACGATGATATCATCCGGGACCAGGCCTCCCGCCTCCATAACTTTACCCGCCTTGCGGCCAAGTTCGCTTCCCGCCGCGACCGCGGCGCGCAGCATGTCGCCCGTCGAAAGCTGTACCGCTCCAAGGGCCTCCTCGATTCGCTTGGCTTGAGTCCCCTTTCCCGACCCCGGCGGGCCAAGCAAGAGGATATTCATCGGCGGCCCCTGAGCTTCGCCTTCTTGATCAGCCCCTCGTACTGATGCGCCAACAAATGGGCTTGAATTTGGGCCACGGTATCCATCGTAACCGTGCAAACTATCAAGAGCGACGTGCCACCGAAATAAAACGGAAGCGATTTATAGGCAATCAGCATTTCGGGCAAGAGACAAACAGCCGCGAGGTAGCACGCTCCCACGACGGTCAACCGGGTCAGCACGTGATCAAGGTACGAGGCCGTATTTTTCCCCGGCCGTATCCCCGGGATAAAACCGCCATATTTTTTCAAGTTGTCGGCCGTATCGGCCGGGTTGAAGACGACCGCAGTGTAGAAGAAGCAAAAAAACATGATACCCGAAATGTAAAGCAGCAAATACAACGGCTGACCGTGCGCGAGATAATTAGTCACCCAGGTCAACCATTCGGGACCCTGGCCCGCGTTGAATCCGGCGATCGTGATCGGGAGCAACAAAATCGAACTGGCGAAGATCGGCGGAATCACGCCCGCCGTGTTGAGTTTGAGCGGAAGATGCGAGCTTTCCCCGCCGAACATGCGGTTGCCGACCTGGCGTTTCGGGTATTGAACGATGATTCGTCGCTGGGACCGTTCTATGAATACGATAAACGTGATGGTGCCAATGACCATCACGACCAGGAAAAAGAGGAATATGACTTCCAGACCACCCGTGCGGCTTAAGTTGAGGGTTTGCGCCAAGGCAGCCGGCAGCTCGGCGACGATGCCAGAAAAAATGATCAATGAAATACCGTTGCCGACGCCTCGGGCGGTAATCTGCTCGCCCAGCCACATCAGGAAAATGGTGCCACCAACCAGCGTCACGACGGTCGTGAAACGAAAAAAATACCCCGGATCGATGACCGCGCTGCCCTGCGAGCCAGCCATCCCCTCGAGACCCACGGCGATCCCGTAACCCTGTATGGTCGAAAGCAGGACCGTGCCATAACGCGTGTACTGGTTAATTTTCTTTCGACCCGATTCTCCTTCCTTTTTGAGTTGCGCCAAATGGGGCGACACGGTCGTCATGAGTTGGATGATGATCGACGCCGATATGTACGGCATGATGTTCAAGGCGAAAATCGTCATGCGTTGGAGGGCGCCGCCCGCCAACATGTTGAACATGTCCAGGATGCCGCCTTCACTTTGGCTAAAAATGTCCTTGAGAATATCCGGGTCGATACCGGGAACGGGGATGTAGGTGCCCAGCCGGTAGATCACGAGCGCAAAGAGGGTGAACCACAGACGTTTCTTGAGTTCCTGTGCCTTTCCAAGGGCGGAAAAGTTTATCGAAGAGGCAAATTGCTCGGCGGCGGAAGCCATTGGAAAAACTCTTTATTCCGATTTCGACGCCGCTTGCCCGGGAGGCGAGAGCGCTGACAGGACGACCGTCCCGCCGCTCTCTTCCACGGCCTTTACGGCCGCGACCGAGGCTCGGTCCACTTCAATCGTAAGGCCCGCCTTCAGCTCACCCTCGGCCAAAAGGCGAAGACCGTCGAATTTCTTCCTGATCAAGCCCGCGGCAAATAAAGATTCCGCCGTAACAGGCTGATCCGCTGCCAGTTTTCCTGAGTCCAGAGCGGCCTGTATACGGCCCAGATTGACGATTTCGAAGCGCTTACGAAAGCGATTCTTGAAGCCGCGTTTCGGCAATCGCCGATAAATCGGCATTTGACCGCCTTCGAAATTCTTAATGGCCACCCCAGCACGAGATTTCTGGCCCTTCGAGCCACGACCGCACGTCTTTCCCAGGCCCGAGCCGATGCCGTGTCCCACTCGCTTGCGCTTTTTGCGGGCGTTCGGATAATCGCGAATTTCGTTGAGCTTCATATTTTCCAAACCGTCACCAGCTTCCTAGCCGCCCTCCTGAACCCGAACGAGGTGGGCGACGCGTCCGATCATGCCGCGTACAGAGGGGCTGTCCTCGACGATCCGGCTCCGGTTGATCTTGTTGAGGCCGAGGCCAATCAAGGTTTGCAGCTGGACTCTCTGGCGACCGATGGGGCTTCGGATCTGTGTGACGCGGATCGTCTTCTTGCTATCCTGCGCGTTCATGATGCCTCTTCCTTGCGCTTTTTCGGCGCCCCGCGGCCGGTTATCTCGGTCACCTTTTTGTTTCTTTTCGCCGCCACGCTACGGGTTGACATCAGCCTGCCGAGAGCATCGAAGGTCGCGCGAATCATATAATGGGGATTTGAGGTGCCGATCGATTTGGTGACGACGTCATGGACACCGAGGGTTTCGAAAATCGCTCGCATCGGACCGCCAGCGATGATCCCCGTTCCCGGCGGCGCGGCCCGCAAGACGACCCGTCCCGCTCCGAACCGGCCGACGACGTCATGATGAATCGTCCGGCCCTCCCGCAGCGGGACCCGGATAACGTTTCGTTTCGCCTGCTCGGTCGCCTTCCGGATCGATTCCGGAACCTCGCGTGCCTTGCCTGCACCGAAGCCGACTCGGCCCTTCGTGTCGCCGACCACGACCAAGGCGGCAAAGCCGAAGCGGCGGCCTCCCTTCACGACTTTCGCGACCCGGTTGATGCTGACAAGTTTGTCGACGAACTCACCGTTATCGCGGCGGGATGCGTCCAATCGCGCCATCTTCGTCCCCGCGACTAAAACGACATTCCGCCCTCGCGGGCGGCCTCGGCCAGGGCCCGAACCCGACCGTGATAAAGATAGCCACCGCGATCGAACGTGACCTCCCGAACCCCGGCCGCGGTGGCACGTTGCGCGATCAGGGATCCGACCCGGCTCGCGGCCGTTCTGTCGGCTCCCGATTTAAGATCACGCCGCAGATCCGCGTCCAGACTCGAAGCAGCGGCTATCGTGTGCCCACGCAGATCATCGATGACCTGCGCATAAATATGTTTGTTCGATCGAAACACCGAGAATCGAGCGCGACTGCCCGCGACCTGGCGAATATGCCAGCGAGTACGTCGCTTACGGCGTTCGAACAATGCTCTCGTGGACTTCATGACGTTCTCACCTATTTCTTCTTGCCTTCCTTCCTACGAATCCTTTCGTTCGCGTACCGAATTCCCTTTCCCTTATAGGGATCCGGCCGGCGTAACGCCCTTATCTGCGCGGCCACCTGTCCAACCCGCTGCTTGTCCGCGCCGGAAATTCTGATCGCCGTCGGCCGCTCGCAAGCGATGGTGATTCCAGGAGGTACCGGAAATAGAATGTCATGGCTATAGCCCAGTTGCAATTTCAGCGACTTACCCTCCATCGCGGCCCGGTAACCCACCCCCGAGATTTCAAGGTCGACCGTGAATCCCTTCGACACCCCGGTGACCATATTACCGAGCAAGCTACGCGACATACCCCACATCGCCCGGGCGCGGCTACTTTGGTCCCGCGGTTTCACCGTTACGCGGCCATCGTCGAGCGTAGCCAGGACCTCGGGAACGAGGACGAAGTTCAACTCGCCGAGCGGGCCCTTGACCGCGACGTTGCGCTCGGCGATCGAGACCTCGACGCCGGCGGGTATAGCGATCGGATTCTTACCGACGCGCGACATGGGCCGTTCCTAGATGATCTCGCAAAGGACCTCTCCGCCCACGTTCGCGGCATGGGCCTCGCTGTCCGACATCACGCCCCGCGGCGTCGACAGGATAGAAATTCCAAGTCCATTACAAATCCTCGGCAAGCTCTTTATGGACGAGTAAACGCGCCGGCCCGGCCTGGATACCCGTTTCACCGTCTGTATCACGGCCTCACCATCGTGATATTTCAACTCGATCTTCAACTCGGCCTTGCCGTCCCCGGCCTCGTGCCGCGAATAGCCGCGAATGTAACCATCGCGCTTGAGCACGTCGAGAACGCGCGCCCGCAATCGCGAGGCCGGCGAGTCCACCGCCGTAAGCCGTGCCCGTTGGCCGTTGCGTATCCGTGTCAACATGTCCCCAAGGGGGTCACTCATCGTCATCGTCCCACCTTCCTCACCAACTCGATTTCACCATTCCGGGGATCTCTCCGACCGACGCAAGCGCGCGCAAGGCGATCCGCGAGATCTTGAATTTGCGGTAATAGCCGCGGGGCCGCCCCGTCACTTCGCAGCGGTTGCGCACCCGCACCTTGGTCGAGTTCCGAGGCAACGCCGATAGCTTCAGCCGCGCCGCGAACCGATCTTCCTTCGGCAAGGCGCGGTCGTTCGCGATCGCCCGCAACGCCGCCCGTTTTTGGGCGTACTTTGCCACCAGCGCCCGCCGACGCTCATTTTTTTTGATAGCACTTAGTTTCGCCATTCAAACCAGCTCCGAGTCAATCTCCGTCAATTCACGATCGGCAACCGAAAACCCATTAACAGGGCTTGCGCTTCCCGGTTCGTTTTCGCCGTCGTGACGATCACGATGTCGAGTCCCCGAATCTTGTCGACTTTGTCGTAATCGATTTCGGGAAACACGATCTGTTCCTTCAGTCCCAACGCGTAGTTGCCGAAACCGTCGAAGCTCTTCCCCGAAACGCCACGGAAGTCACGAACCCGGGGCAAGGCGATGGTCACGAGACGATCGAGAAACTCGTACATCCGATCGCGGCGCAAGGTCACCTTGCAGCCGACGCGCATTCCTTCGCGTAGCTTGAACGCGGCTACGGATTTCTTGGCCCTGATGATGATTGGTTTTTGTCCCGCGATCGCGGTCAGGTCCCTGGCCGCGGCGTCGACCTGCTTGCTGTCCGCGGTTCCCTCGCCGACACCCATGTTGAGGACGATCTTTTCGAGCCGTGGCACCTGCAGCGGATTGCCATAGCCGAACTGCTCCCGCAGTGCCGGTCGCAAGACATTGTCGTAATGATCCCACAATCGAGGTTTCATCCCGCGCTCCCTAGGTCCCCGACAACGGCGCGGCGCGGTCAAGCATCGATCACCTCGCCCGAGCGCTTGGCGTAACGGACCTTGCGGCCGTCCTCGAGCAGGCGGTATCCGACCCGAGTCGGCTGGTCCGTCTTGGGATCCACGTAGGCGATGTTCGAGACGTGGATGGGCATCTCCTTTTCGACGATACCGCCCGCGCTCGACGAGGTCGGCCGGGTATGGCGCTTCACCATGTTGACCCCCTGAACCAAGACACGGCGTTCCTTGGGAAATACCTTCAGGACTTCGCCGCGTTTGCCGCCGTCGCGGCCATGAACGACGACAACATTGTCGCCCTTCTTGATCCGGAGCTTCTCCGCCATCACAAGACCTCCGGCGCCAAGGAAATGATCTTCATGAACTTCTTCGCCCGCAATTCCCGGGTCACCGGACCGAAGATCCGGGTCCCGATGGGCTCGCCCTGGCGCGTAATCAGCACCGCCGCGTTGCGGTCGAAGCGAATCGCCGAGCCGTCGGGTCGGCGGATTTCCTTGGACGTCCGGACGACGACGGCGCGGTGGATGTCGCCCTTCTTGACCTTGCCTCGGGGAATCGCGTCCTTCACCGAAACGACGATGACGTCACCGACCGAGGCCGTCATCCTTTTCGATCCTCCCAACACCTTGATGCACTGGACTCGGCGGGCGCCCGAATTGTCGGCGACGTTCAGATTGGTTTCCATTTGAATCATGGCGCATACCCCCATCCCCACATCTAGGCGGGAATTACCTCCCAAGTCTTCGACTTCGAGAAGGGACGCGACTCACGAATGCGCACGACGTCGCCGACCTTGCACGTTTCTTGTTCGTCGTGGGCGGCGTATTTCTTGGAGCGGCGAACGACCTTCTTGTACACGGGGTGGGCAAAACGGCGGTCGACCTTCACGATGACCGTCTTCGCGCCGGCGTTGCTGACCACGGTTCCCTGTAATACGTGTCTCGTCATCCCCTACACCCCTGGCGACGTTCCGGACTTCCGCCCGCGCATGAGCGTCTTGATCCGGGCGATGTCCCGCCGTACGTGGCGCATGCGCGCCGTGTTCTCCAACTGGCCGGTCGCCCTCTGAAAGCGAAGATTGAACGCTTCCCTCTTGAGCTGAAAAAGATCCGCCCCCAGTTCATCGTCGGTCTTCGCCCGAATCTCTTCCGCCTTCACGGCTCAGTCCTCCTCGCCCAGTCGGGTCACCACACGGGTGGCCATGGGCAACTTGGCGGCCCCACGTTCGAAGGCCTCGTGAGCCAGATCCACGGGCACACCATCGACCTCGAAGAGTATCCGCCCGGGCTTGACGCGGCACATCCAGTAATCGGGCGACCCCTTGCCCTTGCCCATGCGGACCTCGGCCGGCTTGGTGCTCACCGGAACGTCCGGAAAAATGCAAATCCAGATGCGCCCGGTGCGGCGCAAATGTCGCGTAATCGCCCGCCGCGCGGCCTCGATCTGCCGCGCCGTAACCCGCCCGGCGGCCATCGCCTTCAAGCCATAGGCCCCGAAGTTGAGATGGGTGCCGCCCTTGGCAACGCCCTTAACCCTGCCTTTGTGGGCCTTCCGATACTTGGTGCGTTTCGGACTCAACATGATTTTCCGACCTCGCCGCGGTTACGACCGTCCACCGTGGAGCTCGAGCGCCCGCTTGTCCTGGGCCATGGGATCGTGGGCGAGAATTTCGCCTTTGAATACCCACACCTTGACGCCGCAGGTGCCATAGGCGGTACGCGCCGTCGCGGTACCGTAATCGACGTTGGCGCGCAGCGTGTGCAAGGGAACGCGCCCTTCCCGATACCACTCGGTGCGGGCGATCTCGGCCCCACCCAATCGGCCGCCACAGTTGACACGAATGCCCTGCGCCCCCAGGCGCATCGCCGACTGGACGGCACGTTTCATGGCCCGCCGGAAGCCGATACGCCGTTCGAGCTGTTGGGAGATGTTCTCGGCGACCAAATACGCGTCGATCTCGGGTTTACGGATTTCGACGATGTTCAGGTGCACGTCCGACTCGGTCATCTTGGCAAGCTCGGTACGCAAGCGTTCGATGTCGGCGCCCTTTTTCCCGATGACGACGCCCGGGCGCGCGGTGTGAATTGTGACCCGCGCCTTTTTCGCCGGCCGCTCGATGATGATCCGGCTCACTCCGGCCTGGGTCAGACGTTCGCGCAGATATTTTCGCAAGCGAATGTCCTCGTGCAGCAAGCGGCTGTAATCGCCGGACGCGAACCAGCGCGAATTCCAGGTCCGGTTGATGCCCAGGCGCAAACCGATCGGGTTGACCTTTTGTCCCATCAGACCGCCCCCTCGTCGCGTTCCCTCACGACCACGGTGAGGTTGCTGAAGGGCTTCACGATTCGGGCGATGCGTCCCCGGGCCCGGGCCCGCCACCGCTTCATCACCAGGCCCCGCCCGACGGTGGCCTCGGCGACCACAAGTCGGTCGACGTCGAGAGAGTGATTGTTCTCGGCATTCGCCACGGCCGACTGGAGGACCTTGCGTACGTCACCCGCTACCCGACGCCGCGAAAAGCTCAACTGGGCGAGCGCCTTCTCAACCGTCAAGCCGCGAATACTCTGGGCGATCAGGTTCAATTTGCGCGGGCTGACTCGGATCGCCTTGGCAAAAGCCATCGACTCGTTGTCCGCCAATCGCCGCGGGGCCTTCGGTTTGCCCATAGCTTCAGATCCTCCGTGCCTTCTTGTCGGCTGCGTGGCCGTAATAGGTGCGGGTTGGCGCGAACTCCCCGAATTTGTGGCCGACCATATTCTCGGTCACCAACACGGGAAAGAATTTCCGTCCGTTGTAAACCGCGAAGGTGAGGCCCACGAACTGCGGCAGGATCGTCGACCGTCGCGACCAAGTACGGATGACCTGCTTGCGCCCCGTTTCGCGCGCGGCATCGACCTTGGCCAAGAGATAGCCGTCGACGAAAGGCCCTTTCCATACAGAACGCGCCACGATGCCCGTCTCCCTCCTACTTCTTGCGCCGACGCCTGAGGATCAGGCGATTGGTTGCCTGATTCGAGCGCGTGCGCTTGCCCTTGGTCGGCACGCCCCACGGGGTCACCGGATGGCGACCGCCCGAGGAGCGGCCCTCGCCGCCGCCGTGCGGATGGTCGACGGGGTTCTTGGCCACCCCGCGTACCCTGGGGCGACGCCCCAGCCAACGAGACCGCCCGGCCTTGCCTAGGTTGATGTTCTGGTTGTCCGGGTTTGAAACGACGCCGATGGTCGCCATGCATTCGGCCCGCACCATCCGCTGTTCGCCCGAAGCGAGTCGTAAAAGGGCGTAGCCCGCGTCCTTTCCGATCAGTTGAACGCTGGTCCCGGCGGCGCGGGCGATCTGACCACCCTTGCCGGGTTTCATTTCCACGTTGTGAATGATCGTCCCAACCGGAATGTTGGTCATCGGCATCGCGTTGCCGGGCTTGATGTCGACCCTATCGCCTGCAACGATCGAATCACCCGTCTCCAATCGCTGAGGCGCCAGGATATAGGCGTATTCACCGTCGTCGTAGAGGACCAGCGCGATAAAGGCGGAACGGTTTGGATCGTACTCGAGGCGTTCGACCTTGCCGACGACGTCGAATTTGCGGCGCTTGAAATCGATCCGCCGGTAACGCCGCTTATGTCCCCGGCCGATGCGCCAATCGGTGATCCGTCCGGCGTTGTTGCGACCACCGCTCTTGCTCGCGCCCTCGGTAAGCGCCTTGTGGGGCTTCCCCCTCCACAATCCCGCCCGGCTCACCAGCACCAGGTTCCGTTGCGAGGGTGTTCTCGGTTTGAATGTCTTCAGCGCCATCGCTCAAAGTCCCGTGGTAACGTCGATACTGTCGCCTTCGGCCAAGGTGACTATCGCCTTCTTATAATCCGATCGACGACCGAGCCGACCGCGGACGCGCTTCCATTTTCCGCGCACGCGGATCGTGTTCACGGCGGTAACCTTGACTCCGAAAAGTCCCTGAACCGCAGCCCGAATTTGCGGTTTCGTGGCCTTCAAGGGGACCCGAAAGGTCACCTGGTTGTTTTCCCCGCCCAGGGTGGATTTCTCGGTCACGACCGGGCGGCGAATGAGGTCGTACATCCGTTCCTGGATCATTGCAAACGCGTTTCCAAATGGTGCACCGCCTCGCGAGTCAGAATGAGGGTGTCACAACGGAGAATATCGTAAACGTTTGCGCCCTGCTGGGGCAGCACGTCGATGCCGGGGAGGTTCGACGCGGCGCGGGCCATATTCGGATCCACCTCGGGGCCGTCGATGAACAGGGCCGAGGTCCATTTGAGCCGGTTTAGAATTTGAGCCAGCGATTTCGTCTTGGGAGAGTCGATGCGAGCCGCGTCCAGGATCTTGAGCTTGCCTTCCGCGCATTTCGCCGAGAGCGCCATCTTGAGCGCCAGTTTGCGGACCTTCTTGGGCAGCGAAAAACCGTGATCCCGCGGATGGGGACCAAAAATCACCGAGCCGCCCCTGAACTGCGGCGAACGCCGGCTGCCCTGGCGTGCTCGGCCGGTCCCCTTTTGGCGATAGGGTTTTCCGGTCGTGCCTCTGATCTCGCCGATGCTCTTGGTCTTGTGGGTACCAGACCGCCGCTTGGCGAGCTGCCAATCGACCACCCGGCGAAGAATGTCCGGCCGAGCGCGAACGCCAAACACCGAATCGGCCAGATCGATCGAATCGGTTTCGCTCTTGTCGAAAAATACGACCTCGCACTTCACCGCCGACGCTCCTCTAATTCTTTTCGCCATTGTCGGCCGGGGGCGCCTCGGCGCCGTCCTCCGCCGCCGGGGGTGCTTCCTCGGCAGCCGGGGCGGCGATCATGGCGGCCGGCCGCGGCGCCTCGTCGCCGACGGGACGCTTCTTGGCGTCCGAAATCATGACGTAGCCGCCCTTGGCTCCGGGAACCCCCCCCTTCAACAGGATGAGATCGTGCTGAACGTCGACCTTTACGACTTCGAGGTTTTGGATCGTGACCCGCCGGTTGCCCATCTGCCCGGCCATTTTCTTGCCCTTGAAGACTTTCCCGGGATCCTGGCTGTTACCGGTAGAACCATGCGAGCGGTGGGACACCGACACGCCATGACTCGCGCGCAAGCCAGAGAAATTATGCCGCTTCATAGCTCCCGCGAACCCCTTACCGATCGAGGTTCCGACAACATCCACAAACTGACCGGGCAGGAAATGCTCGACCGACAAGGTGGCGCCAGGTGCGATCAGCGAGTCCTCGGAGACGCGAAACTCGGCCAGCTTCCGTTTCGGTTCCACTTGCGCCTTGGCGAAATGTCCCCGCATCGGTTTGCTGACGTTCTTCACCTTGGCGGCCCCGAACCCGAGTTGTACCGCGGAGTATCCATCCCGATCGAGGGTCCGTTGGGCGACCACCTGACAGCCGTCCGCCTTGAGCACCGTGACCGGCACGTGCTCGCCCGCGTCGCTGAAAACGCGGCTCATTCCGAGCTTTTGCGCGATCAAACCGGTGCGCACGATTCGGCGCTCCTATAACTTGATTTCGACATCGACACCCGCGGCCAGATCGAGCTTCATGAGGGCGTCGACCGTCTGCGGCGTCGGATCGATGATGTCGAGAAGCCGCTTGTGGGTCCGAATTTCGAACTGTTCACGCGATTTCTTGTCGATATGGGGCGAGCGCAGAACGGTAAAGCGCTCGATTCGCGTCGGCAACGGGATCGGCCCGCGAACCCGCGCCCCGGTGCGCTTGGCCGTGTTGACGATCTCCCCGGTCGATTGATCGAGAATGCGGTGGTCGAACGCCTTCAGCCTTATGCGTATATTCTGATTTTCCATGTCGCTGTCCCGCCCGCCCAATCGTTATTCGATGACCTGAGTGACGACGCCGGCGCCGACGGTGCGGCCGCCCTCGCGGATGGCGAAGCGCAAGCCCTCGTCCATCGCGATCGGCGCGATCAGGTTCACCTCCATCGTCACGTTGTCTCCCGGCATCACCATCTCGGTCCCCTCCGGCAGGTCCACACTCCCCGTCACGTCCGTGGTCCGAAAGTAGAACTGCGGCCGGTAGTTCGTGAAAAACGGCGTGTGACGGCCCCCTTCCTCCTTCGTCAACACATAGGTCTCCGCCTTGAACTTCGTGTGCGGCGTGATCGTCTTCGGACGCGCCAGTACCTGGCCACGCTCAACCTCCTCACGCTTCGTCCCCCTCAGCAATACCCCGATGTTGTCCCCAGCCTGGCCCTGGTCCAACAGCTTCCGAAACATCTCAACTCCCGTGCACACCGTCTTCGTCGTCTCTCGGATCCCCACGATCTCGACTTCCTCTCCCACCTTGACCACTCCCCGATCAACCCGGCCCGTCACAACCGTCCCTCGGCCCGAAATCGAAAATACGTCCTCTATCGGCATCAAAAACGGCTTGTCCACCGCTCGCTCCGGCTGCGGAACATAATCGTCAACCGCCGCCATCAGCTTCAATACCGATTCCCGGCCCCGCTCCGGGTTCTTCCCTTCCAACGCCTCCAACGCCGAGCCAATCACCACCGGAATATCGTCCCCCGGAAACTCGTACTGCGACAACAGCTCCCTCACCTCCAACTCCACCAACTCCAATATCTCCGGATCATCCACCTGATCCGCCTTGTTCAGATAAACCACCAACGCCGGCACCCCCACCTGGCGCGCCAGCAATATGTGCTCCCGCGTCTGCGGCATCGGACCATCCGCCGCCGACACCACCAGAACCGCGCCGTCCATCTGCGCCGCTCCCGTGATCATGTTCTTCACATAGTCCGCATGACCCGGGCAATCCACATGCGCGTAATGCCGCTTCTCCGTCTCGTACTCCACGTGCGCCGTGTTGATCGTGATCCCCCGCTCCTTCTCCTCCGGCGCCTTGTCAATCTGGTCAAACGGCACATACTCCGCCCCACCAGTCTCCGCCAAAATCATCGTGATCGCCGCCGTCAGCGTCGTCTTGCCATGATCCACATGCCCAACCGTCCCGATGTTGCAATGCGGCTTCGTTCGTTCAAACTTCTGTTTCGCCATCGCGACCCATCTCCGTAATTGCGGTTGTGTCGTTACGCCAACCCAACGACCATCTCAAGCCAATTTCGCGCGAAATTCATCCGAGACGACCTGGGGCACCGTATCGTAATGGTCGAAGTGCATGGTATACGTCGCCCGACCCTGACTCATCGACCGCAAATTGTTGACATAACCGAACATTTGGGCCAAGGGAACCATCGAATTAATGACCTGGGCATTTCCGCGGGGCTCCATGCCCTTGACGTGGCCGCGGCGCCCGTTCAGGTCGCCAATGACGTCGCCCAAATAATCCTCGGGAGTCACGACCTCGACCCGCATGACGGGCTCGAGGAGCTTTGGCGCCGCCTTCAGGGCGAGTTCCCGAAAGGCGGCCCGGCCCGCGATCTCGAAAGCCATGACGCTCGAATCGACATCGTGGGAGGCCCCGCCGACCAAGGATACACGAAAGTCGATCACCGGAAACCCGGCGATGATCCCGGTCTCGGCCGCGCCCCGGACACCCTTTTCCACGGCCGGAATGAATTCCCTGGGGACGGAGCCGCCGACGACACTGTTTCCGAATTGCACCCCGCCGCCTGTCTCGAGCGGCTCGATCACCAGCTTCACCCGCGCGAATTGGCCAGCGCCGCCGGTTTGTTTCTTGTGGGTATAATCACATTCGGCTTTCTTCGAAATGGTCTCCCTGTACGCCACCTGCGGGGCCCCGACGTTGGCTTCGACCTTGAACTCTCGGCGCATCCGGTCGACGATGATCTCCAGATGCAATTCTCCCATGCCCCTGATGATCGTCTGGCCACTATCGGAGTCGACGGAAACCCGAAATGAAGGGTCCTCGGCCGCCAAACGGGAAAGCGCCGTCCCCATCTTTTCCTGGTCCGCCTTCGTCTTGGCCTCGACGGCAACCTCGATGACCGGGTCGGGAAACTCGATCCGCTCTAGGATCACCGGATCGTTCAGCGCCGACAGGGTATCGCCCGTTGCGGTATTCTTGAGAGCCGCGAGAGCCAGGATATCGCCGGCCCGGCCCTCGTCGATGTCCTCTCGACTATTGGCGTGCATGAGAAGCATTCGGCCAATGCGTTCGCGGACACCCCGTACCGAATTCAGTACATGTGTCCCGCTCTTGATGACGCCTGAATAGATGCGAACGAACGTCAGCGTGCCGACATAGGGGTCGGTCATGACCTTGAAGGCGAGACCAGCGAACGACTCGTCGTCGCTGCAATCGCGGACCACCTCCTCGGCGCCATCGACACGGACGCCACGAATCGCGTCCACGTCCGAGGGCGCCGGCATATAGTCGACGACAGCGTCGAGCAGAGGCTGAACGCCCTTGTTCTTGAACGCGGAACCATTCAAGACCGGCACGAAGGCGGCGCCGATTGTTCCTTTGCGGATACACCGCCGGAGTGTTTCGAGATCCGGCTCTTCGCCGCCGAGATACCTTTCGAGGACCTCGTCGTCGACTTCGACCGCCGCTTCGACAAGTTTCTGGCGGTAGCTCGCCGCGGTGTCGGCAAGTTCGTCGGGGATGTCGGTATCGTAGAATTCAGCCCCGAGGGTCTCTTCTTTCCATATGATCCCACGCATGGTGATGAGATCGACGACGCCGGCGAATTTGGATTCGACTCCGACAGGCAACTGGACGACGAGGGGAGTGGCTCCGAGACGATCCCTGATCATGTCGACGCAACGGAAAAAATCGGCGCCGACCCGATCCATCTTGTTGACGAAACATATGCGCGGGACGCCGTGGCGATCCGCCTGCCGCCAGACCGTTTCGGACTGCGGTTCAACCCCGGCGACGGAATCAAATACGGCAACCGCCCCATCGAGTACCCGCAAACTTCTCTCGACCTCGACGGTGAAATCGACGTGGCCGGGGGTATCGATGATATTCACGCGATGATCCCGCCAGTCGCAGGTCGTGGCCGCGGAGGTGATGGTGATTCCGCGCTCCTGTTCCTGTTCCATCCAGTCCATCGCGGCGGTTCCCTCGTGAACTTCGCCGATTTTGTACGAACGCCCCGTATAGAAGAGAATGCGTTCGGTGGTCGTCGTCTTGCCGGCATCGATATGCGCCATGATGCCGATGTTCCTGTAACGGTCGAGCGGTGTGCTACGGGCCATCGCGAAATACCCTGTTCAATTCCGCCCGTCTACCAGCGGTAATGCGAGAAGGCCTTGTTGGCTTCGGCCATGCGGTGCGTGTCCTCGCGTTTCTTTACCGAGGCACCGCGGTTGTTCGAAGCGTCGAGAAGCTCGGCCGAAAACCGGGCCGTCATAGTGTGCTCCGGGCGCCGCCGAGCGACGCCGACGATCCACCGAATGGCCAACGTCTGGCGGCGGTGGGACTGGACCTCGATCGGGACTTGATATGTCGCTCCCCCCACCCGCCGGGAACGAACCTCGATCAGGGGCCGCACGTTGTCCAAGGCTTCGTGAAATACCTTGAGCGGATCCTGACCGGTCTTTTCCTTAATCGAATCGAAGGCGCCGTAAAGAATCTGTTCCGCCACCGACTTCTTGCCACAACGCATGAGACAACTCATGAACTTCGTGACCACGGCACCGCCGTATTTGGGATCGGAGAGAATATCGCGCTTTTCGGCCGCCCGGCGACGGGACATCTGAGTTCCCCTCTACTTCGGGCGTTTGGCGCCGTATTTCGAGCGCCGTTGACGTCGGTCCTGTACCCCTTGGGTGTCGAGGGTGCCGCGGATGATGTGATAACGCACGCCGGGTAAATCCTTGACCCGTCCGCCCCGGATCAAAACCACCGAATGTTCTTGCAAATTATGGCTTTCGCCGGGGATGTAACTGGTGACTTCGAAGGCATTGGTGAGCCGTACCCGCGCGACCTTGCGCAAGGCGGAGTTCGGCTTTTTCGGAGTCGTCGTGTAGACGCGCGTACAGACGCCCCGTTTCTGGGGACAGCCCTGCATCGCCGGAACCTTGTTCCGGGCCAGGGGTCGAGTCCGCGGCTTGCGGATCAACTGCTGAATCGTCGGCATCGAATTCCCTCTAAAAACACCCCGGTTCGGCGTAAAGCCGCACAAAAATCTCTCATGCGAAACAAACCGGCGCAACACCCCCCGGTTTGTTTCGCATGAGCAAAACGCCTACATGTTTCCGTGACGCGTTTAGGACTGCAGCATCCTACCACCGGCCTCGGAAAGAGGGCGCATCCTAGGCGCGCGCCCGAACGTCGTCAAGGTCAATCGCCGTCGGCGCGGCCGCTGCCGCCGAGGCCCCGATCGGCACCGCGCGATCGCCGGGACCACCGGTGGTCGGGTTTCGTCGAGCGCCCCGAGCGATCAAGCGATTTGGGCCTCGCCGTCGCCTTCCGAGGCCGCCGTTTCGACCAGGGCCTCGGCGTTCTTTTCCTTGCGCGCCGCCTCCTCCAATTCCCGGTCGCGATCGGCGGCGACTTGCTTCAAACGCGCCATCACGCCGCCGGTGCCGGCCGGAATCAGGCGTCCCACGATAACGTTTTCCTTGAGACCCACCAGATTGTCGATCCGCCCCGCGACCGCGGCCTCGGTCAACACCCGCGTCGTCTCCTGAAACGATGCCGCTGAAATGAAGGACTTCGTCTGCAGGGACGCCTTCGTGATCCCCTGCAAGACCGAGCTCGCGCTTGCCGGTGTCCGACCCGCCTCGATCGCCGCGTCGTTGACGATACAGAATTCCTTCTTGTCGACCTGCTCACCGATCAAGAAGGTGGTCTCGCCGGGATTGGTGATCTCGACCTTCTGCAACATTTGCCTCGCGATGACTTCGATGTGTTTATCGTTTATTTTCACACCCTGCAGGCGATATACCTCTTGTATCTCACTCACCAAATAATTGGCCAATTCCTCCACGCCGAGCACCTTCAATATGTCGTGTGGAACGGGATTTCCGTCCATCAGGAGATCCCCCTTCTCGACCAGGTCGCCGTTGTGAACGGTGATGTGTTTGCCCTTGGGAATGAGATACTCGACCGGTTCGCCGCCTTCCTCTGGGGGACGCAAAATAATTCGCCGCTTGGCCTTGTAATCCTTACCGAACTCCACCCGGCCGGAAATCTCCGCGATAATCGCATGATCCTTGGGCTTGCGTGCCTCGAAGAGTTCCGCCACCCGCGGCAAACCACCCGTAATGTCACGCGTCTTTGACGATTCCCTCGGGATTCGGGCGAGGACATCACCGGCGTGAATGGCCGAACCATCGTCGACGCTGAGAATGGCGTCGACCGACAAGAAGTAGCGCGCCTCGAGTCCATTGGGCAGGATCACGACATCACCTTTATCGTCCCGCAGGGTAATCCGGGGACGAAGCTCGGCCCCACGCGGCTGCTGCTTCCAATCGACCACGACCTTGTTCGAAATCCCCGTTGCCTCGTCGAGGATTTCACGCACCGAAACGCCCTCGTTCAAGTCGACGTAATGTGCGTTGCCCTCAGTTTCCGCGATGATCGGCAGGGTGTAGGGATCCCACTCGGCGATCCGTTGTCCCTTGACAACGTGCTCGCCGTCATCGGTCACCAAACGGGCCCCGTACGGAAGTCGGTGGCGAGCCTTCTCCCGACCGCTTTCATCGACAAGTATCGACTCGCTCGTCCTTCCCATCACCACGGGACGACCCTCGCTATCGATCACCACGTTGCGGTTCCGAATTGTTATTGTCCCGTCGTAGGCCGCGTCGATGCTGGACTGCTCGGCCCCGCGTTGAGCCGTTCCGCCGATATGAAAGGTCCGCATCGTAAGCTGGGTGCCCGGTTCACCGATCGACTGGGCGGCGATCACTCCGATCGACTCGCCGACGTTGACCGGCGTTCCCCTGGCCAGATCGCGGCCGTAGCATTTGCTGCACACGCCGATCTCGCTTTTGCAGGTCAGAACGGAGCGAATGAGGACGGTATCGACGCCCGCGGAATCGATCATATCGAGCGCCTCTTCAGCGATCATTTCGCCGGCCTTGACCAGGACTCCTCCCTCCAAGGGATCGGTAATGTCGACACTGGCGCATCGGCCGAGGATTCGTTCGGACAGCGGCGATATCACGTCGCCACCCTCGATGACCGCCGCAACTGTCAGTCCTTCGGTCGATCCACAATCCTGCTCGATGATGATGCAATCCTGGGCGACATCGACGAGACGGCGTGTCAGGTAGCCGGAATTCGCCGTTTTGAGGGCTGTGTCGGCCAATCCCTTGCGAGCGCCATGGGTGGAGTTGAAATACTCCAACACCGTGAGTCCCTCCTTAAAATTGGCGATAATCGGAGTCTCGATGATTTCGCCGGACGGCTTCGCCATCAACCCCCGCATCCCAGCGAGCTGCTTCATCTGCGCCGCCGATCCCCTGGCACCCGAATGGGCCATCATGAAGATCGAGTTCAGTGGCTTGGGCTGCCCGGTCGACGCATCGACCTCGTCCGTGCGCGACAAGCCCTTCATCATTTCTTCGGCGACCTGTTCGGTACAATGCGACCAGGCGTCGATGACCTTGTTGTATTTCTCGCCCTGCGTAATGAGCCCGTCCAGGTATTGCTGTTCGTACTCCTTGACCTTTTCCCGGGTCGCGTCCACGAGAGCGCTCTTCGATTCGGACACGACCATGTCGTCCTTGCCGAACGAGATTCCCGCTTGGCAGGCGTACGTGAAACCCAGCCCCATCATGCGGTCGGCGAACAGGACCGTCTCCTTTTGACCGCAATGGCGATAAACGATGTCGATCACGTGGGTGATTTCTTTTTTGGTCAAAACGCGATTGATTTGAGCGAATTCCACCGCCTTATGTCGGGGGAAAATTTGCGACAGCAACATCCGGCCGGGTGTCGTCTCGACGACGCTCGTATGGGGTTCTCCCTCCGAATCCACCCCGGAATAGCGGCATGCGATCTTGGCGTGCAGCGAAAGGGCTCCGGTGTGTAGCGCGTGCTCGATTTCCCCTACGTCGACGAAAGCCATGCCCTCGCCCGGCTCCCCGGCACGATCCATGGACAAGTAATAGAGACCGAGGATGATGTCCTGGGAAGGCACGATGATCGGTTTTCCGTTCGCGGGGCTGAGGATGTTGTTGGTCGACATCATCAGGACCCGCGCCTCCAGTTGCGCCTCGAGCGACAAGGGCACGTGAACGGCCATCTGATCACCGTCGAAATCGGCGTTGAAAGCGGTGCAAACCAGGGGATGGAGCTGGATCGCCTTGCCCTCGATCAATACCGGCTCGAAGGCTTGAATGCCGAGCCGGTGAAGCGTCGGCGCGCGATTTAGAAGCACAGGGTGCTCACGAATGACCTGTTCGAGAATATCCCAGACCTCCGGACGCTCCTTCTCGACCATGCGCTTCGCCGCCTTGATCGTCGTCGCCATCCCGTAGAGCTCCAATTTGGAGTAAATGAACGGCTTGAACAATTCGAGCGCCATCTTCTTGGGCAGGCCGCATTGGTGCAATTTGAGCTCGGGACCGACGACGATGACCGAACGTCCCGAATAATCCACCCGCTTGCCCAATAGATTCTGCCGAAATCGACCTTGCTTCCCCTTGAGCATGTCGCTCAGACTCTTCAGAGGCCGCTTGTTGGCCCCGGTAATGACACGACCACGCCGGCCGTTGTCGAACAGCGCGTCGACCGATTCCTGCAACATCCGCTTTTCGTTTCGGACGATGATATCCGGCGCCCGTAACTCGATAAGACGTTTGAGTCGGTTGTTTCGGTTGATGACGCGACGGTATAGATCGTTGAGATCGGATGTCGCGAAGCGGCCACCGTCGAGCGGTACCAAGGGACGGAGCTCGGGCGGGATGACAGGCACGACTTCGAGGATCATCCATTCGGGTTTGTTGCCGGACTCGATGATCGTTTCGATCAGCTTCAAACGTTTGACGTACTTCTTCCGCTTCGCTTCCGAACCCGTTTCGGCCAAATCGGTGCGCAGCTTCTCCTGCTCGGCCGTAAGATCGAGTCCGGTGAGCATCACCTTGATCGCTTCGGCGCCGATCCCAGCTTCGAAATTGGCTTCTCCGTAAGTCTCCTGGGCCTTCATGTAGGCGTCCTCGCTCAACAGCTCGTGCCTCCTGAGCGGCGTCAGACCGGCCTCCAGAACGACGTAATTCTCGAAATAGAGAACCCGTTCGAGCTCCTTAAGGGTCATGTCGAGAATGAGACCGATGCGGGAAGGCAGCGACTTGAGAAACCAAATATGAGCGACGGGCGCGGCGAGTTCGATATGACCCATCCGTTCACGCCGCACCTTCGACTGAATAACCTCAACGCCGCATTTTTCGCAAACCACACCACGATATTTCATCCGCTTGTATTTTCCGCACAGGCATTCGTAGTCCTTCACCGGACCGAATATGCGGGCACAGAACAAGCCGTCGCGCTCGGGCTTGAAGGTCCGGTAATTGATGGTCTCCGGCTTCTTTACTTCGCCATAGGACCACGATCGGATCTTCTCGGGGCTGGCGATGGAAATCTTGATATGGTCGAAGCTCTGAAGACCGCTGGCCTGACCAAAGATTTTCATCAACTCGTTCATGCGACTTCTCCTGAAATCAATTCGCCCAAGGACCGCTGGTTAAGCGCGACCGGGTCGACAAAGCTGGCACCAACGACCAGCGGCGATCCTAGCTCTTTTGAACAAGCTCAACGTTGAGACCGAGGGCATGTAGCTCCTTGACCAAAACGTTGAAGCTTTCGGGTATTCCCGCCTCGAAGGTATCCTCGCCCTTGACGATCGCCTCGTAGACTTTTGTCCGACCCGAAATGTCGTCCGATTTGACCGTCAACATTTCCTGTAGCGTGTACGCCGCGCCGTAGGCCTCGAGCGCCCACACCTCCATTTCGCCGAAACGTTGGCCCCCAAACTGGGCCTTGCCGCCCAAGGGTTGTTGGGTCACCAGACTATAGGGACCGATCGAACGGGCGTGAATCTTGTCGTCGACCAAGTGGTGGAGCTTCATCATATAAATGTAACCGACTGTGACTACGCGGCTGAACGGCTCGCCGGTACGACCGTCGATCAGGGTCACTTGACCCGATCTCTCGAAACCCGCGCGTCCGAGCATGGCGACGATGTCACCCTCGTGGGCCCCGTCGAACACCGGCGTGGCCATGGGAACGCCGTCACGCAAGTTATTCGCGAAGGCGGAGAGTTTCTCGTTCGACATCTTGCCGATATCGCGCCCGATTTTCGTTTCCCCGTAAATCTCGGAAAGATACCCCCTGAGATTCGCTTGGGAACGGCCTTGCTTGAGGGAGTTGAGCATGGCCCCGATTTTCCGTCCCAACCCGGCCGCCGCCCAGCCGAGATGGGTTTCGAGGATCTGTCCTACGTTCATGCGCGACGGAACGCCGAGCGGATTGAGCACGATATCGACGTGGGTGCCGTCACTCAGGTAGGGCATGTCCTCGACCGGAACGATTCGCGAGATGACGCCCTTGTTGCCATGGCGGCCAGCCATTTTGTCTCCCGCCTGAAGCTTGCGCTTCACGGCCACGAATACCTTGACCATCTTGAGCACGCCCGGCGGCAACTCATCGCCTCGCAGCAGCTTTTCGACCTTGTCCTGAAACCAGGATTCCAAACTTTCCAAGGCCTTGTCGAGCTGAGCCTTGAGTTGCTCGACCTGCGCCACCACGGTTTCGTCCCTGACAGCGATATGCCACCACTGGGCCCGGTCAACCGATTCGAGAAGCGCTTCCGTGACCCGCTTCCCCGACGCAATCCCATTGGGACCGCTCGCGACGGTCTTGCCCAGGAGGAGTGCCCGGAGATTTTCATAGACGTTGCGTTCCACGATGTCGCGCTCGTCCTTTCGGTCCTTGGCCAAACGCTCGATTTCGTCGCGTTCGATGGCCAAGGCCCGCTCGTCCTTTTCGACTCCGCGTCGCGAGAACACTCGGACCTCGACGACCGTGCCGGATACGCCGGGCGGCAATCGCAAACTGGTATCGCGAACGTCGGACGCCTTCTCCCCGAAGATCGCGCGCAACAGCTTTTCCTCCGGGGTCATGGGACTTTCACCCTTCGGTGTGATCTTGCCGACCAGAATGTCACTGGGTTTGACTTCGGCTCCGATGTAAACGATTCCGGCTTCGTCGAGATTCTTGAGCGCTTCTTCGCCGACGTTCGGAATATCGCGCGTTATTTCTTCCTGACCGAGCTTGGTGTCCCGTGCCATGACCTCGAATTCCTCGATATGAATCGAAGTGAAAACGTCGTCCTTGACCATGCGTTCGGAAATCAGGATCGAATCCTCGAAGTTGTACCCGTGCCAGGGCATGAAGGCGACAAGCACGTTGCGCCCGAGGGCCAGTTCCCCCCTCTCGATGCTGGGTCCGTCGGCGATGATGTCGTTGGCCTTGACTTCGTCGCCCACTCTCACGAGGGGACGCTGATTGATGCAAGTATTCTGATTTGAGCGCTGGAACTTCGATAAATTGTAGATGTCGACGCCAATCCCGTCGCCCGCCCCCCCCGAGGCGCGCACGACGACCCGCGTAGCATCGATCTGATCGATGACCCCATTCCGCCTGGCGATTATGGTGGCACCGGAATCCCGAGCCACGATCTCCTCCATGCCGGTTCCTACCAACGGTGCCTCGGGTTGGATCAAAGGCACCGCCTGACGCTGCATGTTCGAGCCCATCAGGGCACGGTTGGCGTCGTCGTTTTCAAGAAACGGTATCAACGCCGCGGCCACCGACACGAGTTGCTTCGGCGAAACGTCGATGAAATCGATGACGTCGCCTGGCGACATGACGAATTCACCGTTGCGCCGGCAACTGACCAGCTCCTGTGTGAATCGCCCTTTTTCGTCGAGCAACGCGTTGGCCTGTGCAATTGTGTATCTCCCCTCCTCCATCGCCGATAAATAAATCACTTCGTCGGTGACATGGCCTTCGTCGACCCTTCGGTAGGGGCTTTCGATGAACCCGTACTTATTGATTCGGGCGTAGGTCGCGAGACTGTTGATGAGGCCGATGTTCGGACCTTCCGGCGTCTCGATCGGACAAATGCGTCCATAGTGGGTCGGATGCACGTCACGCACCTCGAAACCGGCGCGTTCGCGCGTCAAACCGCCTGGGCCGAGGGCCGATAGACGCCGCTTGTGGGTAATTTCGGAAAGCGGATTCGTTTGATCCATGAATTGGGAAAGCTGCGACGAACCGAAAAACTCGCGCACCGCGGCGGCCACGGGCTTCGCGTTGATGAGATCATGAGGCATGACGCTGTCGATCTCGACCGAACTCATTCGTTCCCGAATCGCCCGCTCCATGCGCAACAGCCCAACCCGATACTGATTTTCCATCAATTCTCCGACGGATCGGACCCGGCGGTTGCCGAGATGGTCGATATCGTCGATTTCGCCGCGGCCGTCCTTGATCTCCACGAGGGTCTTCACGACCGACAGAATATCCTCCTTGCGCAGCACCCGAATCGAATCGTCGGCATCCTGATTCAAACGGGCGTTGAGCTTGACCCGCCCGACTGCCGACAGGTCGTAGCGCTCGGGATCAAAAAACAATCCTTTGAACAGCGCCTGCGCCGTCTCAAGCGTCGGCGGCTCACCGGGACGCATTACCCGGTATATCTCGAACAAGGCTTCGTCGGCCGTCTTGCATTTGTCGACCGCGAGTGTATTGCGGATATAGGGGCCCACGGTGATGTGGTCGATGCCCAACGTTGGCAATTCGTCGACGCCCTTCTCCTCGAGCATCGCAATGGTTTCGCTGGTCAATTCGTCACCCGCCTCGACGAAGACCTCGCCCGTCGATTCATCAATGATATCGAGAGCCAGATAGCGGCCATCGAGATCCTCGGACGTAACGAGTTGCTCCTTGAGGCCGGCTTCCATCAACTTGCGGATCTTGCGGGCACCGACCTTCACTCCGGCTTCGGCCACGACCTCGCCGCTCTCGGCGTCGATCAAGTCGCGGGTCAGTTTCGTGCTGCGCAAGCGATCAGGATTGATGGGCGCCCGCCAACCCTTCTTGTCGCGGCTGTACACCACTGTATTGAAAAAATAATGGAGAATTTCCTCTGTCGTCATTCCAAGTCCGTGGAGGATCGTCGTCACGGGAAGTTTGCGCCGTCGATCGACCCGAACGTAGACCAGGTCCTTAGCGTCGAATTCGAAGTCGAGCCAGGATCCGCGATAGGGAATCACGCGAGCCGCGAAGAGATATTTTCCGGACGAGTGGGTCTTCCCCTTGTCGTGATCAAAAAATACGCCTGGCGAACGATGCATCTGGCTCACGATGACGCGTTCCGTGCCGTTGATGACGAAGGTGCCGTTGTTCGTCATCAGCGGCATATCCGCCAGATACACGGTCTGCTCCTTGATGTCCCTTACGTCGCGCTTGTTGATGTCCTCGTCGACATCGAAGATCCAGAGTTGGAGCGTGATCTTTAGCGGAGCGGCAAAGGTCATACCCCTTTGCTGACATTCCTCGACATCGTACTTCGGCGCCTCGAACTCGTAGTGCACGAAGTGAAGCTCGGCCCGCTCCGAAAAGTCCTTGATCGGGAAAACAGAGCGAAACACCTCTTGCAGACCGAAGACGATCCGGTCCTCGGGTGTCGTATCCATTTGGAGAAACTGGTCGTAGGATTTCTTCTGAACCTCGATCAGATTTGGCATCGGCGCGACGGCCGAGATTCGACCAAAGCTGCGCCGCCGTGGCGTGCGAATCAATTCGGTTCCGAGCTTTACGGATTTCGACATGTTGGTTCCTCGAAAACTATTCGGCTAAACTGCCTCGGTGGCGAGCCGGTACACGTGGCGGTCCGTTAAACCGGGCGGCGGTGAAAATGATCACCGGATCATTTCACATCGACCGTGGCCCCGACCTCCTCCAGTTTTGTCTTGATTTTTTCGGCCTCGTCCTTGGATACGCCCTCCTTGACCGGTTTCGGTGCGGATTCGACCAGGTCCTTCGCTTCCTTCAGGCCCAGGCTCGTGATCGCGCGGACTTCCTTGATCACGTTGATCTTCTTCTCGCCGAAGCCGCTCAGGATGACGTCGAATTCCGTCTTCTCCTCGGCCGCCTCGGCGGCCTCCCCGTCCGGGGCGGCCCCGGGAACCGCGGCGACACCAACCGCCGCCGCCGCGGAAACACCCCACTTCTCCTCCAACATCTTACTCAGCTCCGCGGCCTCGATAACGGTCAAGGTCGAAAGCTCGTCAGCGATTTTCGCCAGATCGGCCATGATCATCTCCTTGGTTTAAATGTTCGTCGCCTCGGCTAATATGGGATAAACGGTTCACGCTGCCGGATCCTGCGAGCCATATACGTTAAGCACCCGGGCGAGCTGTCCCGCCGGTGCCTGCAACACGCCGGCCAGTTTGGCCGCGGGCGCCTGCAACAGACCGATGAGTTTGGCCCGCAAGGCATCGAGCGACGGCAACGAGGCCAGGGCCCCGACTCCGGCCGGATCGAGCAGGACATCGCCTAGCGCGCCTCCTAGGACGACGATCTTGCCACTCCGTTTGGCATACTCGACCGTGACCTTCGCGGCCGCCACCGGATCAGATGAAAACGCGATCGAGGTGGGACCGACGAAGTGCTCGGTCAAACCCGTGAAACCGGTTCCTTCCAAGGCCCGTCTCGCGAGCCGGTTCTTGATCACCCGATACGCTGCCCCGGCAGCGCGCATTTGCCGGCGCAAGTCGCTGGCCTCGGCGACCGTCAGCCCCGAGTGCCGAATCACCACGACGAGCGTCGCGCCGGCGAAGATTCGATGGAGAGACGCGACGATGGCCTCTTTTTGCGATCGGTCCACGAAATGACTCCTCGACGGGATAGCGCCGCGCGGTGTACCTCGACGCTCCCGTTCTCTGTTCAACCAGGACCCGACCCACAACGACATCGGGTCCGCTCCGCCTGTCCGAGGAGCACGATCTCGCTCCCCTCTCTCGAAAGCCTCTTCGATCGAGGGGTCGATCCCGTCTGCGCGGACGGCACACGCTCATTGAACCGGGATTTGTGTCCCGGCACCCGCGATCTCGGACAGGTTGGCACCCGGTGTCCCGACCGCCGAGCGCCACGCCCCACCGCGAACCGTCGCGGCGAAGCGTGTTGTCACCACCTTCGCTCATCAACTGGTTGCGCTGGCCACCTCGATTCTGACGCTGGTCCCCATCGTCGAGGTCAGGGAAATCTTCTTCAAGAACGTTCCCTTGGCTCCCGAGGGCTTGGCTCGAACCACGGCCCCGACGAACGCACGCACGTTTCCAAGAATGTGTTCCTCGCTGAAGCTGGCCTTGCCGATCCCGGCATGGATGATGCCTTGCTTCTCGACCCGGAACTGAACCTGTCCCGCCTTGGCCGCGCTCACCGCCGCCGCCACGTCCTTGGTCACCGTACCGAGCTTGGGATTGGGCATCAAGCCGCGGGGACCAAGGATCTTGCCGAGCTTCCCGACCACCGGCATGAGATCGGGCGTCGCGATGCAGTGCTGGAAAGCAATTTCGCCGGCCGTGATCTGGGCGGCCAAATCGTCCGCCCCGACGATATCGGCACCCGCCTCGCGCGCTTCATCCGCCTTGGCTCCGCGCGCGAACACGACGATCTTCAGGTTTTTACCGGTACCATGCGGCAACTGCGTTACGCCACGCACCATTTGGTCGGCGCGGCGGGGATCGACACCCAGATTCAGGGCGATCTCGATCGTCTCGTCGAATTTCGCGGTCGCCCGGTCGCGAATCATCTTGACGGCTTCGGCCACGGCGTATGTGTCTCCGCGGCCAATTCCCTCGCGGGCGTTCCTGAGGCGCTTTCCGGCTTTGGCCATCGGCTTAGCCCCTCACCTCGATCCCCATCGAGCGGGCGGAACCCATCAGGATCCGGCAAGCGGCTTCGATGTCGTTGGCATTGAGATCCGTCATTTTCTTTTCTGCGATCTCCCGGACCTGCGCCATCGTCACGACACCGACGGTCGTGCGGCCCGACGTCCCGCTGCCTTTTTCCAATCCCGCCGCCTTTTTGAGGAAGTAGCTCGCCGGCGGGGTTTTTATGGCAAACGAATACGAACGATCCGCATAAGCCGTGATCAACACCGGCAAGGGCATGCCAGGTTCCATGTTCTGGGTCTTGGCGTTGAAGGCTTTGCAGAAATCCATAATGTTGAGACCGCGCTGACCCAACGCGGGCCCGATCGGCGGTGAGGGGTTCGCCTTTCCCGCCGGCACCTGCAATTTTATATAACCCGAGACCTTTTTCGCCATTAATTATCTCACTGCGTCGATAATTGATGATCCGAGCATCCGCTTCCCGTGATCGATGAGAAGGGCGCCTTTCGCCGAATTCTTAAGTCTTCTCGACCTGTGAATACTCAAGATCGACCGGTGTCGCCCGACCGAAGATCGACACCGAGACCTTGAGCCGCGCCTTCTCTTCGTCCACTTCCTCGACCAAACCGTTAAAGGACGTGAACGGCCCGTCGCAGACCCTCACCGTCTCGCCGACCTCGAAGGTGATGGACGGCTTCGGCTTTTCCACGCCCTCGCGGACTTGCCGCATAATACGTTCGGCCTCGACGTCCGCGATCGGGGTCGGGCGCCCGCTACCACCGAGAAATCCCGTCACTTTCGGAGTATTGTTGACGAGATACCAGGATTCGTCCGTTATCTCCATATTGACGAGGACGTAGCCGGAAAAAACTTTCGTTCCGCCGAAACCCTCTGGCCACGTCTTATTTGCACCACCTCCTCGGCCGGCACCAATACCTCCTCGATTTTATCTTCCAGCCCCTTCAGCACGACTTGCTCTCGGATCGCTTGCGCGACCTTTTTCTCGAATCCCGAATATACATGGAGGATGTACCAGCGCTTCGCCACGATATCACCAACTTAAATTCAATATTAATTCAACTACGCTAGCAATCCCTAAGTCAACTAAAAAGAAGAAAATCGCCATTATTATAGCCATGATGAATACCATCCCCGTCGTGACCAAGGTTTCCTTGCGCGATGACCACGTGACCTTCGAGGCCTCTTGGCGCACTTCACGAAAAAATTCGATCGGTGATGTCTTATCCATACCAAATATTTTCGTTACGGCAGCCAGCGGAACGCCGAACTGCTCCAGATGTGTTGGCAGGAGTGGAGGGTCTCGAACCCCCAACCCCCGGTTTTGGAGACCGGTGCTCTACCAGTTGAGCTACACTCCTATCGCCCCGAATAAAACCCCGGTCGAAGCGGATCGCGAACGATCGCGTCCCGCCGTCGCGCAATCTTGAAAACGCCCCGCCCAATCGTTATTCGATGACCTGAGTGACGACGCCGGCGCCGACGGTGCGGCCGCCCTCGCGGATGGCGAAGCGCAAGCCCTCGTCCATCGCGATCGGCGCGATCAGGTTCACCTCCATCGTCACGTTGTCTCCCGGCATCACCATCTCGGTCCCCTCCGGCAGGTCCACACTCCCCGTCACGTCCGTGGTCCGAAAGTAGAACTGCGGCCGGTAGTTCGTGAAAAACGGCGTGTGACGGCCCCCTTCCTCCTTCGTCAACACATAGGTCTCCGCCTTGAACTTCGTGTGCGGCGTGATCGTCTTCGGACGCGCCAGTACCTGGCCACGCTCAACCTCCTCACGCTTCGTCCCCCTCAGCAATACCCCGATGTTGTCCCCAGCCTGGCCCTGGTCCAACAGCTTCCGAAACATCTCAACTCCCGTGCACACCGTCTTCGTCGTCTCTCGGATCCCCACGATCTCGACTTCCTCTCCCACCTTGACCACTCCCCGATCAACCCGGCCCGTCACAACCGTCCCTCGGCCCGAAATCGAAAATACGTCCTCTATCGGCATCAAAAACGGCTTGTCCACCGCTCGCTCCGGCTGCGGAACATAATCGTCAACCGCCGCCATCAGCTTCAATACCGATTCCCGGCCCCGCTCCGGGTTCTTCCCTTCCAACGCCTCCAACGCCGAGCCAATCACCACCGGAATATCGTCCCCCGGAAACTCGTACTGCGACAACAGCTCCCTCACCTCCAACTCCACCAACTCCAATATCTCCGGATCATCCACCTGATCCGCCTTGTTCAGATAAACCACCAACGCCGGCACCCCCACCTGGCGCGCCAGCAATATGTGCTCCCGCGTCTGCGGCATCGGACCATCCGCCGCCGACACCACCAGAACCGCGCCGTCCATCTGCGCCGCTCCCGTGATCATGTTCTTCACATAGTCCGCATGACCCGGGCAATCCACATGCGCGTAATGCCGCTTCTCCGTCTCGTACTCCACGTGCGCCGTGTTGATCGTGATCCCCCGCTCCTTCTCCTCCGGCGCCTTGTCAATCTGGTCAAACGGCACATACTCCGCCCCACCAGTCTCCGCCAAAATCATCGTGATCGCCGCCGTCAGCGTCGTCTTGCCATGATCCACATGCCCAACCGTCCCGATGTTGCAATGCGGCTTCGTTCGTTCAAACTTCTGTTTCGCCATTTCCGTCTTCCTCAGCTCTCAATGAGGTCTCCCAGTGCCCCACGGCACAAACGACACCATCCTCGAAAGATTACTTGGAGCGGGTGATGGGGATCGAACCCACGTAGCCAGCTTGGAAGGCTGGAGCTCTACCATTGAGCTACACCCGCATAGGATCTCTCTGCCCCTTGGCTCGCCGCCACGACGTGGTGGAGGGGGTAGGATTCGAACCTACGTAGACGCACGTCGGCAGATTTACAGTCTGCTGCCTTTAACCACTCGGCCACCCCTCCGCTTAGGCACAGACGATCACGCGCCGCGGAAGTGCGCAATATGGCTCTTCCCAGCCCGATGTCAACGGTTTTGAGAAGACCCCGCCGTGGCCTCCCAACGTCCCGAAAACCCTGTTTCAATCCGCAATCGCGAATTGAGCTTTTAGACCAGCGAAGTCTATAACGCATCATGCCCCCTCGCAAGCACCCTCAAAACCCGTCGCGGTCCGTGCCGGGTTCGCCGCAATTGGCTGCTGGCCGGATACGCCTTTACGGCCAGCACGCCGTCGCCGCCGCGCTGGCCAACCCCGAGCGGCGTTGCCGGCGGCTCACGGCGACCACATCGGCGCTCGACAGATTGGGCCGACGTTTGCAACCTGGCCTCGACCGCGCGGACCTCGCGATCGACCTCAAAACCGCTGCCGAAATCTCCCGGATGGTGGCGGCGCAGGCGGTTCACCAGGGCCTCGTTCTCAACGCCGATCCCTTGCCGCGACGGTCCCCGGAAAAGACTTTCGCCCATCCGGACGGGAGACCAGTCGTCGTCCTCGATCGGGTCACCGATCCCCAGAACGTCGGTGCCGTGTTACGCTCCTCGGCCGCTTTCGGAGCCAGCGCCCTGGTGCTGCTGGAACGACACGCGCCGGCCGAGAGCGGGGCTCTCGCCAAGGCCGCTTCCGGGGCCCTCGAGATGGTTCCGATCGTGCGCGTGAAAAACCTCGCCAACACCCTGGGCTTGCTGAAGAAGGCCGGATACTGGTGCGCCGGTCTTGACCCGGCTGCCGAGGACAACATCTCGCGGGAAAAACAGTTCGAGCGCCTGGCCTTGGTACTCGGGGCCGAAGGCGCGGGGCTGCGACCGCTAACGCGGCGAAATTGCGATGTCCTACTGCGGCTCCCGCTTTGTCCCGGAATCGAAAGCTTGAACGTCGCCGCGGCCGCCGCCGTCGCGCTTTTCGCCCTGCAAGAACAACGGGCCGAATAACACCACAAGCAATATACAATTAATCGGTAAATTTAATTCGGGTAAATTTGTCCAGATAGGACGTTGACGCACGCCAAAATTTGTGGGCACTTGTATTTTAGAGGATATAGCATCCGAGGATGATGTTGTCAGATGATGACGATCCCTTCGGGAGCCGGAATGTTAACCTGTGCTTCGTATGGGCCCGGCAATAGCGCTTGCGGTTTTGCTTTTGGCCAACTCGGCGAGCGCAGATCGTTTGTCTGAGGACAACGACGAAACCAAAGTGTCAGGGATTTCGTCGTGGTTGAAAGACACAGAGATGGCTGTGCGCGTAAATTCCGACCTCGCCTTGCGCGCGGTTGTCTGCCGAGTCCCATTCATGGATTTTACCGTAAGCGCGATCATCCGGGCGACGAAAATTCCCAGACACCACGTTTTGCAAGCGGTTGCCGAGCTGTAAAAGATTTGGACTCGTAAAATTAAATGCCGAATCCCGAGGAAACGGCACGATTGTACCCTCATCGGAGGATGCCCGCAAGAAGATGCGCCGGTGGGTCTACCGTTGGTGTGCGAGCGACGACGAATGCGGGGTATCGCGGTGATCGATGTGACAGGCGATAAGGGCTGGTGCGGTTCGAGCCACGGTTACCGCGTCCGTTAGCTGCGCCTCAGGTTTCGCCGTCGAGAACGGGTTTGTACCCGCCAACGATGTAGCCTGGGCAGGCGGCGACGAAATGTCCGGTTCGGGCCGACTTTTCGACCTCGCGCCACCACGTCTCGTAGTCCGAGCGCGAAAGACTTCCCTCATTGACGGCGTTTTCAAGGACTCCCCCATCGACCAATCTGTACATGGCGTAGGTTGGCATGATGACGTGGGGCACGACCTTTACTTCTTGTAATCCCATTTCGTGAAACAGGCTTGGCAACTCGCGGCCAATCAGGGCACTCGGAACCGACTGGACGCGTATTTTCCGGACCCGATCCATCAGGGCTGGGTCGGATACCTCTACTCTCATCCTGGCATAGTCGAAATCTGAAATGACGACCGTTCCCCCGGGCCGCACGACGCGCACCATTTCGGCCAGGGCTTTTTCGGGGTCCTCGAGGAAGATCAGGAATCGTTCCGCCCGACAGAGATCGAAGGCATTGTCCGAGAATTCGAGCTTCCCGGCATCACCGACGAAAAATTCCAACGGGGTGTGGCTTCCCTCTGTCCGCCGTCTGGCCTCGGCGATCAGCGGGGCGTTGTTGTCGACCCCGACCACACGGCCATCGCTGCCGACGAGGGACGCCAATTCCTGAACTTCATGCCCGAGTCCGCAGCCGATGTCGAGAATGCGGTGCCCGTCCTCGACGGGATAGAGTTCGCGAATGTGCCGCCGGTACTCCTGAATCGATTCAAGGCGGTTGGCGTTGTCGAGAAGCTGAAAAAAGAGCTTTGCCTGCTCGCTATCGCCGACATCCTGAAACCCCTTGTGGATGTCTTTCAGAACGTCCCCCATCACCAAGACCGCATCACTTCCCCTCGATCGGTTCGACTTTCCTCGCGAACCTGGCGACAACGGTAGCACAGATGGCGATCGCGCAAAGCGCCTTCCTGGGTTTTCCGAAGGACCGCACAAGTCCCTTCGAGCTTGGCCCCTTATCACCTGACCCTAGGCCAAGGAGGGCGCTTCCTCGATCAGGGAATCGTCGTCGTTCCGGGGATCGTTTAGGCGCTGGCCGACAGGCCGCGCCACCATCCGGTCGGGGCCCCAAGGACGCATGAGTTTTCTGAGCTCCTCGGGATCGGTGGCAACCAACGTCAGCCAAGTTTCGTAATCGGCGGGATCGAGAATCACCGGCATTCGGCCATGTATCGGGGCCACGATAGCGTTGGCGTCCGTGGTCACGAGAGTGACGCTTTCAATTTTTTCGCCGGCACCCGAACGCCAGGCCTCCCACAATCCGGCGATCGCGAACACCTCGCTCTCCGGCAGACTAAAATGGTAGGGTTGTTTGCGGCCGTTGGTCTTACGCCATTCGTAGAACCCGTCCGCCGGAACAAGGCACCGCCGGCTGCGAAAGGCGGCCCGAAATGCCGGTTTTTCGGCCACGGTTTCGGCCCGGGCGTTGATCAGACGGTTGCCGATCGCGAGATCCTTAGCCCACGACGGGATCAACCCCCAGCGCAAGCGCGCCAGCTTCCGATCGGGCCCTCCAGCAGCGCGGCGAACAGCGAGAACTTGCTGCGTCGGGGCGATGTTGTAACGCGGCTTAAGGTTCAACCTCTCCCGGACGCCGAATGCCTCGGCGATCGTGTGGCTCGGTGTCCGCAGGGTGAACCGCCCGCACATACTATCTCGCCGCCGCCGGCAACGCGAACACGGCGGACCCAATCCAAGCTAGAGAAATACGAGGTGCCCCCCTCATTGGACGTTTCGATACCTTTCTCGAAATGAGTGTTCCGGGACCATGCGACCCAAATCTCCACACCCCGTTCAGGATAAAGATCCCCTACCGCGGGTTCCACCTGCCATCGATGGAAAATTTTCCCAAAGGCAATCGGAAATTGCCCGAGGGGCGGGGGTACGAGACGAGTGGGTGATTCAAGCGTGTCGCGGCCCCGAGTAGCGTAGGCGCAAAATGACGATTACGAAGAGGTTCGTTACCAACGGCTGCCACTTCGTCGAGATTCCCGAGGCCGAGCTGCGGATTCTCTGCGGCTGCCCGGCGGACAGCGTCAAGCACCTGATGAAGCGCGGCATCAACGTCGACACCGAACAGGGGGGCGTTTTCCATGAATCCGGCCCCAACGCCATTCTGGTGTCGGATTCGCTGTTGCAGAACGGAATGGCGGCGAGCCTGGCCGAGTTTCCGGTTCTCCAGATGCTGTATCGGCAAGGGATGATTCTTCCCGGCCATCCCAACAATACCGGCGTCAAACCCCTTATCATGGGCCTCGAGGATCGGGTCACGGCTCAAATGCAGTACATCCATAGAGGCAATTATGGCCTCATCTCCGAAGCGGAAATCATCGAATCGGGCATCGGCCCCGAAAGAGCCCGCGAGCTGATGTGCATGAAGCTGAAGTTCGGCTTCGGAAAAATCCGCGAAACGGAGGAACTCATCGATTCCCTGGTGATTGGAGACGACTGGGTTGAGATCCGGAATGGCGCCAGGGTAAGGCGCGCCGGTTTCAACGAGTACGAATTCTCACACCACGCCGCGATCGCAAGCGTGAACCTGAATCTCGCGCCGGGGGAGCAATTCATCCCGCCGTATGCGCTCAGTCCACGGCATATTCCCCGCGAGTATTTCGCGATTGTTCACACCGGCCAGGGCGACGGCTGGGACGTCAACCGTCCCAGCATGTCCAGCATCGTGATATTCCAGGGGAAAATTTATCTTATCGACGCCGCGGCCAACATTCTTCACAGTCTCAGGGCCCTAGGCATCGGCATCAACGAGATCGAGGGCATCTTCCATACCCACGCCCACGACGATCATTTCGCCGGCTTGACGGACATCGTCCGGGCCGACCACAAGATTCGCTATTTCGCCACCCCCCTCGTACGCGCTTCCGTGGTAAAGAAATTATCGGCGCTCCTGGCCATTTCCGAAAACCGATTCGGCAAATTCTTCGAAGTTCACGACCTGGAATTCGACGTCTGGAACGACATCGAGGGCCTGGAAGTATTCCCGGTGCTGTCACCACACCCGGTTGAAACGAATATCCTTGTTTTCAGAGCCTTGTTCGAAAAAGGCTACCGTAGCTACGCCCACTTCGCCGACATCGCCGCCTTCAGGGTGCTGGAGGACATGGTCGTCGACGACCCGACCCAGCCGGGCATGTCGCGCGAATTCGTCGATAGAGTGAAGCGGACCTACCTGAAACCGGCCGACATCAAGAAACTCGACATCGGCGGGGGACTCATTCACGGCGACGCGACCGACTTCCGGGGTGACAAATCGGACAAGATCGTGCTGGCCCACAAAGCGGAAGAGGCCACGGACGAAGAAAAGGAGATCGGCGTGGTCCTCCCGTTTGGCGCCGTGGACGTCCTCATCCAAAATTACCAAAATTACGAGCGGCGGAACGCGTACCGATATCTGGAGTCGTACTTTCCCAACGTCTCCTACGGGCGACTGACCATCGTCCTCAACAGTCCCATCGAGACCTTCGATCCGGGAAGCGTCCTCGAAAAAAAGGGTGAACCGCCCGACGATCTATTCTTGAGTCTGACCGGCGACGTCGAAAGGGATTCCTCGAGCGGCGACTTGCGCACCGTGTTGTCGTCCGGCGTGCTTGTCGGCGAGAGTTACATCCTCAAGGGGAGCGTGCCCACGGAAACCTATCGGACCCGAACCTATGTCCAGGCCCTCAAGATCTCCGGCATCGTGTATCTGGAATTCGTGATGCGAAACGACCTTTTCGAGGAAATCACCCGCCTCGAATCGAACCGCTTGTTCCTGCGATCGACCTATCTGTTCGGTGACGAGCTGTCGCGCAAATCGGAAAACGAAGTTTGTCAGCGAATACGCCTGGTTAAATTTGAAAGGGATCGGGGTTTCGTCGACGATGATCCCGACAATCTTTCGATCGGCTTGATCCGAGAGGGTCGGATCGAGCGCAACGTCAGCGGCGATTGTGAACCCGAATCGCTTTTCCCCCGTGACTTTTTCGGCGAGGAAACGGCGTTGTTCGGGGTCGCCACCGGGGAATCATTCCGAGCCCTCGAACCATCATCCGTCTATCTCATTCCGGTCAGCGCCATTAGGAACATCCCCGTCGTGCGTTGGAAGCTGCTCGAGGCCTATCAGCGCAGAGTGTTGAAGCTAAAAAGCCGTACGGACGTACCGGCCGCTTCGAACGCCTGACCGACGGGTGCCGAGATCTCCGAATTGGTTCCGATACCACTTGGATAATCATCGCCCAGCCGAGCCCAAAAAAGCGGACCAAAACCGCCCGGCGGTGTTTTCGCCACCCACGCGGTCCCGTGATTTCAGTCGCGGGAGGCTGGGGTTATTTCCAGGGTGACGCTTTTTCCGCCGCGGATCACCACGAGGTCCGCCGGTTGCCCGATTTTTAGGGCGTCGAGGGCATAACTGTAATCGTGGATGTTTTCGATTTTTCGTCCCGCCAGCTCGACCACCACGTCGCCCTCCTCGACGCCGGCGTTTTCGGCCGGTCCCCCCGTGGTGACACCGGAGATGCGGACCCCGCCGCCACCTGCGGCGGCGTAATCGGGAATCGTTCCCAGATAGACGCGCGAAGTCCGTTGCCGGCCGATCTCCGGGGCGTCCTTCACCCGGACGTATTCGACCGACCCCTCGCGAAGCGCGAGCGAACGGGTGATGAGGCCCATCAGCCGCGCGACCTTGGCGGCACCGACGAGGTTGATCTTGTCGGCGGTGTCGCGCGGGGTGTGGTAATCGCCATGGACACCGGTAAAGGCATTCAGGATGGGGATCTCCTTGAGGTAGAACGTGGTCGCGTCGGTCGGCAAATAGCTGTCGGCGACCGCCAAGACGGAAAGACCGACCGGTACGTTGGCGCGCTCGATCTCAGCCCGCCAAATCGGACTCGAACCGACGCCCTGAAGGGCGAGAGTCGTATCGAGGCGCCCGATCATGTCCATGTTGAGATAGGCCAGAACAGCGGACGCGAGGGGTCCGGATTCGCCACCGTCGTCCCATTGGCGCACGAAATGGCCGGCGCCCAGCATCCCCAGCTCCTCGCCCGACCAGGCCGCGAAAATAATGTCGCGCCTGGGAGTGAACCGGCCCCGCCTCTTGCGATCAACCAAGTACTCGGCGATCTCGATGAGTCCGGCGACCCCCGACGCGTTATCGTCGGCGCCGAAATGAACCTGGCCCATCTCGTCCTTCCGGGCCAGGGAATCGCCGCCGGTTCCGTGCCCAAGATGATCGACGTGGGCGCCGATGACGACCATCGGCTCGGGATGCGCCGGGTCGCTTGCGGCGAGACGGGCGATGACGTTCCGACCCTGCTGGCTGACCTGAACGACGTCGATCTCGGCCCCGATTTCCACGTCCGACAGCGCGAAACCGTCCACCGGTTCGCCGCTGTCGAGGGCCTCCTGCAAGCTCGCCAATGATTTTCCGGCGGCTTCCACGAGCGCCGCGGCGACGGCGTCCGTGACGGTAATTGCGGCAATGCCCGCCGCCGCCATCCCGGGTCCGGCCGCCAGGGGGATGAGTTCTTCCTCGACCTGGGCGTTGGGGCCGCTAACGACGATGAGGCCGCGGGCGCCGCGGTCGCGCGCCGCGATCGCCTTGAAACGCAGGTTCGCGTAGCGGAAAAGATGTTGGCGCACCGGCTGGGAAACGCCTTCCGGGAGATAACGGAAGATCAGCACCCATTTGTCGCGGACGTCGAGACCCCGATAGGAATCATAAGCCTCGGCCTCATCGGCATCGGGCGCGACGATGCCATAGCCGGCGAAGACCACGCCGGCCGGTGCCACCGAGCCGACGCGGGAAAACGCCAACGGGCGCCAATCCCGATCGACGGTCGGCGATTCCAGCGCCGGACCCGCGCCCGTCGGCACGCCGAGTCGGTTGTCCGGCCCGAGCCGGGCGCCGGCCGTAAACTCGACGGTCTGAAAATACCCCCCGTCGTCGCCGGCGGGCGCCAAACCCACGTTGGCGAAGGCCTCGGCGACATAGTCGGTCGCCAAGCGCTCTCCAGGCGTGCCGGTCAAGCGTCCGTCCATCGCCGCCGAGGCGAGAGCGGCGATGTGGCGTCGCATGTCCTCGGGCGTGATTTCGGGGCGACTCGGTCCCCAACCGGCGGCCGCGGAATCGGCCGCCTCGACGACCCCGCTGGGGGTCTTCAGACCGAGCAGGGCTAGGGCCTGTTCGTGGTTCCATTCCGCAAGGAATATCTGGGCCGATTTGTCGGCGCCGCGGGTACTCGTCCAGGAAAGCGTCTTTCCGTCGGGTGAAAAGGTCGGCAAGCCGTCGAAACCCTCGGTTCCGGTCACCCGGATGGGTGCCGAACCGCCCTCGGAATCGACGAGATAGAGCTCGAAATTGGCGAATCCGTGCTTGTTGGTCGCGAATATCACGTAGGCACCGGAGGGATGGAAGTAGGGCGCCCAGGACATCGCCCCCAAGTCCGTGATCCGTTTCTCGTCGCCGCCGTCGACATCCATCGTGAAAACCTCGGCCGTGGCGCCGTCCTCGGAAAAACGCCGCCAAATGATCCGTTGGCCGTTGGGGCTGAAAAAGGGGCCACCGTCGTAGCCGCGGGTCCGGGTCAAGCGCAAAAGACCGCTTCCGTCCGCGTTCATGACGTAGATGTCCATCAGAAACGATTTGTCGATTTCGAATCGTTTCCGTTCGTCGGCGCTCAGGTTCCCCGTGTAGGCGTGGCGGTTCGAGGCGAACGCGATCAGCTTGCCATCGGGCGACCAGGATCCCTCGGCGTCGTAGCCGCGCGCCTTGGTCAAATTTCGAAACCACCCGGCGCCGAGATCGGTTTCGAAAATGTCGTACTGTTCGTCGAAACTCCAGGCGTAGCGCCGCTCTTTGCCAGCCGCGCGCAGGGCGAGCTCGTCCTCCTGCTTGGCGACGGCCTCGAGGTCCTCGTGGGTCGATGCAAAAAGGGCCCGGCGTCCGCTCGGATGAATCCAGGCGCAGGTCGTCTTTCCGATCCCGGGCGAAAGACGACGCACCTCCCCGGTTTCCAAATCCAGAAGATAGATTTGATAAAAGGGGTTTCCCGGTTCGCGCTCGCTTTGAAAGACCATCATCGCGCCATCGCGGCTGAAATAACCTTCGCCGGCGCGACGGCCCTCGAAAGTCAGCTGGCGGACATTCGCGAGTAACAAATCTTCATTGCCGGAGACCTCTTCTTGAGCCGGGGCGGGTGCCGGAACCAACAAGCCCGCGACCACCAAGCCGACAGCGACAAGATCTCCGAAACCGGAAATTTGCGAACAATTCTTGCCTCGTCGCGTTAGCGGGGAAATCATCCTAACCATCTCCGTAACGGGCCATCTCCGTCACGGGAACCTCGCGACGATCATTCGGGGAACGTCCTCAGCACGCGAAATCCGCTCATCCTGTCCCCGGCGTCTTCGTCGTCGCGGATGCGCAACGCCGGGCGGACGTAATCCGGTTCGGCGTTCCAACCCCCGCCCCGTTGGACACGGAAGTAACAATCCTGAGGACCCATCTTCGTATCGACGTCGCCAAACCCGTAACAGGTGTCGTGCCAACACCCCCCCATCCATTCCCAGACGTTGCCCAGAATATCGTGAACGCCGAAAGCATTGGGTTCGAGGCTGCCGACCGGCGCCGTTTTATCGTGGCCGTCATTGCATTTGTGCTCGTCAAAGGGAAAATCGTTCGCGGCTTTGGTTACCCGGTCGTTGACATTCGCGTAGGTACAAGCCTCGTCGGGATTATCCCCCCAAAAACGCGACGCTGAAGATCCGGCACGCGCCGAGTATTCCCACTCCTTCTCACTGGGGAGCCGATATTTAGCCCCGGTCTTGCGGCTCAGCCAGTCGGCGTACTCGTTGGCCTGCAGCCAGCTGACGTTGATCACCGGCCGATCGCCGCGTCCCCAGCCCTCGTCACCGGTGTCGGGGGGGTTGAGTTTGCAACCGCCAGCCGAAACGCAGGCATCCCACTGGTCGAACGTGACTTCGTGCTTGCCCATGGCGAAGAGCTTGTCGATCGTGACGGTCCGCTGGACACATTCGTACTCGTAGCGGCCCTCCTCGTCTTCCGGCGACCCCATGGTGAAACTTCCCGCCGGGATGACCACCATTTCAGGACATTCGGAGCACTCGCGAAAGGATTCCCCCGGAACCGTGGTTGGCGGCGTGACTGGCTTGCTCGGTCCCGGCCAGCTGAAATTCGGCCACTGGGCCATTGATTCGGCAGACACGAAAACCGTGGCTGAAAGGAGCAACGACAATACTCCGCCTGAGGCGAGCAGCTGTCTCGAACACTTCAAGGTTGGCTCCACCCGAAATAAAGATCACCCTGAACGGCGGGCCATATTAATCGGCATGGATTCGGCATGGAAGCCGACTCTCGCCGTCTTTACGTCCCCGATAGACGAGGGGCGGCGGGTGGGAGGACGCTTCAGCGCGGGCGAGGGCCCGGATTTCGGCGTTCAGGGGCGATCGATCGCACACCGGGTCGGTGGCGTCGGCGGCACCCGTCAGGGCGAAGGCTTGACACCGGCAACCGCCCCAATCCAGGGTGCGCTCGGGACACTCCTTGCATAACGCCGGCATCCAATCCGTGCCCCGGAAACGCCGAAAGGCCTCGCCCTCGAACCAAATTTCGGCGAGGGGCCGCCGGCTCACGTTATCGAAGCGAAATCCCGGCAAGGTAGCGGCCGCGTGACACGGCAACACCGTTCCGGCGGGCGTCACGATGATGAAGCGCCGCCCCCAGCCGCCCATGCAGGGCTTTGGCCGGCGGGCGTAATAATCAGGGACGACGTGATCGATGGTCAGGGCCCCGGCGAGCCGAGCCCGCGCCGCGGTGACGGTTTCGACGGCCGCGGCGACTTGGGCGGGGGTCGGCATCAGGGCGGCGCGGTTCAGCAAGGCCCAGCCGTGATATTGGGCGTGGGCGAGCTCGAGCCTGTGGGCGCCGAGGGTTACGGCCAGCTCGATCATGGCCTCGAGACGATCGAGGTTTTGGCGGTGGACGACGACGTTCAGGGTCAGCGCCAGGCCGACTTCACGGACGATGCGCGCGAGGCCGATCTTATGGGCGTGGCCGCCTCCGTAACCGGCGATCCGATCGGCGTTCCCGGCCTCGGTGTCCTGAATACTGAGCTGAAGGTGATCGAGGCCCAACCTGGCCAAGGTCTCGATCCGGGCCGCGTCGAGCAACAGACCGGAGGTGATCAGATTGGTGTAAAGACCGATCCCGGCGGCGGCGGCCACGAGGCCCTCGAGGTCCTTGCGAACCGCGGGTTCGCCACCGGAGAAATGGACCTGCAGAACCCCGAGTTTGGCCGCCTCGGCGAGCACCCGCCGCCAGGCCGGCGTCTCGATCTCGTCGGTCCCGGCGACCAGCGCGCGTGGATTCGAACAGTAGGGACACCGCAACGGACAACGGTGGGTCAGCTCCGCCAGGAGGGCCAGGGGCGACGCTGTCGTCATGCGGTTAAGAATCCCTTGTCGGCGAGATCCTGTAACAACTCGGTGACGTCGGCGACGACACGTTCACGGGGGGCCGAATAAGTCTCGGCAAGATCGTCGGCGATCGTGGCGACGCTGTCGACGCCGGTACAGCGCTTGAGGATTTCGAGCGCGGAAGGATTGGGCACATAGAGCCGTTCGGGGGCCAGGAGCACCCAGCGGTCGCGGCGCTCGTCGAAACGCAATTTCACGTGCCTGGGCAAGCTCGGCAGGGAGGACTCATCGAGCCGGAAAGGTCGGATCATGATTCCGCCGGGACGAAGGCGCCGGGAGGCACATGAGCCGGTTCCACATAAGCATGGTACAGGGCATCCAGTTGAGCCCACAAGACGCTGCATTTGAAGCGCAACGCCGCGACCACCGATTCCTGTTCTTCCCGGGTCCGCGCGTGGCGTCGCACGTAATCGAGGGCGAAGGCCGAGTCGCGTTCGGCTTGCGGGGGCCGGACCGTGAAGTAAACCAAGGAATCGGGCCGAATGAAGGGGTAATGGGTCAGCATGCCGTGTCTTCTTTCGGCGATGATCGCGGGCGCGAAAAGTTCGCTGAGCGAGGAAGCGATCGCCTCCAGCAACGTCCGTTCCGCGACAAATTGAACATAGGCATCGACGGCAAACCGGACCCCGGGCAGAACCGCCCGTCCCGAGAGCACGAGTTCGCGCTCCAGCCCGAGATCGTCGGTGAGTGCCAGCCAGCGCCCGATGCCGCCCTCGGAGTCGGTCTCGCCGTCGTGGTCGGCGAGCCGCCGGCGCCAGATGCGCCGGAGGCCGGGGTCCTCGATCCGGGCCATCAACTTCGCGTCCTTGAGCGGAATTCTGGTTTGATAATAGGCCCGGTTGAGGGCCCAGGCCCGTACCTGGCCCAGGCTCAGCCCGCCGTCGTGCAACAAGCGGTGAAAAGGGTGGCGATCGTGGTATTCCTCGGCCCCGACCCGCCGCAGGCGCCGTTCAAGCCCCGCTGCGCTCCAAGCTTTGTTCGCCAAGCCGTGGCCCTCCGGTTCGCGGCGCACTGAGCCGAGCCTCTCCCCCCGCCGGCGGGGGCAAATCCGCGATCTCGGCGCCGGCGTAAGCATTGATCTCCATGCCCAAAAATACCTCGATAAGTGCCGGCTTCGTCCAACTCATCCTTGTCTTCCTCCGCACATTCTACCGTTACAGTCACCGCGTACGTTGATTTTAGGGAGCCCGGCAATGGACCGCAAGCAAGTCCTACCGACGGCAACCTGCCTCCCCTAGCCCCGGGTTCGGCGGGGTGGGGAGAGCAAGCCGCGGTCGGGATCGTGGCCCTTGACGGCGATCAGGAAAAAGAGGCCGAAAGCGCAGATCAGGACCAGGGCCGCCGGGGCGTTGAAGTGGCCGTAGAGGGCGAAGCGGCTCATCTCGACGGCGTGAGTGAAGGGGTTGAGGCGGCAGATCTCGTATAGGAGGGGGCTCGAGTCACGGACCTGGGCCAGGGGATACAGGGCGGAAGAGGCGAAGAAGACGGGAAAGACGACGAAATTCATCACTCCGGCGAAGTTCTCGATCCGTGGCAGGGCCACCGCCAACGCCATTCCCAGGGCCCCGAAAACCAAGCCGGCGAGCATCAGGGCGGGCAGCAAGGTCAGATAGCCCCACGGCGGCGGCGCCAGGCCCCAGAAGCGGGCGACGACGAGAAAGGCATAGACCTGAAGTATCGAGATGCCGGTCCCGGCCACCAGACGGCACAGCAGCAGATACCAGCGCGGAAAGGGGGCGATCAGAAATGCCTTCATGCTGCCCAACTCGCGGTCGTAGACCATCGCGAGCGAACTTTGCATGCCGTTGAAGAGCTGGATCATGGCGATCAGGCCGGGTCCCAGGTAGACCTCGAAGGCGACAACCTCTTGGGTGGGTGGAACGAGCTGCAAACCGACCATCGAACGGAACCCAGCAGCGAAGATCGCGAGCCACAACAAGGGACGCACGAAGGCGGCGATGAGCCGCGCCCGTTGGCCCCAGGCGCGCTGGATTTCGCGCCTCGTCACACCGCCCAAGCAGCGTAAACCAGCCGCCGGGGTCATCGCCGGCCGCTTCCGGTCAGGGCCGAGAACGCCGCCGAGAGGGTCTCGCGCCCGGCGGCCCGGATGACCCGGCTCGCGGAACCGGCAGCCAGCTGGCGGCCACGATGGAGGACGACCACCGAATCCCGGCGGCGGACCTCCTCGATCAGATGGGTCGCCCACAGGACCGCGACCTTTTCACGGGCGCAAAGTGCCCGGACGTGTTTGAGGATCGCCCGCCGGCTGGGGACGTCGAGACCGACCGTCGGTTCGTCGAGCAGCAGGAGCGAGGGTTGGTGCAGAAGTGCCCTAGCCAGCTCGGCGCGGCGACGCTGGCCGCCGCTGAGGTCGCTCAGTCGTTCATTTGCGCGCCCCCCCAGGCCGGCCCGCGAAAGCTCGGCGGCAATTCGCGTCTCGGCCCGATCTCGGGGGATCCCGTGGAGCGCGGCGTGATAACGCAAATTCTGCCTCGGGGTAAGATCGCGATCGAGGCTCGCTTCCTCAAATACGACCCCGATTCGGGCCAGCACCTCGGTCGGCCGTTCGCGGGGATCGAGGCCGAAGACGCGCACCTTGCCCGTCCAGCCACCCTGCAAACGCGTCAGAGCCAGGAACAGCGTCGTCTTGCCGGCCCCGTTCAAACCCAGCAATACCGTCAAGGATCCCCGGGCGACCGCAAACGTGACACCCGCCAGCGCCTTGCGTGCGCCATACGAATGATGCAGATCCTCGACCCGAAGAGCCGAGGCGTGCGTATCCGAGGTCTGAAACACAAGGGAACCCTTTTGGCTTAACCACGCGATACCAGTTATTCGGACAATATAATCTTCGGAGCTTTCTTTTTATTTTCTTGAGTAACGTAAATGTCCCTAAGCCGCTCAAGAGTTTTCAAGGCCTCATCTTGATTTTTTGGCCCTTGTATTTCAATCTCGACATCATCAATTCGTGCTTTTAGCTTTTTTGAACCTTGAATTCGCATCCATTCCTTCGCGAGATCAAACGTAAATTTCAAGCCTCCTGCAGCAATTATTGTCGTAAGGAGGTGCGATAACAAACCGCAAACGTCCGCAGCAATTTGCACGTCGCCTCCCGAGTGTCCTATCTGGACAGCTCCTCTCCCGGCCACTTGGTTTTGTTTCAGGCGTATTTTTGTCATTTGGTAGGCGCTCCCGCTTTTTGTACGATCAGGATATCATCCAGTCCAACAGTAACTCTAGCGTGATAATCGTCAGTATGGAAACTGCCTTTATTTAGATGATTCTGAGAGGTTTAACTGATAACCGCCAGAACCCAAACTCCATAGCTTAACACGCGACAACGTTATTCCTGATGACGTATTTACATACTCAATGAATTTAACCATAAAATCAAACAACTCTCTAGCTTGTTTCGGTTTGGAATATTTTTCCAGGTCGTTTTCAAGATTCGCCCAAGCTTGTTGAGGGTTATTGGGTGGTTTCCACTGTTTTTTGGTATTTGTTTCTGTCTTACTATGCGCCATTATATCGCGCAGTCTCATTAAGCGATTTAACTTCGCTTTAAAAGAAGGCGATATATCTATACCAAGCCTCTTTATTTTCGTTATTAATTTAGGTTTTTCTGTGCCATCCCATTCTATCAAATCATCGATTTGCATTTCTCCTATGTGATTTACAAAAGTTTCTACTGCAAAAGCAGAAAATATGATTACCGCCATACAATTATAAGTCTGCCCCTCCCGTTCCTCTATTGAATCAAGAAAGTGATTAGCAGCTTTGCAGTGATACACATACATGTTAAATTTTCGATAGTTACTCATTCAGAAGCGGTCCCATTATTTTTCGCGCGAAAAAGCGTTGACCGAGGCGACTATGAAAGGGCTGTGACAAGACCAATAAGAGTACCAACAATGCCTGTCAGCGCCGCGAGCCACATCAGTGCATGTTCATGGCGCTCCTTACGCTCTCGGCGAATTTCCGACCGCAGCTTAGCAATAGCGAGCTATAGCTGAAAGTTGGTGACGGAGTGAGATGAAGGCGGCGTATCCTGGCGGATGATGAATCTGCCGATATCCAGAAAAGAAGGATACGCCATGAAGGAAGATACCGTTGTTCAGTTTCGCCATCCAGCGTCGTTTGAGGACCCGTTGACGGAGGTTTTGCGTACCGGCGCGCGTCAGCTTCTTGCCCAGGCGGTGGAGATGGAGGTTGCGAGTTTCGTGGAGACGCACGCCGATTTGAGGGATGCGACGGGGCGGCGGCGGATTGTCCGTCACGGGTATTTGCCGGAGCGTGAGATTCAAACCGGGATTGGTGCGGTGAGCGTACGTTGTCCGCGCGACCGTGGCGGGCTGGGAACGAAAATCCGTTTTACATCGGCATCCTGCCGCCCTATTTGCGGCGCAGCAAATCTGTCGAGGAACTGTTGCCCTGGCTTTATCTCAAAGGCATCTCCACGGGTGATTTTTCCGACGCCCTGGCAGCGCTCGTGGGTGCGGACGCGCCGGGCCTTTCGGCCAACACCATCGTGCGTCTCAAGAAGGTCTGGCAAGAGGAGCTGGAGCGCTGGCAAGGGCGGGACTTGTCCGCCAAGCGCTACGTCTATTTCTGGGCTGACGGCATCTATTTCCAGCCGCGCCTGGACAAAGATCGCCAATGCATTCTGGTCATCATCGGCGCCGACGATAGGGGCCGCAAGGAAGTATTGGCCATCGACGACGGTTATCGCGAAAGTGCCCAATCCTGGCGCGAACTGCTTCTCGACCTCAAGAAGCGGGGCCTCGTGATTCCGCCCGAACTGGCCACTGGCGACGGCGCCCTTGGGTTCTGGAAGGCCCTGCGCGAGGTCTACGGAAGCGTGCGCGAGCAGCGTTGCTGGGTCCATAAAACGGCCAATGTGCTGAACAAGCTGCCGAAGTCCGTCCAGCCCAAGGTCAAGAAGCGCTTGCAGGACATCTGGATGGCCGAAACCAAGGACGAGGCCGAGAAAGCCTTCGACTTCTTCGTGGAAATCTTCGGTCCCAAGTACGACAAGGCCGTCGCCTGCCTGGCCAAGAACCGGGTGGAGTTGCTCACCTTCTACGACTTCCCGGCCGAGCACTGGAAGCACTTGCGAACCACCAATCCGATCGAAAGCACCTTCGCCACGGTGCGCCTTCGAACCGCCAGGACCAAAGGCTGCCTCAGCCGTAAAACGGTAAGCGGTGTCCCCACCCCACCTTGCGGTCGATGACGTAACGGCGTTGGATGATCCTCTCACTTTGGAGGGTGGCATGATGCGGGATGCCGAACGAAGTACCGGCGAGTTGGCCGTGGGGGACACGGTCGGCGAGGATTTGGGCGCGGCCGCGAAGCGTCCATCGCCACGCCGTTGGACGGCGGGGGAGAAGGCACGGATCGTGCGCGAGAGTTTCCGGTCTGGGAAGGAAGTAGGCGAAGTTGCCCAGCGTTACGGGGTCCCGCGCAAGCGGTTGTCGGAGTGGCGGAGCCTTGCACGGCAAGGCAAGCTCGCCGTGCCGTCTTCCCTGGCATCCGGGTCAGGGTGAAAAGCGTTTCGAAAACGCCATTGAAACGGCCTGGTTTATTCCACAACATTATTGACTATCTTGTTGGCCGACATTCGGTGCAAGCTCGTCACAAACTCTATGAAAGAGCAGAAATACTGCCGCCTATTCTTTGATTACGGCAGACCGGCTGGTAAGGAGCGAACATGGCGATACATATTCAGCCCCGCGGCATCGAGGTCCCCGAGGACGATCCCTTCAAGAACGACCTCCTCGGCCACCGGGAGGCCGTGGACACCCTCACGCACCTCGTCGGCAATGTCGAAGGTCCCTGCGTCCTTGCGATCGATGCGCCTTGGGGTGCCGGCAAGACCACGTTTCTGAGGATCTGGGCGCAGCACCTGCGCAACCATGGTTTTCCCGTCGTTAAGTTCAACGCCTGGGAGACCGATTTCTCCGAGGAGCCGTTCCTCACTCTTTCCACCGAGCTGACGGAGGGTCTTCAATCGGAGGAAACGAAGCTCCCGAACAAGACGATCAAGAACCTCAAAGATGCCTCACTGGAAGTCCTTCGTTGGGTGGTTCCAGGCGCCATCCGAGCCGCTGCGTCATTCGTTCCGGTCGCCGGCCCGGAAATTGGTCAAGCCGCCGCATCCTTTGCCGAAAAGAGACTGTCCCAATACCAAGAGGCGCGGAAATCGGTCGCGGAGTTCAGGGGCGTTCTTCGGGAAATGGCCACTGCATTGTCCGAGGCAAATGGGGATCGCCCTTTGATGGTGGTCATCGACGAGCTGGACCGGTGTCGTCCGCCCTACGCCGTCGAGCTCCTGGAGGTTGCCAAACACCTGTTTTCCGTGGACCGTGTCGTCTTTGTGCTGGCCGTCAACCGCGCTGAACTCGCGCATTCGGTTAGGGCCCTCTATGGTAGCGAATTTGAAGCCGAGGGATATCTGCGCCGCTTCTTTGACGTGGACCTCCGGCTGCCCGAGGCCAATCGACAGGCGTTTATCCACGTCCAACTCCAGACAACAGGAATCTACGACTATTTCGATCGGACACAGGACCCAGAAGCGTTGTCAGAAAACCCTCACGCGATGTTGCTGAGCTTCTTCGGTACTTCCGTCCTCAGTCTTCGAACCATCGCTCAGGCCATACACCGCCTGGGACTGTTGTTCGCGTCACTGCGTAGCGACCAGCGGGCTCACGCGTTGGCGACGACCGTCGCACTGATTCTCCGGACGATAAACCCCGACCTTTATCATCGGTTCAACCTCGGCGAGGCCACCGATCTGGATGTCGTGAACGCCGTTTTCGGTCGCCCCGCTCTGAAGGCCTTGCAACATGAAGAGTCGGGGACGGTGTTTGAAGCCGCGATTGTGCTGGCCGCTCTCGAGGATGAAATTCCCAATATGTCGCCATCGGAAATGATCGAGTCCACGCTGTTTTCACTGGGGTCCATCCGCACCCCGCTGTTGGACTGGTACCTAGATCGGCAACAAACCGACCGTGAAATTAAAGCAAAAGGCGGTGACCCAGAAATTGAGGAGCGCCTTTCGGAAGGCAAACACGCGGAACGCGTCTTCACCACAGTTCAACAAGCGATCCGGCACGGACAAGGGCAAATCGGGTTCAGTCAAGCGGTGCGGCGACTCGAATTACTCAGCGCCACTCTGATCGACAGGCAGCCGGATCCGTCGCCCACCAACTCCTGAGCGCGCGCTCTCAATCCGCGTTCCTCTCGTTTATCTCCTTGATCAGCCCGGCCTCGGCGGCCCACAGAAACTCGGGGATGACACCTTCATCGGAGTCCCGCGCACGGCCGCAGCTCCGAAACCGGCGTCGAAACGACCCGGTTTTTTCAGGCCAGAATAGACCGGAAAATCCACCTCAATTTCCAGGGCATTTTGAAAAACTTTTGACCGCTTACTCTTTTTCCCTCTACCGCAACTCATCGAAAGAGCCGGCGCTTACGGTTAATGCCGAGTGGTGTGCATCAATCGGCGGGGTTCAAGCCAGATTCCGCAACATTCACTCGGCATTAATTCTGACAGTCAATTGCCCGCCATCCGGAAGATCTCGCTCTTGCTCGGTCATGCCGACATCAAGACCACCGAAGTGTATCGTTAGCGGTGCTGCCGCAGGACACCATCGTCGCTCACCGCGACGGGGCCCGGGGCTGGCGTGAGCATCGACGGCCAAAGCCGCGGGGCAATCGTGTGACGGTACGGCGACGTTCCCGTTGTCGTCGGTCGTGTCGGCGCCACCGTGCGCCAGCGGCGGCCGACGGGGGTCAGTCGCCGAATGGGACGACGTAACCCAGGGACACGCTCCATTCCCGGACCTCGAAGGCATAGCCGAGCCTCGGATCGTCCGCCGCGCCACCGCCGAAGCCGAAGTCGACGTCATCGGCCGCGTAGCTCAGCCGTAAGTCGAAACGGCTTCCGGTGCCCCCGAGCTCAATGCCGACCCCTACCAGCCATGGATTCAAAGTGCGATCCACGCGTCTCGATCCGGCGATGCCCAAGCGCCGGTTGACGTGCGCCGCCTCGATTTCGGCGTCGATCCAGCGGGTGCCCGCGAACAGGTAAAGCGACCGCTCCGAGCCCAGGAACTCCAGCGAGCCGGGGACATACCCAAGCCGCGCGTTCAGCCCGACGGCGCGGCGCCTTTCGAGAGTCCACGCTCCGGGCCAGACGTCGTTGTCGCCCTCGCCGGTGCCCTCCAGAAATCCCTCGACCTCGTCGTTGACGTAGAACACGCCCTCGACCTCGCCGGCGAGGTACAGTCGGCTTGACGCCGGCCAGCGGTACCCCATGGTCGCCTTGAGCGCGTCGACGGGATCCCGCGTATGGTCGCCGGCGGTCATGACGGAGAACGGCGAATCGAACTCGACCGACTTTTCGTAGTCCACGCCGGCAAAACTCCGTTCAATCGCGGCTACGGCGTAGAACCCTTCCCCGGCGTTCGCGGACGGGCACCACGAGCCGGCTGCCAGGAACAACCCAGCGGCAAGCCGGCGGCTGAGACTTGGCGGTCGTGCGGACATCGGACATTCCCCATTGTTCGTCCGTAAGACCGTATCAACCCCATTTTGCTGGGATTGAGGCCTGACGGCGCTTGAGGCATTCTGTCTCGCCGACGGCAAGGAGGCTCTCGACCGATGGTCTGGTATCGCACACTGCCCAGACACACCGCCTCGCGAGGCGCCTTGTCAGCAATACAAAACTACCGGGACAACCTTCAGAGTGCAAAGGGGGCGTCAGTATTGCACCTCGACATGATCGACGACAAGATGACATGTGATTGACCTGAACGTCCCGATCCGGATTACATCCACCCCATCCGCCACGGGGCGGCGGTTCCCTGCGGCAATCCTCATCGGCGCCCTGGCTCTGCTTGCGGTGGGATGCGCAACCGCACCGCCAACCCGGCAGGGAAATATCTGCCACGTCTTCGAGCAGTTTCCCGACTGGTACGATTACGCCCGTAAGTCGGCCGAGCGTTGGGGAACGCCGATCCACGTACAAATGTCCTTCGTCCGTCATGAATCAAGCTACAGGAGCGATGCGAAGCCACCGCGCAGATGGTTTTTGTTCATTCCACTCGGGCGGCTGTCGTCCGCCCAGGGCTATGCGCAGGCGCAAGACCCCGTCTGGGGAGAGTATCAGGCGGAGCGTGGTCGGCTCTTCCGGAGCCGCGGTGACATGGAAGACGCGCTCGATTTCATTGGCTGGTACAATCACAAAACATGGCGCCAGTTAGGAATCTCGCGCAGCGACACATACCGGCTGTACCTCGCCTACCACGAAGGGCGAGGCGGCTATCGACGTGGAACCTGGAAGAGCAAGCCCGGTGTTAAGCGTACTGCCGAACAGGTAACCGCGACCGCGAGGCGTTATAAGGCGCAGCTCGCAAGCTGCGAATCGCGGTTCCGCTGCGACTCCTGGTACCAGTTATGGCCGTTCTGTCGCTGACCGTTGCGTCGACCGCATCGAGGGCCTCGCGCACGCCAGAAGGTCGCCTCGCTCACCGTTCCATCCCCATGGCCATTCGCGCACGCAAACGGCCTCGCGCTCCTGCCGCCGCTCCCGCACTTACATGCCCGGGCGTGAGGTTCAGGCAAGGACCGTAGCGGTTACGCTGTACCTTTATGTAAGTGTTATGTGCCCCATGGGGTTTTCAGCTTGACGTTGGCTCAAAGGCCCAGGGCAGGAGTTGGTCTATTCGGGAGTGCGGGTGTCCGTTGGCGATGGCTTCGAGGGTGGCCTTGAGATAGGCGAAGGGCTCGACGCGGTTCATTTTCGCGGTCTCGATCAAGGAAGCGATGCGTCCCCATGCAACGCCGCCTTCGTCGTGGCCGGCGAAGAGCGCGTTCTTGCGGTTCAGGGCCAAGGGCCTGATCGAATTCTCGACGGCGTTGGAGTCGATCTCGACGCGGCCGTCGTCGAGAAACACCCTCAGGCCGTCCCAGTGCCGGGCGATGTAGGACAGCTTCCCGCCGAGACGGGACCTGGCGGAGACGCGGGAGCGCTGTTCCTTCAGCCAGACGCCGAAGTCGTCGACCAGGGGCGCGGTGCGCGCCCGGCGCGCCGCGAGGCGCCGTTCCGGCGGAGCGCCCCGGATGTCGGCCTCGATGGCGTAGAACTCGGCGATGCGGCGCAGCCCCTCGGCCGCGATCTTTGATTTGTCGCTGTCGAAGACCTCGCGCAGCTTGCGCCTGGCGTGAGCCCAGCAGAAGGCGAGCTTCACCGGTCCGTCCGGACGCATCGGTCCGGCGAGTTGGTTGTAGCCGGCGTAGCCGTCCACCTGGAGGATGCCGCCGAACCCCTTCAGGAAGGCCTCCGCGTGCTTTCCGCCGCGGCCGGGCGCGTAGAAATAGACGACGCCGGGGGGATCGCCGCCGCTCCAGTTCCGGTCGTCGCGGGCCAGAGCCCAGAGCCAGCCGGTCTTGGTCTTGCCGCGGCCGGGATCGAGAACCGGCGCCCGGGTCTCGTCCATGAACAGCTTCTCCGACCGCTTCACGTGCTCGGCCAGGTGGTCGGCCACGGGCTTCAGATGGAACGATGCCTTGCCGACCCAGCCCGCAAGGGTGGAACGGTGCAGGTCGAGGCCCGAGCGGGCGTAAATCTGTGCTTGCCGGTAGAGCGGGCAATGATCGGCATACTTCGAGACCAGCACATGGGCGACCGCGCCCTCGCTCGGCAGCCCGCCTTCGATCAGATGCGGCGACGACGGCGCCTGGGTGACGCCCTCCTCGCAGACCCGGCAGGCGTACTTCGGACGGATGGTGACGATCACCCGCAGTTGGGCGGGCACGATGTCCAGGCGTTCCGTGCGGTCCTCGCCGATGCGGACCATCTCGCCGCAGCCGCAGGGGCAGAGCGTACTCTCTGGCTCGACCACCCGTTCGATCCGGGGCAGGCTCTCGGGCAAATGGCCGAGATTGCGGGCAACGGGAGGACGTTTCTTGACAAGCGACGATGCCGGCGCCGTGTTCGCCACCGGCGCTTCCTCGGCCTCGGCCACCGCGCATTCGAGATCCTCGAAAACCAACTGGCGCTCATCGGGGGCCAGCTTCTCGGACTTCTTCCCGTACACCACGCGGCGTAGTTCGCGCACCAGGTGTTCGAGGCGGCGGTTAAGATCTTCGAGATTACGGTTGCGATCGGCGAGAGAGGCGACTTCGGCGCGCAGTGCCTCAAGAACCGCTCCCGGTCCCTGATGTTTCAGACGGCGGTTGCAATCGGTCAGCGCCGCGTTCTTGGCGCGCAGTGCCTCAAGAGCGGTTTGCTGCTCCTCAAAGAGCGCCCGGTATGCCGACGGCAACAAGCCCGGATCCAAATCGCCAACGCCGGTCTCCATGTAAAAATAGTACCATGGAATCAGTTTGTTAGTACACCACAAACCGTCCATCGGCGGGCAAAATCGTCCCCCTCATCTGGCGGCTTGAAGGTTATCCCGGCAGTGCGCTCAGCAGTCAATAGGGGACATCCCGAATAACACATTAAACGCGCCGCCCGTCACCCCGCCGCCGCCGGTTTGCGAACCCGGGGACCCCAAACGCGGCGCCAGTCCAGACCTTCGAACAAGGCCTCGAACTGGGCCCGCGACAGGCGCATCACCCCATCGCGCACCGACGGCCACGCGAAGCGCCCCTGCTCAAGGCGCTTGTAGACCAGAACCAGCCCGGTCCCGTCCCACAGCAGTATCTTGACACGGTCGCAGCGTTTCGGGCGAAAGACAATCATCACCCCCGAATGGGGATCGAGGCCGAGGTCGTTCTCGGCAACCGCCGCCAAACCGTCATGGCCCTTGCGGAAGTCAACCGGCCGCACCGCCACCACGATGCGCAGCGCGGAACCCGGGACGATCATCGAAGCCCCCGCAACGCCGCCGCGATCTCCGCAACCCGCGCCACGCTGCTGTCCCCGCCGAGCCGCACCGTCACACCACCGGCCTCGATCGCGACCGAAGAACCGGTGGAACCCGGCGCATCCTCCACCTCAAGCGCGGCAAAGGCCGGCCCCGCCTCGGGCACGGCAACAACCGGCCCGGTCGCCAGCGAGGACGGCACGCCGAGCTTGCCCTGCCGCGCAAGACTGCGCCAAGCCGACAGCCGCTTGCGCGAGAGCCCGTAGCGCCGGGCAACTTCGCCCACTTGCTTCCCAGGCCGGCAACTCTCATGCACGATCCGCGCCTTCTCGTTCACCGTCCAACGGCGCGGAGATGGACGCTTCACGGCCGCGCCCAAATCCTCGCCGACCGTGTCCCCCACGGCCAACTCGCCGGTACTTCGTTCGGCATCCCGCATCATGCCACCCTCCAAAGTGAGAGGTTCATCCAATGCCATCACATTGTCGATCGCAAGGTGGGGTGGGGACACCGCTTACGGTGCAAGCGACCCGGGGCCGACCTTGCCAGTGCTGATATCCATGCAAGAATAATATCATGGAATCAGTAGGTTAATACACCACAAACCGTCCATCGGTGGGCAAAATAGACCCCCCCATCCGGCAGGTTGAAGGTTGCCCCGGTGGTCAATAGGGGCCACGCCGAACAACACCCCAAACGCGCCGCCCGTCACCCCGCCGCAGCCGGTTTGCACACCCGCGGACCCCACACCCGGCGCCAATCAAGGCCCTCGAACAGGGCCTCGAACTGGGCCCGCGACAGGCGCATCACCCCATCGCGCACCGACGGCCACGCGAAGCGCCCCTGCTCAAGACGCTTGTAGGCCAGCACCAGCCCGGTCCCGTCCCACAGCAGTATCTTGACACGGTCGCAGCGTTTTGGGCGAAAGACAATAATCACCCCCGAATGGGGATCGAGGCCGAGCTCGTTCGCGGCAAACGCCGCCAAACCGTCATGGCCCTTGCGGAAGTCAACCGGCCGCACCGCCACCACGATCCTCAGCGCGGAACCCGGGACGATCATCGAAGCCTCCGCAACGCCGCCGCAATCTCCGCGATACGGGCCACGCTGCTGTCCCCGCCAATACGCACCGTCACCCCGCCGGCCTCGATCGCAACCGAACCGGCAGAACCCGGTGCGTCCTCCACCTCAACCGCGGCAAAGGCCGGACCCGTCTCGGGCGCGGCAGAAACCGGCCCTGACCCGGATGCCAGGGAAGACGCCACGTCGAGCTTGCCTTGCCGCGCAAGGCTCCGCCACTCCGACAACCGCTTGCGCGGGACCCCGTAATGCTGGGCAACTTCGCCTACTTCCTTTCCAGACCGGAAACTCTCGCGCACGATCCGCGCCTTCTCATCCGCCGTCCAACGGCGTGGCGATGGACGCTTCACGGCCGCGCCCAAATCCTCCCTAGCCGCGTCCACCACGGCCAGATCATCGCCGGTACTTCGTTCGGCATCCCGCATCGAACCACCCTCCAAAGTCAGAGGATCATCCAACGCCGTCACATCATCGGGCGCAAGGTGGGGTGGGGACACCGCTTACGGTGAATCCCTTCTCGGTGGAGATGAACAGCTCCACCGGCGCCGCCTGGCGCCAGGGCCGTTCCCGGACACTCCCGTCCGGGGGCCGAAGGTAGAGATGCCAGGGAGGGATCCATGCCGGCGATGATGAGGGCCAGCACCGGAACGGCCGTTGAGGCGATGCGGGCCGCCTTGCGGCGCTTCCTCTTCGCGCCCGACGCCCCATCGTCCGAGGTCGAACTCCTCCCGCGCTCCGCCGCCCACGCCACGACGTCGGCGCGGAGATAGAGCACCCGGGTGCCGAACTTGTGGTACCTGGGTCCGGCGCCGTTCAGCCGGTAGCGCTCCAGCGTGCGGGCAGACAGCCGCAGGAAAGCCGCCGCCTCGCCGGTCGTCATGTAATCGGTATCGCCGTTCATGTTCCTCTCTCCCTTCTTGCCGGAAACCCGGGTTTCCGAACCGGCCGGCCGCGCCGGAACTCCGTGTCCGGCCACCGCCCGGATCACCCGGGTCTCGGCCTCGCTCGACTGCGCCGCCATCCATGACCGCACCCGCTCGACCGTCCGGAGCCGGGGCGAGACGCCCCGGCGAAGCCGCCCCACGAAGGACCGGTTTCGCACCGCCTCCGAGCCCAGCACCGAGGCCTTGGTCCGGGTGACGCCGAGGAACGCCTCGACCTCGCGCCGGAATACCGGTCCGATGGGCTCCTCGCCCATGAAGGCCAGAACCTTGTCGGCGGTATCGAGGCGCAGGCGACGCCCCCGTTTCAGCGAGGCGACGAAGCCTGAATCGGCGAGCGCCTCCTCGCCGAAGCGCCGGGCGCTGATGCCCTTGCGGGCGAGATGGTCCCGCACGCGTTGCCGGATATCGGTGTCGAGCGTTGCCATGGACGTGAACATAAAAAGACATTTGCATCCTGCAATGGGTTTCGGTAGTGTAATGCCAGCACCACACGACACACATGCGAAGGCCTGCGATGGAACACGACCCGGTACGACAAAAACTCAAGGACCTGTTGTGGGAGAAGGGCGTCACCATGAACGCCGCCTCGCTCGCGCTCGGGCGCAACCGGACCTATCTGCACCAGTATCTGACCCGCGGCATGCCGGTCATTCTGAGCTATCCGGACAGCGAGGCCCTCGGCAAGCTGCTCGGCTGCGACCCGGCCGAGTTGCGCCACCAGGCACCTCCAAGGAAGCGCGCGCCCAGGAAGAAACCCCGCCGCCCGCTGACGCCGGTGGCCGGCGCGCCGCTCGCCGCGGTGCCGGAGATGGAGCTGGAGGCCGCCGCCGGGCCGGGCGCCCTGAACGACGAGTTCGCGGTCGAGAAGGCGCGCTGGCACCTACCCGAGGGCATGATCCGCCACGAGGGCGGCGCCATTCCCGAGAACCTGCGCATCCTCAGGGTGCGGGGCAACTCGATGGAGCCCGAGATGCGCGAGGGCGACAGGCTGATGGTCGATACGGCGAGGCGCCGCCCGGCCACCGGCGAGCTGTTCGTGCTGTGGTACGGCAACGGCCTCGTGGTCAAGCGGGTCGAGACCCTGCGCGGGGAGCCGCCGCGGCTCAGGCTGCTTTCCGCCAACCCGGACTACGAGCCTTACACCTGCCTTGCCGGCGAGGTTCACATCGCCGGCAAGGTGATCTGGACCTTGCGGCGGGCGTAAGTTCTCACTCCCGAAAGGCGTATAAGTTAATTCGGGTGCCACCCGGGAACCGGCTTGAGGCGCTGCGAGGCGGCCAGGGCTAGTTTTTTGTCCGCCCAGTGATCAGGGTGAGGTGATCGCGGCGCTGGCCATTTCATTCTCGGTGTGGCAGTGTGCCGGTCATGGCGACGCTGCCGGTCTCGGATTCGTCCATTGATTTGCGCGCGGTCACGGTGCGTCCGACCTGGGGCGCGCAGGAGCACCGGCGCTGGGACCGGTTGGTGGAGCAGCACCACTACCTGGCGTTCCACGGCGTCATCGGCAAGGGCCTGCGCCATGTCGCGGTGCATGGCGAGACCTGGCTCGCACTGATCGGCTGGCAGCCCGGCGCGTTCAAGCTGGGCGCGCGTGATCGCTGGATCGGGTGGTCGGCCGAGCAGCAGTTCCGGCGTCTGCATCTGATCGCCAACAACTCGCGCTTCGTCATTCTGACGCCTGGCCGAGTGCCGAACCTGGCCTCCCGTGTGCTGGGGCTGAGCCTGCGGCGGCTGTCTGAGGACATCCAGGCGGTGCACGGATATCCGGCTCTTCTGGCGGAGACGTTCGTGGACGTCTCGCGATTTGCCGGCACCTGCTACCGCGCGTCGAACTGGCGCTCTCTGGGGCTGACGCGGGGCTTTGCCCGTGAGCCCGGAGGGGCAGCGCGCTGGCGCCACCACGGTCAGCCCAAGGAGGTCTTCGTGTTCGGACTGACAGACGGCGCCCCCGAGGCGCTGAGCCGTACCGGGATGCCGGCACACTGGAACGCCGAGCAGCACACCGAGCCGATGGCCGCGCCCCGGCTGCGCAGCCTGTTCGAGTGTCTGGGTGAGGTGCCCGAGTACCGCCATGCCCGGGGCAAGCGCTATGCGCTCAACACCATTCTGGTGATCGCCGTCGCCGCCCGGCTTGCCGGATACCGGGGGGTGAACGCGTTCGCCCAGTTCGCCGCCCTGCTCTCCCAGGAGCAGCTCGAGGCGGTGGGTGCGTTCTGGAGCCCTTCCAAACAGCGCTACACCCCGCCCGCGATCACCACCTTCCACAAGACCCTCACCGCCCTGCCGCCAGAGACCCTGGACAACGCGATTAGCCAGTGGACCGGCCAGCATGGCAGCGCGCACGCGCCGGTCGCCATGGACGGAAAGGATCTGCGCGGCGCCTCGAAGCAGACCGAAGACGGGCGCAGGATGATGGTGGCGGCGGTCGAGCACGACACCGGCGTGGTCCTCGGGCAGGTCGAGGTCGACCGCAAGAGCAACGAAATCCCGGCCGTGCGCGAACTCTCCAGCGGCCTCGACCTCACAGGCCGGATCGTCACCATGGACGCGATGCACGCTCAGCACGAGACCGCGCGCTGCCTGCTCGGGCGTCGCGCCGACTACGTGATGAGCGCGGTCAAGGACAACCAGGAGATGATCTTCGAAGACCTCAAGGCGATCGACTTCAGCGATGCGCTCTGGCACGAAACCGTCGACAAGGGCCATGGCCGCATCGAGCGCCGACGCTGCGCCGTCGTCGACCTCTCCGCTGCCGAGTGGGACGGCTACGCCAACCTCCACGGGCGACGCCAGGCCATGCGCATCGAGCGCGAACGCGAGATCCTCAAGACCGGCAAGCGCAGCATCGAGGTGACCTGGAGCCTCACCTCGCTCGGCGCAGAGCGCGCCGGACCCGAGGAGTTGCTCGAACTGGTGCGCAACCACTGGCATATCGAGAACCGTCTGCACTACGTGCGCGACTTCACCTACGACGAAGACCGATGCCGGGCCTACGTGCGTCACCTGCCCAGAAATCTCGCCTGCTTGACCAACGCGGCCATCGCCATCGTGCGCTGCGACGGACGCTTCCGTTATCTGCCCGAGGCCAACCGGCACTATGCCGCCCGGGCGCAGGAGGCCCTCGACGCGATCATGACCGCGCCCATCGCCTGAGACAGCACGCCTCTCCCCCGGACCGGGACGTGCCGCCGAGCGGCGCGGGCGGACCGGTGTGCCTGTCGAATCCGAAAACGCCGTCCGGTGGCTTCGAGCAGTCCCCATGACGTCGTCGAGGCAAGCTCGGGGCTCCCCGAACCCCGTGCACCGAGCACGATCCCACTCATCCCGAACCCTCAACCGCGACTAAAAATTGTTCCTGCGAGGCGGCCGTGCCGGTTGACACAGCATCCGAATCAATGACCAATGGAGGTTTTGTTTCCGCTTGCCCCGTTGACGGCGATCCCAGGATGTGGAGGTTGCCGACTATCGTTGATGCTGTTCTTGGAAATGCCGTCCATGACCCGATTGGATCCGGTTCACCCAGGTGAAGTTCTGAAGCACGATTTCATGGATCCCCTGGGGTTGTCCGCTACCGCGCTGGCGAAGGCGGTCGGCGTGACTCTGGCGCGCATCAACGAGATTGTTCGAGGCCATCGGGGCATCACGGCGGAAACCGCGTTGCGTCTGGCTGTTAGTCGGCGTCCAATTTTAACCCCCGAGAATCGCTCTGCCTCAATGGGTTAGAACGCCTATCGCCGTCGAATACCCACGCCGAATAACACGCAGGATCACCACACGGCGCGACCGGCTCTGCAAGCGCAGGTCAGATTCCACACCCCTCCAGCCCTGGCCCGCGTCCTCCCAGTCGCGCCGCGCCATCGAGCGCTCGGCCAAGCGGCGAACGCCCCTCGTCAGGCGAAGCTTGAAGAGATAGTCCAGACCCGCGCCTTCGCACGAGGCCATACTGCGCTCGCAGCCCCAATCCTTGTCGCCTCGCACAAGGCGCGGCCAATGCTCCCGGCCGAGACGGTCCAGAAGAGCCCACAGAGGAGGCTCCGAGGTCTTCGAGCCATGGCGGTTGCCCGGCGTCACCACCACGTCCAGCACCAGACGCGTGCCGGCCATCAAGAACGCATGGCAGCATGCGAGGGGCGGCCCGGCTTCTTCGGGTTGCAGCCCACAACCGCACCCTCCTGGTGGCCGTAAAGAGGCTTGATCGTGGTGTCGCAATCGAGAACCCAAGGCTCCGAGAATAGCGGCCGCACCGTGTCGTCAAGATGGCCCTGCAGCCACGACGCACCGGCTTCCGCCCCGATCCTCTCCAGACCGCGCCGAACCGAATCCTCGCTCGCAACACGGCCCATGCCCGGAAGCGCCGGATTGACCCCGTCGCCGCGCAATCCCGTCATGTGCGCATAACGGGACTGACCCGCCAGAACCGACAGCAGCACCGTCCCCAGAACGTCCCGTTTCGACGGCGCGTTCGGGTGTTATTCGGCGTGGCTATTCGACGCCGATAGGCGTGCTAAGGCATTGATTCTCATTGATACTAGGGGGTCAAATTTCGACACAGAATAACACGCCTGGAAAAATGCGGGTCATACGCGAATACGCCCGTTCGCGTTTACAAACTTAACCCTGCTGATTTTCCCGCTCGCCATACGACCATTCAATCCAGTCTAACCCGCGCTACTTCCAGCCCGCGCGGTCGGCCACGCGCACGGCCGCGCCATTGTACGTGCCGAGCATTGCCAGGTTCATGTCGTCGGCCCTGAACGGACCCCAGGATGCTAGGATATCGGAGACCGGCGCGCCCTTGACCACGGGATATTCATTGACGACCGAGGCGTAAATTCCTTGGGCCTCCTCGCCAATAAGAAACTCGATCAACCGGATGGCGTTGTCGGGATTGGGGGCGTATTTGGCGACGCCCGCGCCGCTGACGTTGACGTGAACGCCATGTTCGTCTTGATCGGGCCAAAAGATGGCGACCTTGGCGGCGGCCTCGCGGTCGGCCTCGTCCTGGGAACTGGCGAGTCCCGCGAGATAGTAGGTGTTGGCGAGCGCGATATCGCACTCACCCGCGGTAACCGCGCGAATCTGGTCCCGGTCCCCGCCCCGGGGGTCGCGTGCGAAGTTCGCCACGAGGCCGCGCGCCCATTCCTCTGCCGAGGTCTCTCCATGGCGCACGATGATGGCCGCGAGCAGCGACTGGTTATAGACGCTCGAGGATGAACGGACGCAGATCCGTCCGGCCCATCGGGCACCCGTCAAATCAGCATAGGTCGACAGCTCCGACGGCTCCACCCGATCCTTGGCATAGATGATGGGGCGCGCCCGCAACGAGATGCCAAACCAGTATCCCTCCGGATCCCGGTAGACGGACGGAACTAGTTTTTCCAGTTCCATCGACCGCACCGGTTGCAGAAAGCCGGCCTCCTTGGCCCGTGCGAGCCGTCCGGCGTCCGTCGTCAAAAAGACGTCGGCCGGAGAATTGATCCCCTCCCGCTCGAGGCGCGACAAAAGGGCGTCGGCTTTGGAGCTGACGATGTTCACGTCGATCCCGGTACGCTCGGTGAAACGGTCGAGAAGCGGCAGAATCAAAAATTCCTGGCGGGCGGAATACAGGTTGACCTCACCCTGATCAGCGATCGACGGGGTGTGCAGCCCCGCGCTGGCGAGAACAAAAAATGCTGCGCTGACGGCAATACGCATCGGCTGCTCCTTCCTCTGACGGTTCAACATGGTGCGTCCGCGCAACTCGGCCCAGACGGTTGGTAGAGCGGCTTGTCCCGCGATGCGATCTGGCATCGGAGGATGTTACCGCAACAGGGACTGTTCATTGGAAGACCGCATCGGGATCGTCCAGGCTGTCCGAGCCTTCAAACCCAATCGCCGTCAATTGGAGCGTGGCGACGACTTTCTCGATAGAACGGGTCTGCGCCGTCAGGGCATCGATGGCGGCTTGCACGCGGGCGTTGCCTGGTTCGTTGCCGGCCCCGATCATCTGGTCGTACGCTTCGCCGCCCTCCGCGGCTCGCACGAGCCTACCCATTGCCGCCATGGTAGCATCGAGGCGTTTTCGCAGTTCGCCGTCGACATCGGCCGACGAGGCAGCGACGAGGTCGGAGAGGCTCGGGCCGATTACCATCGTGCCGTCGGTGCGCCGGTATTCCCCAAGATATACGTTACGGATGCCGAGCGCATCGTAGTAGTGGGAGTAATGGGTGTTGTCGCTGAAGCAGTCGTGTTCCTCCTCAGGATCGTGCAGCAGCAGTCCGAGTTTCATGCGCTCGCCTGCGAGCTCGCCGTAGGACAGGCTGCCCATGCCAGTGATAATGGTGGAAAGCCCTTTGTCCGTACTGCCAGAGAGCAACCCTTCCCGGGCCTCTCCGCCGGGCGCCCATTGGTCAACCATCCATGCCAGATCGTCCACCAACAGATTAATGGCCGCCTCAAGGTAGGCCGCCCGCCGGTCGCAGTTTCCCCAGGAACAGTTTGCCGGGTCGAAGTCGCTGGCCGGCCGCTTGCCCGCTCCCGGACCCGTACCGTTGAGGTCCTGGCCCCACAGAAGGAATTCGACGGCGTGATAGCCGGTCGCCACGTTCGCCTCCACGCCTCCCAACTCGTGGAGCGTGCCGGACAGAAGGTCCTTGGTAATATCTTGCGCGTCAATGGTCCGGCCGGAGAAGGTGAAGCTGGGGCTCGCGATAACGTTGGCCCTGTAGCCCGGATTCTCGCCCGAGTCCGCACCATAGCTCACGGCAACGTAATCGATCAGGCCTTCGTCGAGCGGCCACGCGTTCACCTTGCCTTCCCAGTCGTCGACGATCGCGTTGCCGAACCGGTAGACCTCGCTCTGCTGGTAGGGAACGCGCGCCACCTTCCATGCCGTTCTCGCCTTTTCCAAATTGACTTCGGTCGGGCTTGCGATCAAACGGTCCACGTCTTTCCGCAACTCGCGCGCGACAATCAGAGAGTCTTGATACATGGCGTGGGCCATATCGGCGTAATGGGACAGCACCCCACGCTCCTGAGAAGCAGCATAAACGGGTGCCGATGCGGCCAGTATTAGCGTTGTCAGAAGTATTTTCTTCATCTCCAAGGTCTCCATAATGACAGTCGTTAGAATTCGACGGCGAGCTGTGCGGTGAAGGTGTCGGCGTTTTGGCCGGTGCCGCCGTCCGACCTGCCGTAGTCCTCGTCTCGAGCCCATTCGACGGCGAGGGCGACCTGCTCGAACACATCGATGGAGAGCCCGACCAGAAAGCGTGTCTCCGGGAGCTCCAGGGCGAGCGCCTCGTCCGTTCCCTGGTAGCCCACGGCAAGCGTCACGGCCCTGTCACCGGTATCCAAGTCGTAGGCAGCCTCGACCATCCAGCTCGACGGTTCGGCGCCGCCCAGCGGTACGTCGTTGGCATCAAAATCATCCAGTGCCGCCAAATACTCGCCGATCACCGACACGCCGCCCAGGCCGAGAGTGACGCCGACGGCCCAACCCGGCACCCGATCGGCGATGTCGTTGCTCTCGAGAGTTCCCTGAAGGCTGTCCGAGTCGCCGATATCGTTTATGTACGACAGGTTCAGGCCGAACCCGGCCTCCTCGCGCTCCATAGAGAAGCCGACCGCCGCGCCGTAACCGGCGATGCGGTCTTTTCCGTTCCGGTTATTGTCGCCGTTGAAAGCGTACACGGACCCGCTGAACCCCTCGGACGAAAACCCGAGCTGCACGGCGGTTTCGCGCGTTTCGCCGACCTCGAGCGTCAGCGGGTCGGATATGAGATTGGTCTCGAAGGTGCCGAAAGGCAGGTAATACTGGCCACCGACGAACGACAACGGCCCGTCAGGCGGGCCGACCGTCACCATTGCGACGTCCACCTCCAAAGGTGTGTCGTCCTCTTCGTGGAGAAGGACAACCTCGCCACCGGCCCAGTCGTGTACCTGGGCCGCCACTCCGAGTTCGACCGTCGCCACCGCGGCGTCCGTCTCGTCGTTTCCCTCGTAGGGATTCGAGTACGACCCCTCCAATTCGACAAGCCCCCCGATCTCCACGGCGTCGAACCATCCGCCCTGCCCCTCGGACAGCTCCGCGATCCGGCGGTCCTTCTCGACGATTGCCTCGTCCTGAGCGGCGACCCGTTCCTCCAGGTACTGTATTCGCCGTTCCACGCCGGTGAGGCGGTCGTCGGCTGCGCTCTGCGCCCAACCGGCCGTGTGCCAGAAGAGCGTGGCGGCGCCGGCGACAATTACGGTTTTCAACTCCATGTTCAGTTCCCCTTCTCCTCCACGAATGCCAGGAATGAGAGAGATTGTAATAATCATTCTCAATGTTAGTGAGTTGCAATATCAGTTGCATCTGTATATGTCAATCCATTCGCCCCTCACGAACTGACAATGACGAGATATCTGCTTTTGGAACAGTTTGTACTGATGGTCCGCCACGCCCTTCCGTGTGACCCGGGACGCGGCCTCATGTTGTCCATTGCCGTTGGCTCGGCACTCTTAGCCCCGGCTTCGGTTCTGCTTGCCGAGGAACGTGGCGACGAGCGGGCGCGCACCGAAGCGGTAACACGACCTGCGACGGATTTCTCCAAATCAGAACGTTATGAACGCAGGCCCGGCGGAGCGGCGACGGTGTTCACGTCAATAAATCGAAACGCCTTCTCGCACCCATCCGCGAATATGCCGTTCGAGCGCGAACTCGACTTCAGGGTCGGTAACGGCATCTTCAGGAAAACCTGGGTGTCGGCGCCCAGCTCGACCACTTCGTCGGACGGCCTCGGTCCTCTGTTCAACGCGCGGTCCTGTCAGCGCTGCCATCTGAAGGACGGCCGCGGACATCCGCCTGCAGATGGCGAACGCCCGGAGTCGATGTTTCTCAGACTGTCGGTTCCGCCGCAGAATGCGGAGGACTGGAGAGCGTTGGTCGGACACCGGCTATCCAGCATTCCGGAACCTAATTACGGGAGCCAGCTGCAGAATTTCTCTGTGCAGGGTGTGCCCGCAGAGGGCGACATGACAGTTGCCTACGAGGAGGTGCCGCTGGCGTTGGCCGATGGAGAGGTGGTTCTGCTGCGCACGCCGGCCTACGGTGTCACGGGTCTCCACTATGGGCCGCTCCATCCCGATACGATGCTATCGCCGCGCGTTGCCCCGCCGGTCATCGGGGTGGGCCTGCTCGAAGCCGTTTCAGAGGCCGACATCGTCGCCGGCGAAGATCCCGATGACCGCGACGTAGACGGCATTTCCGGGCGGGCGAACCGGGTGTGGAGCGACGAGCACGGGAAAGCGATGCTCGGGCGCTTCGGCTGGAAGGCGGGACAACCGACCGTTGCGCAGCAGGCGGCTGCCGCCTTCCTGGGAGATGTCGGCATCTCGACACCCCTATATGCGAACCCCTATGGCGACTGCACGCCAGTGCAGAAAGTCTGCCAGGCCACACCCCACGGCGGCACACCTGCGACGGACGGCGCCGAGGTCAGCGCCGAGATGTTCTCCTTTCTTGTTTTCTATAGCCGCAATCTCGCCGTCCCAGCTCGGCGGAGAGTCGACGACCCAAAGGTCCTGGAAGGCAAGCGTCTGTTCTACGAGTCCAACTGCATCGGCTGCCACAGGCCCAAATTCGTAACCCGGCGGGACTCGATCGGCGAGGAACAATCTTTCCAGCTCATCTGGCCTTACACTGATCTCTTGCTGCACGACATGGGCGCGGGCTTGGCCGACAACCGGCCGGAGGGAGTAGCGGCCGGTCGTGAATGGCGCACGCCGCCGCTCTGGGGCATCGGCCTGACGGAAACCGTGAGCGGCCACACCTTCTTCCTGCATGACGGTCGTGCCCGCAGCATTCTCGAAGCCGTCCTCTGGCACGGCGGGGAGGCGGAAGAGGCAAAACAGCGCGTCGTCAGCATGACGAGAGAGGAACGCTCGGCGCTGCTGGCGTTTCTGAACTCCCTCTGACCGGTGGGCGAACCCGTATGACACGCACGTTCCAATCGGCGGTGTCGGTCCTCCTAACTTTCATAAGCACAGCGACAGCTTCCGACGGAGCAAACATGGAACCTGCCGACTACGCGCGGGTCAACGCCGCCCTGGTGGAAAATCATGTCCTGCCCTCCTATGCGCGCCTGTCGACAGCAACCGGCGCCTTCGTGGCGGCCACCGAAGAACTCTGTACCGACATGGGAGAAACGGGCCGCTTCCGGGCGCAAGACCGGTTTTGCGATGTAATGGATGCGTGGATGGGTGTACAGCACTTGCATTTCGGCCCTGTCGAACTCTTCATGCGCGCGCAGCGCTTCTACTTTTGGCCTCAGGCACGTGGCAAGGTAGCGGACGCCGTTCGTGCTTTGATCACGGCCCGCCACGAAAGGGCTCACCTTCCATTACGCGTCACTGAAGCCGGCGTGGCCGTACAAGGGTTGCTGGCCGCGGAGGTCCTGCTGTACGACGAACAATACTTCGGCGGGCATGCTGTGGGAGGGGAGATGGGCTGCGAGCTGCTCGCGGCCACCGCGGCCAACATGCGAAACATGGCCGCCGAGATTCTCGCCGAGGGGGGGGAAGGCGAGAACCCGTTCTCCAGAATCCTGGCGGAGCCCGAACCGCATAACGTGTATTTTCAAGAACATCGCGATGCGACCCTTTCTTTTTTCAGGGGTCTGCACGACGGCCTGCAGTTCGTTGCCGAAGTGAAGCTGAGGCCCGTCGTCGGCGGCACGATTCAGGAAGCGCGGCCACGCTTGGCGGAATCCCGTCTGAGCAGCGGCTCGCTCCCCAACATCATCATCAACCTCCAATCGTTGCGAGCTCTTTACGCAGGCGAGAGCGGGCCTGGTCTGGGAGAACTCGCCCGGATCGCCGATTCGAAGCTCGACCGGCTGTTGAGCAAGGCCTTTGACCTCACCATCGCGACGGCACGGTCGATCAGCTGCCCCCTCAAGGAAGCCGCGATTGACCCATCACACAGACCGAAGGCGGAGAAACTCACAACCCAGGTCCGGGCGTTAAGACAAATCGTAAGAGACCGGCTCGCGCCGGCCCTTGGGCTGACTGTCGGCTTCAACGCGCTCGATGACGATTGAACGCAGGACGTTACTTGGGCTTCTTGCGGGCGGGTTCTTCGTCTGGTGGTTCCCCTCGCCTCTGCGAGCCCGCGCCAGCCCAATTTACATCAGCGCCCGCGCCGACGCTTCAGACAACTATGGCGTGGCGGGTTTTTCAGCATGCGGTGACCAAGTATTCGATCTGCCGCTTCCGGCTCGCGGCCATTCATGCGCCATCCATCCGTTCAAACGGGAGGCGGTGCATTTTGCCCGCAGACCAGGCACCTTCGCTCTTGCGATCGATTTTGCGCGGGGAACCATCCTGAGCGAGTTTGCTACCCCCCGAGATCGGCACTTCTGTGGCCACGGTGTGTTCAGTCACGACGGGCGGTTGCTCTATGCGAGCGAGAACGATTTCGAAACGGAACCTGTCAACGACTTTGAGACACCGACGGTTTCTATTTACTGACTCGTTTCTCCTGTTGTGGAAGTGGCGGGTGGGTTGATCCAGACGGCTTCGGGAAGCGGGGCGGGTTTCGGGGTGCCGTGGACGAAGCGTTCGGGGTGAAGGGCCCAGGCGGCTTGCAGGGTACGTCCGCGCTGAGCCAGCACATCCGGTACTCGGTGATGATGGACATCATCGGGGGTGAGCATCGCGATCCCGGCATGGCGGTGCTCGGTGTTGTACCAGGGGAAGAACGACCGGCAGAAGGCGATGGCGGCGGTAATGTCTTCGAAGCGCCCAGGGAAGCCGGGGTGATACTTCAGGGTCTTGAACTGCGCTTCGGAGAACGGGTTGTCATCGCTGACCTGGGGGCGGCTCAGAGAGCGGGTGACCCCGAGGTCGGCGAGGAGTTGGGCGGTGCACTTGCTGGTCATCGGCGCGCCGCGGTCCGAATGCAGGGTGAGCACCTGGGGCTCGATGCCTTGCTTGAGACAGGTCTCCTCGATCAGCGTCGCGGCGAGCGCGGCGTTCTCCCGATCGGCAACCATCCAGCCCACGACGCAGCGGCTGAAGATGTCGAGCAAGACATAGAGGTAGAAGGACGTCCAGCGTTTGGGCCCCCGGAGCCGGGTGATATCCCGGGACCAGGTCTGGTTGGGGCCCGTGGCCACCAGCTCGGGCTTGGTGTAGCAGGGATGACTGCGCTGATTGCGCCGCTCTCGCACCGGCTGGTTCGCGGCCAGGATCCGGTACATCGTGCGCTCGGCGCACAGATACTGGCCTTCATCGAGCAGCGTCGCGACGACCTCGGCCGGTGACCGGTCGACGAAGCGCGGGCTGGCGAGCACGTCGAGGACGTGCGCGCGTTCGGACGCACACAGGGCCCGGGCGGGCGTAGGACGGGGCTGCTGATGCCCGGGAGCGGGCCTCTGACGACGGTAGAAGGAAGCCCGTGGCACCCCCAGCGCTCGGCACGCCGGCGCCACGCCGACCTGCGATGCGAGCGGCTGGACGGCCATCAGCAGTCCTTCCCGTGTTCGAGGCTGAATCCCAGCAGCCCGGCAACTTTTCCCTGGACGTCCAGGATCGTATGGGCGGTGTGCAGCTCCTTCTCCAGCCGAGCCACTTTCGCCTCGAGCTCGTGCACCTTCGCGCTGAGGGGGTTGCGCTCGGCGGGCTTCCGACCGCGTTTGCTCGGGGTCAGGCCTTGAAGCGACCCCTCACGCCGCGCCCTGCGCCATTCCGTCAGATGGGAGCTGTACAGCCCCTCGCGGCGAAGCAGCCGGCCCACCTCGCCGGGCTGCGTGCAGCTCTCTGCCTCCTCCAGAATCCGCAGTCGATACTGCGCGGTGAACTTGCGCCTCTTCGGCTTGGCCACGACCTCCGGGTCCGGCGTTGGCCGCGCGTGGCTGGCTCCGGCCCCGGGGGCCTCGTCGCGACGCTCCTCGACCCCCAGGGCCGGAGCGTCCATCTCTTGCAATGTCATCGATTCTCTCTCTGCGGTCATTGGTGTTCACCTCCACCGCCCTACAGTAATTCCAAGGGGGGCCGGTGTCTCAGTGAGGTTGGCAGAGAGGGAAATGAGATGATGATGTGTTTTTTTTGCAGTTCATCCGGAAATCGTCACTGATTTGTCCACAGGTTTGATTATCCGCCGATCTGTGCGGGGGCGAGGGCCGACCACTTGCGATCATCGCGCAGAAGAACATTGGCGAGAATGATCATCTTGCGCATTACGGCAACCAACGCGACCTTGTGCGGCTTGCTTTTTTCCACCAAGCGCTGGTAGAGCCGGTTCATGTCGGAGTTATGCTTGGTGGCTGTCATCGCAGCCATGTACAGGGCGTTTCGAGGCACGATGCGTCCTCCTCTGATGTAACGGATTCCGGCTCTCTTTCCGCTGTCGTCGGGGAACGGGGCGAACCCGATGAGGGAGGCGGCCTGGCGTCGGCCGAGGGTTCCGAGTTCTGGCATTTCGGCGCAGAGTATGGTGGCGCTGACCGGCCCGATGCCGGGGACGGAGCGCAGGATTTGGTCGCGGCGCGCACGGTCGGGGTCGTCCGCGATGGCGGCGCGGGTCGCCTCCTCAAGCCGACAGATCTCTCGATTGATATTGTCGATGGTTCGTTGGATGGCCTCGGCTGCCTCTGGCGCCTGGTATTCCTTGCTGGCGTTGACGAGGCTGGTTCTGATCCTGATCAGCTGGGCGCGCCCTCTTGCCAGATCGTTGAGGCGGAATTGAGCGGCGCTACGCGGCACTGTGGCGTCCGGATCCATCACCTGGCCGAAACGCGCCAGCATTGCCGCATCGATCGGGTCGGTCTTCGCCAGTTGGCCGAGAGCCTGGGCGAAGCGCCTCGCCTGCAGAGGGCCGATCACCGCGACCCGCAGGCTGGCGTCATGGAGACCTTGGTGCAGCTCCCTGTGATAGCGCCCTCGTGGCCTCGATAACGACGAGTTCGACGCCCGCCCTGTGGAGAAATTTACGCAGCCCACGACGGCCGCCGGTGTCGTTTCGGAATTGCCGTGCCTCGCCCGAAGGGGTGATGTGGACATCGACGTTTTCCTTACCGACATCGATTCCGGCGACTACTTTTTCTTGGTTCATGTCCCGTGGCTCCTGTCCTTGCAATTCAATTCGGGTCTTGCACCCACGCATCCGTTCAGAACGCAGCGGGACAAACAAGGGAGGAACCGACCAAGCCAGGGCTAGTTTTTTGTCCGCTTGGCGAGCAGCGTGATCTGATTTTGGTGCTGGCCATTTAGTTCTCGATGTGGCAGTGTGCCAGTCATGGTGACGCTGCCGGCTCTGGATTCGTCCATTGATCTGCGTGAGGTCACGGTGCGCCCTACCTGGGGCGCGCGGGAGCACCGGCGCTGGGACCGGCTGGTGGAGGAGCACCACTACCTGGCGTTCCACGGCGTCATCGGCAAGGGCCTGCGCCATGTCGCGGTGCACGGCGAGACCTGGCTCGCGCTGATCGGCTGGCAGCCTGGCGCGTTCAAGCTGGGCGCGCGGGATCGCTGGATCGGCTGGTCGGCGGAGCAGCAGTTCGGGCGCCTGCATCTGATCGCCGACAACTCGCGCTTCGTCATCCTGACGCCTGGCCGAGTGCCGAACCTGGCCTCCCGTGTGCTGGGGCTGAGCCTGCGTCGGCTGTCGCAGGACATGCAGGCGGCGCACGGATACCCGGCTCTTCTGGCGGAGACGTTCGTGGATGTCTCGCGCTTCGCAGGCACCTGCTACCGCGCGGCCAACTGGCGCTCGCTGGGGCTGACGCGCGGCTTTGCCCGCGAGCCCGGAGGGGCGGCGCGCTGGCGTCACCACGGCCAGCCCAAGGAGGTCTTCGTGTTCGAACTGACAGACGGTGCCGCCGAGGCGCTGAGCCGGGCCGAGATGCCGGCAAACTGGAACGCCGAGCAACACACCGAGCCGATGGCCGCGCCCCGGCTGCGCAGCCTGTTCGAGTGTCTGGGCGAGGTGCCCGAGTACCGCCATGCCCGGGGCAAGCGCTATCCGCTCAACACCATTCTGACACTTGCCGTCGCCGCCCGGCTTGCCGGATACCGGGGGGTGAACGCATTCGCCCAGTTCGCCGCTTTGCTCTCCCAGGAGCAGCTCGAGGCGGTGGGCGCCTTCTGGAGCCCGTCCAAGCAGCGCTACACCCCGCCCGCGATCACCACCTTCCACAACGTCCTTGCCGCCCTGCCGCCAGAGGCCCTGGACAACGCCATCGGCCAGTGGACCGGCCAGCATGGCAGCGCGCACGCGCCCGTCGCCATGGACGGAAAAGACCTGCGCGGCGCCTCGAAGCAGACCGAGGATGGGCGCAGGATGATGGTCGCGGCGGTGAAGCATGATACCGGCGTCGTCCTCGGGCAGATCGAGGTCGACTCCAAGAGCAACGAAATCCCGGCCGTGCGCGAACTCTCCGGCGGTCTCGACCTCACAGGCCGGATCGTCACCCTCGATGCCATGCATGCGCAACACGAGACCGCGCGCTGCCTGCCTGGGCGCCGTGCCGACTACGTGATCAGCGCCGTCAAGGACAACCAGGAGACCATCCTCGAAGACCTCAAGGCGATCGACTTCAGCGATGCGGCTTGGCATGAAACCGTCGACAAGGGCCATGGCCGCATCGAGCGTCGCCGGTGCGCCGTCGTCGACCTCTCCGCTGCCGAATGGGACGGCTACGCCAATCTCCACGGTCGCCGCCAGGCGATGCGCATCGAACGCGAGCGCGAGATCCTCAAGACCGGCCAGCGCAGCATCGAGGTGACCTGGAGCCTCACTTCGCTCAGCGCCGAGCGCGCCGGGCCCGAGGAGCTGCTCGCCCTGGTGCGCAACCACTGGCACATCGAGAACCGGCTCCACTATGTGCGCGACTTCACCTACGACGAAGACCACTGCCGGTCGTACGTGCGTCATCTGCCGCGCAATCTCGCCTGCTTGGGCAACGCGGCCATCGCCATCGTGCGCTGCTCCGGCCGCTTCCGCTACCTGCCCGAGGCCAACCGGCACTACGCCGCCCGCGCCCAAGAGGCCCTGACGCAATCATGATCGCCCCCGTCGCCTGATACACCGCGCCTCACCGCCGCACAGGGACGTGCCGCTGAGCGGCGCAGGGGGACCACTATGTTCGTCGAAGCCGAAAACGCCGTCTGGCGGCTTTGAGCAGTTCCGATGACGTCGTCAAGGCACGCTCGGGGCTCCCCCGAAACACCTGCAGCGTGCGCGATCTCACTCATCCCGCGCACTCAGCCGCGACTAAAAATTGTTCCTGCCGACCAAGCTCCCTGACGGATCTTTGTCCTTGGAGGATTGTACGGCCCGGCCCCTCCCCGGCGAGGAAAGCAGCAGCCTTCCCCGCACTGCCTTGTCGTTCAACGACAGCAAGACAGCAGTCCAATGCTTCCGAAGCCCAGTCAGCATCCACTTGGTCGTGACCGTCAATAAAGCGGTATTTATCCCCAAAATCGACTAATACCAACCGCCCTTAACATTGACTTGTGCGAGCCCACGCTCTGAGGCCGATGGACATGATCTTCCAAGGTTGGTCGGTCAGGTTGTTCCAAGCTTGGCAAGAGGCCTCGACGATGGCTTCATAGGAGTCGAAGACACGATTGGAGAGCCAGTTCTGGCGGAGGTATTGCCAGACATTTTCGGCGGGATTGAGCTCCGGGGACTTGGGTGGCAAAGGCACGAGGGAGATGTTCTCCGGGATGCCGAGTTTGGCAGTGGTGTGCCATGCGGCTTGGTCGAGCAGCACGACGGCATGGGCGTTTGGGGCAACGGCCCGGCTGATTTCCTCGAGATGCAGGTCCATGGCTTCAGTATTGGCGCGCGGCATGACCAGCGCCGCGCCCTCACCGCGCTCGGGGCAGATGGTGCCGAAGAGATACGCCGAAGAGGTCCGTAGGTCCTTGACCTGGCGCGGGCGCGATCCCTTTGGGGCCCACTGGCGCACCAGGCTGTTCTTCTGGCCGACGCGCATTTCATCTTGAAACCAAACCTCGATGGGCGTGTCCGGTGGCTGTGCCGCTACGATTTTCGCCAAGTGTTCGGGAAAACTTTTTTTAAATTCCTCCTGTGCCCGCGCATCCTGGCCGACGTGGCGCGGGCGCGCGGAAATATGCGAGAACCCGAGCGCGGCCAGCAGCTTGCCGACGCTCCGCTCGTGATAGTCCACGCCGAAGCGCGTTCGGATCAGTTGCTTGAGATCGATGCAGCGCCAGCGCACGACCCCATCCCGTTCGGGATCGGGACCGGCCTCGATAGCCCGCGAAAGCGCCGCCATTTGCGACGGCGTCAACCGACGCAACGCCCCGTTCGGCTTGCGGTCGATCAGACCGGCCGGACCTCCCGCGTTGAACCGGTGAACCCAGTCCCGCAACGTCTGCCGATCCATGCCGCCAATACCCGCCGCGCACGCTCGATCCATCCCATCGTAGATGGCCGCCATCGACAAAAGCCGTCGCGCCTGGTTCCCATCATCGCTCCGTGCCGCAAGAACACGGACTCTTTCAGCATCAAAGTCGTTTCGCAAAGGAATCGTTGGCATTGAACACACTCCCTTGTTGCCAACAACCTTGAATCACACAAAACCTAGCGTGTAAACCTTTGCGCGAGTCAAACTCTGGGGCGGTTGGTATAACCCAACCATTGTGCATAACTCTTCGGCTAACAGTCTGGTGGAGTTTCATACAAGGGAGGAGGGAAACCGAATTTCTGAAGCTTATCGACAAGGTCTCCCATGGGGAGGCGGCGCGTCATCGGGCCGCAACGCAAGTGAACGCGCAGGTGGCCTCGAAAGTGTATTCCGAAGGCCGAGCCCACGCCCGTGGGGCGAAGGCAGCATGGACGGTCGAAAGCTGATTGATACGACCGATCTACTTCGGCGGGGTGGTAGCGGTGGCACGATGACAAGGACAGACCGAGCAACTGGAGAAGCCCTCCTCGTCCCGGTGGGAAATCGCCGGAGCAAGGTAGGCCCTATAACCGGCAGCACCGGGAAATGGGTCGAAGACGAGAGGGTGGCGGATGGGCGTGTAATAGCGCTGAGGCGGGGTAATGCCCGCGGAGCGAAGGCGCCCTGCTGTTGACGTTTCTCTGACCACAAGGGAGGCAGGGACGGGATGACAAAGACATCCATAAGCCCGCAAGACCTGAGGAAGAGAATTTATCCCAAGGCGAAGGCTGAATTTGGCTGGAAGAGGTGGAGTAGGCGGTGGCCTTATGAGCGGCTCGGATTGTTCTCTCAATATCGAGTCCATTGTCTCCCGCTGAAAGCGCTCCCCAGTCAATAGGCCACATAGTCCTTGCTCACACGACAGGAATGCGCCTGAATACGCGTGGGCGCGAATAGCTACGCAATATCATTCTGTTACGGATATTTTTGGAAAATATTCACGACAGGGGACGACAAGAATACGCCCGGATTGTATTTCATGTGTTGAGTCATGTGTTGACAGACCGGGGTCGGGATGCGAGCCTGGGCGCCATGAACACACCCACCGGAAAACGCACCGCGCGGCTCAGCCTGACCCTGAACAAGCGCAACGTTGACGCGCTCGCGCCGGCCGAGAAGCCCTACATCGCCTGGGACGACAAGCTGATGGGCTTCGGGGTCCGCGTCCAGCCCTCGGGCAGGAACAATTTTTAGTCGCGGTTGAGGGTTCGGGATGAGTGGGATCGTGCTCGGTGCACGGGGTTCGGGGAGCCCCGAGCTTGCCTCGACGACGTCATGGGGACTGCTCGAAGCCACCGGACGGCGTTTTCGGATTCGACAGGCACACCGGTCCGCCCGCGCCGCTCGGCGGCACGTCCCGGTCCGGGGGAGAGGCGTGCTGTCTCAGGCGATGGGCGCGGTCATGATCGCGTCGAGGGCCTCCTGCGCCCGGGCGGCATAGTGCCGGTTGGCCTCGGGCAGATAACGGAAGCGTCCGTCGCAGCGCACGATGGCGATGGCCGCGTTGGTCAAGCAGGCGAGATTTCTGGGCAGGTGACGCACGTAGGCCCGGCATCGGTCTTCGTCGTAGGTGAAGTCGCGCACGTAGTGCAGGCGGTTCTCGATATGCCAGTGGTTGCGCACCAGTTCGAGCAACTCCTCGGGTCCGGCGCGCTCTGCGCCGAGCGAGGTGAGGCTCCAGGTCACCTCGATGCTGCGCTTGCCGGTCTTGAGGATCTCGCGTTCGCGCTCGATGCGCATGGCCTGGCGTCGCCCGTGGAGGTTGGCGTAGCCGTCCCACTCGGCAGCGGAGAGGTCGACGACGGCGCAGCGTCGGCGCTCGATGCGGCCATGGCCCTTGTCGACGGTTTCGTGCCAGAGCGCATCGCTGAAGTCGATCGCCTTGAGGTCTTCGAAGATCATCTCCTGGTTGTCCTTGACCGCGCTCATCACGTAGTCGGCGCGACGCCCGAGCAGGCAGCGCGCGGTCTCGTGCTGAGCGTGCATCGCGTCCATGGTGACGATCCGGCCTGTGAGGTCGAGGCCGCTGGAGAGTTCGCGCACGGCCGGGATTTCGTTGCTCTTGCGGTCGACCTCGACCTGCCCGAGGACCACGCCGGTGTCGTGCTCGACCGCCGCCACCATCATCCTGCGCCCGTCTTCGGTCTGCTTCGAGGCGCCGCGCAGATCCTTTCCGTCCATGGCGACCGGCGCGTGCGCGCTGCCATGCTGGCCGGTCCACTGGCTAATCGCGTTGTCCAGGGTCTCTGGCGGCAGGGCGGTGAGGGTCTTGTGGAAGGTGGTGATCGCGGGCGGGGTGTAGCGCTGTTTGGAAGGGCTCCAGAACGCACCCACCGCCTCGAGCTGCTCCTGGGAGAGCAGGGCGGCGAACTGGGCGAACGCGTTCACCCCCCGGTATCCGGCAAGCCGGGCGGCGACGGCGATCACCAGAATGGTGTTGAGCGCATAGCGCTTGCCCCGGGCATGGCGGTACTCGGGCACCTCACCCAGACACTCGAACAGGCTGCGCAGCCGGGGCGCGGCCATCGGCTCGGTGTGCTGCTCGGCGTTCCAGTGTGCCGGCATCCCGGTACGGCTCAGCGCCTCGGGGGCGCCGTCTGTCAGTCCGAACACGAAGACCTCCTTGGGCTGACCGTGGTGGCGCCAGCGCGCTGCCCCTCCGGGCTCACGGGCAAAGCCCCGCGTCAGCCCCAGAGAGCGCCAGTTCGACGCGCGGTAGCAGGTGCCGGCAAATCGCGAGACGTCCACGAACGTCTCCGCCAGAAGAGCCGGATATCCGTGCACCGCCTGGATGTCCTCAGACAGCCGCCGCAGGCTCAGCCCCAGCACACGGGAGGCCAGGTTCGGCACTCGGCCAGGCGTCAGAATGACGAAGCGCGAGTTGTTGGCGATCAGATGCAGACGCCGGAACTGCTGCTCGGCCGACCACCCGATCCAGCGATCACGCGCGCCCAGCTTGAACGCGCCGGGCTGCCAGCCGATCAGTGCGAGCCAGGTCTCGCCATGCACCGCGACATGGCGCAGGCCCTTGCCGATGACGCCGTGGAACGCCAGGTAGTGGTGCTGCTCCACCAACCGGTCCCCGCGCCGGTGCTCCTGCGCGCCCCAGGTCGGACGCACCGTGACCGCGCGCAAATCAATGGGCGAATCCGAGACCGGCAGCGTCGCCATGACCGGCACACTGCCACACCGAGAATGAAATGGCCAGCGCCGCGATCACCTCACCCTGATCACTGGGCGGACAAAAAACTAGCCCTGAGCCCTCGGGGCTCAAGTCCTTTCTCGTCAACTACCGTGCCGGCGATGGTGGGCGCAGAGCGCCCAACAAGCGCGTCGTCATCGGCCGCTACGGGCGGGTCACGCCCGACGAGGCGCGGCGTCTGGCGAAAAAGACGCTCGGGAAGGTGGCCGACGGCGAGGATCCGGCGGGCGAGCGCGCGCAGGCGCGGCGCATGCCGACGCTGACAGAGGCGTTCCGCGATTACATGAAGGCCAAGCCTAGGCATGCCAAACGCACCGGCATGGCCTACCGCCGCGCCATCGAGCATTATCTGGCGGACTGGCTGTCACGGCCGCTCGATTCGATCGAACGGGGCGAGGTCGAGGAGCGTTTCATCCTGCTCACAGAGAACCACGGCTGGGCGCTGGCCAATCAGGCGATCTCGCTGCTGCGCTCGGTCTACCGCCGGCCCTGCGTCGATCACGCGGGGCTGCGCAATCCGGTCGATCTGTGGCTGGCGGCGGGCGGGCGGTTCAACCCGGTGGTGCGGCGGCGGATATCCTCGCCGGCCGAGGTCCTGCCCTGCTGGCGGCGCGGCATTGAGGCGGCGGTGACCGACCCGGCGACGCGCGACATCTTCTGGGCCGGGATGTACAGCGGCATGCGCCAGGGCGAGATCCTGACGCTGAACTGGGAGAGCGTGGACGTGGCCCGGCGCGTGCTGCACATTCCCCATACCAAGACCAAGGTGCCCTTGGAACTGCCGATCACCCGGCAGCTGGAGGCCATCCTCGAGCGGCGGCAGGTGGAGACCGGCGGGGCGGGCTGGGTGTTCCCCTCGGCGGCGAGCAAGTCGGGGCATATCGAAGTGCTCTCCCATCAATACGCTGCGATCACGCGGGCGGGCGGGGCGAAGTTCTGGTTCCACGGCTTCCGCAACTGCTTCATCACGGTGGCTGAGCGCGATCTGATGCTGCCGCGCTCGCTGACCAAGCGGCTGGTCAATCATGCCCGGCCCTCGGACGTGACCGAGGGCTACGCCGCCGACTGGAGCATCGGGCAGCTTCGTGAGCCCGCTCAGCGGATCGCCGATCTGATCGAAACGCTGAAGGATGCGGAGCCGGAATGGGAGACCGCGCCGAAGGCGGCGGCCGATGTCGCGGCATAGGGCGCTCTGTCCGGTCTCGAACGCGGGGTGTTAGTCCGCGCCCAATTCTGACCCCTCGGAATCACACAACGTCAATGGGTTGGCACGCCAATCGGTGCCGAATAACCGCGCCGAATAACACTAAACGACTACCGGCTGATGCCGGTAGGTTTTGTTGAATGGCTCTCGATATACTGAAGTATGATGTCGTCAGTGACGTTACCGCTTGTTGTGCTGAAATAGCCTCTGGCCCAGAACCGCTGCCCCCGGTACCGCTCGCGGATTTTGGGGAATTCCTGTTGGATTTTCCGCGATGAGCGTCCTTTGACCCGGCGCATGAAATCGCTGATTGACAGATGCGGCGGGATCGACACGAACATGTGGATATGATCGTTCGACAGGATACCTTTGATGATGGTTACGCCGAGTTCGGCACAAACTTGGCGAATGATGATCCGCACCCGCTCCCGCAGCTCGCCGCGCAGCACCTTGTATCGGTACTTGGTGATCCAGACAATGTGGAACCGATGGTAGAAAACCGTGTGCAGGGCTAGTTTTTTGTCCGCCCAGTGATCAGGGTGAGGTGATCGCGGCGCTGGCCATTTCATTCTCGGTGTGGCAGTGTGCCGGTCATGGCGACGCTGCCGGTCTCGGATTCGTCCATTGATTTGCGCGCGGTCACGGTGCGTCCGACCTGGGGCGCGCAGGAGCACCGGCGCGGGGACCGGTTGGTGGAGCAGCACCACTACCTGGCGTTCCACGGCGTCATCGGCAAGGGCCTGCGCCATGTCGCGGTGCATGGCGAGACCTGGCTCGCACTGATCGGCTGGCAGCCCGGCGCGTTCAAGCTGGGCGCGCGTGATCGCTGGATCGGGTGGTCGGCCGAGCAGCAGTTCCGGCGTCTGCATCTGATCGCCAACAACTCGCGCTTCGTCATTCTGACGCCTGGCCGAGTGCCGAACCTGGCCTCCCGTGTGCTGGGGCTGAGCCTGCGGCGGCTGTCTGAGGACATCCAGGCGGTGCACGGATATCCGGCTCTTCTGGCGGAGACGTTCGTGGACGTCTCGCGATTTGCCGGCACCTGCTACCGCGCGTCGAACTGGCGCTCTCTGGGGCTGACGCGGGGCTTTGCCCGTGAGCCCGGAGGGGCAGCGCGCTGGCGCCACCACGGTCAGCCCAAGGAGGTCTTCGTGTTCGGACTGACAGACGGCGCCCCCGAGGCGCTGAGCCGTACCGGGATGCCGGCACACTGGAACGCCGAGCAGCACACCGAGCCGATGGCCGCGCCCCGGCTGCGCAGCCTGTTCGAGTGTCTGGGTGAGGTGCCCGAGTACCGCCATGCCCGGGGCAAGCGCTATGCGCTCAACACCATTCTGGTGATCGCCGTCGCCGCCCGGCTTGCCGGATACCGGGGGGTGAACGCGTTCGCCCAGTTCGCCGCCCTGCTCTCCCAGGAGCAGCTCGAGGCGGTGGGTGCGTTCTGGAGCCCTTCCAAACAGCGCTACACCCCGCCCGCGATCACCACCTTCCACAAGACCCTCACCGCCCTGCCGCCAGAGACCCTGGACAACGCGATTAGCCAGTGGACCGGCCAGCATGGCAGCGCGCACGCGCCGGTCGCCATGGACGGAAAGGATCTGCGCGGCGCCTCGAAGCAGACCGAAGACGGGCGCAGGATGATGGTGGCGGCGGTCGAGCACGACACCGGCGTGGTCCTCGGGCAGGTCGAGGTCGACCGCAAGAGCAACGAAATCCCGGCCGTGCGCGAACTCTCCAGCGGCCTCGACCTCACAGGCCGGATCGTCACCATGGACGCGATGCACGCTCAGCACGAGACCGCGCGCTGCCTGCTCGGGCGTCGCGCCGACTACGTGATGAGCGCGGTCAAGGACAACCAGGAGATGATCTTCGAAGACCTCAAGGCGATCGACTTCAGCGATGCGCTCTGGCACGAAACCGTCGACAAGGGCCATGGCCGCATCGAGCGCCGACGCTGCGCCGTCGTCGACCTCTCCGCTGCCGAGTGGGACGGCTACGCCAACCTCCACGGGCGACGCCAGGCCATGCGCATCGAGCGCGAACGCGAGATCCTCAAGACCGGCAAGCGCAGCATCGAGGTGACCTGGAGCCTCACCTCGCTCGGCGCAGAGCGCGCCGGACCCGAGGAGTTGCTCGAACTGGTGCGCAACCACTGGCATATCGAGAACCGCCTGCACTACGTGCGCGACTTCACCTACGACGAAGACCGATGCCGGGCCTACGTGCGTCACCTGCCCAGAAATCTCGCCTGCTTGACCAACGCGGCCATCGCCATCGTGCGCTGCGACGGACGCTTCCGTTATCTGCCCGAGGCCAACCGGCACTATGCCGCCCGGGCGCAGGAGGCCCTCGACGCGATCATGACCGCGCCCATCGCCTGAGACAGCACGCCTCTCCCCCGGACCGGGACGTGCCGCCGAGCGGCGCGGGCGGACCGGTGTGCCTGTCGAATCCGAAAACGCCGTCCGGTGGCTTCGAGCAGTCCCCATGACGTCGTCGAGGCAAGCTCGGGGCTCCCCGAACCCCGTGCACCGAGCACGATCCCACTCATCCCGAACCCTCAACCGCGACTAAAAATTGTTCCTGAAACCGTGTGCTTTCCCGTGTCGTCGCGTCATTCGGTGTGGTACTGTCACCCCTTGGAAGCAAGAGATATCGGCGGGCTGGCACCCCAACCGGCGGTGAGCCTTTGCGCCGAACAACACAAAAAGGCCGGTCTCAAGGAGTCGAGGCATGAAAAAACTTCTCTCATCCGCGTTATTGGCATCGGTTTTCGTTATCTGGTTGGTAGGGCCGGCGCGGTCGGAAGGGTTCTACGTCAGCGGCGATTTGGGGATGAACTTTGGGCGATCGCTGGATACGGCCGGGCATGACACGGACCGGGCTAGTGTCTGTGACGAGTACATCAATCCAAGATATAGAGAAGTCGAGGGCACACTTGGCGGTAGTGCTCCCAACTGTACCGGCCCGGACCGCGGTGCGGCAAGCGTGTGGGACAATGACTTCAAGGCTGATGACGGCGTCTTGTTCGGAACGGCGGTCGGGTACTACGTCGCGGACTCCCGTTTCCGGGTCGAACTGGAATACTTTTACCGGGACACCGGCTATGACCAGGTTTCCACGCTCCTTAGCGGCGGCGGGGATATTCAAGACAAGCTCGACCAGGAACTCGTAAGGGCGGAAGAGCGGATCGGCGATCTGAGTTCGCACAACCTGTTTGCCAACGCCTATATGGACTTCGCGAACAACAGCCGGTTCACGCCTTATGTCGGGTTCGGCGTGGGCCTGGGATCTACCAGGATGGAATACAGCGGCGTATTCGCGCGTAACATAGACTCGGCAAGGATTACAACTGGAGAGGACCTACCCAACCGGGATGCAATCCGGGCCAGGCTAGCCGGCACGACCACTACCGAAAGCCACGATCTCAGGGATACCCTGTTCGGCTTCCAGGTGCTGTTGGGCATGGACTACGCGATCACCGAATCGCTGCTGCTGGGGGTCAAGGGGCGCTGGGTCAGGTTCGATTCCTTCAAGGACAAGGATGAATGGGACCAACTGCGCAGCCATCCGTCCAACCTTCGCTTGGACGGCGGGGAGACGGTGGTATACGACATCAAGGTGGACGACATCGAAATGTTTGGCGCCAGCCTGAACCTCAAGTACCTGTTCTAGGGCGGAAGATGCTCGAATAAAGCGATCACGCAGGGCCAGGGGCGCGCTACGATTGGCACAAGCATTACGACAAGCCTTAGGAAGGACGTCTGGCTCCAGCCCCTCTCAGAAGAGGTATCCGTTCGGTAGTCGGGGGATTTTCTAACGGTTGAGGGTTCGCTTCCAGTCTCTTCGGAGGGGGCGGAGCCAGACGTCCCTTTTCGGTTCGGCACGTTTCAGGGCTAATCAAAAGTCTTGAAGTTTGACTTGGAAGCGTAGTTGGCGGCTGTTGGTTGTTGGGCTGGCGATTCAAAAGTCGTTGTGGCAAAGTTGTTGAGCCATGGCGGGTCGAGAAAGTTTCCCAGAGGGTATTGTGCTGAGCGAGGTGGCGGTGCGTCCGGTGCGGGACGCGGACGAACGTCGCCGCTGGGACGGCCTGGTTTCCGAATTCCACTATCTTCCGTTTCACGGTCTGTTTGGCCAGTCGTTGCGCCATGTTGCGGTTCACGGGTCGACCTGGGTGGCGCTGGTGGGCTGGACGGCGGGCGCGTTCAAGGTCGGGGCGCGGGACCGGTGGATCGGCTGGCCGCCGGAACGGCAGTTCCGGCGCTTGGGGCTGATCGCCAACAACAGCCGCTTCGTGGTGCTGATTGGCAAAGGGGAGGTGCGCAACCTGGCCTCCCGGGTGCTGGGCTTGAGCCTGCGGCGGCTATCGCGGGACATGCGCGCGGCGCACGGCCGTCCGGTTCTTGTCGCGGAAACGTTCGTGGACCCGTCGCGGTTCGCTGGCACCTGCTACCGGGCGTCGAACTGGCGGATGCTGGGGGTGATGCGCGGGTTCACGCGCTTGCCGGGCGGCGCGGCGAGCTGGCGCGAGAACGGGCAGCCGAAGGAGGTGCATGTGCGCGAGTTGACGGCTGGCGCCCGGGAGGCGCTCCGGGGTGAGCGGGAGCCGGCCGAATGGGGGCTTGCCGCCAAAGCGGCGCCGATGCCGGCGCCCGGACTGCGCGCTCTGCGCGATTTTCTTGAGGCGATGCCCGACTTCCGCAAGGCGCGGGGTCGACGCTACAGTCTTGCCTGCTACCTGACGATCATGATCGCGGCGCGGTTGGCCGGCTATCGCGGCGTGGCCGCCTTCGGCGAGTTCGCGACCCGCCTGGACGGCGAGCAGCGCGAGGGGGTGGGCGGGTTCTTCAGCCCGACCCGTCGACGCTACACCGTGCCGGCGGCCTCGACCTTTCATTACATCCTCTCGGAACTGCCGGCGGACACGCTGGACGAGGCGTTGCGCGCTTGGGGCCGGCAGCACGGCGGCCGATCCGGGGTGGCCATGGACGGCAAGAATGTGCGCGGCGCCTCGAAACGGGTTGCGGACGGGAAGCGGATGATGGTGGCCGCGGTCGAGCACGGCAGTGGCCTGATCTTGGGGCAGGTCCAGGTCGGCGAAAAGCGCGGCGAGATTCCGGCGGCGCGCGCGCTGTCCCGACAACTGGGCCTGGCCGGGCGCGTCGTCACCCTCGACGCCCTGCACGCCCAGCAGGAAACGGCGCGCTGCCTGATCGAGGACTGCGGCGCCCAGTATGCAATCACGGCTGTGAAAGGCAACCCTCCGACCATCCACGACAACCTCGCGGCGATCGACTGGAGCCGGGCGCGATGGGGCGCGGAGGCCGTCGACAAGGCCCATGGCCGCCTGGAAGTCCGCCGCTGCGCGGCGGTCGACCTCGACGCGGACCAATGGAACGGGCTGTGCGACCTCTACGGACGCAGGCAGGCGGCGCGCGTCGAGCGCGAGCGCACCGTCCTCAAAACCGGGGAGACCACCCGCGAGGTGGCCTACTGCCTCACCTCGCTCGGCGCCAACCAGGCCGGCCCCGACGAGATCGGTCGCCTCGTCCGCAGCCACTGGGAAGTGGAAAACCGGCTCCACTACGTCCGCGACTTCAGCTACGACGAGGACCGCTGCCGAGCCGCGGCGCGCAACCTGGCGGCGTTGAGCAACGCCGCCATCTCCATCGTGCGCGTCATGGGCCAGTTCCGCTACATTCCTCCCGCCAACCGCCACTACGCCGCCCGCCCGCAGGATGCCTTGGACGCCGTGCTGACCGCCTGAAGCGCCTAGGCGGATACATCCCCCAGCCCGCGGCGCCGCCCATGGCCATGCCACGCAACCCTTGCGCCCGCCGACGGCCTCGAACCAGTCGCGTGGGAACCGAGGGACCGCCGGAACACGAAACCTCCCCCACCAAGCCGCCGTCGCCCGCCACCGCCACCAGCGAACCACACCTCATTCGATGATTCCCCCATGCTCCCGTCCCAAACCCCGATGCAAGACTACCACCCCGGACTTTTGAACATTCCTGGGACACGTTTCATATGCGTGTCGTATCGTCCTCGACCCTGAGTAGTCCCGACATGGATCCAACCGGAGGCCCGGTAGACGGCCCCGGTGTAGCGCGGGGTCTGGACGAGCGTCTCGATGAGCACCGGCGTGGTGTTGTATCGCTCGGTCCAGTCCCCGGGCAGACGGCGGCGGACGATGGCAAGGATATGCGAGCCGAGGTTGGGGATCGTGATCCAGGGCAGGATGAGGAACCTCGGATTGTCGAGCACCAGCGGCAGGTTCTTCTCTCGCAGTTGCGGCGTCCATCCGATGAAGTTGTCGCGCGGGGCGAGCTTCCACGCCGCGGTGGAGAAGCCGAGCATGGCGAGCGGCCAGCCGTTGCGGTCGTGGACGGCGTAGCGCATCTGGGCGCCGACCAGGGTCTTGTAGCCGAGGTAATGGTAGCGGGCGACGAACTCGTTCCACAGCTTCCCTTCCCGGGTGCCCGGCTGCGGCCGTCGAACCAAGACGCCAGTGCCGGCAGCGTCGAGGAGTTGACCCGGATCGTGGGTCGGATTCGCAAGCGCTGGCCCAAAGTGCGCGTGGTGGTTCGGGGCGATGCCGGATTTTGTCGAGAACCGATCATGCGTTGGTGCGAGGGCAACGACGTGGACTACGTTCTCGGTCTGGCTCGCAACGAGCGCCTGGTGGGGCGGATCGGGAAGGCCCTAGTCCCACAGCCGCCATGTGGCGACGAGCGCGCCATCACGGCGGTTCCGGGAGTTTCGCTACCGGACCCGGAAATCCTGGAGTCGCGCGCGCCGGGTGGTGGCCAAGGCGGAGCATCTGGCGAAGGGGTCCAACCCGCGCTTCGTGGTGACCAGGCCGCGAGGTCGCCGGATCGCAACGGCTCTACGAGAAACTGTATTGCGCCCGCGGCGACATGGAAAATCGCATCAAGGAGCGCCAACTCGATCTGTTCGCCGACCGCACCAGCACGGCGACGCTGCGCGCCAACCAACTGAGACTGTATTTTGCGTCCTTCGCCTATGTCCTCATGCACGGACTGCGGTGCCTGGGCCTGGCAGGCGCACGCTGGGCCAAGGCGCAATGCGGAACCCTTCGGGTGAAACTGCTCAAGATCACCGCCCGGGTTCGGATCACCGCGCGCAAAGTCTGGCTGTCGTTCTCCTTGATCTATCCCTACCGGGACGTGTTCACGGCCGCCGCGGTTGCGCTCTGTCGCGGTCCGACCCACGCGCACCCTCGCCGGGGACCACACGCGCCCCCAGGACAGCCCGCCGCTGCCACCACCGTGCCAAATTCCCGTTTCCGATCCCGCCGAGCGCTAAAACGCCTCAATCTCGGCGTGCATCCAACCGTTTACGGGACCGCCGCTCTTTGACAAGGCAGCAAACGGGCCTCAGGCTGCCAGTTCAATCGACTCCGTCGAGTTGGTGAGTGATGCGGGCTAGGCCTGGGCGGTCGTGATCAGGGTCTCGAAGTCTTTGGCCAGCCGCCGGTTGCGGTTTAGCCATGCCAGGGTGCGTTCCACCACCCATCGGCGCGGCAGGACCTCGAACCCTCGCGCGACATCGTGGCGTTTGACGATCTCCAGGGTCCATCGACCGATCCGCTTCAACGCCGCTTCGAGTTTGGGTCCGGAACAGGCGCCGTCAGCGAAGACGTGACGTAGCCATGGGAAGGCGTGGCGGATGCACTTGTCCGCATCGACCGTCGCGACCATCGCGCAGCACTTCCGGCGCTTCGGTCATAGGTCAGCGGCTTCTGCTTGAGCGTGTGATGCACGTTGGTGCGGTAGTCGTAGTACCAGACCTTCGACGTCTGCGGATCAGGGCTGGTCGGGCGGTTGTCGAAAAAGATGACATTCGCCTTCATCCCTGGGCGTAGAAGATGCCAGTCGGCAGCCGCAGGATCGTGTGCAGGTCGGTGGTGTGAAGCAGTTTCCGTCGGATCGTCTCGCCCGCGCCGCCCTCGAATAGCACGTTATCCGGTACCACGACGGCCGCGCGCCCGGTCGTCTTCAGCATGGTCCGGATGTGCTGGACGAAGTTGAGCTGCTTGTTCGACGCCGTCGCCCAGAAGTCCTGCCGGTTGTAGGTCAGGTCGTCGGTCTCCTGCTCGCCCTCGGCGTTGGTGAAGCTCATCGAGCTCTTCTTGCCGAATGGCGGATTGGCAAGGACGTAGTCGAATGTCTCCGACGGTGGGGAGATCAGGGCGTCGGCGGGTGAGATCGCCGTCTCGCCCGTCATCTCTCCGATCCCGTGCAGCAGCAGATTCATCAGGCACAGCCTACGCGTCCCCGCCACGATCTCGTTGCCATGGAACGTCGCGTGCTTCAGGAACGCCTTCTGGTCCCTGTCGAGTGCGTAACTCCGCAGGTCGGTCAGGAAGTCGTGGGCGGCTAGGAAGAACCCGCCGGTTCCGCAGGCCGGGTCGGCGATAGTCTTGCCCGGTTCCGGGCGCACTCGCGGCCTGCCTATTCCACACGACTTTTCACTGAACGTGATGCCGCAGCCCGGATAGTTACTGCGTCATGTACGCGCTTGACCCGATCCGTGCCACGCTTGAACTTCCCGGGCACGCGGCCCGGTTGCGGCGTATTCTCTCCTCTGAGGCGTTTCTCAGCCGCGCCGCAGCCGGACGTCGTGTGTGCGAGGAATTCGGCTTCCGCGACGCCCGCGGCCGATTGCGTGTGGCCAGTTGCAATACCGCACTCGGCGCGCTCGAAAGGGCGGGCCGGATCACGCTTCCGGCCGGGCGGCGTCGCGGCCTGCGCGGCCATCCGGTCGGCCTCGGTCATCCGGTTTCGCCGCCAGAGGGGGTTCCCAGCCGCGCCGGTCTGGTCGAGGGCCTGGTTCTGGTGCTCGTGGAGGATGATTTGCACAGGCGGGTCTGGAACGAACTCATGGCCCGGGAGCATCCCCGTGGCGCCGCGTTCCACGCCGGCTGCCAGATCCGCTACCTGATCGGCTCGGCGCACGGCTGGCTTGGCGCGGCCGGGTTTGCGGCCCCGGCGCTCAAGCTGAAGGCGCGGGACAACTGGATAGGCTGGGACGACGAGGGCCGGTCCCGGAACCTGCGCCTGGTGACCGGGCTCAGCCGGTTTCTGGTCCGGCCTGATGTCCGTTGCGCGAACCTCGCCTCGAAGGCGCTGGGGATGTGTCTGCGCCGGCTGGGTGGAGACTTCGAAGCGCGCTACGGCCATCGCCCCCTCCTGGTCGAGACCTTTGTTGATCCGGCAGAGCATTCCGGGACGTCGCTGGCGGCTGCCAACTGGACCCGGGTCGGGCTAACCGCGGGACGTGGCCGGTTCGCAGCGTCCGGGGCGGCGGCGCCGACGAAGTCGATCTGGCTGCGGCCGCTGGCGAAGAACTGGCGGCGCGGTCTCGGAGCGGCGCCCCGGCGGCCTGCGCCGCTCGCTTGCGGGGCCGCACTGGATCGGACATGCTGGGCGGAGAACGAATTCGGCAACGCGCCATTGGGGGACATGCGCTTGAGCAAGCGGCTTGTCAAGAGCGCCGCCGTCATGGCGGATGATCCGGGGGCCGCCTTCACCTCTGCGGCGCAGAAGGACGAGGCGGCGGTCGCCGGCTACTACCGGATGATCGAGCATCCGCCGGAATCCGAGGTGACGCCCGAGAACATCCTCGCGCCGCACCGGGTGCGCACGCTTCGCCGGATGACCGGACAGCAAACGGTTCTGCTTGTTCAGGACGGGACCGACCTCAACTTTGCGACGCATCCGGGCTGCCGGGGCCTGGGGATCATCGGCAAGAACAAGGGCTCATCCGGCACGCTCGGGCTGCACATGCACACGACGCTTGCGGTTGCGGCGGACGGGGTTCCGCTGGGCGTCCCGCGGATCGAGTACGACGCTCCCGACGCGCGGGCGGAGAGAAACAAGCCCGCAGCGGACCGCAAGTCGGCGCGCTGGCTGCGCGGTCTTCGCGACTGTGCGGAGATGTCGTCTGCGCTCAAGGATGTGCGGATGGTGTCGGTAATGGACCGCGAAGCGGACTTTTTCACCCTGTTTATGGAGCGGAAGCGGCTCGGCAGCGTCGAGTTGCTGGTGCGTGCCAAGACCAACCGTGCGCTCGGCGAGGACATGCCGAAACTGTTCGACAGCCTGCGCTCGGCCCCGGTGCAGGTGCGTCTGGAGATCCATGTGGCCCGCGCTTCGGCACGGGACCGTCAGCGAAGGCGGGACGAGCGGCGCGGGTTGCGGACGTGGCGCTACGCTGGAAGATTTTCGAACTGCCGCCGCCGGCGAAGACAAAGGCGTTCAAGGACGCCGCACCGGTCCGGCTTTCAGCCGTGCACGTGCTGGAGGAGACGGCCCCGGCCGACGGGAGCCGGCCGCTGGAATGGATCCTTCTGACCAGCCTGGCGGTGGAGACCCGCAAGGACGCAGAGCGCGTGCTCGACTGGTACCGGCTTCGCTGGCGCATCGAGGACTGGCACCGGATCCTGAAATACGGCTGCAAGGCCGAGTATCTCGGCCACCAGACCGGTGACCGGATCGAGCGTGCGGTGACCATCAAGACGGTGATCGCATGGCGGCTGGCGGCGATGGTGCTGATGGGGCGCGAGACACCGGAACTGCCTGCCGAAGTCCTGTTCTCCGATGTCGAGATCATGGCGCTTGCAGATCTCGCGACGGACCGGTGATGGCGATGCTCGGCGGCTACCTGAACCGAAAACACGACAGGCCGCCCGGACACAAGAAAATATGGGAAGGCTACATCCGTCTTGCAGTCAAGGCCCAGACCTATGAGCACTTGTTGAGGATGGACAGCACAAGCCCCCTTTACCAGAGATTACGTCCAGACAAGAGTTGTAGCTAAAGGGCAGCGCACGCCACCATCGCGCGGATCAAAGCGCGGGGCGTGAAGTACTGTCCAGCGCCGGACTTGGTGTCCTCGGCGTTGCGCTCCAGCAACCCCTCGTAGATGTCGCCCTTCACGTCCGCTCCGAGCACCACCCAGTCCGTGCCGTCCACCATGTCGATCAGCCGATAAAGCTTGGCCGGATCGGTGATCTTGTTCTGCGCCTTGGCGAAGATCTGGCCGAGTATGCCCCGCTGCTCGCCTAGCCTGCGGAGCAGCGCAACGTAGTGCGCTTCGAGTTCCGCCCCGCGGCGGTTGGTGAAGGTCCGGCATCAAACCCGTGTTTTGCGCCTCCGCACGAAACCAGAAGCCAAGCGCACACGGCAGACAGCACAATCCGCGTCTTCATGGTCTTTCCTCCATGTCCAGATTCCCAGCCCGGCTGGTGCCGGGCCGTTGCAACCACGCACGAGTAGAGTGAGTGTCCCGCCTGTTCACCCTGGCGTGGGGAGCTACCCCACAACCCGAGATAGAGTTGAGCTATTGTATTCAGCGAGCGACCCGACTTAGCGGGTACTCGTTCGTGGTTGCGGAACTAGTGTTAGGCTTTTGAGGCGGGGTGTGTCAGCATTGGCAGGGTGACAGTTTCCCAAGTTTGTTGGGTTTCAGGAGCGATGGTTGTCACCCTCAATCGGGCTTTTGCAACGTCGTGCTTAATTCCCCACAAGAGAGCGTACAGGAAAACGGACCGCGGGTATCCGGTCGCGATCGACGACCATCCCTTCCGCAGGAATCTCCCGCGCCCCGGGAAGAAATTCCGGAAGCAGCTTCACAAAGTGTTTTCTCGCGACAAAGTCATCTGCGGAATCGTCGGCATGGAGAAGCCGGACGCCCACTGGCTCTGTTTCGTCAAGCGAAAGAAGAGGCTGATCGTCTTCGACTCGGCTCCCCCGGGCTACGGTGGAATGCGGCGCATCAGGCTGGAAGATCTCCATGTCAGCGCAAACGGGAAGAGCAAACTCGTCCTCAACCCCAGGGAGCTGATCGTCTTCCGCGAGACCTGACCGTGACCACGCAGACTTGTGCGGTGAGGAATTGCCAGTCAGTTGGAGGTGCCGCCACCTTGGACCTGCCGCGACCGGGACATGTGACATGAATATCGGGGAATCGCCGCGCCGCACGGTCGTAGCCCACAGCCGGCTGAAGATGCGGGAGCTGCGGCTGGAGGCGGCCCGGAAGCGGCGGCACGGGCTTCAGGTCATGACCTTCGAGCAGCTCGCGGCGCGGCTCGCGGGCGGCCTGGCGCGGCCCGTGGACGACGATACGCTCAGGGTGGCCATCGCAGCCGTCCTGCCGGAGACGGCGCTGGGCGAGCTCGACGCGATCAAAACGCTGCCCGGCATGGTGGGCGCTGTCGCCGACACCCTGCGCAAGGCCTGGCGGGCCGGTCTCAACCTTGAGGGCCGTGCCGGCGAGCATCCGCGCCTCCGGTCCATTGCCAGCCTTGAGCACGCGGTCCTGGACGAGCTGCCGCCGTCGATGATGCGGCCCGCCGACCTCGTGGCTGCCGGGTGCGCCCGTCTGGATCATGCATCTGCGCTCTTCGGGCCCATCGAGATCGTCGGCATCACCGAGCTCTCGCCGGTCTGGCGCCCGCTGCTGCACGCGGTCGCCGGGTGTGTGCCGGTGCGCTGGAACGCGGGCCCCCGGCCGGTCCCTGACTGGCTCGACGGTGAAGCGATCCACATCGTGCGGGACGCGGCGCGGTCGCCGGAGATCTCCGTCGTCAGCGCGGCCACGGCCTATCACGAGGCGGTCGAGGCCATGCGCTGGGCGCGCGAGCTCCTCGCGTCCGGCAGGGCGGAGCCCGCCGACATCGCCATCGCCTCTACCGCGACCGCCGAGTATGACGACCACCTGTTCGCGCTACGCGCCGACGCCAGTATCGACCTGCACTTCGTGCACGGCGTCAAGGTCATGGCGGGCCGCGAAGGGCAGGCAGCGGCGGCGCTGGCCGACATCTTGCTGCGCGGCCTCTCCCAGACGCGGATACGCAGGCTGAACACGCTGCTGAGGGCCCGGCCCGGCCCCTTCGCCGACTTGCCGGAGGGCTGGACGCGCATCCTGCCGGCCGGCTCGCCGCTCTCGTCGCCGGGGGCCTGGACCCGCCTGATCGACGGGTTTGCCGCCGCCGACTGGCCGGACGGAATCGACCACGGCCCGGCGCTCGCTGCCATCGTGGACATGCTGTCCAGGGGCGTCGAGGCCGCCGCAGAGGCGGGCGAGACCCTGCTGCGCGGCCAGGCGCGTGCGATCTGGCGGCGGGCGCTCGCCGCCGGCCCGGCCGCATCGCTCGACCTCACCCTGGAGACGCTCAGGCTGGACGACGGCATCGATCCCTGCGTCTCGGCGTGCTGGATGCCAGCGAGCGCGCTCGCGGCATCTCCCCGGCGCTTCGTCCGTCTGCTCGGCCTCAACTCCGCGCGCTGGCCCCGCGCGATGGTGGATGACCGCCTGATCTCCGATCACATCGTGCCGGCGGCGGAACTCGATCCGCTGCCCGTCGCCGCCGCCGACCGCCGCGACTTCGCGACCATCCTGGCGACGACGGAGAGCGAGGTCGCACTCTCCCGCGCCAGGCGCGACGAGGAGGGCCGCCTGCTGGGCCGCAGCACCCTTCTTCTCCGGTTCGCGGCCGCCGACACCTACGTGCCGCGCAACCGCGTGCCCGCGCACGCGTTCAGCGAGACCGACCGGCTCATGGCGCGGCCGGAGGAGTTCCACGGCCTGCCCCAGGCGCACGCAGCATCCGACTGCTGGTTTGACTGGTTCCGCCCGGAGATCACGCCGCATGACGGCGCCGTCCGGCCCGATCATCCCGCGATCCTCGCAATTCTCAAGCGCACCCAGTCGGCGAGCTCGCTGCGCCTGCTCCTGCGCAACCCGTTGGGATTCGTCTGGCGCTACGGGCTGCGCTGGCGCGAGCCCGACAGCGGGGAGGAACCCCTGGTGCTCGACGCGCTCGCCATGGGCGAGCTCGTTCACCAGACCCTCGACCGCGCGCTTCGGGTGCTGGAGGCGGGCCGCGGCCTTGCCGGCGCTTCGCAAAAGCGGATCGCCGCCGCCGTGGACTCCGCCGCCGCCGAGATCGCTGCATCCTGGGAAGCCGACCAGGCCGTGCCCCCGCCCGTGATCTGGCGCCGCACTCTCGGTGAGGTGCGCGAGCTGGGTTGCCTGGCGCTGGCCTTCCGCGACCAGGACCTTGCCGGCGCGCGTGCCCATGGCGAGGTTGCGTTCGGCGGGTCGGAACCCAAGACCGATGGGGCGATTCCCTGGGACGCCGAGGCGCCGGTCGAGATTCCGGATACGGGGTTTCGGATCGCGGGATACATAGACCGGCTGGATATCTCTACAGACGGCCGCCACGCGCTGGTGCGCGACTACAAGACCGGACGCGCGCCGAGGAACGACATCGTCCTCGACGGCGGCAAGGAGCTTCAGCGCTGCCTTTACGCCTTCGCCGTGAGGGCGCTGCTCGGCAACCGCGTGTCCATCGCTGCGTCGCTCCTCTATACGCGCGAGGATCGGGACCTGCGGCTCGACGACCCCGACGCCGCGCTCCGCACCCTCATCGGACATCTGCAAGCCGCGCGAGCGAGTCTCGCATCCGGCGGCGCGGTGATGGGCAGAGACACGGGCGGGGACCGCGACGATCTCGCCTTCGCGCTCCCGGCCAACGCCGCCGCCGTCTACCGCGTGCGGAAGGAGGACGCCGCCAACGAGCGCCTCGGGGATGCAACCCGTGTGTGGGACGCCCCGTGATGGCGGGCCGGCGATTGACACTCACCGACAATGCCGCCCGAACGCAGGCGGTCGCGGTCCACGGCCGCTCCTTCCTGGTGGAGGCCGGGGCGGGATCGGGCAAGACCGCGGTCATGTCGGGCCGCGTCGCCATGCTGCTGGCAGGCGGCGCCGAGCCCCGGGCGATCGCCGCCGTAACGTTCACGGAGTTCGCGGCGAGCGAGCTGCTGATCCGCGTGCGCGCCTTCGTGAGCGCGCTCGCGGCCGGCGACATCCCGGTGGAGCTTCGCGCCACCCTTCCGGACGGCCTCTCGGACGAGCAGCGCGGCAACCTCGCCGAGGCCGACTCGGGGCTCGACGAGATGACCTGTTCGACCATCCACGGCTTCTGCCAGCGCCTCATCGCGCCCTATCCGGTCGAAGCCGATATCGACCCCGGCGCGTCCGTCGTGGACCGCGACCGGGCGGAGCTCGCCTTCGCCGAGATCGTGGATGCCTGGCTTCGGAAGGAGCTGGCCGGCGAGACCGGCGGCCTGCTCGCGGAGCTGGTGCTGCACGATCCCGACGCGACCGTCGCGCTGATCCGCACCGTCCTCGATCATCTCCGCCGCCACCGGGAGTTCGCCCCCTACGAGCTGCAGGATCTGGCCTTCCTCGCGACTGCGTTCCGTGAGGCCGCGGACGGCTTCGCTGCATTCCTGGACGAAGCTGAAGTCGAGGAGCCGGAGACCGCCATGATCGCCGGCCACTTCGAGACGCTGGCCGGGGACATCGAGGCTGCGCTGCCGGGCGATACAGCCGCCCGGCTCGTCCGGTTGCTGGTCATGATCCCGCATGAGGACCTTCTCAGCGGATCGGGCCGGTTCTACGCGTACCGCAAGAAGGGGAAGTGGCGAGCGGTAATTCGCAAGGCGGGGCTCGCACAGGCCGATGCCGACCGGCTGAACGATGCGGCCGGCGCCCGCTACGCTCTTTGCCGCGCGGCATGGACGGGGTTTTACCAGGCCGTCGCCACCCATGTGCTCGCCGGTCTCGTGCCCCTGGCCGAGCCCGTCATGAACCGCTTCCGCGAGTACAAGCGCGCCGCCGCGCTGCTCGACTTCGACGACCTGATATTCTCGGCGCGCGATCTTCTGCGCGACCACGACGAGGTCCGCCGCGCACTCGCGGAACGCTTTCGCCACGTCCTCGTCGACGAATTCCAGGACACCGACCCGCTCCAGACCGAGATATTCTGGCGACTCTGCGGAGAGCCGCCGGAACACGTAGACGCAGGCGACTGGACGGCCTTCGCGCTGCGCCCGGGCGCTCTCTTTCTCGTGGGCGATCCCAAGCAGGCCATCTACCGTTTCCGCGGCGCCGACATAGCGGCTTACGTCCGCGCCCGCGAGGCGTTCCGCGCGCAGGGGGTAGACGCCGTACTCTCGATCACCACCAACTTCCGTTCCTGCGCGCCGATCATGGACTACGTGAATCGGCGCTTCGAAACCGCGCTCTCCGAAGAGAACGGCCAGCCCGGCTTCCAGGCCCTCGATCCCTTCCAGCCGGCACGTGAAGAAGGACCGTCGGTCGCCGCCCTGTATATCGAAGTGTCCGACGAAGACGGCAAGGCTTCGGCCGCGCGGCAGCGGGACGGCGAGGCCGAGGCCGTCGCCGGGTTGTGCGCGCGCCTCATCGGCAGCGAGCCGATCCGCGACCCCGCGAACGGCGAGCGGCGCCCGTGCCGTGCCGGCGACATCGCCTTGCTGGCGCCGACCGGGAGCGAGCTCTGGCGCTACGAGGAGGCGCTGGAAGCGCGCCGCATCCCCGTCGCCACCCAGGCCGGCAAGGGCCTCTACCGGCGCCAGGAGATTCAGGATCTCATCGCCGTCACCCGCGTGCTGGCCGACCGGCGCGACACGCTTGCGCTCGGCGCGCTAATGCGCGGGCCGCTGGTGGGACTCACCGAGGAGGGGCTGCTCGACATCGTCTGGGCGCTGCCGCGCCCGGAGGATGCCCCCGACGAGCTGCCGCGCCTCGATCTGGGTGTCGCCCCGGAAGCCATCGAGAACCCTCTCGCGAGGGACATCATGGAGAAGCTTCAGGCGCTGCAACGCAGGGTGAACGCGACTACGCCGCATGCGCTTCTGTCCCAGGCCGTCGACGTGCTGCGCGTCCGGCCCATCCTGCTGCGGCGTCATCGTGGTCAGGCCGAGCGCGCATTGGCCAATGTCGATCTCTATCTCAGCTTCAGCCGGGCCTATGCGGTGCGGGGCTTGCGCGCCTTCGCCGAGGCGATGACGGCTGCCTGGAGCGACGAGGCCCGCGCCGTGGAAGGCCGGCCCGACGCGCAGGAAGACGCGGTGGCGCTATACACCATGCACGCCGCCAAGGGTCTGGAGTGGCCCATCGTCGTGCCCATCAACACGATGACACGGGTGATGGCGCCGGAGAGCGCCGTGACCGACCGCGTCAGCGGGCGCTTCTACTGCCGCGTGTTCGGCGTTGAGCCCACCGGATACGAGACGGCCCGCGATGACGAGAAGGCCGAACTCGACCGCGAACGCGTGCGCCTCTGGTACGTCGCCGCCACGCGGGCGCGTGAACTCCTGGTTCTGCCCCGGCTCGATGTCGATGCCGCCGCCTCGGCCTGGCTCTCCGTCGTCGATCTGGCATTGCCCAAGCTTCCCGCACTCGATCTGGACCATCTCCCTCCCGAGGTCGGCGTCGCCGAGCCCGACACGAGGAACCGGCAAACGCGAGCGGCATTCGCCGCCGAGGCGGCCGCGATCGCGGAGCGTACGCGCACCATCGTCTGGCGGGCTCCGAGCCGGGACGAGGGCCCCACCCAGCCCGTGCAGGCGGAGGAAGCGCCCACCCTCCTCGCCACCGACGGCGACGGCGCGCCGGCCGATGGCCTTGCTCTGGCCGCGGTCCAGGGTGGGCGCGAGCGAGGCCTCATCCTGCACAAGCTGATCGAGGAAGTTCTTACCGGCGAGACGGTGGAAACGATGCCCGATCTTGTCGCCCGCGCCGAAATCCTTGTCAGCACCCTGGGCCGGCCCGTGATGGAGGATCCCGCACAGGGTCTGGTCCCGGCCGAACTCGCCGGCTGCGTGGTCCGCGCGCTCTCGCTCCCCGAAGTCGCCGCGCTCAGGCCGAGGCTCCTGCCGGAGTTTACGGTCTATGCGTCGACCGATGCGGACCCGCACGAAGAGGCGGCGGCGGGCATCGTCGACGCCATCGCCTTCGGCGCTGACGGCAAGCCGGAGGTGGTGATCGACTGGAAGAGCGACGTCGACCCCCGCGCCGGAAACCGTCGAGCATTACCGCGCCCAGGTCCACGCCTACCTCGAGATGACAGGCGCCGGGCGCGGCCTGGTAGTGTTCATGACATCCGGTATCGCCAACCTCGTCGTGCGGAACGGGTGAGGCTCCGGGCATTGAGCACAATCGAACCAGGTTGTAAACTCCAATTTGGTGGGAACGAACGAATAACCCCATGCAAAGAGGGCCGGATCATGCCTGTAGCGCTACCGCCATCGTCGGACATCCCGGAGTGGCTGGCTCAAATTTCCGCCGACACGATGAACACCGAACCATTTCCGCTCCACGATATCCTGCGCGACTCACTGTACTATCCGGCAGCCTCCTTCGACGGTGACCCCGTCGCCTATCTCGCGGGATGCATCTTGAGCTTCATCTACGTCGACTTCAGCCGTGACCGGGAAGAGCTCGAAACCGAGCTGCAAGAACCGGGGTTTCGTGGTTACGAACGCGTTGGCAGCCGACCGGTAACCGAACTGGAATTGACCCCGGACGGCTGGCGCCCCGAGTATCCGGCGGAAGATGAACGGGGAAGGCGTATCTGGCAGACCCTCATCAAGCCGCCGTTTTGCACGTGGTCCGTGTTCGAACGCTGTCCGGATTCCCCGCCTGCTCACGGCCCGTCCCGCTTCAGCCTTCTCTACCTTTGCGCGGATGGCAGAGCCGCGTTTCAGGCGCTCTATCTGTCGAACGGGCAAATGCCGAAAGCCGTTGCCCTGATTCAACCGGGCGACGAAGTATTCGGGGACCCCGGAGGGCTGTTCGCCAGAAATGTTCTCCGAAATCCCGCTGGGCCTCCAGAATTCCTGCTGTACGGTGGAGCGGGAGGGCGCGACTTCTATCTGCAGGCGCCTTGGCCCGGCTATGGCGCACTGTCTTGCTGTCAGCGCGAGGACAGGGACACGGCATGCAACCTTCGCGTATGCGGCGTGGGTGAATTCGCCGAGTGTCGTACCGTCGGCCACCGTGACGCTTGTTTCCTCGGCGACACTAGCATAAGCCTCTGGTTCAGAGACTCCTGACCGAGTAGATGATAACGACCGGGTTGATCTTGACGGCAGCGCCAGGGAGAGGAAAGCTCAGGGGAGAACGCTCGCCGTGATGAGTTTTGTGTGCGAGGGGCTGGAGACGACCAGCTGATCAAGTCGGTCGAGACATCGGGAGGAACCGGATATGGCGCATAATCTCTTCGGCGGCCGGATGGCGTTCGTAGGCGAGGCGCCTTGGCATGGGCTCGGCGAAGCTGTAGCGGAGACGGCGACCGCAAATGAGATGTGCCGGGCGGCGGGGCTCGATTGGGAGGTCACAAAGGAACCGGCTCCGGGAGCAAGGATCGTCAACGGGAAGCGTGGCACTCACGACAGGTACCTGATCATGCGGAACCCCGTTGGGAAGGAACAGGGTGCGGTGGCGCTCGGGATGGTCCGTTCGGGATACGAACCGCTCCAGAATGCCGAGGCGTTCAAGTTTTTCGAGCCGTTCATCGACGGAAACTACGCCCAGTTTCACACTGCGGGGGCGCTTGGCAACGGTGAACGGGTTTGGGTGATGATCAGGCTGAAGGATCAGCTCGTGATCGGAAAGGGCGACGTCATCGACCGCTACCTGCTCCTGTCCAACAGCCACGATGGGAGCGGTTCGGTTTCCATCCGCTTCACCCCCATCCGCGTGGTCTGCCAGAACACGCTCAACTTCGCGATGAAGGGCGGCTCGGGGGCAATTTCGGTGCGCCACACGCGAAACATCACCCGGCATCTTGCAACCGCTCAGGCAGAGGAGATCAAGCGAATAATCGAGAAGGCGTTCAAGCAGGCTAAAACGCTGTTCGGCAGGATGGCGCTGAAGTCGCTGACTGCGGACCGCACAGACGAGATTCTTGAATTGCTGTTCCCCAGCACCAAACGCCAGAAGAAGCACGGACTGGAGCCGGAACGGTGGGGCCGGATCAGGCATATCCTTGATGACGCCGACCTTACACCGCCCGAGACAAAGAACACGCTGTGGGCTCTGTACAACGCCATCACGCGGGACGAGGACTACCGAGAGTCGCGAGAAGCGTCTTGCGAGGCTCGTCTTGAGCGCGTCTGGTTCGGCAGCGGTCACGACCTGAAGATCAAGGCGCTTATTGTCTGCCGGGAACATCTCCGTGATGCTGCCTGAACGTCATGAAGGTTTACAAGAGACCTATGGACGGCTCAAGTCTGGGATCATGTTCCAGACGTCACCTGCTGACCTTCTGGCAGAAGACTTTCAACAAGCTGGTCGCGAAGCGACACTGGATCGTTGAGCAGGGCTTTGGGACGCTCAAGCGCCTCTTCCGCGGGCCCCGCTCCCGCTACATGACACGCGGGAAGGTTGAAGCCGAACTGACCTTCAGGGGCACGGCCATGAACCTGCTGAAAGCGGCAAATCGCATCAAGCTTGCGGGCGCCTGAGGGGGAATCCGTCCAGAATATCCCAACCCGGCGGGTTCTGGAACGGAACGCATCCGGGGTATTCGCGCTCACAACGCCGGTCCACGCGCAAACCTCGGTAAAAACCGCAAGCGGAAAATTCAGCCTCTAACGCAACAGTCTCTGAGCTGTTATTCTTAACACGCGTTGGACTCTGTTATTTGGCGTCGAATTTTGACCCTCTAGTATCAAAGAGAGTCAACGGCTTAACACGCCTATCGGCGTCGAATAGCCACGCCGAATAACAGTCTTCGTTCACGCTCAAGGCCCCCGCGACAGCGCGCGTACGGTAACGTACGGTGACAAATGCTCGGCAATCAAGTTAGCGCTTATGGGGCGGCACCCCT
>CBDCME010000077.1:0-83799 GCA_965218865.1 Alphaproteobacteria bacterium
GAGCGTACTTGTATTTCACGGGTTTATGAGAGTACGGTGGCCTATGACATGGAGAGTGATCGTGTTCATTCTGTTGCTAACTGGCTGTGTTCAGCAGCCTCCGCCAACAATGCCGACATATACCACGGAAGCCGGAAAAAAATGTGCTCGTCTGTGTCAAACAATCTTCGGGGATGTAATTAACCCTGCGGAGAGGTGAAAGACGTGTATATAAGCCAGAGATGTTTTGAAAACTGCAATATTGTCTTGGGTGACTGTTACTCCACTTGCGAATAAGTCCAGCGTCTGCTGACACTCCGATGGGTGGCGTGGCGGGGCCGGGAGTCGATCCTCCCGACCCTGCTGTGTTCGACCACTTAACCCAACTTCCTTGGAGAATTGGGAGATTTTCGGTAATGGGGTGGTTTTTCGGGGAGCGGGGTCGGAAAAGGCCAGCAAAATCAATGGGTGGGGCCACGCTTCTGTGTTTGTAGTGGATAATTCGTGTTTGGTTCTGCTTGTGTTTTAGGAGATACGGATGTATGTAGTGGCGCATGTACTGGCGCAGGGCGAGCCGTCGCTACAAGGACAAGACCTACACCAACTATGTCCTCGTCGAATCGGTCAGGACGCCTAAGGGTCCGCGCCAGAAGACCGTCTGCTCGCTCGGGGACCTCTCACCGCGGCCGCGCGCCGAGTGGCTCAAGCTTGCCCATAAGATCGAAGACGCCCTCGCGGGCCAGGGCGAGCTGCTTGAAGACACGTCCGATCCCGAAGTCGCCGAGATCGTCGCCAAGGCGAGAGCGCGCCAGCGGCGCGGCGCGGCAAAGCCGAGACGATCGCCCTCGATCCCGCGCGCGTGACCACCGAGCGTCACCGCGCGGCCGGGCCCGTGCACGTCGGCTATCAATTATGGCGCCGCTTGGGTCTCGACGACATCCTCTCCGAGCTCGGCCTCGACGAGCGGGCAACTCACCTGCGCCATGGTCCTCAACCGCCTCGTCGCGCCGGCGTCCGAGCACGCCATGCCGGGTTGGTTCCGCACCAGTGCACTTGACGACATCCTCGGCCTCGATCTCGAGCAGATCAGCGAGGATCCCCTCTACGCTAACATGGACAAACTCTACCCGCAGCGCGCCGCCATCGAGGCGGCCCTGGCCGCGCGCGAGCGCTCGCTCTTCAATCTCGACGCCGGCATCTACCTCTACGATCTGTCCTCGACCTACTTCGAGGGCCAGGCGCTCGCCAAGGCCAAGCGCGGCTATTCACGCGACAAGCGGGGCGACTGCAAACAGGTCCTCCTCGCTCTCGTGCTTGGCCGCGAGGGCTTCCCCCTCGCCCATGAAGTCTTGAGCGTCCAGGATAGATCCACCCTCGGCGCCATGCTCGACCGACTCGCCAAGCGCGTCGGCCTCAAGGAGGGCCAGACCGTGCTCGTCGACCGCGGCATGGCCCATGACGAGAACCTGGCCGAGCTGCGCGCCCGGGGACTCCACTATATCGTCGCCAGCCGCCAGCCCGAGCGTGACCAGTGGCTCGCCGCATACGCCGAGGCCGAGGGCTTCGTCGAGGTCCCGCGTCAGACCTCGCCGCGCAACCCCCATCAGAAGAAGACCCCGGTCAAGGCCGAGCGCCGGGGCAAGACAACCTACGTGCTTTGCCACAGCGAGGCCCGGAGCGCCAAGGACCGCGCCATCCGCGAAAAACAGGAGGCCCGCCTCCAAGCCGATCTCGACCGCCTGGCCCAGCGTATCGCCAAAGGCCGGCTGAAAAACCCGCTCAAGATCGGCGAGGCCATCGGCCGGCTCAAGGAGTGCTACCCGCGCGTCGCCCGCTACTACGTTATCGACCCCTGAGAGCAAGCGCCTCACCAGGCAACTCGATGCCCAAAGACGCACCAAGGCGCTCGACGGCTGCTACCTGCTCAAGACCGATCGCTCGGACCTCGATCCGGAAGAGGTCTGGCACACCTACACCTTGCTCACCCGGGTCGAAAACGCCTTTAGAAACATCAAGAGCCCGCTCGCCGTGCGACCCATCTTCCATCAGATCGAGCGCCGCGTGGACACCCACATCTTCCTTGCCGTGCTCGCCTATCACCTCCTGGTTGCGATCGAGAAAACCCTGCCAGGATGTTCACACCTCCTGGGCGAGTCTCCGCGAGAGCCTGAGCAGCCACCAAACCTGCACCGTCGTCCTGCCCACGAGCAACGGCGAGACCTTGCGCATCCGCCAAGCCTCCACCCCCGAGCCCGAGCACTGCGAGACCTACCGCCTGCTCGACATCCCCGAACGCATCATGGCCCCCAAACGAACCGGGGGGAGCCTGAAGTAGTGACGAAAAAATAGCTCAACCAAATACCACGATTCTACCCCGCAGAATAAGGAAGTTGGGCTAGGCGGCAGGAACAATTTTTAGTCGCGGTTGAGGGTTCGGGATGAGTGGGATCGTGCTCGGTGCACGGGGTTCGGGGAGCCCCGAGCTTGCCTCGACGACGTCATGGGGACTGCTCGAAGCCACCGGACGGCGTTTTCGGATTCGACAGGCACACCGGTCCGCCCGCGCCGCTCGGCGGCACGTCCCGGTCCGGGGGAGAGGCGTGCTGTCTCAGGCGATGGGCGCGGTCATGATCGCGTCGAGGGCCTCCTGCGCCCGGGCGGCATAGTGCCGGTTGGCCTCGGGCAGATAACGGAAGCGTCCGTCGCAGCGCACGATGGCGATGGCCGCGTTGGTCAAGCAGGCGAGATTTCTGGGCAGGTGACGCACGTAGGCCCGGCATCGGTCTTCGTCGTAGGTGAAGTCGCGCACGTAGTGCAGGCGGTTCTCGATATGCCAGTGGTTGCGCACCAGTTCGAGCAACTCCTCGGGTCCGGCGCGCTCTGCGCCGAGCGAGGTGAGGCTCCAGGTCACCTCGATGCTGCGCTTGCCGGTCTTGAGGATCTCGCGTTCGCGCTCGATGCGCATGGCCTGGCGTCGCCCGTGGAGGTTGGCGTAGCCGTCCCACTCGGCAGCGGAGAGGTCGACGACGGCGCAGCGTCGGCGCTCGATGCGGCCATGGCCCTTGTCGACGGTTTCGTGCCAGAGCGCATCGCTGAAGTCGATCGCCTTGAGGTCTTCGAAGATCATCTCCTGGTTGTCCTTGACCGCGCTCATCACGTAGTCGGCGCGACGCCCGAGCAGGCAGCGCGCGGTCTCGTGCTGAGCGTGCATCGCGTCCATGGTGACGATCCGGCCTGTGAGGTCGAGGCCGCTGGAGAGTTCGCGCACGGCCGGGATTTCGTTGCTCTTGCGGTCGACCTCGACCTGCCCGAGGACCACGCCGGTGTCGTGCTCGACCGCCGCCACCATCATCCTGCGCCCGTCTTCGGTCTGCTTCGAGGCGCCGCGCAGATCCTTTCCGTCCATGGCGACCGGCGCGTGCGCGCTGCCATGCTGGCCGGTCCACTGGCTAATCGCGTTGTCCAGGGTCTCTGGCGGCAGGGCGGTGAGGGTCTTGTGGAAGGTGGTGATCGCGGGCGGGGTGTAGCGCTGTTTGGAAGGGCTCCAGAACGCACCCACCGCCTCGAGCTGCTCCTGGGAGAGCAGGGCGGCGAACTGGGCGAACGCGTTCACCCCCCGGTATCCGGCAAGCCGGGCGGCGACGGCGATCACCAGAATGGTGTTGAGCGCATAGCGCTTGCCCCGGGCATGGCGGTACTCGGGCACCTCACCCAGACACTCGAACAGGCTGCGCAGCCGGGGCGCGGCCATCGGCTCGGTGTGCTGCTCGGCGTTCCAGTGTGCCGGCATCCCGGTACGGCTCAGCGCCTCGGGGGCGCCGTCTGTCAGTCCGAACACGAAGACCTCCTTGGGCTGACCGTGGTGGCGCCAGCGCGCTGCCCCTCCGGGCTCACGGGCAAAGCCCCGCGTCAGCCCCAGAGAGCGCCAGTTCGACGCGCGGTAGCAGGTGCCGGCAAATCGCGAGACGTCCACGAACGTCTCCGCCAGAAGAGCCGGATATCCGTGCACCGCCTGGATGTCCTCAGACAGCCGCCGCAGGCTCAGCCCCAGCACACGGGAGGCCAGGTTCGGCACTCGGCCAGGCGTCAGAATGACGAAGCGCGAGTTGTTGGCGATCAGATGCAGACGCCGGAACTGCTGCTCGGCCGACCACCCGATCCAGCGATCACGCGCGCCCAGCTTGAACGCGCCGGGCTGCCAGCCGATCAGTGCGAGCCAGGTCTCGCCATGCACCGCGACATGGCGCAGGCCCTTGCCGATGACGCCGTGGAACGCCAGGTAGTGGTGCTGCTCCACCAACCGGTCCCAGCGCCGGTGCTCCTGCGCGCCCCAGGTCGGACGCACCGTGACCGCGCGCAAATCAATGGACGAATCCGAGACCGGCAGCGTCGCCATGACCGGCACACTGCCACACCGAGAATGAAATGGCCAGCGCCGCGATCACCTCACCCTGATCACTGGGCGGACAAAAAACTAGCCCTGGGCTAGGCGGGACCGGAACGATCAAACCTCTCGGGTTCGCGGACACATAATCGGAAAGGGGGCCGTGTTTCTCTTAAGTTATTGAAAAAATTCCGTAATCATCTAATTAATTGGTACACTGTCCCCAGTTTGGTTTCTTTATTCGAACACCTCACCGGGATGGACGCCCCACAGGTGGGTCCGCGGCAACCAGCCCCTGGTGTGTGAAATCTCGACGTTGCACCAGTGCTCTTGGCAGGCGTGCAGTTTGCCCAACACCCCGGCCTCGGCCCGTAAAACGACCTGGGCATGGGGGCTGGGTACAGAAAAGAGTTCCCGCTCGTCGCCCACCACCATGATCGAACGCTGGCGCGAAAGGAGAGTTTTGTGGACCCAGCCCTCGGACCGTTCCGAATCGCGTATCTTGCGCCAGTGACCGAACTCGGCGGTCACCTCGACCGGCAACGAGAGGCGAACGTAGACCCACTCGACGGGATACTCCTTGCCCGGTCCTTTGCGCAAGTTGACCTCGCCGGCGCGCAAGGAAGCGAAACGGGGCAAATTCGATTTTTCCGCGGCCGGCGCCGGAAAGGCGGTAAGCACGGCGACAACGACAAGGGCGATTCGCATCACTTCAAACGGCGCTTTCGTCAAATCACGACACGGCCCGACCGACGCCGGACCAATCCCCGACAGTATAACTGGGAAGAAACGGAATCGTACCCCTCGCGGCGCCGCGTTGTTTCGTCACGGCACATTTGCTAAACAGGGATCGTTTCATCAAGCTGCGGCGCGGTGCGGGGGATAGACACATGACTCGAAGAAAACCGATCGTCAGCGTGACGCGCAAGCTCCCGGACGCCATCGAAACCCGTATGATGGAGTTGTTCGACGCCCGTCTCAACGAGGATGATCATCCCTTGAGCGAGGACGAACTCGCGGCGGCGGTCGAGACGGCCGAGGTGCTGGTGCCGACGGTCATGGACCGCATCGGCACCGAGATTCTGCGGCGGGCGGGCGAGAATCTGAAGCTCGTCGCCAATTTTGGGACCGGGGTCGACAATATCGACCTTACCGCGGCGCGGGAACGCGGGATCACGGTCACCAATACCCCCGGAGTGCTGACCCAGGACACCGCCGACATGACCATGGCGCTGATCCTCGCGGCGCCGCGGCGGCTGGCGGAGGGGGAGCGCCTCGTTCGCAGCGGCGACTGGCACGGTTGGGGTCCGACGACCATGCTGGGTCACCGGATTTGGGGAAAGCGCCTGGGAATCATCGGCATGGGCCGGATCGGCCAGGCCATCGCCGAGCGGGCTCGCGGCTTCGGCCTTTCGGTTCACTATCACAACCGGCGCCGTCTCCCCGAGGAGATCGAGAATCGTCTCGAAGCGACCCATTGGCCGAGCCTCGATCAGATGCTCGCCCGCATGGACATCATCTCGGTGAATTGTCCCCACACCCCGGCCACCTATCATCTGCTTTCGGCTCGGCGGTTGGCTCTGTTGCAGCCGCACACCTACATCGTCAACACCTCGCGCGGCGAGGTGATCGATGAAAACGTGCTGACGCGCCTGTTGCGCACCGGCAAGATCGCCGGCGCCGCGCTGGACGTTTTCGAGCACGAACCCGCCATCGATCCGACCCTGTTGAACTTGGACAACGTGGTCTTGCTGCCGCACATGAGTTCGGCCACGATCGAGGGACGCATCGATATGGGCGAGAAAGTGATCATCAACATCAAGACGTTCGTCGACGGTCATACGCCGCCGGACCGCGTGCTCGTCAGTGATTATTAGTGCCGGTTCAAAAACGCGCGGCCGCGCATTTTTTGCGTCTTTCCCCCTCCCCCTCCCGGCCACCCACGAGAGGTTGCTGATATGGGTGGCCGGGAGGGGGAGGGGGCCGGAGCCAATGAACGGACAATGAGGAGCGGATGATCTCCCCGGCCGCAGCCGTGGGATGATGAGACCAAGTGGATGGCGTCGCGCGTAAAACGGCCCCCGGAGGGGGAGGATTGTTCGACTGCTCATCGGCCTTCTCGGCGCCGCTTGCACGCCCTTGACGGTGCCCGCGGGGCCGCACGTGCAGAGCCCGAGACTCTCGCCCGACAGCGTCGTCGTCGCCGACGGAGGGGTGCTGCCGTTGCGGGTCTGGTCGCCCCCGGGAGCGCCCAAGGTCATCGTCGTCGCGGTCCACGGATTCAATGATTACGGATATGCCTTCGACCGCGCCGCCCGAGCCTGGACGGACGCCGGCGTCCAAACCTACGCCTACGATCAAAGAGGCTTCGGCGCCACCAAGGAGCGCGGACGCTGGGCCGGTACGGATACCCTCGTCGCCGATCTGCGCGCGGTGAGCGAACTCGTCGCCGCGGCCCACCCCGGGACGCCGTTGTATCTGGTCGGGGTCAGCATGGGCGGGGCTGTAGTGATGACGACGATGGCCCGCGAAGCGGATACGACGGTTGCCGGCGTCGTCCTGGTGGCGCCGGCCGTCTGGGGTTGGCGGACGTTGAATCCTCTGTACCGGATCACGCTGTGGATCTCGGCCCACGTCGCCCCCGGAGCGAAGGTGAGCGGCCGTGGCCTCGGGATCAAACCCTCCGACAACCGCGATATGCTGATCGCCTTGTCGAAGGATCCGCTGATCATCAAGGAGACCCGGGTCGACAGCGTCTACGGCCTGGTCACCCTCATGGACGAGGCCCTCGACGCGGCCGCCAGGTTGAGCCTGCCGACCCTCGTGCTCTACGGCGCCAACGACGAAATCATCCCCAAGGAGCCCACCTACCGAATGTTGCGTCAGCTCACCGCGCCCCACCGCGTCGCCGTCTACCCGGAAGGATTCCACATGCTGCTGAGGGACCTCCAGGCCACGCTCGTCCACGACGACATCGCCGCCTGGATGGCCGACCCGCAAGCCCCGCTGCCCTCCGGCCAGGACAAGGATTGGGAATCCTTCTTCCGCGCCGACTGAGGGGCGGCGAACGACCCTTTGTTAGATTGTCAAACTCCGCGCCAATGCTGCACTCCGATCACCAAGAGCATCAAAAATGAACGAGATTCGTGCCATGTCACTTTTCGACGTAGACATAGTTGATCCCGACCGAACCTGGTTAGTAATTAAATCGGCGCAGAAACTTGTCGAAGGGGAAATTAGAGAAGAACTTGAAGCGCTATGGCGAGTTTACGCACCCTACGCCGATACCGATTTCCGTCAGAACTTTGCTAGAGATTTGGACGCCCGCTTTTGGGAAATGTACCTTACGGTACAGTTGCTCAAGGACGGTAAGGACATCCGTCCTCGCTGCTAGCGGCCCAAAGCTTGCCGAGATGCTGGTCCCGACATTCGGATCGTTTAGGAAGGTCGGACAATCTGGATCGAAGCGACAACACCTGGACCCGGTAACCCTGAAAACGTAGATTGTGTCCCGGATTTTGATTTTTCCACACCTCGTGAAGACCGAGTTGCCCAACCCTCACCACGCCGTGAGGTTGAGTTGCGAATCACCGGTTCCCTGAATGAAAAACAGAAGACGTTTAAGCGATACCGTCAACGAGGTATCGTCGGCAAAAACGATCATTGTTTAGTAGCAGTGTCCGGGGCGAATTTTTTCGGTCGAGTGGGAAGTATGGATTTACCGCGTCCGGTGACAGCCGTTTTTCCAATTGGGTCGCTATATTATAATTTCGATAAAAATACGTCCAATGTAGTGGAGGCCGGTCGTGAATATTCATCCAAAATTCCGCGATCAGATGCTGATCCAATACCTCGCAGGAACAATTTTTAGTCGCGGTTGAGGGTTCGGGATGAGTGGGATCGTGCTCGGTGCACGGGGTTCGGGGAGCCCCGAGCTTGCCTCGACGACGTCATGGGGACTGCTCGAAGCCACCGGACGGCGTTTTCGGATTCGACAGGCACACCGGTCCGCCCGCGCCGCTCGGCGGCACGTCCCGGTCCGGGGGAGAGGCGTGCTGTCTCAGGCGATGGGCGCGGTCATGATCGCGTCGAGGGCCTCCTGCGCCCGGGCGGCATAGTGCCGGTTGGCCTCGGGCAGATAACGGAAGCGTCCGTCGCAGCGCACGATGGCGATGGCCGCGTTGGTCAAGCAGGCGAGATTTCTGGGCAGGTGACGCACGTAGGCCCGGCATCGGTCTTCGTCGTAGGTGAAGTCGCGCACGTAGTGCAGGCGGTTCTCGATATGCCAGTGGTTGCGCACCAGTTCGAGCAACTCCTCGGGTCCGGCGCGCTCTGCGCCGAGCGAGGTGAGGCTCCAGGTCACCTTGATGCTGCGCTTGCCGGTCTTGAGGATCTCGCGTTCGCGCTCGATGCGCATGGCCTGGCGTCGCCCGTGGAGGTTGGCGTAGCCGTCCCACTCGGCAGCGGAGAGGTCGACGACGGCGCAGCGTCGGCGCTCGATGCGGCCATGGCCCTTGTCGACGGTTTCGTGCCAGAGCGCATCGCTGAAGTCGATCGCCTTGAGGTCTTCGAAGATCATCTCCTGGTTGTCCTTGACCGCGCTCATCACGTAGTCGGCGCGACGCCCGAGCAGGCAGCGCGCGGTCTCGTGCTGAGCGTGCATCGCGTCCATGGTGACGATCCGGCCTGTGAGGTCGAGGCCGCTGGAGAGTTCGCGCACGGCCGGGATTTCGTTGCTCTTGCGGTCGACCTCGACCTGCCCGAGGACCACGCCGGTGTCGTGCTCGACCGCCGCCACCATCATCCTGCGCCCGTCTTCGGTCTGCTTCGAGGCGCCGCGCAGATCCTTTCCGTCCATGGCGACCGGCGCGTGCGCGCTGCCATGCTGGCCGGTCCACTGGCTAATCGCGTTGTCCAGGGTCTCTGGCGGCAGGGCGGTGAGGGTCTTGTGGAAGGTGGTGATCGCGGGCGGGGTGTAGCGCTGTTTGGAAGGGCTCCAGAACGCACCCACCGCCTCGAGCTGCTCCTGGGAGAGCAGGGCGGCGAACTGGGCGAACGCGTTCACCCCCCGGTATCCGGCAAGCCGGGCGGCGACGGCGATCACCAGAATGGTGTTGAGCGCATAGCGCTTGCCCCGGGCATGGCGGTACTCGGGCACCTCACCCAGACACTCGAACAGGCTGCGCAGCCGGGGCGCGGCCATCGGCTCGGTGTGCTGCTCGGCGTTCCAGTGTGCCGGCATCCCGGTACGGCTCAGCGCCTCGGGGGCGCCGTCTGTCAGTCCGAACACGAAGACCTCCTTGGGCTGACCGTGGTGGCGCCAGCGCGCTGCCCCTCCGGGCTCACGGGCAAAGCCCCGCGTCAGCCCCAGAGAGCGCCAGTTCGACGCGCGGTAGCAGGTGCCGGCAAATCGCGAGACGTCCACGAACGTCTCCGCCAGAAGAGCCGGATATCCGTGCACCGCCTGGATGTCCTCAGACAGCCGCCGCAGGCTCAGCCCCAGCACACGGGAGGCCAGGTTCGGCACTCGGCCAGGCGTCAGAATGACGAAGCGCGAGTTGTTGGCGATCAGATGCAGACGCCGGAACTGCTGCTCGGCCGACCACCCGATCCAGCGATCACGCGCGCCCAGCTTGAACGCGCCGGGCTGCCAGCCGATCAGTGCGAGCCAGGTCTCGCCATGCACCGCGACATGGCGCAGGCCCTTGCCGATGACGCCGTGGAACGCCAGGTAGTGGTGCTGCTCCACCAACCGGTCCCAGCGCCGGTGCTCCTGCGCGCCCCAGGTCGGACGCACCGTGACCGCGCGCAAATCAATGGACGAATCCGAGACCGGCAGCGTCGCCATGACCGGCACACTGCCACACCGAGAATGAAATGGCCAGCGCCGCGATCACCTCACCCTGATCACTGGGCGGACAAAAAACTAGCCCTGCAATACCTCGGGATGCATTTTTATGCGATCACTTGTCAGAACTTTGTGGGCTAATCTGGTCTAGGATCACCATTGGAAATTTTACTTCAAAATATCACGATTTTGTTTTTGTTCATAACCTCGGTTCGGGGAACTTATACCAACCGTCCTTAACATTGACTTGGCGAGCCCACGCTCTGAGGCCGATGGACATGATCTTCCAAGGTCGGTCGGTCAGGTTGTTCCAGGCTTGGCAAGAGGCCTCGACGATGGCTTCATAGGAGTCGAAGACACGATTGGAGAGCCAGTTCTGGCGGAGGTATTGCCAGACATTTTCGGCGGGATTGAGCTCCGGGGACTTGGGTGGCAAAGGCACGAGGAAGATGTTCTCCGGGATGCCGAGTTTGGCAGTGGTGTGCCATGCGGCTTGGTCGAGCAGCACGACGGCATGGGCGTTTGGGGCAACGGCCCGGCTGATTTCCTCGAGATGCAGGTCCATGGCTTCAGTATTGGCGCGCGGCATGACCAGCGCCGCGCCCTCACCGCGCTCGGGGCAGATGGCGCCGAAGAGATACGCCGTCGCCCGTGAAGAACGCGTAAGCGGCTGATGTTGGTAGTTCTTTCGGTTTGGCGAAGTAATCGGATTTGCAAGAAAACGGGTTTTGGGCCTGAAAAGCTTGCGATTTGAAATAATTGATTTTGGGGATTCCCTTCCGTTGCGGAACGTGATTCTCTGCTCCCGTCGATTGGGATTGGAGAACTGTGATGAAGCCATCGCGCAAGGTGTCATCGGGAATAGAGGACCTGTTCCGCTCGCGGTTCGAAAACATCATCAACCTGCGCCACGAGTTGGTGGTGTTGGGGGGCCGGATCGCGTGGACTTTCTTCGACGAGACCTATGAAGCCTTGTATTCGGAGGAGGGTCGGCCGGGGGTCCCGACGCGGTTGATGGTTGGGCTGCACATCCTCAAGCATATGTTCGATCTCTCGGATGAGGAGGTCTGCGAGCGCTGGGTCTACGACCCATACTTCCAGTGCTTCTGCGGCGAAGAGTACTTTCAGCATGAGCTGCCCATGGAGCGCTCGTCGATGACCCGGTGGCGGGACCGGATCGGGCCGGAAGGTTTGGAGAAGGTATTCCAGGAGAGCCTGGCCGTGGCCCACCGGGTGGGGGCGCTGCGGGAGAAGGACCTCGAGCGGGTGACGGTGGACACCACCGTACAAGAGAAGGCGATTGCCTTTCCGACCGCCGCCAAACTGATGCAACGAGCCCGCGAGCGGCTGGTGCGACTGGCACGGGAGCACGGCATTGCCCTGCGTCAGTCCTATACCCGCCTGGGCAAGAGGGCGTTGATCATGCAAGGCCGCTACCGCCATGCCAAACAGCACAAGCGGGCCAACAAGGCCCTGCGCAAGCTCAAGACCTATCTCGGGCGCACCGTCCGCGACATCCGCCGCAAGACGGCCCAGGAGGAGAGCCTACGGGATACCTTCCGCCGCCCCTTGTGGCTGGCCGAGCGGGTGTCGACCCAGAAGCGGCGCGACCCCTTGCCCAAGGTCTATTCGCTCCACGCGCCCGAGGTCGAATGCATCGGCAAAGGGAAGGCGCACAAGCCGTACGAGTTCGGCTGCAAGGTCTCCGTGGCGGCGACCAATTCCCGCCCCCCCGGCGGCCAGTTCGTCGCCCACGTCAAGGCCTTCCACGGCAATCCCTATGATGGCCACACCTTGAGGCAGGTGATCGAAGAGATGGAACGCTGGACGGGGATATCGGCCGAGCGCATCTATGTCGACAAGGGATACCAGGGCCACTATTACCCCAACAAACACCGCGTCTTTAGATCAGGCCAGAAACGCGGCATCACGCCGACGATCAAGAAGGAGCTCAGGCGGCGCTCCGCCGTCGAGGCCGTGATCGGACATCTCAAGAGCGATGGCAGGCTAGGGCGCAACTTCCTCAAAGGCCGCGACGGCGACAAGATCAACGCCATCCTCGCCGGCGCCGGCTACAACTACCGCCTTGTCCTCAAATGGCTGAGGCGTTTGTTTGTCCAAATCCTGGCCGCGCTCCTCAGCGACATCTCGCACCCCACCGCAAACCCAATCGCCGCTTCAGCTTGAAATCAGGGTTCTTCACGGACGACTACGCCGAAGAGGTCCGTAGGTCCTTGACCTGGCGCGGGCGCGATCCCTTTGGGGCCCACTGGCGCACCAGGCTGTTCTTCTGGCCGACGCGCATTTCATCTTGAAACCAAACCTCGATGGGCGTGTCCGGTGGCTGTGCCGCTACGATTTTCGCCAAGTGTTCGGGAAAACTTTTTTTTAAATTCCTCCTGTGCCCGCGCATCCTGGCCGACGTGGCGCGGGCGCGCGGAAATATGCGAGAACCCGAGCGCGGCCAGCAGCTTGCCGACGCTCCGCTCGTGATAGTCCACGCCGAAGCGCGTTCGGATCAGTTGCTTGAGATCGATGCAGCGCCAGCGCACGACCCCATCCCGTTCGGGATCGGGACCGGCCTCGATAGCCCGCGAAAGCGCCGCCATTTGCGACGGCGTCAACCGACGCAACGCCCCGTTCGGCTTGCGGTCGATCAGACCGGCCGGACCTCCCGCGTTGAACCGGTGAACCCAGTCCCGCAACGTCTGCCGATCCATGCCGCCAATACCCGCCGCGCACGCTCGATCCATCCCATCGTAGATGGCCGCCATCGACAAAAGCCGTCGCGCCTGGTTCCCATCATCGCTCCGTGCCGCAAGAACACGGACTCTTTCAGCATCAAAGTCGTTTCGCAAAGGAATCGTTGGCATTGAACACACTCCCTTGTTGCCAACAACCTTGAATCACACAAAACCTAGCGTGTAAACCTTTGCGCGAGTCAAACTCTAGGGCGGTTGGTATGAGTCGTTGTGAATCGGAGAACCACGAAATAGCCAACTCACTACCGCCCGGGTGCCGGACACACGCCGCCGCTCATCCGTCCAGCTCGTAGACCCAGTAATCGCCACGTTGGAGGACGAGGCTCAAGCCGGGGACGCCGGACACGGGGTCGGAGGTGTTGAAGGGCAACAGGCGGGAGAGCAGGGTGCGAGGGGAATCGGCGTCGGTCAGGAAGTAGACCCGCACGGCGCGCTCGCCCTGGCGGCGGACGAAGTAACTTTCGTAGCCCTCGCTTTCGAGCCAGTTCTTGACGTTGGCGATCAGGCCGTGGGTCTGACCACTGTCCGGAAAGTCCTTGAAGCCGACGCCGAATCGGTCCGGCGCCAGAACCCCTAGCTTGTAGGCGTCGAGCGCGTGGAGCACGAGAACGGCCGGCCGTGCGCCCGCGAGATCGCGCAGTCCGGCGACGCCCGCCGCCGGGTCGCGGAGAAGGGTCTCGGCAAAACGCAGGAAGTCGTCGGCCTCGGGGCTGGTTTCGCCGGCCCGCCAGAATTCGCGCTCGGCCTCGGCGACGGCGGCGCCCTGCCCCCGCCACGGCCACGGCAGGATCAGCGGCAGCGACAGATGATCGTCGGTGAAGGCGTCGAGGCCGGAAAGAAGCGCGAGTTGACGCCCGGTGTCCCACCAGCCGAACACGACCACTCCGGAAGGGGCGTGATCGCGAATGGCCCGGCCGACGACGTCGAGATCGGCGATCTCGCCGGTAAGGTTGAGAACCGGCTCGGCGAGGAGGCTCTCCCAGCGCAACAGCGTTTGGTCGTCGGCCACGAGACATTTGGCGATCGCCTCACCGCCGTTCCGGGCCCGAACCTCGTAAGCGCCGACGCGGGTCAGACCTTCGCCGATCCCCAGTTCGGGAAACGCGCCGGCTCCGCCCTCGCCGACCGCGACGTAACGGTATGGCGCCGGCGTCAAATAATCCCAACCGACCCAGGCCAGGAGGGCCAAGCCAGCGGCGATGAGAGCGACTCCGACGGCAGGCTGCAAACGGGGCACGGACTTCAAGGTTTCCCGGCCCGATTCATGGGCAAGGGTTCGGTCACCGTAGCCCTCGGGTGGAGGTGCGGAAGACGGGAGTTTCGACCCGTAAATCGCCTGGTAAAAATATTGCGGAACATCATTCGAATGCTTCTTACGTGCCCGTTTCCCACGCTGAAAGATACCATCCCTGCAGTCCTCGCGGAACGTCGTCCGCCAGTCCGTTCGAAAACTCGCGGCGCCGGCCCTCTCCCCCTCCCGGCCACCCACATACTCTCGTGGGTGGCCGGGAGGGGACCGGAACAGACGCAAAAAATGCGCGGAGGCACTTTTTGGAACAAATACTCATATTCGAAATGACGGTGCCGGAATATCCGTACCGGCCAATCTTGAGGGGAGCTTCAAGATCTAAGTTTAAATTAGTAAACTGTCACCGTTTTGAAATTAATTACCGTATTATGTCGAGCAAAGGGGTCAACCACTTTTCGTATCTTTTCCACGCCTGGACCGAATCGTTGTAAATTGGCCGGCGCACCTGGGCGGAGCTCAGGGTCTGAACCGGCTGGTTCGTCTTGTGGAATTCAACGCAGGCATCATCCCATTCGAGTCCACAATGTTCCAACAGTGCCCTGGATTGCTTCTCCTGATTCGCCACGACATCTTCATATTGGATATCGTAAATAAAGCCAGGCAAGACACTGTGCCAGTAGCTCATCAGATCACCGTATAATTTGTAATACTGACCTAATTCTCTCAAATTATTTGTATAGAGAAGACCATCGCCCGTAAACAAATTCTTGAAAATGGATAGACATGTGTCCATCGGATTTCGGCGACAGTGTATGATTTTTGCATTTGGCAGCATCAACTTGATAATTCCAATAAAGCGGAAGTTTTCCGGCATCTTATCCGTAATAAATCTTGCGAAATTTGAGTGCGCCCTAATCATTTTAATGTATTTGGTGCCGGCATTGGAAAATTGGTTGATTCTCGCCTGATTGATCACGTCAGTAAAAATACCTTTGTATGATTTATTTAAATGAAAAACGACATTCTTCAAGTAGTCCAATTCGCCGCCACCATGTACTTTTGGATGGCTTGCTAATATCTGCTCCACCAGCGACGTGCCCGAGCGCGGCATACCAAGAATAAAAATAGGTGTTTCATCGGACGCACCTGCCAGTCGATGGTCAGCAAACATGTCTATTGTGAATAGTTTTTTTATCATCCCGAAATTGTTCTCCGCGTGCTCCACGGAGAAATTATACGTTCCGCGTTTTATGTCGTTACCAGCCGAGAAAAATCTGAAAGCCTTTTCATACCGCCGTAAATCGTCGAAAGACTTCCCAAGGCCAAAGGCGAGCTGCATCCTCTGTTCGTCGCTCAAGTCCGGCGTTGCCCATGCCTCTTCCATTGCCTTGACGTCATGATCGTATTCGGAAAATTTCTTGAGGCTCGCCAGTTGCCGGTACGCCGTCTCGCGGAACTCGTCAATCAGGGGACCATCAAGCCGAATTCGACCGCCGTTTTTTGCCGATCGCCGTTGATTGTCTGGGGTCGGCGCGCACCCCGGCGTCATCATCACGCCCCGCCCCGTGACGACACGTGACGACACGCGACCTTGTACGGTCCGGCAATGCTGGCTAGTCTCGACCCATGACGTGGCGATGGATACGAGCGAGCCGGGGCGCCTTGCCGATGATCTTGCTCGGCCTCGTGCTCGCGGCCTGCATGGGTGACTCGGTCGAGGTTTCCTCGCGGCCGCGGGAGGATGCCCAGGGCAAACTGATTCCGTCCTTCAGCCAATTTCCCGACATCCCGATTCCGCCCGAAAGCAAGATGTTGCTCGACGAATCGCTGATCTTCGGACGCGACGACCGCTGGACCGGACGGCTCGCCCTCGAAATCTCGATTTCGGTCAGCGCCGCCTTCGAATTCTTCCAGCGCGAGATGCCCGACAAACAGTGGATCGAACTGACCGCGCTTCGCAGCGACGTGAGCCTTCTCACCTTCTCGCGGATGGACCGCGTCGCGACCGTAACGATCGAAAGCGAGCCGCTCTTTGGATCCCACGTGATGATTACCGTCTCGCCGCTCTCGCCCGCCACCCCCAATACTCCCTGAAGGTCTGTTCCGGTGCCGCGAGTTTTCGAACAGACTGATAGGACCGACGGCCACGGTGCGATAGACTGATCCGATGCACTGGAGGGGGGCCGAAGTCGAGGCGCCGATAAGCGAGGTGTTCGCAGATCCGTCAGCCATCGTCCGCGCCGATGCCGCCGCCCTGCTTCGGGCCGGCGCGCTTCTCCGCGCCGGCGAACTGGTCGTATTTCCCACCGAAACCGTGTATGGCCTCGGCGCCGACGCGACCCGGGACGAGGCGGTCGCGGCCATCTACGCGGCCAAGAATCGGCCGCCCGATAATCCCCTGATCGTCCATGTAGGGGACCTCGAGGCGGCGGCGCGGGAAGCGGTATTCGACGACCGGGCCGAACGTCTGGCCCGGCGGTTCTGGCCCGGCCCGTTGACCCTTGTTCTCCGCCGCCGCCGGGAGAGCCGGCTTTCGCTGATTCTCGGTGCCGGGCTGGACACGGTGGCGCTGCGGGTCCCGGGACATCGCGTCGCCCTGGCCCTGCTCGCGGAGGCGGGCATTCCCCTGGCCGCCCCCAGCGCCAACCCGTCCGGTCGCCTGAGCCCGACCGCGGCGGCCCACGTGGGACGCGATCTCGGCGCCAAGGTGGTGCTGATTCTCGACGCCGGTGATTGCTCCGTGGGCCTCGAATCGACGGTCGTCGACCTGAGTGACGGGGAGCGGGCGCGCCTTCTTCGGCCGGGGGGCATCGTGGCCGCCCAAATCACGGACCTGATCGGTCCCCTGGCTCCGGCCGCCGACGGTCCGGCCCGATCTCCGGGAACCCGCGGCGGCCACTACGCCCCGCGCCTGCCCTTGCGGCGCAACGCCGGCGCGCCCCGTCCGGGGGAAGCCTTCCTGGCCTTCGGGCCGCGCAGGCCGGCGCTGGCGCCGGGGGTGCGGAACTTGAGTCCCAGCGGCGACCTGGCCGAGGCCGGGTCCCGGCTCTTCGCCCTGTTGCGGGTCCTCGACCGACCTGAGTTCATCGGCATTGCCGTGATGCCGATCCCGGAGCGCGGACTCGGCGTCGCCATCAACGACCGCCTCCGGCGCGCCGAGGCCGCGGCCGGCGACGGATGAAACGCGCCGCGGATCCGCCGCCCGAAGCGGCGCTCGAAAAGCTCAAGGCCATCGTCGGCGACGGCGCCTGGACCACGAATGCGAGGGAAATGGCGCCGTATCTGGTCGAGGGACGGGGTCTCTACCGGGGCGCCGCCGCGATGCTTGTCTTCCCCGCCTCCGCGGAAGAGGTCGCCGCGACCGTCCGGGTATGCGGTGACTACGGTGTCGCCGTGGTACCCCAGGGTGGCAATACGGGTCTGGTCGGCGGCGGCGTCCCTCATGAGCACGGCGGCGAAATCCTCGTCAACCTCAAGCGCTTGGCGTCGGTGCGGGAGGTCGATCCGATCAACCACACGATCACCGTCGAGGCCGGCTGCCTTCTCGCCGGCGTCCAAGCCGCGGCCGCGGCGGCGGACCGGCTTTTTCCCCTCAGCCTCGGCGCCGAGGGCAGTTGCCAGATCGGCGGCAACATCGCCACCAACGCCGGCGGCACCGCGGTGCTGCGCTACGGGACCATGCGCGAGCTGGTCCTGGGCCTCGAGGTCGTACTTCCCGATGGCACCGTTTGGGACGGCTTGCGCGCCTTGCGCAAGGACAACGCGGGCGACGACCTCAAGCAGCTTTTCATAGGCTCGGAGGGCACCCTGGGGATCATCACGGCGGCGGTACTGAAGTTGTTCCCGCGCCCGGGCGACGTCCAGACCGCGCTCGCCGGGGTCGCGGATCCGAGCGCCGCGGTGGCGCTGTTCGAGCGGGCCCGGGCCGCCACGGGCGACCAACTGACCGCTTGCGAGGTGGTGTCCCGGACGGCGCTCACCTTCGTCTTGCGACATATCCCCGACAGCCGCGATCCCCTGGCCGATCCGCAGCCCTATTATGTGCTCCTGGAAGTGACGGCTCCGACGGCGAATTCCGGTTTGCGCGCGGGTCTCGAAAACCTGCTCATCGAGGCGGGGGAGGCCAAACTGGTCGCCGACGCCGTCATCGCCGGCGGGGCCGATCAGGCGGGCAAACTTTGGCGCTTGCGCGAATCGGTGTCGGAGGCGCAGAAGGCCGAGGGCGGAAGCATCAAACACGACGTGGCGCTGCCGATCTCACGCCTCGCCGAGTTCATCGACACCGCCGGCAAGGCCGTCGAGCGGTGTATTCCGGGCAGCCGCCTCGTTGTATTCGGCCATCTCGGCGACGGCAATCTCCATTACAACGTCAGCCAACCCGTTGGCGCCGAGCGGACCGCCTTTCTGGCCCAATGGGGAAGCCTTAACCGGATCGTTCACGACATCGTCGTCGGGATGGGCGGCAGCTTCAGCGCCGAACACGGGATCGGCCGCCTCAAGCGCGAGGAACTCGCCCATTATCGGGGCGAGATCGAAATCGGCCTCATGCGGCGTCTCAAGGTGGCCCTGGATCCCGACGGCATCATGAACCCGGGCAAGGTACTGTGACCCGGCCGGCGCCGATTTTGGATCGCGCCAATCGGACCTGGCGATGACCGTGTACTCCGCGCCGCTGCGCGAGATGCGCTTCGTTCTTGCCCATATCGCCGGCATCGCCGACGACGACCTCGTGGCCGAGATCCTCGAACACGCCGGCCGCTTTGCGGCCGACGTCCTGGCCCCCCTGAACCAGTCGGGCGACGCCAGCGGGTGCCGCCTTAAGGACGGGGTCGTCACCACCCCGACGGGTTTTCGGGAGGCCTACCGGGGTTTCGTCGAGGGCGGCTGGAACGGCCTCGGATTCGATCCCGCCCTTGGCGGCCAAGGATTGCCATGGCCGGTCGCCACCGCCGTCTCCGAGATCTGGCACGCGGCCAATCCGGCCCTGGGACTGTGTCCCCTGCTGACCCAGGCGGCGGTGCGGCTTCTGTCGCGCCAGGGCAGCGCCGAACAGAAACGGCGCTACCTGCCCAACTTGGTTTCGGGAGAATGGACCGCCACAATGTGCATGACCGAACCCCAGGCGGGCTCGGACCTCGCGGCCGTACGCCCGAGTGCGGTTCGGGACGGCGAGCACTATCGCGTTCGCGGCAGTAAGATTTTCACCTCCTGGGGCGAGCACGACCTGGCCGAGAACATCGTTCACACGGTGCTGGCCCGAACCCCGGAGGCGCCGGCGGGGGTCAAGGGACTGTCCCTGTTCGTCGTTCCCAAGTGGTTGCCGGGCGAGGGCGGCGGTCTGGGGGCCCGAAACGAGGTCCGGGCGGTGTCGCTCGAACACAAGCTGGGCTTAAGGGCGAGTCCGACGGTGGTTCTGGCCTTCGGCGACGGCGACGGCGCGGTGGGCGAGATCGTGGGGCGCGAAAACGACGGCATGCGACTCATGTTCACGATGATGAACATGGCCCGGCTGGGGGTCGGCCTGGAGGGAGTCGCCATCGCCGAGCGCGCTTACCAGCAGGCCCGCGCCTACGCCCGCGAACGCCGCCAGGGCCGGCGCGCCGGCGGCGAGAGTGCACGCCTGATCGACCACGCCGACGTACGCCGGATGCTGTTGACGATGAAATCGCAAACCGAGGCTATGCGGGCGCTCGCGTATTTTGTCGCCGGTCGGGTCGGCAAGACCGGGGCTGAGGCCCTGGTCGACCTGTTGACGCCGGTGGTGAAGGGGTATTGCGGCGAGGTCTGCGCCGAGGTCGCTTCTCTTGGGATCCAAGTCCACGGCGGTGTTGGCTACATCGAGGAAACCGGTGCCGCGCAGTATCTGCGCGATGCCCGCGTCATCTCGATCTATGAAGGAACCACCGGAATTCAGGCCCAGGACCTGGTCCGCCGCAAGCTGGACGCCGACGGCGGCGCCGCGGCCCGAGAGCCCTTCCTCGCCGAGATGCGGGGCCTGGATGCTCCCCTGGCCGACCTAGCGGCCATGCGCCGGGCCCTGACCGAGGCGCTCGACGCGCTCGATGCGGCGACCGACTGTGGATCCTCCGGGGCCTGGAAACGGATACCCAGGACGCCCCCGCGGGCGCCAGCGAGTACTTGCGCCTATTCGGCCTCGTGACCTGCGGTTATCTTATGTCCCGCGCCGCCCTGGGGGCGCTCGCCGCGACCGACGATCGCCGCTTTCACGACGCCAAGCTGTCGACGGCACGTTATTTCGCGGCCCGCCTGCTCACCGGCGCCCAGGCCCTACAAGCCGCCTTGACCAGCGGCGCCGACAACGTCATGACCCTCCCCGACGAAGCCTTTTAAGCCAACAAATGAGGGACCAAAACGGGGACAGATAGGGTCCACCTCAGAGGGGCCGGCTTATCCGCCGAAGGACTTTTGGCGGTTGCCGCCAACTCCAAGAATTATCAGGCGAGGCTCACCGAGCAAGCGGACCAAGGCAGCCGAGGGTGCCGAGGAGAACTATTCGCCGCCGTCGTTGTTCGAATCCGGCGAACCGCTTCCCTGGGCGACGATGGCCGCCTGGGTACGGTTCGCGACGGCGAGTTTGCTCAGGACCTTGCTGACATGAATCTTGGTTGTACCGACTGTAATTCCGAGTTCGATGGCGATTTGAGCGTTGGTGTAACCCCTGCCTAGCAAGCTGAGCACCGCCCGCTCACGCGCCGTAATTTTCTTCAAGGCGTCAGGCATCGGAATTAACGGCAATGAGCTGGCCTGGGTCGCGCCTGGCAATTTTCATTCCCATCCCCTGTACTGCCGTGACCAGGGAACACGCCATTTCGCGGTGTGCAATTTGGCCCAGAGATTTTACAACTCTATTATCGTTGATTGACGATTTTATAATACTACCTTAACTCACAAACCAAATGCAACCTAAACTCACAAACCAAGTGCAACGCCGGTATGATGTTGGTATGGGTATGATCAGCTTTGACGATCGAGTTGAGATTTACCGGCTTCATGCCGCCGGTAAATCTGGTCGAGAAACTGCCCACCCGATGGGCCGGCACCCGACCACCATTTGGCGTGGGTTGAAGCGGAATTCGCTGCCCAAGGGTGGCACCAAGGCAGCCGAGGGTGCCGAGGACAACCATTCGCCGCGTCGTTGCTCGAATCCGGCGAACCGATTCCCCGGGCGATGATGGCCGCCTGGGTACGGTTCGAGACACCGAGTTTGCGCAGGACCTCGCTGACATGAATCTTGGTTGTACGATTCCGAGTTCGGTGGCGATTTGAGCGTTGACCCCTGCCTAGCAAGCTGAGCACCGCCCGCTCACGCGGCGTAATTTTCTTCAAGGCGTCACCCATCGGCATTAACGCCAATGAGCTGGTACGGGTCGCGCGTGGCCAATTTTATTCCTATCCCCTGTACTGCCGTAACCAGGGAACACGCCATTTCGCGGTTTGGCCCAAGGATTTCACGACCATTTTTTCGCTGATTCGCGATTCAATAATACTATCATTCACTAAAGGCCATAAATGAGTGTTAATACCTAGGTCGAATACGTAAACGGCTTATCCCGTTGCTTCTGAATTCATGGTAATTTGTCGTAACCACTTATACCAACCGCCCTTAACATTGCCTTGTGCGAGCCCACGCTCTGAGGCCGATGGACATGATCTTCCAAGGTTGGTCGGTCAGGTTGTTCCAGGCTTGGCAAGAGGCCTCGACGATGGCTTCATAGGAGTCGAAGACACGATTGGAGAGCCAGTTCTGGCGGAGGTATTGCCAGACATTTTCGGCGGGATTGAGCTCCGGGGACTTGGGTGGCAAAGGCACGAGGGAGATGTTCTCCGGGATGCCGAGTTTGGCAGTGGTGTGCCATGCGGCTTGGTCGAGCAGCACGACGGCATGGGCGTTTGGGGCAACGGCCCGGCTGATTTCCTCGAGATGCAGGTCCATGGCTTCAGTATTGGCGCGCGGCATGACCAGCGCCGCGCCCTCACCGCGCTCGGGGCAGATGGCGCCGAAGAGATACGCCGAAGAGGTCCGTAGGTCCTTGACCTGGCGCGGGCGCGATCCCTTTGGGGCCCACTGGCGCACCAGGCTGTTCTTCTGGCCGACGCGCATTTCATCTTGAAACCAAACCTCGATGGGCGTGTCCGGTGGCTGTGCCGCTACGATTTTCGCCAAGTGTTCGGGAAAATTTTTTTTTAAATTCCTCCTGTGCCCGCGCATCCTGGCCGACGTGGCGCGGGCGCGCGGAAATATGCGAGAACCCGAGCGCGGCCAGCAGCTTGCCGACGCTCCGCTCGTGATAGTCCACGCCGAAGCGCGTTCGGATCAGTTGCTTGAGATCGATGCAGCGCCAGCGCACGACCCCATCCCGTTCGGGATCGGGACCAGCCTCGATAGCCCGCGAAAGCGCCGCCATTTGCGACGGCGTCAACCGACGCAACGCCCCGTTCGGCTTGCGGTCGATCAGACCGGCCGGACCTCCCGCGTTGAACCGGTGAACCCAGTCCCGCAACGTCTGCCGATCCATGCCGCCAATACCCGCCGCGCACGCTCGATCCATCCCATCGTAGATGGCCGCCATCGACAAAAGCCGTCGCGCCTGGTTCCCATCATCGCTCCGTGCCGCAAGAACACGGACTCTTTCAGCATCAAAGTCGTTTCGCAAAGGAATCGTTGGCATTGAACACACTCCCTTGTTGCCAACAACCTTGAATCACACAAAACCTAGCGTGTAAACCTTTGCGCGAGTCAAACTCTGGGGCGGTTGGCATTAGGAGTCAGCTCGTAACTCAGGCCAGGGACGTCGGAGCGGCGATGTAAATAGCGGCGGATACCGTCGTCAGCGTGTGTTCCCGAGGAGGGGGCGTGATACCAGACTGGCCACACTACCGAGTCGCCCGTGAAGAACGCGTAAGCGGCTGATGTTGGTAGCTCTTTCGGTTTGGCGAAGTAATCGGATTTGCAAGAAAACGGGTTTTGGGCCTGAAAAGCTTGCGATTTGAAATAATTGATTTTGGGGATTCCCTTCCGTTGCGGAACGTGATTCTCTGCTCCCGTCGATTGGGATTGGAGAACTGTGATGAAGCCATCGCGCAAGGTGTCATCGGGAATAGAGGACCTGTTCCGCTCGCGGTTCGAAAACATCATCAACCTGCGCCACGAGTTGGTGGTGTTGGGGGGCCGGATCGCGTGGACTTTCTTCGACGAGACCTATGAAGCCTTGTATTCGGAGGAGGGTCGGCCGGGGGTCCCGACGCGGTTGATGGTTGGGCTGCACATCCTCAAGCATATGTTCGATCTCTCGGATGAGGAGGTCTGCGAGCGCTGGGTCTACGACCCATACTTCCAGTGCTTCTGCGGCGAAGAGTACTTTCAGCATGAGCTGCCCATGGAGCGCTCGTCGATGACCCGGTGGCGGGACCGGATCGGGCCGGAAGGTTTGGAGAAGGTATTCCAGGAGAGCCTGGCCGTGGCCCACCGGGTGGGGGCGCTGCGGGAGAAGGACCTCGAGCGGGTGACGGTGGACACCACCGTACAAGAGAAGGCGATTGCCTTTCCGACCGCCGCCAAACTGATGCAACGAGCCCGCGAGCGGCTGGTGCGACTGGCACGGGAGCACGGCATTGCCCTGCGTCAGTCCTATACCCGCCTGGGCAAGAGGGCGTTGATCATGCAAGGCCGCTACCGCCATGCCAAACAGCACAAGCGGGCCAACAAGGCCCTGCGCAAGCTCAAGACCTATCTCGGGCGCACCATCCGCGACATCCGCCGCAAGACGGCCCAGGAGGAGAGCCTACGGGATCCCTTCCGCCGCCCCTTGTGGCTGGCCGAGCGGGTGTCGACCCAGAAGCGGCGCGACCCCTTGCCCAAGGTCTATTCGCTCCACGCGCCCGAGGTCGAATGCATCGGCAAAGGGAAGGCGCACAAGCCGTACGAGTTCGGCTGCAAGGTCTCCGTGGCGGCGACCAATTCCCGCCCCCCCGGCGGCCAGTTCGTCGCCCACGTCAAGGCCTTCCACGGCAATCCCTATGATGGCCACACCTTGAGGCAGGTGATCGAAGAGATGGAACGCTGGACGGGGATATCGGCCGAGCGCATCTATGTCGACAAGGGATACCAGGGCCACTATTACCCCAACAAACACCGCGTCTTTAGATCAGGCCAGAAACACGGCATCACGCCGACGATCAAGAAGGAGCTCAGGCGGCGCTCCGCCGTCGAGGCCGTGATCGGACATCTCAAGAGCGATGGCAGGCTGGGGCGCAACTTCCTCAAAGGCCGCGACGGCGACAAGATCAACGCCATCCTCGCCGGCGCCGGCTACAACTACCGCCTTGTCCTCAAATGGCTGAGGCGTTTGTTTGTCCAAATCCTGGCCGCGCTCCTCAGCGACATCTCGCACCCCACCGCAAACCCAATCGCCGCTTCAGCTTGAAATCAGGGTTCTTCACGGACGACTATGTATGGTCGGCGGCGCCGCCGCGGGGCTCGCGGGCATGATCGAGGTTGCCGCCGTCCACGGCAAGGCCAGCGGGGGCCTCCATGTGGGGTACGGTTTCATGGGGATCCTGGTTGCCTTCCTGGCCCGGCACAATCCCATCGCGATCATCCCGGCCGCGCTCCTGGCCGGTGGGATTGACGCGAGTACAGGACTGTTGCAGCGTGTGCACGAATTGCCCGGCGCGGTCACGGCTGTTTTCCAAGGACTTGTCTTTCTTGTCATCCTGAGCTGCGAGACTCTTTACGGGCGATTCGAGGGCTTGGCGGCGCTCAAACGAAATGCGGTCGCGCGATGACTGAACCCGGCCTCGAATGGTTGGGCGTTCCGCTGGCGGTGGCCGCGGGCGCGATACGGGCCAGCACCCCATTTCTCCTCGTGAGTCTCGGCGAGTGTCTCACCGAGAAAAGCGGGCGGATCAACGTCGGCCTGGAAGGAACCCTGGTAACCGGGGCGATGACGGGTTACGCGGCGGCTTACCTTACGGGGTCGCCGTGGCTCGGTGTTCTTGTCGCGGGCCTGGCGGGCATGATGTTGGGACTGGTTCACGCCGGCGCCTGTGGCATGCCCCGCGTTAACGATATCGCGATCGGTATCGCCCTTTTGATCTTCGGCACCGGGATCGGGATTTTTTTTGGCAAACCGTACATTTATCCGCAAGCACCCCTATTGAGTGGCATCCATGTTGGCTGGTGGAGCGATGTTCCACAAATTCGCGCGGCATTGGAAATCAACCCCTTGTTCATCCTCGGGATTGTCCTTGCCCTCGCGATCGCATGGGGGTTCAAGCACACCTCCTGGGGCCTCGTGGTCCGAACCGTCGGGGATAGCGCCGACGCCGCCTCGAGCATGGGCATACCGATCAATTTCGTGCGCGCCGTTTCCACGGCGGCCGGCGGCTTCCTGGCCGGCGTCGGGGGGTCTTCGCTGTCGCTATTTTACCCGGGCAGCTGGCATGAAGGCCTTTCGAGTGGTCAGGGCCTCATGGCCGTCGTTCTCGTGATCTTTGCCCGCTGGCACCCCGTCAAGTGTATTTTCGCGGCTCTTCTTTTCGGCGGCGCTGGGGCACTGGGACCGGCGCTACAAGCACTCGGCATCACATCAGGCTACCACTTGGTCAATTCCGCGCCTTACGTCCTCACATTAGCCATCATGGCCATTGAATGCTCGCCGAAACGCACACTCGCCGGCGCACCAAGTGAACTCGCGGTCATTAAATGAAACGAATCGCGGACAAGGGTTTCGGGTCTAGCAAGCAGATCCATTTTTAATGGACCCTGGCTGGCAGGAGGACATCTGTGAACACGAGTGTTTCCGCTGATCCATATGATTTTCCGTATGACGGCGATTTGCGATCGGACCGCACGGCCGTGATCGTTATCGATATGCAAAACGATTTCCTCCATCCAGAGGGCTATCTCGCAACCATGGGCTACGACATGTCCCGCATGCGGGCGACGATCGCCCCGATCCGAAAGGTTCTGGCCTCGGCCAGCGAACACGGTCTTCTTGTCATTCACACACGACAAGGCTGCCGCGCGGATTTATCCGATCTTCCGGAAGCCATGCGGTTCCGAAGTAAGCGGGTAGGGGCGGAAATTGGATCGCGCGGTCCGCTCGGCCGGTTGCTCGTGCGCGGAGAGGAAGGTCATCAAATCATCTCCGAACTCGCCCCTGAAAATGGCGAACCCGTAATCGACAAAACCGGTTCTGGTGCATTTTACGGTACCGACCTGGAGCTCATACTCCACAAACGAGGTATCAAGTGCTTGGTTCTTGCGGGAGTGACCACGGATGTTTGTGTGCACAGCACTCTCCGTTCCGCTATCGATCGGGGTCTCGATTGTTTGCTTCTGGATGATTGCACGGCGGCGTCGGTCGAAGCGAACCCCCTGGCGGCGATCGACATGATCAAACAGGAAGGAGGTTATTTCGGTACCGTCAGCAATTCGGAAGCCTTCTTAGAGGCGATGCATTGACGAATTTGATACCTCCGAACCTCAAAGCCGCGGGCGTGTCGAAGCGCTTCGGTTCCCTTGCTGCCCTCGATGATGTTTCTCTTGAACTTGCGCCCGGCTGTTTTCACGCGCTGTTGGGCGAGAATGGCGCCGGGAAAAGTACGCTCGCCAAATGCATTATGGGCGATTACATCGCGGACAAAGGCACGATATGGATCAATAATGAGGAGCAGAAAATTGATAATCCGCGCGCGGCCCACGCGCTCGGCATCGGAATGGTTTATCAGCATTTTTCTCTCGTCCCGAACATGACCGTGGCCGAAAATCTCGTGGTTGTCCGACCGGGTTATGGTGATCTTCTCTGGCCGAATCGTTTACGAAACAAAGACCGCCGAAGCGGAAACAACCGTGATCGGCCGGCACATGGCCGGTACACATGAGGTAGACCCGGCCGTGAACCAATAACAAGCGAGATATTAGATGGGAGCGTTTCGGGTGTTGCCCGGCGAACACTGTTCAGCTTTCAGTGGTTGTCGAGATACTGATCGACAAGTTCGTTCAGGCGCTCGCGGCCAAAGCTTTTTTCGTGACCGGCATGGACAACCGTGACCGGTAGGGACTGCAGCCGTTTCATCGTTTCTACATATTCGGCAATACTGCTGCCAGGGAGTTGATCAAGCAGCGGCCCATCGTAAATTGCATTACCGGAGAATAACGTCCCGGTGCTCGCTTCCCACAGACCGATGCTACCCGGTGAATGTCCGGGAAGATGAAGGACTTCGAATGATCTGTTCCCTAAATCTACGATATCGCCCTCTTCGACCAACCGGGTGGGCCCCGCCGGCCGAGTCTTGAATGACCGTGGGTCAAAGCCATCACGTGGATATGCGGTCAACAACATTTCTGGAATTTCGTAGCCGGCGTCGACAAGACTGGTTGTCAATTGATCCGGGAAATCAGAAGCTCTGAGGGCACCCCAGGATTCAGGTGTGGCGAGGCGCCTGGCTTCCCGTCGGTGAACCACGCAAACGTCGAATTCATGCATGCTCCCCATGTGGTCGTAATGGGTGTGAGTTACGAGCGCAGTAACCGACTTCTCAAATAAATCCCGAGCCGCTTTACGCAGAGATGCAATCCCGAGCCCGGTATCGATCAATAGATCGGTGTTTCGCCCGCGCACGTGCCACATGTTGCAACGTATGAACCAGGGCTAGTTTTTTGTCCGCCCAGTGATCAGGGTGAGGTGATCGCGGCGCTGGCCATTTCATTCTCGGTGTGGCAGTGTGCCGGTCATGGCGACGCTGCCGGTCTCGGATTCGTCCATTGATTTGCGCGCGGTCACGGTGCGTCCGACCTGGGGCGCGCAGGAGCACCGGCGCTGGGACCGGTTGGTGGAGCAGCACCACTACCTGGCGTTCCACGGCGTCATCGGCAAGGGCCTGCGCCATGTCGCGGTGCATGGCGAGACCTGGCTCGCACTGATCGGCTGGCAGCCCGGCGCGTTCAAGCTGGGCGCGCGTGATCGCTGGATCGGGTGGTCGGCCGAGCAGCAGTTCCGGCGTCTGCATCTGATCGCCAACAACTCGCGCTTCGTCATTCTGACGCCTGGCCGAGTGCCGAACCTGGCCTCCCGTGTGCTGGGGCTGAGCCTGCGGCGGCTGTCTGAGGACATCCAGGCGGTGCACGGATATCCGGCTCTTCTGGCGGAGACGTTCGTGGACGTCTCGCGATTTGCCGGCACCTGCTACCGCGCGTCGAACTGGCGCTCTCTGGGGCTGACGCGGGGCTTTGCCCGTGAGCCCGGAGGGGCAGCGCGCTGGCGCCACCACGGTCAGCCCAAGGAGGTCTTCGTGTTCGGACTGACAGACGGCGCCCCCGAGGCGCTGAGCCGTACCGGGATGCCGGCACACTGGAACGCCGAGCAGCACACCGAGCCGATGGCCGCGCCCCGGCTGCGCAGCCTGTTCGAGTGTCTGGGTGAGGTGCCCGAGTACCGCCATGCCCGGGGCAAGCGCTATGCGCTCAACACCATTCTGGTGATCGCCGTCGCCGCCCGGCTTGCCGGATACCGGGGGGTGAACGCGTTCGCCCAGTTCGCCGCCCTGCTCTCCCAGGAGCAGCTCGAGGCGGTGGGTGCGTTCTGGAGCCCTTCCAAACAGCGCTACACCCCGCCCGCGATCACCACCTTCCACAAGACCCTCACCGCCCTGCCGCCAGAGACCCTGGACAACGCGATTAGCCAGTGGACCGGCCAGCATGGCAGCGCGCACGCGCCGGTCGCCATGGACGGAAAGGATCTGCGCGGCGCCTCGAAGCAGACCGAAGACGGGCGCAGGATGATGGTGGCGGCGGTCGAGCACGACACCGGCGTGGTCCTCGGGCAGGTCGAGGTCGACCGCAAGAGCAACGAAATCCCGGCCGTGCGCGAACTCTCCAGCGGCCTCGACCTCACAGGCCGGATCGTCACCATGGACGCGATGCACGCTCAGCACGAGACCGCGCGCTGCCTGCTCGGGCGTCGCGCCGACTACGTGATGAGCGCGGTCAAGGACAACCAGGAGATGATCTTCGAAGACCTCAAGGCGATCGACTTCAGCGATGCGCTCTGGCACGAAACCGTCGACAAGGGCCATGGCCGCATCGAGCGCCGACGCTGCGCCGTCGTCGACCTCTCCGCTGCCGAGTGGGACGGCTACGCCAACCTCCACGGGCGACGCCAGGCCATGCGCATCGAGCGCGAACGCGAGATCCTCAAGACCGGCAAGCGCAGCATCGAGGTGACCTGGAGCCTCACCTCGCTCGGCGCAGAGCGCGCCGGACCCGAGGAGTTGCTCGAACTGGTGCGCAACCACTGGCATATCGAGAACCGCCTGCACTACGTGCGCGACTTCACCTACGACGAAGACCGATGCCGGGCCTACGTGCGTCACCTGCCCAGAAATCTCGCCTGCTTGACCAACGCGGCCATCGCCATCGTGCGCTGCGACGGACGCTTCCGTTATCTGCCCGAGGCCAACCGGCACTATGCCGCCCGGGCGCAGGAGGCCCTCGACGCGATCATGACCGCGCCCATCGCCTGAGACAGCACGCCTCTCCCCCGGACCGGGACGTGCCGCCGAGCGGCGCGGGCGGACCGGTGTGCCTGTCGAATCCGAAAACGCCGTCCGGTGGCTTCGAGCAGTCCCCATGACGTCGTCGAGGCAAGCTCGGGGCTCCCCGAACCCCGTGCACCGAGCACGATCCCACTCATCCCGAACCCTCAACCGCGACTAAAAATTGTTCCTGACGTATGAACGGATCGACGTGTGGCTCCCACAACAGTGTGATATCGTCGGACACGCGCCGCCGTTCAAACCATTGATTCGCGATACGTATTGTCATGCCCGATCCGAAGCACGCGATCCCAAGTGGACCACAGGTCGGAAAGCATACGGTAAATTTACCTGGTGGACTTTCAAAAATTCAGTTGGCAGCGGGTCTCGACTGGAATCTTCTAAAAATCTTTCTTGAGATAACGAAGGCGCAGGGTATCAGTGAAGCTGCACGAAGGTTGCATCGAGGGCAACCGGCGGTAAGCTTGGCATTAAAACGCCTGGAGGAATATCTAGGGGTGCGTCTTTGCGAGCGGGGGCCAAAGGGCTTCGACCTTTCTGATGAAGGAGCCCAACTCGCGGAAATTTGCATGAACATCAGTCGCATGGTCGACGATATTCCGGTCAGAATTGGAAACTTTGCGCACATGGTCGCGGGGAAACTGCAAATTATGCTCGTCTGCAACGTTGTTGACGCAAACCTCGATATGGCCATCGAACAATTCCACGCAAAATATCCCGGCGTCGAGATTGTGCTTGACGTTGGCACCTGGGACGTAATTGGTCGCGCCGTTCTCAAGAATCAAATCGACATCGGAATTTCGCCGGTTCGATTCACTGATACCAATTTGCGCTATGATCTGCTTTTCAAGGAGGTTCACCGTGTCTACTGTGGGCGGCCACACCAGCTCTACGGCCATCGCATTGATGATCCTCACGATCTGGCGGGTGAGGCCTTTATCCTTACAAGTGTGGACGGAGACGACGAACTTACAAAATATCGGCTCAAGTATGGGTTGGCACGGCACGTCGCGGGCGAATCAACTCACTTGGAAGAAGCGAAGAGGCTTGCGACTTTTGGTGTTGGCCTCTGTTTTCTTCCTGAAAGGTATGCTCAACCCGAAGTAGAGCAGGATCGATTGTGGCCGTTGCTCACAGCGAAAGACACACCGACTACCAATGTCTTTATCGTGACAAATTCAAAAGCGCCACCCTACATCGCGCGCCGCCTCTTTCTCGACGAAGTACGAACGCAACTGAACCAAAGCCACGGCTCGAGCTCAACACGCTAAGAAAAATGCGAGAAGCAATGGGGTTGATGGCGCACCGTCGGCGGCGTCCTACCCCCAGAGCCAGGCCACTTGGTAACAGCAACCTGGCAAATCGCGCTGCAGATACCTATTTATCGGCAAGAAACATTAATCTTGTTAATGATATCTATCTGTATTTTTGAGGTTTTCATTAATGAAAGTCGGGAACATAATCTTTCCGACAGGGGTGTATTGCGTGCGAAATCCGGCTCCATACATGGGTTTGCCCGGCTAACTCAGGAGGCTAGACAAATGTTCTCTCTTAAGAATTGGAAGATCTGTCTCGGTTTGATCCTTGTTCTCTCTTTTAGCAGCCGCGGTGTGATCGCCGCTGAAGCCTTCTTTACCGCCCTGCCGAAAGATGGGAAATGGTACAAAGCCCAGTTCCATGTCCATAACAACTGGGGGCTTCCGAACCTGATCCCCACGACATCGCCACATATCCCACTGGAATTCTATTTCAACCGAGATTACAACGTTGTCGCATTCGCGGATCTCAATTACACGACCCCCGTTTATAAGGGCATAAAGGATTATTGGGATCGCCCGGGCCGTAATCTGGTTATTGCAGGTAATGAGCTGAACTGCGAACCGATAGGCAATCCTCCATACAAGGTTGTGGATTCCATTGTCATCGGACTGCCCGACGACGATCAACTCCCGGTACCGTGTGACAGGGACTGGACGACGGCGGAGGTTTTAGACGCTCAGGCAAAAATCGCTCGAGACAATGATGGCATCCCGGTTATTGCCCACCCCAACCTTTTTTACAGTGTAACCGCCGAAGACGTCCTCGCCACCGACCCGGAGCGAATCAGGCATATGGAGATCCGCAATGGTGAACCGGGAATGAACGACTTCGGTGGCAACGGCCATCCCTCTACGTTCGAGATTTGGGACACCGTTCTGTCCACAGGACGGCAAATTTTTGGGTGGGGAACCGACGACAGCCACCACTTCCCGGGGCAAAGTGATCCCAATCACCATAACCCTCGCGACCAAGCCTTGGCGGACAGGGTTTGGATGCATCTCTATATGACCGAGCTTAGCGAAGAAGCTGTCAGGTTCGCTCTCGACAACGGCCATTTTTATGCTTCGACCGGGGTGAAGTTCGTTGATTTCAAGATTGGCGACAACAGGATCTCAATCGTCCTGGACCCCACTTCGAGTGACATCGGCTGGCATACCTTCTATCTATCTGAGGGGGACTTCAATCCAACCACATACCGGACTCAGTTTATCGGTAAAGCAGGCGAAGTCTTGGCCGTCGACGAAACCTATGAACCGCACTATGAATGTTCAGGGGATGACCTTTACGTCCGCGCGGTCGTTACCAATTCAGACGGTTGGATTGCGTTCACAAATGCGTTGTTCTGCTCCGACGATTAGCGGCTAGATCGTCAGGCAACACTTTGGTGCCGCAACGACGGCACCGACCGGCCCATCGTCGAGGTGTTCACATGACCCGTACGGTGTACTCGTCTCCGCCATTCTGTTGAGCACCTGGCCACTGATCGCCACCTTTTGAGCGGGCAGACATGAGAACCGTTCTTTGTCCGCTGTGATCATACGGCGAACGCCAAGGAAAGGTCCCGTTCGATATCACGTACTCGTCGCTGAACAAAATTAGGCGCGGGTTGCCTGAAGGAACTCTTGGGACGAACTCACCCAACCGAACAAGTGCCCCTCGCTGGCGATGATCTCCAGGGTCGCACGATGGAGATTCTCCTCGAAAGCCGCGCAACAATGTTCAAGGGTGAGGCAGTAGTAGCCCCGATCAACGGCTTCCCTCAGCGATGAGTGGACGCAGCACTGGGTCGTCACGCCGGTCAGAATCACCGATTCGATGCCGCGGTTACACAACATCTCCTCAATCGGCGTCTGGTAGAAGGCACCGAATCCTGGCTTGTCGATGACGCTTTCGTCCGCTCCGGGTTTGAGTTCGTCGACGAAGTCGTGACCGTATTCGCCGCGAACCAGGATTCGGCCCAAGGGACCCTGGGCGCCGATCTCCGCTCCGGCATCGCGGCTGCGCTGACGTTTGACTGAAGGGAGGTCCGATAAATCGGGGAGATGGCCCTCGCGGGTATGGACGATGGTCAGCCCGAGTTGCCGGGCCGCGTCAAGAACCTCTCGCAGTCGCGGAATGATCTCCTGAATTCGCGACACGTCCTCGCCACTCACGCCGCTTGCGCCATCGGGCGCACAAAAATCGCGCTGCATGTCGATGACCAGTAAGGCATTGTTTTGCGGGCGAAATTGGAAAGCCCTTCCGTGTCTGCAGGCGACTTCGATCATGCCGGGGGGTGTCCGGTATGCAGGTACGCGATGGCCTTGCCACGAAGGGCACTGAATTCGGGATCCAATTTTAATTCCGTTCGCCGGGGCCGCGGCAAATCGATCGGAAAATCGGCGATGATCCTCCCCGGGTGCGCGCGCATTACGAGCATTCGATCCGCCAGAAACACGGCCTCTTCCACGTCATGAGTCACGAACAGTACGGTGGTTCGATGTTCATCGCAGAGCCTGAGCAGCAATTCCTGCATCTGCTCTCGTGTCTGGGCATCGAGGGCGCCGAATGGTTCGTCCATGAGCAGCACCCGCGGTTGATGAACGAGGGCGCGGGCAATCGCGGCGCGCTGACGCATCCCGCCGGACAATTGCTTCGGGTAGACGTCCTTGAAATTCGAGAGACCGACGACGTCGATCAGCTCGTGGGCACGGTCCCGGGCGGCGCAAATATCAGACGGCGTTCCCTTGTTAGCCCGCAGTCCAATGCCGAATTCGACATTGCCTCGAACGGTCAACCAGGGAAACAGACAATCCCGTTGAAATACCATCCCCCGGTCGGTTCCAGAACCCGTGATCAATTTGTTTTCCAGGAGGAGCTCGCCCCGTGTCGGTTGGTCCAGACCGGCGATTAGCATCAGTAACGTGCTCTTGCCGCAGCCCGAAGGGCCGACGATGCACACGAACTCGCCGCCGGCAACCTCGAATCCGACCCTCTCGATGGCGACGATGGGACCGGCCTTGGTTTCGAAATCCTTCCCCGCGCCGCGAACTTTCAAAAGGACGTCGTTCATCAGGATCTCACCTTTTCCTCGGCCCAGGGGAACAATTTTCGCTGCACGTAGCGAAAGGCAAGGTCGGAAGTGACCCCCAGTCCGCCGATAAAGAACAGGTACAGGAAGATGATATCGACCCGGATGAAGCGCTGAGATTTCAAGATTCGATAACCGAGACCCTCGTTTGCCGCCACCATCTCCGCCACCACCAGATAGGTCCAGGCCCATCCGAGATTGAGCCTCAGGACGTCGAAAATGCCGGGCAGCGACGACCGCCAAATGACTTTCGTGAAAAGTTCGCGCGGGTGCGCGCCGAGCGCCATTGCCGCCCGAATCAATTCCGCCGAGGTCTGTTTAGTGGCGTCGGCGACCATCAACACCATCTGCACGACCGCACCGATAAATATGACCAGCACCTTGGTCGTTTCACCGATACCGGTGTAGAGAATCAAGAGCGGAATGAACGCTGGTACCGGCATATATCGGAGGAACCCCAGAAGTGGCTCGATAATGGCCTCGAATACACGGATGTTGCCCGCCAACATCCCCAACGGAATGGCAACAGCAGTGGCAACAAGAAACCCGAACCAGATCCGAAAATTACTGATCAGAAGATCCGCCACGAGGACATCGTGTTCGTACATCTCGACTGCGGCCAAGCCGACGCGGGTGGGCGTCGGTAGGAAAATGGGTGAGGCTAATTTCCCGTAGGAAAGCGAGCACCAGACAGCGATCAAGAAGGCGAAAACGATCGCCGTGGTCGTGCTATACAGGCCCCTCGAAATCTCTCCGCGGAGAGCGAATAGTCCCGGACTCACCCGCTTCACGATGCATTGACCCTTCGCAGAGACAAAAATCGGCAGTTGGGTTCCGCGGAATCAGCTTTGTGAATTCGCCGCTTCACTGCGAATTTCGTCAAAAAGGTGAAGGCATTCTTCCCGAAGCACGCCGCTGATCAACTCGATCCGTGAGCCCGCGTGTTCATTCAACAGGCGCGCGGGAAAGGTCAGCTCCCGAACGGCCCCATGGGTGTACGCCGTCACCTCGTCCATCGTCGTGGCATAGACGACCCGACTGACCCAGGCGAGCCACATCGCGGTGAAGCACATGGGACACGGCTCCGTCGTCGTGTAAACGGTGCATCCGGAAAGTTCGGGGCCGCGATCCCGGCACACCTGCTTGACGAGCATCGTTTCGGCGTGGCTCGAATTATCGCCGTCTCGCGCGACCGTATCATGGGTCCGACCCACGACCTCGCCGGCCCGATCGACGATGACGGCACCAAAGGGAAGTTCCCCCTCCCGCAGGGCCGCCCGACTCTCTTCCAGCGCCATGGCCATATAGGTTTCGTGCCGCGTTTGCATGGCTTGAGAAGATCGCTTAACGAAATTCTCGGCCGAGCCGATTCAGGGGCCTGCCTCGTTTAACCGGCAATCAATTCGAAACAAAGCGTTCATCGACGAGACCGTCGATATCGAGTTTCGTCTCTATGAGGTCACGATCCTTGAGGAAAATTTCGATTTTCCTCAGCGTTTCCTTGGCGGTCGATGTGAAGATCCTCTTGTTGTCGGCCATGCTGTAAACATTGTCACCCGCAAGCATGCCCTGGATGTCTTCCGGGCTCGCTTCCAGCTTCTTTGTGAGGATCGCCTCGGCCTCGGCCGGTTGCTCGTTGAGGAGTTGAACGCCTCGATCCACGGCCCGTATGAAAGCCGCGACGTCGCTCGCCCGTTCCTTAAGGATTTCCTCGCGAACGACCACACCGTCCGAGATCAGGTTCTGGCCCTGCTCGTCGCCGGAGGAAAAGATTACTTTCCCTCCCCCGGACAATGCCCGGGTGACCCAGGGCTCCCACGTCACCGCCGCTTCGACTTGACCGGCAACGAATGCAGCCCCCCCGGCGTCGGGGCTCATGTCAACGATCTCAACGTCGGATTCGGTCAGTCCGGCGGCCTCCAGACCGATGATAAGCAGGAAATGATTTACCTCCCCCACGGTGGTGGCGACGCGTTTCCCCTTGAGTCCGGCCATGTCGCTGATATCTGCCTGCGCGACCACCGCGTCGGCGCCGTTCGAGGCGTCGATCAAATAGACGACCTTGAGCGGGGCCGCTTGCTTCCCGGCGATAAGGGCGAGGTTGTACAAGGTCGTCACGTTCAAATCGAGCGCCCCGGCAATCAGCGGCGGCAACGAGTCCCCCGGGCCCGCGAAGGGCACAAACTCGATCTCGACCCCCTCTTCCTTGAAAAAGCCTTTGGCCTGGGCGATAAACATGCCGGAGTATCCGATCCACTGATCGTGCCCAACCTTCAAGGGATCGCCCAAAGCCGGCGCCACGCCAAATCCCGCGACCATCATGAGCACGGCCACGCCGCTTATGGCGGTGCGGACCGTTTTGGCCCGACCCGATGACCACGCCCTCATCAGCTGGTCTTTGATCCGCTTCGTTTCCATCGTCAATCCTCCCTGGGATATTGTGGAGCCGCTCGGTCTTCATCGACCGAAAATCGCCTCGCGTCTCATTAGGCGACAGGATAATCGCGATTCCGGTTCATGAAAACTCCCAATATTTTGGGGCATCACACCGGTTCGCTGAAAGCTATTTCGCCGAGAAATCCGATTTTCCCGCCATCCGCCGCGGCCCCGGCCAGACCGTTTCTTATGCCGAAAAAGATTTTCAGGGGAGGTTAACCGGGATTCCCCAGATACCTCCCTTTGATTAGGGAAAATCATGGCGCACGTATCGACGAAAGGCGAATTCGGCCCTAATCGGACACGTAATGTCGTGTTTTCGTCTCGCTGATGGGGAAGTAGAGCGGGCGCAGTCAAGCAGACAATACACCCGTCCGCAAGGACATAGCGGTTCATTTCCCGGAATGGTCGCGGTAGGGAGGCGGGTTGCCCCGCTCCCCCCGCGCAGATCCCGGCGTGCGCTGCTAACGCACCGGGCTCCTCCCTCGGGTTGTGGCGTCGAAGCGGTGACAGGGTAGCGGGTGTACTATCTTGATTGGCGGGAAGAAGCGGTTGACGAGGCGCTTGATCTTGTCCCAGTTGACGAGCGCACGTTGGCTGCGGCGCTTAAGTGACCGCCACCAAAGGTCCCGAACACGGGAGAAGAACCCGCACACTTTGCGTCATACCGCTGGGACGTGGATGGTGCAGCGGGGTGTGCCGCTATGGGAGATTGGTGGCTTTTTAGCCCATAATCATGAGCGGACGACGGAGCTGTATGGGCATCATCATCCAGATTATTTGCGAAAGGCGCGGGAGGCGTTGGATTAGGGTTACCGTCGCTGCGTTGAGAATCTTGAATCGAAGTTGGGTATCCTGTCGATAGCCGAAAAGCTAAGGTTTCTAGGGCCAACGGAGTTTTTAGGAGGGACAGGTCCTGGGTGAATGTCCTGAGCGGCAGCGGCGCCGTCATCTGATGCGCGTCCCTCATTGCTAGTGTTCCGACTCATTTAAACGGTACCCTTTTTCACCTGATTGAGGGTGTTCCGAGCTCGATCCACTTTTTTGAGGATGTCTCGGGCGGTGGCGGTCCAGGCGAAGGGTTTGGAGTTCTCGTTGTGCTTGGTGAGATAGTCGTCGATGGCCGCCTCCAGTTCGGGGACGCTCTTGAAGACGCCCCGGCGGATGGCGTTTTGGGTGATTTCGGCGAAGAAGCGTTCGACCTGGTTCAGCCAGGAGGCCGACGTCGGCGTGAAGTGGAAATGGAAGCGGGGGTGCTTTTCCAGCCACGCCTTGACCTTGGCATGCTTGTGGGTGGCGTAGTTGTCGACGATCAAGTGGATGTCGAGCCGCTTCGGCGTCTTGCGGTCGAGCCGGCGCAGGAAACGGAGGAACTCCTGGTGCCGGTGCCGCTTCATGCATTGGCCGATGACCGTGCCGTCGAGCACGTTGAGCGCCGCGAACAGCGTCGTCGTGCCGTTGCGCTTGTGATCGTGGGTCATGGTGCCGGCGCGGCCCTTCTTTAGTCGTCCGTGAAGAACCCTGATTTCAAGCTGAAGCGGCGATTGGGTTTGCGGTGGGGTGCGAGATGTCGCTGAGGAGCGCGGCCAGGATTTGGACAAACAAACGCCTCAGCCATTTGAGGACAAGGCGGTAGTTGTAGCCGGCGCCGGCGAGGATGGCGTTGATCTTGTCGCCGTCGCGGCCTTTGAGGAAGTTGCGCCCCAGCCTGCCATCGCTCTTGAGATGTCCGATCACGGCCTCGACGGCGGAGCGCCGCCTGAGCTCCTTCTTGATCGTCGGCGTGATGCCGCGTTTCTGGCCTGATCTAAAGACGCGGTGTTTGTTGGGGTAATAGTGGCCCTGGTATCCCTTGTCGACATAGATGCGCTCGGCCGATATCCCCGTCCAGCGTTCCATCTCTTCGATCACCTGCCTCAAGGTGTGGCCATCATAGGGATTGCCGTGGAAGGCCTTGACGTGGGCGACGAACTGGCCGCCGGGGGGGCGGGAATTGGTCGCCGCCACGGAGACCTTGCAGCCGAACTCGTACGGCTTGTGCGCCTTCCCTTTGCCGATGCATTCGACCTCGGGCGCGTGGAGCGAATAGACCTTGGGCAAGGGGTCGCGCCGCTTCTGGGTCGACACCCGCTCGGCCAGCCACAAGGGGCGGCGGAAGATATCCCGTAGGCTCTCCTCCTGGGCCGTCTTGCGGCGGATGTCGCGGACGGTGCGCCCGAGATAGGTCTTGAGCTTGCGCAGGGCCTTGTTGGCCCGCTTGTGCTGTTTGGCATGGCGGTAGCGGCCTTGCATGATCAACGCCCTCTTGCCCAGGCGGGTATAGGACTGACGCAGGGCAATGCCGTGCTCCCGTGCCAGTCGCACCAGCCGCTCGCGGGCTCGTTGCATCAGTTTGGCGTCGGTCGGAAAGGCAATCGCCTTCTCTTGTACGGTGGTGTCCACCGTCACCCGCTCGAGGTCCTTCTCCCGCAGCGCCCCCACCCGGTGGGCCACGGCCAGGCTCTCCTGGAATACCTTCTCCAAACCTTCCGGCCCGATCCGGTCCCGCCACCGGGTCATCGACGAGCGCTCCATGGGCAGCTCATGCTGAAAGTACTCTTCGCCGCAGAAGCACTGGAAGTATGGGTCGTAGACCCAGCGCTCGCAGACCTCCTCATCCGAGAGATCGAACATATGCTTGAGGATGTGCAGCCCAATCATCAACCGCGTCGGGACCCCCGGCCGACCCTCCTCCGAATACAAGGCTTCATAGGTCTCGTCGAAGAAAGTCCACGCGATCCGGCCCCCAACACCACCAACTCGTGGCGCAGGTTGATGATGTTTTCGAACCGCGAGCGGAACAGGTCCTCTATTCCCGATGACACCTTGCGCGATGGCTTCATCACAGTTCTCCAATCCCAATCGACGGGAGCAGAGAATCACGTTCCGCAACGGAGGGGAATCCCCAAAATCAATTATTTCAAATCACAAGCTTTTCAGGCCCAAAACCCGTTTTCTTGCAAATCCGATTACTTCGCCAAACCGAAAGAACTACCAACATCAGCCGCTTACGCGTTCTTCACGGGCGACTATTTATCGGCAGGCCGGGCTGGGTGCGGTCGAGAGCCTGAACCTGGCTCTTCTCGTCGACCGAAAGAACCAGCGCCTTGTCCGGCGGGTTCAGGTAAAGCCCGATAACGTCCTCCACCTTCTCGGCGAACCTCGGGTCGTTCGAGACCTTGAAGATGGAAATCAGATGCGGCTTCAATCCATACTCGGCCCAGATCCTCTGCACACTGGCTGATTCCGACGGCCTTGGCCATCGTGCGAACACTCCACTGGGTCGCGTTCGGCGGTGCCTCCCGCATCGTCTTCGTCAACACCAGCGATTTCACCGCGGCGCCCAAGGGGGGCTTGCCGGACCCCCGGTCCCGATCCCGCAACAGTCCGTCGACCCCTTCCTCGAGGAAGCGTTCCTGCCAGCGCCACACCGTCGGCTTGCTCTTGCCTACTTGACGCATGATCGCCATCGTCCCGAGACGATCCCCGGACAGAAGCACGATCCGCGCACGCCAGACATGCTTCTGGGGGGTATTCCGGCCCGAAACCAGCCGCTCCAGTCGGCTCCGGTCGCCAGGAGATACCCAAATACAAGCGGTTGTTCCCATGCAGGCATAATCGCATAGTTCCAGTCCCTTGGGGATCTTTTAAATGTGACGAAACACTAGTAGCGCGGCATATCCGGCTCCACGAGCCTGGCCCAGGCATCAATACCGCCGGCCAGGTTCCAGACATTGTCAAAGCCGCTGTTTCGCAGAAATTCCGTCACCATGGTACTGCGGACCCCGTGATGGCAGATAACGATGAGCGGATGCTCGCGGGGCAGCGCATCAAGTTGTTGAGGAACCTGCTGCATGGGGATCGAGACGCTGTCGTCGATGGCGCAGATTGCCAACTCGACCGACTCGCGGATATCGAGCACTGTGTGGGCATCTCCGGCGGCACGCAACTGCGCCAGCGCATGAACATCGATTTCGTAACCGCTGTTCTGCATGTGATCCTCGCCGGCTATGTGCCCGCCTCAGCGCCCCTCGGGCGGGCTTCGGCCAGCATGTCCTGAAGCTCGCCGGCCTCGTACATTTCCCGGACGATGTCGCACCCGCCAACGAGCTCGCCATTGACGTAAAGCTGCGGGATGGTCGGCCAGTTGGAGTAGGCCTTGATCCCCTCGCGCAGCCGATCGTCGTCCAGGACGTTGACGTCTTTGAACTCCGTGCCGAGTTGCTGGAGGACGCCGACGACCGCTGCTGAGAATCCGCACTGCGGAAACTGCCGGGTGCCTTTCATGAAGAGCACGACCGGGTTCGTCCGGACTGATTCGTCAATCCACACCTGTGTCTCATTCGTCATGGTCTTCACTCCTTCTGCCTAGACCAGGTATAAAGGCTGTCGATAATCTCGCGCATGAACCCGACCCTCTCACTGAAGCTCTTTTCAGTGTCTGTAATGGTTTGACCGAGGCAGCCGGACGTTTATTCGCCGATTTCCCTCATGATTTCGTCGAGGAATTGAAGCGACCCACCCATTTTGCCCATGTCGCTCTGACTATGCCCATCCTCGTGCATTGACTGGCCCTGATTTAGCTGTTCCCTGAGTTCCTTCTTGCGCTCCTCCGAGACATTCGACTGCTCAAGCTGCTCGAAGGCCTGGGGAAATTCAGTGGTCCCTCGGCAGGCAAGCGCCGGGCCAGCGATCACGACGATGAAGGCACCGGCAAGAATCAGTGTCCTCATTTTACATCCTCCCTTTCAGCGATCACAGCATATTAGCCGGAAACAGGGAGTAGGTGATCATCATCTGTAGGGATGCACCCACCGCACCATCTCTACCACAGACAGCGCCTCCAGGGCGGTCATGTCTGCTTGACCCACAGGGGCAATGTCCCGGCTGATGTTGAAAAAGTGAGGTAGGCGTCATTCGCCCGTTAGGCTCTGGGTGTTGAATCCATCAAGGAGAACGACGCCATGACCAAGACTACACGGAACAGTCGCCTTTCGAAACTGTTGGAGATCCCGCTTCCGCTGTTGCCGCCGGCCTTGCCGGAGGCTTTTGATGATCTGCGCATGAGCGTGGATCGCTTTTGCCTGTTGGCCGGGGTGGAGACCCTGGGCGAGATGCTGGACGAGGATAGCGAGGTGCTCTGCGGAGCGCGCCACGCCCGCACGGCCGAGCGGCAGGGCCATCGCTGGGGGACAACCCAGAGCGAGATTGCCTATCACGGGGGCAAGGTGAAGCTGACGCGCCCGCGGGTGCGCGATCTTGCGGGCAAGGAGATGAGCTTGCCGAGCTGGGAGTTGCTCTCGGACCCGGCGCTTTTGCAGTCCTGGGCGATGAACATCATGCTGCTTACGGTTTCGACCCGCAAGTACGCGCGCGCCGTGCGCCTGCCCGGCGAGGCCAGCGGCGACTTGCCAGCACGCGCGGGCGATGCGACCTCGAAGTCCGCGGTCTCGCGGCGCTTCGTGGCCATGACGCGCAAGAAGCTGAAGGCCTTCCTGGCCAGCGACCTTTCGGATCTCGATCTCCTGGTCATCCAGATCGACGGGCTGCACGTCGGCGATCACGTGTTGCTGGCAGCTATTGGCATCGACGGCGCGGGCGAGAAGCATGTTCTAGGCCTGGCCGAAGGTGCCACGGAGAATGCCGCCACGGTGCAGGCGCTGCTCGACAACCTGACCGCCCGCGGCCTCGACCCGGAAGTGCCCCGGCTCTTCATCGTCGACGGCGCCAAGGCGCTCTCCAAGGCGATCAAGCGGACCTTCGGGCCGGTGGCCGCCCTCCAGCGCTGCCAGGTCCACAAGGGCCGCAACATCATCGAGCGCCTCGACGAAAGCCTTCATGCCGGCGTCAAGAAGGCGCTCAGGCAAGCCTGGGACCAAGACGATGCCGAGAAAGCCGAACGCCTCATGAAGAACCTGGCGCGCCGCCTGGAGACCGAGGCCCCCGGCGTTTCGGCTTCCATCCTGGAGGGCCTGGATGAGATCCTCACCGTGATCCGCTTGGGCCTGCCGCCCAAGCTCAGGCGCTCCTTGGCCTGCACCAACGCCATCGAGAATGCCTTGGGAACGGTCAGGATGGTGCAGCACAATGTCAAGCGCTGGCGCAACGCCGAGATGGCCTTGCGCTGGACCACCGCCGGCCTCCTAGAAGCCCAAAAGACCTCCGTCGCCTCAAGGCCTACCGGCAACTCCCCATCCTCAGAGCTGCCCTCGAGGATCACGTGAAAAAGGCAAAAGCGAAAAGCGCCATTGAAACCATCAAAGAGGCCGCCTGGCCTCGAAGCCCAACCATGCCTGCCTCGCCTTTTTCAACAGAGCATGGGACATCGCCCGGAACCGTCCGCCCTTTATGGTCGTAAATGGTATGCCCACGTAGGCGAGGTAACCTTGATTGAGCTCGGTTGTATCCGGATCCGCGACGGTGGGGAGGTCGGCTCGGCGATTGACCGTATCATTGAAGTGATCCTTTCCAATATGGGCGACGTTTTCTCCTTCGAGAAGGACGTGAAAGTCAAAATAGGTGCCGGTCTCTGCACCGAGGCGGGTTCTCAGGGTTGACGCCAGCGCCTCGTCGGATTTTCCATCTTCGTCGACACGCTCGAAACGGTAACGCATGTCGAGTATGGGACGCGTTTCACGAATCGCGTCCATAAATGACTGGGCGTGGCAATTTGGAATCAAGTAAAGTTCGGCGCAAACGACCACAAAACCCAAAACTTTCAAACTCATTGCTTTTTTGGACATCACTTGGGTGCTTTTACGGCACATTAGTCTACAGACGTCGTCACATCGTTCCACAACCCTATCTCGCCGAATGGGCCGTGCCCATGAGCTCAAAAATTCGGAGCGGTTGACTCCCACCGATCAAATTGACGATTTCGACTTCTCTGGTGGAAAAATGTTAGGTGCTTTGCATGTTTGTTTTTGGCTCAGTTCGTGAACCGTATGCATGGCTTCGCCATGGCTGCGGCCAAGCATGCTCTCGGGGTCGGTCGGTCGGCGAGTTCGATGAGATGGAACCAGCGCAGGTAACTGTCGAGATACTTGGTGGCGATGCCGCGGTAGCGTCGCAGGAAGCCCTTGAGTTGGCTATGACGGCTGTTGACCGTCTGGATGTGCAGGGCGCCGCGTACCCGTTCTCCGGCGGAGAGATTGACCGTCTCGTGGCGGATGGCGAGCGCCGCTGCGGCGGGCGGGTAACAGCGGCTGGCGTCGGAGACGAGCAAGGCATCCGGGGCAATGACCGGTTCCAGCGCCTCCTTCAGGCTATCGGCATTGACGGTGGGCAGCGTCCTGCTGAGCGTTGCGCCGCCACGGTCGGCGGCGACCAGAACCGGCACTTGCTCACGAGAGATCCCGCGCTTGCCGGCTTTTCCGCCGCGCCGGCGTGGCTTGCGGTCCAGTTTCCGGTCTCCCTTCCGGCTTTCGAGCACGAAGGTCTCGTCGGCCTCGACGATCCCGCCGAGCCGGTCCGGGGCTTGCCGGACCGCCTCAAGGAAGCGGTGGCGCCAGCGAAACGCCGTGCTCGGCGCAATGCCGCACCGCCGCGCCGAGGCGCGCACCGTTTCCCCTTGCGCCAGGGCCTTGCCGAAGGACAGCCAGCGCTCCTTGCGGTGCAGGCCCGAAAGCGGCGTACCGGTCAGCGCGCCGAATGTCTTCCCGCAAGCCTTGCACCGGTAGCGGCGCAGACCGCGCGCCTTGCCGCGCGAGACCGCCCCGCCGCTGCCGCAATGCGGGCAGCGCCGCGCTTCGTCCACGCCGAGTTCGATCGCCGCCAGCGAGGCCGCGCCCTCCGGCCGTCCCGACAGGGCCGCCATCACCTCCTCGCGCTGGGCCGGCGTCAGCCCGTCCACATGCGAAAGCCAGTCTCGAAACCGCTCGTGATCCATCTCCTCGCTCCCCTAAACAAACCGGGAACATTCTACCACAATGCATACCAAATGCGAACTGAGCCTTGTTTTTTCATCGATTAAAATAGTCGTTCCGTATTTTTTATTCAGACGTCCGAGTTGCAGCGCAATATCGATCTCCTCACCCATAGCAGCCCGTTGAACAAGTCGCTTTTTTCTGGACCTCAAGCCGAACATAGAATTGTTGCGACAAAGGCGGCTTGACCGTTCTTTGTGGGGAGGCGGGCGATGACGAGGGTACCCTGGGGCGTCATCACCAGAAAAATCCAGCCAAATGCCCCGGCCACCGCTTGTTTCGGGGTGCCGGCGCCGATCAGTTGGCGCATCAGCAAGGAGAGGTTGTGGCCGGCGACGTGGAGCAGGTAGCGCTTGTGCACGTTCTCGCGTCCTCGCAGCCAGGTTCGGCGCATACCGCCGCGATCGAGACAGTGGGCGAAGGAACGCTCGACGATCTCGGCGCGTAAGCTGAAGGCTTCCTTGGCCACTCCCGACTTGAGACGGGTTCGGTTGTTGGTCACCGCCCTCCGGGCTGCCTCGTCGCCGCGCCAGCGCGAAAAGCCCTTCTGCTCCGGCTCCGAGATCCGCGTTTTCCAAGGGCTGTCGTCGAGAGCCTTCAAAACCTCGCGAGAGTGATAGCCCTTGTCGGCGACGCATTCGGCCGGCTGTTTTCGCGTCGGCTCCGCATCCACTTTTTCAAGGTTCTCCCGGGCCGCCCCGAGGGTCTTTTCGATGGTCGTGGTGTCGCCCTCGTCGGCCGGGTGAAGCGCCGCCGCCACCACCGCGCCGGTGTCGAGATCCACGGCGTGCTCGGGCTTGTAAGCCAAGTGTGTCGTGCCGTCCTTCATCTTGGCTATGCGCGCCTCGAGGTCCGCCTTCGAGACCCAGTCTTCGTTCGATAGCTTCTTGCCCTTGCGCCCGCGGTCGAGACGTGTCAGGTCCGCCGCCGTCGGCGTCTCGATCCCGCTCGCCGCCGCCAGCTGCCCCAGCATCTCCCGGTAACCCGCGCCGGTGTCGCGGCGGACAATGTTCCTCAGCGCCGCGTTGGCCTCCATCGTCGACGCATCCACCCCAATCCGATCGCCTTTCACCAAGCCCGACTTGGCGATCTCCGACAGCCCCCAGTCGAACACCGCTTGATGCACCTCAAGCGGCAGCCGCTTGCGGGTCCGCGACAGCCAGGAATGATCCGGCACCCGGTCGCGCTTTCCAAGCCGCAGGAACTCGCGCAGCGACAGCGAATCAGAACAGCGCCACTCCAGACCACGCTCGGAGCCAATGCCCTCGAAATACCCCACCAGGTGCATGCGGAAGTAGCGGCCAGGCGGAACCGACTTCGCCCCCATCGTCTTCGCGTAATAAGGCTTGCATGCCCCTTCCGCGAAAGCGTCGAAACCAGCCTCGATCAAAATCTCCTGAAGCCGGTCGTAAAATACGTGCCCCGGCGAGCGCGGCATCTCCGACCACGTCACCATCAGATCACCCTGCCGCGCTTCCTGACGACCCATCGACATCGCTTGAATCCCCTCTACATTCCGTTCATCACAACGAATCACTTCCCACCGACTTCGTCAACAGGCTGATAGGCGTATATTCGAAGAATGCGTGTTGTCCCACAGCGCCGGTGACCATCATGCTAGTGGAAATACTTATACCGATCTGAGCGTCTCGTACGTTCTCGTGGATCCATTTACTCCTTAACGCCTTGATGGAATCCGCCATTCTGAGCGCGACGTCGCAGGCGGTGGCCGCATGAAGTTCGGGGGATCGCGAAATCGGCATCCCGAAAACGGCCACGAGGCCATCGCCAAAGGACTGCGCCAAGAATCCCTCATTTTCAGTTACGATGGCGATGTCCCATGCTCTGTTGAAAAAGGCGAGGCAGGCATGGTTGGGCTTCGAGGCTAGGCGGCCTCTTTGATGGTTTCAATGGCGCTTTTCGCTTTTGCCTTTTTCACGTGATCCTCGAGGGCAGCTCTGAGGGCCTTGAGGCGACGGAGGTCTTTTGGGCTTCCAGGAGGCCGGCGGCGGTCCAGCGCAAGGCCATCTCGGCGTTGCGCCAGCGCTTGACATTGTGCTGCACCATCCTGACCGTTCCCAAGGCATTCTCGATGGCGTTGGTGCAGGCCAAGGAGCGCCTGAGCTTGGGCGGCAGGCCCAAGCGGATCACGGTGAGGATCTCATCCAGGCCCTCCAGGATGGAAGCCGAAACGCCGGGGGCCTCGGTCTCCAGGCGGCGCGCCAGGTTCTTCATGAGGCGTTCGGCTTTCTCGGCATCGTCTTGGTCCCAGGCTTGCCTGAGCGCCTTCTTGACGCCGGCATGAAGGCTTTCGTCGAGGCGCTCGATGATGTTGCGGCCCTTGTGGACCTGGCAGCGCTGGAGGGCGGCCACCGGCCCGAAGGTCCGCTTGATCGCCTTGGAGAGCGCCTTGGCGCCGTCGACGATGAAGAGCCGGGGCACTTCCGGGTCGAGGCCGCGGGCGGTCAGGTTGTCGAGCAGCGCCTGCACCGTGGCGGCATTCTCCGTGGCACCTTCGGCCAGGCCTAGAACATGCTTCTCGCCCGCGCCGTCGATGCCAATAGCTGCCAGCAACACGTGATCGCCGACGTGCAGCCCGTCGATCTGGATGACCAGGAGATCGAGATCCGAAAGGTCGCTGGCCAGGAAGGCCTTCAGCTTCTTGCGCGTCATGGCCACGAAGCGCCGCGAGACCGCGGACTTCGAGGTCGCATCGCCCGCGCGTGCCGGCAAGTCGCCGCTGGCCTCGCCGGGCAGGCGCACGGCGCGCGCGTACTTGCGGGTCGAAACCGTAAGCAGCATGATGTTCATCGCCCAGGACTGCAAAAGCGCCGGGTCCGAGAGCAACTCCCAGCTCGGCAAGCTCATCTCCTTGCCCGCAAGATCGCGCACCCGCGGGCGCGTCAGCTTCACCTTGCCCCCGTGATAGGCACTCTCGCTCTGGGTTGTCCCCCAGCGATGGCCCTGCCGCTCGGCCGTGCGGGCGTGGCGCGCTCCGCAGAGCACCTCGCTATCCTCGTCCAGCATCTCGCCCAGGGTCTCCACCCCGGCCAACAGGCAAAAGCGATCCACGCTCATGCGCAGATCATCAAAAGCCTCCGGCAAGGCCGGCGGCAACAGCGGAAGCGGGATCTCCAACAGTTTCGAAAGGCGGCTGTTCCGTGTAGTCTTGGTCATGGCGTCGTTCTCCTTGATGGATTCAACACCCAGAGCCTAACGGTTCCAGGCGAATGACGCCTACCTCACTTTTTCAACATCAGCCGGGACATTGCCTGCAACGGTGCATTTTTCGCAAAGGGGGGACGATCGTGAGCAAGAAAGCCTTTATCGAACGGGTGGCCAATAGGGGCAAGATCAGCAAGGCCGAGGCGGAGACAATCCGGACGTCGAATGCCAAGATCCGGGAGCTGACAGTGTCGAATGATTTTTTGTCAGCAAAACTCATGCCCTGGGCCCGCAAATGAGACGGACCATGGTTGAGCGCGATCATTCGCGACCGTTGGTCGCCAGGCAATGCCGGCTTCTGTCGCTCAGTCGGTCGAGTTTTTACCGTGATCCCAAGGGAGAAAGCCCCAAAAATTTGGCCATCATGGAGAACCGGACCGGCAGACCCGGACAATAGCTTAATTCGCTGCCCAAACTGTCCAGCTTTCGGGGAGGATCTCAATTTGCGTGTAGCAGCGTGGCTATCGTTAGGTGAAACTCGAAAAAAATTCCGTACGCCAGGAGGGCATCTGTCTATAATTGCCATCAGTGTGAAACGCTGGGCTGCCCTTCTTGGAGGGAAATCTGAAAATGATTTTTGGCCCAGATAAACCGGCTCGCGGTCCCAAATGCGAACGAGGATCGCGAGAACCTCATCGCCCAATCAGCGATGCAACCGGCTTCTTAACGATCGACTATGTGGCAAAACGCTTGCCATCCTCACCAGCGTATTTGGCAACCGCCTTGTCGGCTGCAACAGCTGCCTTCACGCTTTGGACCACTTCCGGGACCAGTTTGCCGGGGATGGCACAGCTGACTTCACCGGCGGGCATGCCGGTGCGGACGCGGCTTAACATGCATCCAACACTGACCGCCACCTGGCCCTCCTCCTTGGCAATTGGGATGATGTGACACTGCGGTTTCCCTTCAAAACGGATCTTTGGCCAAGCATCGTGCAGCATCATCAGCTGTACGCCGTTAAGACGCACAAACACCACATCGGGATCTACCGGTGTTTCCCTGAGCGGGCCATAAACCACAACCTTCGGCCGCTGGTTCACAGTGGGCACCTGCTCCATAGCTTCCGGCGTGACCCAATTGGCATTGCAGAGCTCGGCTACATCGTCGTTTTTCGCAACCTCTTCCAGCGTCTTAAACCCATGAGTGACGCTTCCGACGCTGCAATTGCCGTGATCATCGGCGACTGTCGCAAAGGGTTCGCTCCACAGCCTTCATCCAGAAAACACATCCCGCGGCGACGGCCCCTGTTCGTCCGTTCGATGTCGGTGCAGGCATAGCGGCCTCGTACCGTGATACGCCTGGTGGTTCTTGCTCCAGAAAGCTAATCGCAAGTGGTTCTGTAGCTAAACCGAGCTGATTTACGAGCTCGTCCGCATCAGTCGCGTAGTTATGGTCTAGGTCCATCGTTATCTCTCCCTATTTCAATTGGCAGGCGTTCGGAAGAAATCCTTCGCCGTAGCCACGAATTCACTCCCTGAGCATCACAGAAACGCCATTTGCTTATCAGTGGGCTCGGCGCAGCAGTACCAAGGCTCACTGAGCTTGGCAGGCACACGTCGAGTTTTTGCTATTGGTGCGGAGCGAGCGGAACGACCGGCCCGGTCATGAGCTAGCTGCCATATAGCGCTGAAAATCTCCTCGTTCCGCTTGCCGTCAGCTCGCTGAACGAGACTGCTGATTTGCGCATGCAGGTCATCAACTCTTGGATCGGAATTCGACCACGGATAGATAAGTGCAGCCTCGTCAAGTGGACCAACGATTTCACGCACCATCTCAAGCTTGAGAAGACAGGAACCCGGCGGGATGAGGAGTCGAATCGTCAATTGTACCGGGGCAACAGAATTGACCAGACCGAGGCCCCCTATCACCGTCAATAGATCCAGGTAGCTGTCGAGCGTGGTCCACGGCGTGAAAGGCACGAATGTGGGTGCAAGAAATAGCTCTGCCATTCCACAGACCTCAACCACTTCATGGAAATCCTTTCGTGTGTGACCTTTGTCGAGGATGTCGAGAACGTGATTCTGGACAGATTCCACGGCCGTTGTGACGAACAAGCAGCCGGTCTGATTCAACACCGGCAACAATTCCGCGTGAGCCAACAGGTGCTTGATCTTGATCGTCACGTCGTAGGTCAGCTTCGGAAACTCCCGATGGAGCGCCTCCACGATGCGAATGCCGTGCGTCGGGCCGTTGAAGAAATCCGGATCCCCGAAGGTTATGTGCTCCGCGCCCGCGCTCACCTGTTGGCGAATATCCGCCAGCACGATCTCTCGCGGAACGGCGCGAAACCGACCCTTATAGACCGGGACGATCGGGCAATGTTTGCAGAGGTGCTTGCATCCGTGTGTGGCCTCGGTGTAGCCAACAATGCGGCGTTCCCCGTCGGCGAGTTCCAGGTAAGCGTATTCCTGAAGGGGCCGCATTTGGCGACGGTCGGGGATCACGAAATCCTGCGGGGCAACTGAGACTCGCGGCTCCGTCTGCTCACCGGGAAAAGCATGCACGCCATGCTCAACACGGTGCGCGAGGTCCGTAAGCCCCTGTTCGAACTCACCGCCGATAACCGTCCGCACACCGATGTTCCGCAGATATTCTTCATTCATTGGTGCATACAGCCCATAGGCGGCAATGTGCGCCTCGGGATTCACCGACCGTACCTTGGGGATCACTTGGGCTGCCAAACGCGTGGCGGTGTGCATAGGGAGGTAAAAAGCAATCAGGTCTGCATCCTGAAAGGCCTCCTCAGTGGGACGCTGGACCGCTAGGTCTAAAGTCTTCACCGTGGTGCCATTTCTTCGAAGCACCGCCGCTGGTTCCGCCAGGCCAAACGGCTGATGACCTAACTCATACGTCGATACCAATAGCATCTGGATGTGGATCACCTCCTCGCGCCACGTTTCGGCTGATCACGAAATCACGAAGGCGTGCGGCGCCACTGTCGTCTGCACTTCAATCTCACCATCGCCGACCATCTTCCAGTCGTTGTAAGGCTCACCGTCAGCGAGAATCTCGCGTTCGCCGCCATCGAGATTTGTGACCTTGAACGTCGTCTCGCTCCCAATCCTTTCATCGGTTCCTGGCGCCATGGAGAAGATCAGCGCTCCGAGCTCTTCGTCATAGTACGCTTGAGAAACAGTCACGGTCGGATAATCGACACCAACGACCGCCGGCTGCTCAAACTTCTTCAGGTTGATGTCCTGGTACATCCGCCTCCAGCTCCCGGGCCCACCTATATGTGAAAGCAGCGCCCACTCGTTGGGGATGCCTCGGGGCCAGGACTCTTCGATGCCAAAAGTGTAGTAGAACTCGCCATCCTTATACATTGGTGCGTACTGGGTCTCGAACCAACGCTTGAGCCCTTCCAGATGTTCGGTGTCGTTGAACTCTTGAGCAAAGGCCAATGCTCCAGCACTACTAATGCGGTCATCACAGGTCATAGGTTCGGTGACCTCGTAAGGGTAATTGACGTGGAATGATCCGTCTTGTTCCCACACACCAAATCTTTTGAGGAAGGAGCCGTATATTTTGCGAGCCCATTTGTAATCTATTGGCGAAAGCTGCAACGCGGTAAAGATCCAGAAGCCTCCCATCTGTTGCTCGGGCCGGGTCATCGCATAGCGAAGATCCCTGTCGTAGTACGGAATGCAATATTCGTAGTCGCCTTCGGGGTTCGGTCCGGTAACATTCTTTCGTGCCCACTCAAGCCAGAAATCGTAGCCGGCGCGATAGTTGGTGCCGTGAACCTTGTCATAAAGGTGGGTCCCTAATCCGCCGACGGACACGCATACCGGGAACATTTTACCGACTTCGCAGGCGATGCCGTAGAACAGAGGCGATCCGTTTTCGTCGACGCCCCCAAGATGCTGGTCGTGCAACCCCTCCACGATCTGTTTGACGTCATAGGTGTACCTGATCTTCTCATCGTAGACGAGTTCGTAGGGCTGCTCGTAGCGTTCGTCGCCGCTCACGATCCTGGCATGCATGAGCACCTCTGAAAAATAGCCCCTGAACATCATGTTCGAAGACCCGTTCGCATAGACAGGGTCGGGATTGTACTCTCGACCAACGGCAGGAGAGTGCTGTGGATAATAAGGATAGGTTTCCCGCGGCTTGCGCCGAGCCGCTACAAACAGCGACGGAAGGATCTCGTCGGCAGCTGTTTTCAAGCCGTTACCGGCATAGCCCGGTGAGTTATAAACGCCCGCATATCCCGGCGGGATCAAGTGCTTATAGAAGAAGTATGGATACTTCCCACAATTCGGGTTCAGTCCCTTCTGGTCTACCCAATCCCACCATGCCACGTACTGCGGGAATCGATTGGCGAACTTTTCAATTGCCCCGCTGATAACCTCTCGCCAAGCCGGGACCTGATAGGCGATCTTCGCCAACACGCGGGTGCCATAACAAAGGTCGTAAGTCGGCTTCGCCACATAGGGCCACCAGGTCGATCTGTCGAACGCCTCGGACACCTTGCCGCCCTTCGTCCAGTCGTCGTTGACGTGAGCTTTTCTCCACAAGAATTTCAAGGCGCCACGCGCCTCTTTGGAGAGAGAAACGTAACCTGGCACGATACCCAGTTTGCGCCCTTGTGCTAAGCCCCCCAAAGCATGCTCGTATCTGGAGCCATGCCTTGCCAGCGTAGCCAACTTTTCGGTTCCTATTGCTATCGTTTCCTCCTCCTGATGCACTCGTCAGCTATCAAAAAACTAAGCTCGGCAGTTCTGCCAGCCAGCGAATTTCAGCATCCGGTCCGCACGGTAGGCGTTCGGGAGGCAATCCAAGACGATTGACCCAAACAGCCTGAAACCCGAAGGCAGCGGCACCCGCTACATCCCAGCCATTCGAGGATACGAATGCCACTTCGCGCGGCTCAACATTGAACCGCTGGACTGCTAAAGAATAGGTTGCTGGATCAGGTTTAAATACACCCGCAGCCTCGACAGACAGAACATCGTCTAGAAGCGCATCGATCTTCGCGCCCTCGACGGCGGAGGCCAGCATTTGGAGCGAACCGTTGGAAAGGATCGCTGTCGGTAGGCCTCCCAAGCGGATTTGGTTGAGTGTCGTTCGAGCTTCTCGATACGGGCTGAGCTGCCTATAAGATTCCATAAGGTCGTTCGCCAGTTTCTCATTACGAATGCCTACAACATCGAGGGTGTAATCAAGGGCTTCCCTTGTTACTTGCTCGAAATTTGCATGACGCAGCTGGAGACTTCTGAGCCACGTATATTCGAGCTGTTTGGTGCGCCAAATCTCTGAAACTTGAGGAGTCAGGGCGCCTAAGACATCCTTGAGCCGCGCGACGGCTGAATGAACATTGAACAGCGTTCCATATGCGTCAAAGATACAAACCTTTACATCGTCCAGACGAGAGCGGTCATTCGCAAGAATGTCGCCGCCATAGGATTCGATAAGACTCGCAAAACCGCTGTCGTAAACGCCCTCGATCACGGCCTCAGCGTCGCGAGCCTCGACTCCGACAGCAGGATTGAAAGTGCTGTCCCAGTTCACGTGGCAGGACTCGTTTTCGCCTGGCGATGCCGAGAGCTGACAAAAATAGTCAGAGACTGGCAATGGCCCTTCATCAACCATGATATACGCGTAGTGACGGTCTTGCGGAGATTCCGCCATCAAGCGCTCACGAATAGTGCTGCCGTCCTCAAGGGTAAGAATACGATCAAGGTTAACCTGGCTCTCACGTGCACATGTCGCCACGGCCGGATGCCATTCATCCGGAGTAAAGAAATCGCCTATACGCGCCCAAACCGTTTCGACCGGCGCAGTCAAACGCACTTTCCTCGACACTGACAGCATCAGAGCTCCTTCCCAAGTCGCGTTCAGAACCCTTCCAAATAATGGTAAGACACTCTTAGTTTGTTGTAGTATATTGATTTCCGTTCTCTACAGCAGTCAAGACACCAGCCGCCGAGTAAGGGACCCTTGCACCACTCTCAGTGAATTCTTTTGCCGAGACGAGGTCGATTCCACTGTTGCCACCGGTGACGACGGCTACTTTTCCCTTTAGTTTTTTCGGCATGAATTGTCTCCTAACGTTATAAAATGCACATTCCCAAACTGCGCAAAAAAAGATCACCATTCTACCGCCGAAAGCGCGGCCTCTACGATCGATTCCACTGACTCCTTCGACGGGTTTGTCTTGCCCACAACCAAAAGGCCTTCCAGAAAGCACATGAGGTAATTTCCGAGAACCTTACAGTCTTTGTCTTTGTCGATATCCCCATCGTTCTGTGCGGCTTGAAGGCACCGAGAGAAGCCGTTTTCGATTTCCCCGAAAAAATACCGAACCTTGTCGCTAGCCTCTTTGGAGACCCGCTCTTTCTCGATCGCTGTATTGCCAATCAAACAGCCTTTGCTGTGACCAGACGACACGTAATCGACGCGATTGCGAAAAAACGCTCGGATATTTGCAAGCCCCAACGGCTGACGTTCCAACAACGCAATTAGGTCCTTTACGGTCACCAGCGAATAGTGGTCAATGCACGCCAGGAACAGCCCGGACTTTCCGCCGAACTCATCGTAGAGGCTGCGGCGATGAAGCCCCGTAGCCGCTACGATGTCAGCCACGGAAGTGCCCTCATAGCCATTTTCCCAGAATACTTCGGTGGCGTCATCAACCGCCTCTTCGCGATCATGTTCTCTTGGTCTTGCCAAATACAACCTCGCTGCAATAGCCTTTTAGAACGATCATTCTAAAATGTCAAGGGCCATCGCGAATGTCAACTCAGTGACTCATACCAACCGCCCTAGAGTTTGACTCGCGCAAAGGTTTACACGCTAGGTTTTGTGTGATTCAAGGTTGTTGGCAACAAGGGAGTGTGTTCAATGCCAACGATTCCTTTGCGAAACGACTTTGATGCTGAAAGAGTCCGTGTTCTTGCGGCACGGAGCGATGATGGGAACCAGGCGCGACGGCTTTTGTCGATGGCGGCCATCTACGATGGGATGGATCGAGCGTGCGCGGCGGGTATTGGCGGCATGGATCGGCAGACGTTGCGGGACTGGGTTCACCGGTTCAACGCGGGAGGTCCGGCCGGTCTGATCGACCGCAAGCCGAACGGGGCGTTGCGTCGGTTGACGCCGTCGCAAATGGCGGCGCTTTCGCGGGCTATCGAGGCCGGTCCCGATCCCGAACGGGATGGGGTCGTGCGCTGGCGCTGCATCGATCTCAAGCAACTGATCCGAACGCGCTTCGGCGTGGACTATCACGAGCGGAGCGTCGGCAAGCTGCTGGCCGCGCTCGGGTTCTCGCATATTTCCGCGCGCCCGCGCCACGTCGGCCAGGATGCGCGGGCACAGGAGGAATTTAAAAAAAAGTTTTCCCGAACACTTGGCGAAAATCGTAGCGGCACAGCCACCGGACACGCCCATCGAGGTTTGGTTTCAAGATGAAATGCGCGTCGGCCAGAAGAACAGCCTGGTGCGCCAGTGGGCCCCAAAGGGATCGCGCCCGCGCCAGGTCAAGGACCTACGGACCTCTTCGGCGTATCTCTTCGGCGCCATCTGCCCCGAGCGCGGTGAGGGCGCGGCGCTGGTCATGCCGCGCGCCAATACTGAAGCCATGGACCTGCATCTCGAGGAAATCAGCCGGGCCGTTGCCCCAAACGCCCATGCCGTCGTGCTGCTCGACCAAGCCGCATGGCACACCACTGCCAAACTCGGCATCCCGGAGAACATCTCCCTCGTGCCTTTGCCACCCAAGTCCCCGGAGCTCAATCCCGCCGAAAATGTCTGGCAATACCTCCGCCAGAACTGGCTCTCCAATCGTGTCTTCGACTCCTATGAAGCCATCGTCGAGGCCTCTTGCCAAGCCTGGAACAACCTGACCGACCAACCTTGGAAGATCATGTCCATCGGCCTCAGAGCGTGGGATCGCACAAGTCAATGTTAAGGGCGGGTGGTATAAGAAGCCGCTCCTGCTCGCAAAATCTCGAATGGTTTGGGGGCAATACTAGCTCTTCGACTTCGGTACCGGAGTTCTGGACCGCCCTAGGATCGTAGGAGCCGGCTTTGGAATCGACCGGCTCAAACTCGGCGCCAATGCGTACTTCGACGAGTCTCTGGGCAGAAGAGAAGGTCGATTGCTTGGCGGAGAAGACTCCGAGCTTTGCGCGCGGGCATTATCGGCTGGATTTCGGGTCGTATACAATGGCCAGTCTGTCATAGATCATCAAATTCTGCCGGAAAGAGCCCGCTACGCGTGGCTCCTCAGGCGTTTGTACTATGCTGGGGTCAACCGCTCCATAACGGGCGGCGCGCCTCGATCAACCCATCAGATGAATCTTTGGGACTACCTGATTCTGCCGGTGGTTGCCTTGGTTTATCTCGCAGGCTATTGCCGTGCTAAATTGACTGCAATTTTGCGGCGTACGGTTTGATCGGCCACGATCGACGATCCGATATCGTTGAGCTCTTGGATTCGGGACGATGCAGCCGCGAGACCGAGCACGACGGCGAATACAACGCACCTTGCTAGTGTCGCGGGCCGCATGGCTCCCCCTCCATTCTTAGGGCACAAGTTGTAGGCAAAATCATTGCACCGCCGCACCATCCCCCGGCGTCAGCGCTGGGCTCAGGAAACATCCTCCTTGAGACAAATCGATACACACAGTAGACGCGGGTTCCATGCCCCGCCGCCATCACGAATTCGATCCGGTGCCCCTCGGGACACTCGCCCGATCACACATGGACATCCGGGCCTGGTGCAACAACCAAGCATGTTTCCATAGCGGCATCATCGAGATTGGGGTACTCGTCGAGAAGCTGGGAAAGGCGTTCCCGGTAAGCTCGGCACCAAAAATGATGCTTGGTCCGCGCCAGATTCCCAATGTCGAACGTGTAATGTTGATGAGGTTTGCCCGGGCAGCCGGTAAGCGGTGTTTAACGCTCAATCGTACGTTAAGCAACTCAGCCGTAAAGAGGAATTCCTATGACAAATCCGGGGCGCGAAAATCGCTCCCCAAACCCCGACGAGGACCGGGTCAAAAAGGAGAATCGCCAGCCTCGATCTCGAACAAGACGGTTCGTCCGTCGTCAAAAAGGATATGGCTGCGATTTTTCGTGCCGCCGAGCAAGTCTTCCAGGAGAATTCGGCCTCGTTTACCTTCCTTTGCGTCGCCCCGGTACTCCCACATCACGTACCGTACCCCGAGCGACCGAAGGTACTCGGAAAGCCGGTCTACGGTCTTCAGCGGGATCCCCCCCGGTCGCACGAGGGCCCACGTGCCAACGGTGAATATGGGGTTTCTCTGAAAATCGAGATGAAACGGCGTCGAAATCCAGACCATGATCGTTTGGTTGGGCTCGCTTCGGGACTGGACGTTCCGAATCCACGCGCGCATCCCTCCGCCCATTGAATAGCGGATAGTGTCAATATATTGATCGTCGATTCGATAAGACAGCACCGTACGTTTATCGTATGCGAGTTTTGCCCTGGCCACAAAAACATCCGAAAAAAGCGCCAGAATCACCATATAGCCGACGGCGAGAGACAATATGGCCGCCCTGCCCCTCCCATCCGGAATACGGAATACGGATGGTCCCTCGGGTCCGCACTGGAGCAGTGCGATAACCGGTAATGCGGCGATATAGATAGGGCACAAATATCGGATCGCGACGCCGTAAACAGAGACTAATTTCAGCAACCCGACCGTACTTATCACCGCGGCGCCTCCAACGGCGGCCGAAACGATTAATCCCGGCGTTACCTCGAATCTCTTGTTAGCCGTGAGTTTTCCAAGGGAAACAATACTTGCGGCCCCGACAAAAACAAATAACACGACATAGTCCGATAGAAAGCCACCGTAACTGGACTCAATGGAAGCGGTTTCGAGACTTTCAATATAAATGATTTTTCTTCGACCCGCGCCTCCGGCAAACCGCCTTTCCCACTCGGCCCAGCAATTCTGTTCGTCAAATCATTTTTAATAAATGAAAACTTATCGCCGTTACCGATCATCCAGGGGAGGACCGTGAGCACGAGGGGGATAATGACCACCCAGACTCCCGCTAACACCCGTTTGCGTTCCGGATACTTCCAAATGCACAAAATAAAAAATAATACGACGTAAACTACAGTAAATATGTAAAAAGTTATTTTGAGCGTGAATAAACCGGCAACAAAAACTCCAAAAGGTACTGCTTTCCACAATTCGGATCCATGTTCGGAATCTTGATACGATTCGATCAGCAACAGGCCCGAATAGACCCCGGCCAGAATGAATAGTACTCCGGAATACAGCGTGGATACGTTGACGTATTGTGTGTTGAGGAAGATAAAAACGAACATCGACAACACGCGCAAAATCCAGTGAAGCCCTGTTTTTCGGCCAATGTCGTTGATGAGCAGACCAGAAACGAGAAAACAAAAGACATGATCGAAGCCATTGATGTAGTCGTCCGTGAAGAACCCTGATTTCAAGCTGAAGCGGCGATTGGGTTTGCGGTGGGGTGCGAGATGTCGCTGAGGAGCGCGGCCAGGATTTGGACAAACAAACGCCTCAGCCATTTGAGGACAAGGCGGTAGTTGTAGCCGGCGCCGGCGAGGATGGCGTTGATCTTGTCGCCGTCGCGGCCTTTGAGGAAGTTGCGCCCCAGCCTGCCATCGCTCTTGAGATGTCCGATCACGGCCTCGACGGCGGAGCGCCGCCTGAGCTCCTTCTTGATCGTCGGCGTGATGCCGCGTTTCTGGCCTGATCTAAAGACGCGGTGTTTGTTGGGGTAATCGTGGCCCTGGTATCCCTTGTCGACATAGATGCGCTCGGCCGATATCCCCGTCCAGCGTTCCATCTCTTCGATCACCTGCCTCAAGGTGTGGCCATCATAGGGATTGCCGTGGAAGGCCTTGACGTGGGCGACGAACTGGCCGCCGGGGGGGCGGGAATTGGTCGCCGCCACGGAGACCTTGCAGCCGAACTCGTACGGCTTGTGCGCCTTCCCTTTGCCGATGCATTCGACCTCGGGCGCGTGGAGCGAATAGACCTTGGGCAAGGGGTCGCGCCGCTTCTGGGTCGACACCCGCTCGGCCAGCCACAAGGGGCGGCGGAAGGTATCCCGTAGGCTCTCCTCCTGGGCCGTCTTGCGGCGGATGTCGCGGACGGTGCGCCCGAGATAGGTCTTGAGCTTGCGCAGGGCCTTGTTGGCCCGCTTGTGCTGTTTGGCATGGCGGTAGCGGCCTTGCATGATCAACGCCCTCTTGCCCAGGCGGGTATAGGACTGACGCAGGGCAATGCCGTGCTCCCGTGCCAGTCGCACCAGCCGCTCGCGGGCTCGTTGCATCAGTTTGGCGTCGGTCGGAAAGGCAATCGCCTTCTCTTGTACGGTGGTGTCCACCGTCACCCGCTCGAGGTCCTTCTCCCGCAGCGCCCCCACCCGGTGGGCCACGGCCAGGCTCTCCTGGAATACCTTCTCCAAACCTTCCGGCCCGATCCGGTCCCGCCACCGGGTCATCGACGAGCGCTCCATGGGCAGCTCATGCTGAAAGTACTCTTCGCCGCAGAAGCACTGGAAGTATGGGTCGTAGACCCAGCGCTCGCAGACCTCCTCATCCGAGAGATCGAACATATGCTTGAGGATGTGCAGCCCAACCATCAACCGCGTCGGGACCCCCGGCCGACCCTCCTCCGAATACAAGGCTTCATAGGTCTCGTCGAAGAAAGTCCACGCGATCCGGCCCCCCAACACCACCAACTCGTGGCGCAGGTTGATGATGTTTTCGAACCGCGAGCGGAACAGGTCCTCTATTCCCGATGACACCTTGCGCGATGGCTTCATCACAGTTCTCCAATCCCAATCGACGGGAGCAGAGAATCACGTTCCGCAACGGAAGGGAATCCCCAAAATCAATTATTTCAAATCACAAGCTTTTCAGGCCCAAAACCCGTTTTCTTGCAAATCCGATTACTTCGCCAAACCGAAAGAACTACCAACATCAGCCGCTTACGCGTTCTTCACGGGCGACGAATTATTCCGTCTTTACGCCGGCTCCCTTGGCGAAACGGCCGAAGTTTCCGATGATTTGCTCGAAGAACCCGAGTTCTTTCCCGGCGGTGGGTGTTTCCCGCCCGATCGGTTCGATGTTTTGGAGGTCCTCCATACCATATTCCCGAACTTCATCGACCACACCGGATTGGTCGAAGGCAACGGCGACAACGCGATGTTCCAAGACTTCGGGTGGGTAGAAGGCGAGGGTTTCCGTTCGGGTGCTGATGTAATACCAGATCTCCTGGTCGAATTTTCCGACGCTCGATGGTGAGCCGAGCAGATCCACCACGTCGGTCCGCGTCACGAGACCCGATTTGAGTTTTTCCAAGGCCTCTGGATCAGGTACGTGGCCGCGGGTGTCGATCCTCGGCTCGCACGCCGCCGCGCCCAAGATCAGGAGAATGGCAAGGAATTGAGGGCGATACGCCGCCAACGCCAATCGCCGTGCTAGAGTTATCATGGAACGCTTCGACACCGTTTCGGCAAATTTGAGCAACTCCATGCGGAATAGATTAAGTTACGATGGCATTGGGAGACGACATCTGTCAACACTCATCAACTTCCGATTGGTGAGCGAGGCCATTTCCCGATTATTGGCGTGGCGCCAGCGCCGCCAACGGGCGCATGTGCTCTATCGCAGGGTCGTCGAGCAATCCCGACGCCCTTGCTTTTATAAGGATTTGGGGGTTCCCGATTCGCTCGATGGCCGCTTTGGATTGATCGCCCTGCACACCGTGCTGTTGGTTCGGCGCCTGAGACTAGAAGGCAACGATGGGCGTCAATTGGCACAAGCGCTTTTCGACATGATGTTCGCCGACATGGACGGTTCGCTGCGTGAAATGGGTGTCGGTGATCTCGGGGTCGGTCGACGGGTCAAGGCGATGGCGCGGGCCTTCTTTGGTTCCGCGGCCGCCTACGAGGCCGGGCTGGCCGGCAACGAGGCGGAGCTTGGAGACGCCCTGCGGCGGAATCTCTTCGGCACCGTCGAGGCCCGATCCGAGGCTCTGTCCCTGATGGTCCGATATGTCCGGCGCCAGGCTCAGGCACTGAATGACGAACCCGGGTCCGAGGTGTTGCAGGGGAGGGTCGTATTCGCCGTCCGGCCGGAAAAGCCGTAAAGTCCGGATCCTTTGGCGCCCCCGGAACCGTTGCCGGCCGGGCTTTCAGCCGGGCTTGGTCTGGTATCGCTTCGCTGCCGAATCGATTGACCGCTCCTGTCAATAGCCGTATCGTGCGCATCCTCGCGCCGTCGTGGTCTGGTCGAGGTGTTGGATGGTCGGCTTCTCGCACGGCAAGCCTTCTTCGCTTATCCTGATACCGTCAAGGATGCGCCTCGGATGATGCCCGAATTTACCCGGATCGTGTCGCTCGACGATATTGAAATTGGCGAGGCGGTCATCGATGTCACGGCAAACGCCAGGGAACGCGCGGCACTTGCCGTTCGGCTCGGCTTGCTGCGGTTGGAGAGGTTGGCGGTGACGGTAGAGCTGAAACGTGATCCGGACGCGATAATCGGACTTTCAGCTGATTTGGTTGCCGATGTCGTGCAGTCGTGCGTGGTCACGTTGGAATCGCTGGCCAGGCACGTCGAGGAGCGGTTCCAACGCCGCTACGCGCGCCGACCCGTGCTCCCCGGGAGCGAGGTCACGTTCGACCCCTTGGGTGAGGATCCGCCCGAGCCCTTGACGGAAGATGTGATCGACGTCGGTGAAGCGGTGGCCGAACAATTCGGGTTGGCGCTCGACCCCTATCCGCGGATACCGGGCGCCGTTATTCGCTTCGGCACGGTCGGCGAAACGTTGGAATCCGGTGAAGGTTCGCCGTTCACCGTGCTCCGCAAGCTGAGACGTTCCTGACGGGATGGGTCGCTGCTTGCTCAAGCAGCGAGATGTTGCTAAAGCTTTTGCCGGACGCTTGACCATGGTGATAATGCGAGAATCGGAACATGGCCGTACCGAAGAAGAAAACCTCTAAATCGCGGCGTAACATGCGTCGCGCCCACGATGCTTTGAAGCCCGTTACGTTGATCGAATGCCCAAAATGCGGGGAGTGGAAATTGCCTCACCATATATGTGGGTCATGCGGGTTCTACCGTGGTCGCGAGATCGTGGAGCTTGACCATTAGTGTCTGTTCGAAAATGCGCGGCACCGGCCCTCTCCCCCTCCCGGCCACCCACATACTCTCGTGGGTGGCCGGGAGGGCTCGGGGGCCGGAACAGACGCAAAAAATGCGCGGACGCGCATTTTCGAACGGACACTTAGAATTGAAAGCCTGATCGAGGAAATCGGCGTGTGACGAAGCCGTTGGTGATTGCCCTTGACGCCATGGGTGGAGACAACGCGCCCGCGATGGTGATCAAGGGGGCGGACGTTGCCCTTGAACGCTACTCGGGGCTCAAGTTTCTTATTGTCGGCGAATCAGCCCGACTCGACGAACTGCTGGGACAGTATTCCAGGGTCGCCTCAGCGTCCGAGGTGCGTGAAAGCGAATCGGTCGTCACTGGCACCGTCAAGCCGTCGATCGCGCTGCGCCAGGGGCGACGATCGAGCATGCGGCTGGCGATCGACGCAGTCCAGGCGGGGGAGGCCAAAGGGGTCGTATCCGCCGGCAATACCGGCGCTCTCATGGCCATGGCGAAGACGGTGCTGGGGGCATTGCCGGGCATTCATCGGCCCGCCATCGGCTCGATGTTTCCGACCTTGCGGGGTGAGACAGTGATGTTGGATCTGGGCGCCAACGTCGAGTGTGATGCCGATAATCTATTCGAATTCGCGGTCATGGGCGAGGTTTTCGCCCGCACTGTGTTGGGTATTGTCAACCCGTCGGTCGGTTTGCTCAATATCGGTAGTGAAAACAACAAGGGCAACGCAACGGTACGCGCGACCGCGGGGTTGTTGCGGTCCCAAAAGTTGCCGATAAATTTTCATGGCTTTGTCGAAGGCGACGACATCACGGCTGGAACCGTCGACGTCGTCGTTTGCGACGGCTTCACGGGGAACGTTGCCTTGAAGACGGCCGAAGGTACGGCAAGGCTTTACAGCGAATTCCTGCGAAAGGCGTTTAAGCATTCCGTGTTTTCGCGGCTTGGTTATTTTTTGGCCAAACCAGCCTTGTCGATTCTGCGGCACCGCTTCGATCCACGCCGTTACAATGGCGGTGTTTTCTTGGGACTCAACGGAATCGCGGTCAAAAGTCATGGCTCAACCGATGCGCTGGGTTTTGCGAATGCCATCGGTTTTGCGTACAACATGGCTACTCGAGGCTACAACGATACCGTCAAATCCGAACTCAACCAGTGGTACGCGTCCCAGGGTGACGAGGCGAAGGCGGTGGCCCAATGAACAAACGGTGTTCCGAAGTGGTCGGTTTGGGCGCTTACTTGCCCGAGCGAATCATGGCCAATGAAGAAATCGCCCAGTTGGTCAATACCTCCGACGAATGGATCGTCGAACGCACCGGAATTCGTCAACGTCACATCGCGGCGCCCGGTGAACTCACCTCGGATTTGGCGCTGCGTGCTTCCGAAATCGCCCTTTCCGATGCCGGGATCAACCCGGGCGAGGTCGATCTGATCGTGCTGGCAACTTCGACGCCCGATCGTACGTTCCCAGCTACGGCTACGAAGGTCCAGGCCGAACTGGGAATAACGGGCGGCGCCGCATTCGATATTCAGGCTGTTTGTACTGGGTTCGTTTATGCCCTTGCCGTGGCGGACAATTTTGTCAAGGTGGGACAGGCGGATACCGTCTTGGTGATTGGTGCCGAAACTTTTTCCCGTATCCTGGACTGGAATGATCGCAGCACCTGCGTGCTTTTCGGTGATGGTGCCGGGGCCTTGGTGCTGCGGGCCGGGGAGGTGAGTAACGGGCCTCTGAGCACGGGCGTGTTGTCGACCCATCTGCATTCCGACGGGCGCCATTCGGACTGTCTGTTCGTTGATGGGGGGCCTTCTTCGACCCAGACCGTCGGACATCTCCGAATGGCGGGCCGCGAGGTCTATCGCCACGCCGTCGTAAACCTGGCCTCGGCGGTCGAGGAAGCCCTCGAGGCCAACGATTTGAGCGCCGATGACGTTGATTGGTTGGTTCCCCACCAGGCGAATCAGCGAATCATGCAATCGACCGCAAAAAGATTGGGTTTCAACGAACAAAAAATGGTGGTCACGATCGAACGCCACGCGAATACCTCGGCCGCCTCGATACCCCTGGCCTTGACCGATGCCGTGGGTGACGGTCGCATCCAACCGGATCATCTCGTCCTGATCGAGGCCATGGGTGGCGGGTTCACTTGGGGGTCGGCGGTCATTCGCTGGTAGGCCCCCTCGGCCCCGACCTGGGACGCCTCACAGTCTGTTCGAAAACTCGCGGCACCGGTCGAAAACTCGCGGCACCGGCGGCCCCCGCCCCCTCCCGGCCACCCACGAGAGTATGCTGATATGGGTGGCCGGGAGGGGGAGAGGGCCGGAACAGACGCAAAAAATGCGCGGACGCGCATTTTCGAACAGACACTCAGAGATTTAGCGCATCCCTTTGATATTGACGGATTTTCCTTACGGCGCTACGGTTTACTCGGGGAACAGCGGAGGAGTGTGCGCGAATGGCGGACACGACGATTACGCGGGCCGACCTCACGGAAGCGGTTTACCAAGAGGTTGGCTTATCGCGTAACGAATCATCGCAATTGGTTGAATCCGTCCTTGACGAGATCACCAGACGTTTGTCGAGCGGCAAACCGGTCAAGATTTCTTCCTTCGGTACATTTTCGGTTCGGGACAAAGGGCAACGGATTGGGCGCAACCCCAAAACCGGTGAGGAGGTGCCGATCCTGCCGCGCCGAGTGCTCGTCTTTCGGGCCTCGCACGTCTTGAAGGATCGAATCAACCGGATGATGCGGGAAGCGCGGGACGGCTAGGATGTCCGAAGATTCGGCCGGCGCGCTCGACATTCGCCGCGGCGGCAAATCAGCGGCGGCGTTCCGGACAATCAGCGAGGTCGCGGAAGAACTTGCCGTGCCCCAGCACGTGCTCCGATTTTGGGAGAGCAAGTTCGTTCAGCTCAAGCCGCTCAAGCGGGGTGGAGGTCGCCGCTATTACCGCCCCGAAGACGTGACGCTTTTGAGGCATATCAAGTCGCTACTTTATCATGATGGCTACACCATCAAGGGCGTGCAGAAGCTTCTTCGCGAAAACAATGGGAAGACGGAAAAGGGGCCAACTGGTGCCGTCGGGGGACACGGGACCAGCGAGAGCCCAACCACGGAATCCGACGTTGCGGCGGGGGGAGGGGCGCTTAGCCTCCGTTTGCGCGACGAGATCGAAGCCGCCGTCCTCGAACTGGAAACCTTGCGGGACCTCTTGAAACGTCGTCACTGACCCCGTTGCCGCGAGCTGGGCGGCTGTGCCGGCGTGATCGTCTTGGCGACTCAAACCAAATTCCGGGAACGGCTCGCGGCCAAGACCACGCCCGATATGTAGTCGCCCGTGAAGAACGCGTAAGCGGCTGATGTTGGTAGCTCTTTCGGTTTGGCGAAGTAATCGGATTTGCAAGAAAACGGGTTTTGGGCCTGAAAAGCTTGCGATTTGAAATAATTGATTTTGGGGATTCCCTTCCGTTGCGGAACGTGATTCTCTGCTCCCGTCGATTGGGATTGGAGAACTGTGATGAAGCCATCGCGCAAGGTGTCATCGGGAATAGAGGACCTGTTCCGCTCGCGGTTCGAAAACATCATCAACCTGCGCCACGAGTTGGTGGTGTTGGGGGGCCGGATCGCGTGGACTTTCTTCGACGAGACCTATGAAGCCTTGTATTCGGAGGAGGGTCGGCCGGGGGTCCCGACGCGGTTGATGGTTGGGCTGCACATCCTCAAGCATATGTTCGATCTCTCGGATGAGGAGCTCTGCGAGCGCTGGGTCTACGACCCATACTTCCAGTGCTTCTGCGGCGAAGAGTACTTTCAGCATGAGCTGCCCATGGAGCGCTCGTCGATGACCCGGTGGCGGGACCGGATCGGGCCGGAAGGTTTGGAGAAGGTATTCCAGGAGAGCCTGGCCGTGGCCCACCGGGTGGGGGCGCTGCGGGAGAAGGACCTCGAGCGGGTGACGGTGGACACCACCGTACAAGAGAAGGCGATTGCCTTTCCGACCGCCGCCAAACTGATGCAACGAGCCCGCGAGCGGCTGGTGCGACTGGCACGGGAGCACGGCATTGCCCTGCGTCAGTCCTATACCCGCCTGGGCAAGAGGGCGTTGATCATGCAAGGCCGCTACCGCCATGCCAAACAGCACAAGCGGGCCAACAAGGCCCTGCGCAAGCTCAAGACCTATCTCGGGCGCACCGTCCGCGACATCCGCCGCAAGACGGCCCAGGAGGAGAGCCTACGGGATACCTTCCGCCGCCCCTTGTGGCTGGCCGAGCGGGTGTCGACCCAGAAGCGGCGCGACCCCTTGCCCAAGGTCTATTCGCTCCACGCGCCCGAGGTCGAATGCATCGGCAAAGGGAAGGCGCACAAGCCGTACGAGTTCGGCTGCAAGGTCTCCGTGGCGGCGACCAATTCCCGCCCCCCCGGCGGCCAGTTCGTCGCCCACGTCAAGGCCTTCCACGGCAATCCCTATGATGGCCACACCTTGAGGCAGGTGATCGAAGAGATGGAACGCTGGACGGGATATCGGCCGAGCGCATCTATGTCGACAAGGGATACCAGGGCCACTATTACCCCAACAAACACCGCGTCTTTAGATCAGGCCAGAAACACGGCATCACGCCGACGATCAAGAAGGAGCTCAGGCGGCGCTCCGCCGTCGAGGCCGTGATCGGACATCTCAAGAGCGATGGCAGGCTGGGGCGCAACTTCCTCAAAGGCCGCGACGGCGACAAGATCAACGCCATCCTCGCCGGCGCCGGCTACAACTACCGCCTTGTCCTCAAATGGCTGAGGCGTTTGTTTGTCCAAATCCTGGCCGCGCTCCTCAGCGACATCTCGCACCCCACCGCAAACCCAATCGCCGCTTCAGCTTGAAATCAGGGTTCTTCACGGACGACTATGTATTGCTGGTTCGACGCTGTCTCCCAGCTCGGCGGTCCGCTTCCAGAAAGATTTTAGGCGTCGCCACGTGTCGGATTACGGGGTAGGGGGGAGATCTTCGTCCTCGATCATTGCCTTAGGCTTGGGTGCATCAAGCGAGCGAAGGCGCAAGCGGATGCGGGCAAACCAGCGGATATCCGAGCGGATACGAAAAATCCTCATCTGGCTTCGCGCAGCCAGTTCTCGCAGGGAAGGTCCCCGATCCGAGCGAACTCGCGGTCATTGTTGGTGACGACGGTATGGCGAAGAGCAACGACCTGAGCGGCGATGAGCAAATCGTTGCTACCGATCGGCTGGCCGGACAGTTCGAGACGGGTGCGGAGCAAGCCATAGGTGGTGTCGGCAGGCGCTTCGAACGGCAGAATCTCAAGCGCGCCGAGCACCGCCTCAAGCTGGGCCGTGAGCCGCGGCGACCCCCTCTTGGTAGCCCCGTAGCGGAGCTCCGCCGCAACAATAATGCTGGTACAGACCTGCGCTTCGCCGACCTCGCGGATGCGGTGCGTCACCCGGCCCTGAGGGTTGCGGACGAGGTCCGAGACGATATTCGTGTCTAGGAGGTAGCGCATCAAAATTCGACGGGATCGCGATGCAACTCAGGGATCGGCGGGAATTCTTCATCGAGTGCCTGAAGTGTCGCCAGTACCCCCAGCAAGGATTTCGGCTGGGTGGACTCGATGATCAGGCGGTCGCCTTCCTTGCGCATGATGGCCTCGTCGCCAGGAAGCTCGAACTCGCGGGAATCCGAACCGCCTGGTTCCGGCCGTTCTTGAACAGCTTGACGTGTCGTTCAGGACTCACGGTCACCTCCGTAGGCATATGTCAAAGCATATGCTATGCGGGTCCGGCTGTCAATCGCGTAAAGCAAATGTCGTGTACTTGAGAGCAAAGCCTTCTCGTCCGAAACCCACCGGGGATGGGCTTTCAAGCCCTGATTCTCGGTTGATGCTTGGCGAGCCTTGGCCGGGCCGACAAAAGGCGGGCTGACGAGGCCACACCTACGCTGCCTGCCTCGTCCTCCCAACGCGGCCTTCGGCGCTGTAGAAAAAAGCCGGGATGTTGGACGGGTAGCCCCAAAAGGACATTACAAGTGCAAGGCATTACCGGAAATCATGGCGTCACGAAATTTTTGAAAGAAAACATGGGAATACCGAATTTTAGGAAATCACATAATACTCAATGGTACTGGCCCTCTTATCGCGCCCTCCCGATTAGTCATCGTCGCCCCGTGCTGCAATACTGCGCTCTAACAGGTTCTGGGTGAATGAGCGCCGGTAGCCGGCGATGTCCCATGCTCTGTTGAAAAAGGCGAGGCAGGCATGGTTGGGCTTCGAGGCTAGGCGGCCTCTTTGATGGTTTCAATGGCGCTTTTCGCTTTTGCCTTTTTCACGTGATCCTCGAGGGCAGCTCTGAGGGCCTTGAGGCGACGGAGGTCTTTTGGGCTTCCAGGAGGCCGGCGGCGGTCCATCGCAAGGCCATCTCGGCGTTGCGCCAGCGCTTGACATTGTGCTGCACCATCCTGACCGTTCCCAAGGCATTCTCGATGGCGTTGGTGCAGGCCAAGGAGCGCCTGAGCTTGGGCGGCAGGCCCAAGCGGATCACGGTGAGGATCTCATCCAGGCCCTCCAGGATGGAAGCCGAAACGCCGGGGGCCTCGGTCTCCAGGCGGCGCGCCAGGTTCTTCATGAGGCGTTCGGCTTTCTCGGCATCGTCTTGGTCCCAGGCTTGCCTGAGCGCCTTCTTGACGCCGGCATGAAGGCTTTCGTCGAGGCGCTCGATGATGTTGCGGCCCTTGTGGACCTGGCAGCGCTGGAGGGCGGCCACCGGCCCGAAGGTCCGCTTGATCGCCTTGGAGAGCGCCTTGGCGCCGTCGACGATGAAGAGCCGGGGCACTTCCGGGTCGAGGCCGCGGGCGGTCAGGTTGTCGAGCAGCGCCTGCACCGTGGCGGCATTCTCCGTGGCACCTTCGGCCAGGCCTAGAACATGCTTCTCGCCCGCGCCGTCGATGCCAATAGCTGCCAGCAACACGTGATCGCCGACGTGCAGCCCGTCGATCTGGATGACCAGGAGATCGAGATCCGAAAGGTCGCTGGCCAGGAAGGCCTTCAGCTTCTTGCGCGTCATGGCCACGAAGCGCCGCGAGACCGCGGACTTCGAGGTCGCATCGCCCGCGCGTGCCGGCAAGTCGCCGCTGGCCTCGCCGGGCAGGCGCACGGCGCCCGCGTACTTGCGGGTCGAAACCGTAAGCAGCATGATGTTCATCGCCCAGGACTGCAAAAGCGCCGGGTCCGAGAGCAACTCCCAGCTCGGCAAGCTCATCTCCTTGCCCGCAAGATCGCGCACCCGCGGGCGCGTCAGCTTCACCTTGCCCCCGTGATAGGCAATCTCGCTCTGGGTTGTCCCCCAGCGATGGCCCTGCCGCTCGGCCGTGCGGGCGTGGCGCGCTCCGCAGAGCACCTCGCTATCCTCGTCCAGCATCTCGCCCAGGGTCTCCACCCCGGCCAACAGGCAAAAGCGATCCACGCTCATGCGCAGATCATCAAAAGCCTCCGGCAAGGCCGGCGGCAACAGCGGAAGCGGGATCTCCAACAGTTTCGAAAGGCGGCTGTTCCGTGTAGTCTTGGTCATGGCGTCGTTCTCCTTGATGGATTCAACACCCAGAGCCTAACGGGCGAATGACGCCTACCTCACTTTTTCAACATCAGCCGGGACATTGCCGACAAGAGCTATCCCGGCAAACATACGGCCATCGTTACAAAGGATCTCTGGGAGCGCGTGCACGGTATATTATCGGAGAACCGGGTCGAGCGCTGCATCGGTGGCAGGGCCAAGATCCCGAGTCTGCTCGCCGGCCTGCTCCATGACGACAAGGGCGACCCCATGACACCCAGCCACGCGGTCAAGAACGGCAAGAGATACCGCTACTACGTCACCCGCACCCTCACGTTCCAACACAGAGAGGCGGTGCCCGACGGCCGCCGCGTCCCGGCCGACGACATCGAACAGATCGTCGTCTCGCGCCTTCGTGAATTCCTTTCATCCGCGGCGGAGATCCATGAGGCGGTCGCGCCGCATGCGCAGAGCGCGATCGCACAGAAAAGCCTCCTCGCTCGGGCGGCAGCGCTCTCCGATCTCTGGGCAAAGCAATCTCCGGCGCAGATACGGGGGCTTCGCGGTGGCGATCGTGGCTCTGTAGGTAGACGTAGGATGAAGGCCGTGTTTGCTGAAGGAGCGATCGATGCTGAAGCCTGTATCTTTGGAACTCCGTGTCGGCGTTGATGTCGGCTCGCGGTGCCACAGCGTAGCCATCGGGCTGTCGGACGGCAGTCTTTTGGAGGAATTCGAGATCCCGCACGGAAGGGTTCCGGGAGTTCTTTTCCCGGGTCGAGGCCTGCGGTCGGCGCCATGGGGTGCCGATCGCGGTGGCCATGGAAGGCTACAACGGCCACGTCAGGCCTTTGGACAGCCTGGTCAGGGCCAGGGGCTGGCGGCTGTTCAATGTCAACAATTTGAAGCTTGCCCGCTTCAAGGAGATTTTTCCGGCCGCGGCCAAGAGCGACCGCACCCGCAAGACCTTGGAGTTGTTCCAGCTCCGCGACCATCTGCCGATGGCTGGCGAGGTGTTGCAGGAAGTCAGGACAACGCCGGAGGAGAACAACACTCTCAAGCGCCTGTCTCGGCGCCGACGCCGGCTGGTGAACGAACGGGGGCGGGTTGCCAACGCCCTGCAAGCCGACCTTCAGGCCGTCTGCCCAGGGCTACTGGAGATCACCCGGGACGTCGGCAACATGTGGTTCCTGAACTTTCTGACCTGTCGCAAGGGACTGCTCAAGCTGGCCCGGGTGTCTTGAACCGAACTTCGATCTTGCGGGAGCGCACATTCCTGGCATAGTTGGACAGCCTGGGGAAAACATGATTGACACCGGGCGAGAGCCTCATGACCGCCGAGCAGGTCTGGGCAGCCTTCAATCCGGCGCCGAGCGTCAGCGTTTCGATCTCAAACTGCCGCTCCGTGACAAGCCTCTGAGCCGCTGGCGACCTCTGCAGGTCTTTCAAATATTTTACGTCTGTTTCGTTGTGTAATCTCTTTTGGGTTTGCAGAAACCTGAGTGTTTTCGCGACAACCTTCTCTTCGAGCGAGCCTTCCGGCTTCATCCTTCAGTAAGAGTGCCGCAGATGCGCGGGCTCCGCTAGTATGATCGCGGGATTGAGCAACGTCATCGCATGGAGCGGGCGAATTCCGATTTCGTCGCGGACGCGAAAGATCGCGGACATGCTTTCAAGAATAACGGCTGTATATTCCGCTTCGGACTTGCCGATGAAGGGCTCGCCCTTTTCCAGCGAATGCGCTGCCCGCAGGAGAGACATATGGTTTGGCAAGAGGATGTTGTGCAGCAACTCCTTGATGCCCGACGGTAAGGACGCCGGCCCGCCCATCTACTCGGTTACGCTGGCATAGTTGCTGTCGCTACTCCTCAGCCCCATCTCAAGGCAATCGGACGCTCGGAATCCCTTTCGGGCAAGTTCGCGCCGCGTATCGGGCTTTGGATACGGGAAGCCCGCCAACCGGGAGAGGCACATTGACACCACACCTATGAGTCGTATAGCGTGGCAACGTCAAAGGACTGCCGCTACTGACTTTGACGATTTGGGTTTGGCGCCGCCTTGGAAACCGGGCGGCGCTAATCGTGTCAGAAGGACAGTGCGAAGCACGCGAACGGAGAACGAACGCGGAAACTAGTCCGGGACTATTCCGGGACTCTCGTTCCAAATTATGGCGATTCGTTCCGGTAAAGTGCTCTTTTGAGAGCTTGCGAGAACGCCTGGAACACCTTAGTTTCCAGGCATCGGGGCGTGGCGCAGCCTGGTAGCGCACCTGCTTTGGGAGCAGGGGGCCGCCGGTTCAAATCCGGCCGCCCCGACCAACGAATTCGATCGTCAAGGAGAAATCGCGATGTTTATCGATTTGCCGAAGGCGGATTCATTTCCGCCGAAAGCACGCGACAGAAGACGTTGTCGAATTTCTTCCCCCGCGATCGGGTCTTCATCTCGACGTAATCGGTTTCCTGAAATTGAAGGTTTGTGATGCTGTCGGCGGCGCGAAAGACACCGGCACCGTGATCCATCCAGGTATAGTCAAGGGCGATGACCCGGTAACCATCGGCCGCATCATCGTTGGTCAACTTGACGATGGCGGTCGCCAACCCTTCCTCCTCGTAAATGCGCTCAACGGAGAGGTCCAAGGCGCGCGTGTCGCCAGACCGAAATATTGTCGCAATCGTGACCAAGAGAAGAACTCTTGACTTCATATTCGAGCCCTAGCGAACAGCCGATCCGATCCATGATCGCGCCTCCCAAGGAACCGCGCCGCCACGCCGCGGCCGGCACTAATGTCATTGACCGCCCAGGGGGCGAAAGCGGTGGCGGCTGCACTTCCAAGATCCGGGGTACAACTATCAATATGTCTCCGATGACCCGAGTCCTGTTGGTCCTATTCTTGATTATCGCTGGACCGGCTTCCGCTCAATCGAACGATGCCGTGGGCAATTGTTTCGGTGGTCTCGGCCAACAGGAAGCCGTCATTGCCGACTGTACGCGGGTGATCGAATCGGGTCAACTTTCGCAGCCAAATCTCGCCAACGCCCTGTTGCGCCGGGCGGGTCTTTACCGGGCAAAAGGTGACTTGACCCTGGAAAGGAACGATCTCGATCACGCCTTGCGACTCAAACCGGAGTACGCCGCCGCGTTATACGACCGCGGCATCACCTCTTACGCCATCGGTGAATACGACAACGCGATCCTGGATTTCGACGCCGTGATTCGCCTGCGGCCCGATTTCGCCATGTCCTATGACAGCCGCGGCAAGGCCTACGCGGTCAAGGGCCACTACGACCGTGCGATCGAGGATTTCGGTCACGCCGTCGTGCTCGAGCCTGGATTCGCCGACGGTTACAACAACCGGGGCACCATGTATTTCAAGAAGGGCGATCATGACCGGGCCATCGCCGACTATAACGATGCGATTCGCCTGGAACCGGATCACGTCGCCGCTTACTATAATCGGGGTGCCGCCTACGAGGCGAAAGGACGGTGGGACCTGGCGGCGGAGAACTACCGCCGGGCCCAGGCGTTGGCCCCGGGACATCCGGGAATAGAAAAGAAAATCCGTGAGCTGGAATTGAGCGAATAGAATGCGAGGAGGCGACCATCACGTGACCGCGCCCCCGCCGACGGATTTCGCGGGAACGGCTTCTTGCCGGCCGTCCCGCGATACGAGGACGCGCGAGGGGATCGCTAGGGCCAGGTTCGGCGTCCGTCTAGCCCGGGGCTAGGCTCGGGGGCGTTGCCATTTTGTTATTCAATTTGTGGCTCAACTTATTCCGATACCCGGGGTGTTGGCTCCATCCATGACGAAAGAGTGAACAATCATGGACGTTCGAATCTACCGTCCTGCTCGAAATCCCATGCAGTCCGGGTGGGGGCGCAGCAAGGAATGGGTCATGGAGTTCGAGCCGGGCGCTCCCCGGGTGGTCGAGCCCCTGATGGGTTGGACTGGTTGCGCCGACACCAAGGGGCAAGTTCGCCTGCGATTTACCGACTCCGAAAAAGCGGTCGCCTTCGCCGAACGTCACCGGCTCTCCTACGAATTGATCGAACCGAAAAAGCGGTCGCTGCGGCCGAAATCCTACGCCGATAATTTCCGCCCTCGTCGCCAGCCTTAGTTTGGGGCCTAAGTTTCAGGTTGGCCGGCGCTGTGTTACGATCGCGCGGCGCCGCGCCCGTAGCTCAACTGGATAGAGCACCGGCCTTCTAAGCCGGTTGTTGCAGGTTCAAGTCCTGCCGGGCGCGCCAGCGTTTCACGACGGAACCACGACCGCGGAGCGGCGTCGGGTCCGTTTCGGGGTTCAACTCTACCTCGTCTCTTATCGGCCACTGGTGGCGATAAGATCCGGCGCACGTGCCCAAGCTATTTCCTCCGAGGCCAGCACTTCAAGTTTCTCGTTCAGCGAGTGATTGCCCGTGAATATCGTGAGATTGTCACACTGCCAACGGGCGGATGGTGCGATCAGGCCATAAAAACCGAGGAAATTGATTGCTGCACCGATCTCTTGGGTTAAGTCTCTCTCACCGTAACGAGACATATCGATGCCGAAATTATCGAAATCCGTATGGACCAAGGGTCTTGCTCGTGGTGACGGCAAGTTCGTGGACCTTCAAGGACTTAGCAGGTTTCGGGTTTAGTTCGGCGAGGTAGCATGCTAGCTCAGCAATGGCGCCCTCTTTTTCGAAACTCGTATAGAGAACGCGAATAGGAGGTTCATCATTCGAGGAAGGGGCCCAACGACCGCCACTGGTTGACGGGGCCGTTGGGTCAGCACTTATTCCCGTCGCCCGGAAGACATGATCATCGAACTTTGTTTGCGGCAGGTTGCCGATCTTATCGATCAGTTCGAGGTCATGAATCATCTTGATAATGTGCTTCGTTTAGAAATACACAGCATCCCTGACTTGATTGACAAGACGCATAACCTCGTCGATCCGTCCATCACGAATTAACTCTGCCGGCGATTTCCCTTCCAGATGCTTCTGGGGTGCGAATATCCATTGCCGCGCTTCGTGGGGTTCGTAAAAGTCCGAAAGCTGATCGACAATATACTCCAGTTCAAGAAGAGTTTTCTCCGTGCTCGCTTGCGGGTAGGCACGGCCCCGGTTCCAACGTGATACCGTTTCCGGCCGCGTACCGAGCAAGTTCGCAACTTCAATATGTTTCATTGCTCCCTTTTCTCGGATGGATTCGAGCTTCCGGGCAACGGCGCTAGTCGTCATGGCAGTTTCTCCTTTCAAAATTGATTATATCAATGAGTTTTACGTTGCGCAAAGTATTGAGTTTAAAATTGACATTTTTAATGACAGTATCGCGGCCTCAAACACAGGCGGGTGGTCGGAACGGGATCTTCTGAACCGCGCCACGGATGCGTTTGCGCGGTTCTATAGAACCGACTATCGGCCGCTCCCTCATTTCTTGACCTCGTCCACGCCTAACCCACTCTTGATGTCCTCGAGGGAGCGGCCGGTGAGGACGGAATTGGTTTCGGTCGAGACGGGGTCGCGCTTTGGATCCGCCGCCTTGTCGTTCACCTTGATGAGAAGCCATTGAGCGTTCTTGCCCCTGTCTATCCGCTGTAGGACGAAGCCACCGACCACCTTATCGCCGTAAAGCCGAATCACGGCGTGTCCCTGCGCCAGTGCCTCGATTATCGGGATCGTCTTGCCATCCTTCTCGGTGATATTGTCGTAGGTGCCGATGTCCCACACCATCACCGGACCACCGCCGTACTGGCCCGCGGGGATCACGCCCTCGAAGCTGGCATAGCCGAGCGGGTGATCTTCCGTGGGGACGGCCAACCGCTTCACGCGCGGGTCCATCGACGGCCCCTTGGGCACCGCCCACGACCTGAGCGCGCCATCCACCTCGATGCGAAAATCGTAATGCATCCTTCTGGCATCGTGCTGCTGGATCACGAAAAGAGGTTCCTGACTTGGCGGACCTGTATCCCCGCTTGGATGGGGCTCGGGCGTCAATGAAAAATCCCGCTTCTCCTCGTACTTCTTCGTCTTTGTCGCGTTCGTGTCGTTCGTCTCCGTCGAGGCCGTGCCGCAGGAATCGCCTTGCGGGCAGTATTTGTGCGCCCATCGCCGTAGGGTTCCAGCGCCGTCGCCGGGCAACGGCTCGACGATGGTGGTCGCCGAATCGTGCCTGACCATGCGTACCAGCCCCCATCCCTGCAGAGTCCTGATCCGCCGCCACACCTGCCCCTCGGGCAAGCCGAGCGCCGAACTCAACGTCGCCGGCGTGTAGCGTTCGGAAGACAAGCGGCAGGCCATATCCCGCAGCGCCTCGTCTCCGAGGAGCGCGACAAGCCGGTCGAACTCCATCGGGGCGCAGTAGCCGCAATCGCTACGGGAAAAGGATTCGGCGCCTTCCGCCGGCACCGCGGCCAAGATAAGAGCCACGGCAATCGCGAGGTGTCTCATCATCGGTTTATGTTGATTCGACTCACCTGAACCCCTCCCCTCGACTGACTGAAACCGTAGCCCTAAATGTCAGTCGAAGACGAATTCCACCTCATTTCTCGGCAACTTGAAAAATTTTCTCCTAGTGCACCGGCGCATTCACTTCGATCACGCCCCCGTGCACCAGGCCTTTGTCGATGCATCAACTTTCCAAACTTCGGCTGTCGCCTCCGTTTGGGTCGATGCACTAGGTGCGGGACGACCGCCTCGAACGTGGTCGATCCGACCTCGAGGGCTGTTCCCAAGCGAACGGAACTTCGCTGACCGGCTTGGGCACGAGGAATTATGACCCGAACGCGATATCCCCACAACGAGGATCGTCGGACACAGGATTATGGTTTGCCCGCTCGTTGACCACGTCGCCGGAATTGCCTGCCTTCCACGCCCTGCCAAGCGATCAATCCCGGAACGCCGATCGCCAACTCACGTACCCGTTTGATCACCGCGATCGAAAGTCCGGTTGTCGGTCCCAGGCCGAGGATTTCGGCGAGTACCATGATACCGCCTTCTTGGACCCCGAGGCCGCCCGGCACCATGAACGCGACGGCCCGCGCCGCCCGGCTCAGGCTGTGCAGGGCAAAGGCTTCGGCAAAGGCGATCGGATGGCCAAGGAAAAAGCACACGATAACGACCTCGCCGGTCCCGGCGATCTGCGACATCGATTGGAAAAGAAAATTTCGAGCAATGTCGCTTCGTCTCTCATAATTCTCACGCACCGCTTGGTCGAGCCAATTCGCGTCACTGACCAAGCCAGCGCTCGAAAAAAATCTGGCACGCACGGCAACGAAATGAAACAACCCCTTGTGCTGGACAATGGCGAAGGCGACCACGGCCACGAACAACAACCCGGTCACCGCAAGCATGGGCCATACGTACCGGCTCCCGCCACCACAACCGACAAGCGCCAAAAGACCGAGTAATGCGAGAAGAACCTGAGACCCCGCGCCGAGCGTGAGATCAACGACCGTGGCCGCTCCGGCGACCTCACCCGGTACGCCGCGAAGGTACAACACACGCGCGCCGACGGCATCTTCTCCGACTTGAGCCACGGGCAATAGCTGGCTCACGGACTGACGTATCCAACGCGCGAGTATCACACTCGGCAATCCAGGCCGGTCCGACGCCGATGACCGCGAGGAGACCCCAGCCAGGAGAAAACGCCAGGCAAAGCTCTTGAGCCACAGCGGGACCACTTCGAACGCGATGACCGCGAGGAGACCCCAGCCAAGGGATAGGCTCGTTTGTATGACCGCCCCGGCCCCCTGGCCAACGACCAGCGCGATCGCGAAGGCGATCCCCGCCAGACCAAGAAGAATTTTACCGAGGCGCATGATCCGCCCTACAGTGGATATACCAGCCGAAGCGCCGATCGGGTGGAACCGCCAGCCCATTGATCACTTCGTTGATCGTACCATCGCCCCCCACGACCACGATGCGATCACATTCTTCCGCCTTTTCCGCGAGTCGCGTGGCGTGCCCAGGTCCGTCGGTGTCGCACACGGATCGCGTTGTCCAGGGTCTCTGGCGGCAGGGCGGTGAGGGTCTTGTGGAAGGTGGTGATCGCGGGCGGGGTGTAGCGCTGTTTGGAAGGGCTCCAGAACGCACCCACCGCCTCGAGCTGCTCCTGGGAGAGCAGGGCGGCGAACTGGGCGAACGCGTTCACCCCCCGGTATCCGGCAAGCCGGGCGGCGAGATCCCGACCATCACGGCCGGCGGCCGGATCGGCTCGGTGTGCTGCTCGGCGTTCCAGTGTGCCGGCATCCCGGTACGGCTCAGCGCCTCGGGGGCGCCGTCTGTCAGTCCGAACACGAAGACCTCCTTGGGCTGACCGTGGTGGCGCCAGCGCGCTGCCCCTCCGGGCTCACGGGCAAAGCCCCGCGTCAGCCCCAGAGAGCGCCAGTTCGACGCGCGGTAGCAGGTTGTGAATGACGAAGAGTCTCAAGAACCGGTGACGAGTTTTGCTAAAGGGGATCGGGTGATGCAAAAGTGTGCCATTGTGACGGGGCCGAGGGAAGTTGTTATGGGAGATCCATGTGGATTGTGGCCGCTCCGGGTTGGCGCCGGGACGCTAAAGGTCCAGGTCCAGGGGACCGAACGCCGCGAAATTCTGAATCCAGTGCCCGAGAACCAGTGGCCATAATTGCCGTAAACGCAGATAGACCGCCATATAGACCACGCCAACGATGAACGTATGAAGGAGCCGGCCCGGACCGCTGCCCCAATGCATCAACGAAAAGAATAGCGCCGAAATAACGACGATCTGGGTCGGGGTTCGGCCTGCTTCTTCCAGCCATCGCAAGGCAAGCTTGCGGAACACGAGTTCCTCGCTCAAGGCGACTAAGAGCAATCCCGCCGTCAGGTCGAACCAATAGAGCGCCGGATCGGAAATGGGCGGAAACGTGAATAAACCTCGGAGATCGGTGAAATCGACGAAAGGCACCTCCACCAGGTGATAGGAAAGGCGCCCCAGTACCGGTATCGCGGCCGCGCAGAGCACCGCCAGCGCCGTTCCCCACTGCTGCTTGGAGAGCCGTTCGGCCGCGAGCGCGCGGGACGTCGGCCAAAGAATACACGACACCAGGACCAAGGAACGGGTGCCGTAATCGACCAGATAGACGCCGTAGCCACCGTCCAAAACGATGAACCCGATATCGTTCAAAAAGAACGGCGCGGCCAAGATCAGAAAGGCGGCAACACGGCGTTCAGGTCCCGGCAATCCAATTTCTCTCGACATTTCTCGCTTGACCCGAGGGCTAATACCAACCGCCCTTAACATTGACTTGTGCGATCCCACGCTCTGAGGCCGATGGACATGATCTTCCAAGGTTGGTCGGTCAGGTTGTTCCAGGCTTGGCAAGAGGCCTCGACGATGGCTTCATAGGAGTCTAAGACACGATTGGAGAGCCAGTTCTGGCGGAGGTATTGCCAGACATTTTCGGCGGGATTGAGCTCCGGGGACTTGGGTGGCAAAGGCACGAGGGAGATGTTCTCCGGGATGCCGAGTTTGGCAGTGGTGTGCCATGCGGCTTGGTCGAGCAGCACGACGGCATGGGCGTTTGGGGCAACGGCCCGGCTGATTTCCTCGAGATGCAGGTCCATGGCTTCAGTATTGGCGCGCGGCATGACCAGCGCCGCGCCCTCACCGCGCTCGGGGCAGATGGCGCCGAAGAGATACGCCGAAGAGGTCCGTAGGTCCTTGACCTGGCGCGGGCGCGATCCCTTTGGGGCCCACTGGCGCACCAGGCTGTTCTTCTGGCCGACGCGCATTTCATCTTGAAACCAAACCTCTATGGGCGTGTCCGGTGGCTGTGCCGCTACGATTTTCGCCAAGTGTTCGGGAAAACTTTTTTTTAAATTCCTCCTGTGCCCGCGCATCCTGGCCGACGTGGCGCGGGCGCGCGGAAATATGCGAGAACCCGAGCGCGGCCAGCAGCTTGCCGACGCTCCGCTCGTGATAGTCCACGCCGAAGCGCGTTCGGATCAGTTGCTTGAGATCGATGCAGCGCCAGCGCACGACCCCATCCCGTTCGGGATCGGGACCGGCCTCGATAGCCCGCGAAAGCGCCGCCATTTGCGACGGCGTCAACCGACGCAACGCCCCGTTCGGCTTGCGGTCGATCAGACCGGCCGGACCTCCCGCGTTGAACCGGTGAACCCAGTCCCGCAACGTCTGCCGATCCATGCCGCCAATACCCGCCGCGCACGCTCGATCCATCCCATCGTAGATGGCCGCCATCGACAAAAGCCGTCGCGCCTGGTTCCCATCATCGCTCCGTGCCGCAAGAACACGGACTCTTTCAGCATCAAAGTCGTTTCGCAAAGGAATCGTTGGCATTGAACACACTCCCTTGTCGCCAACAACCTTGAATCACACAAAACCTAGCGTGTAAACCTTTGCGCGAGTCAAACTCTGGGGCGGTTGGTATAAGGCCAGCATACCCCCATGGCATCATCGGGCGAACGCTCTCATCCCCGACTCCAGCAAGGCCGTTCGTAAAGTGGTAAGCGATTCCTGCCACTGTTACCAAAATTTAAAATCTTCTTGCGATTGGGGTACGCCGCGACCTCGCCCTGCTTCTCCGAAAGGCCTATCCAAGCCCCCTTTCGGGGGAGATAAAGATTCCTAACGTACTCATAATTCAGGATTTTTTAACGCCTTGGTCGGTAGACTTCGGCACCGGGATTTGACCTCGCTCATCGTCGTTTGAGGTCGGGTTGTTGAAGAGGAATAAGAACGTTTTGGCGACCGATCAGGTATTTACGGCTGAAGAGCGGACCGAACTCGAACGCTTCAGGGCCGCCCTCGATGCGACGGGAGACGTCGTTTACGAGTGGAATCCGCGCACCGATGCGATCTCGTGGTCGGTGAACGCCCGTGAGCGGCTTGGTCTCGACGACAGCGCCGACATCTCGACCCGCGAGGGTTTCCTGGCCTGCGTCGCGCCCTCGGACCAATCCTGGCACGATACTGGTTCCGTCGGTTCCGTGCGCACCGACATCACCTACCGTTTGACTCGCGCGGAAGGGAGGATGTGCTGGGTCCAGGATCGCAGCATCATCGCGTCAACCAAGGACGGACAACGCGTCGTCGGGTCCCTGCGGATGATCGAATCGCCCGGCCATGAGGCCTTGCCCGCGCAGCCCGAGGCCGAACAGAGCAGCGATCCCTATAATCATGGCCAGCTTCGGGGACGGCTCGAGCAGGCACTCGCCCGCAAGAACGACCAGGAGGCGGCCTTTCTGGTCGTCGCCGTCGACAACCTCGCCATCGTCCGCGACGTCTGCGGACACGGCGTCGGCGAGAGCGCGGTGGGGTCCATCGGCCGCGAGCTCGGTCGCTGTTTGGGTCTCAAGGGTGTCGCCGGACAGATGGCTCCCGACCGCTTCGGAATCGTGATTGACCGCTGCGAGGAATCCGCCCTGCAGACGACCGCCGAATCCGTCCTCCAAGCCATCCACCAGATCGGTGTCCCGACACCCACCGGCCCGATTTATCTGGCTGCGTCGATCGGGGCCGTGCGGCTGTCAACTTCCATGGACTGCGCCGAAGTCACCGTGGACAAGGCGGAGATCGCGCTCGAGGACGCGCGCAGAATCGATCGCGGGGATATCGCCTGGTACAATCTCACCGACGAGGAACGATCGAGCCGACGCTAAGATCTCGTAATCGCCGAGCAAATCAAACGGGCCTTGGAGAGCGACCGGCCCGAACTCGTCTACCAGCCCGTCGTGCGCAGCAGCGACTTTCGGACCTCCCATTACGAGTGCCTAGTGCGGATGCGCCAGGAAGACGGATCCTCGATCTTCCCGGTTTCGTTCCTGCCGGTGGCCGAAAAAACCGGAATCGTCAAACAGATCGACCGCCAGGTCCTGAAGTTGGCGATCGACGAATTGCGGCAACATCCAAACATCCATCTCGCGGTCAACGTATCCGGCCTGACCACCACCGATCCCAGTTGGCTGCACACCCTCGTCGAGGGATTGGAAGAAAATCCCGAAACAGCCAATCGATTGTTGGTCGAAATCACCGAAACCGCGGCACTACAGGATATCGAGGGGACCACGCATTTCGTCGACAGCCTCCGCGAACTAGGATGCCGGGTCGCCCTCGACGACTTTGGGGCCGGTTACACGTCGTTCCGCCATCTGCGGGCCGCTGGGGCAATGTCCTGGCTGATGTTGAAAAAGTGAGGTAGGCGTCATTCGCCTGGAACCGTTAGGCTCTGGGTGTTGAATCCATCAAGGAGAACGACGCCATGACCAAGACTACACGGAACAGCCGCCTTTCGAAACTGTTGGAGATCCCGCTTCCGCTGTTGCCGCCGGCCTTGCCGGAGGCTTTTGATGATCTGCGCATGAGCGTGGATCGCTTTTGCCTGTTGGCCGGGGTGGAGACCCTGGGCGAGATGCTGGACGAGGATAGCGAGGTGCTCTGCGGAGCGCGCCACGCCCGCACGGCCGAGCGGCAGGGCCATCGCTGGGGGACAACCCAGAGCGAGATTGCCTATCACGGGGGCAAGGTGAAGCTGACGCGCCCGCGGGTGCGCGATCTTGCGGGCAAGGAGATGAGCTTGCCGAGCTGGGAGTTGCTCTCGGACCCGGCGCTTTTGCAGTCCTGGGCGATGAACATCATGCTGCTTACGGTTTCGACCCGCAAGTACGCGCGCGCCGTGCGCCTGCCCGGCGAGGCCAGCGGCGACTTGCCGGCACGCGCGGGCGATGCGACCTCGAAGTCCGCGGTCTCGCGGCGCTTCGTGGCCATGACGCGCAAGAAGCTGAAGGCCTTCCTGGCCAGCGACCTTTCGGATCTCGATCTCCTGGTCATCCAGATCGACGGGCTGCACGTCGGCGATCACGTGTTTGCTGGCAGCTATTGGCATCGACGGCGCGGGCGAGAAGCATGTTCTAGGCCTGGCCGAAGGTGCCACGGAGAATGCCGCCACGGTGCAGGCGCTGCTCGACAACCTGACCGCCCGCGGCCTCGACCCGGAAGTGCCCCGGCTCTTCATCGTCGACGGCGCCAAGGCGCTCTCCAAGGCGATCAAGCGGACCTTCGGGCCGGTGGCCGCCCTCCAGCGCTGCCAGGTCCACAAGGGCCGCAACATCATCGAGCGCCTCGACGAAAGCCTTCATGCCGGCGTCAAGAAGGCGCTCAGGCAAGCCTGGGACCAAGACGATGCCGAGAAAGCCGAACGCCTCATGAAGAACCTGGCGCGCCGCCTGGAGACCGAGGCCCCCGGCGTTTCGGCTTCCATCCTGGAGGGCCTGGATGAGATCCTCACCGTGATCCGCTTGGGCCTGCCGCCCAAGCTCAGGCGCTCCTTGGCCTGCACCAACGCCATCGAGAATGCCTTGGGAACGGTCAGGATGGTGCAGCACAATGTCAAGCGCTGGCGCAACGCCGAGATGGCCTTGCGATGGACCGCCGCCGGCCTCCTGGAAGCCCAAAAGACCTCCGTCGCCTCAAGGCCTACCGGCAACTCCCCATCCTCAGAGCTGCCCTCGAGGATCACGTGAAAAAGGCAAAAGCGAAAAGCGCCATTGAAACCATCAAAGAGGCCGCCTGGCCTCGAAGCCCAACCATGCCTGCCTCGCCTTTTTCAACAGAGCATGGGACATCGCCGCTGCCACCATCGCACACATCAGGCAGACTAGCCCTGACTATAGGCGGCTCACCGAGGATTTCTGCAATCACTTCAAGAACCCGGAGGATCGTGAACGATTCATTGGTGGACTTCGACTTGCTGGCCTTTCCTAGAGCTGATCTTTTTGTCAGTGGATGTGTCTTATACCCCTGCCAACCAATATATAGTTGACGGGGAATGCCGCTGTGTAGCCAGCTACAAGAGCCAACCCCATTCCAAACCAGAATAACCAATTGCCTAAACCTGCGTCCATCACGCCTGGCGTGTAAACCCGGTTCGGCGGACCCCCGGGGGGCATCGTGGGGGCGTTGTCACGTTAATCACGAGAAGCACAGGACGGACTGGAAACGGCCGGCCACCTGATCAGCCGCAACACACTTCGTGAGTTCCGTGCAGACGCGATGGAGCGTTGGAATGCCGTGACCGCGGTTGTCTGAAATTTGGAAGCAGCCGGCTTACTACGACCAAGCCCGGTTAAGTTGACAATGCCATGTTGACATGCAGGGAAATTTTCCAACCGCCGCTCCCATAAGCGTCGGGTGATGAGCGCGTCCAAACCGCTCACTGTCTGACGTTTGACCTGAGGGAGGAGCCCGGTGCGTTAGCAGCGCACGCCGGGTTCTGCGCGGGGGGAGCGGGGTAACCCGCTTCCCTACCGCGAACACGTTGGGTTTTTGCCATCTGC
>CBDCME010000078.1:0-106577 GCA_965218865.1 Alphaproteobacteria bacterium
CCAGGATTGGCCCCACATTGACCGTAATCGGCGACCTGGAACCCGGTTCGGCACACCCCCCCGGTGGGGTTGGGGGCGGATAGGTTCGTACCCCGCACACCCCGGCACAAAAGGGACCCGTTCCAAAATTTCCGGGCCTTAAAAGCGTGCCGTTTGAGATTGGGCCAGACGACGAGTTAGCGGCACCCGATAATAGGTCAGTAATACTGCTATTCTGCATGAGACAATCCGCGCCGTCGTCGATGTTTACGCGGACGGGTCAGCAAGCAAGTCCCTTGGAATTTTCCCGGAAATAAAAAGGGGCCGGGACACTCAACGGCTTGTTCGCCAGATTCCCCAGGGACCAAAAGGCGTCACGGGTGGCGGCGCGGTAATCAGAACGGCGGCTTGCGGCAGGAAAGCGGCCGTGTTTAGACGCAACCCTTCACGGCAGCAGCTAGCCAAGAGGCGACATCCGCGATCGGGCGATGATGGAGCGTTTTTGAGATCGACATGCCCACGCTAGGTTAATTGCCCACTCGACTTGACACGCGACGGCCAACGTGGCGAAGCTCACCCATTACTCACACCTGTCATTCTCAGGGCAACTCATCAGCAAGAAATAAAGAAGAGGATATACGCTCGGCTCTATTCTCCACTCAGAGTCAATCCCCCCCACTGCGGCGCGAGGGTTTTTCTCCAGCCAACCTTCTCCTACTTTACCTAGCTGGCTCTTCGGGTCCCGTGGTGTATACTTGTGGCCCGGCCTACCAGCCATGAGGACAAGCATCTTTCTCAGATTTCTCCACGCATAAGTTCCTTGGAATTTAAATTCAAGGTAATTGCGTATGTCACCCAAGTTTTTCCAATTCCCATCTTTCAGCGCGCAAAGAATAAGAAAGCGATCTTTTCCGACCTCCCCGCGTACCATGCGTTCCCACCATATCTTGTTCTCGTCCGTATTCGGCAATCTAAATATTTTGCCCAAGTCACCGAAGATGTTGACCGCGTCGAACGGACGCTCTCCGGGGACGTTGATATTTCCACCGTCACCTTCGAACTTCGGCTTCTTTGCTGCACCGTCGGCGGCGGGAAGAGCGAGAAGCATGGCGATTAACAACCATAGCAGCTTGTGCACTGCCAACTCCCCTTTCCACCGCTACTTATAAGTGGATAACCAAAATTCCCCGGATGACTCCATCTGATCCTCGATATATCGCAACACACATGGAGGCAGACTCGATTCGGGTCCTTTATGGTCACATGGGTCGAGTTCTCCTGTCGTCAACGAACGAATTGGCCCTCGTGAGCACGGTCATCGGGAAGGGCGACCTTCCCTCCTACCCGATCATAAGAGGATGAGGATTTTCGCCGCCAAGTAAACTTATATCCAGTAGATTGGACTCACCGTTTCCGCGCCATCACGGCGTGTCAACAGTTGGCTTCCCCTGTCTGGTCGAGTTGCGTTCAAGGGAGAATGAAGATGTCTCCGGACACGAGCCCCGGCCTTGATCCGGGTGCGAACGTGTGGCCATCAAAAATCAGACCCGCTCCATGCAGGGTGAGGCTGAAGCTGTCTCTTCTCGCAGGACCGCCGTCTTCTGCCTCGACCCTGAAATCGTAAACAGCGTTTTCCGTTATTTTTTCGTTGACCGTCGTGATCGACCGGGCCTTGCCGGTCTGTGTGAAACGGTTGCCATGCACGCGGACATCATCCACCGATAAGCTGAACACGATCATTCCAAAGTTCACCAGGTCTAGGCCCATTTCTGGCTTTGTAAAGGGGGCCGGGACCCGGTGCCCCCATCGTGCCCCAGGACACGGAGCAGGACATCGTGTCGCGGTCGAACGTAAAGACGCTAGGCAGGCCCGGCTCCATCAAGTAGATGCCCGCACCCTCGGCGCGGGGAGCAGCCAGGCTTGGTTGGATCACGACTAACCAAGCTGCGGTAATTACGCTCAGCAACCACCAGGACGCTTGCACTGGAGCCATCACATCCCCTTCTTCTCGATCAGCCAGTAGACGAACTGAACGGCCGGGATGTTGCCCGGATTGCCTGGGCCGATGCGAGAACAGCAGCCAAAGCGACTGCAGGAAAAGCCTTGAATGACGGCATGTGTACCTCGTTCCTGACATTCTTTTGACGATCGGAGTGCGCCGGGGCCTCACCATAGAGTATTCATTGTCGTTCGTCCTTCCTCAGGCACTAGGATCGCAGGACTAGTTTTTTGTCCGCCCAGTGATCAGGGTGAGGTGATCGCGGCGCTGGCCATTTCATTCTCGGTGTGGCAGTGTGCCGGTCATGGCGACGCTGCCGGTCTCGGATTCGTCCATTGATTTGCGCGCGGTCACGGTGCGTCCGACCTGGGGCGCGCAGGAGCACCGGCGCTGGGACCGGTTGGTGGAGCAGCACCACTACCTGGCGTTCCACGGCGTCATCGGCAAGGGCCTGCGCCATGTCGCGGTGCATGGCGAGACCTGGCTCGCACTGATCGGCTGGCAGCCCGGCGCGTTCAAGCTGGGCGCGCGTGATCGCTGGATCGGGTGGTCGGCCGAGCAGCAGTTCCGGCGTCTGCATCTGATCGCCAACAACTCGCGCTTCGTCATTCTGACGCCTGGCCGAGTGCCGAACCTGGCCTCCCGTGTGCTGGGGCTGAGCCTGCGGCGGCTGTCTGAGGACATCCAGGCGGTGCACGGATATCCGGCTCTTCTGGCGGAGACGTTCGTGGACGTCTCGCGATTTGCCGGCACCTGCTACCGCGCGTCGAACTGGCGCTCTCTGGGGCTGACGCGGGGCTTTGCCCGTGAGCCCGGAGGGGCAGCGCGCTGGCGCCACCACGGTCAGCCCAAGGAGGTCTTCGTGTTCGGACTGACAGACGGCGCCCCCGAGGCGCTGAGCCGTACCGGGATGCCGGCACACTGGAACGCCGAGCAGCACACCGAGCCGATGGCCGCGCCCCGGCTGCGCAGCCTGTTCGAGTGTCTGGGTGAGGTGCCCGAGTACCGCCATGCCCGGGGCAAGCGCTATGCGCTCAACACCATTCTGGTGATCGCCGTCGCCGCCCGGCTTGCCGGATACCGGGGGGTGAACGCGTTCGCCCAGTTCGCCGCCCTGCTCTCCCAGGAGCAGCTCGAGGCGGTGGGTGCGTTCTGGAGCCCTTCCAAACAGCGCTACACCCCGCCCGCGATCACCACCTTCCACAAGACCCTCACCGCCCTGCCGCCAGAGACCCTGGACAACGCGATTAGCCAGTGGACCGGCCAGCATGGCAGCGCGCACGCGCCGGTCGCCATGGACGGAAAGGATCTGCGCGGCGCCTCGAAGCAGACCGAAGACGGGCGCAGGATGATGGTGGCGGCGGTCGAGCACGACACCGGCGTGGTCCTCGGGCAGGTCGAGGTCGACCGCAAGAGCAACGAAATCCCGGCCGTGCGCGAACTCTCCAGCGGCCTCGACCTCACAGGCCGGATCGTCACCATGGACGCGATGCACGCTCAGCACGAGACCGCGCGCTGCCTGCTCGGGCGTCGCGCCGACTACGTGATGAGCGCGGTCAAGGACAACCAGGAGATGATCTTCGAAGACCTCAAGGCGATCGACTTCAGCGATGCGCCCTGGCACGAAACCGTCGACAAGGGCCATGGCCGCATCGAGCGCCGACGCTGCGCCGTCGTCGACCTCTCCGCTGCCGAGTGGGACGGCTACGCCAACCTCCACGGGCGACGCCAGGCCATGCGCATCGAGCGCGAACGCGAGATCCTCAAGACCGGCAAGCGCAGCATCGAGGTGACCTGGAGCCTCACCTCGCTCGGCGCAGAGCGCGCCGGACCCGAGGAGTTGCTCGAACTGGTGCGCAACCACTGGCATATCGAGAACCGCCTGCACTACGTGCGCGACTTCACCTACGACGAAGACCGATGCCGGGCCTACGTGCGTCACCTGCCCAGAAATCTCGCCTGCTTGACCAACGCGGCCATCGCCATCGTGCGCTGCGACGGACGCTTCCGTTATCTGCCGAGGCCAACCGGCACTATGCCGCCCGGGCGCAGGAGGCCCTCGACGCGATCATGACCGCGCCCATCGCCTGAGACAGCACGCCTCTCCCCCGGACCGGGACGTGCCGCCGAGCGGCGCGGGCGGACCGGTGTGCCTGTCGAATCCGAAAACGCCGTCCGGTGGCTTCGAGCAGTCCCCATGACGTCGTCGAGGCAAGCTCGGGGCTCCCCGAACCCCGTGCACCGAGCACGATCCCACTCATCCCGAACCCTCAACCGCGACTAAAAATTGTTCCTGACTAGGATCGCCATTCGCCCTCTTGGGTGAGTAACTTCAGGCCCATTCCGACCAGAACTCCAACTTAAGTAGAGTCCGGTTTGGGTCAATTTGGGACGTGAACCTGATGGCGTATCAACCCCATTTTCTCCGCTTCGATCTGTAAGCGGACATCCATTCAACCGTCTTTCACCCACCGAGCAGAAGCTCGTCTCCCTTTTAAATTTTCGGGAGACGATTATGAATACGACGAACGAATCGACCATCAGACAGGACGGGCAGCACCCTTGGAACAAGGGAAAATTCATTGGCCCGAAGCCTCCGCTTCAGCCGAGACATGTCTGGGCAATCAGGACGCGGTTGCAACTTGCTGGGCGTGTCCGCGATCTCGCTCTGTTCAATTTAGCAATCGATAGCAAGCTGAGAGGGTGCGACGTCGTGAGCCTCAGGGTCGAGGACGTTGCCCCACACGGATAGCTATGGCCACAGACACGCCTCCCGAGACCCCTGGCGCTGGCTGCACGAAACCAAATGGGATTAACACCTCGCACTCAAAGGTGCCAGGACAACCGAATGTCAGCTCCGGGCTGGAATCGGAATTTCCAGCAGAAGCATCAATAAACACTCCCAGAGGCTGACTAGTCGTCCGTGAAGAACCCTGATTTCAATCTGAAGCGGCGATTGGGTTTGCGGTGGGGTGCGAGATGTCGCTGAGGAGCGCGGCCAGGATTTGGACAAACAAACGCCTCAGCCATTTGAGGACAAGGCGGTAGTTGTAGCCGGCGCCGGCGAGGATGGCGTTGATCTTGTCGCCGTCGCGGCCTTTGAGGAAGTTGCGCCCCAGCCTGCCATCGCTCTTGAGATGTCCGATCACGGCCTCGACGGCGGAGCGCCGCCTGAGCTCCTTCTTGATCGTCGGCGTGATGCCGCGTTTCTGGCCTGATCTAAAGACGCGGTGTTTGTTGGGGTAATAGTGGCCCTGGTATCCCTTGTCGACATAGATGCGCTCGGCCGATATCCCCGTCCAGCGTTCCATCTCTTCGATCACCTGCCTCAAGGTGTGGCCATCATAGGGATTGCCGTGGAAGGCCTTGACGTGGGCGACGAACTGGCCGCCGGGGGGGCGGGAATTGGTCGCCGCCACGGAGACCTTGCAGCCGAACTCGTACGGCTTGTGCGCCTTCCCTTTGCCGACGCATTCGACCTCGGGCGCGTGGAGCGAATAGACCTTGGGCAAGGGGTCGCGCCGCTTCTGGGTCGACACCCGCTCGGCCAGCCACAAGGGGCGGCGGAAGGGATCCCGTAGGCTCTCCTCCTGGGCCGTCTTGCGGCGGATGTCGCGGACGGTGCGCCCGAGATAGGTCTTGAGCTTGCGCAGGGCCTTGTTGGCCCGCTTGTGCTGTTTGGCATCGCGGTAGCGGCCTTGCATGATCAACGCCCTCTTGCCCAGGCGGGTATAGGACTGACGCAGGGCAATGCCGTGCTCCCGTGCCAGTCGCACCAGCCGCTCGCGGGCTCGTTGCATCAGTTTGGCGGCGGTCGGAAAGGCAATCGCCTTCTCTTGTACGGTGGTGTCCACCGTCACCCGCTCGAGGTCCTTCTCCCGCAGCGCCCCCACCCGGTGGGCCACGGCCAGGCTCTCCTGGAATACCTTCTCCAAACCTTCCGGCCCGATCCGGTCCCGCCACCGGGTCATCGACGAGCGCTCCATGGGCAGCTCATGCTGAAAGTACTCTTCGCCGCAGAAGCACTGGAAGTATGGGTCGTAGACCCAGCGCTCGCAGACCTCCTCATCCGAGAGATCGAACATATGCTTGAGGATGTGCAGCCCAACCATCAACCGCGTCGGGACCCCCGGCCGACCCTCCTCCGAATACAAGGCTTCATAGGTCTCGTCGAAGAAAGTCCACGCGATCCGGCCCCCCAACACCACCAACTCGTGGCGCAGGTTGATGATGTTTTCGAACCGCGAGCGGAACAGGTCCTCTATTCCCGATGACACCTTGCGCGATGGCTTCATCACAGTTCTCCAATCCCAATCGACGGGAGCAGAGAATCACGTTCCGCAACGGAAGGGAATCCCCAAAATCAATTATTTCAAATCACAAGCTTTTCAGGCCCAAAACCCGTTTTCTTGCAAATCCGATTACTTCGCCAAACCGAAAGAACTACCAACATCAGCCGCTTACGCGTTCTTCACGGGCGACTGACTATTCAGTAGCAAAACCGTGGCAGCGGCGGCCGCCGAATTTAAATCCGTGAACGCAAAATCCGAGGTTTCGTCGCATCCGTCGAAGATGTCGATGCATGAACCGTCTAAGAACCGGATATCGAACAGTGTGCCGCCGACGTTGAGGCCCGTCGCTCCAATGAGAAGGCCATCTGCATCCACGTTCAGGATTACCACAGCATTAGCACTGGTGGGCCAACTGGTAATCGGTAACATCGCCACCGCGATGACCGTTCCGATCGTTCGAACGAAACCGATCATCCGAACCTCCCTAATGCGTTACGCATTCCCCCTCGTAACGTACATTTATTTTTTGTAACCCTACGCCCTATCGGGTACGTGCGCAAATTGTAGGCCACATCATTGCACCGCCGCGCCGTTCCCCGGCTCCTCCGCCAAGATCGCCTCAACTGCCCTCCGGACGTGTAATACCAACCGCCCCAGAGTTTGACTCGCGCAAAGGTTTACACGCTAGGTTTTGTGTGATTCAAGGTTGTTGGCAACAAGGGAGTGTGTTCAATGCCAACGATTCCTTTGTGAAACGACTTTGATGCTGAAAGAGTCCGTGTTCTTGCGGCACGGAGCGATGATGGGAACCAGGCGCGACGGCTTTTGTCGATGGCGGCCATCTACGATGGGATGGATCGAGCGTGCGCGGCGCGTATTGGCGGCATGGATCGGCAGACGTTGCGGGACTGGGTTCACCGGTTCAACGCGGGAGGTCCGGCCGGTCTGATCGACCGCAAGCCGAACGGGGCGTTGCGTCGGTTGACGCCGTCGCAAATGGCGGCGCTTTCGCGGGCTATCGAGGCCGGTCCCGATCCCGAACGGGATGGGGTCGTGCGCTGGCGCTGCATCGATCTCAAGCAACTGATCCGAACGCGCTTCGGCGTGGACTATCACGAGCGGAGCGTCGGCAAGCTGCTGGCCGCGCTCGGGTTCTCGCATATTTCCGCGCGCCCGCGCCACGTCGGCCAGGATGCGCGGGCACAGGAGGAATTTAAAAAAAAGTTTTCCCGAACACTTGGCGAAAATCGTAGCGGCACAGCCACCGGACACGCCCATCGAGGTTTGGTTTCAAGATGAAATGCGCGTCGGCCAGAAGAACAGCCTGGTGCGCCAGTGGACCCCAAAGGGATCGCGCCCGCGCCAGGTCAAGGACCTACGGACCTCTTCGGCGTATCTCTTCGGCGCCATCTGCCCCGAGCGCGGTGAGGGCGCGGCGCTGGTCATGCCGCGCGCCAATACTGAAGCCATGGACCTGCATCTCGAGGAAATCAGCCGGGCCGTTGCCCCAAACGCCCATGCCGTCGTGCTGCTCGACCAAGCCGCATGGCACACCACTGCCAAACTCGGCATCCCGGAGAACATCTCCCTCGTGCCTTTGCCACCCAAGTCCCCGGAGCTCAATCCCGCCGAAAATGTCTGGCAATACCTCCGCCAGAACTGGCTCTCCAATCGTGTCTTCGACTCCTATGAAGCCATCGTCGAGGCCTCTTGCCAAGCCTGGAACAACCTGACCGACCAACCTTGGAAGATCATGTCCATCGGCCTCAGAGCGTGGGCTCGCACAAGTCAATGTTAAGGGCGGTTGGTATAACTACACGGCCTGGCCGTCGAGGTCTCCCCGGTAGAGCGCATCCGCCGCACGCTCAAGGGCCCCCTAATCGCCAATTCGCCACGGCCGCGAACCAGAAGTTTGGCACTAGGGTAAATGTCGAAGTCCGAAAAAATGATTCTGTTACCAAAATCGTTACCAAAACGCGATTTGACGAGAGTTCCAAGGGCCGAAATGTCAGCTAATACATTGTTTTAATTTGTAGAATCCTGTGGCGTCGAACAAAAGACGCCTTGATTTGCCCTCCGAGGACACCACCGGACGCGCGCGCCTGCCGCAGCCATTCCCTGATCGTCACCAGGGCCCGCGCCAGGCTATCGCAATTTCCGGTCATAATCCGTCGCCGCTCCCTTAATTCGGCGGGGCCGATGTGATCGACACCATCCGATGCGAGCAAACAGATCACACTCTACACGAATACGGCGGAAAGGTGAAAGCTTCTTCGTAACTTCGCCATACATCTGATTGAAATATCGGGCGATATGCTCCCCCCCGCTCGGCGACCGTTCGGGGTCACCGACCCGGCCCCTTCGATTTCAATCCGACTTCCCGAGCCAGGATGTCATGAATATGGATGCTCCCGGTCAGAAATCCGTCGCCATCGGTGCACAAGAGCGAGGTGATGGCGTGCGATTCCATCATCCGCAAGGCCTCGATGGCCAGCGACTCCTGCGAAATCGACTTGGGATCTCGGGTCATGATCGAAGCCGCCGTCTGGACCGCGAAACGATCCCGCCCCCGCGCCGCCCGGCGGATGTCGCCGTCGGCGATGAAGCCCACCTCTTCCGCCTTGACCCACCCGTCGCCGGGGTCCTCGGCGACGACGCCGAAGCCGCGCCCGCCCAGGGATATCTGTTCGAGCACCTCGTAAATGCTGGCCCTCGGCGCGAGCCAGGTCGTGCGCCCCAGCGGGACCATGAGATCGGTCACCCGAAGCAGGCCGCGCCCCAGGGTGCCGCCGGGATGGTAGCGGTGAAATTGCTCGACCGAAAAACCGCGCAAACTGAGGCTGGCCATCAGGAGGGCGTCGCAAACCGCGAGGGTCGTTGTGGTCGAGGACGTCGGAGCGAGACGGCCCACGCCGGCTTCCTCCTTGACGCCGGTTTCGATGATCCAGTCCATGAACGCCGCGAGCGCGCAGTCCCTAGCCCGGGTCACGCACGCCGAGGCGATGCCGAACTGCTTGATCGCCGGCACCACGGCGATCAATTCCTCGGTATTGCCCGAATGGCTGAGCATGATCACCAGGGTCCCGTGCTCGGCGATCCCCAGGTCCCCATGCAGAGCATCGGTGGGATGGACGAAGGCCGCCCCATGACCGGTCGAGAGCAGGCTGGCGGCGAATTTCTTCCCGATCATTCCCGACTTGCCGACCCCGAGGATAATCGTAAAGCTGTTCTCACGGGCCAGCGAGCGAACGGTCCCAGCGAAGGCCGTCCCCAGGCCGGCGGCGGCCGCCCGCAAGCACCTCGCCCCGGCGTCGAGGACCTCCGCCCCCGCGGCAATGATCGATTCATCGGTTCTTTCGGCCATGCCGATTCCTGGCTCCCTCGTCAATCGACCCCAGCGCTTAGTTGCCAAGCGTTGGGAGTGGTCGGTTGCCTCGGGCGCGCAACCAAACCCGCCTTCCGCCATGAATTTTCGCGGGCGGCTTAGATGGTTGCAAGATAATGCAGCGCCTTGAGGCCGGGCATAAAAAAGTGGGCACCGCCAACCGTGCGAACGAACCGCGGGAAGCCCGTTACACGATGCCGTAGCGGCGTTGCCGGCACTGTAAAGTGGCATTCGGGCGGGGCGGCGTCCGTATCCCCACTATGTGGCACCTCAAGGCGTGTGCGATCGCCCAGCAGGGGATCGGATTCATCATACAGACCGGCAAATTTCGAGGAATTGATCCAAGTATCGGCGATAAATTCGAACTGGCGGTTAAAGGTCACGTTGAAACAAACGAAATGCAGCCCGCGCTCCTCCCCGTCATCGGAACCGTTAGCGATATTTTCGGGCGACGTCAGGCTCGCGACCGCCGGACCGTACGGTCGGCCCCGTCGAATAATTCGATGCCGCCGGTTGATTTGCAGGGACCGCTCGGACCCCGGATCGGGATCCAGCGAATCACGCGGGTTGGCGCGGCGAACATGCGCGCCGATGGGGCACTTCAACCCGTAGCGATCACCGTCATGGTAGTTGAAATCGTTTGCGGTTTTCAAGCCCTCCTTTTCGCGGTCGGGAGACACGGCCAGCGGGGTTCCATTCGGCCATCTGCCGACCATTTTCGCGGCCAGGGCGACCGCTTCGAGCGGGCTGCCTTGCGCCGCCTGCCGCATCTTGTTCCAAAATCCGTAAACGTCTTGGGACAATTGGCGAAAAACCAAATAACTGCCGTTCCGCCCGAGATCCTTGTCGCCCGACCCTTCGGCGTCCTTGGGCAAAAGGTTTTGGGGATCTTCGCGGAAGTCAATCAACGGGCGCGGGGCATAGAGGTCGTATTCATTCTTGTACCCCAGAAAAAATTCGCCCGGCGCCACCAGATTCGGCCCCGAATCAACGCCCTCGATACCGGCGTTGGAGATACCGTCGCGAAATCCGAAATGCTCTTTATGGTCAGGCAGTCTATTGGTCGTAAGTTCGGGGTCCAACGCTTTCAAACCACCGGACGGAAGACTGGCTTTCACATCAGTGAGTAATTTTTTAAAGGTCTTCTCAACGGAGCCATAAAACATAAGCAGCATGTGAATGTTTTCTTCATCCGAGGCGAGACCGCGCCGCCCGCCCCACGTCCATTTCTCTGGATGGCTACGGCCGGAATCACCTATATATTTTTGGCGGCGCGGGGTCGTCATGCCCAACTGGAACTGATACGCGAATTGTTTAGCCGTGGCCTCGGGCAAAATCAAGCTCAAGCAGTCCCCGGTAGGTCAGGGCAATCTGAAAAGCGGTATTTGTCGGGGCGTGGGAATCCTGGTGCCGAATGGCTTCGGCTTTTACAGCGTTCGTGACTTTGTCCCGCCATTTGTTCAGCCAGGAACGCGCCTTCGCCGAATCGACAATTTTGACCAACAAGAACCGCGCGAGTGCAAACTTGCCGTATCCCCGCAGGATAAGTCCCTGGATATCAAACATTTCCTCTTTGATCGTGGGCATCGGATCTCCGTCCATGGGCCGTGTTTCAAGTCAAATTCGCAAATTAAAAGCGGTGCAGCCACGCCTCTGTCTCGGGAGGGATCAGGGATTTAAAAAGATCGGCCCGGATGGCGCCATTGTTGACCAGGTTCAAGGCGCTAAATTCCGGATACGCCGAATACCATAGGGGCGAGGTCACCTGGTGGTTGTGAAGGATGCGCCTGAATTCAAATTCGTTGTTCGCCCCACCGCCAATAATGAACTTTGTTTTGGGATATCCCTCCCCATTGCCGAACGTCAAATTCAACCCCGCGGGCGCGATATCGACAAAATCGCTGTTATAGTTTTCCATGCTGCCGTCGTAGTTACTCGCAAAAACCAACCGGTTGCTCCCCGCCATGATCATCTAGCGCGCGGAGTGAATCGTCTTGATCCCGGCCAGGCTGCCCGAATCGAAAAGAAGCCGCCCGCCGACATCCACGATCCGGTAAATCAGGTTGGTCCCCCACCGGCAGAAGGCCCCCCCCCCTTGATGCGGCCGGCCGCGAAGAAAGGACTTTGAACGGCGCCGTGATCGTCCAAACTCTCGAGCTGTTCCAATTGCAAAGGCGTCAGTTGGCCAATTTCGTCCGACATCCCATGGTTGCCCGGATTCAACCGCGGGGACAATCGCGAGGCGGCATCCACCACCGCGATGCCAACCCTTTTCAACCCGCCCCCCACCAAGCGGCCAGTGCCGCGAAGGATCCGCCGCAAAAACCCAGGCTCGGGCTCGGGCTCGGGATCTGGTTGTAATCCCAGAACCGCCCGCACGTGTTGTTGGATATCCGACCGAATCTTTCGCGACGATTTCCCGAACCAGTCTTGCTCGTCAACGAATTTTACGATGGTGTTGCGCAGTTTCGCGTCGTCCTTCACTTGTGAAACGGTCCGGCCCGGCTTGTTCACGTAAAAAGCCTGGGGCGTCGAACCGTGTTCCACGAAATAGGCCGCGCTGTCGCAATTTTCCGGAAAGCCCGAACAATGCGCATACAAACCGTCGAGCAGCGGCGTTCCGCCATCGGCGCGGCGCAGGCGGTGGAGGTGATTTGCGCGCGTTCCATCGACGGAGGCGAGATAGATGAGTTCTCCCGGAGAATTTTGGCCGTCATCCGATTTATCTTTGTTCGCGTATAGAATGAAGCACCTGGCGAAATGCACATGCGGTTTATATTTGTCCACATGCGGTTTATCTTTGTCCCACTGTTTGAAATAATCACGAAAACGGGCCTGAACCTTGGGATCATATTCCCAGTAAATGACCTTTGCATTTTTGCTGTCCGCCCGTTTATTGACGACACCTATCGCGGTCTCGAGATCCGCCAGTTTGCCGGGGGCGATCGGAGCGACAATGGTGACAGGCGCTTGTTGCAATATTTTCCTCCCTTTGACGCAGCCGGTTGGTTCCGACGCTATTCTCATGATCAGGCGTTGTCGGTTGGTACTTTAACGCAAAATCCATCGCGGATAAAGGATTAATGGCGAGGGATCTACGCGACCTCCCATGGCTTACGACGCTTCTTAGCACCAAAACGACCATCATGAAGTATCGCCAGCTGGCTTGATTTTTCCGCCTCACTGGCGCCGGGTGAAACTGCGGCGCAGGACCGCGGGCGCCATCTTCAGCCAACGGCTCAGCCGTGGCCGGGACTGGCGGAGACTGCGTTGGTACGGTTCGGGGTGTACCAGGGCCCGTGGTTCGCCGTCCCCGGCGGCGGCGGCCAACTTCGGGTGTGCCGCCAGGGCCTCGAGGTTGGCGAACAAAAGGATATTCTGCTTGTACCACCAGGTCACCGAGGTGTCGTTCCAGATCTCCGAACGAAGATTGTCGATCGCCCGGTAGCCGTGGGCCGCGAACAACCTTGCCCAATAGGCCGGCCATTGTTCGTTGACGTGATTGACGCCGCCCTGGCCCGGGATCGCGGCCGAAAAAAGCACCACCGGCGCGAGCGACGTCAGTTCGGCGACGAAACCGGCGGCCCGGTCCGGCGGCAGATGCTCGGCGACTTCGAGCGCCAGCGCCAGATCGAAGCGTCTTTCGATTCCCAAGGGTCGATCGAGGGCGCCGCGGCGGAACCGCGCCAGGTCGATCTTGAGCTGCGAAACCTTGATCCAGGGACCGGCGATTCCCAGGACCTCGGCGCCGCAAAGGGTGGCGAATACCGCCAGCCAACCGCCGTCGCCGCAGCCCAGATCGACGACGCTGCGCACCGGCATGAGGGCCTGGATCAGGGGCACGATCCGGCGGGCCGAAGGCTCGGCCGTGGTCTCGAGATCACGGTAGAATTGGTCGTTATAACTTGCCAAGGTCCGCCACCATCCAGCCCCGATTCCTACCCCTTGGGCCGCGGGGGTTCGGCCGCGCCGCCGCGGTCCGAGGTCTCCTTTTCGAGCCATGCATGCAGCATGAGGACCGTCCACAGGGGATACGTCCAGTTCCGGCGCCCCTGGCGATGTTCGCGCCAGCGGGCCCGCACCGACCGTGGCGCCAAGAGGCCGTGTTCCGCGAGGCGCCGATCATTTAACAGTTCTTCCGCCCAGTCGCGCAAGCCCTGGCGCAACCAGCGCCCCACCGGCGCCTCGAAGCCCATTTTGGGGCGCTCGACAAGTTCGCGCGGGACCCGACGGTAGAGAACTTGGCGGAGGAGCCACTTGCCCTCGCCGTTTCGGATCTTGAGAGCCAAGGGCAACGACCAGGAGAACTCGGCGATGCGGTAGTCGAGGAGCGGGGCCCGTGCCTCCAGGCTCGCGGCCATGCTGGCCCGATCGATTTTGGTCAAGAGGGCGTCGGGCAAATATGTCAACGCATCGGTGAGCATGAACCGCTCGGCCAGGCTGGGCATGGGGGCCGGCCCAAAGACGGAGTCGAAGGCCGGTATCCCCGGGGCCGGGACGATTCCGTCGCCGTCACGCCAGAGGGACCGATGGTCGCGGTAGAACCGGCCCACGTCGGTGGCGGCGTAGGGGGCCAAGAGCTTGCGCAGACGCCGCGCCGGGCGGGCCGAGCGGCCGTCGAGCAAGGACATGGCTCGGCTCGCGGCGCGGCGTAGGGGCCGCGGTGCCTGGCGGACCCGATCCCAGCGCTCGGGGGCCGCGCGGTAGCGTCCGTAACCGCCGAAAAGCTCGTCGCCGCCGTCACCCGAAATCCCCACGGTGACGCTGCGGCGGGTCAGGCGGCAGAGCATCAGGGTGGGAATTTGCGACGGAATTTCCTAGATTAAGACATTGACGATCTTCGCTTTCTAGATTTTGGCATTGTTGCCCTAAGCGAGTTCAAAGCTATCCACCTCTCATCCGATGGACGCTTGACTTGCCAATATATCCAACCATTCAGTGCAGTAACTCTCGCAGCTCCAGCCGCGGCCCTAGACGGCGAATTATACGATCTGCCTTCCACATGCCATGTACCGTTTTTAATCACGCCGTGATATTCATGGTCGTTGCATTCCATTTTCAATTCTGTGCCCGGCGGCAGAATTACCCCATATCGTCCCTTCCAACTTCCACGTGACATCGGCTTACGTGGTTCAACCAGTTCAGCAGTTGCTTCAGGCGGATCATCTCTGAGCTTCAAAAGACGACGAAGCGCAACGTTATCTGACTCGTGGAATCCTCGCTTTTCTATCACGATCAGTTGATAGACCTCGAAGTCAATTTCGATGGATCGAGTGCGGGTCCCCTTTGTCATGCTTTCCTCTCAATCGTCTCCGAGGTCCAGTTCGTATTGATCGCGTAGCTTCGGGAAGGCTCGTTTGAGACTGCGCTGAAACACCCCCCAGTTCGGTGCGGCGCGCATGAGCGCCCGGACGGCTGCGATGTGTTGGTTCAATTTGATGTAGCCGGGATCGGGCTTGAACCACTGATGATGCCGCCACTTACGCTCACCGCCGGGTTGCCTCGGGTTAAGTTGCCGCAGTTCTTCGAGAACCCCAGGGCGATCCGGGCGTAAACCATGTCGTCGGTCCAACTTCCTACGATCTTCGGTCGCTTGACGGCATACTCCATGGGCCACTTGCGAAGGTGGCAAATTTCGAGATAAAAGCCGTAAGGATAGGTTTTCTTCCACGGCTGAAGTTCCGCCACGATGAACTTTTCAAGGATCGTAGCGAGCGCACGTTCATGGCGAATACGCTGATATCCGGTAACCTCGTCCACTACTGCCTCGATACCAACCCGGGCAAAGCCCCGCATTAGGAGTTCGCATCGGGCAGCTATGTGCAGTTGTTGTGTTTGCAACACGCCGTCATTGCGAGCAGCCAGTACGGCTTCACAAAGATCGGCCAGAAGAGCTGCGGGGTAGCCATACGCGATTCCTCCCTGCGGAAGGTGGAATCTGACCGGGGTTTGGATCACACCCGTTAACTTTTTGGAAACAAAGGGATTTATCAGCTTCCCGGTCGAAAAAGCCAAGAGTCGATCACTACCGCCGGAACCGCCGCTGCCACGGGCCATGCCAAGCCCGGAAATTCATGGCAGCCTGTACCAATACGCGCGTCTCGTCTTCAAGCACGTAGCACGGGATTTCAATGTCCCCTATGACCAGTGGTCGGTCAGGGGCGCCAGCGATGACTTTCAAAGGTTCCTTGGCCATCACACCACCCCCAACCCACGATTGATGGTGAGATCAAAGGCCGCTAGAGGATCGGCCTTGCGCAAGTTGTAGCGGTAGCAGAACTCATCGACGTACTTTTGCAGGTGACGGCGGCTCACGCTGTGGAACTGGCCGAACATCCCGCGCTTCAAGAGCGCCCAAAACCCTTCAATCGTGTTGGTGTGAATGTCACCGTTCACGTACCAGTCATCGTGCTTGATGACACTGTGCGGCAACAGCTTGGACATGCCCAGATACGCTTTGTATTCGTCTGTGATGAGGCTGGCCTTGGAAGTGTCCACGCGATCCCGCACGAATGCCCGCATGTGCTTTCCCTTCATCTTGCCCTTATGAACGGCCTTAGCCGTGACGTTGCCGCCACGCTCGACAGCGCCGACGACGGGAGCCTTTTTGGTTCCCCGACCCGTCTTGTGCTTGCCGTCCGGCCCGTCGCCCTTGGTTCCCTTGCGCGGCTTGCCACCAACGTACGTCTCATCCATCTCGACGATGCCAGTCAGCATGTCGCGTTGCTCGCCCTGCGTCATAGCCTTGCGGATTTGCATGGTGATCCGCCAAGCGGTGTTCTTGTTCACGCTGATGTCGCGGGACAGTTGGAGGGCGGATAGTCCCTTTTTGGCGTTCAGCATGAGCATGATCGCCAGGAACCACTTTTGGAGCGGCAAGTGTGTGTGATGGAAGATCGTGCCGACCGTCACGCTGAACGAAGTGCCGCACGGATTACAGCAGTGGCGGTGTCTGTGAGGGGCCGTATTGTCCGATCCACAGTAGGGACAGAGAGGCTTATCACCCCACCGGGCTTTCTCCAGGTGGACTATGCAATCTTGTTGGGTGGGAAAACGCTCGAAAATCTGTATGATGTTCATGGCGAGCCGCCTTGGTTGGTGGTTGGTTCAATCTGTTGCAAGAATGAACGTACCACACATTAGGCGGCTCGTCAATGTCTTAATCTAGGAAATTCCGATTTGCGAAGCGTCGGCGAAGGGCTCGTCGTACACTTCCGCCAAGCTCGGCAGGGTGGCGAGGCATTCGTCCTCGCCGACGCGCAGCTCGGTATGGTCGGTGCCCAGGTGGCGCGCGACCGCCGCCGCCTGCCGCGATTCGTCGTATTCGGCCTCGGCGAAGCCGATGCTGAAGGTCCTCACCCGGCCCATCTCCCGCAACGCCGCGACCACGGTCGAGCTGTCGATCCCGCCGGAGAGAAACGCGCCCACGGGCACGTCGGTCACCATCCGCAGGGCCACCGAGTCGGCGATCAAGCGATCGAGACGCCCGATGGCTTCGGCCTCGTCGCCGACGAACGGCGCAGCAACCGCCTCGGCGGCCCGCTCCTCGGCCCGCCAATAGGCCTCGACCGCGCCGTGGACCCCATCCGCCCCGACTTCCAACAGGGTTCCCGGCGCCAGCTTGAGAATCCCGCGCCAGGCACTATGGGGCGCCGGGACGTAGGCGTGACGCAAATAAAGCGCCAGGGCCTCCCGGTCCACCTCGCCGCGCCAGGCCGGGTGGCGCTTCAAGGCCTTGGCCTCGGAGGCGAACAGGAAAACCCCGTCCTGACGGCCATAATAGAGGGGCTTCTCGCCCAAACGGTCGCGGGCCAGGAAGAGGACGCGGCGCTCCCGATCCCAGACGGCGAGGGCGAACATGCCGTTGAGCTTCGCCAGGGCGGGGCGCAAGCCCCAGTTGGCGATCGCCTCGATGAGGACCTCGGTATCCGATTCGCCGCGCCATTCCCGCCGGCCCGCCGCCTCGAGCTCCGCCCTGAGCGCCCGATGGTTATAGATTTCGCCGTTGAAGACGAGTTGGTAGCGGCCCCCGGCGGAGGACATCGGCTGATCGCCCTCGGGCCCTGGGTCGATGATCGCCAGGCGCCGGAAACCGAGGGCCACGGGGGCGGCCGGGTCGGTCCAAACCCCGTTGCTGTCGGGACCGCGGTGGCGCAGGCTCTCGGCCATCGCCGCCGCGAGCGCCCGATCCCGCTCTTGGTCGCGAGGTCCCCTGGGATCGATGAAGCCGGCAATTCCGCACATGGTGACGGGCAGGTGAATACGGGGTCGATTCGAATGAATCTCCCACCAGAGAAACGTCTTCAACCGCCCAGACGTCAAGGATTATTGCCCAGATAATTAAATCAGGATGACCACCGATCCATGAGGAGACCGCGTCATGGCGATTGAAATAGGCATGGGACCGGTGCAACCGCGAGGATTCATCCGCCGGTTGCCCGATGATCTCTCCGTCACGGCTGCCGCCAAGGTCCTCGGCGGCCCGGCGCTGTCCAATCACGGCAAAGCTTCGCTCTCGCCGGCCCCGCGCGTCGAAAAAGCCTTCGGCGTCAAGATGGACACGCTCCTGCGCCTGCTGGCGCGCTACCACACGCATCATATGCGCCAACGCAAAGGGAGCGTTCGCGTGCCCCCTTACACGCCCATTTGAGTTGGCTGCCGGTTCATTCGATGACGAATTCGCACTTCTCTAATCGCGACCCTTCCGTCACGGGCTCCATGACCGAAACAGCCCCAATGGAACGGTTTGCGAACATGGGTACCGCTGACCGAGATAGGCGGGTATTGAGCCATTTCGGTCATTCCGGTTGCCCTCTATAAAGATGGCGTGCCTCATAGGCCATCGAGTGGCATTAAGTGGACGGCGCTTTGCTAAAGCGCACATAATGATATCATCCCAATTTCCAAGACATCGTAACTAGATTGCGATGACCGGAAGCCGCAAAATTATAAAGGTATTTCTCGCGTCTCTCGGAGACCTGAATGACGAGAGGCAAGCCGCGAAATCTGTCGTAGATGAAATCAACAAGATTTGGGCCGATTTCCTTGGCTATCAAGTTGAACTTGTGGGTTGGGAAGATACTTTTCCTGGGTTTGGCCGACCACAAACCCAGATCAATCATGACCTTGTGCGATGTGAATATTTTATCGGGATGATTTGGATGCGTTGGGGCACGTCGCCCGACGATACTGGGCACTACACCTCAGGTTTCGAGGAAGAATTTTCGATAGCATTATCTAATCAGCAAAAAAGATAAAGTGCCAGAGATAATCCTTTTTTTCAAAAATGTTGATGCCGAGCGGCTGAGTGATCCGGGTCCTCAACTCGAAAGGGTATTAAATTTCCAAAAAGAAATCAACGCTAAAAAGGAAATTCACCTCTGTATTTCGAGCTATGTCCAAAAGAAGAATTCGGAAGATACCCGCGAGAATGCTGACGAAAGCCAAATACGACCAACAGAAGACACTGCACGAAGAAACTTGTCCGAAACCAAGGCTGAATCAGAGCCGCTGTTTTCGGCGGAAGGCGATAGGTTTCTCAGAGGTCTCATCGCCAAATCGGAAGATCATGCAGGCCCAGAACACTTTGCGAATGTTGACGTCGCCCGCCTCCGGTTGCTCGCATCTGTCATCGGTAGCCGAGGCAACGATGACCAATGCTTAGGAGTGCACGACGCGAACATACTCTTCGTCCACCGCTCCGACCTTGACCTTAGTTTCGGTGAACAGGCAGGCTTGATTGATAGTGGTCTAACGCATTATTCGGGGGCAAACACGCCCCTGTGGTACTGGTGGCAATGTCTCGGCTGATGTTGAAAAAGTGAGGTAGGCGTCATTCGCCTGGAACCGTTAGGCTCTGGGTGTTGAATCCATCAAGGAGAACGACGCCATGACCAAGACTACACGGAACAGCCGCCTTTCGAAACTGTTGGAGATCCCGCTTCCGCTGTTGCCGCCGGCCTTGCCGGAGGCTTTTGATGATCTGCGCATGAGCGTGGATCGCTTTTGCCTGTTGGCCGGGGTGGAGACCCTGGGCGAGATGCTGGACGAGGATAGCGAGGTGCTCTGCGGAGCGCGCCACGCCCGCACGGCCGAGCGGCAGGGCCATCGCTGGGGGACAACCCAGAGCGAGATTGCCTATCACGGGGGCAAGGTGAAGCTGACGCGCCCGCGGGTGCGCGATCTTGCGGGCAAGGAGATGAGCTTGCCGAGCTGGGAGTTGCTCTCGGACCCGGCGCTTTTGCAGTCCTGGGCGATGAACATCATGCTGCTTACGGTTTCGACCCGCAAGTACGCGCGCGCCGTGCGCCTGCCCGGCGAGGCCAGCGGCGACTTGCCGGCACGCGCGGGCGATGCGACCTCGAAGTCCGCGGTCTCGCGGCGCTTCGTGGCCATGACGCGCAAGAAGCTGAAGGCCTTCCTGGCCAGCGACCTTTCGGATCTCGATCTCCTGGTCATCCAGATCGACGGGCTGCACGTCGGCGATCACGTGTTGCTGGCAGCTATTGGCATCGACGGCGCGGGCGAGAAGCATGTTCTAGGCCTGGCCGAAGGTGCCACGGAGAATGCCGCCACGGTGCAGGCGCTGCTCGACAACCTGACCGCCCGCGGCCTCGACCCGGAAGTGCCCCGGCTCTTCATCGTCGACGGCGCCAAGGCGCTCTCCAAGGCGATCAAGCGGACCTTCGGGCCGGTGGCCGCCCTCCAGCGCTGCCAGGTCCACAAGGGCCGCAACATCATCGAGCGCCTCGACGAAAGCCTTCATGCCGGCGTCAAGAAGGCGCTCAGGCAAGCCTGGGACCAAGACGATGCCGAGAAAGCCGAACGCCTCATGAAGAACCTGGCGCGCCGCCTGGAGACCGAGGCCCCCGGCGTTTCGGCTTCCATCCTGGAGGGCCTGGATGAGATCCTCACCGTGATCCGCTTGGGCCTGCCGCCCAAGCTCAGGCGCTCCTTGGCCTGCACCAACGCCATCGAGAATGCCTTGGGAACGGTCAGGATGGTGCAGCACAATGTCAAGCGCTGGCGCAACGCCGAGATGGCCTTGCGATGGACCGCCGCCGGCCTCCTGGAAGCCCAAAAGACCTCCGTCGCCTCAAGGCCTACCGGCAACTCCCCATCCTCAGAGCTGCCCTCGAGGATCACGTGAAAAAGGCAAAAGCGAAAAGCGCCATTGAAACCATCAAAGAGGCCGCCTAGCCTCGAAGCCCAACCATGCCTGCCTCGCCTTTTTCAACAGAGCATGGGACATCGCCGTACTGGCTAACGAAAATCGATGCTTTCGATCGGCAGTGGCTCGAATTCTGCTCGTTCTATGGCAATACCGACAAGCGAGTTGGAGCACTCTCTGCCATGCGGTTGGTGTCGAAACGGCTATTTTCCGAGGGCCATTGGAACAAGGAATATTGCATGAAAAAGTGGTTCTCGGATACTACACCAAGCGCAGTTAAGGTAGCGGCGCTCGGATACCTCGCAGATTGTGGAGTAACGGCTGATTTAACCGAGATTGGGGAGGAACTGGACCGTGGTGACCATCAAACAACAAGCGCAGCGATTGAGGCCACTCTCAGCATTAAACTCAGGGATAGCCGGGAGAGGGCGATCGTCGCTTTGTTTGATCTCCAACCAACGTCAATCAACTCTCGTTTATTGGCCACCCTGTTCGAGAATGCTACTTCGATTGATAGCGACACTCTCTCCCAGGGTCTTGGACACCCAAGTTCTGGTGTTCGTCGAATGGTCGTGAAGCTCCTCAGGGAGCGGGGTTCACTGGATATTGAGAAAGCGGAGCAGCTCAAATCCGACAGCGATGCAGAGATTCGATTTGAGGCCCTGCAATCACTTAGGAATAAGGGCAAGCAATTCTCGGACGACGAGGCCAGGAAAATTCTTGTCAAACCCAAGGCACGCACGCACGGTGGGATATTCGGAGGATTTGCCGTACCCGACACGGAAGGCGAATCCTTCTGGAAACAGTTTCTCCGACAGAGAATGCTTGTGATGACGATTCCGCAACTTAAACACGCGGCTAAAGATATTTCAGTGATGGACCGAACTGTTCAGTTTATATTGGATGAGCGGCAATTTTCTACTAGAGGAGACAGGCTCAGGGCGGCGGTCGACGACCACTTCAAGACGGAATTCAACAAGCTGATAAAGAAAACAGAAAACCTATTTGGCAAAGAAAACGGGAACGTCGAAAAAATTAGAGGACTAGAAGAAGGAATCGTAAAGAAATTCACCAGAGATGGACTTGACATCATCTCTCGAAAAAAAGATCTGAAAGACTTGAACCGTATTCGGAATATTTTGGACAGTGAATTCGTGAATTTCTCCAGCGCCGACATTGAATATTTGAGAACAACCGGCGAATGGGAGGACATTCCACGTATCATTGCCTCGCTTGAGCGATCAGACAGTAGTCGCACCCTCCTCTCGATATCAGACAAGAACAATCGCAACTACCGAGAGGCAGTCCGTGCCATATACGCGCTGTGGCACCAACGCCTCGCCGATCTTCTAGCTCTACCGTTTCCCAGTCATCTATTGGCGAGTCTAATTGTGCAGTCAACGCAAAATAAATTCCGCGCGCTGGACGATAACTCGATGATAAAACTGTTCTGCTCGGATCACGACGATGTTCGCAAGGCGGCAGCCCTTAAATCTGTGTGGGCATTGCCGAAGGGCCGGCTGACAAAGCTTCTTAATGACTATATTTCGGGAGATTGGACCCATTACTACAATGCGGTTCACTGGCTTGATTTTGGCATTTCCCTCCCGAAAGACCGTTCTCGATCCGCTGCTGCAACCGTACTCGCAAGACAATGGCTAACATAAACAATTGTCAAACTCCCCGGTTTGGAATTGCCCTTAGCTTGTCCCTGAAGATCGTGGCCTCTCGGCTAATTTTGCCCGTCCCGGCCACGAGTGGTGGATGGCGGGGCTAGCCCGGATTCCGGAGGCTGCCGAGCAAGCGTCACGGGTACTGTTTTAGGCTTCAATCCCGAGCTGGGGCGCGCTGGGCAGGGTTCTCGAAGGGGTCACGCAATGAGCGCCACAGGGTGACGGGCGGGGCGATAAGGGTCTAGTGCATCGACCCAAACGGAGGCGACAGCCGAAGTTTGGAAAGTTGATGCATCGACAAAGGCCTGGTGCACGGGGGCGTGAACGAAGTGAATGCGCCGGTGCACTAGGCGCCGGGAGGGTCGGCGAAGGCCGCGGCGCAGCGCTCGATGAACGCCGCCCGATCACCGCGGAGCGGAAAACGGCTGCGCAGATGGCGCCAGAACGGCCGAGACAGAACCCCGGCGCCGCGACGGCGGCGGGCAAACAGCCAGGCGCGGCCGGCGGCACGGCGGCAGGCGTACTGCTGTATCTCGGGCCCCAGGTCGGGATGATCGCGCAAAAGATTGGCGCAGGCCAGGGTCACCCGCCGCAATTGCCGGGCCTCGTTGGCGCTCAGGCTGGTGGCCACGAAACGGGGCAAATAGGCGGCTGGCGCGGCCACCTTGAGGAAAGCTCCGAAGTGGGCGAGACGAAGCGTCAGGCTGTATTCCTGGCTGTGCCGGATACGTTCGTCGCATCCGCCCACGGCCCGGGCCGCGGCGCTCCGGACCAAGCATTGGCTCGGGTTGAAGAGCGAATTGCGCAGGGCGGCCAACAAGGGCGCGTTAAGGGTTTCGACCGGGGGATCGGGGTTGCGAGCCGCGAGATCGATCTCGCTGGCGTCGCGATAGCGCACGACTTCGCCCCAGGCGAGACAGGCGTCACTCGCGTGCAGCGCCTCGAGCAGGCTTTCGGTGGCGTGCGCCGCCAGCAAATCGTCGGCATCGACGAATTTGATGAAGGGTTGGGTGGCCCGGGCGATACCCTGGTTGGTGGCGTGGGCCGAACCGTGGTTGTCCTGGACGACGATGACGGTGTTTTCCCAGCCGGCGGTGGCGTCGCGAACCAGGGCCAGGGAATCGTCGCTCGAGCCGTCGTCGATGAAGATGTAGGATTTGGCAAAGTCGCCGCGCTGGTCCCGGATCGCCGCCAGGACCCGGGGCAGGTAGGGCGCCTTGTTGAAAACAGGCACGACGAAGGTCACGCCGGGAAGCGTCCCCGTGGGCGTTGCCTGGGGCGATGCCTGGGACGATGCCGTGGGCGATGGGCTGCTCATGGTTGGCCCCCCCCTCCGAAATCGGCGCCGTGCAAGCCGCGGGGATGCCCCCCTGATCAGATCGATGACAAGATTTTGTTCTCGCATCGCGCGCGATCGCCTCCCAGCTCGGCGCTGGGCGCCGCGAGGCCGCAGCGTCGGACGGCCAGTTTCCCCGGAATCCGATGGGACGGGTCGTTATATTTTCGTTTGGACGCTTTTGATGACGTCTTTCGCGAATCGCTCGCTAAAGCCCGAAATAAACGCGAGCGCGGCAAAGAAATAGAGCGGCTGATGGATTTCCGCCGAAATCTTGAAGGGGAGAAGTTCGGATTTGATCGCGCATAGAACGAAAAGACCGAAGAAAAATCCGACCGCCGGCTTGAACAATCCGGTGAAGAACAGCACGGCCCGATCGACCTCCCATTGTTCGGCGAAAATCCGGATACGAGTCATGATGCTGACGATACTTCCGGCCGCGCCGGCGCAGGCGACAATCACGAAATACACCACCGGTGTCCCGAAGAACGACACCTCCCATAATTTTTCTCCACCGATCGTGGCTCCTCCGCCCAAAGCCGAGAAGATAGCGATCAGCGACGGGATGATTATAAACAGGTGGCACAAAAGTCCGAGAACGACCGCGACGGGCGGACTGCGGAAAAATGCCGAGGATTCACGGTATTTCCGCTCCAGACGGCCGATGACTTTTTTCGCCAGCTCCAGGTTGGGGTATTCGATCAAGAGAGACGACAGCGCGGCATCGAGATTTCGCAAATCGTGAATATTCCTTTTCTCCGCGACCGCCGGCAAAATATTCAAGACCCTGGCCAAGGTCTTCTGGGTCACGTTGTCGAAAGCGGAATGAAGTGATTTGTCGGCTTGATCCGCGATTCGTGAAATAAGCGCGGAAATTTCGCTCTCGACATCCCTTTCGAGAACGGTGCGGCCACCGTTATCTTTCTCCGCCTTTTGGCCAGCGGTTTTTCGCGGCGGGCGAGCGAAGGCGTGAACGTCGGAGGAAGCCTTGGCGGCTCCCGGTTTCCCGCCGCCGTTCGATTTCGGGGATGCCGGCGCGACCGGCGTATCCTTGTCGCCAGTTTCGCCTGATCGTAGTTTTTGCACCATAACGGTTTCCGATCCCACCGATACGACAGATCCCGTCTCCGAGCCGATCCCAATGGATCATATCTTCGCGAACTGGGATCCCGCCTCAAGGCGACGACTTTTTCGTACCGGATTTCTAATTTCGCGTCGCGTGCACTATTGCCATTCATGCCTTAGCAAAATTCATGAATTTTTTCAAACGAATTTGCGAGCCCAGCCGGAATCGTCCGGGTTGGCCCCCGTGTCGAACCGATTCCAATTGGCTCGGAACAAGTCGGGCCGAAACAGGCGGCCGTGTCAGCTCCGGACCCAACCGACCCGGCGGCGTGCCCCCCGATATGGTTTTGCGCCCCTGGAAATGGTAAGAGGCGCTAGTGCATCGACCCAAACGGAGGCGACAGCCGAAGTTTGGAAAGTTGATGCATCGACAAAGGCCTGGTGCACGGGGGCGTGAACGAAGTGAATGCGCCGGTGCACTAGCGACGGCAGCGGCGGAAGGATTTCTCATGGACAGCGCGGAGCGCGCCAACAAGGCGGCCCTGGGTCACTACCTGAGAAACGAAATCACGCAGGCCCAAAAGATCTGCGAGCAAATTCTCGAGGGCAAGCCGAGCGACGCCAAGGCCTTGCACCTCATGGGCCTCATCGTCCATCGCTCGGGCCAACACCAAGCCGCGGAACGGCTCTTGAAAAACGCCCTCGCCTCGGGACGCGACAGCCCGGAATTCTTTTGCGATCTGGCCAAGGTGTGTCTCGCCCTCGGACGGCGGGAGGAGTCGATCGCGAACCTCCGGCGGGCCGTGGCCGCCAATCCCAAGCTCGACGCGGTCCACGCCGAGATCGGCGAGCTCTGCCGGAGCGCCGGGCGCATCGAGGAAGGGGCCCAGGGTTACCTCAAGGCGCTGGTGCTCAAACCCGACAACGCCGCCTACCAGAAGGGCATGGCCAGCTGTCTGCGTGGCCGCGCCGTTGCGTCGACGGAACCCAGGTTTCTGCGCGCCATCGAATTGTGCTTCGAGCGCCCCGAGGTCGACAGGCAGCAGCTCATGGTCTCGGCGGTTTCGACCCTCAAGCGGTTCGAGGGCTTTCGCCAAGCCCTCGATTGGGCTTCCGATCACGAGCGCCTCAAAGCCGCCTACCGCGACGACGAGTTGCGCGACCTTATCGAAAGCAGCCTTTTTCACCGCCTCCTCGACCAGGCGGTTTTGGCGGACCCCGCTTTCGAGTACCTCACCACGGCGTTGCGCCGCGTCATCCTCGAGGACATCTGCCGGGACGCCGGCAGGGTCAAGACGAACTGGCGCAAGGACGCGCGCTTTCTATGCGCCCTGGCCCATCAATGTTTCAACAACGAATACGCCTTTTTCGTCGACGACGCCGAGAACGCCAGGGTCACGGATCTGATCGCCACCGTGGGGCCCGAAATCGGGGCCTCGCCGCGGCCCGGCCACGAGCTGCAACGAAAGCTCGTGGTCTGCGCCATGTACCGCTCCCTCGACGGGATCGAGGCGAAGGAACAGTTGCGGGCGGTCAAGGCGAGCGTTTGGAGCCGGCCCTTCCGCGCCGTCGTCAAACGGCAGCTCGATGACCGGCGGCGCGAACAGGAAATCAAGGACAAGATACCTCCGGTCACCGAGGTCAGCGACAAGACTTCGCTTCTGGTCAAGTCACAATACGAAGAGAACCCTTATCCGCGCTGGCTGAACCTGTGGCGGGAAACCCCGGTCACGGTGCCCGATTTGCTGGCCATGGTGGGGACCGACATCGTCGATCCCCGCGACTGGCCGCGGCCGACCCCCCTACTGGTGGCTGGTTGCGGCACCGGCCACGAGGCCCTCACCGCCGCCGTGAACCTGAAGGACTGCGAGGTGTTCGCCGTCGATTTGAGCCTCAGCAGCCTGGGTTATGCCTGGCGCATGGCCGAGGAGCTCGAGATCGCGAACGTGAGCTTCCATTCGGGTGATATCCTCTCACTCGCCGCCCTGGACCGGCGGTTTTCCTTCATCGCTTGTTCCGGGGTTCTGCATCACATGGCGGAGCCGATGCGCGGCTGGCGGGTTCTGGTCGACCTCCTCCAGCCGACGGGGTTGATGCTGATCGGCCTCTACAGCCAGCGGGCCCGTGACGTCATCGAAAGAGGCCGCGAATTCGTCAAGGAGGAAGGTTTCGAGCCGACCGAGGCGGACATCCGGCGCTGCCGCCGCGAGATCCTCGACCTGGGCCTGCAACATCCCCTCTCAAGGCTCACGCGGAGCCGCGATTTCTTCAGCATCAGCGCCTGCCGGGACATGATCCTCCATTATATGGAGCACCGCTTCACCCTGCCCGAGATCGAGGCCTGCCTGGCCGAATTGGGATTGCGGTTTCTGTCCTTCCGCTTCGACAACACCGCGGCGCTCGAAGCCTTCAAAAAGGAACACCCCGAGCCGGCGGACGTCACCGATCTGAGGGTTTGGGACCGTTACGAGGAGGCCCACCCCCAGACCTTCTTCGGAATGTACAATTTTTGGTGCCAAAACAGTTCCTGATTACGCATTTTCCTCCGAGGATTTGGTATGGTACAAAAAGTGAACATCCGGTGGTTTTTCAGGAGGTTTGCGATGTCGAGGAATGCGGTTCAGTTGGGGTTGAGTTTGGGGCGGTTTCGTGAACTTAGCGAGGAGAAATGTCGGGCGGTGGTATTCGGCTGGCGCTGGCCGAAGGGTTTTGTTTGTCCCCGCTGTGCCGGTGATCGCTACAGCGAGCACAAGAGTCGGCGGCTGTATCAGTGCAGCGGCTGCCATTACCAGGTGTCGTTGACGGCGGGGACGATCTTTCATGCGACCCACCTGGCGCTGATCGTATGGTTCGAGGCCCTCTACCTGATCAGCCAGTCGAAGAAAGGGATTTCCAGCCTCGAATTGGGGCGCCGGCTCGGGGTCAGCTACAATACGGCGTGGAAGATGCATCACAAACTGATGCAGGTGATGCTTGAACGCGAGGAAAACAAGCCGCTGGGCGGCGAGGGCAAGCGGATCTAGATCGACGACGCCTATCTGGGGGGCGCCCGGCGCGGCGGTAAGCGGGGCCGTGGCGCACCCGGCAAAACGCCTTTCGTGGCCGCCGTGGAAACCACCGCCGAGGGTCGGCCGCACCGGCTCAAGCTCACCCGGGTGAAGGGCTTCCGCAAGGCAGAGATCGAGAAAATGTCGCGCCGCGTCTTGACCCCGGGAAGCACCGTCGTCAGCGACGGCCTGAGCTGCTTCACCGCCGTCACCGCGGCTGGCTGCAGCCATTATCCCGCCGTTACCGGCAGCGGACCCCAGGCCGCCAAATGGGCCGCCTTCAAATGGGTCAATACGACCCTCGGTAACGTCAAGAACAGCCTCCGCGGGACCCCATCCGTCCCAAGCACGCACCGCGATACCTGGCCCAGTTCGAATACCGCTTCAATCGCCGCTACCGCCTGGACGAGATGATCCCCCGCCTCGCCTGGGCCGCCCTACGTACCCCGCCCATGCCCTACAACCTCCTCAAACTCGCGGAGCAAAGTGCGTAATCAGGAAAAATTTAACTCGACGACTAGTGCACCGGCGCATTCACTTCGTTCACGCCCCCGTGCACCAGCCCTTTGTCGATGCATCAACTTTCCAAACTTCGGCTGTCGCCTCCGTTTGGGTCGATGACTAGCGCGCGCCTCAATCGACGACCCCAACCAAACGATTCTCTTTTTTCCGAATGACGGCCCAGAAGATCGGATCAAGATCGGCTCAGGGTCCGATGGTGAACACCATCGTCATGCCGGCGCCGATGTGGTCGTTGACGTGGCAGTGGAACATCCAGGTGCCCGGATTGTCCGGGATCAGGTCCAGGGTCTTGGTGGCCGCGGGGAGGACCTAGACGACGTCGACCCGGTTGCCGTTCTGGACCAGGGTGACGCCGTGCCAATGGGGCGTGTGAAGATCGACTTCGGTGCCCATGGCGATGACGTACCAGCGGATCTTCTCGCCGAGGCGCATTGTGTGGCCGGCGTTGTTTCCCCACACCAGCCCGTTGATCCCGTGCATCAGGTTGCTCTCGACGAAGCCGTCGTCCTCGGGATCGACCGGGGCGGAGGTATATTTCTCGATGTTTGCGTCGAGGAAGAGGCTGGCGTTCTCGTCGAACACCTTGAACAGCGAGAAGAACTCGCGGTCGATCCCCTTCGGCGAACCGTCCGCCTTGGCCTGGCCTTTCCTGGAGATGACGATCAAGCCGATCATCCCGGCGTTCTCGCTCGCCGGCCCGTCGACATGGGAGTGGTACTGCCAGACGATCGAACTCGGATCCCTGGGGCCGGGACCCGCCCGTTCCGGCACCTTCCAAAGGTAGGTGAATTCGCCGCCCCGAGGCGCGACCACGTCGTCGTCCTTGTCGGCGCCAAAGGTCCCGTCCGCGTACGGCGCCCCCTCCGCGTTCTTCTTGTAGAGAACCCCGTGCGGATGGATCGAGGCCCCAAACCGCGTGTTGTTGCGAAAGTGGACCACGATCGTGTCGCCCACGACCCCGCGGATCACCGGCCCCAGCAACCCCAGATGCTCCTCCTCCGCCCCCCGCGCCACCAGCGCCCCGAAATCCTCCGTATATCCCCGATAAATCGCCTTGATGTATTTCCGCCCAATCACCCCGTCCCCGTCCCCGACAAAGACCTCCTCATCCTCGCTGAATGGTTTCCCCGAAATCAAATTATCCGGATAATACCAACCGCCCTAGAGTTTGACTCGCGCAAAGGTTTACACGCTAGGTTTTGTATGATTCAAGGTTGTTGGCAACAAGGGAGTGTGTTCAATGCCAACGATTCCTTTGCGAAACGACTTTGATGCTGAAAGAGTCCGTGTTCTTGCGGCACGGAGCGATGATGGGAACCAGGCGCGACGGCTTTTGTCGATGGCGGCCATCTACGATGGGATGGATCGAGCGTGCGCGGCGGGTATTGGCGGCATGGATCGGCAGACGTTGCGGGACTGGGTTCACCGGTTCGACGCGGGGGTCCGGCCGGTCTGATCGACCGCAAGCCGAACGGGGCGTTGCGTCGGTTGACGCCGTCGCAAATGGCGGCGCTTTCGCGGGCTATCGAGGCCGGTCCCGATCCCGAACGGGATGGGGTCGTGCGCTGGCGCTGCATCGATCTCAAGCAACTGATCCGAACGCGCTTCGGCGTGGACTATCACGAGCGGAGCGTCGGCAAGCTGCTGGCCGCGCTCGGGTTCTCGCATATTTCCGCGCGCCCGCGCCACGTCGGCCAGGATGCGCGGGCACAGGAGGAATTTAAAAAAAGTTTTCCCGAACACTTGGCGAAAATCGTAGCGGCACAGCCACCGGACACGCCCATCGAGGTTTGGTTTCAAGATGAAATGCGTGTCGGCCAGAAGAACAGCCTGGTGCGCCAGTGGGCCCCAAAGGGATCGCGCCCGCGCCAGGTCAAGGACCTACGGACCTCTTCGGCGTATCTCTTCGGCGCCATCTGCCCCGAGCGCGGTGAGGGCGCGGCGCTGGTCATGCCGCGCGCCAATACTGAAGCCATGGACCTGCATCTCGAGGAAATCAGCCGGGCCGTTGCCCCAAACGCCCATGCCGTCGTGCTGCTCGACCAAGCCGCATGGCACACCACTGCCAAACTCGGCATCCCGGAGAACATCTCCCTCGTGCCTTTGCCACCCAAGTCCCCGGAGCTCAATCCCGCCGAAAATGTCTGGCAATACCTCCGCCAGAACTGGCTCTCCAATCGTGTCTTCGACTCCTATGAAGCCATCGTCGAGGCCTCTTGCCAAGCCTGGAACAACCTGACCGACCAACCTTGGAAGATCATGTCCATCGGCCTCAGAGCGTGGGATCGCACAAGTCAATGTTAAGGGCGGTTGGTATAAGTCCATCGCGGCCATCCTACACCCGCATTTTCAGAAATTTCCATCACCTCTCGGGAGCTAGACGGACCTACGGAGTCAGAGTCCGCTCTTTTTGCTTAGTTTTCCAGGGATTCCCGGCGCCATGTCGCACCCATGTCGCAAGGATTTGAGCGACAGTTTACGAGGGATCGTCCGGTGCAACGGAGCTACTCGCCCATTACGATATGCCTTTGTATCGGTGCCCGATGAGGAAGCTCTGACAAAGTCGATCGTACGGTTAGGAAACCGGACTGGCGCTCGTCAACGGAATAAGTTGCAACCCGTGAGACCGTGTTTGCCCAATCAGCGTCGTGCTGATCAGTTGAGTTTGATATGCATACGGATCTTCGAGCAACGTCGCAGACCAAAGACCAGATTACCCGATGTTCGCCAACGCCGGGAACATATCGAGCATCCAGTACGAGAAGGCCGAGAGCTGCCCGGTTATCATGGCGATGCCCATCAGGATCACGACGGCACCCGCCGCTATCTGGAGAAACCGCCCGACGCGACCGATCGTCCTGAGTCGGGCCATGAGACCATCGGTGAACACCGCAGCGAGCAGAAAAGGCACGCCGAACCCAAGAGAGTAAACCGCGAGCAGAGCCACCCCGCTCGTAACCGTTGTCGACGCCGCGCTAACGGTGAGAATGGCGCCGAGGATTGGCCCGATGCAGGGCGTCCAGCCGAAGGCAAAGGCGAGTCCGAAGACATAGGCAGAGAGCGGCCGACCGCCAGCCATCGCGGTGTGAAATCGAAACTCCCGCATGAGCCACATCGGACGCAACAAACCGATCAGGAACAAGCCGAAAAGAATGATGACCACCCCGCCGATGATATTGAGCTCGTAGCGGTAGCGTAGAAACAGCTGGCCAAGCGCAGTAGCGCTTGCGCCTAACAAAACGAAGACAGTGGAGAAGCCGAGTATGAAGCAGACGCTCAAACCCATTGCCGGCAATCTAAGGGCCAGACCGTCGCCGCCCGATTCCTCGGTAATCGCGCGCCCCGCGACATATGAGACGTAGCCGGGGACCAGCGGGAGGACGCACGGCGAAAGAAACGAGATGGCGCCAGCAGCGAACGCAGTCAGCAACCCAATGTTCGAGATTTCTAGCATTGTTCTCTAAAGCGACGTCCTTGGCTTAGAATTTCCATCATCGCTCGGCCCGCACCTGCCGGACGATCTCTTGCAACGTGCTCAAGTCCGTAGCGCCTCGCCGGATCTGCTCACCGACGACAAACCCTGGCGTTCCGTTGATCCGGAGCGCCTGCGCAAGTTCGAAATTGCGACTGAGAGCTGCCTGTATGGCCGGGTCTTCCATGTCCGTTCGCAGCCGATCCACGTCGAGACCAACCTTCGCTGCGATCCGCAGCACAGACCCCTCGTTGGCTGCGCCGTCGGCCTCCATGAGAGCTTCGTGGAAGTTCAAATACCTGCCTTGCCGGTGAGCTGCGAGAGCCGCCTTGGCGGCGAATTGGGAGTTCGGACCCAAGATGGGAAACTCCTTGTAGACGATGCGCAATTGCGGATCACTGGCTACCGCGTCGTTCACCACGGGTGCCACCGTTCGGCAGTAGGGGCAGTTGTAATCGAAGAACTCGACGAGCGTGACGTCGCCGTCCGGGTTTCCGCCCACGGGGTTCGCCGAATCGTGGAAGACTTCATCGGCGCGTGCCTTTAGAGCTGCCTCGGCGTCGCTCGCTTCGGCATCACGCGAGCGTGCCTGCAAGCGTTCCACCGCTTCGAAGATGATCTCCGGATTATTCAGGATGTAGGCCTCCACGCGCTGCTCGAACTCATCCGGCGGCACGGGCGATGCGGCTTTCGGGGTCTCGTCGTCAACACGAGAGCCGGGTTCCATAACAAACGAGATGCCGACTATCGTGACGATCAGCACCGGCACGACCAGCCATCTGATGAGCCGTCGAGAGAACATATGCTTTCTGGTTATGGTTGCTCTCATCCTGGGATCTTCACCGCGGACAGGCGCAGCGCATTGCTGACGACAGAAAGCGAACTTAGACTCATTGCCGCCGCCGCAATGATCGGGCTGAGCAGGATGCCGAAGAACGGGTAAAGGATCCCCGCCGCGACTGGGACGCCCAACATATTGTAAACAAAGGCGAGGAATAAATTTTGCTTTATGTTCCGCATCACCGCCTCGCTCAGGCGGCGCGCACGAAGAATTCGGGAGAGGTCACCCTTCAACAACGTCACGCCCGCACTTTCAATTGCTACGTCCGTGCCCGTGCCCATGGCGATACCGACATCAGCCTCGGCGAGCGCCGGTGCGTCGTTGATCCCGTCGCCGACCATGGCAACAATACATCCATCCTGGCGCAGGCGGCGCACGACCTTGCCCTTGTCTTCGGGCAGGATCTCCGCCTCGACCTCTTCGATGCCAAGCTTTTCGGCGACAGCTCCGGCAGTTCGGCGATTGTCACCAGTGAGCATGACAATACGCACTCTTTCGCCGCGAAGCGCCTTGAGCACCTTCGGCGTCGTCTCCTTGATCGGATCAGCGATGGCGATAAGCCCAGCCACGGCGGCGTCAGCGACGACAAACACAACAGTCGCCCCTTCGCCGCCTAGCCTATCGGCCTCTGCCGCGAGAAATCCTCTGTCCACGCCGAGGCTCGCGAGCAGCGCGGCGTTGCCAATCGCCAGGACCTTGCCGCCAACGATGCCTTTGACGCCCTTTCCCGTCATCGTCTCGAAATCCTCGATATCGGGCAGAGATAGCTCCCGCTTCTTTGCTACCGCGACAATCGCCGCCGCCAAGGGGTGCTCGCTACTCCGCTCCAGGCTTGCGGCAAGGCACAGCAGCGCCTGCTCGTCCCAACCATCTGCCGTGACGACCGTCGTCACTCTTGGCTTGCCCTCCGTGAGCGTGCCGGTCTTGTCGACCACGAGGGTATCCACCTTGGCGAAGCGCTCCAGAGCCTCAGCATTCTTAATCAGCACGCCGGCTTGCGCCCCGCGGCCGACGCCAACCATGATCGACATGGGTGTGGCCAAGCCGAGCGCGCAGGGACAGGCGATGATGAGGACAGATACGGCGGCGATGAGGGCGTAGCCCATCGCGGGCTCTGGACCCCAGAACGACCACACGATGAATGCCACGATCGCAACTGCGATCACGGCCGGGACGAACCAGCCGGCCACGACATCGGCGAGCCGCTGAATTGGCGCGCGAGAGCGCTGCGCCTCGGCGACCAGCTGAACGATTTGCGCTAGCATGGTTTCGCGACCGACTTTCTCAGCTTGCATCACGAAGCTACCCGTCTGATTCAGGGTGGCCCCGATGACCGTGTCTCCTACGACCTTAACGACTGGCATTGACTCGCCCGTGACCATCGATTCATCGACGGTACTTCGGCCTGCCAAAATCTCGCCATCGACCGGCACCTTTTCGCCTGGACGTACTCGCAGGCGGTCGACTGTCCGCACCTCGTCGAGCGAGACTTCCTCATCCTCGTTGTCGTCTCTTAATCGCCGGGCCGTCTTATACCAACCGCCCTAGAGTTTGACTCGCGCAAAGGTTTACACGCTAGGTTTTTGTGATTCAAGGTTGTTGGCAACAAGGGAGTGTGTTCAATGCCAACGATTCCTTTGCGAAACGACTTTGATGCTGAAAGAGTCCGTGTTCTTGCGGCACGGAGCGATGATGGGAACCAGGCGCGCCGGCTTTTGTCGATGGCGGCCATCTACGATGGGATGGATCGAGCGTGCGCGGCGGGTATTGGCGGCATGGATCGGCAGACGTTGCGGGACTGGGTTCACCGGTTCAACGCGGGAGGTCCGGCCGGTCTGATCGACCGCAAGCCGAACGGGGCGTTGCGTCGGTTGACGCCGTCGCAAATGGCGGCGCTTTCGCGGGCTATCGAGGCCGGTCCCGATCCCGAACGGGATGGGGTCGTGCGCTGGCGCTGCATCGATCTCAAGCAACTGATCCGAACGCGCTTCGGCGTGGACTATCACGAGCGGAGCGTCGGCAAGCTGCTGGCCGCGCTCGGGTTCTCGCATATTTCCGCGCGCCCGCGCCACGTCGGCCAGGATGCGCGGGCACAGGAGGAATTTAAAAAAAGTTTTCCCGAACACTTGGCGAAAATCGTAGCGGCACAGCCACCGGACACGCCCATCGAGGTTTGGTTTCAAGATGAAATGCGCGTCGGCCAGAAGAACAGCCTGGTGCGCCAGTGGGCCCCAAAGGGATCGCGCCCGCGCCAGGTCAAGGACCTACGGACCTCTTCGGCGTATCTCTTCGGCGCCATCTGCCCCGAGCGCGGTGAGGGCGCGGCGCTGGTCATGCCGCGCGCCAATACTGAAGCCATGGACCTGCATCTCGAGGAAATCAGCCGGGCCGTTGCCCCAAACGCCCATGCCGTCGTGCTGCTCGACCAAGCCGCATGGCACACCACTGCCAAACTCGGCATCCCGGAGAACATCTCCCTCGTGCCTTTGCCACCCAAGTCCCCGGAGCTCAATCCCGCCGAAAATGTCTGGCAATACCTCCGCCAGAACTGGCTCTCCAATCGTGTCTTCGACTCCTATGAAGCCATCGTCGAGGCCTCTTGCCAAGCCTGGAACAACCTGACCGACCTTGGAAGATCATGTCCATCGGCCTCAGAGCGTGGGCTCGCACAAGGCAATGTTAAGGGCGGTTGGTATTAGGCGCCAAGTCAAGGAGCGCTCGAATGGCGCCTCCCGTTCGCTCGCGCGCACGGAGTTCTAGGAGTTGGCCGAGCAGAACTAGAACCGTGATGACCGCCGCCGCTTCGAAATAGACTGCGACTTCCCCACCGCTGCCACGGAATGCGTCAGGGAACATTTCTGGCGCAGCAGTCGCCACGAGACTGTAGAGATACGCTACGCCCACCCCGATCGCGATCAGCGTGAACATGTTGAGGTTGCGAGTGACCACCGACATCCAACCGCGTTCGAAAAATGACCACCCAGCCCACAGTACGACGGGGGTGGCCAAGCCCAACTGGATCCAATTGGATAGACTGGGCGGCAGAAATTCTTGGATCGATAATCCAGGAATGTGCGCGCTCATCTCCAGGACCAACACCGGGATCGAAAGGACAAGCCCGACCCAGAATCGTCGCGTCATGTAGGTAAGTTCAGGGTTCGGTCCGGAATCCGGAGCAATGGTTTCCGGTTCGAGAGCCATACCGCATTTCGGGCATGGCCCCGGCCCCTCCTGACGGATATCGGCGTGCATCGGACACGTGTAGATATTGGCCACTATCTTTGTTTGCTCGTCAGATCGATCAGGTGGCTCAATATATCGATCAGGGTTCGCTTTGAATTGGTCGAGACAGTGGGTGCCACAGAAGAGGTAATCCACGCCGTGGTAGGTCTGCCGATGCGGTGTATTCGCGAGGTCGACAGCCAACCCGCAAACTAGATCGGTAAGGGAAAATTCGGCTGCGGTTGTCACGTTGGCGCGCGCCATCGTTAGAACAGGCTCCTTATCTTTTCCCAGACGCTGTTGTCGGCAGGCTTGCTCGGTGCATGAGCGTTGTTGATCAGCCCGTTCACGTAGAGGACCATGTTTACGGAATCGAACCGGATACCGTGAAAGTTCGCAGCCCAGCGGGCATCGCGGTCAATCACGTGCGTGCCTGAGCGAAGGGCTGGTGCTAGCCGACCCGCCGACCTAGCAACAGACGGCGTGCCAGCTAACATCTCAGCTCTTCTCCTCGAGTGCCAAGGGTGCTTCTTTCTGCCACTGCTCGTTGGGCTTTTCTGAGCCGTGGTTGCCCATCATCCGTTGCATCATCTGGTTGCAGTTCTCCATCATCGTGTTCATCTGCCCCATCATGTTCATCATCCCCGTCATATTGCCGCCCCCCATCATCCCGCCCTGGCCCATCATGCCGCGCCCCATCATCAAGCCGCCCGATCCCTCAGAATCGTGGGCGAAGAGCGTGGGCGCGGCCGCCAGGCCTGCAACTAGCGTGGAAGTGACAGCAAGGGTTGTCATTGATTTACGCATCGGTCGTACTCTTTTGGTTGAGAGGTTGAGGTTCCGGAATGGTAGAAGGACCAGTGGCGGCGGTCGGGAATTGGCCGGCGCCAGGTGTCGCCGAAATTTCTAGCGGGGCCGCCTGAACGGTGTGTGTTGGGTCGCCAGTCTCTGTTTCCGCCGGTTCTCGGGCGCTCGTTTCCGTCGAGCACGATTTTCTACTCCCCCGGTTCATGCAGCAGAGACCGAACACGCACATGGCGACACAGGGCAATGCGCTGATGAGGATCGGCGCGATACCGGCAGCGACCAGCCAACTCCAGTTGAGCGCGAGGCCGGCCGCGAGCGCGGCGCCCGCGAAGATGAGCAGGCCCCGACGGCCGCCGAGGTAGTACCGCGCCACATGGAGAATATCCTGCGTTAAAGATGTCTTGGGCGTTTCAGCGGCTTGAGGTGAGGTCATGACGATGTTCCTTCGTTGGTTGCAGAAGACGTGGTGACTCCAGTGTTCACAAGATCAATGTCATCCGGTCGGAAAATTCCGGCCGGCTCTATCGCAACGGCACGATTGTTGGCCGCGCGGCTTCCCCGCCTACTGGTGGCGTTGGACCACAAGGCGCCGGATGTCTGGGACAGGTGTCGCCGGAGGAACGCGACCATCTTCGGCGTATCCCATTCGGCCGGACCGACGAGACGACCAATCTCGCGACCTTCTCGGTCGATCAGAAGGGTGGTCGGTAACCCGACTGTGCTCAATTGCAACGCTGCCTTGCCACTGCTGTCGACGTACCTGGTTAGATGCACGACGCCGACCTCGGAATAGAACTTCGTGACCACATCGACCCCGGCACGGTCGATCGAGAGCGCCACCACTTCGAAGTCGGTTCCGCCGAGTTTGGATTGCAACCGGTCGAGCGTCGGCATTTCGCGCCGGCAGGGGCCGCACCACGTGGCCCAAATGTTGAGCAGCACGACTTTGCCCCGAAAGTCTGCGAGCGATCGCACCTTCCCATCGCCATCCTGGAATTCGATCTCCGGAACAGCCTTGGGCGCATCATGCAACGCGAATTTCTGTAGCGGCTCCTGCGCCACCGCGAGGGCGGCTGCCGTGCCGAGCCCTAGCCCTGCTACGGCACTAGCAAAACGTCGGATGACAACAGCGGTGAGCGATTTCATTGCCGACGCAACCTTTCGATCATTGGCAGAATCGTCGTCTGCAAGTCTTCGGGCGTGATCGGTCCGATGTGCTTGTAGGCTATGTGCCCATCCTTGCTGATGACATAGGTTTCTGGTACGCCGTAGACACCCCATTCGATGCCGACTCGACCGTCGATGTCCGCGCCCGTTCGGGCATAGGGATCGCCGAGCCTGTCGAGCCATTCTGCGGCGTCCTTTGGCCGGTCTTTGTAGTTAAGGCCGTGAAGTGGAACGACACCGTTTGCCCGCATTTGCATCAACAGCGGGTGCTCGTAGCGGCAAGCGGTGCACCACGAGGCGAACACATTAACAAGCGACACTTCACCGTTTAGGTCGGTTGTCGAGAGGCCGAGCGTCCGGCCCTGAACCGGTGGCAGAGCAAACTCGGGAACCGCCTTGTCGATCAGCGCGGAAGGAATTTCCTGCGGGTTGCGCGTGAGACCCAGCCGAGCGCGACCGCCAGTCCAAGGAATAGAACCACTGGTAACAGGAAGACAGCTCGCAACCCGACACTCGATCTTTTTGTTGGCGCGGAAGCGGTTGAGGATTCAGTCATCGTCGTCTCCCCGCTCATGTCACGCGAATCACGCCCATCATCCCGCCGGCCAGGTGCTCGAGGATGTGGCAGTGGAACATCCAGTCGCCCGGATTGTCGGCCACAAAGCCGATCTCGACCCGCTCGCGCGGGTTCATCAGGACGGTGTCTTACCATTCCTGATGCCGGGTCGGCTCGCCGTTCCGGCTGACGACCCGAAACGAGTGGCCGTGCAAGTGAATGGGGTGATGCCACGCCGTATCGTTATGCATCGCGAGCACGTAGGAGCGGCTGCGGGTCAAGGTCACGAGCGGGTCCATCACGTGCCCCGTCGCCGCGACGCCATTAATCGCCCAGGCCATGCCGTTATGCTTCATCTCGCGCATGTCGATCCGCCGGCCGCCCATTGTCGCCATCATCAATCCGCCCATCATGCCGCCGCCGAAAGCGACCTCGTGCCGTTCGGCCGCAACAAGGTCAGGCTCAGGCATGGTGTTGGATGCGAGCGCAACCGGAGTCTCGAGCAGTCGCTCACGCAGCGGATCGGGATCGTAGACGAGATCGAGCAGGCGGTATTCGAGACCTTTGTAGAAGGTGTCCACCACGGGGAAGCGCTCGCGTGGCTTTCCGATCATGTCAAGGACTAGGTCCACGCGCATCGCGGGACCGAGTATGACCCCGTCATCCAAAGCATCGTGCGGCTCGACAGGCTGGCCGTCGTAGGCGATCACGGTTGGCCGGTGTCCTCGGAACCTGAATGCGAAGATCCGGGCGTTCGCGGCATTGATGAGGCGCAATCGGACCCGCTCGCCGCTGCGAACAGCGAACGTCTCTGGGATTCGCCCGTTTACGGTGACTGTGTAACCGACGTGGCCGCTGTGGCTCACGTCGTGCATGTTGCCGAAGTCGTCGCTAATCGAGGCGTCCTTCAAGAGGCGCCAGTCGTCGTCGACCCAGGTGATGTCCCGGTCGACCCGGATCGGTGCGTGCTCTTCCACGATCAATGGACCGTAAAGGCCGCGACCGACTTGTTCGAAGCTGCGCTGATGGGGGTGGTACCAGTAGGTGGCCGCATCCGGCGCGGTGAACTCGTAAACGAATGTCTCGCCCGGCGCGATTGGTCTTTGCGTCAGATGCGGCACACCATCCATCGCGTTCGGGACGCGCAGGCCGGGCCAGTGCACCGTCGTCTCCTCTGCGATCCCGTTTTCGACGGTCACTCGCAAACGCTCACCTTGACGCGCGCGTATCTCGGGACCGGGGACGGTTGCATTGTAGGACCAGACAGCAGTGCCCGGATGCGAGCCGCCGACAAGATGGGCACGCCCTCGACGCGCGGCAATGTAATACTCGCGTACAGCCGATGCCCAGAGCCGACTGAATAGGCCATCGTTACCGCCAGCGCGCCACCACCTAGAAGCAAGTGCCGGCGCGAGACCTGGAATCCGCGATCGATAAGCATCGTATTGGCCCTCAACGATCCCATCGGAAGACGGGACCTGGCGACGGTGAGCCGTCGACCAAAATCCGCTAGCGCCTGCGCTGACGTTCAGTTCGCAGTGGCGCAACGAAACGCGCGTCAGTCCCTTAAAGGAACCGCCGCCGCGTCAGCCCAGATCGTGAGGTTTAGGAGGGTATGGGTCGGGTGAAAACACTTGTCCGTACGTCGACCGGTAATCTTGCATGGGCAAGTTTGGCGTCTCCGCGGGTATCACGGCAAACGCCAGAGCAAGTAACGCCTATGCGGGCATCGTGCAGACTAGCAGGCAGGTGCCGCTATCGCTGTCGCTGTCACTCCCGCCACCGCAGTCGTCACACCCGGCCATATCGGACATGATGGCCGTCGCGTCCACCGTGCAATTGGCTTGGACGTCGGACATACTCGTGCCAAGGGCCAGTAAGAACCCAAGAACCAAGACAATCATCTGTCGAGAAGAACAGAGCTTCATAACACTAATAATATGACAGCTAAGCCACTCAGTGACAAGCGGTTTGAGAAGCGTGGGAGGTTTTGGTACCAGAAGAAATGCCATCTGAAATGCATTGGAAGCGCCTTGCGAGAAAAAGGATGATAAACGGCCTATTCGGCCTCGATCACGATGGTTGTCTCCATGCCTTCGTGACTACTGCAATTGAGTCGGTACTCTCCCGGTTCCATCGTCAAAGGTATTACGAACATCGCTGACGTTCCGGCTTCGATTTCCTTATCGATAAAGCGGTGGTCGGGCTCCTCGATGTTTGCAACATGCGCGTGCTCGTCGGTGTTGCGGAAAATGATGCGGTCGCCTGGGCGGGCGCGAATGGCCCCAGGCGGCAAACGATCATCCTTCAGGATGACGTTGATTGTGCGTGGCGCTCCCGCCGTGGCATTGACCGCGATTCCGGCTACGCCGGCCGCGAAAACACCGGCGGCTAATGCAACAGAAACTAGCAAATCTCTATCGAATCGCATCGGCTTCCTCCTGGTACGTCGAAATAACATTCCGCAACAAAGCCGCCCATGCATGTAGGCCGCAATTCATCGCGGCTCAATTGCCGTGTTTCATCTCTCCTTCGTGTTTCATTTCGCCGCCGTGCTTCATCTTGCCGTGGCCCATGCCACCCTTCTTGACCGGTACCGCCACCGTGGCCGAACCCGCGTGTTCGAAACGCACGGTCACCGGGATGGTTTCACCTTCCATCAGCATGTGGTCCAACTTCATCAGCATGATGTGCGTTCCGCCGGGCGCGAGCGTCACCGATGTTCCCGGCGGCACGTCGACGCCGTCCACTGGCCGCATGCGCATCACCCCGTCCTTGTGCCCAATTTCGTGGATTGCGGCCTTGCCGGCGGCCACGCTTTCTACGGCCACGATACGGTCGGCCTTCTTCCCCTTGTTGGTGACGGTGAGATACGCGGCGGACGGCCGGTTTTCGATGTTCGAAGCGCGCGCCCAAGCGGATTCGATCATGAGCTCGCCCACCATGGCGCTACCGGGCGCCATTTCGTGCCTTGCCGATTCGGGCCTGTGTTCATAGCCATCGGCGCAACCCGCCGAAAACAGCACAGCGAGACAGCCGGCAGCGAGATGCGCACTTTGGGCGCGGGCCCAGCAGTTTCCTTCGTACTTTCGCTGAGACATCAATCTTCTCCAATCATCGTTGGGTCGTTCGCACCGCGAACGCGGTCAAAAAGACTTCCACCAACAAAAAAGCCGACTGCCGGCCCTCGCGCCTCAAGGCTTGATCCGACGGCGGCCAAGGTGGTTCGGCGCTGCAAAGCGCGTTAGGAATCATTCCGATAATCACGAAATTGCAAAATTTCGTCAGGGGTCGCGCCGTTTCGATCCGTTCGCACCTCGCCCTCCAGGAACACCGGCCCCAATTCGAATTGGTCGCCGCTGCGTTGAACCGTGAAATCCGTAGGCACGAATATGACCTTGGACGTGTGGACGTCGCGGCCCCATATCTTTGGCAGTTCCGCTACTGTCATCAGGGCTTCGCGGGTTGCCTCGGGGGACGCTATCGCGTTCATGTCCGATACCGTCGCCACGATGTTCTTCGGATTGCCCCGGCGCGCCCAGTAGACGACGCCCGATTTCTTGTGGCGCGCCAAGCGGAAAATGAAATCACCCTTGGCAAAACGGTTGAGATTCCTGCCGTCCACGAGGCCGAAGATCTCCAACTCGCCGAGCTCTGAAATGATCTGGGCGGGCGGGGCCAGCGGCTCCGCCATTCCCGGGAGAGACCATATCGTTGAGATCAAGAGGGCCGTGGATACGGAGAAAAAGAACCGTTTCATGGGCTGGCCTCGAACGCCTTCTTGCTGGCGCTTAAAAATTTGCCTCAAGACGCTGCGCCGTGCAAAAATTTGCGCAGCTGGGCGGTCAAGGTTTCCGGGTTGCCGCTGTCTAACAGAACGGTCTCGAAAACGCCGTCCGGCCGCACCAGGTACATGAATGACATATGCTCCATGAGGTACCCGTCAGGCGCTTCGTCGTCCTCCACTTTCGCGAAATAGGCACCGAAGGAAGTGGCCGCGTCCTTGATCTCCTCGGGTGTCCCGGTCAACCCGATGATGCTGGGATGGAAGGCGGCAACGAATTTCGCCATGACTTCCGGCGTGTCGCGCTCGGGATCGACGGTGATGAAGAGGGGCTGCACCATTTGTGCATCGTCACCCAAGCCTTCCATCATATGGCCCATGGTCATGAGCGACGCCGGACAAATATCCGGGCAAAACGTAAATCCGAAAAATACCAGTACCCATTTCCCCTGGAAATCCTCGTTGGTAACCCGCTGGCCAGTGTGGTCGGTCAAGGTGAACTTTCCCCCCAACGAGGAATCGGCAGCATCGCCACCGCGCGGGCCACCTGGGCCAAATAAACATAGCGCCAAGACGGTGACGCCGAGTAAGGGATAGCAAAATCGCCGCATTATTTAGCTCCTTTCCTCACGAGTTGCCCCGCCTACCATCCGATGAGATTTCGCTTCCGCGGAATTCCAGCTCCTGGCGGCGGTCGAAATTGATCTAGAGAGTCTCCCGTTTTGCTTCACCCATCGGGTATGCCATGATCGAGGCCTCCAATACCGACGCAATGTATTGATTCTTTTACCGGAATCGGCGCCGAAAGTGGGTGAAATTGTGATCTGTCCGGGAAGTCCGAGGTGAGATGGAGGCTTTGCCCGGCCGTTGTGTTTGGCAACATGCGGCACGGGATCACCTGTGGGGCCAAAAGGTCATCATGACGGCGCACATCGCGACGCAGGGCAACATCTTCAACATCACCGGCAAGAGTTCCGTGCCCAAAAGCGAGCGGCCAAGATCGACTCCCACGCCGGCCCCCGCGCCGGCCAACACGAGCCAAGCCGATGGTCGCTTCAGCCAAGCCAATACGGCTTGAGGCATCGCGGTTGATGCGTGGGCTTGTCGTCCTCTCATCGCTCGTCTCCTCGACGCACAACGCGCGTACTCCGAAATTCATCTTCACAAGTGACAGGTTTACCCGCCAACCCGCTCTTCCCGGGGCATCTTTCATTCGACCACGTAGACCTTGGGGTCGCCCTCGGAGATTTCGAAGATCGTGAAAGGCGCGTTCTTGCTTCCCATCATGCCGGGCGAGCCTTGCGGCATGCCGGGCAGCGAAATTCCTCTGATGTCTGGCCGTTCGCCGAGGAGGCGATTGAGCGTATTTACCGGCACGTGTCCTTCAATGGTGTAGCCCTCGACCAGTGTTGTATGACAGCCTTCCAACAACTTTGGTACGCCATGCTGTTGTTTGATCAAGGGCATGTCGTGTGTCGACTCCACCGTAACCTCAAAACTGTTGGCGCGCAGGTAATCGGCGTAACCCTCGCAACAGCCACATTGGGGGGTCTTGTAAAGAACCGCCTCCGTGCTCTCGCCGGCGTGGGCGGCGCTCCCAAAGGCTAAGTAATACCAACCGCCCCAGAGTTTGACTCACGCAAAGGTTTACACGCTAGGTTTTGTGTGATTCAAGGTTGTTGGCGACAAGGGAGTGTGTTCAATGCCAACGATTCCTTTGCGAAACGACTTTGATGCTGAAAGAGTCCGTGTTCTTGCGGCACGGAGCGATGATGGGAACCAGGCGCGACGGCTTTTGTCGATGGCGGCCATCTACGATGGGATGGATCGAGCGTGCGCGGCGGGTATTGGCGGCATGGATCGGCAGACGTTGCGGGACTGGGTTCACCGGTTCAACGCGGGAGGTCCGGCCGGTCTGATCGACCGCAAGCCGAACGGGGCGTTGCGTCGGTTGACGCCGTCGCAAATGGCGGCGCTTTCGCGGGCTATCGAGGCCGGTCCCGATCCCGAACGGGATGGGGTCGTGCGCTGGCGCTGCATCGATCTCAAGCAACTGATCCGAACGCGCTTCGGCGTGGACTATCACGAGCGGAGCGTCGGCAAGCTGCTGGCCGCGCTCGGGTTCTCGCATATTTCCGCGCGCCCGCGCCACGTCGGCCAGGATGCGCGGGCACAGGAGGAATTTAAAAAAAAGTTTTCCCGAACACTTGGCGAAAATCGTAGCGGCACAGCCACCGGACACGCCCATCGAGGTTTGGTTTCAAGATGAAATGCGCGTCGGCCAGAAGAACAGCCTGGTGCGCCAGTGGGCCCCAAAGGGATCGCGCCCGCGCCAGGTCAAGGACCTACGGACCTCTTCGGCGTATCTCTTCGGCGCCATCTGCCCCGAGCGCGGTGAGGGCGCGGCGCTGGTCATGCCGCGCGCCAATACTGAAGCCATGGACCTGCATCTCGAGGAAATCAGCCGGGCCGTTGCCCCAAACGCCCATGCCGTCGTGCTGCTCGACCAAGCCGCATGGCACACCACTGCCAAACTCGGCATCCCGGAGAACATCTCCCTCGTGCCTTTGCCACCCAAGTCCCCGGAGCTCAATCCCGCCGAAAATGTCTGGCAATACCTCCGCCAGAACTGGCTCTCCAATCGTGTCTTCGACTCCTATGAAGCCATCGTCGAGGCCTCTTGCCAAGCCTGGAACAACCTGACCGACCGACCTTGGAAGATCATGTCCATCGGCCTCAGAGCGTGGGCTCGCACAAGTCAATGTTAAGGGCGGTTGGTATAAATCAGTGCAATTGCCAATCGTGCTCGCATCTCCTAATCTCCTCGGTGAACAAATGTTACAGTCACGACGGGGTTTCCATCCCGCTCCCGAAATAGAAATTTCGTTGAGATCAATTCTGCACTCTACGATCTCCGCAGCGTGCCACAAAGACACCGTCGGGTCGGAAACCTGGTGGGCAGCGCTATGCCCTCAGAATCTGCGATGCGGGGTGAATTTCGAATGCTAGGCCGACCGCAGAAAGGGCGGGCCTTGCATCAACCGATGACGAAGGGCCTAGCCCGGATTATGCGTGAGGGGGTGGCGAGTATAGCTTAAACGATTGAAACGGCGTAGAATATTGGTGTCCAATCAAATTCACGTCGCGATCGTAAGGACACCCGCCATGATTGATTCTACGCTTCCCCTTCCGGGTTTGTCACCTGTTTCCGGCAAGGCCGTCGAGGTCCGCTTCGACGGCGGTCGGCTGTCGTCGGACGGTGGTTTGTTACCCTTTGCCGAGGTCGAAACGAAGCTTGGGGTCGCCGACCGTTTGGCTGTTTGCCTGAATGATCCGCGCGCGCCCGAACGTATCGAGTATTCGCTTGCCGAGATGATCCGCTTTCGCCTCTTGGCGATCCTGGCCGGCTACGACGCCGACAGCCTGCGCCACGATCCGGTATTCAAGATCGCCCTCGACCGCTTGCCCGAAACCGACAAGGCGCTGTGTTCGCAGCCCAGCATTTCACGGCTGGAGAACTTGCCCTCGAAGGCGGCGCTTTATCGGATGGGCGCCGCCATGATCGATCTTTACTGCGATTCCTTCCGCCAGGTGCCCGATCGCATCGTGCTCGACATCGACGACACCTTCGATGCCGTCCATGGTGGCCAGCAATTGCGCCTGTTCAACGCCCACTACGACGAATACGGCTTCCAGCCCATCCACGTCTTCGATGTTTCCGGGCGCTTGGTCACCTCGGTGCTGCGTCCGGCCAAGCGGCCCAGCGGCAAGGAAATCCTGACCTTGGTGAAGCGGCTGATCGGCCGCATCCGGGAGAGATGGCCCCGGGTCACCATTTTGCTCCGTGGCGACGGCCACTATGCCTGTCCCGAGGTCATGGATTGGTGCGACGCCAACGGCGTCGATTATCTCATCGGCCTGCCCGGCACCACCACCCTCAACCAACATACCGAAGGCCTGGTGGCCAAGACGCATAAGCGTTTCACCGAGATCAGCGCCGCCGATCCCGATCTCCCGGCCAGCTTCAAGCTGCGGCGCTTCAAGGAGTTCCGCGGCGGCGCAAAGTCCTGGAAACGCGCCCGCCGTATCATCGCCCGCGTCGAGGCCGGCTCTCAAGGAACCGACGTCCGTTACGTCGTCACCAACCTGAGCCGCGGCAAGCCGCGTCGGCTTTACGAAAAACTCTACTGCGCCCGCGGTCAGGCGGAAAACTTCATCAAGGCCCACAAAGCCCACCTCGCCTCGGATCGCACCTCCTGCACGACCGCCACCGCCAACCAGTTCCGTCTCTTCCTCCACGGCGCCGCTTACTGGGTCTTGTGGCGCTTCCGGCAGAGCGCCCCCAAACGTTCCCCCCTGGCGCACGGCCCAGTTCGACACCATCCGCCTGCGCCTGCTCAAACTCGCCGCCCGGGTCGTCGAGAAGACGCGCAAGATCGTCATCCATTTGCCCACTTGCTGTCCCGATCAACAAATCTTCCGCCTCCTCGCCGAACGGAACCAGCACCTCCTGATTTGACATCTCGGGCAGCGTGCCCAGCCTTTCCGCCCTTCGTCCCCAACCGCAAACCCCACTCGCCAAGACCGGCTCCCGCCGGCCCGGCAAGGCGCGTCCAAATACCCCTATGCCGCGAGATTCACGAATATTCTGGAGCAACCCCGCCGCCGTCATGAATAATGGCGGCTAGAAGGATGTGGATCGGGATGGAGTGCCCGGTTGCGCAGGGCGGACCTAGCGATGGGGAATGTTTGTCCATGCGCGGTGGCTACGAAGAGAAGCCGATACGGAATCACTCCGAATGCGGTGCTCATGCACATGAGCGGGCAAATGCTTGCTTTGCCGTTGCCAGCATCATTGTCGCAAGCATTACAGCCACCCGGCCCCGATGCGTTCATGCCAGCGCAAGCGGCCATGTTCATGCCCGCGTCGCTGGCCTGTGCTCCGGAAAGACTTGTCCCCAGACAGAAAACGACGGCCAGGACAAGCGCCAGCATTTGACGAGAAAATTGCGGGTTCATGATGCATTCAATATGACAGGGCCGACGGGGGGCGGCAAGGTTTTCCGAATTCGGTGTCGATAACACGTGATATGGCCGGTCAATGTAACAAATGATCTGTCCGGCATTAGAACTCCTCCAGAAAGTGGAGGAGCTGATGCGCCGGACAGAGCAGTTACAGGGGTTGAGATTGATGAAGTTCGATGAGGTTTACGGACGCACCTACAGGGGTGAGTTGAGCCAGCTGGAGGCAGCCGAGATCCTGGGCATGTCCGAGCGCACGTTCCGACGCTGGCGCGATCGCTTTGAGGCCGAGGGCGCGGAGGGTCTTTACGACCGCCGCCTGGGTCGGGTTTCCGCGCGCCGCGCCGGGGTCGACGAGGTGGTGGCACTGTTGGGTCTGTTCGATACCAGGTACCGGCATTTCACCGCCTGGCACTTCTGGGAGAAGCTGGTTGCAAAGCACGACGTCACGCGCAGTTACAACTGGGTGCGGCTGACGCTCCAGGCGCACGGCCGGATCGCGCCGGCGCCGCGGCGCGGCGTGCACCGCCGCAAGCGGCCGCGCCGGCCGATGGTCGGCATGATGTTGCACCAGGACGGCTCCACGCACCAATGGGTGCCGGGTCAGTACTGGGACCTGATCGTGACCATGGACGATGCCACTTCGGAGATCTATTCCGCCTTCTTCGTCGCCGAGGAGGGCACCATGTCGAGCTTTGTGGCGCTGCTGGAGGTGGGGTCGGCCATGGGGCTGTTCTGCTCGCTTTATGCAGACCGGGCCTCGCACTATTGGCACACGCCGGAGGCCGGCGGCAAGGTCGACAAGGACAATCCAACCCAGGTCGGACGTGCCCTGCAGCAACTCGGTATTGAGCTGATCCCGGCCTATTCGCCGGAGGCCCGGGGCCGCTCGGAGCGCATGTTCGGCACCCTGCAGAAACGCCTGCCGCAGGAACTCGATCTCGCCGGCATCACCGATATGGCGGCCGCCAACCGGTTCCTGAAAGAGGACTTCCTGCCGGCCCACAATGCCCGCTTCGCCCGGCCGGCCGAGGACACAGCCTCCGCCTTCGTGCCGTTCGCCGGCAACCTGGCGGACATCCTCTGTGTGCAGGAGGACCGTGTGGTCGGCAATGACAACACGGTGCGCTACAAGAACTTGAGCCTGCAGATCCCGGCAGGCCGCCATCGCCACCACTACGTCAAGGCCAAAGTGAGTGTGCACGAATATCCCGACGGCGACCTTGCCGTCTTCCATGGCCCGCGCTGCCTGGCCCGCTACAAGAAAGACGGCACGCCGATCGAAAGCAGCGAAAGGCGGGCCGCGTGATCCGCTTCGACACGACCGGCCGGCGCTCTGTGGATAAGTGGACAGCTCGGCTGCGCCGACCTGACCACTTCCCCACAGAGCCAACATCCACAACAGAAGCGGTCAAATCATATGGTACATAAACCGGTCAATTCAGTTTGTTATCGACAGGTTTTCCGAATTCGGCGGGCACCGCATCACAATTGGCGCTATTTCTGTATGCGGCTGTTGCCGAAATCGGCAACCAGCACAATGCCGTCCGCAGCGATCGCCACCGCGATTGGGTAGCGAATGTACATCATGACTACAAGGCGGATCACCTCGGGCGAGCTGTTGAATTATCGGAATGGATTGCGCATCGTTGGACGCTAACTGACGTCCCTATCCGTCTCAAGCAAATTTGCTCTGACAATGCCAGATCATGTGCTACGAAACCCGGACATACCTCGTGCTTTCGATACCGAACGAAAATTTTGTTGACTTTCAGCCACCCGGAGGCGCAACCTATATAGACTGAGGGGTAGCGCCGAAATTGGCATGCTCTGCGACCATACTTGTAACAGTAAACTCTTCGGATTTGGGCTTGGCATAGCCCTTTTGGTTGCTGCATTGGCTGGCAACCTGCCCTCAGTCGCCAACGCACATGAATCGGAACACACGCCTGTAGTTGCTCAAGAACATGGCGTGGACATGGTAAAGTGGTGTGCTCATGGAGATGGTGCAGAGAACCCCTCCGCCGGCCATGGGGCGCATTGTTTTGCGCCAGCTTTCGCTTCCTTCAATTCCGCCGATCAAGTTTCTTGGTTTGCAGTTGATCACACCCCCAGTTATCCCACCGAGGAAGCGTATCGCCACGGCCTAACGGTCGGCGCCGAACCTCCACCCCCACGCATAACGTCCTGACTTAAGTTTGCTCTAACGCCGTTGGCGGCCCGGACTGTCGAACGTCCGAGCGCCCGGCTATCCGGCAAATAGTTAGCCTTTTCCAGGACGGAGAATTTCAATGTGCGAAACGATTGCCCCCCCTGGCGGTCGGGGGGCTGACGCCGTAGTCGTTAGATCAAAAGGCGGCTCGCTAAGCATCGTTTTTTGACAGCGATTCTCGCTGGCTGTGCCACCCCCGATTTCGTCGATCCCGGTACCTCGGCAAACCATCCAGCCAACCCCGCGGCTATTGAATCACCGGCACTGGAGCCCTCGGTAACGCTGAGCATTCCCAGTGACGAGGACGACACGATCAGCGTGCCGGAGACTACCGAGCATTCGGGAGGCATGCACCACGGCGGTTCAATGCATCACAAGATGCACGAGCCGCAGAAAGGCGGCGAGGAGAAGCCGCCGATGACGCATGAGCACCACGGCGGTCAACCCAAGGACGCTGACGAAAAGGCCAAGGGCCATCACCACGGTCACGGAATGGCGAAATGACCCGCCGCCGTCAGTGCAAAGCTATGACAGCCGTGTTTGCCGCTCTTGCGGTAACGGGCTGCGCGAGCCTTTCACCCAACGCGGCGTTCGACGATGTCGCGGCCGTCGTGAACGAGCGCGGTGGACACCGTATCCACTGGAATCAAGGATCCGAGGAGGACGCGAGAGTCGAAGCGGTAGTCGCTGAGATGCTTTCGAAAGAGCTGACCGCCAACTCGGCGGTGCAGATCGCCCTACTTAATAACCCAAGCCTACAAGCTATCTATGCGAGCCTGGGCGTTGCCCAAGCCGATCTCGTCCAAGCCGGCTTATTGCGGAATCCGATTTTCGAAACCGTGTTTCGCTTTCCCGAAAGCGGCGGTTCGGTGAGCTGGGATATTGGGATCGCGTTCGAGTTCCTGAGTCTGTTCACGCTTCCGTTGCGCATGAAAGTGGCCGAATCCGAGTTCGAGGCGGCTCGTATTCGCGTCGCTGCGGAGGTCCTCGATCACGCGGCACGGACCCAGATAGCGTTTTATGGGCTTCAAGCTGCGATGCAAAGCGTGGAGATGCTTCGGCAAGTGGCAGATTCGACCCAAGCCTCCCATCAACTCTCGAAGCGGCTGCATCACGCGGGAAACATTACGGACCTTGCACTCGTTCAAAGCCGGGGAATCGCGGAACAGGCGCGCATTGACCTGGCCGACGCCGAGGCGGCGGCTGTGGCAACGCGAGAGCAAATGAATGTCCTCATGGGGCTTTGGGGGCCGCGGACCGAATGGAAGGCGGTCGATCACCTGCCGACGTTGCCCGAAGAGGAGATTGATCTCGAAAGGGTCGAAAGCCGTGCCGTGGCGCGTAGCTTCGACCTGGCGCTCGCACGGGAGAATCTCGTGACGCTGGGGCGGCAATACGGCATAACCCAAGCCACCTTGATCATCCCGGATTTTGAGGTTGGGGTTGAGGGGGAACGAGACGACCGGGTGTGGGAGACCGGCCCCGGAGTGGCGTTTGCCCTTCCCCTGTTCGATCAGGGTCAGGCTCGAAGAGCCGCCGTGCGGGCAGCCATTTCCGGCGCGCAGAATGAATATGAGGCACTGGCCGTGCGCGTACGCGCGCAAGCCCGCGCCGCTCACTGCAATCTTCTCTCCTCGCGCCAGAAGGTCGGTTATTACGAAGAGGTTATCTTGCCGCTCCGGCAACGGATCGTGGCCGAGACCCTGCTGCAATATAATGCCATGCAGCTCGGCACCTTTCAGCTCCTGTTCGCCAAGCAGCAACATATCGACGCTGGCAGCCGTTACATCCTTTCCCTTTACGACTACTGGGTCACCCGCTCGACGCTGGAGCAGATTCTCAGCGGACGCCTGCCGCCGGATGGCGCACGTGTCATGCCGGCACGGCTCACACCGGAAACCCAAACCCAAATAGGAGATCACTAATGGTTACGCGACGCGAAGCCCTCATCGGGACGGGCGCGGCCCTTGGCGGACTCGCCCTGAGCGCCACGAACGCCGGCGCCCAAAGCCCCACGGCGTGGTCCTCGGAGGCGCCCTCGGCCCCCGGCGAGCCAGGCAAGGACTACACCCCTGTGGTAACGCCGAATGGCAGAACGCTGCCATTCCGCATCATCGATGGCGTGAAGGTTTTTCACCTCGTCGCCGAGGAAGTGCGCCATGAATTCGCGCCTGGCCTGAAGGCCCATTGTTGGAGTTACAACGGTGGCGTGCACGGCCCCACCATCGAGGTGGTGGAAGGCGACCACGTGCGTATCTATGTGACCAACAGATTACCCGCGCCGACCACGGTGCACTGGCACGGCGTGATTCTACCCGCCGGGATGGACGGGGTTAGTGGATTGACGCAGCCGCCGATCCCACTCGGCGAGACCTTCCGCTACAAATTCACGCTGCGCCAGAACGGTACATTCATGTATCACTCGCACCACGACTCTATGACCCAGGATGGGTTGGGCTTAACGGGGATCTTGATCATCCATCCCCGACGTCCGACCGGCCCCAAGGTCGACCGTGACTTCGCCATCATGCTTCACGAATGGCGAATCGATGCCGGAACGGCGCGGCCCAACACCAACGAAATGAGCGATTTCAATGTGCTGACCATGAACGGGAGGGTATTCCCGGCGACGGAACCTCTGGTTGTTCGCTTGGGCCAGCGCGTCCGCATCCGCTTTGCCAATCTTTCGGCCATGGATCACCATCCGATCCACTTACACGGCTATGAATTCCTGGAGACCGCCGTGGACGGGTATCGCATCCCGGAAGCACGGCAGGTTCGTAAGGTCACGAGCTTGGTCGGGGTGGGCCAAACGCGCGATATCGAGTTCGTCGCGGAATATCCCGGTGACTGGATTTTTCATTGCCATATGACCCATCACATGATGAACCAGATGGGTCACGACTTCCCCAATATGGTCGGCGTTTCCCCAGGAGACCTGGAACGGAAAATCGCGAGTCTGCTCCCCGGATACATGACGATGGGCCAGACCGGCATTGGCGACATGATGGACATGGCGATGCCCGCATCGCCATGCTCAAGACCAAGGGGCCCTTCGGCGCCAAGGTCATGCTCGGCGGCATGGCCAATGTTCTGAAGGTCAGGCCGAACATCAGAAACTACGAGGACCCGGGCTGGTACCGGTATCCGCCCGTCACCGTGGCAAGCCGGGCGTCCTCTGACGATCTAATACCAACCGCCCTTAACATTGCCTTGTGCGAGCCCACGCTCTGAGGCCGATGGACATGATCTTCCAAGGTTGGTCGGTCAGGTTGTTCCAGGCTTGGCAAGAGGCCTCGACGATGGCTTCATAGGAGTCGAAGACACGATTGGAGAGCCAGTTCTGGCGGAGGTATTGCCAGACATTTTCGGCGGGATTGATCTCCGGGGACTTGGGTGGCAAAGGCACGAGGGAGATGTTCTCCGGGATGCCGAGTTTGGCAGTGGTGTGCCATGCGGCTTGGTCGAGCAGCACGACGGCATGGGCGTTTGGGGCAACGGCCCGGCTGATTTCCTCGAGATGCAGGTCCATGGCTTCAGTATTGGCGCGCGGCATGACCAGCGCCGCGCCCTCACCGCGCTCGGGGCAGATGGCGCCGAAGAGATACGCCGAAGAGGTCCGTAGGTCCTTGACCTGGCGCGGGCGCGATCCCTTTGGGGCCCACTGGCGCACCAGGCTGTTCTTCTGGCCGACGCGCATTTCATCTTGAAACCAAACCTCGATGGGCGTGTCCGGTGGCTGTGCCGCTACGATTTTCGCCAAGTGTTCGGGAAAACTTTTTTTTAAATTCCTCCTGTGCCCGCGCATCCTGGCCGACGTGGCGCGGGCGCGCGGAAATATGCGAGAACCCGAGCGCGGCCAGCAGCTTGCCGACGCTCCGCTCGTGATAGTCCACGCCGAAGCGCGTTCGGATCAGTTGCTTGAGATCGATGCAGCGCCAGCGCACGACCCCATCCCGTTCGGGATCGGGACCGGCCTCGATAGCCCGCGAAAGCGCCGCCATTTGCGACGGCGTCAACCGACGCAACGCCCCGTTCGGCTTGCGGTCGATCAGACCGGCCGGACCTCCCGCGTTGAACCGGTGAACCCAGTCCCGCAACGTCTGCCGATCCATGCCGCCAATACGCGCCGCGCACGCTCGATCCATCCCATCGTAGATGGCCGCCATCGACAAAAGCCGTCGCGCCTGGTTCCCATCATCGCTCCGTGCCGCAAGAACACGGACTCTTTCAGCATCAAAGTCGTTTCACAAAGGAATCGTTGGCATTGAACACACTCCCTTGTTGCCAACAACCTTGAATCACACAAAACCTAGCGTGTAAACCTTTGCGCGAGTCAAACTCTAGGGCGGTTGGTATAAGCCGTGACGGCATCAAGACTTGATCGATTGGAGACGAAACGATGAATACGACGACGAGAATTGCGGCGATGACCGTGGTCATCGCGATCAGCTACGGGGCTGGCGCGTGGGCGCACACGATCCAAAAAGGCGACATCCAGATCATCCATCCCTGGGTCGAGCCATCCGAAAGTTACAGCACCCGCACCCATCCGACTATTTCGAACGAAGAGGACGATCCGATCACGTTGGTTGGCGCTGAAACATCGATAGCGGAACAAGTGCTGATCATTCGAGAGGGGTTGGTTCTCGAGAGACTCGTTATCGCCGGTGAGGACGTCGTGAGCTTCGGGGAAGACGGTCTCTATATTACCCTTGTCGGACTAAAGGAGCCGTTGGAGGACGGCGCTCACTTCCCCGTCACTTTTCATTTCGACGGCGAGAGCCTCGAATTTCACATGGTAGTGGGCGAAAGCACCATGATGCCTGGCATGGAAATGGCCGAAGCACCGGGCGATGACACTGGCGGTATGCACGAGATGCACGGTGGCGGGGGTTTGGAAGACGAGGGCGGTCTTCATGGCCACGGCGACAAACACGGCGATGATTCAGACGGCGGACATTCGGACCACCACGGCCTTGGCGACGAGCATGGTGCGTTGCATGACTCTGAAGAATCGGATGAGCACGCGGCCGCGCATGACGCCAACACCCTGAAAGAAACGATTCTTACAATCACCCACGCACCGATCGAGGCCATCGGCTGGCCTGAAATGACCACGGATTTCAGCCTAGTCGATGAGGCGAACGTCGCGGACGTCAATGTGGGTGACAGGGTTTACTTCGTACTGGTAGCGGATTCCGACGGCATCTATGCCGTCAAGTTGATTGGCCAAGTTGATCGCGGCGTTCCGCCTACCAGCAATTCGGAATTGTTGGGAGAGGGCGTCGTAGAGACGATCGCGGGCAGAAAATTATGACCGACCACGTGGTCAGGCAGGAGCCTGGTGTTCGCGACGACGCGGCCAATTCGATGATTGATCTGGTTTCGGTCTTCGTCAATGCTCTGCGCCTTCGGCGTCTAAAACTTCCTGATTACCCACTTGCTCCGCGAGATTGAGGAGGTTGTAGGGCATGGGCGGGGTACGCAAGGCGGCCCAGGCGAGGCGAGGGATCATTTCGTCGAGACGGTAGCGGCGATTGAAACGGTATACGAATTGGGCTAGGTATCTCGGTGTGTGCTTGGGACGGATGGCGTGATAGGTCCCGCGGAGGCTGTTCTTGACGTTTCCGAGGGTCGTGTTGGCCCATGTGTGGACGGCTCCTTTTTGGCAAGACCAAAAGCGGCGTTGATGCAAACTGGTCGGGTGCGGCCATGTGTGTGGCCTGTTGATGCGGCGCGTACGGCCGCTGGCCTTAATGCGATCCGCGGATCGAGTCCCATTCACTTGAGTGCGTTCGAAGACGCATGGGTCATCGCGGGTTTTCTCGACCTCAGGGTCGACCGGTTTTTGCATTACGTCACCTTCACTCCGCCAAACTCGTGATCTCGTTGTCGTCGGCGCCTTACGCGGCCACGGCACTCGGTCGTTGGTAAGTTCCGCCATGCTGTAAGAGCGCCCAAGCGATGCGCGCGGTCTTATTGGCGAGGGCGACGGCGACGACCTTTGGTGGCTTGCGGGCGATGAGGTCGGCAAGCCAAGGTGGGTTGCCGCGCTGCTTGGCATGGCGGATGATCGCCATGGCCCCCGAGAAGAGCAGCCAGCGCAGATAGTGATCCCCCTGTTTGGAAATGCGCCCCAGCCGTTCCTTGCCCCCGGTCGAGGACTGCTTGGGAACCAACCCGATCCAGGCGGCCAGTTCACGGCCCGACTTGAACACAGATGGATCAGTGATCGTGGCGGTCAAGGCGCTCGCCGTGATGGGCCCAATGCCGGGAATAGTTTCCAGGCGCCGACTGACCTCGTTCGCACGGTGCCAAGTATTTATGCGCTGCTCGGCGACGACGATTTCGCGCTCCAGCGATCTCAGCTGCCCAGCCAGACCTTTCAGACAGACCCGGGCCAGTGACGCTTATCCTTTCGATCGGCGATCACCGCGAGAAGTTTCTTGAGGTTCGGCAGCCCGACCACGACACCGAACTCAGCCATATGCGCTCGCATGGCGTTGACCAACATGGTTCTCTGGCGGACCAGCAACTCGCGGGTCCGATGTAGCATGAGAACACTCTGCTGCTCTTTGCTTTTCACGCTAACAAAACGCATCGACGGCCGGGTCACCGCCTCACAGATCGCGTCCGCGTCGGCCGCGTCATTCTTGTTCCGTCGCCTTGACGTAGCGGGCCGACATCAGACGAACCTCATGGCCCAAGGCTCCGATCTCGCGGGCCCAATGATGCGCTGTGGCGCAGGCCTCGACCCCGACCAAACAGGGCCGCAGTTTCCTGAAGAATGGAAGAACCTGGCTGCGTTTGAGCTGCCGGCGGATCACTGTCGCGCCCGAGGCATCGACACCGTGGACCTGAAAAACGTTCTTCGCGAGATCAAGACCAATCGTGGTAACTTCTTGCATAGGACGGCTCCTCGTTAGCGGTTGAAGACGACACCGCACTTTGGCACATCGCGATGCCGGTGGCAGGAGCCGTCCACCGCATCATTTGAAGGCGGCCCATTTGGTGGCGGCCTCGGGTCCGCTGCCGGTAACGGCGGGAAAATGGCTGCAGCCGGCCGCGGTGACGGCGGTGAAGCAGCTCAGGCCGTCGCTCACGACGATGCTTCCTGGCCGCATGGCGCGGCGCGACATTTTCTCGATCTCCGCCTTGCGAAAGCCTTTCACGCGCTTGAGCTTGAGCCGGTGGGGCCGGCCCTCGGCCGTGGTTTCCACGGCGGACACGAAGGGCGTCTTGCCGGGCGCGCCACGGCCCCGCCTCGCGCAGTGACGGGCGCCCCCCAGATAGGCGTCGTCGATCTCGATCCGCTTGCCCTCGCCGCCGCCCAGCGGCTTGTCTCCCTCGCGCTCCAGCATCACCTGCATCAGCTTGTGATGCATCTTCCACGCCGTATTGTAGCTGACCCCAAGCCGGCGCCCCAATTCGAGGCTGGAAATCCCTGTCTTCGACTGGCTGATCAGGTAGATGGCCTCGAACCACCATGTCGCTGGCTCGAGGCCGGTCACGGGCGTTACTAATATCCCAAAATAATACCTGACATATTGATCGGACTGTGCTATACATGGTGCATGGAAGCGCGTGACTTTCGTGGCATTGGTCGGGCGGCGCAGGAGGAACTCCGGCGTCGGGCGATCGTGCTTGTCGAGCAGGGTGGATCGAGCCGGGCCGAGGCGGCCAGGGTTGTTGGCGTGCAGCGGCAGACGGTCAACATCTGGCTCAAGCGGTATCGCGAACGGGGCGAGGACGGCCTCCTGGATGGTCGTCGGGTTTCCGGACGCAAGGGCAAGGGGGCGCTGACCACCGAGGAGGGCCGGCAAGTCCGCCGCTGGATCGCCGACAAGACGCCCGATCAGCTCAAACTGCCGTTTGCATTGTGGACGTCCCGTGCGGTGCGCGAGTTGATCGAGCGCCGGTTGGGCAAGCGCCTTGGCCTGTCGACCGTCCAGCTCTACCTGAAGCGCTGGGGCATGACCCCGCAAAAGCCGCTGGCGCGCGCCAAACAACGCTCGCCCGCCGCCGTGGCCGCCTGGTTGGAGCGCGACTACCCGGCGATCGCCGGGCGCGCCAAGCGAGAGAGAGCCGTCGTCTACTGGGGCGACGAGACCGGCATCTCCAACCAAGACCAGATCGGCCGCAGTTATGCCCCAAGAGGCCAGACGCCGGTGGTTGGCCGGACCGCCAAGAAGATCTCCAAGAGCATGATTTCGGCCGTCTCCAACCGCGCCCTGATGCGCTTCATGCTGTATGATGGGGCGCTTAACGTCGATCGCTTCATCATCTTCCTGCGGCGGCTGATCAAGGACGCAAAGCAGAAGGTGTTCCTGATCATAGATAACCTGAAGGTGCACCACGCCAAGTGGGTCAAGGCCTGGACTCTGAGCCATCGCCACGAGATCGAGCTGTTCTACCTCCCGGCCCCCGAGTGCAACCCGGACGAATACTTGAACAACGATGTCAAGCAGAAGTTGCGCCAAAAGCCGCAGCCCGGCACCAAGGACGAACTGGACAAGAATACCCGCGCCGTCTTGCGCGCAATTCAGCGTTCATCGGATCGAGTGCGCGGTTACTTCCGCCCCCACCCCGTCAAATACGCCGCCTGATCGTCAGGTATCATATTAGGATATTAGTAACTTTTTCAATGTGTTAGGTGAGGAAGCATTTCGGCATCGCGGTTGGTTGCCCCGGTGATGGCTAACTCCCCGCAGTTACGGACGAGGAATTTCACGGTACGGTAGATGTCCTTGTTGCTCACAGCCGAGCATACCCGAAAGTTGGTGACGGAGTTTTCAGGAGGAACAGGGATCAGCCGTCGGGGACGATCAGGGTTCCGGATTCGCCATTCAAGGCCCGGCCGATGTTGGGCGGGCTCGTGATCAGACCCTGTTTGCCGCCGTTTTCGAGGAAAGCGATCAGGGCCTGGACCTTCGGTCCCATGCTACCCGCGGCGAAATGGCCTTCAGCCGTGTAGCGTTTCGCCTCGCTCACGCTGATCCGCTCGAGCCAGCGCTCATTCGGCTGATTGAAGTTGATCGCCACCCGTTCGACTCCGGTCGACAACATGAACATCTCGGCCCCCACCTCCTGGGCCAGGAGACCGGAGGCGAAATCCTTGTCGATCACGGCCTCGACGCCTTGCAGATCGCCGTTATCATCGACGATCACCGGAATGCCACCGCCGCCGCAGGCGATGACCACGTAACCGGCCCGCGCCAGCAGAGAGATTTCCTCGACCTCGACGATCGCGCGCGGGAACGGTGAAGCGACTACGCGCCGCCAACCCCGACCGGCGTCCTCGCGAATCCGCCAGCCGTGCTTGCGGGCCCGCTCACGCGCGGTCGCCTCGTCCATGTGCGAACCAATGGGCTTGGTCGGATCGCGGAAGGCGGGATCGTCGCGATCGACCACCACCTGGGTGACCACGGCGATGGCGCGGCGCCCGATACCGCCGCGGCGGAAGGCGTTGTGAAGGGCACGTTGAAACATGTAGCCGATGGCACCTTGGGTATCGGCGCCGGCGTAGTCCATCGGCACCGGGGCGATCTCGTGGATCGACAATTCCGAGCGCCGGAGGATGAAGCCGACCTGGGGCCCATTGCCGTGAGTGAGGATGACGTTCCAGCCGGCGGCGACCATCTCGGCGACGTACTCGGACGAGGTCGCCGCGGCCTGGTATTGGTCGGGGATCGATTCGTGGTTTTCGTCGACGATGAGCGAATTGCCCCCGACGGCGATGATCGCGATCCGCCCGGCGGCCGTCATCGCGCGCTCAGGCCTCGGAGCCGAGGGCCGCGGCCAGGGCCGAGACGGCCTGGGTAAAACACGCCAGCGGGGCCCGGGTGATGCCAGCGCCGACCTGGCCGATCCCGGCCTCCCGGTGCGCGATACCGGTGTTGATGATCGGTTGGATTCCGGTATCGACGACCTTGCGCACGTCGATGGCCGTCGGTGTGCCGGCGAAGCCCAGCGCTGGCAAGGTCAAGGCGGGATTGGGTCCCTGGGTGATGCACACCATCTCGCGCGTATTGGCGATCGCGTCGGCAGGGGTGCCGCCGACGAACTGGACGATCGCCGGGGCCGCCGCCATGGCGAAGCCCCCGACGCCGGCGGTCTCGGAAATGGCGCTATCGCCGAGGTCCGGAGCACAATCGGCGGCGGCGTATCCAGGAAAGAGAAGCCCCTTGATCACCGGCGCCCGAGCCGTGAACCACGTATCCCCGGTGCCACTGACGCGAATGCCGAATTCCACGCCGTTGCGCGTCATCGCCGTCACCAGACTGCTGTTCGCGACGCCGTGGGCGGCGTCTAGCATGGCCTTGCAAGCGGCCATCGAAAGATTGAGAAAGAAGTGGTCGTTGGCAGCGATGAATTCGACCACCTCGGCGACGCTTTCCCGGGGCAGATCGGCGCGGAGCAGCGCCGGCAACGAGCGTTTCAACAACAGCGAGGAAGCCGCTGCGTTGCGGTTGTGAACCTCGTCACCCATGTGCAGCGCCTGGGCCAGCAGGGGCTTGATTTCCAGGCCGCCCAGCCCGGCGACGGCGCGGCCCAGGGCGGGTCCCAGGGTCGCCCCCATCCAACCCAGCCTGGCGATGACCTCGGCCCCATGGGCCCCAAACCGCAAGGCCTTGCCGAGGCCCTCGTTGAGGTTGCTGTAGGCGCGATTGCCGTGCGCCTGGTCCACGACCGACCACACCGGCATGGAGGGACTGATGACGCCCGCCATGGGGCCGACAGCGCCGTGGTGATTGCAGGGTTCGAAGGCGATTTCGCCCCCCGCCGCCAGACGGCACGCGCCTTCGGCGTCGGCGGCCCAGCCCTCGTGGATGGCGGCGCCGATGATCGCCCCCCGCATAGGGCCGCACATGGCCTCCCAGGCGATCGGCGGACCGGCGTGAAAGATCGTGCGCTCCCCCATGCCCGGTAAAGCCTCGCGCGCAACTTCGACGCCTTCGAGCACCGGCCTGGCGGCCAGCAAACGCGCGAAGGCCTCAGCGTTCGCTGCCTCGATCGCGGGATGATTGACCAGGCGAGCCAATTTCATGCCCGACGCCCGGATCAGCGCCCCCAGGTGGACGCCAGTCAAGGCCGAGGACCTCGGCGCCGGCGGACCGTGCCGCCTCGGCGAAGGCGGGTACACCGACGTTGATGATCCGCAATTTTTCCTCGAACAACGTGAGCATCGCGCCTTCCCCCGTTTCGAAAACGGCCCTCAGGCCGCCGCGAGGCGCAACGCCCGGGCGTTGCTGGGGGCCAACAAGACCCCGGCTCCTGCCGGGCGAGACCCTGGGGATCGTCCTCGGTGCCGCAAACCGAAGCCACGAAGACGGGGCGGGTGCCCCCGTCCACCGCCCGGGCTGCGACGATGGAAAGAGCTGTAACGATTTCGGCCGCCGGATCGGAATGTGCCCCGTGTCCCAACACGACGTCGAACAGGATCACCGCCACTTCCCCGTCAGCGGCCTCCTGCAGAAGGCGTTCGTTACGCAGGCGGTGGTCGATCATGGGATGGGGCCGACCCTGGGTGAAGGCGTCGGCCCCGAAATCGACGACCGTGTGACCCCGGCTTCGCCAGATATTGGTGAGGCGGAATCGGTCGTCGAGGGGCGTCGGCGAATACACCGGTCCCAGGGCCTCGCTCAACATGTGGAGAGCCTCGAAACCGAAGGTCCCCCCGCCGAAGAGGCCGTGAACGTAGCGCTGGCCCGGCGCCAAGCACCCGGCGGCCGTGGAAATCTCCTCCGTCGCGGGACCTTCCGCGCTCGGCGGCGGCCTGTCTTCGGAGAGGGCGACAGCCGCCGCGGCCGCGTCCTCAAGGGTGCGGGCAGCGGTAACGCCCTCACGGACCAGGCTTTCGCCGGTGGCACCGATGAAATTCACCACCACGGGCTTGCCGGCCAGGGCGCCCTCCTCGATGACCTTCGCCGCCACCTCGGCCGCCGGTGGTTTGGAGATCAGGATGATGACGCGGGTGGCGGCGTCGGCCGCCAACGCAGCCAAGCCCTGCAACATGGTGATGCCGCCGACGCGAGCATGAAGATCGCGACCGCCGGTTCCGATCGCCTGGGAAATCCCTTGGCCCCATCGGTCGACGAGACAAGTGACTTGCTGGAGTCCAGTTCCCGAGGCGGCGACCACCCCGATCTCGCCGCGTCGCACCCGGTTGGCGAAACCCAAGGGAATTCCGTTGATGATGGCGCTGTCGCAGTCCGGTCCCATGACCAGGAGATCGCGCTCACGGGCGTAGCGTTTGAGCATGATTTCGTCGTCGAGACCGACGTTGTCGCTGAACAGCATCGCGTTGAGTCCGAGGCGCACGGCCTTCAGCGCCTCGGCGGCGGCGTAGGTCCCGGGAGTCGAAATCACGGCCAAGTTCGCCGCCGCCAACTCCACTAGGCCCGATTCGATGCTGTGGGGCGCCGGGCTTCCCGAGACGGCGTCACCAGTCTTTTCGATGGGTTGCTGTTTCAAGGCACTTTCGGCCTCGTCCATCGCCGCCTCGAGGGCATCGCCCTGGCCTTGAACGACGACGACGAGGGAATTCGGCTCGGCCCCGACGTCACCGTCGAGGAGACCGGCGTCGCGGAGAAGCTCGAGGTTGCCCTCGGTGGCCATGATGGCCGAGGCTTCGCTGACGCCGGGCCGTTCGGCGAGGCGAGCCGAGAGCCGCATCAGAGATACCGAACCCCAGTAGCGATCGCGAAACAACCTATGCCGCGTTTCCATCGATTCCCTACGCCAACCGTGCAACCGCCCCCCCGGCGAAGCGCAGCCCCGAGAGCGATGCCAAATCCGCCACGATCCCTCCTTACCGCGTCACTCGCGCGAGAAATGGCGACCGATGCTGGCCGGCATCCGCGACGAACGGCCGAAGCCCGACAAGACCAGCAGTGAAACGAGATACGGCGTCATCTGCACGATGTAGGAGCTGACCGGAAGCCCGTAGCCTTGGACCCGGAGTTGGAGCGCTTCGGCAGCGCCGAAGAGCAGACATGTCGCGATGACGCCGACAGGCGACCAGCGCGCGGCAATGACGGCGGCCAACGCGATGTAACCGCGCCCAGCGGTCATGTTGTCGGTAAACGAGCCGACCTGTTGAAGAGTCAGAACCGCGCCGCCCAGGCCGGCGATCATACCGCAAGCGATCACGGACGCAAACCGCACTCGAATGGGGTTTGCGCCCATTGCGTATGCGGCCTCTGGGTTCTCGCCGACCGACCGCAGGGTCAGCCCGGCCTGAGTACGGGTCAGCAATAGATAAATCGGGATCGTGAGAAGGAACGCAAAATAGGTGAGCGGTGGCTGATTGAAAAGCAGCGCGCCGATGATCGGCGTCTCGTCCAGGATCGGGATGGCGATCGGTTCTACGATCTCGACCCGGATCGCGCCCGAACCCGCGATCGCGCGCAGCATGAAGCTGGTCAACCCGAGCGCTAGAATGTTTGAAGCGAGCGCCACCACGATATGATCCGCGCGAAAGACGATCGTCGCCGTTGCGATTACAACGCCGAGAGCGGCGCCGGCGAGTGCGGCGCCCGCCAGACCGAGCAATGCACTGTCGGTTCCGAAAGCGGCAAAAAGGCCGCCGGCCGCGCCGACGAGCATCATGCCCTCCAGACCGACCGCAAACACGCCGGCACGCTCCGATATGATCCCGCCGAGCGCCGCCAATAGCAGCGGCGTGGCGATGCGGATCGAAGCAGCGACGAATTCTATGGCGAGATCCACGGACTAATTCTCCTGTCGCCGCCGCGCCTGTTCGATCCCCATGGCCGACAGCACAAACAGAATTGTCAGACCTTGGATGACGAAGACGAGGGCAGAGTTCACGCCGGTCTCACGCTGCATCGACAACGCGCCCGCCTCGAGAAATCCGAAAAACAGGCTGGCCGGGATCGCGGCTAGAGGGCTCGTCCCCGCCAAAAGCGCGATCGCTAGCGCCTTGAAGCCGAAACCGGTCGAGAAACCCTCGATCAGCCTATAGTGGAACCCAAGCACCTCCAACGCGCCCGCAAGACCTGCGAGGCCGCCGGCTAGCAGCATAACCATCAAGACCGTGTGCTCGGGGGAGACCCCCGAATAGGTCGCCGCGGGGCGGCTTGCGCCGAGTAACCGAATGCGAAACCCGAAGATGGTGCGGTTCAACACGAACTGTGCGGCCACGGCAGCCGCGACCGCGACAATGAAACCGACATGCACGCCACCGGGACGCAACGCTGGTAGCCACGCCTCGCGGGGAAAAAGCGGTGACTGAGGAAAGCCGGCGCCCGTTTCGCCCAGCGTGCCATGTAGGGCTTCGGCCACGATCAGAATGGCGACGAAGTTCGACAACAGAGTAACCAGAATCTCATGAATCCGTCGCTTTAAATGGATCGCTGCAGCGAGCCCCGACCAGAGGGCACCGACGGCCGCGCCAACGGCCATGGCGAGAAGGATGAGCAAACCGCTCGGCGCCCCCGCGCCGATCGTCAATACCACCCAGGTTGCACCGAGGCCGCCAAGCGCGATCTGCCCTTCAGCGCCAAGGTTGATGATTTTTCCACGAAAGCAAAGAGCGATACCAACGGCGGTGAGCAAGTAGGGCGTCGTCTTGTTGAGACCCACCTCAATGTCATAGCTTGAGCCGAACGCGCCGCGCACCAGCGCCGCTGTTGCCGCGAAGGGATCGTCGCCAGTCGCCGCGATTAAAATCCCTGCGACCATCAATGCGGCCGCGACAGCCAAGACCGGGCGCAAATACGCCATTACGCGACCGATCTCGTGCCGCGTCGGTCGCCGCATCCGACCCCGCATCGTCTTTCCCATCGCCTTAAGAATGCCTGTGAACATTCGCATCCACCCCCTGAACAGAGATCGATGATTCGCCCGTGCGGTCGCCCGCCATGAGGCGCCCAAGGCGACTGGCGTCTAGATGACCGCGCGGCGCATCTGAGACTAGGCAACCCGCGAACAAGACCCCGACGCGATCGCCCAAGGCAAGCACCTCCTCTAGTTCCGAAGAAATAAACACGACGCCAGCGCCGGCGGCCCGAAGTTCGAGCAGCTGGTCCATAACGAACCGCGCCGCGCCCGGGTCGAGACCCCAAGTCGGCTGATGCGCAACGAGCACCCGGGGCTTACGACCAAGCTCCCGCCCAAGAACGATTTTCTGTTGGTTTCCGCCGGAAAGCTCATCGGCGCGCGCGTCGGGACCTGAGGTGCGGATGCGAAATCCGGCGATCCGATCCTTCGCCGTGTGCTGGATTTGGCTGTGCCGCACCACACCAAAACGTGAGTACGGGGATCGGTCGACGTCGCGCATAACAAGGTTTTCCGCAACCGTCATCTCCTGTACGAGGCCCATTCGTGAGCGATCGGCGGGAACGTATGCGACACCCGCCTGGACGCGGCGCGCCACGGACCAACGCGTGATATCAGTCTGACATAGTAACACCCTTCCCCCAGTCACCGGCAAAAGCCCCGCAAGCGCGTGCGCCAGCTCTTTCTGCCCATTGCCGTCGACTCCCGCGATCGCTAGGATTTCGCCTTCCCGAAGCGCGAAGGTGATATCAGAGACGCCGCGCCGACCGGAACCCTCCTCCACACTCAACCCGTCGACGATTAATAGATCTCGGCCAGGTCTCCCGGCGGACGTCGCCTCGGGAATCGCCGTGGCGATATCGTCGCCGACAATCATGCGCCCCAATTCGTCGCGGTTGGTGCCGGCGGTCGAGACCGCAGCGGCGACAGCACCGGCGCGCAGCACGACGACCCGGTCGCACAACTCCAGCACCTCGCCGAGCTTATGAGAGATAAAGATGATCGATTTGCCGTCTTCGCGGATCCGTCGCAAGGTGTGCATCAAGGCGTCGACCTCGGGCGGGCTGAGGTTGGACGTGGGCTCATCCAGGACCAGCAGCTCTGCGCCGCGCAGGAGCGCTTTGACGATTTCAACCCGCTGGCGTCCGCCGAGGGACAAATCGCTGACTTGCGCATCCGGGTTTAGTTCGAGACCGTAATGCGCGCTCATTTCGCGGATACGGCCGGCAATCTCCGCGCGCCGCAACACCTGACCACCGGCTCCATTTGCCTCGTGCCACCGCAGCATGACGTTTTCAACCACGCTCATCGCCTCGATCAGCATGAAGTGCTGGTGGATCATGCCAACGCCGGCGGACATGACCTCGCGGGGCGATCGGCCTGTCAGATCACGCCCACGATAAATCACCTCGCCGGCGTCCGGTGCCAGGAGCCCGAACAATATCTTCATGAGCGTGCTCTTGCCCGAGCCGTTTTCGCCGAGAAGGCCGAGGATCGAGCCGCCCTCGACGCAAAGATCAATACGGCGGTTGGCGTGGACGCGGCCGAAGCGTTTATCGATCCCTCTCATGTCCAACAACGCTTCGGCCATCGATCGCCCCTTTCGCGGTCCGCCGTCAAGCCATTTCAAGTACCCGAGCGGGCGTCCTCTCTGGTCGGCGTCACGGTCAACCTGCCGTTCGTGAACTGCTCGATGACTGCCTCGACATCGGCCAGAATGTCTTTCGGGATCTCGGGATTGAACGCGACGTTCTCGGTGTAGCCGAAGGTGGCGCCGGTCACGGGCGCAGTGTCGAAGCCGAACTTCTTGAAATCGCCGAATAGCTCGCCGGTTTTTGCTTCGGACGCCGCGGCCTCGTACACGGAGGCCCAATCGTCGACGGTATTGGTCAGGACGTACTTCGGCGCCAACGCCGTGTGGCCGAAAGACCTTCCCACCGCATAGACGCCCTTTTCCTTCGCCGCCTGAACGAGCCCGGCGTGGCCCGCATTCAGCATGCCGGTGATGATGTCGGCGCCATTGGCGATAATCGACAGCGCCGCTTCCTTCGCAGCGGCCGCGTCCTCCATATTGGCAAGGTAAATCACCTCAATCTGGGCGTCCGGGTTGGTCGCGAGCACACCCAAACGGAGCCCGCCGACAAAGTCGACAATCGTCGGCAGCCCTTCAAGGCCGGCGACCAAGCCGACTTTGCCCGATTTGCTCAATTTCGCCGCGAGCACGCCGAGGGCGTACGAAAAATGCGCCCGATTGATCTCGACGGAGCGCATGTTCGGCGGCACGCCCTTCGCCCCCGATCCAACGATAAATTGGACGTCGGAAAACTCGGGTGCGACGCGTTCGGCCGCGGAGACGAAGCGTCCGGAATGGCCGATCACGATGTCGAATCCGCGTCGCGCATAGTCCCGCATGGCCGCAACATGGTCGGCCGACTGGACATTTTCAGAGTACGCGACCTTGTATCCAAGGCCTTCTATCTTTTTCAAACCGGCGTAACCGGAGGCGTTCCAGCTTTGGTCGTTGATGCTCCCCGGAAGGAGCATCGCGGCCTCGTCCGCCCACACACTTGGGGTGGCCGCAATGCCGATAACGGCGGCAAGAGCGAACCCGACTCGCAGACGACGGCCAACCGTTCTACAAATTCGCTTAATCATGGTGTTGATCATTTGAGAGATCTCCAATTTGAGTGGATAAATGATCCACGGTTTCGCGTATTCATTAATTTCGGGCGATCGGAAACCCAGTTCGATGTCAGAAGATTCATGCATAAACCCCATCATCCCCGGAAAGAAGTCTTGGCCCCGGCGGAATATCTTCCGAATCGACGTTGCTTTCTGCTTGATCCCGGGTGATCGGATGAACTTTGTTCATGCAACCTCCCAATAAACATGCCACCGAGATCGTGACGACCAAGAACATCCTCATACCGGGCCTCTCTCCCTCATTCCATGGCTAGAGCACGGTTCAAAACTTAATTCGAGCGCCAAAATGCATGGCAAATATATCCCTGAAGTCGCGATCATCTTCGTCGTACCTGTGATACCGCCCTCCGATATATCCCTCGGTCGCGATCTTGTCGATATTCTGAACAAGGAATAGCCCAAACGAGTTACTGTCGGAGCCGTCCTCGGTGAAATTCTTGCCGTCGTAATAGGCAATGGCAGTCGCGGTTTTTCCGAACATCTGTTTTAAGGGTTTGGATCTTCTTTTGCATTTGCAGCATTTCGCGTTCTAACTTGTTGATCATCGCCTGCGTTTCAGCGGCGGTTTGCGCTTTCGCAGTTGACCCAAACGCAGTGAGTGCGACAACCAAGACCGTAGTTCAGAGCAAATGGTAATAAGAAATTCTACTACACGAGTCGATTCGGAATGCCATGACGACCCCCTTTGTTTGTGCCCCCATCTTCTCGGCCCCCCCAAGATTCAAATCTTCTCGGCCCCCCAACGATTCAAATTACGTGTTGAGAATTCTGCGCCTCTTTTTAAGACCACCGGGCGGCTCATCGTTCCAGGCTCGCGATGATCGAGATTGGGCCACCACCATCCGGGCCCTGGTGTTCGGCGCCACCTGAAACGTAGATCGCCGTGCGCCCAATCGCAGCGGAAACCACGCCACCAACCAGCGCCCGGCCATGACGCGTCGCGTGAATATCGCTATCGTCCCACATCGTATGGCGCAGGCCCCGGATACGCCCATCGCGCGACGGCTCGGCCTTGACAAGAACTGCGAGAATGCGTTCAGCGTCCGTCGCGTTGAGTTGTTCGCCCGGCTCGAACCCGAGTTCGCGCAGAATTTTGCGGATCGCGGCAATGTCTATGGGATCTTTCATCACGCCGTGTGCGATTACCGTGCCGCCGCTCCACGCGGAACTGTTTCCGAAGACGATGATTTCGTTGCGCATCATTTCGATACCGGCAGACGCGCTGGCCCGTCCTGACCAGAGCGCGATATCGCGGCACACGACATCGTCCGACAAATCATCCGCGTCGATCTCGCCGAGAGCCAACGCCACGCCGAGCGACGAAGCACCGCGCGAATAGCCCATCGACTGGTAGGTATCGTCGGTGACCACATCCCCACCGCGACCACGCGCCTCGGCGACCCGCTCCATGGTCAAGAGCGGACACTTGATCTGGACCCAATGAACGTCGCTCGGGTCGGTGATTTCCGCGTCGTCCATTGCTTGGCGGACGGCCCGCGCAGTCTCCTGCACTTGCGCCATGCGACCGAGCTCCTCGGGTGCGAGATTCGGCGTGAACGTGCTGCAGACCGCCAGCCGCTTCGGCGCCTCGGTCGCAACCGACATTGGTGCGTTCTCGGCTTGTCGAATGGCGACAACGAGAAAATGAGGCGATAATGCCCCCTCGGTGCCGCCGGACATCACCATCGCGATGCGATCCTCGACCGCCGCAGGCGTGACGCCCATCCTCGCGGCCAGCTTGATTTTCAGCATGTCGGACGCGTAGCCGCGCGTGAAATCGTTGACGCAGCCGTTTCCTTCGGTCTTACCGAGGATCGCTACAATCTCATCCACCGCAACCATGCCCTGCTCGATCAGTTGATCGACACCTGATGTGTCTCCGGGATGCTTCATGGGCGCACAAGCCACGATACATTGACGCATGTTCGGCCTCTCGGATTTGGTTTTGGTAGGCGCGCTCGGCTTACACCCAAGTTCGCACCATCAATGTCTTATATTTGAAACGGGCGTGAGGTCTTTGAAAAGCACCAATTTTCGTCCATACTGATCTAATTATTAGAGCGAATAAGGTGAAGGCGGCATGAAGCCTCTCCTTCCAGGTCAAGCGCGGGCCTTCCAGTACGTCGAACAGATAGCGCGGCATGGCTCGATCCGACGCGCGGCCGACGTGCTTGGCGTGGCGTCGTCGGCCGTCAACCGGATGGTCCGTGAATATGAGACGGTGCTCGGCATCGCACTTTTCGAGAGATTGCCGCGTGGCGTGCGTCTCACCTCAGCCGGGGAACTCCTCATCGACCACATTCGGCGTACATCGCGGGATTTCGAGAAGGTTCGCAGGCAGATCGAAAATATACAAGGCTTGGAACGAGGGCACGTCACGATTGCGACGATTGAGGCCACCGCCTCAACGCTTCTCGCCGCACAGATCGCGCGGTTTCATCAGGCGCATCAAATGGTGACGTTCCATGTTCAGGTTCTCGGCTCGCCAGGTGTTGTCAACGCCGTGCTGGCGGATCGCTGCGAACTGGGTCTGGCGCTTAATCCACCCAAAACGCAACGGTTTCGGACGCTCGCGAGCGTCCACTATGTTTTACACGCTTTCGTTGTGTCCAGTCATCCTCTGGCGTCCCGCCAAAGGATTCAGCTGAGCGATTGCTTAGGCTTTCCCGTTGCGCTGGGCGATCACTCTCTTGGCGGCCGACGCCTCTTGGACGAAGCTCTCGCAGAAGCCGAGATAACACTGTCAAACTTCCTAACGACAAATTCAGTAGAACTGATGCAATCCGTGGTGGAACGCACAGATGGCATATGTTTTCAGGTGATGGCACTGGGCGGCACCTGGACCAACAAGTCATTGAAAGCGATTCCTGTTTTTGATCGGAAGCTCCCGGAAGTCGAGCTCGCACTGGGCGCGAATCATCTTCGATCGCTTTCCATCGCCGCCAGCGCCTTCGCCAACGATCTCTGCTCCACGCTTGGTAAACAGTAGGAGAAGGAATAGCGCTGGCATTCTCAAGTTAACGTGACCTGTTCATAGTCAGTTGACGCAATCCCCATTTAATGCGGGTAGCCTCGCCATCCATATTGGAGATGCCGGGCAACGTCGGAGATAATGTTTGCTCCAAAGTGCGGATCAACCAAAGCTGGGTGAGTTCCGATCCCATCTCGCCAAGGATAAAATCGTCGACCGGCACGTCCGCGACGTTCTTCGGGTTTTTCTTGTCCCGCTTGATCTCCTCCCTGATCTCCCTCTTAAACGACCTTCGTGCCGTGGCAAATTGCTTGACAATATCGTTTGCATCCGCGCGTGCGATTGGCAGAACCCTCGGCGACGAACCGGCTGCGTGATGCCGCCCTGACGGGGTTCAGGCTTCGAAAATGCCGAGATCAAAGAGGTTGCCGGAATGAACTTGGTCCATGACGTTCATGGTAAGGTCGGGCCGGTTCCGTCAATGTTCACGCCGTTCACGCTCCGGCGGGTTCGACGCCCAAAATTGCCCCTGCGTCAGGTACGGCTAGCGGTTAACTTGACAGTGCCAGGGGCGGCGCCGCGAGGCGCGCCCCTATCCCAATTTCTGGGTGGAACGCCGACATTCAGCGGGGTGATTTAGCCATCCATTCCGCCAATTTCGACCACCTTCGAGTCTCGACCTTCCCTTTGACGGCCATCCCGACAGCCTTCTTTTGGCCGACCAAGACAACCAGCTTCCTGGCCCTGGTGATGCCGGTATACCCAGCCCATGGTCTCCCCTTAATATGAGGCGGGTTTTGTCAATGTGGTTTTTTATTGGACTGCATCACGGGGGGTGGATGGTGGTGGAGGGCGGTGAGGATGCGGGTCGATCCAAGGCTGAGCCCCGCGTGCCGAATGCGCGATCGCGCATAACCTTATATCCGGTCGCACCGCTCGGGGTGCGGAACCAAAATCCCTCGTGCACGGGCGAGGACGCCGGGGCTCCAAGGGGATGGGACCTTTCTGTGAAAGCGGCGTCTTGCAGCCACGGGGAGACACGGTCACACATCCACCTTGGATTTCTCGGGCTCGTCGCGGTTGCGCCGGCCCTGGTTTTTGGTTTTTTTCCGTCAAACCTTGAGGACGGCGCCGGTGGGGACCAACCCGGTCTCCAGATAGCGCCACAGCGCCACCAGGAGCTTGTGCGCCAAGGCAACAATCATGATCCGCTTGAGGCGGCCCTTGGCGCCGCCCACGCGCTCGCGGAACCATTGGCTGAGCGCGCTGTCGGGTTGGTAGCGCAGCCATAGCCAAGCAAGCTCGATCATCGTCGTGCGCGCCCGCCGGTTGCCAGCCTTGGAGATGCCCTGGTCGCGGGTCACGGCGCCGCTGTTGTACGGGCTCGACGTCAACCCGACATAACTGCCGAGCTGGCGCCGGTTGCCGTAAGTCCGATAGAACACCTCGCTGGCCAGGACGCTGGCGATCTCGGGCCCGATGCTTCTGAGCCGGACCAGAAGCTGCATCTTGTCCCGGCCCTCGGAGACCGTCGTTGGCTCGAACAGCGCGTTGCGCTCGACCTCGCCGATCATGATTTGCACCAGGGCGAGGCGCTCGAGCTGGCGGCGAATCTCGGCATCGAGCCTGGGCGCCAGCACGCGCCCGTCACCGGTTCGCAGCTCCGCCAGGCGGGCGACGGCGTCGGCGCGCCGCGGCTGGAAACCGTAGATCCCCTGGCCTGCCAGCAGCGCCTTGATGCGGTTGACGTGACGGGTACGCTCCTTGACCAGCTCTTGGCGCTCGCGGTGCAGGCGTTTGAAGTCCTCCTCGGCGAACGACGGCACCCGCACCACCGCGAACACGTGACGCTCGCCGCGCGCGTACGCCATCAGCCCGCGCAGCATACCCTCGGCGTCGATGCAGTCGCTCTTGGCGCGGCGCGCCCGGCGGTCGACCAGCAGGCTCTGTGAACGCTTCACGTCAAAGGCCGCGACGGCGACAAGATCAACGCCATCCTCGCCGGCGCCGGCTACAACTACCGCCTTGTCCTCAAATGGCTGAGGCGTTTGTTTGTCCAAATCCTGGCCGCGCTCCTCAGCGACATCTCGCACCCCACCGCAAACCCAATCGCCGCTTCAGCTTGAAATCAGGGTTCTTCACGGACGACTACTTATACCAACCGCCCTTAACATTGACTTGTGCGAGCCCACGCTCTGAGGCCGATGGACATGATCTTCCAAGGTTGGTCGGTCAGGTTGTTCCAGGCTTGGCAAGAGGCCTCGACGATGGCTTCATAGGAGTCGAAGACACGATTGGAGAGCCAGTTCTGGCGGAGGTATTGCCAGACATTTTCGGCGGGATTGAGCTCCGGGGACTTGGGTGGCAAAGGCACGAGGGAGATGTTCTCCGGGATGCCGAGTTTGGCAGTGGTGTGCCATGCGGCTTGGTCGAGCAGCACGACGGCATGGGCGTTTGGGGCAACGGCCCGGCTGATTTCCTCGAGATGCAGGTCCATGGCTTCAGTATTGGCGCGCGGCATGACCAGCGCCGCGCCCTCACCGCGCTCGGGGCAGATGGCGCCGAAGAGATACGCCGAAGAGGTCCGTAGGTCCTTGACCTGGCGCGGGCGCGATCCCTTTGGGGCCCACTGGCGCACCAGGCTGTTCTTCTGGCCGACGCGCATTTCATCTTGAAACCAAACCTCGATGGGCGTGTCCGGTGGCTGTGCCGCTACGATTTTCGCCAAGTGTTCGGGAAAACTTTTTTTTAAATTCCTCCTGTGCCCGCGCATCCTGGCCGACGTGGCGCGGGCGCGCGGAAATATGCGAGAACCCGAGCGCGGCCAGCAGCTTGCCGACGCTCCGCTCGTGATAGTCCACGCCGAAGCGCGTTCGGATCAGTTGCTTGAGATCGATGCAGCGCCAGCGCACGACCCCATCCCGTTCGGGATCGGGACCGGCCTCGATAGCCCGCGAAAGCGCCGCCATTTGCGACGGCGTCAACCGACGCAACGCCCCGTTCGGCTTGCGGTCGATCAGACCGGCCGGACCTCCCGCGTTGAACCGGTGAACCCAGTCCCGCAACGTCTGCCGATCCATGCCGCCAATACCCGCCGCGCACGCTCGATCCATCCCATCGTAGATGGCCGCCATCGACAAAAGCCGTCGCGCCTGGTTCCCATCATCGCTCCGTGCCGCAAGAACACGGACTCTTTCAGCATCAAAGTCGTTTCGCAAAGGAATCGTTGGCATTGAACACACTCCCTTGTTGCCAACAACCTTGAATCACACAAAACCTAGCGTGTAAACCTTTGCGCGAGTCAAACTCTAGGGCGATTGGTATAAATAGGGTATCGGGCCCGCGCCACCAACGCAGTGAGAGCCGAAAACACGTTGGCGACGCAGGCTATCGGTGGGTATGGAATGTCGCTTCTTGGCTAGACTCGGCCGTAGGGGGCCGCGTTTGGTCACGGCCGCTTTTGTCCTAAGCAGCCGTTCGAGCCGCGTACGCCCGCTTAAAACCGGGAGGCGGAACAAGGTCGTCTCGTCTCCTCGTCGCGAACTCACCGTCGGCTCCCCGTCGCGACAGATGTAAAGCGACTGATCTCCCGCTCCGCAGCGGAAGTCCCTGTCGAATCGATTCGTAGCCAGGGCCACGGAGCGGCGTTAGATTCTCACCAGAGTCAGTTGCCTTGGTCTGGGTGGAACATGCGAGTCTTCACGGCCGTCGTGGCCACGATCGCCTTTCTCGCGGCGTTACCATTTGGTGCGCAGAAGGTTGGTGACCGGGTCGCGCTGGTGACGCGTTCCGTCGGCATCCCCGGGCACCCCGAGCCGGGAGACAACGCGGTCAGCCTGAGGATCCCCGGCGAGGCCGTCGTCGAGGTGACGGGCCGCGACCGCGCGACCGGCTGGCTCGAGGTGACGGATGACGCGGGGAACTCCGCCTGGATTACGCGTAGGTACATCGCGTCCGTCGTCGGTGCCTCCGAGATCCCGCCGGGGCTGTGCTACCGCGTCGGCACCTGGAACCTGGAGCACTTCAAGTTCCGAAAGACGAGCGGCTTCCCTGAGAACCGGTCCTCCGGCGGGCCAACCTACCTGCCGCGTACGCCGGACGAGGTCTCCGAGATAGCGGACGCCATCAGGACTCGCCTGGACATCAAGCTGCTCGTCCTGAACGAGATCAACGGGACCGAGTCGGGGAACCAGGCCAGGTCCGAGGAGCTGGATGCCCTCGTCGCGGACCTCGGCTCAAGTTTCCGGTACGACGTCGCCAGCTCCGGTGGGGCACAGCGAAACGCGTTCGTCTACGACACGCGGTTTGTCCAGCGGAACGGCGTCACGGAGATTGAGATTCCGAGAAAGAAGGTCCAGGGGAAGGACATCTTCGCCCGTGACCCGCTCGTCGGGCACTTCGCGTTCAGGTATCGGGGCGAGCCGCAAAACGACCTGCTGGTCGTGGGACTGCACCTCGCGTCGGGCCAGCGCAAAACCAGGAACCACGACGAGGCGATGGGCAGCGCTACCGCAGCGAATGGCGGATCGACCCTATCCGATTCAATGGTTTGTGATGACGGCGGTTTTCGCCAAGTGCGCTTGAATTGAGCTGAACTTGAGGCCTCTGTCTTACAGAAGGATCCCAAGAAGAATCCCTCAAAATTCAATCCAGCGCCTCCCGCGCCTTCCTCAAATAATCCGGATGATGATGCCCATACAGCTCCGTTGTCCGCTCATGATTGTGGCCTAAAAAGCCACCAATCTCCCATAGCGGAACACCCCGCTGCGCCATCCACGTCCCAGCGGTATGACGCAACGTGTGCGGGGTCACATCTTTCAGTCCCGCACGCCTACGCGCCGTCACGAACGACCGTTTGATGTCGCCAACCCGTTGACCATCGCGGTGCAACACGTACCCCATCGGACTGCCGCGCTCATGCGCTTTGAGCAGAAACCACTTAAGTCGACGCGGTTGCCTGAGGCACGTCTCCATGATCGTCTCGACTCCCTCGGCGTGTTCTTTCTTATGAGAAAGAATGTGATGTCCTTCCTCGATCACAAGGGCGTGCTTGAACGTTTCCCGCTTGCCCTCGTTCTTGCAATATTCGTAAAGCCACAGAATCACAGCCTCGGTGAAGAACACCTTGTCTGAGTCGGAAAGCGTATCCAGTTCCATCACGACAAATTTATCGAGCAGCCCGGTATCTAAACCTGTATCCGCGTTCACGACGGGGCCAAGCCCGTGGCGGAAACACAAACTTTCCAAAACCCGGACGGCGGACGCTTTCCACAACATCATCCTTCCCACGAGATGTTTTTTCGTGATGTAGTCACGCACAGCAAAGAAGGTCGGGGTGTCGCGGAACGAACCGTCGAAGAATCCACAGTGCTCGTATACCTGGTCGATCGCTTCGCGCAAAAGATACTCAACACCTTCGCCGACGAAGTACGCATGTTTTAGAACATCGACGAGTTTCATCAACCACTGGCCTGGAGCGGTCCCCGGGGGTGGAATCAGGGGATTGAAACGCATCGGCACAACGTCGGTTCCTACCGTGAACACGGCCATGGTTTTGAATTCCGGCAACTGACGGAGGTCCCGGTAATTTCGTTTCCAATCAAAAACGACAAACGGTTTGTTGTGTCGTCGGAGCTCGCGCAGGGTTTGGAACATGAGATTCGTTTTTCCGGTTCCGGTCATCCCCGTGATCAGGACATGCTTGATCCATTCCTCCTCACGTAAACCGAAACGGCAGTATCGATTTCCCGGGGGATAGATCACGGTTCCAAGTCGGTAAATTCCTTCACAAACGGAAGGCGGCGGTGGATCGAGAAAAATCCGTTTGCGATAATCCTTGCGAATTTTCTGAAACGCCAACACGTCGATCAGATCGGAAGCGAGGTCACGTTCTTCGCCTTCGCCGGAAAGATAATAGAGCCAACTACGCCAGGCTATTAATATCCTAATATGATACCTGACGATCAGGCGGCGTATTTGACGGGGTGGGGCCGGAAGTAACCGCGCACTCGATCCGATGAACGCTGAATTGCGCACAAGACGGCGCGGGTATTCTTGTCCAGTTCGTCCTTGGTGCCGGGCTGCGGCTTTTGGCGCAACTTCTGCTTGACATCGTTGTTCAAGTATTCGTCCGGGTTGCACTCGGGGGCCGGGAGGTAGAACAGCTCGATCTCGTGGCGATGGCTCAGAGTCCAGGCCTTGACCCACTTGGCGTGGTGCACCTTCAGGTTATCTATGATCAGGAACACCTTCTGCTTTGCGTCCTTGATCAGCCGCCGCAGGAAGATGATGAAGCGATCGACGTTAAGCGCCCCATCATACAGCATGAAGCGCATCAGGGCGCGGTTGGAGACGGCCGAAATCATGCTCTTGGAGATCTTCTTGGCGGTCCGGCCAACCACCGGCGTCTGGCCTCTTGGGGCATAACTGCGGCCGATCTGGTCTTGGTTGGAGATGCCGGTCTCGTCGCCCCAGTAGACGACGGCTCTCTCTCGCTTGGCGCGCCCGGCGATCGCCGGGTAGTCGCGCTCCAACCAGGCGGCCACGGCGGCGGGCGAGCGTTGTTTGGCGCGCGCCAGCGGCTTTTGCGGGGTCATGCCCCAGCGCTTCAGGTAGAGCTGGACGGTCGACAGGCCAAGGCGCTTGCCCAACCGGCGCTCGATCAACTCGCGCACCGCACGGGACGTCCACAATGCAAACGGCAGTTTGAGCTGATCGGGCGTCTTGTCGGCGATCCAGCGGCGGACTTGCCGGCCCTCCTCGGTGGTCAGCGCCCCCTTGCCCTTGCGTCCGGAAACCCGACGACCATCCAGGAGGCCGTCCTCGCCCCGTTCGCGATACCGCTTGAGCCAGATGTTGACCGTCTGCCGCTGCACGCCAACAACCCTGGCCGCCTCGGCCCGGCTCGATCCACCCTGCTCGACAAGCACGATCGCCCGACGCCGGAGTTCCTCCTGCGCCGCCCGACCAATGCCACGAAAGTCACGCGCTTCCATGCACCATGTATAGCACAGTCCGATCAATATGTCAGGTATTATTTTGTGATATTAGTAACTTCGGGTCGATGGGAACGAGTTTCCTCAAATTTTCTTCGGTGTCGCGATTGGTCATATGGATTTGGCACAATGACGAAGATCGGATCGCTGTCCGGTTCCATCATGTCCTGTGTCCCGTGAAAAGCTACGCAACGTCCCTCAGCCGTGACTCCGCGACAGCGATGAACTCCTTCTTCAGTTCAATGCCGATGTACTTTCTTCCAAGCAACTTTGCAGCCACGGCCGTGCTGCCTGATCCGAGGAACGGGTCCAAAATGACATCGCCCTCGTTTGTTGAGTTTCGAATCAGAATCTTCAGCAGATCGATCGGCTTTTCGTGCGGGTGTCGTTTTTTATAAATCCGCTTTACGGAAATGACGTTGCCGACGTTCGTAAGGTGGAACGAATTCGGCAGACCTTTTGAAAAAAGAACGATGTATTCCGACTGGGGACGGTATCCGCGCCCGGTGCCAAAATGAACTTTATCCCAGCAAATCACGTTGACGAGCTTAAAGCTCGCGAGCTCGATGCAATCTATCATGTTCCGCAGCTGCATCCAGTCGGTGAAGCAATAGAAATGGCCGCCGATCCTGCAAAGCCGATAAAGCTCGCAACAGATGGGCTTCATGACAATTCGGAATGCCCGTTCGCTGAGATCGTCGTAATGGATCAGATTCTCTGTCTGACGAAATCGACTCCCCCGGCTTTTGTTTCGCAGACCCGAGTAAGGCGGATCGGTGATGATGCAGTCCATCGAGTTGTCTCGAAACTGGCGTAGGATCCCAAGACAATCGCCGTGGTAAATCTTATTCCCGCTCCCCATGGCGATCACGCTTTTTTAGCAAACGTCGCTGCAACCCGAGGATTTCCTTGAAGCACGAAATCTCCTCGATCAGCTGGCACCGTTTGTTGTCTTTAAGCCTTACCAGCAGCTTCGCTGATTCCGCCTCAAGCCTCCTCAATTCCCGGGCGCGCAAACGCTCGCGTTTTCGAATGAGGTAGGAGATGGTTTCGCGCAACTCGACGTCGGTTGCCTGAATCAATCGGAAAAATTCGGCGGCTATTTCCTTATTTTGAGATTCGTGTTGTTCCAAAAAATCCTCAAAGTGTTCCTCTCTTTCTTTCACATCCTCTCAAAAACTCGTTGCCAAATTTAAGGTTTGTAGTGCACGTAGGATGTGATCATATCGAATATAAGGCTTATCCCGTTGGCTCCGGTGAGATCAACATTTTGTAGGTTGCGGGTTGGATTTGGGTGGCGATGCCGAGCAGGGATCGGAAAGCGGCGGGACGTGTTCGGCGTCGGTTGAAGCGGAAGACGAACTCCTCGAGGTAGGACTGCAGGTGTTTCGTTCGCAATCCGTGGTAGACACCCAGCGCCCAGGTTTTCAGGTTGGAAAAGATGCGGTGAACCCAAGGCAAAACAAGATGAGCCGCCATTGGGCCGATGACATGGGGGTCATGGTTGACACCGGAAGAATTGGTGTAGCCGGACCAGCCGTCGGTTTTGGCGGTGCTGTCGGGGGCGAGGTTGACGACCATGAATGCTAGCAGGCTCGTGGCGGAGAAATCGTCAATGCTGGCAAGGCGGATGCGACCCGGCCTCTCATCGACGACCTCGACAGCGCCGGCGATGAGCAGCTTGCCCATGTGGCTACGGCCACAGCCGCCAGCGGGGGGATCATTCTTGGTCCGATGGTGGATCGTGGTTTCGTCGATTTTCACCAGGTCGGACAAGGGGGAGCGTTTGGGATCGACCATGGCGCGGCGTAACTTGGCACACAGCAGCCACGCCGTCTTATACGAACCGAGACCCAGTTGTCGCCAAAGCTGGAAAGCGGAAATCCCGTTCGAATGGGTTGCCATCAGGTAATCGGCCCAAAACCAGATTGTCAGCCCAAGCTTGCTCCCGTGCATGACGGTCCCCGCCTTGACGGAGGTTTGCCGGGCGCAGTGGTGACACTCATACGTCCAGGGCTTGGATTCCAGGCGCCAGGCCCGCCCATGACCGCATGCCGGACAGCAAAACCCATCCGGCCAGCGCACATCAGCGAGATAGACGGCGCAGGCCGTCTCGTCTGGGAAACGCCGCTGAAAAGCAATGAGCGAGCGCGGAAAATCGGACATGGTGGCACCTTCGAGGCTGAATGTTCTTTGTTTGTTCCTGCCATGCCCCGCGCCTCATGTCATCAACATATGGTGTCCCCGGAACCATCGGGATAATCCTTTCGAATATATCTTTTTCTTTCGGCTCAGATCAAAGCAGAACTTGGCAATGAAAAGCTTTTATTGAAACGATATCGCCGCGTCGCTATCATAAAGATCTAATTTTTTCGTTCTAGAAGCGACTTTATTTATTAACACATGTCCGAATTCGAGCAAAAACTTTTTATATCGCTAAAATAATCGCTCACGATATGATCCATAAATTCCTTTATTGGTGCGGCCTGTACGAGAAACTGAAACATCGTGCGCTGTGCCTCGATGTCGAGACGACCGGCATAAACGGGCAAATCTGCGTCATTGGCCTTTACCGCTCGAGGGACTGGCCGATGGAGCATGAGAGCTACGTGCTGGGGCGCAATTTGTCCGAGCCCGCATTGCAAACCGCGTTTCACGGATGCGCGATGCTTATCACCTTCAATGGACGATTTTTCGATGTGCCCCGGCTCAGGCGGGAATTTTCAACAGCGATTCCGCCCAAAATGCCAATCATCGACCTCTACCTCTTTGCCAAAGAGCTGAATATGAAGGCCGGTTTAAAAGTGTTGGAGGCAATATTCCGGATCGAACGAGCTGATAGCCGATTGCAGCGACGAGGCATAGCCGTGAAACTGTGGCGGCGCTACGAAAGTTACGGTGATCTCACCGCGCTTGACCGGCTGCTCGCCTACAATCGGGAAGATACGATCAACCTTTATCCCCTGGCGGAGGAATTGGTTTCGCTTGCGAGGATAGCCGCAGGCAATTCACATCCAACACCGATCATCACGCAGGGTTGGAACGGAGTGAATCCGCCTTGATTTGCACCCGCGAATGACCAATGGAATGACACAATGGCGGTCGTTCTTCAAAATGCTTGACGCCTCATCGCGACGATCACCGGCACGGTGGAGTCGGCTATGAGAGTGATATTAACAGGTGCCCACCGTCAGGCCCACGCCTCGGGTCGCATCGGGACGACAACGCAGGCGGGCGGCCGCTAGCGGATCGAATCGGGAAACGTCTCGGTCAGCTCTTCCAGACGGCCTTTGGCATCCCGAAGTATGGACTCGCCGTCGCCGACAAGGAGGGTGTCGAAGTCGAGGTCCAAGAGCGTGCGCACGCTGCTCCGCAGGCGAGCCGGGTTATCCATTACGCGTTCCGGCAAAAGCCCGCACCGGCCCGGCGGGTTGCCGATGATCGCGTCGCCGACGATCAAGATCCCGCGGTCGCGCCAAAACAATGTCACCTCCCCTGGTGACTTTCCCGCCGCACCGATGACCTCCAACGGCCCAATCTGGTCTCCGACGGTCAAGTAGTCGTCGATATCCGTATCCTGGCTTCGGGCACGATCCGCATCGTCGGCGTGGATGGCCGTTTGCGCACCCGTTCGCGCCCGTACCCGGTTGGCCGCTCGCGAATGATTGCGGTTGGTCAGAAGAATCCGGGTGACGCCTTCGCGGACGATGGTTTCGAGGTCACCCTCAGTCGGCTCGACAGGATCAACACAGATGTTGCCGCCGGGATCGCGAATAATATGGCCGTTGAAGTCATATCCGTGAGGTTCCGAAAACCACGACCACGTCAGGATACCGTTGACAATCTCCCGCATGCCTCGCTCCGTTGCTCATCTTCAGCCAGGAGAACGCTACCACGTTCCAGACAGTGGCAGAAGGCTTCGCTCGTGGACGACAAACGTACTATCATCATTTCCGGCACCCGAACCCGGAATGAGCCAGGGCCGTTGAAATGGCTGGAAAGCACGAAACCGTCTTTGCGGCGACGGCTAACGGGGGCAGGCCATGAACAAGCGCGTCTCAGCGATTCGCCATGTGCATTTCGAGGACCTCGGCCTGCTCGCTTCTATACTAGAGGCGCGAGGTTTTGAGATCCTCTATCAAGACGCATGGGCCGCTGACTTTCAAAGCGGGGCCGACGCCGATCTGCTCGTTATTCTTGGTGGTCCGATCAGCGTCAACGACATCGTCAACTATCCGCTTCTCAAAAAAGAGATCGCCCTGGCGTCGAGAAGAATTGCGAAAGACCAGCCGACCCTCGGCTTATGTCTTGGCGCACAGATCATGACGAAGGCCATCGGAGGAACCGTAGGCCCGGGCCCCGAGAAGGAGATTGGCTGGATGCCGCTGCAACTGACTACGGCAGGAGCAATCTCGCCGCTTGCACAGTTGCAGAACGTTCGTGTGCTGCATTGGCATGGAGAAGTTTGTAATCTACCACAAGGTATCCCTTCTCTCGCCAGCACGGCCGCCTGTCGGAACCAAGCGTTTAGCATCGGCGAAAAGTGCCTAGCACTCCAGTTTCATGCAGAGGTCGGAACAGACGGAATCGAGCCTTGGCTCATCGGCCATACGCTTGAAATCGAGTCCACCAAGGGGGTGACGGTCAGTCAGCTTCGTACGGATACCGCGCGGTTTGGATCGGCGCTCGGAAAAGCCGGAACGCGTTTCTTTCAAGCTTGGCTCGACGGCATCGGCCTGTAATAACGGACTTATCGGTTTTGGAACTCGCAAGCAGTCGCCGTGGCAGTCCGAGGATCACTTTCTCCGTTTTCGCTTCGGCCCGCGCTTTTTGCCAAGCCCAATCTTCTTGGCCAATGCACTGCGAACAGCAGCGTAGTTGGGAGCCACCATCGGGTAATCTTCAGATAACCCCCACCGCTCGCGATATTCCGCCGTTGTCATGCCAAAAGCCGTCCGCAGGTGCCGTTTCAGCATTTTGAGTTTCTTTCCATCCTCCAGACAAATGAGATAGTCGGACGTGATCGACTTTTTGATCGGCACGGCCGGTGCAGGCCGTTCTTCGGTTTCTCGTTCCGATCCCAATCTTGCCAACGCGGTGTACACATCGGAAATAAGCTTCGGCATGTCGGAAACGGTCACAGCGTTAATGACGACGTGTGCACTGACGATCTGAGTGACCAGCGACAACACGTTCGGAGACCTCGGCTCGTTTGTCATGAGCATCCCCCTGTTTGGTTTTGAACAACGCGCCCCTAATTTAACACCCAGCCGCCGCCCTGAGGTTGCTTGCCGGCTTGAACTTCAGGCTCTTGGACGCCTTGATCTTGATCGCATCACCCGTCCGGGGATTGCGTCCCATGCGCGCCTTTCGTTTGATAATCGAAAACGTGCCAAGCGTCCCGATCATATAAGACCCCTCTTTCTTCGAAGCCTTCAGACCAGCCTCGATTTCCCCGAAGACCAGTTCGACAACGCCCTTGGCTTCGGCCTTGCTGAGACTCCCCTTCTTCGCCACTCGATCGATAAAGGCTGTCTTGCTCATGATAATCCCCCTTCATCCAAAGTGCGCCTATGCCCCTGTTACATCGATTCGCACGGCAAGGTAAGCTTCATTTGTCCATAAGAGCACAATGACCCTCGGCGACGAACCGGCTGCGTGATGCCGCCCTGACGGGGTTCAGGCTTCGAAAATGCCGAGATCAAAGAGGTTGCCGGAATGAACTTGGTCCATGACGTTCATGGTAAGGTCGGGCCGGTTCCGGCAATGTTCACGCCGTTCACGCTCCGGCGGGCTCGACGCCCAAAATCACCCCTGCGTCAGGTACGCTGACCCAAATGTTCTGGATAGGTTCTAGTTTTCAGGCTTCAAAGCTGATTCATTCTGCGGACATTCAGCGGACAAACGCCATTTTTCGGCCTTCTCGAAATCCTCTAAGTCATTGAAATCATTGGCGCACCCGGCGAGATTCGAACTCACGGCCTCTGCCTTCGGAGGGCAGCGCTCTATCCAGCTGAGCTACGGGTGCGCCGGGTCAGGCTAACGCATCGATGCTGGAGAGGTAAAGCTTCCGGCCGGCGTTTCGGCGATCCTGGCACCGTTCGTCGGGTAGGGTTGGGGATCCACGGTGGGGGCGGGGCGTTATGAAATCGTCCAAAGAACGAAAATTCCGAACAGCCAGATCGACGCCGAGGCGGTGATGGCGCCGAAGGTCGGAAATTGAAGGCCGAAGACCGATAATTGCATCGTGTTCATGGTTATTCCCCTTGAGTGACGGTTGGCGGTTTTGTCTCCTGTTGTCGGTTCAATGCCGTTCAACGAGGCGTATTATCGGGAACTCACTCGGGTTCCGGCAATGTCTCGGCTGATGTTGAAAAAGTGAGGTAGGCGTCATTCGCCTGGAACCGTTAGGCTCTGGGTGTTGAATCCATCAAGGAGAACGACGCCATGACCAAGCCTACACGGAACAGCCGCCTTTCGAAACTGTTGGAGATCCCGCTTCCGCTGTTGCCGCCGGCCTTGCCGGAGGCTTTTGATGATCTGCGCATGAGCGTGGATCGCTTTTGCCTGTTGGCCGGGGTGGAGACCCTGGGCGAGATGCTGGACGAGGATAGCGAGGTGCTCTGCGGAGCGCGCCACGCCCGCACGGCCGAGCGGCAGGGCCATCGCTGGGGGACAACCCAGAGCGAGATTGCCTATCACGGGGGCAAGGTGAAGCTGACGCGCCCGCGGGTGCGCGATCTTGCGGGCAAGGAGATGAGCTTGCCGAGCTGGGAGTTGCTCTCGGACCCGGCGCTTTTGCAGTCCTGGGCGATGAACATCATGCTGCTTACGGTTTCGACCCGCAAGTACGCGCGCGCCGTGCGCCTGCCCGGCGAGGCCAGCGGCGACTTGCCGGCACGCGCGGGCGATGCGACCTCGAAGTCCGCGGTCTCGCGGCGCTTCGTGGCCATGACGCGCAAGAAGCTGAAGGCCTTCCTGGCCAGCGACCTTTCGGATCTCGATCTCCTGGTCATCCAGATCGACGGGCTGCACGTCGGCGATCACGTGTTGCTGGCAGCTATTGGCATCGACGGCGCGGGCGAGAAGCATGTTCTAGGCCTGGCCGAAGGTGCCACGGAGAATGCCGCCACGGTGCAGGCGCTGCTCGACAACCTGACCGCCCGCGGCCTCGACCCGGAAGTGCCCCGGCTCTTCATCGTCGACGGCGCCAAGGCGCTCTCCAAGGCGATCAAGCGGACCTTCGGGCCGGTGGCCGCCCTCCAGCGCTGCCAGGTCCACAAGGGCCGCAACATCATCGAGCGCCTCGACGAAAGCCTTCATGCCGGCGTCAAGAAGGCGCTCAGGCAAGCCTGGGACCAAGACGATGCCGAGAAAGCCGAACGCCTCATGAAGAACCTGGCGCGCCGCCTGGAGACCGAGGCCCCCGGCGTTTCGGCTTCCATCCTGGAGGGCCTGGATGAGATCCTCACCGTGATCCGCTTGGGCCTGCCGCCCAAGCTCAGGCGCTCCTTGGCCTGCACCAACGCCATCGAGAATGCCTTGGGAACGGTCAGGATGGTGCAGCACAATGTCAAGCGCTGGCGCAACGCCGAGATGGCCTTGCGATGGACCGCCGCCGGCCTCCTGGAAGCCCAAAAGACCTCCGTCGCCTCAAGGCCTACCGGCAACTCCCCATCCTCAGAGCTGCCCTCGAGGATCACGTGAAAAAGGCAAAAGCGAAAAGCGCCATTGAAACCATCAAAGAGGCCGCCTAGCCTCGAAGCCCAACCATGCCTGCCTCGCCTTTTTCAACAGAGCATGGGACATCGCCCGGGTTCTGACGGCGATCACGAGGTTGAAGATTTTTCCGTGCTTCCATTCAACGACGCCCGATACCGAAACTTCAGGATCCTGCAGTTGCCACAAAATCCCGGTGAATCGGGCTAATCGCGCGGCCAATGGGAAGCCAACAACCGACCCCCGCCGGCCCCTCACGTTGCCGCCGTCCGGCAAGGTGCCGGAGGGATCGGATTCCGTCCTGGAAAGAGACGAAAATAGCGGAAATCCCACCCGAGTGTGATCTCGGTCACAATCGGGTCGGAGGAAATAGACTAACCTTGCGGGGCAATTGCCAAAATGGTAAATCGTCAGCCATAATTATAAGGCGTTGCGGGTTGGGAGAAGGGCGTCCCCTTCCGCCGATATTTTCGGCGTGGTTCGATATGACTCGATTCATCGCGGGTTGGGGATCGCGTCACATAGTGTATAAATGTCGACGTGAATGATGCAGCGCCTGCCCGCCGGCTTTTTTGGCAAACCGGCGAACGCTCGTTTCCGCCAGCCAGTTGAATGAGGTTGTACGATGGCCAAGAACGCGATTAATCGTCCATTTATTATTTTGTTCCTCTTGGGTGCGATGTTCGCCTGGGTTTCGGGTGCCTGGGCGATGGAATTCGGATCCGTTGACGGAGGAGGGTTTCCCCAGCGCCTCGAAATGCGCGGTGTGTCATCAGCACATCTACGATGAGTGGAGTTCGTCGAACCACGCCTACGCGTCGGTTTCGCCGATGTTCCACAAATTCGAGCAAAAGATCAGCGACCTGACCCAAGGCACCATCGGGACGTTCTGCGTCCGTTGCCACCAGTCGGTGGGGACCACTCTCGGGGAAGCGCGAGAGCAGCCGCTATGGGAACGTTCGCGGGTATCGAGCGAGGGCGTGACCTGCATCACCTGCCACCGGGTCGCAGCGACCTACAACAAACCGAACGGTGAACGCAAGATCATCCCGGGCGATATTCATCAGCCGATATATGGTCCGCTCGGGGGCGAGGGCGTCAAGGAGGTCGTCGACAACAAGGGGTTTTACAAGGTGGCCCCGAGCCCGGAAGATCGGGGGGCGAAGATTCATGCTAGCGGTGTCCTCCAAAGTCAGATAACGGATCCTCGTTTTGCTATGGCTGTCACCAGGTGGCGGTGAACATCGGGATCAAGCTCGAAGTGGTCGTGGATCAATACCGGGGCTCGCCGGCTATCGGGGAGGGCATCAGCTGCCAGGACTGTCACATGGGCAAGGTGCCCGGGCGCCCCGATGGCTACGCCACCGCGGCGGTGGCGGTGATCAACAATGTGGAGATCGATCCCGGGACGAAGCACGGCAACCATGCCTTCTACGGACCCGGTTATCCAAATCGCCCACCCCGGCATATTCCCGCATAATCCGGATGCCGAGGCCTGGACGATGCAAGAATGGCTCCAGTTCGATTACCGTGCCGGTTGGGGAACCGAGGAATTCGAGGAAGCGCTGGACGAATCCGGCGAGGATTACGATTTCCCCGAGGTCTGGGCCGACAGCTTCGACCGCGAGGACGCGCGCGCGGTCATCGAGGTCAATTTGGAGAGGCTCGAGGAAAAACGGGAGTCGCGCGAGGCCGTGATGAACAACGGTTCGCGCCTCGACGGACCCTTCTTCAATGATAAGCCGGGTGTCGGCGAGAGCTTGAGCGTCACCTACACGGTGACCAACACTAAGAACGGCCACAACTACCCCTCGGGTTCCCTGGGCGCCCAGCCGGAACTCTGGTTGAACGTGGCCCTGATCAATCCGGACGGCGAGAACGTTTGGGAAACGGGTTACGTGGACAGCCTTGGCGACATGGCGGACATCCACTCGCTCGACGTCGCCGCGGGGACGGTTGCCTATGACGACCAGTTGTTCAACCTACAAACCAAGTTCCTGACCCAGAACGTCAAGGGGACCGACCGGGAAATGTATTTGCCCGTCCCCTTCGACTTCGACCAGTTGCCGCAGCTGAGGCCGTTCCTGTTCCCGACCACGGTCATCAATCATACGCCGACCATACGCATGGAAGCTCGTAGCCTGCCGCCCCTGTCTTCGCGGGACGCGGACTACTCCATTCCCAGCGAAGCCGTCTCGAAGCCCGGCACCTACAAGCTGGCGGCGCGTATGCGCAGCCGCGCCGAACCCATCTATTTCATGCGCTTCGTGAAAGCCACGCCGGAGATGGAACGGACGATGAGCGAGTGGATGATCGACATCCACCCGTACAGCGTCGCCTTCGAAGTCAACTAGTGCATCGACCCAAACGGAGGCGACAGCCGAAGTTAGGAAAGTTGATGCATCGACAAAGGCCTGGTGCACGGGGGCGTGAACGAAGTGAATGCGCCGGTGCACCAGGTTCTTGATCACTCACCCGACCCCAACACTTGGTTCCCAAGTGTTGGGGTCGATCCGTTAGGGTCTGTTCGAAAATGCGCGTCCGCGCATTTTTTGCGCCTGTCCCGGCCCTCTCCCCCTCCCGGCCACCCACGAGAGTATGTGGGTGGCCGGGAGGGGGAGAGGGCCGGCGCCGCGAGTTTTCGAACAGACCGTTAGAACCGGGCAACGGCCGCAAGGGTAATTCTTCCTTCCAATCTCTCCCGCGAATCCGGGATCACCAAAACAATCTCGACGGCGCCTTTTCGGCGCCCCTTTCCTTCGTGCGCACGAAAATGACGTGCGTAAATTGGCCGGTTGGTCCGACCACGGAGATGGTTGTTTGGAGGGCGATCGGGGACTCGAACCCCGGACCCGCTGATTACGACACCACCACGGCTTTCGCCGCCCCCGAACTTCGGGGTTCGTGGCCCGGACTATCCCTTCACCCTGGACCCATGGCCGTTAGGTGGGCGCCGTCTAGTCTCTACACCTTCCCCGCATTCCCGGGGCTTGGCTCGGGATCGCCTTCGACCGCGGCCGGAGGGGTTCCCCGAATTTGACGCCTTTTCACCCGCCCGTTTCCGGACGGGGCTCCCAATCGAGAGTCAGCTGCTCTACCAACTGAGCTAATCGCCCGCGGCCCGCGATATAACAAAATCGGGGGGGGTTGTCGATAGCGCCCGGTTCCTGCCCCCGGGCCGGAAGAGACACTCACAATAGTGCGGCGCGCCGGGGCAGGGTGACGTCGCGATGGATGTAGACGCTCATCAGGAGTCCGAAGCTGATCAAGAGCATTATCATCGCCGTGCCGCCGTAGGAGATCAGCGGCAGCGGGATCCCAACGACGGGGATCAGACCCGTGACCATGGCGATGTTGATGAAGACGTAAAGAAAGAAGGTCGCGGTGACGCCCATGCCGACGAGCCGCCCGAACCGGCTGGTGCAGCGCGTACTGATGGCGATACCCATTGCCAGGATGAGCAGGTAAAGGCCCAGCAGCGTCACCGCCCCGACCAAACCGAACTCCTCGGCCAGCATCGTGAAAATGAAATCGGTCTGCTTCTCGGGTAGGAAGTTCAGATGGCTCTGGCTGCCGGCGAGAAAGCCCTTTCCGAACAGACCCCCGGACCCGAGGGCAATCTTCGACTGCAGAATGTGGTATCCGGCGCCGAGGGGATCGCGTTCCGGATTGAGGAAGGTCAGAACCCGCTGTTGCTGATAATCGAGGAGATAATGCCACCCGATTGGAATCGCGGCGAGCGTCGCCGCCAGCGCTGCCCCGAACATCCAGAGCCGAATCCCAGCCAGAAAAAAAATCGCGGCGCTTTCCATCATCAACAACACTGCCGTGCCCAGATCGGGTTGACGAATCACGAGCCAGGACGGCACGATGACCATCAGAAGCGGGATGATCAGCGACGGCAAGCGCTGGATCTCTTCGACCGTCAGGCCGTGGAAATAGCGCGCGAGCGCGAGGATCAGGGCAATCTTCATGATTTCCGAAGGTTGGATCCTGACGATACTGAGGTCCATCCAGCGCTGCGCCCCCATGCCGCTGGAGCCGATGAATTCGACCGCCACAAGCAGCGCCAGGGCGACGAAGAAGATCGGGTAGGCCGCGCGCAGCAAATGGCGCACGTTAACCATCGCGATGGCGAACATCAGCAAGAGGCCGATCCCGAAGCGTACCATCTGGCGCCAGGCCCAGGGTTCGTAACTACCGTTCGCGGCCGAGTACAACATTACGAAACCAACACAAGCGGTGAGGCAAAGAAGCGTCACCAGCGTCCAACTGATTTGGGCGAGTTTGCCCAGGATGGGCGCTGTACCGCGTTTGAGTTCGGATCGGGTCGCCACCGCCCTACCCCGCGTCGCCGCCGGAGGGTGCCGGGGTCCCTTCCGGCGTCGCGACCTCGGTGGGCACCCGCCTCTGCGCCTCGATCAGGACATCGCGGGCGATCGGTGCCGCCACCCTGGATCCCGAACCCCCGTGTTCGACGACGACCGCCGCCGCGTAGCGCGGCTTCTCCACGGGCGCGAAGGCCACGAACAGGGCATGGTCCCGCTCTTCCCAAGGTTTGTCCTTGTTCTTGCGCAAACCCGCGATGCGCTCGCCCTTGCTGATGCGCCGGACCTGCACCGTGCCCGTCTTGCCCGCCATCTCCATCCCCGGCCGCGTGATGCGGGCGCCATACGCGGTACCGCCGAGATGATTGGTCACCCGGTTCATCCCTTCCTTGACGAACTCCAGGTGGGCCTTCGCGACCCCGATTGGTTCGAAGGCCGGCGGAGTCATGGTTTCGGTCACCTCGCCCGAACGGACCTCGCGCAACAGATGGGGCCTAACGGCGATGCCCCCGTTCCCGATCCGCGCCGCCATGACGGCGAGTTGCAGGGGCGTCGTCAGCAAGGATCCCTGCCCGATGGCGATGATCAAGTTCTCGCCTTTCTGCCAGGGAACGCCGCGCGCGGCTGCTTTCCACGCCTTGGTCGGCACCAGGCCCACGCTTTCGCTGGGGAGATCGATTCCGGTCGGCGCGCCGAGGCCGAAGCGCCGCGCCATGGCCGCGATCCGGTCGACATCCAAGCGCCGCGCGAGATCGTAGAAGTAAACGTCACAGGATTTCTGGATCGCCTCCAACATGGCCAACTTGCCGTGGCCGCCGCGCTTCCAACAATGAAACCGGCGATCCCCGAACCACATGTGTCCAGAGCAATAAACGGTGTGCCCAGTGGTGACGATACCGTCCTCGAGGGCGGCAAGTACCACCATCATCTTGAAGGTCGACCCGGGCGGGTACTGGCCGGCGACGGCCTTGTTGACGAGGGGTGTCCGCCGATCGCCGAGCAGCGCGCTCCAAGTGGCACGGCTGAGACCCTGGTTGAAGTCGTTCGGGTTGTAGCTCGGGGTCGAGGCAATCGCCAGGACCTCGCCGCCATGGATGTCGAGAACCACCGCGGCCGCGCTTTCCTCGCCCAAACGGTTGCTCACGTAACGTTGGAGACCACCGTCGATGGTCAGGACCAAATCATCCCCGGGCTGACCGTCTTGGCGCTGAAGCTCGCGGATGACCCGACCAAAGGCGTTCACTTCGACCTGGCTGCTGCCGGCGCTGCCCCTTAGCCGGATATCGTAGACTTTTTCGGTACCGCTCTTCCCGACCCGGAACTCGGGCAAGCGCAGCAGGGGATCGCTGCTCAACTCGCTTTCCGAGACGACGCCGACGTAGCCGACGATATGCGCGGCCATGGGTCCCAACGGATAGGCCCGGCTTTGGCCGACCTCGATCGTGGCGCCCGGCAGATCGGGCGCGTGGACCTCGATCCGCGAAACTTCCGACCAGGAAAGGCCGTTCCGCACGGTAATCGGCACGAAGGCCCGATTGCGCGCCACTTCGCGCAAGACCCGGCGGCGTTCGTAGGGGCTGAGCGCGATCACCTGCGAGAGGGCGTCTAGCGTCGCCTCGACACTCGGCGTCTGTTCGGCGATCAGTACGACACGATAATCCTGCCGGTTCAAGGCGAGAGGTTCGCCGAAACGATCGAGGACGCGCCCGCGGGGCGGCGGCAGAAGACGCATATTGATGCGGTTGTCCTCGGCCAGCATCTTGTACTGATCGGATTCGACGACCTGGAGGAAATAGAGCCGTCCCACCAGGGCCGTGAGGAGGGTAACTTGGCCTCCGGCGAGGATCGCCGCCCGTCTCGAAAACTGTTTTTCCGAACCGGGATTATTTCCCATCCCGTTAGGTATCCCAGGCCTTGCTCACGAACCGCGCGTACGTCTTCGCGAAAAACCAGCTAAAGCCCGGGTACAGAAGAATCGTGATGACGTTTTGGAAAAATAGCGGTTCGGGCGCGATCAGGGTCCAGTGATAGAGCGAGGCAAGCACCCAACTGGTCACCGCCGCCGCCGGCGCCACCAACATGAAACACCACCACACGACAAGGAACGTCTTTCCGAGAAAAAAACGGCGCTGGTTCACGATGATGCCTTGGACCAAGAGCAGCACCAGGGCGGTCATGCCTACTGGCGTGCCGCCGAGGATGTCCTGGACGATGCCCAGCCCGAACGTTGCCGCCAAGGGAAACAGGTCGGGGCGGTAGATGCTCCAGTAATAGACCGAGATCAACGTCAACATCGGCGTTACCGGGATGTACCCCGGTACGGGCACCGGCATGACGTTCAAGAACACAAGGACAAGAGTAAGCAGCACCGGCGTGCAATTACGCGCGGCCTTTTCGAGTTGGGGCCTGATCGCACCTTTCACTTGATCGATCCCGCCGGCCCGGCGAGGCGTGTCGCGGGCAGCACGCCCGGCAAGGCGTAATTTAGGACCCGAACGTATTCGAGTTGATGCCAGCGAACAAAGGGTTGGACCCGTACGACACCGTCCGCGACTTCCGAAACGACTCCGATCGGCAGGCCCGGCGGCAGCATGCCTCCCTGACCCGAGGTCACGAGCCGCTCGCCCACGGCGACACGCGCGATGATGGGCAAATAATTCAGCACCGGCCGGTCGGAGTTGTCGCCCGCCAGGATCGCGGGATCACGTGTCGACTCGACGACGACGGGCACCCGCGAATTGAGGTCCGTCAGCAAGAGAACGCGGGCGCTTCGGTTCCCGACGTCCATCACCCGCCCGACCATACCCTCGCCGTTCACCACGGCCTCGCCTTTTTTGACTTCGTCCCGGGCGCCCGCGTTGAGCAGCACGGCATGGACAAAGGCGCCCCGCGAATCGGCAATTACCCGCGCCGTGACGAAAGTCGCGCGCGGTTCGGCAACCACGTTGAGTACCGATCGCATCGCGGCGTTTTCTTGCTGCAACCGCAGAGCCGTCTGCCGCCAATGCTTGAGGCGCTCGTTTTCCTCGCTCAAGCGGGCGTTTTCGCCGGCCGTGTCGATGAAAGCGCCGGTGCGATCGACGAGGTCGGAAACCGTGGCCACGGGGCGTGAAATGAGATCGAGCACCGGAGCCGCGAAATCCATGACGTTCATCCGCAGACGTTCGGTGAAGCCGGTTTCGGTGCGACCCAGGGCCATGATTCCAGCCGCCGTGGCGATCAGCAACCAAAAAGCAAAACGCTGGAGCCAAACCTTGACCGGTATGGCAAAGCGCCTCACTTGGCTGGTCTGGATCCTCACGAAACGCGCTCCCTAGGGACAAGAAACACCGATTAGTTCGGACCGTCGATGTTCTACCCGCCGTAATGTTTGTACAGAACCTGGCGCAGGGTCTTCATCTCCTCCAGGCAACGTCCCGTTCCCAAGGCAACGCATTGCAGGGGATCGTCGGCGATCGATACCGGCAGTCCGGTCGCGTGCCGGAGGACGAAATCGAGATTACCGAGCAGGGCCCCGCCACCGGTCAGAATGATCCCCTTGTCGACGATATCGGCGGCCAGCTCCGGTGGCGTTTGTTCCAGCGCCACCTTGACGGCCTCGATAATGGCGCCCACCGGTTCGGCCAGGCTCTCGGCGATCTGACGCTGGCTGATCACCAACTCCTTCGGCACCCCGTTCATCAGATCGCGGCCCTTGATTTCGAGGAGTGCGCCGTCGCCGTCCTCGGGCGGACAGGCGGTGCCGATCTGCTTCTTGATCCGCTCCGCGCTGCCCTCGCCGACAAGCAGGTTATGGTTGCGGCGGATGTAGGCGATGATCGCTTCGTCCATCTTGTCGCCGCCGACCCGCACCGAACGGGAATAAACGATGCCGCCTAGCGACAACACCGCCACCTCGGTCGTGCCGCCGCCGATGTCGACGACCATCGATCCAGTCGGCTCGGTCACGGGCAGGCCGGCACCGATCGCCGCCGCCATGGGCTCCTCGATCATGAAGACCCGACGGGCGCCGGCGCTCTCCGCCGATTCCTCGATCGCCCGCCGTTCGACTTCGGTCGATCCGGAGGGCACGCAAACGATGATCTGTGGGCTGGCGAAGCTGCGCCGGTTGTGAACCTTGCGAATGAAGTGCTTGATCATCACTTCGGCAACCCCGAAGTCGGCGATGACCCCATCGCGCAGGGGTCGGATCGCCTCGATGTTGCCGGGCGTCCGCCCCAACATCTGCTTGGCCTCCTCACCGACCTCCAGGACTTCTTTCTTACCGTGATCGTTGTAGATGGCGACCACCGAGGGTTCGTTGAGCACGATTCCGCGCCCGCGCACGTAGACCAGGGTGTTGGCCGTGCCCAGGTCGATCGCCATGTCCGCCGACATCATGCCAAGTAATCTGGAAAACATCGCTTTGTCTTCTCGCACTCCTTGCATCAGGGGACGCGCTTCATCGCCGCGCGGGCGGCCCCGGGTCATGGCCGGATCGCGGATCTCCGAAGCTCGCTCACGCGGAAAGCGCCGCGGGCGCCGATTTTTCCCGCTTGAGCAAAAGCTTGTTCAAGGCGTTCACATAGGCCCTGGCGGACGCCACGAGGGTATCGGTATCGGCCGCCTGACCGTTGACGCTGCGTCCGTTCTCCTCGAGCCGCACCGTGACTTCGGCCTGGGCGTCGGTTCCCCCTGTGACGGCGTGAACCTGGTAGAGCGGCAGCGTCGCCTCGTGAGGAACCAAGGTCTTGATGGCGTTGAATGTGGCATCGACCGGACCATTGCCGGTCGCGCTCGTGGTCTTGCGGTCACCGTCGATCAGCAAGCTGACGTCGGCCTTGTGCGGACCACTCGAGCCGCAAACGACGTGCAGCGTCTCGAACACGATCCGGTCGCCGGCGCGCACCACCTGATCGTCCACGAGGGCGATGATGTCCTCGTCGAAAACGTCCTTTTTCTTATCGGCGAGGTCCTTGAATCGGCGGAAGGCGTCGTCGAGCGCCGCGTCCTCGATCTCGTAACCGAATTCCTGCAGTTTGCGGCGGAAGGCATGACGGCCGGAGTGTTTTCCCATGACCAGGGTCGACTTCGTCAGACCCACCGACTCGGGAGTCATGATCTCGTAGGTTCCCGCGTGCTTGAGCATGCCGTCCTGGTGGATGCCGGCCTCGTGGGCGAAGGCGTTGGCCCCGACGATCGCCTTGTTGGGCTGGACGACGAAGCCGGTGATCGCCGAAACCAGCCGCGAAGCCTTCATGATGTGCTCGCTCTTGATCCCGGTCTCCCAGGCGAGGAGGTCGCGGCGGGTCCCGATGGTCATGACGATCTCTTCCATGGCCGCGTTGCCGGCCCGCTCGCCGAGACCGTTGATCGTACACTCGACCTGGCGCGCGCCGACGGCGATGGCGGCCAGGGAATTGGCCACCGCGAGTCCGAGGTCGTTATGGCAATGCACCGATACGATCGCCTGGTCGATGTTCGGCACCCGGTTGAACAGCATCGCGACGAGGTCGGCGAATTCGTTCGGAAGGGCGTAACCGACCGTGTCGGGAATGTTGATGGTGCGGGCGCCCGCCTTGATCGCCGCCTCCACCGTGCGGCAAAGGAAATCGTGCTCGGTACGCGAGCCGTCCTCCGAACTCCATTCGACGTCGTCGCACAGATTGCGGGCATGGGTGACGCTGTCGACGACGGCGTCGTAAACCTCGTCCGGCGCCATCTGCAATTTGTACTTCATATGCAGGGGACTGGTCGAAATGAAAGTGTGGATGCGCTTGCGGGGGGCTGGCTCCAGGGCTTCCGCGGCTCGGTCGATGTCCTTGCGGTGGGCCCGGGCAAGGCTGCACACGGTAGCCTCGGTCGTTCTCTTGGCGATTTCGTTGATGGCCTCGAAATCACCCCGCGAGGCGATCGCGAACCCGGCTTCGATGACGTCGACGCCCATGCGCTCCAGGACTTCGGCGATGCGCAATTTTTCGTCCAGGTTCATGGAGGCGCCCGGCGATTGCTCGCCGTCGCGCAGTGTGGTGTCGAATATGATAACGCGGTTGCTGTCGGTACTTGCGAGCATGTGACGGTTCCTTCGCTTGCGTTGACGGACCTGGTGATCACGGAGCTTCCCCGAACGGGCGCGACCCGCCCTCCGTTCAGGGGCGCCTAAGTCGAAGACCATCGCCACATCCGTACCTAATATTGCTGCCCGAAGTTTTCGCGCGTGCTGGCAACGATTCGGCGTCCGCCGGCCTTGGGCGCCAGCGGCGAGAATTTTTTATCGTGTACATCGTTGCCATGATCATCCTCGTGCTCCCGAAAAATAAGGAACCCACGAAGTGCAAAGTCAAGCGTTATAAAAACATGCTTAACGATAAATGAAGTTAGCAGTGGAAATCTAGCTTTTTATCGCCGCACTCATTGATTTTACCCGGCCGACCCCACCGGTGCCGGGCCCTTGGCGGAAATATTCGCCGGCACGGATCAGTTTCTGGTCGAAAATGCGCGTCCGCGCATTTTTTGCGTCTGTTCCGGCCCTCTCCTCCTCCCGGCCACCCACGAGAGTAATACCAACCGCCCTAGAGTTTGACTCGCGCAAAGGTTTACACGCCAGGTTTTGTGTGATTCAAGGTTGTTGGCAACAAGGGAGTGTGTTCAATGCCAACGATTCCTTTGCGAAACGACTTTGATGCTGAAAGAGTCCGTGTTCTTGCGGCACGGAGCGATGATGGGAACCAGGCGCGACGGCTTTTGTCGATGGCGGCCATCTACGATGGGATGGATCGAGCGTGCGCGGCGGGTATTGGCGGCATGGATCGACAGACGTTGCGGGACTGGGTTCACCGGTTCAACGCGGGAGGTCCGGCCGGTCTGATCGACCGCAAGCCGAACGGGGCGTTGCGTCGGTTGACGCCGTCGCAAATGGCGGCGCTTTCGCGGGCTATCGAGGCCGGTCCCGATCCCGAACGGGATGGGGTCGTGCGCTGGCGCTGCATCGATCTCAAGCAACTGATCCGAACGCGCTTCGGCGTGGACTATCACGAGCGGAGCGTCGGCAAGCTGCTGGCCGCGCTCGGGTTCTCGCATATTTCCGCGCGCCCGCGCCACGTCGGCCAGGATGCGCGGGCACAGGAGGAATTTAAAAAAAAGTTTTCCCGAACACTTGGCGAAAATCGTAGCGGCACAGCCACCGGACACGCCCATCGAGGTTTGGTTTCAAGATGAAATGCGCGTCGGCCAGAAGAACAGCCTGGTGCGCCAGTGGGCCCCAAAGGGATCGCGCCCGCGCCAGGTCAAGGACCTACGGACCTCTTCGGCGTATCTCTTCGGCGCCATCTGCCCCGAGCGCGGTGAGGGCGCGGCGCTGGTCATGCCGCGCGCCAATACTGAAGCCATGGACCTGCATCTCGAGGAAATCAGCCGGGCCGTTGCCCCAAACGCCCATGCCGTCGTGCTGCTCGACCAAGCCGCATGGCACACCACTGCCAAACTCGGCATCCCGGAGAACATCTCCCTCGTGCCTTTGCCACCCAAGTCCCCGGAGCTCAATCCCGCCGAAAATGTCTGGCAATACCTCCGCCAGAACTGGCTCTCCAATCGTGTCTTCGACTCCTATGAAGCCATCGTCGAGGCCTCTTGCCAAGCCTGGAACAACCTGACCGAGCAACCTTGGAAGATCATGTCCATCGGCCTCAGAGCGTGGGCTCGCACAAGTCAATGTTAAGGGCGGTTGGTATTAGGTTTAGCTCAGCTTGCGGCCAACTCAGCTCCAAGAATTGAAATCCAAGATCGGTTTCGCGAGTCGTTCAGCCTGTTTGTTGGGGATACCTTCGCGGATCGGGTTGTTTTTTGGAACGAACGCAGTCTGACGCCTGTATATCTCGGACGCGATTTCACCACGATGATTGTGTCGCCGTCGCGCCTGGACAATGCTGATTTCTTTGCCGCGTTTGTAGCTTTCGTGAAGGAGCGGAACAGCGTTAATAGGCCAAATAGCACGCCTTGGGTCGAACTGAAGTCCGTGAGTGTCAGCAAAGATGACCTAAATAGGCTGCGCGAACGGTTCAACGCGGACGATGCCTGGAACACTTATCACGTCGCAGACCCTATAACGTTGGACGGGATTGTCCCCAGCGCAAACGCGTTGCAAAAGGCCGTTGCCCTCGTCACAGGACGCCCTTTCCACAACTCAACTGTTTGGAAGGAGTTTCCGGCTGACGGCACTACTGCCAGACCGCCTGTTGCCCGCCCTGGTCATATTCAGGATCTCCCCGTCCGATCCCGAGCGACTGAGGGCACATGGGCATTGGACCTGGACATTGAGCGCCAAAACAACCTCACTCAGTACTCAAACGTAAAGCACAAGTGGCGGTTGCCTGGACGTCTTCGGATGCATGGCGCGTTCCGAAAGCCATACGAAGGCCCCTTCGGCAGCCGGTTCCGATTCCCGCGTTCGTCCCGTGAGGGGTTCCTAGTGCTGTTCACCGAGTTTGGGGAAGACCCCCCGATGATCACGCTTCCCAACGACGAGGCTGCATTCCAATTTGCGCTTTCTCATGGTCGTGACTGGCCACCTACATCCCGCGAGGATCGCGGCGCCCCGCCGTCAGGCCCTTACAGTTGGTCACGTCCATCTGACAAGGGCAGATACCTAATCGGCGCCCTTCGACTCTTCGACGGACTTCAGAACGCTGGAGCTGTACTTCTTCACAAATACTGGAAACAGGTCTTCGGTGAACTCGGCGGCGCCATTGGGGCTGCCAGGCACGACCATATCAAGCGCACACTCAAAAAGCGGCTCTGTGAACAAACAATCGAAAGCGAAGATGACTGGGACCGCCTTAGCAGTGTTGTCGCGCGCGAGGCCCATCATGCCCGGATGCCGCTCCGAGTAATGAGTTTCAACGACCTGCGCAAAAGGCACGAACCGTATGTGGAACACGAACGTAAGATCCACGAAAAAAGCCAAGTTAAGAATCCAGACGAATGGATTGTGGAAGACCAGGCGTCGCTTCCCCAATCGGTGAAATGGCTGTGTGCCCAATCCGTGCTCTATCAAGGTTACGAGTGGCGCTGCCGTACCTGCCTGCATTCGAACTGGATTCAAATCGGTACTCTGCAACCGGAATCCACTTGCGACGTGTGCGGATTAAACCAAATCGCCCCAGTTGATAAGCCTTGGGATTTCCGTCTCAATGGCTTCCTCCGTGAAGCACTAAAGGAGCACGGGTCTGGTGCCTGATCCAACTCGGGCAGCACGTCCGTGATACGTTCTTTTTCCGTGGGCCTCACGATCTTTTTGTCGAATATCCAGACAACGACCGCATATCCCCAGACAACGAGGCCGATTTGATTTGCGTCGTTGACGGCAAGGTACACATCTGTGAAGTCAAGAGTTCGGGACGCGACATCCAGATAGCGCGACTTGTCATCGTAGCGAAGCGAATACGGCCGGATGTTGTGACCTTGGCGGTCATGCAGAAAGATTCGGCACGGCTGAAAAACAAGTTCGATGAACTCAAGAGGGAGTTGACTGGCACGGGCATCGCTGCCGAACTTATGACGTTGAGCGAAATCGCCTTTGACGATCATGTTTATCTGCCATGTTAGAAATTGTGGGCAAGAGACCGATCTCCTACAACTTCAATTTTTGATACCGCTATTGACTTTCAACACGCATACAAAGCCACACCAGGTTCCTCTTGTATTCCTGCAGCAAGGCGTGGGTGAAGCCCAGACACCAGCGTTCTTACGAATTTCGTCTGCTTGACCGTTGACAACGGATCCGTCCCAGGACAGGGGTCGACTACCGGGGGTGGCGATTTCTTGCCGTCCAGGCGGCCTCTGAAACTCATCGGCAAGGCGCTCCAAACCGCAAAACCCCCACCCCAGGGCTTCTTTTGTGCCGCCCTGAGAATTGGCGCCGGTATCGGCCCGGCTTATTCTGGCTCAGGTGTCAGTTTTGGGATGAAGCTCCCCTGATCCCTCCGCGGTCGGGGACAGTGATGAAACATTTCGCGCAGCCCTTATGTCCGCGCGGGGCGTTGAGGGTTGGAGGGAGCCGGCGGCGCGCCGCGCCCGTCTGGTTGGTCATAAAGTGTCGTGGGCGCGGAATTGTCCTCGGCCCTCCGAGGTTCCGGGAGAGCGAAAAACCATTTCCGCGTTACCCCGGCGGCACCTTACATCCCGCCCGGCACGGTGCTAGGTTGTCGGTCGATGAGGCGATCGTCACAAGGGGAACTGTTCGAAAACTCGCGGTACCGGCCTGGAACGGACGCGTAAAAATGCGCGGAGGCGCATTTTCAAAAAGACACCAAGGCACCAGGTTGACTCTCCGCCGGTCGTCGGCAATCGGAGACCACGGGAGGGCAACCAAGAAAGCTCATGAAGCAGGTTGCCATTGCCATTGTCTGTTTATTCGCGGCCGCGGCCGCGAAGGGGGATGAGTCCCTTCCCCGTTACGGCAATGAATGCGGATATTGCGTCGGTCTCGAAATCGACCGCCTGGCCGCTCTGCTCGGAGACCCTGTTCTTAAAGATCTGGTCTGCCGGCTGGCCTTTGAATCGTACACCCCCGGCAGCTTGAGCACGGCCCTGGGCATCCCCCGCGAACAGGTGATGCGGCGGATCGATACCTTGCGCGGTTGGGGCTTGGTCCGCGCCGTTTCACAAACTCCGATGATCGTCGAGCGGCTCCCCGGCGCCGATACGCTCAGGCGGTGGGCGCTTCGATATTGCCCCGTGGGCGATGTCTGCGGGGAACCGGGGGCCGACGCGGAAATTCCCAAGGACATGAGTTTGGCAATCGCCGAGGCACTGAGTGGCGGTGGCTATCCCCTAAAAATCGGTGGCGAATCAGACGATGCGCGCAAGCTCGCCGAGGCGATCGCGCGAATCGACGCGGTCAACAGCGACGATCCGCAAAAAATTATCCGCGACGGAAAAGTACAGGCCCGCGAGCTCCTCGCCTCCAAGCGGCGAAGCTACTGGCTCGACAAACTTTCCCCGCAGGCCGAGCCGCTCCTCCAAATTGCGACCCGGGCCCATCACATCGCCCGCTGGCAGACCCCGCGGTCGAAATATCCCGAAGGCATGGCTGGCTACATCAAATGGCGGGACGTCATGGCCAAGTTCCACGCCGAAAAAACGGCGGAAATCCTCGCCAAGCTTGGTTATTCAAGCGAACAAATCGACCGCGTCAAGGTTCTGATTCAAAAGAAAGGTCTCGAGTCGGACCCCGCGACACCGTTGCTGAGGGACGTCTCCAGTCTGGTTTTCTTCGAGTACGATTTCGACAAGTTCGCGCCAACCCAACCGGAGGAGAAAACTCTGGGCATCATCAAGAGAACGTGGCGCAGGATGTCGGCACAGGGACGTGAAATCGTTCGCGGCCTCAAATTGCCGAGTTCTACCATGAAACTTGTCGATACCGCCCTGAAAGACGAAGTGAAGTATTGATCCGGATTGAATCTTGACGCCAGCCATCCATCCCTCGGCGGCGCCCGGCGGTACCGGTCGCGCCGTTATTTCAAAGGGGGGGGCCGGGTAAAGCGGTCGGAAGCGCCCCGACGGTCGGCTAATACCAACCGCCCCAGAGTTTGACTCGCGCAAAGGTTTACACGCTAGGTTTTGTGTGATTCAAGGTTGTTGGCAACAAGGGAGTGTGTTCAATGCCAACGATTCCTTTGCGAAACGACTTTGATGCTGAAAGAGTCCGTGTTCTTGCGGCACGGAGCGATGATGGGAACCAGGCGCGACGGCTTTTGTCGATGGCGGCCATCTACGATGGGATGGATCGAGCGTGCGCGGCGGGTATTGGCGGCATGGATCGGCAGACGTTGCGGGACTGGGTTCACCGGTTCAACGCGGGAGGTCCGGCCGGTCTGATCGACCGCAAGCCGAACGGGGCGTTGCGTCGGTTGACGCCGTCGCAAATGGCGGCGCTTTCGCGGGCTATCGAGGCCGGTCCCGATCCCGAACGGGATGGGGTCGTGCGCTGGCGCTGCATCGATCTCAAGCAACTGATCCGAACGCGCTTCGGCGTGGACTATCACGAGCGGAGCGTCGGCAAGCTGCTGGCCGCGCTCGGGTTCTCGCATATTTCCGCGCGCCCGCGCCACGTCGGCCAGGATGCGCGGGCACAGGAGGAATTTAAAAAAAAGTTTTCCCGAACACTTGGCGAAAATCGTAGCGGCACAGCCACCGGACACGCCCATCGAGGTTTGGTTTCAAGATGAAATGCGCGTCGGCCAGAAGAACAGCCTGGTGCGCCAGTGGGCCCCAAAGGGATCGCGCCCGCGCCAGGTCAAGGACCTACGGACCTCTTCGGCGTATCTCTTCGGCGCCATCTGCCCCGAGCGCGGTGAGGGCGCGGCGCTGGTCATGCCGCGCGCCAATACTGAAGCCATGGACCTGCATCTCGAGGAAATCAGCCGGGCCGTTGCCCCAAACGCCCATGCCGTCGTGCTGCTCGACCAAGCCGCATGGCACACCACTGCCAAACTCGGCATCCCGGAGAACATCTCCCTCGTGCCTTTGCCACCCAAGTCCCCGGAGCTCAATCCCGCCGAAAATGTCTGGCAATACCTCCGCCAGAACTGGCTCTCCAATCGTGTCTTCGACTCCTATGAAGACATCGTCGAGGCCTCTTGCCAAGCCTGGAACAACCTGACCGACCAACCTTGGAAGATCATGTCCATCGGCCTCAGAGCGTGGGCTCGCACAAGTCAATGTTAAGGGCGGTTGGTATAAGTGGGGTAGAGCAGCCGTGGCCGGCCGTGGACCTCCACGACTGGAAGTAGCCATCAACGGACTCTGGCGGTATACAGCCAGCCGCATGCATTAATGAACAAATTATCAAACCATTCCGAACCCGAATTATCCGGTACGAAATTGGTGTCTAAAAGGGGATGGCGGCAGATTTCAATGCGCTAAACGGGGAAGTTCATGAAAATCCCGATGCCGGGGAAAGGATAATCGCACAAACCGTATATTCCGTGAGGCCAATTTCTCAGCCATCGGCTGCGCACCTAAGGTTGACTCGCACGCACCGGTGATCACGGGTAAAATTTCATCGAAAATTTTTGAGGCGGCCAACTTATGTCCGTCCCGGCCACCCACGAGAGTATGTGGCTGACCGGGAGGGGGAGAGGGCCGGTGCCGCGAGTTTTCGAACAGACGGGGGCGTCCATCGTGAGAAATCCAGTCCCCCGATCCGTTTCCCGCCGACTTGTCACCGCTTCTTGATCAGCACACGATCCGGTTCCTCATGGCCGCGGATCGGATGGTAACAGATTATGCGACTCACGGCGTCAGCGGTGCTGTTACCCATCGAATGGCGCCGGAGGGGTCGGCCATCATCCCATCTTGAGCCGTCGGCGCTGGTCTGGCCGTTCGTCGTGAACATGTTCGACGGCCACGGCGATTCCTTGATCCCCCGGCGATCAAGAGCAAACCGGAAGAAGGTAAAATCCCCTGCGTTCATAACGTGAACGACAGTGGAGAGAGCACAAAAGCACACTACAGACCCTTACTAAAAGGCGCATTGGGCGGAGGAAGTCGTCGCGGAAACGGTACAGCGGGTCTTGAGCCAATCGGGTGGGGATGCGATGGCGGGTACACGGAATGATGTCGGTTTCGCGGTCGGGGACGAGTTGCCAAGTTCGAACGGCATCCGGTGCAGCCGGATGGGACGGCCATCATCCCATCTTGAGCCGTCGGCGCTGGTCTTGCCATTCGTCGTGAACATGGCGACGGAGATTCCTAGATTCCCCGGCGCTCAAGAGCCAACCGGAAGTGGGCAAAATCCCCGTCGTTCATAACGTGAACGAAAGTGGAGAGAGCACAAAAGCACGGTACAGGCCCTTACTATAAAGGCGCATTGGGCGGAGGAAGTCGTCGCGGAAACGGTACAGCGGGTCTTGAGCCAATCGGGTGGGGATGCGATGGCGGGTGCGCGGAATGATGTCGGTTTCGCGGTCGGGGACGAGTTGCCAAGTTCGAACGGCATCCGGTGCAGCCGGAAGGGTCGGCCATCATCCCATCTTGAGCCGACGATTGGGGCCCCTGGTTTCGCCATTACTCGTGAACATGTGCAACGGCGATTCCTTGATTCCCCGGCGATCAAGAGCGAACCGGAAGTGGGTACAATCCCCTTCGTTTATAACGTGAACGACGGTGGAAAGAGCACGAAAGCACTCCCTTACTAAAAGGCGCATTGGGCGGAGGAAGTCATCGCGTAAATGGTATTCCTGGTTCGCGAAGCGCACGTCGACCTGGTCCGCACGACCCCGTCCGACGTGGCGGGGCGGACGCTGCTCATGGAACCCACGACACCGTTCAAGTTGGTAGTCAACGTCTCGGCGCCCGCAGGCGCGGGCTTGAGCTACGAAGCCGAGAGCTACCGCATCACGCTCGCCACCGCAGAGCGCTGTCCAATGGTGCCGACCGAACTCTCGGGACGCTTAAGGACTTGGTCGAGACGGTCGAGCGCGAGACGCCCACCGGCATCCACTTCTCGGGACATGGCATGCCCGGCGCATTGCAATTCGAGAGCGATGAAGGGCTCGGTGACGAGGTGCCGGTGAACAAGGTCCTCGACGACCTCCGGCGCCGCCTACCCAGCGGCCAATCCTTGCCGCCGTTTTTCTACCTCGCAAGCTGTCATGGCAACGATCCCACAAGTCCGGAGAAGGAAAATCCTGGCTCTTCGAGCGCGGCGGTCCAACTGCACCGCGCCGGGGTGACCGAGGTGGTGGGGTACTTTGGTCCTATTGTCGATGAGCTCTCGACCCGGGCCGAGGAAACCCTCTACGAAGCGATCGCCGAGGGGCGGCCACCGCCCGAGCCGCTCGGCGGCGGTTCCAGCGGAAGGGCAAGAGGCTATCCCTGATACCCATCCGTTTGCCTGGGCACAACTCGTGTTCTATCGCCGCGGTCCGGAATGGCCGCTGTCGGTAGCAACCCCGAAGGGGAAGCGTCGGATTGCGGCGGTCTTGCAACGCAAGTTCGAGGGTTTCGGCGACCGGCGGGTTCTGAGTACGGGGTTCATCGGCCGCCGCGTCGAGCAGCACAAAGTACGCCAACGTCTTCGCGAGGGCGCGCGGGTGTTCGTCTTTCAGGGCCTCGGGGGGCTCGGCAAGAGCACGCTGGCACAGCGGGTGCTACCATGGCTGTCCTTGGCAATCTCGGCCTCGCCTACGCCGACTTGGGCGAGGTCGAAAAGGCCATCGGATACCACGAGCGGGCGCTCGTCATCGCACGCGAGATTGGCGATCGGCAGGGCGAGGGCAACGCCCTCGGCAACCTCGGCTACGCCTATGCCCGCTTGGGCGAGGTCGAGAAGACGATCAGATTCCACGAGCAGGCGCTCGTCATCTCGCGCGAAATTGGCGACCGGCAGAGCGAAGGCGCTGTCCTCGGCAACCTCGGCCTCGCTTACGCCAGATTGGGCGAGGTCGAGAAGGCCGCGGCCCTGCTGCGTCAGGCCGAGGCCATCGGCAAGCAGATCGGCAATCCGGAAATTGTCCAGTCAGCCACTGATGTTCTGGAGAAATTGTCGATGTCAGAGTAACGAGAATCCGGTCAGATGCACTATGAACGTTGGTCCAAGCCGTGGCGAATGATTCGGCTTAACAGCAACTCCCCAGCATCGAAAAAGCTCTCGCAGATCATGCGAAAGGGGAACCATCGATTACCGTCCTTGAAAAATCTCCGCTCAGCCCTTCTCGAGCCAGAGGCTCGATTCGTGGGCGCCGGGGAGGAGGGGGAGGGAAGTGACGGAACCGGAGTCGATCAGAGCGCGCATACGGGTGGCGGCGTAGTGGCTGGCGAAGAGGGTGCGGTAGGCGCGGCCGGTCAAGAGGGGGGCGAGGGCGAGTTGTTCGTTGTAGGCGCGCCAATCCCATTCGGCGGGGTAGTCGTCGGGGAGGAAAACGTCGTGGAAATGAACCCGGACGCCCGCCGGCAGGGCGGGGAGGACATGGTTGAGGATCCAGTCGACGTCGCTTCCGGGCATCAGGATGTGGCTCGAATCGACGAACACGAAATCGCCCGGGGCAAGCTCGGCGAAGGGCCCCATGCCGGCCTGGTGCACGGGTGTCGGGACCCATTCGATATCGAGTCCGGCGAGCGCCGCCCGGGGGGCCGGGTCGATCGCTGTCAGGCGGGTCGGCAGGCCGCCGTCGGCGATGGCCCGGCACAGAAAGCGGGTGGAATGGCCGCTGCCGACCTCGACGATGCGCGCGGGCCGTAACTCGCCGGTCAGGACGTAGGCCGCGGCGGCGTCGAGGCGGGGAAACCAATCCTGGCGCCACCTGGGCGCCGGCGGCGGCTCGTCGCCGAGGGCCCGTAAGGTGTCCTGTTGGGTCTCGATTTTGGCGAGCGTGGCGGCGAAATCGTCCTCGTGGCGGGCGAAAAGCGCGGCGATAGCCTCGTAGGGGGCGCGCTCGCCGGGGCCAGGCAGGTCCTTGGCGTAGCGGTGGGGAATGAAGAAGCCGCGCCGGGAGAGGCCGAGAACGGTCGCGAGTCCCATTCGCAGGCGCCGCCCCTTCATGGCATTTCAAGGCTGAAATTGGCGGCCAATTCGGTTCCTTGGCGGGGGGCCCGCCGCGGCGACGGGCCCCTGTTCGAAAACTCGTGGCACCGGCCCTCTCCCCCTCCCGGCCACCCATATCAGCATACTCCCGTGGGTGGCTGGGAGGGGGAGAGGGCTGGAACAGACACAAAAAATGCGCGGACGCGCATTTTCGAACAGCCCCTAAGGCACCAGGCGGTACCCGCCCGGCTCGGTGACGAGGAGCCGGGCGCTGGAGGGGTCGGCCTCGATCTTTTGGCGCAAGCGGTAGATGTGGGTTTCGAGGGTGTGGGTCGTGACCCCGGCGTTGTAGCCCCAGACCCGGTCCAGAAGCACCTCGCGGCCGACGGGCTTGCCGCCGGAACGGTAGAGAAACTTGAGAATCGCGGTCTCTTTTTCGGTGAGACGGATTTTCCTCCGGGTTTCGTCGTCGACGAGGAACTTGTCGGCGGGCCGAAAAGTATAGGGACCGACGGCGAACTGGGCGTTTTCGGTATGCTCGTGCTCTCGCAGCTGGGCCCGCGCGCGGGCCAGCAGGACCCCGAGGCGGAAGGGCTTGGTGATGTAATCGTTGGCGCCGGATTCGAGACCGAGAATCGTGTCGGCGTCGCTGTCCGCGGCGGTCAGCATGATGATCGGCATGTCGTGGCCCATGCGCCGGGCCAGCCGGCAAACCTCGCGCCCATCCATGTCGGGAAGCCCGATGTCGAGCAAGATCAGGTCGAAGCGGTCGTTCTTCATGGACTCGACGGCCTCGCCTCCCGTCGCCGCTTCGGCGACGGCGAAGTCCTCGTGAAGATGAAGCTGCTCGGCGAGCGAACGGCGCAGTGGGGCGTCGTCATCGACAATCAAAACGCGTTTTTCTCTCATTGCTGGGTGTTCTTGTCGGCGTTCCAATGGCACTCCTTCCCCACCAACTCCTGTATATCCCAGATCCCTCCGAGGCGCATTCAAGATTT
>CBDCME010000079.1:0-30536 GCA_965218865.1 Alphaproteobacteria bacterium
TCTTCGATCCATCCCATGCTCAAAAAAAGCCCAACGCCGCCTCACTCCGGCAGCGTGACCACCTCTCATTTCCCCCTTGCTCAATGGTGGGGAGTCCCCTCCCGGCCACCCATATCAGCAACCTCTCGTGGGTGGCCGGGAGGGGGCCAGCGCCGGTACCGCGAGTTTTCGAACAAATCCGATGGGCCCGAATCCGCCGTCCCGGAGGCGGACATTCCGTCACCGGGAATGGTTGCCCGGGCCCGGAGCGAGGCGTATCCCTAGGCGTGCTGTCTGGAGGGTGGGCCGATCAACCGGGCCCACGACCGAGAGGGGGTGGCCGTCATGCGACGGATATGGTTCTCGGCGTTGATCTGCGTCCTCGGGGCCGTGCCGGGGAGCGCCGGGCCGCTGCACGACGCCGTGGCCCGGTTCGACGTCGGTCGGATCGAGACGCTTCTCGCCGCGCGGGTCGATGTCGAGGCCGTGGACGAATCCGGCCGCACCGCTCTTCATGTCGCCGCCGCGAAGGGATTCGCCGGGATCGTCGATCGCCTCGTCGCCACCGGCGCCCCCATCGACGTTCGGGACAGCGGCGACGGCACGCCGCTTCTGCTGGCCGCCGCCGGCGGTCATGAATCGGTCGCGCGCATCCTTTTAGCCGAGGGCGCCGAGGTCGATGCCCGGGACGCGGACGACAACACGCCGCTCTTGCTCGCGGTCCGCAAGGGCCACGCTCCGTTGGCGCGGACCCTGATCGCCCACGGCGCGGACGGTGCCGTGAAGAACGCCCGCGATTGGACACCCCTCCATCTCGCGGCCCGTTACGGCCACCGGCGCGATTGTCGCGCTCTTGATCGACAACGGGGTCGATCTGGAAGCCAGAAACGAATTCGGCGCCACCCCGCTCAATCTCGCGAACCAGTCGAACCACATCGGCGTCGAGGAACTGCTGATCGCCGCCGGCGCCGACGTAAGGGCCGCGGCGCAAGGCGCGGAGCATCCCTACGTCGCCGAGGTCGCGGAATGGATGACCTCCTTGGCCGCCATCAAACTGGAAATGGCGCGTCCCGTGATCGGGGACGGCCAACTGGAGGACCTCGGAAGCCGACTTCAGGATCTGGGCCAGGAAATCACGCGCTTTACGGCCGGTGCGCGACGCCACGCCGAATCGGTGGGCAGGCTCCTCGGGGCCCTGGGACCGGCGCCGGAGGCGGACGGCGGCGCCGAGCCGGCGGCCGTGGCCGAGCGTCGGGGTCTGCTGGAAGACGAATACGCCTTTTACAACGGCCGTATCGACCAAGCCGAGTTGGCCGCGACCCAGACCGGGATGTTGCTCCGGCAGATTGCCCACAGGCGCCAGTCCCGTTTCGCCGAAACCATTTTCCGGCGCGGTCCCAGCCCGCTCGCGGCGACAATCTGGGTCGCCGCCGCTGGCGCCGTCGCCGACGGGGTCGCCGAGATCGCGGAGACACTTCGGGAAACCGTCGAAGCGCAAGCCTTTTCCGACGGTTGGCGGTCGGCGCTGGCGAAGGCGGCCGGCGCCGGCGCCGTCGTCGTCGTGGCCGCCTGGCTGATCCAGGCGTGGCTGATCCGCGGATTCGGGCAGAATGCGAGCCTGAAATCGCCCTCGTATGCCCGCCGACTGGTCGCCATCGTGGTCGAGGGCACGGCCCGGACCTTGCCTTTCGCCGCCGGCGCCGCGGTGTTCGGACTCGTCTTCGTCGGCTCGGGGATCCTGGCGCCCGAGGTCGGTCACACCGCGATCGACCTCCTCGCCGCCGGGGTTTTCCTCCAGTTTGCCCGTTGTCTGACCAATAAGGCGTTGGTGCCCGATCCACCGGTCTGGCGGGTCGCGCCGCTGGCGGAAAAATCGGCCCGCGAGGTCCGCCGTCTTTTTCACCTCCTTGCGGTGCTCGCGGCCTTCGACTGGATCGTCGTCCACAGCGAAGGGATCATCGAGGCCAGCGAGGAAATGGCGGTCGCCTACGGCCTCGCCATCAGCACCTTCTTCGCCGTCCTCTTCATCGGACTCTCGCGGCCTCGATTGTGGCGCCTGGAGCGGCGGAAGCGCCGCAAGCGCGGCGGGGTTTGGCCGCTGCTCCGCCTGGCCGCGGCGGCGGTGGCCCTGGCGATTCCGCTATCGGCCCTGTTCGGCTACGCGGCGCTGTCGCGTTTCCTGGCCGAACGGCTCCTGCTGACGGGCCTGGTGTGCCTGCTGCTGCTGATCGTGAACCGACTGATCCGCGAACTCGTCGGCCACGCCCTGTCGCCGCGATCGAAGCTCGGCGCCGTGGTCGACCGGACCCTGGAGATCGGCGAGCGAAACCGGCGGCTCCTCTCGTTCTGGCTTTCCGGAGGGATCGGTCTGGCGCTCTTCGTCGCCGGGATTTCTCGTGCTGCTCCCGTTCTGGGGCATGAGCTGGCAGGATCTGTCGGAATTCCTCTACCGCGCCGTCTTCGGTTTCAAGCTCGGCGAGACCACGATCTCGCTCGTCGACATTGCCATCGCCCTGGCCTTGTTCATCGCCGTCCTCACCCTGACCCGGTTTTTCCAACGCGTGCTCGGCGAGCAGATCCTGACCCGCACCCGGTTGGACATCGGCATCCGTCACTCGCTTCGGGCCGCCGTCGGTTACGTCGGGGTCGGGATCGCCGCCGCCATCGCCGTCTCGACCCTCGGCATCGACCTCTCCAATCTGGCCATCATCCTGGGCGCGCTGTCGGTCGGTATCGGCCTGGGGCTGCAAAACGTCGTCAACAATTTCGTCTCCGGTCTGATCCTCCTCATCGAGCGCCCGATCAAGGTCGGCGACAAGATCACGGTCGGGCCGCACGTCGGTTTCGTCCAGCGGATCAACGTCCGGGCGACCGAAATCGAAACCCTCGACAAGGGCCACGTGATCGTCCCCAATTCCGAGCTCCTGTCGCAATCGGTATTGAACTGGACCCACAAGAACCGGATCGGCCGCGCCGTCATCCGCGTCGACGTCGGCGCCGGCGCGAAACCGCAAAAGGTGCGCGACGTCCTGCTCGCCTGCGCCGCGGCGAGTCCCGACGTCGTCGACAAGCCGAAGCCCCAGGTTCTGTTCCACGGCTTCGGCGACAACGCCCTCAATTTCGAGCTCTGGGCCTACACCCGCGACAACGAGAACATCGACATCATCGCCAGCAATCTAAGGTTCGCCATCGACGCCGCCTTCCGCAAGGCCCGGATCCCCGCCCCCGTCCCCAAACGCGAAGTCGACCTCAAGGAGTCCCCGCGCGCCAGCGCCAAGCGCCAACCCGCCCCCTATTCCCGGCCCGGTCGAAGGCTGCCAAAATCCTAATTCCTCCGTACAAATCGAACGCTAGAAAATTTTCCCCAAAGGAAATTTCGGTCTAATTCGCGGCGTCATCCTCGCCCGGCCCACCGAGCGCCCGCGCAACCCGGTCGAGCAGCGCCTTGTTTGGCGCCTGTTCGGCCGCCTCGCCGTATCGCTGCACGTCCTTCGCGATATTGACGGCAAGTTCCCCATAGGCATCCGGATAACGCTCGATGAACGGCGCCAGGATTTCGAGCGCCTCGTGTGCTGCCTGAGCGGCTTCGACGTGCCGGTCGTGAGCCGCCAAGTTTCTCGACTTGGCGCCCATGCTCGTTGCAAGCTCGGGCAAGAACGCGTCGGGGCGGGTTTCCGCCAGGCGCCTTCGGATCTCCACGGCCTCCTGGCTGGCGGCCGAGGTTGGAGAAACGGATGCCCAGCGTATTGAGACGTCCGGCAAGATGACCCGAAATCGTTTCGCGTTGCTCAAGTGTCGTGTCTTCCGCCAACGCGGCGGAATCTCCTGATTCCCGGGCCAGGACGACCCGCCGCTCGGCTAGGCGCAGCGACAGGTCCATCAACGAGAGTGATTCGATCGGGAGCGCGGCATCGATAGCGCCAAGGCGCCCATCATCCAGCGATTCGACCTGCCGGTCGAGCCGTTCGGCCAAGGCGCCCGGCGTGTCGATCATGACCGCGACCATTTCGGCGGCGAGGGTCTTGGCGTGGGTCGCGATAAGGTGATCGAGGAGTGAGGCGGCACGGCCGCCGGCCTTCGCCCCGTGCTCGGGCTGGGTGGCGCGTTGCAGTGTCGTGACCAGATCGCGGCGCCGCTTTTGCCGCGTTTCCGGCGGTTCGGTGTCGATCCAGCGCAGGCAACCGTCGATCAGCTCGACGTCACCGACGCTGGCGACGTGGTGCTCGCCGATCAAATCCGGTTCGAGGTGGCGTATCCCCCCGTCCGGAGCGCCGTAGACCCGAGACAAGCGTTGAACGACGGGATCGACTGCGACGCGCGCCGTGCGCTCGCCCTTGTAAAAGTCATCCGCCATCAACAGACGCTCGGTCGATGCCACCGAGGGGGTCCCTTGAACGACGGTGACCTGCGCGACGCCCCGGGCCATGTCGCGGATGCCCTCTTCGTCGAGCGGATCAACCAGCTTTTGCCAATGACGCCGTTCCAGACCGAGGACTCGGTCGAGGAGAACGTCAACGCCGGCGGCGCCGGCTTCCGGCGCGGCTGAAGCGAGGCACAACAGCGCTTCCATTTGGATGGCCAACGGACGCGTGTAGCGGGAGCCGGTTTCGATTTTCCCGAGCCGTTCCGCCGTGGTCTCGCTTGCCTCCGACTCGTATCCCTGGGCGGCAAGCGGAGGCGCGAATGCCTTCAGGCTCTTTTCAAACAGCTCGCGGCGCAGCCGGCCCTTGGAGATCGCCGCCAGGGCAAACACGTCCAGAGCCATACTGATACCAACCGCCCTAGAGTTTGACTCGCGCAAAGGTTTACACGCTAGGTTTTGTGTGATTCAAGGTTGTTGGCAACAAGGGAGTGTGTTCAATGCCAACGATTCCTTTGCGAAACGACTTTGATGCTGAAAGAGTCCGTGTTCTTGCGGCACGGAGCGATGATGGGAACCAGGCGCGACGGCTTTTGTCGATGGCGGCCATCTACGATGGGATGGATCGAGCGTGCGCGGCGGGTATTGGCGGCATGGATCGGCAGACGTTGCGGGACTGGGTTCACCGGTTCAACGCGGGAGGTCCGGCCGGTCTGATCGACCGCAAGCCGAACGGGGCGTTGCGTCGGTTGACGCCGTCGCAAATGGCGGCGCTTTCGCGGGCTATCGAGGCCGGTCCCGATCCCGAACGGGATGGGGTCGTGCGCTGGCGCTGCATCGATCTCAAGCAACTGATCCGAACGCGCTTCGGCGTGGACTATCACGAGCGGAGCGTCGGCAAGCTGCTGGCCGCGCTCGGGTTCTCGCATATTTCCGCGCGCCCGCGCCACGTCGGCCAGGATGCGCGGGCACAGGAGGAATTTAAAAAAAAGTTTTCCCGAACACTTGGCGAAAATCGTAGCGGCACAGCCACCGGACACGCCCATCGAGGTTTGGTTTCAAGATGAAATGCGCGTCGGCCAGAAGAACAGCCTGGTGCGCCAGTGGGCCCCAAAGGGATCGCGCCCGCGCCAGGTCAAGGACCTACGGACCTCTTCGGCGTATCTCTTCGGCGCCATCTGCCCCGAGCGCGGTGAGGGCGCGGCGCTGGTCATGCCGCGCGCCAATACTGAAGCCATGGACCTGCATCTCGAGGAAATCAGCCGGGCCGTTGCCCCAAACGCCCATGCCGTCGTGCTGCTCGACCAAGCCGCATGGCACACCACTGCCAAACTCGGCATCCCGGAGAACATCTCCCTCGTGCCTTTGCCACCCAAGTCCCCGGAGCTCAATCCCGCCGAAAATGTCTGGCAATACCTCCGCCAGAACTGGCTCTCCAATCGTGTCTTCGACTCCTATGAAGCCATCGTCGAGGCCTCTTGCCAAGCCTGGAACAACCCGACCGACCAACCTTGGAAGATCATGTCCATCGGCCTCAGAGCGTGGGCTCGCACAAGGCAATGTTAAGGGCGGTTGGTATGAGTCCACGGAAAACGCGCTGGACGTCGGGCGTTTCGTCGTGGAGCGCGGTCCACCAGTCGCCGACGCCGCGTGTCAACAGCACGAGGCGGATGGGTCGGACGTCGGTCTCCGGCCTCTGGCAGAGCCGCTCGGAGAGCCGCCGCACCTCGTCCTGGCGAGCCTCGGCGTAATCCATGACGATGAGCAGGCCGTCGTCGGTGCCCACGTCGATCAATTGTTCGAGCGCCTGCCAGCGCTGCTTGAGCGTGGCGTCGACCTGCTCGTGGGGTGGATCGAGGAAGCCGGCCCTCCATCCGCGCTCGCGGAGCGTCGCCGCGGCCTCGATCATGAGGCGGGTCTTGCCGAGGCCGCCCGGGCCGTGGATCAGGCGGCCGGCCGTTGGCCGCGAGCCGCCGGTACACCAGTCGACGAGGTTTTCCCGAATTCCCCCCACGTCGATGTAGCCCACGACCGCGAACTTGGCCTGGAGGAGTTCGGTCGGGCTGATTTCGCGCAAATCGCCGGGGAGCTTTCTTTGTTTCGGGTCGATCAGGCGGTGGCCGTGCTGACGGTAATAGATCTCGTGAAGCGGGACCCGTGTCGGGATGGGCGTTCCGGCCATCACCTTGGCGATGGTGTCGAGGATCCCCTGGTGATCCTCGAACTCGTCGATATGGTGGATGTTGAAGGGCTCGGGGATGTCCTGAAAGCGCGTGTCCGAAGGTCGAACGTTGACGATTTTTCCATGCTCGTGCGCGCGGACGGCCTCGGCGTAGACGTACTCCGATTCCTTCGCGCCCTGGGCCCAGATCACGACGACGACTCGCGCCTTTTCGAGCGCGGCCCTGATCTGTTGGGAATAGGAGCCTCGGCTCTCCAGGGCATGGTCCCACCACACCGAGCCTTCGCCGTATTGGTCCTCGATCACGCGGACGAGTTCCCTCGTCAGATCGCGATGCTTGGACGAATAGCTGATGAAAATTTCGTTCACGGCTGTCCCGATCACTGCGAGCACCCATGAAATTTTTCATCCAAAGGTGGTGAGCCGAAACCTAGTATGAACGGCCGCGACTGTCATCGGTTACCGGGCCCCCGCCGTCGCCGCTCCGTTTCGAACGCGCACGCCCACCGAAATTCCCAACTAATAAAATTAGTAACTGTCCCCGTATTTTTGTTTTTCGATTCTGAATAAATTGGTAACTGTCCCCGTATTTCTCAATAATTGAAAATCTCTGGGGCGTGTGTTAATAATGATCGCGCGGAGCCGGGCGGGAAGTTTTTTGGCGGGCTCCGGCGATAGTGAACCAATAAATGCGAGGGTGATGGGAATAAAACCCCTAAATAATGACTTAAAAGCGCCCTGGCGCATCATGAGGGAGGATTGTGATCATGAGTAAAAGTGACGTTGTCGAGGCCCTTCTCGCGGCAAAGAAAGCATCCGGAAAAACTTGGGATGAATTGGCGGACCTGACGGGTCTTTGCAATTGTTACGTGGCTCAACTATTCCGCCGCCAGGCCCAACTCAAACCGGGGACCGAGGCCAAATTGAAGACGGCCGTTCCCGGCCTGACCGAGGAACTTCTGGCGGAAATGCGCCAGCCGCCGTTCCGCGGCTTCGATCCCCTGATTTTGCAGGAGCCGCACATCTATCGCATGACCGAGGTTTGCGGGCACTATGGCGAAACCATCCTGGACATTATGCACGAACAGTTGGGCGACGGGATCATGTCCGCGATCGATTTCAAGCTTACGGTCGACAACGCCAAGGGTGATAAGGGCGAGGACCGCGTCATCATTACCTGGAACGGGAAATTCCTCCCGCACATAGAACAAACGCAGTAACCGATCTCTCTTGACAAGTATTCACCGAGGGCATCGGCAAAATGGGTAAGGAGGCGCCTTTGGGCTGACAGTCTGTTCGAAAACTCGCGGCGCCGGGACAGACGCAAAAAATGCGCGGACGCGCATTTTCGAACGGACTGTAAACCCAAAGGTCAAGATGGTTCGAAACCGGAGTGAGTGTCATCCGTCAAGAACGAACCATGAGATGTATTTCTCGGCGAATGTCTTGGTTCCGGCAATTCGGCCAGCATCGGGAGCAGCCGCCAACAAGGATCGAAGGGGGTCACATGGGGCGGAAAAATGGATTTGAAGCGGGTTCCGACGGCGATGCGCCGGTGCCGATATCGTCATACCGGACGTTGACGGCCGCGGCGATCGCGACCTGTCGGGTGCTGCCGGCCACCGCGGCGGACGACCAGCCAGGCGGGGCGAAGCCGTCCCGCGATCACCCGGTCCCACCGGAAGTCGCCGTCGGCTCTCGAGCGCGTCGATGAACACCATCGTCCAAGAAGGCCCGGCGGGTGGCCGGGACTTTGGGGCTCGGGTACGCGCCGGGGAGCGCCGGGCTTGAATTTTCACCACGGGACGGCAATATCAAAACTGGTGCCACCAGCCAGGTGATGCCGCCCCTATAACGCGACATCACCTTGTGATGACCCCGAATTACTGGTCCCAGGCCGTCGCCGACCTCAGCCGCGTCGATCCGGTTCTCGCCGGCATCATCGCGGGCTACCGGGGCGAATGCCTGGTTGGCTGCGACGACCCCTTCGGGACCCTCGCCCACGCCATTGTCGGCCAGCAGATTTCGGTCAAGGCGGCCGCGAGTGTTTGGAACAGACTCGGCGAAAATATCGCTATCATCACGCCCGCGTCGGTGGCGGCGGCCGGCGAAAACAGCCTGACCGCGGCGGGCCTGTCGCGGCGCAAGGCGACGTATCTGAGCGACTTGGCGGGACATTTTCTGACCGGCGCCGTCGCCCCCGGCGCCTGGGAGAACGCCTCCGACGAGGTGGTCGTCGCCAACCTTGTTCGGGTCAAGGGCATCGGTCGCTGGACGGCCGAGATGTTCCTGATTTTCCATCTCATGCGTCCCGACGTCCTGCCTCTGGCGGATATCGGCTTGCGCAAGGCCATCAGCCGCCATTACGCCAACGGCGCGGCGCTGGCGGAGGCGGACATGGACGCCGTCGCCCGGCCGTGGCGGCCCTGGCGCTCGGTCGCCACCTGGTATCTGTGGCGCAGCCTCGACCCTTTGCCGGTGGCGTATTAGGCGATGCGCGGCATTCGCGGCAGCCGCGCCCTGCGCGCCTTCCCGCCGGCGCGGCTCCTGGGGCTGATCGTGGTTTGGTCGCTGGCGCCGGCTCTGGCGGATGATTTCGACGCCGGCACCGAGGCCTATTTGGCCGGAGATTTTTCGACCGCCGTGAGCTTGTGGGAACCGCTCGCCGAAGACAGCCACCTCCAAGCTCAGCTCGGTTTGGGCAAGATGTTCGAAAAAGGCAGCGACGAGCTTCCCCGAGACGAACAACTCGCCGCCGAATGGTACCGGCGCGCCGCCGTCGCCGGCCTGGCGGAAGCACAGATGCGTCTCGCCGACCTGCACCGCGCCGGGCACGGAGTCGAACAGGATCCCGAACAGGCCTTCGCCCTCTACCGGAAATCGGCCTTTCAGGGTTGGCCCGCGGCCGAGTACAGGCTTGGCGCCAGTTACGAAACGGGATTCGGGGTGAGGCAGAATTACGCCAACGCCGTGGTCTGGTTCCGGCGCGCCGCCGAGGACGGAAACGTCGACGCGCGGTACCGTTTGGGGGACCTATATTTTTTCGGCCTCGGTCTGAAACGCGATCTCGACGAGGCCCGGGTCTGGTACCGTCAAGCTGTCCGCGAAGGTGATTCCCGGGCCCTCTTTCGGCTCAGGCTTCTCGGCGAAACCGATCCTTCGGAGACGGTCGTGATCCCGCCGCCGCCGGTGCCCAAACCGATCAGGCGGGCCGCGGCGGAAACCACGGTTGCCACCGCGAAGTCGGTTCGGGTCCAACTTGGTTCCTTCGGAAACCGCGAGCGGGCGGCGCTGGCCTGGAATCGCCTGCGCCGTTCCCACGCCGATCTTCTGAGATCCTTGCAAGCCGAATTCGCCGCGATCGATCTGGGATCGGGCAGGGGCACCCACGTTCGCCTTCTGGTCGGCTCCTTCCCCGAGAAGGCGGCGGCACGGGCGCTTTGCGCCCGCCTCAAGGAACGCGCCGCCGATTGCTTCGTGATCATGCACTGAGGTTCCGTCCGCGGGAGGGCCTGAAAAATCGATTCCCTGTTTTTTGCCAAGGTGGCATGGATAAATCGCGGCGCCCGCGCAGGAACGATCCGATCCCCCGGCTGAAACGGCCGCATCCTTGGCTGATCGGTCTCGGCCCCCGGCTCAGACGAATAGCATCGCGCCGTCGGCCCGGGCGTCATTCAGGAAGCTGACGATTCCGCCTTCCGTGAAGGCCAGGTCGGGGCGCAGATCGGCGGCTGTCAGACCCACGGCCCTCAGACCCATTTCGCAGATCATGAGGGTAACATCCAAGGCGCCGCAGGCCGACCAGAGTTCCTCGAAGGTGGCGATGCCGGCGGCGGCGAAGGCGGCGTCGCGTCCGGCGGCGCCGGGGAGCGTGGTCCATCCGGGCTGGCCGTCGGCGGCCGGGCCCGTGAGGGCCGTGATGGCGTCCATGGTGAAGAACAGCGTCACCGGGCGGTCTACCGCCGCCGCCGCCGCGGCCGTGGCGAGGGCGTAATGGACCCGGCCGAAATCGCCCGAAAAGACGACGATCGAGAGTTTTTCCGGGGGCCGTGGCGGCTCAGTCGCCATGGTGGGAGAGGTTGGGAATGGTCTTGCGGGCGCACAACGGGCAGTCCGGGTCCCGGTGCACGCGGAGCCGGAGGAATCGCGTGCCCAGGGCCTCGTAGAGCAGCAGCCCGCCCGACAGGCTGTCTCCGATCTCCAACAATTCCTTGAGAATTTCGGTGGCTTGCAGCGAACCGACGGCGCCGGCGAGGGCGCCCAGGATCCCGGCCTCGGCGCACGACGGAATCATGCCCGGCGGTGGCGGTTCGGGAAACAGGCAGCGGTAGCAGGGATTGTCGCCGTCGAGGTAGGCCTTGAAGGTGGCCAGTTGGCCGTCGAACCGCAAGAGCGCCCCCGAGACCAGGGGCTTGCGGGCGAAAAAGCAGGCGTCGTTGACGACATAGCGGGTGGCGAAATTGTCGCTGCCGTCGGCGACCAGATCGTAATCCTCGATCAGGGCCATGGCGTTCGCCGCCGTCAGGCGGTCGTCGTGGGGCACGACCGAAACCTCCGGGTTGATGGCGGCGACGGCGGCCTCGGCGCTGGCCGCCTTGGCGACGCCGATCCGCTCGGTGGTATGGACGATTTGGCGGTGCAGGTTCGAGAGCTCGACGCGGTCGTTGTCGACGACCCCGAGGGTCCCGACCCCTGCGGCGGCAAGATAGAGCAGAAGCGGCGACCCCAGTCCGCCCGCCCCGACCACCAGAACTCGCGATTCCAACAGCCGCGCCTGACCGCTGCCGCCGACCTCCGGCATCACGATGTGGCGGGCGTAGCGGCGCATCTGGGCCTCGCTGAAATTCATCACTGCCCTCCGGTGGATCCGAAACCACCCTCGCCGCGCCCACTTTCGGGCAGACTGTCGACCGGATCCCAGGCGATTCGGGCAATCGCGGCGACGACGAGTTGGGCGATCCGCTGGCCCCGCCGAACCGTCACGGCGTCCGATCCCAGATTCACCAGCACGACCCCGATTTCGCCCCGGTAGTCGGCGTCGATCGTGCCCGGACTGTTGAGCACCGTGAGGCCATGCTTCAGCGCCAGGCCCGACCGGGGCCGTACCTGGGCCTCGAATCCGGCCGGGAGGGCGATGGCGACGCCGGTGGGGACCAGGGCTCGGTGCCCTGGCGCCAGCTCGAGAGGCTTATCGACCGCCGCCGTCAAATCGACCCCGGCGCTGTGCGCCGTGGCGTAGGTGGGAAGGTCCACCGCATGGGAAAGGCGGGTGACCGGGATCCGGATCCCGTTTCGGCTCACGGTGTCGGCACCGCCAGATGGTCGGCGACCCGGCGTGCCAACCGCCGGGCCACTTCCGCCTTGTCCATCCGGGGCCAATCCTCGACCCCGTCGGCGCTGATCAGATGGACCCGGTTTTCGACCCCGCCGATGACTCCGGTCCCCTCCGAAACGTCGTTGGCGACAATCCAGTCGCAACCCTTTCGGACCCGCTTTTCCTTCGCGTTGGCGATCACCGATTCGGTTTCGGCGGCGAATCCGACGAGCAATCGTGGCCGCCGGTTGCCGGCGGCGGCCAAGCCGGCGAGGATGTCGGGATTGGCGACCAGACGCAGCGACGGCGGTTCGGCGTCCGGGGTCCGCTTGATCTTCCGGGTCTCGACCTCGGCCACGGACCAATCCGAGACGGCCGCCGCGCACACCGCCACGTCCACCGGCAGCGCCCTTTCGCAGGCCGCCATCATTTCGGACGCGCTCTCGATTCGAACGACCTCGACTCCCAACGGTTCCGGCTCGTGGCTCGGCCCGGTAACGAGGGTCACCGCGGCGCCGAGATCGGCGCAGGCGCCGGCGATCGCGTGGCCCTGCTTGCCCGACGAACGGTTGGCGATGAAACGCACCGGATCGATGGCCTCGAAGGTCGGACCGCTGGTCACCAGCGCCCGCACGCCGCGCAGGCGCGATTCAGCGCAAAGACAGCTCTCGATCGCGGCCACGATCTCCAACGGTTCCGCCATGCGTCCCATTCCGACCTCGCCGCAGGCCAGATCCCCTTCCTCGGGATCGACCCGCTTGACACCGTCGGCCGCGAGGCGATCGAGATTGCGTCGGGTCGCCGGATGGGACCACATCCGGGCATTCATCGCCGGCGCGACGAGCACCGGTTTGTCGGTCGCCAACAGGGCCGTGGTCGCGAGATCGGTCGCCAGGCCGGCCGCCATCTTGGCCAGGATATCCGCCGTGGCCGGCGCGACGACGACGATGTCGGCCTCCCGAGAGAGCCGGATATGGCCCATTTCGCTTTCGTCCGTGAGCGAAAAGAGATCGCCGTAAACCTTGTCGCCGGTCAACGACGCCAGGCTCAGCGGGGTGATGAATTGTTCCCCGCCCGCGGTCAGGATCGCCCGCACCCCGGCCCTGCGCTCGCGCAGCCGGCGCACGAGTTCGAGCGCCTTGTAGGCGGCAATGCCACCCGCGGCGATGAGCAATATGCGTTTTCCTTGCAGCACGCCCAACCTTCCCAACCAAATGATACCCTAGGCGAGCCTCGGGACCGGCGCAACCCGGCCAACGGGGTGGTTCCCAAAACGTGGCGGCGTGTCATGACCAAAAAAGGCCCGCCCGACCGAGGCGATCCGCCATGCCTTGGCCCGCTGGCCGGCGCTCAATTGCAATCTTCGCGACAGCACCACCGAGATCGACAACAACGCCGGGGCCGTGCACGGCGTCGCCCTGGGCCGAAAAATTTGGCTTTTCGCGGGTCCGGCGGCGACCGCGCCGCGATTCTATCGCTGATCGAAACCGCCAAGCTCAACGGCATTGACCCTAAGGCCTGGCTCCGAGACGTACTTTCCCGAATCGCCGATCACCCCATCAACCAGGTCGACACCTTGCTGCCCTGGAATTGGATCCCAGAAACAATTGCGGCCTAATCAGCACCGTCGCACGCTTACAGTTTCCGGGCGCTTGAGCGCGTTGATAAGGACACCGAGCTGATAGACTTGCTCGTCCGCGATGTCGTTGTTTGTGAGTTGGAGCTAGCCGCGTTGGGCTTCGCTCGCATACGGCACTGTTGGCGCCTAAGCAAGAAGCTTTTTTAGATTGTCCCAATCCCAACGGTAAGTTCGTCCACCACCAGGCACAGCCCAATCCATAGTGCCATTCTGATAACCGATAATCTGAAATTTCCTTTTTCCCTTCTCAATCGAAATATTAAACCCCTTCTTAACGCCCGGAGCATTCTTTGTTTTCGATCCAAGCATGATAAGGAAGACTTCCGCCCGTACAATAGCAAATCGCGCATGATCAAGCCACTTTGTTTCTGGTTTTGATTCCTTTAAGGAGTAATCACTAATCTCAAACGGAGAGTCTGAGTTCTTTGCTTGACCTACGATAAAATCTTTAAGTACCTAAACTCACAAACCAAGTGCAACACCGGTATGATCTGGAGTTGCTATGGGAACACAATATGATCAGCTCGTATTTGACGATCGAATTGAGATTTACTGGCTTCATGAAGCCGGTAAATCTCGTCTCGAAATTGCTCGCCTGATGGGCCGGCACCCGACCACCATTTGGCGTGAGTTGAAGCGGAATTCGCTGCCCAAGGGCGGGCTACAAGGCAGCATCGGCGGAACGTATCGCCCTATCGCGGTGTCGGAGGGTATCGCGGATCGAGCGCCTGAGCCGGCTCGGCGACTGGGTCCGCGACCGACTTCGCTCAAGGGATGGTCGCCGGAGCAGATTGCCGGCAGGCTCAAGCTCGACGGATCAGAGCACACCGTGAGCCCCGAGACAATCTACCGCTTCATCTACCGGACCAAGGTGCGCCCGGAAAGGCTGTATCGTTTCTTGCCCCGGGTTAAACCCGGGGGCAGGGACGGCGCTATTTCAAGCGCCGCCGGGAACCGATCCCCAACCGCCGTCCGATCGCGCAACGCCCGGAAACCGTGGCCTCGCGCTAAGAATTCGGGCATTGGGAAGCCCGAGACCTGATGCAGTTCCGCACCCAGCGGGCCAACCTGCTGACCCTGTGTGAACGCATGACTCGTTTCACGCTCACTGCTTGTTTGGAAAGCAAAACCGCGCGGGAAACCCGCGAGGCCGTGCAGGCGAGCCTCGGCTGCCTTCCCGACCGCGCCCGCCAGACCATCACTTTCGACAACGGCTCCGAATTCGCCGGCCATCGCGAACTGGAGAACCAACTCGGTTTACACGCCTATTTCTGCGATCCCCACTCGCCATGGCAGCGCGGCACCATCGAGAACACCAACGGCTTACTCCGACGAGATATGCCCCGCAAAACCAACATCACCGACTACACACCCCGTGACGTCGACGACCTCACCTGGTGCCTCAATTCCACACCCAGAAAATGCCTCGGTTTCAAAACTCCCGCCGAGGCCTTCCTCATAAACCTCGGTGTTGCACTTGAGATGTGAATCCAGCGTACCTTGTCATTGTCGAAGTCAAAGCTAACGAATACCCGTGTTTTCCTGGCCATGATCCTCTCCTGTTTTAGACACTCAGAATCATCACGACGACAATTCCGACAATCAGTACGCCGTGAAACGGCATGACCGTTTTCGAAAACGTCCCGGAAAACCAAGATTGCACTTGGCTTCCGGCAACTGACGTGTCCATTGAAAAATTGATATCCTCGTCGTCCATCTCACGGACCCGGTCATACAGGGCGCGAAAGCTCCGCTCCTGGCCTAGAAAATATCCATCCAAACCCCAAAAACTATAGCGGGTATATAGGCCAGGAAAATAAACGCCGCGTTGGAACCGCTAGCAGCCAGGGCGAACAGGGCAGAAATCAACACCACGCTCCAACCCTTTAGCAAAAAAGAGTTTTGCGACAACCGGTTCAGGATTGCCTGAATGAATTCGAGATATTTGAGTTTTTTCTCCATCAAAGACGTATGGATGGTCGTGTTTTCACTCGACCCTCGCCGGACGCTTACAATCAATTCCGATCGTGCAAACCTTTTCCACGGACGCCTCCTCTGTCGCTGGTTCCAAACACCGCCATCTTGGCACACAGACGCCGTCGAGGGGCGTCCACCCCATCGCTTACCTTACTCCGTCTTTGCCTCGTTATCAAAATCGAGGTGAAAGCCTCTGAAATTACCAACTAAAGGCTGAATTAAGTACGTAGATTTCGAAAACCATCCTCCAACATTTTCTTCAGTGAGCTTCCATTATGCTCCGGCGCCCTTTCTCTTTGCCAATAATACGTTGCGCGAAACAGTATGCCCATGTTCGTGTTTCACGGTCCCCCTATTGTCGAAGTCCAAGTACCAGCCGTTGAATTTACCAGCTGTCGCCTGGATCAGCTTCTTGCCGTTTTCGTCAGTCAGATTCCAGTGCGCGCAGGAAGCGGCTCTATCGTTTATGAGGAGAAGATTTCTCGAAACGGTACCGTTTAAATGAGTCGGAACACTAGTTTCAAGGTCGAGTGTCCGAATTAGGACAGCACCCGAAATCCGCTGGCGTCTTGTTATTTGATTCGCCAAGCGCGCGTTTTGAACTGTATGCGCGGTGGAGGATAGCGGCCGTGATGGCTGTATCGGCCGGGCTTAGTGTGGAGCGCTCAAATAGGCTGACGAAAATGGCGCGATAAACCTGCCCGTCTGACGAATCATCGTGAAGGCCCCGCTTCGATCATTCGAGCCGAGTCGCGGAAACCGCGTCAACGAATTCCGGTCGATGTTCGGAAATAGGCGATCGATGTTCGGAAAAAGATTCGCTCCGAGCACCCGCGCGAATCTTCGAATAAGCAAAACCGACGATGCTCCTTATCTTCGATTCAAACGGGACCCGTGGTAGGCTCTTGATCGGCTTGATTTTTGGGAATCCGGGACGGTCGCATTTCGGCCGATCCGAGACGTTTTTACTTACGGGGCCTGGATGATGGTAATCGATCGCTCGGAAGTGCTTCCGGTAAAAATTGATTCCGCGTCGAACGGCGAATACCCGCCGATCCCCGTCGGGCCCGACATGCGTCGGGCAAAAGCCGTGGCGGCGGCGCGAATAGACGACAACGCCCGGCGCAGCGGGCAGACGCGGCGTCGTTTCCTGGGCAGTTTGTGCGCCGTGGCGACGACCCTTGCCGCGTTCAATCAGGCTTTTGCCTATCGCGGCAACCTCAGGGGGGGCTTCCGGCTCGCGCCGGATTCAGATTTGGATCCGGTGGCGGCCCGGGAAACACTTTCCGGGGACGAGTTCATTTTCGACGTGCAAACCCACGCGGTCGATCCCAACGGGGCCTGGCGCAGCTCGAACCTTTGGGACGAGCTTCGACGGCGGTTCCCAAATCCGACCGAGAGTTGGTTGTCGAATCTTCCTCAGGGAGAATGCGGCGAATGGGATCCCGTCGATTGCTTTGGGGCCGACTATTTCGTCAAGGAGATATTTCTCGACAGCGATACGGACATGGCCGTTTTGAGTTTTTTCCCCACCCCACCCGATAAGAATCCGTTGCCGCTGAACGAGGCCGACCGAATCCGCGGCCTCGCAGACGCGATGGACGGAACACCCCGCCTTCTTCTGCACGCCGTCGTCATGCCGAATCTGCCGCCCCTGGAGGCACAACTGGAAAATATGGAGCAAGCGGCTGCGGACTATAGGGTGTCGGCCTGGAAGGTATATACCCACTGGGCACCGGACGGTGGTCCCGGTTGGCGGCTCGACGATCCCGAGGTCGGCATACCCTTCATCGAGAAGGCACGCACCCTCGGCGTACCGACCATCTGTATCCACAAAGGCATTTCCGGCCGCAGGATAGCGGCGGATTACGCCTCGTGCCTGGACGTGGGCCGGGCGGCCCGGTTGTTCCCCGATGTCAATTTCTTGATCTACCACTCGGGATTTCAGTTCTTCCGCCGCGAGGGACCGTACCGGGAGAGCGACGCCACGGTGGGCGTGGACAGCCTCGTGAAATCTCTCGCCGACAACGGCATTCCGCCGGGCGCGAACGTCTATGCCGAACTTGGCTCCACTTGGCGCCGACTGATGCAGGATCCGACCGGCGCGGCCCACGTTTTGGGAAAATTATTCACCTCGGTGGGGGCCGACCGCATACTTTGGAGAACCGATTGCATTTGGTACGGCTCTCCCCAGGACCAGATCCAAGCCTTCCGATCGTTTTCAATTTCCGAAGTGCTGCAAGAACGCCACGGCTATCCGGCTCTCACGCCAGAAATCAGGGAAAAGATTTTCGGCCTGAATGGGGCTCGGGTTTACGGACTACAACCGGAATTGATCCGCCAAAGAGCAAGCAGGGACGGAATTGGCCGCATCAAGGCCGATTACCGCGAAACACCCGATCCGAGCCATCTCACCTATGGGCCTAAAACGGCGGCCGAATACCGGGCCCTGTTACGCGAACGGCGAGGATTTCCCGCCTAGTGCATCGACCCAAACGGAGGCGACAGCCGAAGTTTGGAAAGTTGATGCATCAACAAGGGCTTAGTGCACGGGGGCGTGAACGAAGTGAATGCGCCGGTGCACTAGGCATGGCCTGACCCCAGGCCGAAGGGTTCCGGCTCGGGACGGTGAAAATAGCTGACTGTGGGCCAGACAAAATGGTACCGTCATGGCTGTGAGGTCAAACCCACCGAAAGCGGTGCGTGCCCCTCGATACTGTCGCAACGTTGCCTTACGTCGCCTTGCCTTGAACACCCTGGCCACCAAATTAACCGGCATCCGCGGGGCGCGGTGTTCCAGTTTTTGCGTCGCGGGGGTCTTGTGGATCCTTGCCGCCGTGGGGGCCCATGCCGGCGACGGGGAAAGCATGCGACTCGCCGCCGATCAGCTGGTACGGGCGCAACTGCCGTCCGGCCTGTTCCGTTACGATTTCGACTTCTTGACCGGGACGGAATCGACTGGGATGAGCAGTCAGAACTTGGTACGGCAGGCGGGCACCGCCTACGTCCTCGCCCAATATCATGGCCGCGCCCCCGGGGATCGTCTGCGCCGCGCGGTCGAAAACGCCATAGAGGGATTTCGCCAACTTTCCCTCCCGATAACGAGAACCGGCCTGCAACACGCGATTCAGCGCACCCGGGTGTTATCACTTTCGTTCGGCCGCCGCACCATGCAGTCTCTCCTCAACGAATACGGGCTCTTGTACAGTCCCGAGGACGACGGGAAAATCGTCTCGCCGGACGGCGGCTACGAAGTCGTCCGTGAAGAACCCTGATTTCAAGCTGAAGCGGCGATTGGGTTTGCGGTGGGGTGCGAGATGTCGCTGAGGAGCGCGGCCAGGATTTGGACAAACAAACGCCTCAGCCATTTGAGGACAAGGCGGTAGTTGTAGCCGGCGCCGGCGAGGATGGCGTTGATCTTGTCGCCGTCGCGGCCTTTGAGGAAGTTGCGCCCCAGCCTGCCATCGCTCTTGAGATGTCCGATCACGGCCTCGACGGCGGAGCGCCGCCTGAGCTCCTTCTTGATCGTCGGCGTGATGCCGCGTTTCTGGCCTGATCTAAAGACGCGGTGTTTGTTGGGGTAATCGTGGCCCTGGTATCCCTTGTCGACATAGATGCGCTCGGCCGATATCCCCGTCCAGCGTTCCATCTCTTCGATCACCTGCCTCAAGGTGTGGCCATCATAGGGATTGCCGTGGAAGGCCTTGACGTGGGCGACGAACTGGCCGCCGGGGGGGCGGGAATTGGTCGCCGCCACGGAGACCTTGCAGCCGAACTCGTACGGCTTGTGCGCCTTCCCTTTGCCGATGCATTCGACCTCGGGCGCGTGGAGCGAATAGACCTTGGGCAAGGGGTCGCGCCGCTTCTGGGTCGACACCCGCTCGGCCAGCCACAAGGGGCGGCGGAAGGTATCCCGTAGGCTCTCCTCCTGGGCCGTCTTGCGGCGGATGTCGCGGACGGTGCGCCCGAGATAGGTCTTGAGCTTGCGCAGGGCCTTGTTGGCCCGCTTGTGCTGTTTGGCATGGCGGTAGCGGCCTTGCATGATCAACGCCCTCTTGCCCAGGCGGGTATAGGACTGACGCAGGGCAATGCCGTGCTCCCGTGCCAGTCGCACCAGCCGCTCGCGGGCTCGTTGCATCAGTTTGGCGTCGGTCGGAAAGGCAATCGCCTTCTCTTGTACGGTGGTGTCCACCGTCACCCGCTCGAGGTCCTTCTCCCGCAGCGCCCCCACCCGGTGGGCCACGGCCAGGCTCTCCTGGAATACCTTCTCCAAACCTTCCGGCCCGATCCGGTCCCGCCACCGGGTCATCGACGAGCGCTCCATGGGCAGCTCATGCTGAAAGTACTCTTCGCCGCAGAAGCACTGGAAGTATGGGTCGTAGACCCAGCGCTCGCAGACCTCCTCATCCGAGAGATCGAACATATGCTTGAGGATGTGCAGCCCAACCATCAACCGCGTCGGGACCCCCGGCCGACCCTCCTCCGAATACAAGGCTTCATAGGTCTCGTCGAAGAAAGTCCACGCGATCCGGCCCCCCAACACCACCAACTCGTGGCGCAGGTTGATGATGTTTTCGAACCGCGAGCGGAACAGGTCCTCTATTCCCGATGACACCTTGCGCGATGGCTTCATCACAGTTCTCCAATCCCAATCGACGGGAGCAGAGAATCACGTTCCGCAACGGAAGGGAATCCCCAAAATCAATTATTTCAAATCGCAAGCTTTTCAGGCCCAAAACCCGTTTTCTTGCAAATCCGATTACTTCGCCAAACCGAAAGAACTACCAACATCAGCCGCTTACGCGTTCTTCACGGGCGACTACGAAAGCGCGTGGCTCGGGGCGACGGCGCTGGCATTGCTGGCCGAGCTCGAATATCACCGCGCCACCGGCGACGACCGTTTCGCCGGTCCGCGGCGGGAATGGCTGCGCGCAATCTTGAGCCTTCGGCTGCCGGGGGCGGGATTTCGGGCCGCGCCCCATTACATCGGGGAAGAGCATTATTTCAATGGCGAGGCCTGGCTGGCGCTGGCGGTTTACACCGACACGTTTCCCCAAGACAGCGCAACCGCAACCGTGCTGACGGAGTTGGACGTCTACTTTCTGGAGCGCTATTCGAAAGACTCGAACGGCTCGTTCTACCATTGGGGCACGATGGCGGCGGCGGCGCGCTTTGCCACGACCGGCGACCAAAAATTCCCTCTGTTCATTGCGGCCCAGGCGACTCGTTTCCTGGCCAGCCTAGAGCACGATGCGGAGGGCGGATCTCGCGTCAATTGCGCGAGTTTGGAAGGGCTCGCCACAGTCGCGCTGGTCCTCGATTCGCAGGAAAATCCGTTGGTTCCGCGTCTTCGCGAAATCGTCGATGCCGCGGCCACGGCGAACCGGAAGCTGCAAATCCGGCCTGGACAAAATCGTATTGCCTTGCTCGATGGCGCCTATCTTTGGTCGCCGCATCTGCCCGCGTATGCCGGCGCGTTCCTCAACGGACCGACCGACCCGGCAACACGGATCGACACGACCCAACATTGCCTGTCGGCGATGATGATCCTCGAAGGACGCGGACCATGATCGCCCCGTCGAATTTCCCCCGGTGTCGGAAAATTTTATACATTTTTTGCAATTTGGCCGAAAACCCCGAAAAACCGTCGGAATATTTTACAACTTTGCCATAAGCGGTTCCGGCGATTTTAGCCAACCTATTGAAACAAATTACTTTCATCGTATTGGCATGGATCTTGAGTAAGATATTGGCGTCGGGTTGCATTGTCCGACATCCCGGGCTTTGTCGCCATGGTCGTCATTGGCACCAGCGCGCTCGCGCCGTCCCGGAGACGGCGAATTCACAAAGGAGATCGGAAGATGATTCGGAAGATCGTGACCACGGCTATTCTGTTTGCCGGCTTGCTGACCGTCGGCGTAGGTCCTGCTCTAGCGGGAGATACGGCGCCTCCAGGTTTACCGGCGCCTGGCATATTGGGCCTCGTCGCCATGGGCGTCATCGGCGCGATCGCCCTCGCGCGGTCGCGGAAATAATACTAGCCACGAAGGAGAACGGAAGATGATTCGGAAAACCATGACGGTGGCCATTCTCGTAGTTGCCGCGGCGTTGGCCAGTGTAGGTCCGGTCCTGGCGGGACAGGATACGTCGTTTCCAACTTTACCGGCGCCTGGCATATTGGGCCTCGTGGCAATGGGCGTCATCGGCGCGATCGCCCTCGCGCGGTCGCGGAAATAACAGCAGCCACGAAGGAAATGAGAAGATGATTCGGAAAACCATGACGGTGGCCATTCTCGTGGTTGCCGCCGCGTTGGCCAGTGTAGGTCCAGTCCTGGCGGGACAGTTTGAAACAGAACCAACTTTACCGGCGCCTGGCGTATTGGGCCTCGTGGCCATGGGCGTCATCGGTGCCATCGCCCTCGCGCGGTCGCGGAAATTAAGAGGTGACACGAAGGAGATCGGAAAGTGATTCGGAACATCATGACCACGGCAATTCTGTTTGCCGGCTCCCTGATTGTCGGCGTAGGGCCTGCTCTAGCAGGATCTGAACCAGAACCAACATTGCCGGCGCCCGGTGTTCTGGGCCTCGTGGCAATGGGCGTCATCGGCGCGATCGCCCTCGCCCGGTCGCGGAAATAAGAGGTGCCACGAAGGAGATCAGAAGATGATTCGGAACATCATGACCATGGCTATTCTATATGCCGGCTCCCTGATTGTCGGCGTTGGACCGGCACTAGTGTTCCGACTCATTTAAACGGTACCCTTCTTCACCTGATTGAGGGTGTTCCGAGCTCGATCCACTTTTTTGAGGATGTCTCGGGCGGTGGCGGTCCAGGCGAAGGGTTTGGAGTTCTCGTTGTGCTTGGCGAGATAGTCGTCGATGGCCGCCTCCAGTTCGGGGACGCTCTTGAAGACGCCCCGGCGGATGGCGTTTTGGGTGATTTCGGCGAAGAAGCGTTCGACCTGGTTCAGCCAGGAGGCCGACGTCGGCGTGAAGTGGAAATGGAAGCGGGGGTGCTTTTCCAGCCACGCCTTGACCTTGGCATGCTTGTGGGTGGCGTAGTTGTCGACGATCAAGTGGATGTCGAGCCGCTTCGGCGTCTTGCGGTCGAGCCGGCGCAGGAAACGGAGGAACTCCTGGTGCCGGTGCCGCTTCATGCATTGGCCGATGACCGTGCCGTCGAGCACGTTGAGCGCCGCGAACAGCGTCGTCGTGCCGTTGCGCTTGTAATCGTGGGTCATGGTGCCGGCGCGGCCCTTCTTTATCGGCAGGCCGGGCTGGGTGCGGTCGAGAGCCTGAACCTGGCTCTTCTCGTCGACCGAAAGAACCAGCGCCTTGTCCGGCGGGTTCAGGTAAAGCCCGATAACGTCCTCCACCTTCTCGGCGAACCTCGGGTCGTTCGAGACCTTGAAGATGGAAATCAGATGCGGCTTCAATCCATACTCGGCCCAGATCCTCTGCACACTGGCTGATTCCGACGGCCTTGGCCATCGTGCGAACACTCCACTGGGTCGCGTTCGGCGGTGCCTCCCGCATCGTCTTCGTCAACACCAGCGATTTCACCGCGGCGCCCAAGGGGGGCTTGCCGGACCCCCGGTCCCGATCCCGCAACAGTCCGTCGACCCCTTCCTCGAGGAAGCGTTCCTGCCAGCGCCACACCGTCGGCTTGCTCTTGCCTACTTGACGCATGATCGCCATCGTCCCGAGACGATCCCCGGACAGAAGCACGATCCGCGCACGCCAGACATGCTTCTGGGGGGTATTCCGGCCCGAAACCAGCCGCTCCAGTCGGCTCCGGTCGCCAGGAGATACCCAAATACAAGCGGTTGTTCCCATGCAGGCATAATCGCATAGTTCCAGTCCCTTGGGGATCTTTTAAATGTGACGAAACACTAGCAGGAATTAAAACAGAACCAACATTGCCGGCGCCCGGTGTTCTGGGCCTCGTGGCCATGGGCGTCATCGGCGCCATCGCCCTCGCCCGATCGCGGAAATAGATCGCGGGCCACGCTGGATCGTGCGGCGAGTCGGCTTTAGAAGGGTTGCTTGCCGTCTGGATTGGGACTTGTTTGTCGGGCGCGGCACAAGGCGGCGTCGGTAACTGGCATTTCAAGAATTTTGCCAAGGGATAGCGGGGTCTCCAGAAAATCCCGCAGGGCCGCGCCGAGTCGCGTCGCCGCCACGCGGACGGTTTGGCCGCCGATTCCAACATCCGCGGTGCCTGCCGCCATCCGGGACCAGGTCTTGCCATCCGCGATCCGAACCGCCCAGCCGACGAGTTCAGCACCTTGTTCCTGGTGGCCGAAATAGGCGATGTAAAGATCGAGGATTTGTCCGCCATGGGCATAGCCACGGTGGGATCGCCCCGTCGCGCCGGGAATGATGGGCCGCCAGTCGCTCAGCGCCGCCTGGCTCCGCCAAGGACCGCTGCTCGTCGGGAGGCAAGCGGTGAGCGAGTTCGTAACCGCCGGGGTGGAAAAGGCGACATACGCGGGCGCCGCGCCGGCAATGACGACAACGGCGGCGAGGAGGCGTGGTGTGGTAGCGGGCGTCTGGCCGCGGACCGATGGCCCATGAGGGCCATCATCGAGCGGATCCCTGAAGCGGTAACCCCACCACATCAGCGCCACCGTGGCGACGAAAAAAACGATCCAGCCATACGCTCCGTGGTCCTGGGCGAGGTCGATCTCGCCGGCACTGTAATGGGTGATCAGGATGACGGTGGTGGTGCGAAACCCGTTCGCGAGAATGGCCACGATCAACGCCGCCAAAACCAAAGCCGCGCGCTTGACCGCGCCGTTGTACATCAGGGCCCCAAAGACCAGGGAAATCATGGCCGCACCGATGAGGAAATCCAGGGCGGAGCATTCCTAGACCACCGAATACCTGCCGGAAGGTACGCTAATCAAATTGCCGTCGGACGAAGCCACAAGACCGGCAAATTCGGGGAATTATATAGTTGACTAACGCTCATTCATCCCCTATCCATAGGGAATGGAAGCGAACTGGTCAAACCGCACGCTATGGACGGGCGACAACCTCGACATCATGCGGGGCATGAATTCAGAGTCTGTGGACCTGATTTACCTCGACCCGCCGTTCAATTCCAACAAGAACTACAGCGCTCCCATAGGCTCGGAAGCGGCCGGCGCCGCGTTCAAGGACACGTGGTCGCTCAGCGACGTTGACGAAGCGTGGCATGGGGAAGTCGCCGATAGGGAACCAATCGTCTATGCCGCCATAGACGCCGCCGGACTCACCCACGGCAAGAGCATGAAGTCCTACCTGATAATGATGGCCGTTCGGCTGCTGGAAATGCGGCGGCTGCTCAAGCCCACCGGCTCGATATATCTCCATTGCGACCCGACGGCCTCCCACTATCTCAAAACGCTAATGGACGCGGTGTTCGGGCAGGGGAATTTCAGAAACGAGATCATGTGGTGCTACAGAAAATGGGCCGTTGGCGGGGGGCAGTTCGTCAGGAATCACGACGTTGTTCTCCTCTATTCCAAGGGAGACAAGCCGACGTTCAATATTCAATATGTTCCGGTTTCCAAGGGAACCAAAAAGCGGTGGAAAGGACGCAAGCAGCAGGCGGTTTTCAAGGACGGAATCAGGTTTGCCGAGTCAACCGGACAAGATGCCGAAAGCCCATGCCCGGATTGGTGGGAAATCTCCGTTATAAATCCCAATGCCAAGGAACGCACCGGCTACCCCACCCAAAAGCCTCTTGCCCTGTTGGAGCGCATCGTCAAAGCCAGTTCCAATGAGGGCGACATGGTACTGGACCCATTTTGCGGTTGCGCCACGGCCCTTGTCGCAGCGGATCGGCTACAACGCCAATGGATTGGAATCGACCTGTCGCCGCTGGCGGCCAAGCTGGTGCTCAAGCGACTACGCGACGACCGGGGGCCGCTGTTCGACGATGTGAAACACCGTCAGGACTTTCCGGCCCGTACGGACCACGGGCCGTTGCCCAGCTACAGAACGCACAGACATACGTTGTTTGGCCGGCAAGAGGGTATATGCGCGGGTTGCCGCATCATGTTCCCGTTCCGAAACATGACCGTGGATCATGTCGTGCCGCAATCGAAGGGCGGGAGCGACCACCTCGACAACTTGCAACTGCTATGCGGGGCGTGCAACTCCATGAAGGGCGCTAGGTCTCAAGAGGCGTTTATCGCCAAGCTCAAGGCCGATGGAATCAGGGGATGAGAGAAGAAAGTCGATGAATCAGACTGAGCCTGCTAAGAGAACAACCAGCGAACACAAGGAGTTGCAAGAAATTTTGTTGGCCGTGCCCAGACTCATGCTATCCTGTCCTCATCCTGCGCGGGGATAAATCCCAGCCCGCCGGCACTTATCTCAAAAAGTCAAGAGAATCCCATGACATCGCTCAGCAAGCAGATTTCGTTCTTCAGGGAACATCAGGTGGCGTTTGCTAAAGAACATCATGGTAAATTCGTGCTCATCAGCGATAAGATTGAAACCAGCTTTCACGGAAGCCGTATAGAGGCATACACTGCCGCAGAAAAGCAGGGGCTGTGTCCAGGTTCTTTCCTCATTCGTCGATGCCTTGAGCTTGACGAGGAAAAACCAGCCGTATTTCACTCTCGGGTTGCTTAATTGCCGCATCCTAACATTCAGGCATTCACAGTAAAGTTTAGTGGACGTGCACGCGAACTGCAAACTGAGGTTCGGGTGTCTGCCCCTTACAATCCCCGCGACGGCGGAAAGGCACCAAAAGTGCTCAAGCTCAACGCCGTATGGGATACGGGCGCAACGCGGTCGGCGATCACCCAAGAGGTTATCGACAAACTTGGCATAAAACATACAGACGAGTTGGATATTTACACGGCCAATGGTGTGCGCGCAGGTAAAGAGTACTCTATAAACGTTTACTTACCAAATCATGTAGCCCTCGTCGGGGTTCCTGTTACTGATGGTGACATGCGTATAGACATGCTAATAGGGATGGATATTATCAGTCGGGGCGATTTTGCCGTTACCAATAAGTTTAAAGGAACCTGGATGACGTTCCAGATTCCCCCTACCCACAGCATTGACTTTGTGGACGAAGTAAGGCTTAAGCAAGGCAAACCAGGATTTAGACGCAAGTAGAAAATCACTCCGCGGGTTTCTTCCACAGAAAAACATTTGCGGAGGACCGGCCTAACCGCTGGCCCTTTCTCGTTCAAGCCCTGGCCCCGCTCGACAATCCATTATCGGCGATCAAGTCACGGTACATCAGCCGCTTGCCGACCATTTTGGAAGCGGCCAATCCGATATGATCAAGAGTGTCCATGCCCCTTGCGCCGTGCCGGGCGGCGAAATCGGCAATATATCTCTGTAGGTGTTTGGGGCTGAACTTGTGATAGACGCCCTTGTGCGCCCGCTTGAGGGTTGCCCAGAATGATTCGATGCCGTTAGTGCTGGCCATTCCCCGGACGAATTCTGAAACGGAGTGGTTGACCGCCTCGTGATCGAATTCGGCCATTCCTTTGTAGGCGGCAGCTTCGTCGGTATAGACGGTCGCGCCGGGGGCGGCGTTGGCACGGACGAAGCCTTGCAGGGTTGGCCCGTCCGCTGTCTCAATAACCTCGGCTCGGACTGTGTTGGTCTCGCGGTCCCGCGCCCCGATTACCGTTGTCATGTCCACCGGCCCGCGTCCCGACGCCTCTTTGCGGCGTGCGTTGCTCATATTGCGGCGTTTGCCGCCGACATGGGTTTCGTCCACTTCCACGGGTCCGCCGAATGGCCAGTCGTCATCGTCCTCGAACGCCTTGCGGATGCGCTGGAGCATGAACCATGCCGTTTTCTGGGTCACGCCGAGGTCGCGGTGCAGCTTCATGCTCGATACGCCCTTCAAGCTGGTGAGATGGAGGTAAATGGCAATGGCCCAATTCTGCAAGCTGACGTGGGACCGCTCAAGGATGGTGCCTATACGGACCGAAAAATGCCGGTTGCAAGCGTAGCAGCGGTAAGGCATCGGATGTCCCGGGCCGCATTCGACCGTCTTGGCGTTGCCGCAGCGCGGGCACTTGCGGCCATCAGGCCAAATCTTGCTTTCAAACCACGTTCGCGCGGCTGCCTCGCTGTGAAATTTTGCCATCAATTGTTTGATGGTGACGCCGTTTCTCTCTGATCTTCCGGGTGCTTTCGCCATATCGCGTCCTCCTGATTCCCAATATAGAGACTACTTATCCGTTAGTCAACTATATAATCCCCCAAATTCGACACCCGTTAGCGTCAGAATCATGACCATACGCAGGAGGGACGGCACCAGAGAATCGCCGGCCGGAACCAGCAGTCAAAGAAAAAGAATGGGAAACAGCAGCGCCTTGAAGATACGCCACCCGAGCGTGGTCAGAATCAGGGCCTGCAGGGTGCCGACGGCGGCGAGCTGCTGGCCGAGCCGGACGTCCGCGGCGATCGAGACCAACCCGATTACGCCAAAGAGGAAAACAAGACAAAGCCCGGGGGCAAAGGGTTGAGGCGGCAGTGCCGCGACCTCGCGGCGGCGCAACCAAACGAATTAGAGGGCGATCGGAATGACGAAGTACGAAGCGCGGTAGGTTGCGCTGTTGGTCCAAACCGAAACCGCCGCGGCCGCTGGCTCCCAGTAGATAGCGATGACGGCCGCGACCCCGAAGGAAACGGCGGAAATTGGCATGAGCCAGCGATTGTCGGCGGCGTCGCCTTGTCCACCCGCGCTGCCGCCTGCCTGAGTTGGTGCACTCACCGGTTTCTCCACGAGTGGGGATCGTCGTCAAAATCCCAATTTAATTTATCATGGCTCAGTTCGCATTTGGTATGCATTGTGGTAGAATGTTCGCGGTTTGTTTAGGGGAGCGAGGAGATGGATCACGAGCGGTTTCGAGACTGGCTTTCGCATGTGGACGGGCTGACGCCGGCCCAGCGCGAGGAGGTGATGGCGGCCCTGTCGGGACGGCCGGAGGGCGCGGCCTCGCTGGCGGCGATCGAACTCGGCGTGGACGAAGCGCGGCGCTGCCCGCATTGCGGCAGCGGCGGGGCGGTCTCGCGCGGCAAGGCGCGCGGTCTGCGCCGCTACCGGTGCAAGGCTTGCGGGAAGACATTCGGCGCGCTGACCGGTACGCCGCTTTCGGGCCTGCACCGCAAGGAGCGCTGGCTGTCCTTCGGCAAGGCCCTGGCGCAAGGGGAAACGGTGCGCGCCTCGGCGCGGCGGTGCGGCATTGCGCCGAGCACGGCGTTTCGCTGGCGCCACCGCTTCCTTGAGGCGGTCCGGCAAGCCCCGGACCGGCTCGGCGGGATCGTCGAGGCCGACGAGACCTTCGTGCTCGAAAGCCGGAAGGGAGACCGGAAACTGGACCGCAAGCCACGCCGGCGCGGCGGAAAAGCCGGCAAGCGCGGGATCTCTCGTGAGCAAGTGCCGGTTCTGGTCGCCGCCGACCGTGGCGGCGCAACGCTCAGCAGGACGCTGCCCACCGTCAATGCCGATAGCCTGAAGGAGGCGCTGGAACCGGTCATTGCCCCGGATGCCTTGCTCGTCTCCGACGCCAGCCGCTGTTACCCGCCCGCCGCAGCGGCGCTCGCCATCCGCCACGAGACGGTCAATCTCTCCGCCGGAGAACGGGTACGCGGCGCCCTGCACATCCAGACGGTCAACAGCCGTCATAGCCAACTCAAGGGCTTCCTGCGACGCTACCGCGGCATCGCCACCAAGTATCTCGACAGTTACCTGCGCTGGTTCCATCTCATCGAACTCGCCGACCGACCGACCCCGAGAGCATGCTTGGCCGCAGCCATGGCGAAGCCATGCATACGGTTCACGAACTGAGCCTTTATCATTAACGGAGAAGGCACCATGGTGGCGCTCAATGTCTGTTCCAAAATGCGCGTACGCGCATTTTTTGCGTCTGTTCCGGCCCTCTCCCCCTCCCGGCCACCCACGAGAGTATGCTGATATGGGTGGCCGGGAGGGGGAGAGGGCCAGCGCCGCGAGTTTTCGAACAGACTGTCAGAACCCGGCGGAGAGAAAGATAGTATATCAATAATAAACATGAATAGGCATGAGTTTTTCGTTTATCATAACCGGGGCGAGCAGGCCCTGAAATAGCGATCGGGAATAGACTGTGGACATTTTGACACAGCTTCTGGACGGCGAACCGGGCCTCGCGGGGCATCTATTTTGGGGTAGCATCATCATCGTCGCCTTGTGGGAAGTGGTGCTTCCCCTGCGCGCTCTTGCCCATTCGGTGGTCATCCGCTGGCTCGGCAATATCGGCATCGCCGTGATCAATTTGGTCGTGATGCGCGTGACCATCGGATATTTGACGCTCGACCTCGCGATCGCCGCGGAGATAAACGGGTGGGGTCTGTTGCAACTGTCGCCCTTGCCGCCTTGGGCGATGGTGATGCTGGGTGTGCTGTGGCTTGATTTCGTTTCATTTGCGACCCACTGGATTATGCACCAGGTGCCGTGGTTGTGGCGCGTTCACAGACTACATCACAGCGATCTCGACGTGGACTTCACCACCGCGCGCCGCCACCATCCCATCGAGCCCCTGTTGATGGCGCCGGCCATGGCGGTCGCCGGCTTGGGGGCCGTCGTGCCGCCCGCCTCATTTTTTCTTTGGTGGGGGTTGACAGGCGTGACGTCCCTTTTCCAGCACGGCAATATCGCTATTCCGAATCGCCTCGACCGGGTGCTGCGTTGGTTTATCGCCACCCCGGCCATGCATCGCGTGCACCACTCCGCCTTTCGGCCCGAGACCGACAGCAACTACGGCCAGGCCTTTCCTTGGTGGGACAGGCTTTTCGGCACCTATTGCGATCGCCCCAAAGCCGATTTGAAGGAGTTGAGGCTCGGACTCGAAGAGTTTCGCGAGACGAAGGAACTTTACTTACACCGCTTGCTGCTGCAGCCCTTCCTCGCGGTCAAGACAGCTCGATCGACTGGGGCAAATCAGAATTAAATGCCCCCCATGTCGTGGGTTTCTTGGCTGAGACCGGGAGCACGGCGGGACCGCGATCCCGCGTCGCTGGATGGCTGATCTATTTCCGCGAACGCGCGAGCGCAATGGCGCCGATAACACCCATGGC
>CBDCME010000080.1:0-167904 GCA_965218865.1 Alphaproteobacteria bacterium
GTTGCCAACAACCTTGAATCACACAAAACCTGGCGTGTAAACCTTTGCGCGAGTCAAACTCTGGGGCGGTTGGTATAAGTTGACCACTCGAACATAGAAAGTTGATGTGGTTGTTGTTTTGTGGGTAACGCGGAGCGTTATCCACAAAATGCGGTCAGCTGAAGATCTGATCGGGTCATTTTTTCGGATCGGACGAGCCTTCTGGGAGCGACCCATTGCTCCCTGTGTTTCGAGCGCCTGGGGGGGGACGCGTGCCCCGGAGGGACGGCCGCGGCGGACAGCCGGTGGGGAGTTGCGCCTGCGAGCGCCAGTACAGGGAATGTTCGGCGTCGCGGCGGTCCGAGGCAAGAGAGGAGAAAGGCGATGAACTTTGATTGGTTTGCTGGCATTGACTGGGCGACCGAGAGGCACCAGGTTTGCCTTCTTGATGGTAACGGCGTCATCGTCGTTGAAAGGTCGTTCGCCCACAGCGGGGAAGGGATGGCCGAGTTGTGCGCGTGGCTGACGAAAAAGAGTGGCAGTGTGCCGGAGAGGATTGCCGTCTCCATCGAGGTCCCGCATGGGGCGGTCGTCGATACCTTGCTGGAGCGGGGTTTCGCCATTCACAGTATCAACCCCAAGCAGCTCGACCGCTTTCGCGATCGTTTCACCGTCGCCGGCGCCAAGGACGACCGCCGCGACGCCCATGTCCTCGGCGATTCCTTGCGCACCGACGGCCATTGCTTTCGTCGCTTGAAGGCCGATGCTCCCGCCATCATCGAACTGCGCGAATATTCGCGCCTGGGCCGAGGACCTCGGCCAGGAGCGCGTGCGCCTCGCCAACCACCTGCGCGAACAGTTGAGACGCTATTATCCCCAGGCCTTGGAGGTCAGCGACGATGTCGCCAGCGAGTGGTTTCTCGCCCTGTGGAAGAAGGCGCCCACTCCCGAGAAGGCGCGGCGCATCCGAACCAATACCGTTGCCAAGCTGCTGAAAACCCACCGCATCCGCAAAATCGACGCGCCTGAAGTGTTGCGCCTCTTGCGCCAAAAGCCGCTCACCGTCGCGCCGGGAACTATCGCCGCCGCTTGCGCTCATATCGGTTCCCTGGCCGAGCGTTTGCGCCTGGTCAACCGCCAGGTCAAGCAGGCCCGAAGCCGCATCGACGGCCTCTGCCGACACATCGCCGATCAACAGGACAGCGCCTCGGGGCAGAAATCCGAGCAGCGCGACGTGGACATCCTGCTTTCCATGCCCGGAATCGGGAGGACCATCCTCGCCACGCTGCTCGCAGAAGCCTCGACGCCCCTGCGGGAAAGAAATTACCAGGCCTTGCGCACCTTGTCCGGCGCCGCCCCCGTTACCCGCCGGAGCGGCAAACGCTGTCTCGTCATCATGCGTCAGGCCTGCCACGTTCGGCTGCGAACCGCCCTTTACCACTGGGCCCGCGTCGCCATCCAACACGATCCCATCAGCCGCCAACGCTATGCCGCCCTTAGGGCCCGGGGACACGGCCACGCCAGAGCGCTGAGAACCGTCGCCGATAGACTGCTTGCCGTCGCCTGCGCCATGCTCAGAAATCAAACCCTCTTCGATCCATCCCATGCTCAAAAAAAAGCCCAACGCCGCCTCACTCCGGCAGCGTGACCACCTCTCATTTCCCCCTTGCTCAATGGTGGGGAGTCCCCTCCCGGCCACCCATATCAGCAACCTCTCGTGGGTGGCCGGGAGGGGGAGAGGGACAGACGCATTTTCGAACAAACACTTACCACAGACACCCTATGGAATTTAGTTAATATTGCCTGTGTTGGGCATCACAGCCATATCGGATGGGATCTTCTATATTATGGCAACGCTTCACGGTTGACCCAGGTTCGAGGTGCGCCAGGTTCGAGGTGCGAATGTCATGACCGCTGGGTTGGAGCGCAACGAGTCCGCGGAAATAACGCGGCCACGGCGGGAGGACCGTTGACGATGAGATCGGAGATGTGAGCAAATCCGATCGCCTCGGGTCGAGGTTTCGAGGCGACGCCAACCGCGGGGAAGTATCCATCTCCTCGGCCGAGCCCATTTGAAACACAAGGGCCACGTTTAATAGTTAAAGGAGCCGAAAGCAATGAAATTTAATGGAAAAGCAATTGATTTACTTTATACATTGGAATTACGATCGCCGATTCGTCGTTTCGCGGGTTGGCGACCGATACTCGGTTTGGCCGCCGGCGTGGCGCCGGGACATTGCGGGATTGCGGCAGAGTTTAATGTAAGCGGGAGTAGAAAGAACGGCGGCAATGTCCCGGCTGATGTTGAAAAAGTGAGGTAGGCGTCATTCGCCTGGAACCGTTAGGCTCTGGGTGTTGAATCCATCAAGGAGAACGACGCCATGACCAAGACTACACGGAACAGCCGCCTTTCGAAACTGTTGGAGATCCCGCTTCCTCTGTTGCCGCCGGCCTTGCCGGAGGCTTTTGATGATCTGCGCATGAGCGTGGATCGCTTTTGCCTGTTGGCCGGGGTGGAGACCCTGGGCGAGATGCTGGACGAGGATAGCGAGGTGCTCTGCGGAGCGCGCCACGCCCGCACGGCCGAGCGGCAGGGCCATCGCTGGGGGACAACCCAGAGCGAGATTGCCTATCACGGGGGCAAGGTGAAGCTGACGCGCCCGCGGGTGCGCGATCTTGCGGGCAAGGAGATGAGCTTGCCGAGCTGGGAGTTGCTCTCGGACCCGGCGCTTTTGCAGTCCTGGGCGATGAACATCATGCTGCTTACGGTTTCGACCCGCAAGTACGCGCGCGCCGTGCGCCTGCCCGGCGAGGCCAGCGGCGACTTGCCGGCACGCGCGGGCGATGCGACCTCGAAGTCCGCGGTCTCGCGGCGCTTCGTGGCCATGACGCGCAAGAAGCTGAAGGCCTTCCTGGCCAGCGACCTTTCGGATCTCGATCTCCTGGTCATCCAGATCGACGGGCTGCACGTCGGCGATCACGTGTTGCTGGCAGCTATTGGCATCGACGGCGCGGGCGAGAAGCATGTTCTAGGCCTGGCCGAAGGTGCCACGGAGAATGCCGCCACGGTGCAGGCGCTGCTCGACAACCTGACCGCCCGCGGCCTCGACCCGGAAGTGCCCCGGCTCTTCATCGTCGACGGCGCCAAGGCGCTCTCCAAGGCGATCAAGCGGACCTTCGGGCCGGTGGCCGCCCTCCAGCGCTGCCAGGTCCACAAGGGCCGCAACATCATCGAGCGCCTCGACGAAAGCCTTCATGCCGGCGTCAAGAAGGCGCTCAGGCAAGCCTGGGACCAAGACGATGCCGAGAAAGCCGAACGCCTCATGAAGAACCTGGCGCGCCGCCTGGAGACCGAGGCCCCCGGCGTTTCGGCTTCCATCCTGGAGGGCCTGGATGAGATCCTCACCGTGATCCGCTTGGGCCTGCCGCCCAAGCTCAGGCGCTCCTTGGCCTGCACCAACGCCATCGAGAATGCCTTGGAAACGGTCAGGATGGTGCAGCACAATGTCAAGCGCTGGCGCAACGCCGAGATGGCCTTGCGCTGGACCGCCGCCGGCCTCCTGGAAGCCCAAAAGACCTCCGTCGCCTCAAGGCCTACCGGCAACTCCCCATCCTCAGAGCTGCCCTCGAGGATCACGTGAAAAAGGCAAAAGCGAAAAGCGCCATTGAAACCATCAAAGAGGCCGCCTAGCCTCGAAGCCCAACCATGCCTGCCTCGCTTTTTTCAACAGAGCATGGGACATCGCCAGAATGGCTGAGACATCCGATAGCGCGAACCAGGCACTCGATCAAGATGTTGCCACCGACGAATTAACGACTCGCGACGAAGGCAAGTCGCAGACGGTCGGCGAGCCGAAAGGATCGGAGGGCCTCGTTCAGACGGATGCCACCGTCAGGGAAGCCCGTACCGGCGGGACCGTTCAGCGGGGTAGCCAGGTCCAGCAATCCTCGTCCGTCGAGGAAGAGGTCGCGGCCGGCTTTGATGCCGATTCGTCCGAGGTGGCGACTGATGTCGACGGATTTGGCGAGGCCGGTGACACGCCTACGGACTTCGCGCCGGAGGTCACGGGCTTTGCCGGCCGCTCGGGCCGGGACGCCGGCGGCGGCGATGCCGGCCGTTCGGGCGGAGGCGACGGCGATGACGATGGCCGCGGCGGAACCTCCGGCGCAGACGCGGGTGGAAGCGGGAGTCAGTTTTTCGACCCGGCCGTTGGCGCCGACGTCGGTGACGCCGGAGCCGCCGCTGGACGTGGTGATGGCGGCAACAGGGATGGGGCGGCCGCCGGAACCGAGGGTGGCGAAGGCGCCGATGGCGAAGGTGAAGCCGAAGCCGAGGCCGAGGTCGAGATTGTCGAGGCCCTGACCCCGGATCTCGGTCTTGAATTGGAAACCGAGCCGGTCACCGAACCGGAGGTCGTGGAATTGGCCCCGGTCGCCGAGGCGGCCGCCGCCGAGCGCTCGGAGGTCGTCGCCGAGATCGTCGCCCCGGATGTCGCCGAGACCCCCAAACTCGCGGTCGAGGCCGCCAGCGGGGCCGAGGACAGTGCGATTGCTCTCGACATAGCTGCCACCCTCACCGACCTCGACGGCTCTGAAGCCCTCTCGATTACGATCGAGAACGTGCCCACCGGCGCCAGCCTGTCCGCCGGGACAGACAACGGCGACGGCACCTGGAGCCTCAACACAGCCGACCTCGACGGCCTGACCATCACCCCGGCGGCCGACTCAAACGCCGACTTCCAGCTCAACGTCATCGCCACCGCGACCGAGGCCGACGGGGATACCGCGACCACGAACTCGACCCTCGACGTCGGTGTCACCGGCGTGGCCGATACCCCGAGCCTCAGCGTCAGTGCCGCGAGCGGGGCCGAGGACAGCGCCATTTCGCTGGACATCACCTCGGCGCTGACCGTTCTCGACGGTTCCGAATCGCTCTCGATTACGATCGAGAACGTACCCACCGGCGCCACCCTGTCGGCCGGGACCGACAACTTGGACGGCACCTGGAGCCTCGAGCCGGCCGATCTCGACGGCCTGACCATCACCCGGGCGGCAGATTCGAACGCCGACTTTAGCCTCAACGTGGTCGCCACCGCGACCGAGAATGATGGGGATACCACGACTGCCAGCACCGCCCTCAACGTGAGTGTCAGCGGCGTCGCCGATACCCCGAGCCTCAGCGTCAGCGCGGCGAGCGGAGCCGAGGACAGCGCGATCGCTCTCGATGTCACCTCGGCGCTCACCGACCTCGACGGTTCCGAGAGCCTCTCGATTACGATCGAGAACGTGCCCACCGGGGCCAGCCTGTCGGCCGGGACCGACAACTTGGACGGCACCTGGAGCCTCGAGCCGGCCGATCTCGACGGCCTGACCATCACCCCGCCGGCGGATTCGAACGCCGACTTCAGCCTCAACGTCGTCGCCACCGCGACCGAGAATGATGGAGATACCACGACTGCCAGCACCGCCCTCAACGTGAGTGTCAGCGACGTCGCCGATACCCCGAGCCTCAGCGTCAGTGCCGCGAGCGGGGCCGAGGACAGCGCGATTGCTCTCGACGTCACCTCGGCGCTCACCGATCTCGGCGGTTCCGAATCGCTCTCGATTACGATCGAGAACGTGCCCACCGGGGCCAGCTTGTCCGCCGGGACCGACAACTTGGACGGCACCTGGAGCCTCGAGGTAGCCGACCTCGACGGCCTGACCATCACCCCGGCGGCCGACTCGAACGCCGATTTCCAGCTCAACGTCATCGCCACCGCGACCGAGGCCGACGGCGATACCACGACGGCCAGCACCGCGCTCAACGTCAGTGTTACGGGCGTCGCCGATACTCCGACCCTAACGACCGCCGCCGCCTCCGGGGCCGAGGACAGCGCGATTGCGCTGGACATCACCTCCGCCTTGAGCGACCTCGACGGTTCCGAATCGCTCTCGATTACGATCGAGAACGTGCCCACCGGGGCCAGCCTGTCGGCCGGGACCGACAACTTGGACGGCACCTGGAGCCTCGACGCGGCCGACCTCGACGGCCTGACCATCACCCCGCCGGCGGATTCGAACGCCGACTTCCAGCTCAACGTCGTCGCCACCGCGACCGAGAATGACGGCAGTGTCGCCAGCACCAGCGCCACCCTCGACGTCAGTGTCAGCGGCGTGGCCGATGCCCCGACCCTCAGCGTCAGCGCCGCGAGCGGGGCCGAGGACAGCGCCATCGCTCTGGACATCACCTCGGCGCTGACCGATCTCGACGGTTCCGAATCGCTCTCGATTACGATCGAGAACGTGCCCACCGGAGCCAGCCTGTCGGCCGGCACCGACAACTTGGACGGAACCTGGAGCCTCGACGCAGCTGATCTCGACGGCCTGACCATCACCCCGCCGGCCGACTCGAACGCAGATTTCAGCCTCAACGTCGTCGCCACCGCGACCGAGGCCGACGGCGATACCACGACGGCCAGCACCGCCCTCAACGTGAGTGTCAGCGGCGTCGCCGATACCCCGAGCCTCAGCGTCAGCGCGGCGAGCGGAGCCGAGGACAGCGCGATCGCGCTGGATATTACCTCGGCGCTCACCGACCTCGACGGTTCCGAGAGCCTCTCGATTACGGTCGAGAACGTGCCCACCAGCGCCACCCTCGACGTCGGCGTCACCGGCGTGGCCGATGCCCCGACCCTCTCCGTGAGCGCGGCGAGCGGAGCCGAGGACAGTGCGATTGCTCTCGATGTTACCTCGGCGCTCACCGACCTCGACGGCTCGGAAGCCCTCTCGATTACGATCGAGAACGTACCCACCGGCGCCACCCTGTCGGCCGGGACCGACAACTTGGACGGCAGCTGGAGCCTCGAGGCAGCTGATCTCGACGGCCTGACGATCACACCGCCGGCCGACTCGAACGCCGACTTTAGCCTCAACGTGGTCGCCACCGCGACCGAGAATGATGGGGATACCGCGACCACGAGCACCGCGCTCAATGTCAGTGTTACGGGCGTCGCCGATACCCCGAGCCTCAGCGTCAGCGCCGCCTCAGGGGCCGAGGACAGCGCCATTTCGCTGGACATCACCTCGGCGCTCACCGATCTCGACGGTTCCGAGAGCCTCTCGATCACGATCGAGAACGTGCCCACCGGCGCCAGCTTGTCCGCCGGGACCGACAACTTGGACGGCACCTGGAGCCTCGACACGGCCGATCTCGACGGCCTGACCATCACCCCGCCGGCGGATTCGAACGCCGACTTCCAGCTCAACGTCGTCGCCACCGCGACCGAGAACGACGGCGATACCGCGACCACGAGCACGACCCTCGACGTCAGTGTCAGCGGCGTGGCCGATACCCCGACCCTCACCACAAGCGCCGCCTCCGGCGCCGAGGACAGTGCCATTTCGCAGGGCTAGTTTTTTGTCCGCCCAGTGATCAGGGTGAGGTGATCGCGGCGCTGGCCATTTCATTCTCGGTGTGGCAGTGTGCCGGTCATGGCGACGCTGCCGGTCTCGGATTCGTCCATTGATTTGCGCGCGGTCACGGTGCGTCCGACCTGGGGCGCGCAGGAGCACCGGCGCTGGGACCGGTTGGTGGAGCAGCACCACTACCTGGCGTTCCACGGCGTCATCGGCAAGGGCCTGCGCCATGTCGCGGTGCATGGCGAGACCTGGCTCGCACTGATCGGCTGGCAGCCCGGCGCGTTCAAGCTGGGCGCGCGTGATCGCTGGATCGGGTGGTCGGCCGAGCAGCAGTTCCGGCGTCTGCATCTGATCGCCAACAACTCGCGCTTCGTCATTCTGACGCCTGGCCGAGTGCCGAACCTGGCCTCCCGTGTGCTGGGGCTGAGCCTGCGGCGGCTGTCTGAGGACATCCAGGCGGTGCACGGATATCCGGCTCTTCTGGCGGAGACGTTCGTGGACGTCTCGCGATTTGCCGGCACCTGCTACCGCGCGTCGAACTGGCGCTCTCTGGGGCTGACGCGGGGCTTTGCCCGTGAGCCCGGAGGGGCAGCGCGCTGGCGCCACCACGGTCAGCCCAAGGAGGTCTTCGTGTTCGGACTGACAGACGGCGCCCCCGAGGCGCTGAGCCGTACCGGGATGCCGGCACACTGGAACGCCGAGCAGCACACCGAGCCGATGGCCGCGCCCCGGCTGCGCAGCCTGTTCGAGTGTCTGGGTGAGGTGCCCGAGTACCGCCATGCCCGGGGCAAGCGCTATGCGCTCAACACCATTCTGGTGATCGCCGTCGCCGCCCGGCTTGCCGGATACCGGGGGGTGAACGCGTTCGCCCAGTTCGCCGCCCTGCTCTCCCAGGAGCAGCTCGAGGCGGTGGGTGCGTTCTGGAGCCCTTCCAAACAGCGCTACACCCCGCCCGCGATCACCACCTTCCACAAGACCCTCACCGCCCTGCCGCCAGAGACCCTGGACAACGCGATTAGCCAGTGGACCGGCCAGCATGGCAGCGCGCACGCGCCGGTCGCCATGGACGGAAAGGATCTGCGCGGCGCCTCGAAGCAGACCGAAGACGGGCGCAGGATGATGGTGGCGGCGGTCGAGCACGACACCGGCGTGGTCCTCGGGCAGGTCGAGGTCGACCGCAAGAGCAACGAAATCCCGGCCGTGCGCGAACTCTCCAGCGGCCTCGACCTCACAGGCCGGATCGTCACCATGGACGCGATGCACGCTCAGCACGAGACCGCGCGCTGCCTGCTCGGGCGCCGCGCCGACTACGTGATGAGCGCGGTCAAGGACAACCAGGAGACGATCTTCGAAGACCTCAAGGCGATCGACTTCAGCGATGCGCCCTGGCACGAAACCGTCGACAAGGGCCATGGCCGCATCGAGCGCCGACGCTGCGCCGTCGTCGACCTCTCCGCTGCCGAGTGGGACGGCTACGCCAACCTCCACGGGCGACGCCAGGCCATGCGCATCGAGCGCGAACGCGAGATCCTCAAGACCGGCAAGCGCAGCATCGAGGTGACCTGGAGCCTCACCTCGCTCGGCGCAGAGCGCGCCGGACCCGAGGAGTTGCTCGAACTGGTGCGCAACCACTGGCATATCGAGAACCGCCTGCACTACGTGCGCGACTTCACCTACGACGAAGACCGATGCCGGGCCTACGTGCGTCACCTGCCCAGAAATCTCGCCTGCTTGACCAACGCGGCCATCGCCATCGTGCGCTGCGACGGACGCTTCCGTTATCTGCCCGAGGCCAACCGGCACTATGCCGCCCGGGCGCAGGAGGCCCTCGACGCGATCATGACCGCGCCCATCGCCTGAGACAGCACGCCTCTCCCCCGGACCGGGACGTGCCGCCGAGCGGCGCGGGCGGACCGGTGTGCCTGTCGAATCCGAAAACGCCGTCCGGTGGCTTCGAGCAGTCCCCATGACGTCGTCGAGGCAAGCTCGGGGCTCCCCGAACCCCGTGCACCGAGCACGATCCCACTCATCCCGAACCCTCAACCGCGACTAAAAATTGTTCCTGTGCCATTTCGCTGGACATCACCTCGGGGCTGACCGATCTTGACGGCTCGGAGACCCTCTCCATAAACGTCGAGAACGTGCCCACCGGCGCCAGCCTGTCGGCCGGGACCGACAACGGGGACGGCACCTGGACCCTCCCGCGGCCGCCGACCTCACCGGACTGACGATCACCCCGCCGGCCGGCTCGGACGCCGACTTCCAGCTCAACGTCGTCGCCACCGCGACCGAGAACGACGGCGATACCGCGACCACCAGCGCCACCCTCGACGTCGAGGTGACCCCGGAAGGCGTCACGCTCGTGGGCACGAGTGGCGACGACACCCTGACCGGCGGGGATGGCGACGACAACCTCACGGGAGAGGACGGCAAAGACCAGTTGGATGGCGGCGCCGGAAACGACACCCTGGCCGGTGGCAAGGGCGAGGACACCCTCATCGGCGGTGCCGGGACCGCGGACGAGGCCCGCTTCGACGATGTGGGCGGCGACCGCGGAGTGACGGTGGACCTGGCGGCGGGCACGGCGACCGACGAGTTCGGCGACAGCGATATCTTGAGTGGTATCGAAAACGTTACCGGGTCCGCCTTCGCCGACGACATAACGGGTGACAGTAGCGCCAACGTGCTCGACGGCGGCGCCGGCAACGACAGTTTGGACGGCGACGATGGCAACGACACCCTCTTCGGGGACGCTGGCGAGGATGAGATCGTGGGCAGCAAGGGAGACGACGAATTACATGGCGATTCGGAGGACGACGAGCTGAAGGGCGGAGAAGGCGATGACACCCTCTTCGGTGACGCTGGCAGCGATACTCTTTTTGGCGGCGAGGGGGATGACGTCCTTTACGGTGGCGGTGGCGACGTTGCCTTCGGAGAGGACGGTTCCGACACTTTCGTATTCTACGCCGGGGATGGAAACGCCACTTTCGAGGGCGGTGCCGGTGGCTGGACCGAAACGCTCGACCTTCACAACGCGGATGGAAGTTACTCGCCGGACGATTGGACGATCGAACTCACCTCGGGTTCGATTGTCGAGCAGAGCGACAATCAGATCACGCTGTCGGAGGACGCGTCCGGCAAGGCCACGAATTCGGACGGCAGCGAAGTGAGCTTCGAGGGCGTCGAAAGCATCAACTTCTAGCGAGTTTCCCGCGACGACATCGGCGGATCCCCTTCCCCGGCGATGGCGGCGGAAGGCTCTCGCCAATTCCCGCCGGCATGATCAACGAGAGATCCGGCGTCGTGCCGCGCGGGGCGCCCGGGGCGATCGATCGCCCCGCTGGCCCCATCCATAACCGCTTGCGAACGACCACAATGGCGTCCCCGGATGACGCGCGCTTGCCTAGCCCAACTTCCTTATTCTGCGGGGTAGAATCGTGGTATTTGGTTGAGCTATTTTTTCGTCACTACTTCAGGCTCCCCCCGGTTCGTTTGGGGGCCATGATGCGTTCGGGGATGTCGAGCAGGCGGTAGGTCTCGCAGTGCTCGGGCTCGGGGGTGGAGGCTTGGCGGATGCGCAAGGTCTCGCCGTTGCTCGTGGGCAGGACGACGGTGCAGGTTTGGTGGCTGCTCAGGCTCTCGCGGAGACTCGCCCAGGAGGTGTGAACATCCTGGCAGGGTTTTCTCGATCGCAACCAGGAGGTGATAGGCGAGCACGGCAAGGAAGATGTGGGTGTCCACGCGGCGCTCGATCTGATGGAAGATGGGTCGCACGGCGAGCGGGCTCTTGATGTTTCTAAAGGCGTTTTCGACCCGGGTGAGCAAGGTGTAGGTGTGCCAGACCTCTTCCGGATCGAGGTCCGAGCGATCGGTCTTGAGCAGGTAGCAGCCGTCGAGCGCCTTGGTGCGTCTTTGGGCATCGAGTTGCCTGGTGAGGCGCTTGCTCTCAGGGGTCGATAACGTAGTAGCGGGCGACGCGCGGGTAGCACTCCTTGAGCCGGCCGATGGCCTCGCCGATCTTGAGCGGGTTTTTCAGCCGGCCTTTGGCGATACGCTGGGCCAGGCGGTCGAGATCGGCTTGGAGGCGGGCCTCCTGTTTTTCGCGGATGGCGCGGTCCTTGGCGCTCCGGGCCTCGCTGTGGCAAAGCACGTAGGTTGTCTTGCCCCGGCGCTCGGCCTTGACCGGGGTCTTCTTCTGATGGGGGTTGCGCGGCGAGGTCTGACGCGGGACCTCGACGAAGCCCTCGGCCTCGGCGTATGCGGCGAGCCACTGGTCACGCTCGGGCTGGCGGCTGGCGACGATATAGTGGAGTCCCCGGGCGCGCAGCTCGGCCAGGTTCTCGTCATGGGCCATGCCGCGGTCGACGAGCACGGTCTGGCCCTCCTTGAGGCCGACGCGCTTGGCGAGTCGGTCGAGCATGGCGCCGAGGGTGGATCTATCCTGGACGCTCAAGACTTCATGGGCGAGGGGGAAGCCCTCGCGGCCAAGCACGAGAGCGAGGAGGACCTGTTTGCAGTCGCCCCGCTTGTCGCGTGAATAGCCGCGCTTGGCCTTGGCGAGCGCCTGGCCCTCGAAGTAGGTCGAGGACAGATCGTAGAGGTAGATGCCGGCGTCGAGATTGAAGAGCGAGCGCTCGCGCGCGGCCAGGGCCGCCTCGATGGCGGCGCGCTGCGGGTAGAGTTTGTCCATGTTAGCGTAGAGGGGATCCTCGCTGATCTGCTCGAGATCGAGGCCGAGGATGTCGTCAAGTGCACTGGTGCGGAACCAACCCGGCATGGCGTGCTCGGACGCCGGCGCGACGAGGCGGTTGAGGACCATGGCGCAGGTGAGTTGCCCGCTCGTCGAGGCCGAGCTCGGAGAGGATGTCGTCGAGACCCAAGCGGCGCCATAATTGATAGCCGACGTGCACGGGCCCGGCCGCGCGGTGACGCTCGGTGGTCACGCGCGCGGGATCGAGGGCGATCGTCTCGGCTTTGCCGCGCCGCGCCGCTGGCGCGCTCTCGCCTTGGCGACGATCTCGGCGACTTCGGGATCGGACGTGTCTTCAAGCAGCTCGCCCTGGCCCGCGAGGGCGTCTTCGATCTTATGGGCAAGCTTGAGCCACTCGGCGCGCGGCCGCGGTGAGAGGTCCCCGAGCGAGCAGACGGTCTTCTGGCGCGGACCCTTAGGCGTCCTGACCGATTCGACGAGGACATAGTTGGTGTAGGTCTTGTCCTTGTAGCGACGGCTCGCCCTGCGCCAGTACATGCGCCACTACATACATCCGTATCTCCTAAAACACAAGCAGAACCAAACACGAATTATCCACTACAAACACAGAAGCGCGGCCCCACCCATTGATTTTGCTGGCCTTTTCCGACCCCGCTCCCCGAAAAACCACCCCATTACCGAAAATCTCCCAATTCTCCAAGGAAGTTGGGCTAGTGTGGCGATCGTTTCCCGTCCGTTCGGAAATTCGCTGGCACCGGCCCTCTCCCCCTCCCGACCACCCCTATCAGCATAATCTCGTGGGTGGCCGGGTGGGGGAGAGGGCCGGAACAGACGCAATAAATGCGCGGAGGCGCATTTTCGGACAAACACTACAAAAGATAGTTAGCGATTTCGACCAGGTTTCCGTCGGGATCATAGATGTAGACAGACTCGATGGGGCCAAGGGCACCGATTTTTTCCACCGGTCCCTCGATGATGTCGATGCCGCAGTGGGCGATGTGATCCATGACCCGGTCGATCGGTTCGGAGGTGATGAAACAGAGATCGGTGGTTCCGGTGGTGACGTTCCGGGCCGCCGGATCGCCGGCCTTGCTCGCCTTGTGCAAAAGAATGATTTGTTCGCCGATGACCAGGGCCGAATCCCCCGTCTGGTTCGGCGAGATCTCCAAGCCGAGTACGCGGGAGTAGAATTGACAGCTCGCCTAGACGTGGGTGACGGCGAGCACGAAGTGGTCAAGCCGGTCGACTTTCATCCTGGGATTCTCCTAGCGGCGGGGGATCTGCAAGGGGTGTATCGAGGCGGCAAGAGGCCTCGGAAAGCACGATGCCGAGAAGCCGGGGTAATGAGCCGCGACCGCGCCGCGCCGAGACCGCGCCGGATTTCATGGTTGTATCGAAGCCGATCGCGGACCATATCCTCACTCTAGCAAAGCCGGCGGTCCAGCGCGAGGCCGAGCCGCGCCGACGATTGTGCTGCCGCGCCGCGGTCGTCCGGGGTTATAATCGGCCCGGCGCGGACGAAACAATTACCAAGGAGGGCCTTCACCATGGTTGCCATGGAAACGACGGTTTGTGATTTCGGTTGGAAAGCGCCGGCTTTCGAGCTTCCCGGAGTCGACGGGAAACGCCATAGCCTCGCGGAGTTGCGTGGTGACAAGGGCACCCTGGTAATGTTCATCTGCAATCACTGTCCTTACGTCAAGGCGGTCATGGAGCGAATCGTCCGCGACACCGGCGCTCTGGCCGAACACGGAGTCGCCTCCGTCGCCATCATGCCCAACGACAGCGACACGTATCCCGATGATTCCTTCGACAACATGCAGCGCCTGGCCCAACAAAAAAACTTTCCCTTCCCCTATCTTTTCGATGAAAGCCAAGACGTCGCCCGGGCGTACGACGCCGTGTGCACGCCCGAGTTCCTGGGGTTCAACCGCGATCTCGAGTTGCAGTACCGGGGCCGGCTCGACGAATCGCGCACCAACGCGGTTCCGGGGGCGCGGCGCGAGCTTTTCGAGGCCATGGTCCAGGTCGCCGACACCGGGCGGGGGCCAAAGACCCAATATTCCAGCATCGGCTGCTCGATCAAGTGGCGTCGCGATTAGACGGGATGATTGGTCCGCGTTGTCGTCGAAGGCGCAAGCCGATATGGTAACCCGTTCGCTCCACCGGCGCGGAGGATGAGGTGTCGGAGTTCATTCGCGAAGTCGACGATGAGGTCCGCCGCGAACAGCAGTTGAAGCTGTGGCGCAAATACGGCTCCTACGCGATCGGGGGTGCCGTGGTCGTGGTCGCCCTGACGACGTCCCTTATAGGCTGGCGAAATTATCAGGCGAGCGCGCGCGACGCCGAAAGCATGGCGTTTCGCGCGGCGACGGCGCGGTTGGAACAGGGGGACCTCGGCGCGGCGACCGATGCCTTTTCCGCTCTCTCGATCGATGGGGGAGCCGGCTACGCGGCGCTGGCGTCGCTCCACGAGGCACAAGCCCGGAAGGACGCCGGCGACGCCGCTGGCGCCGTCGCGGTTCTCGACCGTCTGGCGAACGATTCCGGCGCCGAGGACTCGTTGCGCCAGATCGCGGCCGTGGCCGCCTTGCTTCAGGTTATGAATCGGGCCTCGGACGAAGGGATCGAGGATCGACTCGCGGCCCTGAGCGATATCGATTCCCCATGGTCCGACACGATACGCGAGCTGAGCGGGCTGGTCGCCCTGCAACGGGGACAGACCGAAACGGCCCGAGGGATCTTCGCCGACTTGGCCAATGATCCGGCGGTGACGACGGGCGTGCGGGTCCGGGCCGAGGAGTTGCTCGCCGCCCTTGGCGGGGCCAAGGAATGACCCCGCGCCTCGTCGTGGCGCTGATCTCTTCAATTCTCCTGTGCGCCTGCGACACCTTGACCGAATTGATGGAGGAAGAGGATGCTCCGCCTATCGAGGGCGAACGCATTTCGATCCTCACTCTCGATCCTCCCCCCAAGGCCGACCCGCGAATCGCCGATTTGCGGGTACGTTTGCCGGCGCCGCAACCGAACCGGGACTGGCCCCAAGTGGGCGGTTATCCCGACCATGCCATGCATCATCTTGCCGTCGATGGCCCGCTTGTTCCGGCCTGGACGGCAGGCATCGGCGAGGGCGCCTCGGACGAATTTCGTCTCACGGCGACGCCGGTCGTCGCTCGGGGAACGGTCTATACCCTCGACGCCGAAGGCATGGTCTCGGCTTTCGCCGCCGCCTCGGGGAAAAGTAAATGGCAGGTACAGGCCGTGGCCGAGGACGACGAAGAGGACGCTTTGGGTGGCGGGCTGGCCTTTTATCGGGGCCGCCTTTTCGTTACCTCGGGGGTTGGCGAGGTGGTCGCCCTCGACGCCGAAGACGGGACGGAAGTCTGGCGTCAGGGGGTGGGCGCGCCGTTGCGGGCGGCGCCGACCGTCAGCGACAACCGGCTGTTCGTGATCAGCAACGACAACCGCCTTTTCGCCTTGGACGCGACCGACGGGACCGAACTGTGGCGGCACCAAGGGATCACCGAATCCGCCCGTCTGTTGGGCGCTGCCAGTCCCGCCGTGGCCGGTGAGCTGGTCATCGTCGCGTATTCGTCCGGCGAGATTTTCGCGCTTGGGGTCGAAAACGGGCGCGTCGCCTGGGCCGACGTCCTGACCTTCGCCAGCCGCGTCAGCACCCTCGCGACCCTCAGCGACATCACCGGCAGCCCGGTCGTCGACCGGGGGCAGGTTTTCGCCTTGAGCCACGCCGGGCGGTTTGTCGCCATCAATCTACGGCGTGGGGTTCGGATTTGGGACCAGGAAATCTCCGGCGTGCATACACCCTGGATCGCCGGTGATTTTCTTTACGTCTTGACGACCGGCGGCGATCTCTTGTGTCTTTCGCGGCGTGACGGGCGCATCCGTTGGGTCGGCCTTCTTCCCCGCTTCGACGATCCCGTGGACCGGACCGGACCCATTTTCTGGAACGGACCGGTATTGGTCAGCGACCGACTCATCGTCACCGGATCGCGCGGAGAGGCCTTGGCAATATCTCCCTACGACGGCCATATCCTGGGACGGGTCGAATTCGACGATGGCGTCGAGCTCGCGCCGGTCGTCGCCGACGGAACTCTCTACGTGCTCACCAACGAGGGCGAACTCGTCGCCCTTCGATAGGGGTTGGTTATCGTTCCAGTTCCCGAGTTAGGTTCAAGGGACACAGTTCGCAGTTCGGGGGACACAGGTCGTCATTGACCTGGCGGGGCCGCCAGGTCATGGCGCGACTGGCGCGGGTTGTGGGGGTGCCGGGGTTGCGGCGTCACCTGACGCGGCGGGGAAACCGGCGCCAGCGGACATTTTTCGGCGCGGAAGACGATCAGCGTCGCGCAAGGCGCCGGCCGGAGAAGCGCAAGCCAGGCCCCGCCGTGCCCGCGGACAAGACGGCCCGCGCGCCGAGAAGCCGTGGGCACCGGAAATAAGTATTGTGTCCCCCGAACATAACTGAAATCCCGTGATGAAGTCCCACATTTCGATTGGAAAATAACCTTGGCGCGAAAATCACGCAAACAGCGTGCGCCATGTTGCTAACCTGGCGAGCGGGCGTGATAATGGTCGATAAATGGCTGTTGTGATCGACGAATTGGCTGTACGGCACATTGGTAATCCCGCCTATGAATCCGAATGGCGGCGGCTACACGCAAATTGCCCTTGGGCGACCGTGTTTCAGTCGTTCGATTTCGTTTCGATCTGGTACCGTGTATATCATGAATATTTCCTACCATTACTCATACACGATTTATCATCCGAGGGCCGCCTCGCCGTATTACTTCCACTTGCCATAGAGAAACGTAGCGGCCGAATAGTCGTCGCCGGTGCCCAACAGGCGGAATACCAAGTCTGTATCACCGAACCCGAACTGGGGGATCGGTTCATCCCACAAGCGCTCGATCTGATTGGAGAAAGTTTTCCGAACCAGAATCTTCGGTTCAAATATCTGCCCCGAGGCACGCCCCTGCAGTGGTTGAACGGCCACCGGAAATGGGCCCGCTGCCATGAACGTCGGTCAATTCAACGGCCGGTGATTGACCTACGCGACCATGAACGGCTGGCGACGTCCTTGAGAAAGAAAAGCAACAAGAGCCGTCTGAACAGGCTCCGCCGCTTGGGGAAAATCGCGCTCTGTAAGCTTGGAAACCCGGCGGAATTCTCGCGCGTCCTCGATGAAATCGCCGACTACTACGACTTGCGTCAAGGGGCTGTCAACGGCGTCCTGCCATTTCTCGAGGATCCCTTAAAAAAGGCCTTTCTCGTCGAGCTTATGGGCGTACCGGGATTGCTCCATGTCAGCACAATGATGGTTGGGCAAGCGATTGTCGCCGCGCAGGTGGGCGTGTGCGACGATGGCAGCGTCGTGGTTGGCTTGTTTTCTTATTCTCCTTTCTTCGCCAAACATTCCCCGGGCAAAATCCTGATTCATCTTTTGGCTCAAGATCTGGCGCAACAAGGTTATCGTTATTTTGATTTGACCCCTGGCGGAGATTGGAAACAGCGCTTCGCGACGGATTGCGACGAGGTGGCCGAGGTCACATTTTTCATGAATCGACAAGAGGCCGTTCGCAGCCGCGCGGTGGGACTGGTGGACGCAGCGGCGAAACGCTGCCTGGGTTTTTTCGGCGTTCAACCCGCGGCGGTGAAAGCGGTCGTGGGGCGGGTGCGGAACGTCACCCTGGCTAAATTATTGCGGTGGCTAGCGACCTACACGTGGGATGAGCGTGAATTCCGCGTCTACGCGATGGACGCCGAACGTGCCGCCCGACTGACAGGGTCCGAAACGATGGCTCGTGACAAGGTCTCTGATTTGTTGCGCTTTAGACCAACGGAAACCACCGAAACCCGGCGAGCGTTCCTCTCAAACGCGCTCTTAGGGCTTGGGCAGGGGGTTCATTCCTATACCCTTATCGAACGCGATCTCCTCGTTCACGTCGGCTGGATGATCGAGCGGCAAAGGAAATCGCATTTCTCGGAAGTCGAGCAAGATTTCATTTTCCCTCCGGATTGCGCCGTGCTTTATGACGCCTATACGGATCCGTCCGCGCGCGGACGCGGCCTACATCAAGAATCGATACGTCAAAGGCTCAACTCCGCGGCACGAACGCAGAACACGAAAAAGATTTTTACGTGTGTTCTGGCGGACAACGGGCCTTCTCGGCATGTTATCGAGAAAATGGGGTTCGGATACGTTTGCAGCCTGTTCCAGCAACGGCGCTTCGGCCGCGTCCGGCGTTGGTCCTCGATGGATAGCGCGCCGAGCGGTACAAACGCCGAGAAACCGGAACCAAACAAACAATGAAAAAAATTCAGTCGCGTTGGGTGCAAGCCCGGGTCAATCTGGCGTTACGCGGGACTTTCCCTGCTCGAATGCGTGCTCAACGGGTCCGGCGCCCTGAACTGATCTCGACATGTCTTCATCGTCATGCCGTCGCGAACTTCCGGCGTGGGTCTCGAAGGGACCAGGGCCTCACGGCCCATAAACCTGGATTCTTCCGCTCCGCCTCGTGGCCTGCCATTCTCGGAGCCTGGCCACCGAAGTCAAGCTCGCGCCGCCCTGGTCTTCCACGTTGCGCCTGGCCAAGTTGCGCCTGGTGGTGAAAATGCTGATGGTGCGATAAACGGCTATGCGGGAAGATACGTACATCGACCATCACCGCGATAACGCATTATCACCTATGCACTCTTTTTGCGCGCTCGCCACGTTCGCCTGTCTACTCGTTGCGTGTCCAGCGATTGCCGACGAGACGAATCCGGGGAACGCCGACGACAAGTATCCTTGGAGATACGACAAGAGTATTTTGGAGGAAATCTCCGTATGGATGAAGACTGCTGAATTCACTTAATCTGATGTCGGTCGACCCGGTGATGCGTACGATCGTTTGCAGGGTTCCGTTCATGAGCCTTACCATGGACGCTCTTGTGACGGCGACAGGGCTTACCCGACCAAAGCTGATGCTTAGCGTCAATAGGCTTGTGGACATGAGTCTTTTGCGGTGGGCGAGGGATGACCAGGGGAATATGCTGATCATCCCGGTATCGGAGTTGGCGCGGCGATTCATGGGGGGCTGGGCCGATTATTGGTGTGTCGGCGATGACCAATGCGGCGTGGGGCGCTGATGTCTCTTTACAGCCTGTTCGAAAACTCGCGGCACCGGCCCCCGCCCCCTCCCGGCCACCCATATCAGCATACTCTCGTGGGTGGCCGGGAGGGGGAGAGGGCCGGGAGGGGGAGAGGGCCGGAACAGACGCAAAAAATGCGCGTCCGCGCATTTTCGAACAGACAATTAGCGATGCAGGTAACGCCGGGCGTGATCTTGGCCATTGCTCTTCCCCACGCCGACGGTGGCGCCAAGCAGCCAAAATCACGAGGTTTTTGAAAGGGTCGGGTCATGGCCCATCGGTTGGCAAACGCGCCCCCGGACCGGTTTCAGAAGCGGCGGAGGAGGCGTTCGATGTACTCGCGCTCGATGGCTGGGCGGGCGCGGTCGCCGGCGCGGCGGTAGAGCTCCTTGAGGATCGCGCGGCTGCGCTGAACCTGGCGGTTGTCGGGGACGTGGACGCTGCCGTCGTCGGTCAGGTCTTTCCCCATCCGGCGGCCGAAGGGATCGCGGCGAGGGCCGAAGGGTCCGGATTCGGCGAAGGCACCCGCCGCCGACTGGCCGATCCACTCCATCAGCGACTCCAACATGCCCTGGGCCGCTTGCTGCATCTGGTCGATGGCCTGGATCTGGGACTCGGTCGCCTGCCGAGGCCGCTCGCGGTTGAGATCGCGGCTCGCCCGGCCCATCGATTTTTCGGCGTGCCCAAGCTCGCGGGGAACCGGCAATCCGTTGTCGGCCATGTCGAGCATCAGATCGCGCAGCTGCTGGCGTAAGGATTCCTGATCGGTCGCGGACGATCTGGCGCCGCCCTCGGGCTGTTCGCCGGTTCCACCCAATTGGGAGCCCTGGCCGCCGCCTTGAAGCCCGCCCTGGCGGAACGTTTGGTCGAGCAACTCCTCTTGCTCGCCGATCAAGGATTCGAGGTCGCGCATCGCTCCGAGACTCTGCTCGACGGCGCTGTCCTGCGGGATACCGGCGAGACGGCCGGTCTGCAGATTTTCGAGGAATTCCCGGAGCTGGGAAAGGAGTTGCTGGGCCGCCTCGCGCGAACCGGTGCGGGCCAGATCGCGGGCTTGATCGAGCAGTTCATACAACTCGTCGCTGTCGACGACCCGACCGTCCGAGGGCGGCGCGGACCCCGGCTGATTCAGCGCCCGATCGGCGAGGGCGGCGAGATACTCGTCGAGGGCCTGGCGCAGCGCGTCGACCATATCGTCGATCTCGGCATCGCCGGCGTCCTCGCGGCTCAGTGTGCTCATCAACGCCTGCATCGCGTCGCGCAGCGACCGCTCCGCCAGGGCCAGCGGCCCTTCCTCGATGGCCAAGGCGATCTGCCACAACAGATTTTGAACCTCGGGGATCGTCGTCTCGCCCCTGCCACGGACCAAACGCGTCCGCGCCACCCGCAGCCCCAGGAAGACGCCGAGATCCTCCGCGAACGCCTCGGGCCGAGTCGAGAGACCGTCCAACGCCCGCGCCACCTCGGGGCGCTTCTCGGGATCGAGCGCAAGCTTGCGGCGCTGGTCGACGATCGCCCGGGCCACCGGATGCCGGAAATCGCGTTGTGGCAGGACCATCTCGATGGTTTCGCTGATCCCGATCTGACCGACGGCGTCGCTGACCTCGAGGGTGAGCGAAACCGGCAACCCAGCCCAGGGATGGGGCGTCAAGTCGTGAAAGCTCTTCCCCTGTATCGCCGCCGTCCCGACGCGCCCGAGTCCCAACGGCAAGCGGAATTGGTGTTCCGGACCGCGCTGAATCGAAACCTCCGCCCGGGTCACGCCGTAATCGTCCTCGGCCGCGTAATCGATCCGCAGCGCGGCTCGATTGGTTTGACTCGGGAGTTCGGCGAAGGCTACTGTCGGCGGGCGGTCGGGCACGACGACGATGGGCCACTCCCCGAGCGTCGTGCCGGCCTGGGTCACGGCGACGCGGTCGCCGCTTTCGATCGTCTCCGCAATTTCGAAATTCGAGGAATCGACGACGGTGAAGGGGGTCGTCGCGTCGCCGAGGCGCAAGAGGGGAACGCCTTCGCCGCCGTGGACACGTGCCATCAAGGCGCTGCCCGCCGGTACCGAACGGTCTTCCCCGGCACCCGGGACAACGGGCGATCCGATCGCGAGAAACATCGGCGGTTGGCCGGTATAGGGCGGCGGGGTCACGGAAATTGCCAGCTCCGCCGGCACCGGGGGCGCGAGAAGAGAAAGATCGGGAACCAAGGCACCCGAAAGGCGGCGATCGGCCTCGCTCGCTCCGGCCACGGAGGCCACCATCAACGCCAGGAACAGGGCGACACGCAATCCCAAGGGGTCGTGGCGGGCCATGTCCGGTTTTGCCAAACCGATCCGCAGGCGTCGCGAGGTGGCCGCCATCCGGGCCCGGTGCCGCTCCCATAATGATTGCACGGAAGGATCGTCGGCGCCGGTGGCGAGATGATCGGACAGTGCCGCGAGGGGCCGGTGCCGCAGACCGCTCGCCCGCTCGATCCGACGCTTGCCCTCGGCCTCGACCGGCAACCGAAAATTACGAAAACCGTTGACGAGCTCGGCCGCGACGACAACGAAGAAGAGGAGCAGCAGCAAGAGATGCGTCCAGGGCGAAACGAGATCCCAGAAACCCAGCAGCGTGGCGCAAAGAAAGACTCCCGCGAAAAAGACCGCCGGCCACAGCGCCGGCCACAGACGCTCCCAAAAGAGCGCGAGCCGGGCCGCCCACAGCCTCCGCTCGGCTGCGGACAAGACCCGCTCGACATCGTCGCCCCGGCGGTTCACACCGCGCCCCGCCGCACCGCCGCCGGACGCCCCGCGAGCCACGGAGGAAGCCTATCCACGGACAGCAGGTCATCCAGCGAGGCCCGTTCCCGAACCACGGCGTAGCGGCTTCCCTTCACCAGGACCTCCGCCGCCGGCAAACGCGAATTGTAGGTCGATGCCATGACCGCGCCATAGGCCCCGGCGGACCCGATCGCGAGCAGGTCGCCCTGGGCCAGGGGCGGCAGGGGACGGGCCTCGGCGAAAACATCCCCGCTTTCGCACACTGGCCCGACCACGTCCACCGGCGCCAGCGCTGCCCCCTCCACCGCCGCCTTCAACGGCAGGATGGCGTGGTGGGCGCCGTAGAGCGCCGGGCGCAATAAATCGTTCATTGCCGCGTCGACGATAACGAACGTCTTCGCCGTGGTTTTTTTCAGGTAGAGGATTCGGGTCAGCAACACACCGGCATCGGCGACCAGCACGCGTCCCGGCTCCAACAGCAACTGACAGCCCAGCTCCGCGAAGACCCGCTTTACCAGGGCCGCGTAGGCGGCCGGCTCGGGCGGAGTCTCGTCGGCGTAGCGGATGCCGAGGCCGCCACCGAGGTCGACCCGATCGCACGCCAATCCGGCGGCGCGTAATTTTCGGACCAGATCGGCAACGCGCGTGAATGCGGTTTCGAAAGGCGCCAGATCGGTCAGCTGCGAACCGATGTGAACGGCCACCCCCGACGGCGCGATCCCGGGAAGCGAGGCGGCCCGCGCAAACACCGCCGGCGCCCGGGCAATATCGATGCCGAATTTACTGCCGCCATGGCCGGTGGCGATCTTGTCGTGGGTCGCGGAATCGACGTCCGGGTTAATTCGCAAGGCAACGGGCGCTCGACGACCGCGGGCCACGGCAAGGGCGTTCAGGGTTTCGAGCTCCGGCTCGGACTCGACGTTGAACTGGAGGATGCCGGTCTCCAGACCGAACACCATTTCAGCGCTGCTCTTGCCGACCCCCGAGAAGACGATTCCCGATCCCGGAACGCCGGCGGCCCGGGCCTGGCGGATCTCGCCGCCGGAGACGACGTCGGCCCCGGACCCGAGAGCCACGAGCGTACGGACAACGGCGAGATTCGAATTGGCCTTGAGGGCATAGCAGATGGTCACCGGCTGATCCGCGAAGGCGCCGGCGAAGGCTCCATACCGCTGGCTAAGCGCCGCCGTCGAATAGCAATAGCACGGGGTCCCGACCTCGTCCGCGATCCGCGCTAGGGGGATATCCTCGGCCGACAACGCGCCACCCTGATAATTGAAATGGTTCATTTAGCCGAAATTTCCTCGGCTACGGCCGTCGGAGGCCTATCAAGCTTTCCCTTCTTGCCGCAGCCCGAAGCCCCGAACACCAGAACGGCGAGAAGAATCAAGGCGGCAATCTTCACAGGAAACGCTCCCGGGCGGCTGCGATGGCTTCGCGCACGCGTTCCGGCGAGGTGCCGCCAAAACTCGTGCGGCTGCCGACGGCGTCTTCGACACCGAGAACCCGGTAGGCCTCATCGGAAAACCGCGGGTCGACCTGGCGCAGGATTTCGATCGGCAGATCGGCGAGGCGGCAGCCGCGCTCTTCGGCCAGGCGGACGATCCGGCCGACGATCCCGTGCGCCTCGCGAAACGGCAGGCCAAGCGCCCGTACGAGCCAATCGGCCAGATCGGTGGCCGTGGCGTGGCCGCTTTCGGCGGCCCGGGCCATGCGCGCGGTATCGACGCCCATGCTCTCGATCATGCCGGTCATGGCGGTGAGGCACAACGACAAGCTATCGACCGCGTCGAACAAGGGTTCCTTGTCTTCCTGCATGTCTTTTGCGTAGGTCAAGGGCAAGCCTTTCATTGTCACCAGAACGGCAGCGAGCGCGCCGATCATGCGACCGGCCTTGCCCCGAACGAGCTCGGCCCCGTCGGGGTTCCGTTTTTGCGGCATGATCGACGAACCCGTCGAAAAATCCTCGGATAGGGCTATGAAACCGAACTGAGCACTCGACCAGACAACGATCTCCTCGGCAAGACGCGACAGATGGCCGGCGCATATCGCCGCGGCGGCAAGGAATTCGAGGACGAAATCACGGTCGGAAACCGCGTCCATGGAGTTGGCGCAAGGGCGGTCGAAACCCATTGCCGAGGCGGTCATCGCCGGGTCGATCGGAAACGACGTTCCGGCCAGGGCGCCGGCCCCGAGAGGCGAGACGTTGACCCGTTTGCGCGCATCCGCCAGGCGTTCGCGATCGCGCCCGAACATTTCCACGTAAGCCATCAGATGATGGCCGTAGGTGACGGGCTGCGCCGCCTGGAGGTGGGTAAATCCTGGCATGACCGCGGTCGCGTACTGATCGGCGCGGGCGAGCAAGGCGGCTTGAAGTGTTTTCAAGGTATCGTCGAGCGCATCGATGGCCTGCCGCAACCACAGCCGTAGGTCGGTGGCCACTTGATCGTTGCGCGAACGGGCCGTGTGAAGCCGGCCCGCGGCTTCGCCGATACGTTCGGCCAAACGCGCTTCGATGTTCATATGAATGTCCTCGAGCCGGCGGTCGAATTCGAACCCGCCATGTTCGATTTCGTTTTTAATCTCGTCAAGACCCGATAGAATCGCCTCGCCGTCCTGGCTTGAAATGATTCCCTTCGCAACCAACATGGCGCAGTGAGCCTTTGAACACGCGATATCCTGGGCGTAAAGACGCTTGTCGAAGTCGATCGACACGTTGACCCGTTCCATGGCTTCGGCAGGACCCGAGACGAACCGCCCGCCCCACAGCGGGTTGGCGCCGTTTCCCCGGCCAGATGGTGGAGAACTGCTGTTCATGCCGAATTCCTCGCGGGCGCGGAAAAGCCGATGAAAAACATCCTTGCACCTTGGGTACGTTGGTTCCCTGTAATTTTGTTCGCGGCGCTGCCGCAATCAAGTAATCTCTCCGCCGCCGATCCCGAGGCGCTCGACAGCGCCCCGGTATTCACCTGGGCCGAGATGCCCCGACCGACACTCGATCTCGCCTTCGCCGACGCCGACCGCAACGATCTGACTCTCGCGGACTTTCGTGGCAAATGGGTATTGCTCAACGTTTGGGCGACGTTTTGCTATCCCTGCCTGCGCGAGATGCCGTCCCTCGACCGTCTGCAAACGGTGCTGGGCGACGATAGCTTCGAAATTATCGCCCTTAACGAGGACTTCGGCGATACGGCCAAGAAAATTGATATTTCCGCCAGTTATTATGCCGAAACCGAACTTGAGAATCTAAAAATTTACGTCGATTACAATGATCGGGACAAGAAATCGTATATCAGGCTTCGAATTCGATGGATGCCGACGACGATCTTGATCGATCCCGAGGGCCGGGAGGTGGGTCGGCACGAGGGCGCGGTCGACTGGGCCAGCGGCGAAAGCGTGGAGGTCTTGCGCGCCGCATTCGCGGAATGGTCGCCAAACGGCGCCGTGTCCGGCTTGCCGAGCCAAACGGAGGGACAATCCGCCTCTCAGTAATCCCTCGCCCGTAAGTTTCTTCTCTAATCGGCATTCGAAGGTCAAGCTTCCGAAGTGGGGCGGGTCCGCGGGCGCGTGGGGTGGTGGTCCCTGCTTCTCTACGTGCTCGGGGCGGCACAGGATGGGATCGGAGGGGTGAGGCCAGGCTGTATCTCGGGATTCAGCCTGAAGAGGTTGAAGGCCCTTGCGCCTCGGAGTTGCGAGGATAAGAATTTTCTTGGCCGGCTCCTGTCTTGCAGCGGTCAATCCCCGGCTTTTTTCTCATTCAAAATGACGATTGTCACATTTCGTTTGCTGTTACGCTTTACCCCAGAATGCAGCCGTGTTTTCTATCGTAGAGTTTCTACCGCAGGTGACCCAGGATCGCGGTAGGGCAATTGCGGGCCAATGTGGGGATCGACGGGCAGTGCGGGAGTCGGAATTCTTTACAGTCCTCGAACCTCCCCCCGATCCCTCGTAAGATACTGGCAATCAACGGATTTTTTCGTCTCCGGTTGCCGGCCGCCGAATTATACCAACCGCCCTTAACATTGACTTGTGTGAGCCCACGCTCTGAGGCCGATGGACATGATCTTCCAAGGTTGGTCGGTCAGGTTGTTCCAGGCTTGGCAAGAGGCCTCGACGATGGCTTCATAGGAGTCGAGGACACGATTGGAGAGCCAGTTCTGGCGGAGGTATTGCCAGACATTTTCGGCGGGATTGAGCTCCGGGGACTTGGGTGGCAAAGGCACGAGGGAGATGTTCTCCGGGATGCCGAGTTTGGCAGTGGTGTGCCATGCGGCTTGGTCGAGCAGCACGACGGCATGGGCGTTTGGGGCAACGGCCCGGCTGATTTCCTCGAGATGCAGGTCCATGGCTTCAGTATTGGCGCGCTGCATGACCAGCGCCGCGCCCTCACCGCGCTCGGGGCAGATGGCGCCGAAGAGATACGCCGAAGAGGTCCGTAGGTCCTTGACCTGGCGCGGGCGCGATCCCTTTGGGGCCCACTGGCGCACCAGGCTGTTCTTCTGGCCGACGCGCATTTCATCTTGAAACCAAACCTCGATGGGCGTGTCCGGTGGCTGTGCCGCTACGATTTTTGCCAAGTGTTCGGGAAAACTTTTTTTAAATTCCTCCTGTGCCCGCGCATCCTGGCCGACGTGGCGCGGGCGCGCGGAAATATGCGAGAACCCGAGCGCGGCCAGCAGCTTGCCGACGCTCCGCTCGTGATAGTCCACGCCGAAGCGCGTTCGGATCAGTTGCTTGAGATCGATGCAGCGCCAGCGCACGACCCCATCCCGTTCGGGATCGGGACCGGCCTCGATAGCCCGCGAAAGCGCCGCCATTTGCGACGGCGTCAACCGACGCAACGCCCCGTTCGGCTTGCGGTCGATCAGACCGGCCGGACCTCCCGCGTTGAACCGGTGAACCCAGTCCCGCAACGTCTGCCGATCCATGCCGCCAATACCCGCCGCGCACGCTCGATCCATCCCATCGTAGATGGCCGCCATCGACAAAAGCCGTCGCGCCTGGTTCCCATCATCGCTCCGTGCCGCAAGAACACGGACTCTTTCAGCATCAAAGTCGTTTCGCAAAGGAATCGTTGGCATTGAACACACTCCCTTGTTGCCAACAACCTTGAATCACACAAAACCTAGCGTGTAAACCTTTGCGCGAGTCAAACTCTAGGGCGGTTGGTATTAGTGTCCCATTCCGACCTCGAAGGAATTCGCGGCGCCCGTGAGACTCGAGCCCGCGCACTCATGCGGCTTCGACCCGGCGGTTGTTTCCTTCCGCAAAATACGCGTCGGCCAAAGTGAAAAGCGTGCCCCCGATGGCGACGTCCGCTCATGTTCCGCCGGGTTCGTGGACTTGAGCGTCGTCGAGATAATATAACAGTCTGTTCGAAAACTCGCGGCACCGGCCCTCTCCCCCTCCCGGCCACCCATACCGGCATACTCTCGTGGGTGGCCGGGAGGGGGAGAGGGCCGGAACAGACGCAGAAAATGCGCGGACGCGCATTTTCGAACAGACACTAAGCGATCGTTCCATCGGGCCCGACCGTGGCCGTTCGAGAAGGTCACACCGGGATCGCAGGGATCCGAGACCGGTTCGTCTCCATTTTGGCGAGCGGACGAAAAGGAATGGCTGAAAATAATAATGCGAATCGCCTAACTCAAAAAAATAGTACACTGTCCCCGGATTTAGAGGGCGCTGAGGCGGACGGGGAGGCGTTTGCGGCCCCAGTTTCCCGGCGACGATTCGAGGATCCCAGCGCACGGCGTTCCGCAGGCTCGGCAGCAGCCGTCGCGGTTCAGGCCCCAGGCCGTCAGCAGGTGCGAATCGCGAGCGATGAGAGCTTCGCCGCAAACATGGCAAAAGGTGGTGTCCCGGGCGACATCGTGGACGTTGCCGACATAGACGTAACGCAGCCCGTTCTTGAGGCCGATTCGCCGGGCCCGGGCCAGGGTCGCGTGCGGCGTGTTGGGCTTGTCGGTCATTTTGTAATCGGGGTGGAAAGCGGTGAAGTGAAGCGGGACCTCAGGACCCAGGTTCTCCATCAGCCATTGGGTCATCACCTCGATCTCGGCAACCGAATCGTTTTCGTCCGGAATCAGGAGCGTCGTGATCTCGAACCAGACCTCGGTCTCGTGCTTGAGATAACGCAGGGTATCGAGGACCGGGTCCAGATGTCCCTTGGTGATCTTCCAGTAGAATTCCTCGCTGAAGGCCTTGAGATCGACGTTGGCGGCGTCCATGTGGGCGTAGAATTCCCGCCGGGGCTCGGGGCAGATATAGCCGGCGGTCACGGCCACGGACTTGATTCCGCGCTCGCGGCAGGCGTCGGCGACGTCGACGGCGTATTCGAGAAAGATGACGGGGTCGTTGTAGGTAAAGGCGACGCTCCGGCAGCCGAGTTTCTCGGCCGCGCGGGCGATGGCAGTGGGCGACGCCGCATCCGCCAGCTTGTCCATTTCCCGCGACTTGCTCATGTCCCAATTCTGGCAGAAATTGCAGGCCAGATTGCAGCCCGCGGTGCCGAAGGACAGCACCGGCGTGCCGGGCAGGAAATGGTTCAGCGGCTTCTTCTCGATCGGATCGACGCAAAATCCGCTGGAACGGCCGTAACTCGTCAGGACCATGCTGTCGTTGGCGCGCCCGCGAACGAAGCACAGGCCCCGCTGGCCCTCTTTCAATTTGCAATAGCGGGGACACAGATCGCACTCGATTCGGCCGTCGTCGAGTGGCCGCCAATAGCGCCCGGGAACGGTGCTCCCGCCCGTCAAGTTTTGGATTCCGTCCGCCATCGACCTCGCCCGCGTAGGATTTGGCTTCGACCTGCCCTATCTATACCATAAGGCGCTCCGCCGAGCTTCGGTAGGGAAGGCCGATAAATTTCGGGTCTGGCTGCCATGAACCACCGCGAACCGGCCGTGGCCGGGACATTTTATCCGGCCGACGCCGCCGAGCTCGGGAGCGCGGTGGAAGGTTATCTCACGGCCGCGACCAGGTATTCGGTAACCCCCAAGGCATTGGTCGCGCCGCACGCGGGTTACGTCTACTCCGGGCCGGTGGCGGGGACGGCGTACGCGACCCTGGAATCCGTAACCGACCGCGTCCGCCGCGTGGTTCTGCTCGGCCCCGCCCATCGGTTGGCCCTGCGCGGGTTTGCCGTGGCCAGCGCCGACACCTTCGTGACGCCGCTCGGCCCCGTGCCCGTCGATTGGTCGGCGCTGACGTCGGTCCTTCGCATGGGCGAGGTCCGGGTCCTGGACCAGGCCTTCGACGGCGAGCATTGCCTCGAAGTCCAACTGCCGTTCCTGCAAAAAACACTGAACGACTTTTCACTCGTTCCGATCATCGTCGGCGATGCCTCGCCCGAGCAGGTCGAAAACCTGCTGGCGGCACTTTGGGGGGGGCCGGAAACCCTGGTCGTGATCAGCTCGGACCTTAGCCATTATCATGACTACGAAACCGCCAGCACTTTTGACACCGAGGCGAGCCATACGATCGAGCGCCTGCGTCCGGATCTCATCGCCGATCACCAGGCTTGCGGCCGCCGGCCGATCAAGGGTCTCTTGCGGCGGGCCCGGGCCCTGGACTTGCGCGCAACGACCCTGGATTTGCGCAGTTCCGGCGACACCGCCGGCGGCCGCGACCGAGTCGTCGGTTACGGGGCGTACGCCTTCGAGTACGGCGGCGTGGCGCGCCTCGCCGAGGCCCAGCGCGGCCGACTTCTGGAAGTCGCCGCGGCCGCGATCGAGCACGGCTTCGTCGACGACACCCCCCCCGAGCCGAGCGGGGTCGAACGGCCCCTGTTGGCGTTCCGCGCCACATTCGTCACCCTGCAATTGGAGGGCAAACTGCGCGGTTGCGTCGGCTCCCTGGTGGCCAACGCGCCCTTGGTCGCCGACGTCGCCCAAAACGCCCACAAGGCCGCCTTCGCCGACAGCCGCTTCAAGCGCTTGACCGAATCGGAGTCCGAACGCCTGCACATCGGCATTTCCATACTCAGCACGCCACGGCCGATCCGCTTCCAGGGCGAGGACGACCTCGTCGCCCAACTCCAGCCCGATCGCGACGGCGTCATACTCGAGGAGGGCAACCGCCGCGCGACGTTCCTGCCTCAGGTGTGGGAGAGCATCCCGGTGGCGGCGGAGTTCCTGCGCCGCCTCAAGACCAAAGCCGGCTTGGCGGCCAACCACTGGTCGAATGCGATCAAGGCGTGGCGCTTCACCACGGAATCCTTCGCGCCGGATTGACAGTCTGTTAGAAAACTCGCGGCGCCGGCCCCCGCCCCCTCCCGGCCACCCATATCAGCAACCTCTCGTGGGTGGCCGGGAGGGGGAGAGGGACAGACGCAAAATATGCGCGGACGCGCATTTTCGAACAAACACTTAGGGCGGGCGGTCATCGGGTCCCGCCACACCTTTCGCTAGCCGCAAACCTTGTATTTCTCGGTCATCCGATCGATCCGGGCAAGGTCGCCGTCGGCGTTGTCGTAGGTGAGGAAAATTCGGACGTCGTCGAAATCGTGATCGTCCTTGTGGTCGTCGGCACCGATTTCGATGACCATGGGGCGGCCATCCTTGGTGGATTCATCGGGGCCCCTGTTCGGCCCGTGTTGAAGGACCTTTACGGCGGATGGGCACCAATCCCTGAAAATGAAAAATCCGCCGGATTTGTGCATCAGGCGCACCACGAGCCGGCGCCACACCCGCGCCGGAGGGAGGTCGATCGCTTGCTGTTCGATTTCGGCCTTGACCTCGACCAGCTTCTCGATTTCCCCGTCGACAACCAAAAAGACCTGCACGAGTTGCTCCCATCTCGCGTCCCGAGAAAAGTAAAGCTTGGGAGCGGGGGATTCCCCGGCCGCCGTCTGGTTGGGCGGCAGATCGATCCCCAGTTGCCAAAGGCCATCGCCATTAGCGCCGGCCCGTGCGCCGATCAGGAGGGCGAAGACGGCGAAAACGAGACCCAGAGAGTGGCGAAATGCGCCGCTAAAACGTGTCGTCATCGACCGTTTCAACGTCTTTCCGATGACGTGGCCCTGGCGAAGGGAAATTTCGTTCGACATGCGCGCTTTCCTCATCCGAGCGTCGTTGGCAAAACTCTATAAACTTCGTCCGCTCCTTGCCAGCGCAAAGAAGACTCGCGGCCAGAGCAGCGATCCAGTTCTTCCGGCGAGGAGGACGGTCGTGTAGGTTTGGGCGCTCATGACCATGCGCCATCGCGTTCCAGAGGGAATAGGGAGGCCGATGTCCACCCTCGACCATGTGGTTCGCACGTTGCGGCTGGCCTTTCCCGTGATGCTCGCGCGCGCCGGAATCCTGGTCATGGTCGCGGTCGATACGGCGATGACCGGTCATTACGGCGCCACCGATCTGGCCTATTACGGGCTTGGGCTGGCGCCTCAGATCGTCATTCTGATGACGGGCATCGGGTTGCTCATCGGCACCATGGTGCTGACGGCGCAGGCCGACGGCGCGGGCGAGCTAAGTGCCTGCGGTCGGATCTGGCGGTTGGGGCTCATGCTCGCCGCCACGATTGGCGTGGCTCTCTTGTTCGTCTGTCAAACCGGGCCGCTGTTCTACACCGCCGTCGGGCAATCGGCCGATTTCGCCGCCGGCGCGGGCGCGGTGATGGCGATGTTCGGCTTGGGTATCCCGGCCTTGTTCCTGCACGCGGTGACGAGTTTCTTCCTCGAGGGCATCAGTCGTCCGCTGCCGGGAATGCTGGTCATGCTCGGCGCCAACATTGCCAACGCGTTCCTGAACTGGGTGTTTATTTTCGGAAATCTGGGGGCCGAGGCGTTGGGTGCCGAAGGCGCCGCGCTCGCCACCACGATCGTGCGTTGGTTGATGTTTTTGTCCCTGGCCGTTTACGTCTTGGCGATGAAGGACCATTCCCGGTACGGATTGCGCGGCCCCATCACCGATGCCGCCGGAATTCTTCAGCGCCTCCTGGCCATTGGGCTGCCGCTGGCGTTCGCCCACGGACTCGAGGCCGGTGCGTTTGCCTCGCTGACTCTGTTCGCCGGCCTCCTGGGAACGGTGACGCTGGGAGGTTTTCAGGTGGCGATGAACCTGGTCGCCATCGTCTTCATGTTGGCCCTGGGTTTTTCGACCGCGGCCAGCGTCCGGGTCGGCAACGCCGTCGGACGCGGCGATGCGCTCGGCACCCGGCGCGCGGGGTGGGTCGCGGTCGCGCTCGCGGTCGCGGTGATGGCCACCTTTACCGTTGTCCTCGCGGCATTTCCTCGCCAGTTCGCGGCCATCTACAGCAACGATCCCCTGATCGTGGCGAGCGCGATTCCGACGATCACGGTTGCCGCCATGGTCCTGATCGTGGATGGCGCCCAAGGCGTCCTCGTCGGTGCCTTGCGCGGCCTCGCCGACGTCGCCGTGCCATCGCTCGCCTATCTGCTGGCGCTTTGGGGTCTGATGGTGCCCCTGGCCTATGTGTACGGGGTCCAGCGGGAAGGCGGCGGTCCGGCCCTCATGTTCGCCTTGTTCGTTGGCCTCACTGTCCTGACGGTGATGTTGGGTTTTCGCTTCGCCCAGGTCACCCGGTGGCTTGCCGCGCGGGCGTGACAATGGCAAATTGGTTTTTCCGGTTATAGAATTGATCGATCGCGCGAGGAACCGCCGTGCCCCCAACGATTGCCCTGGTCGACGACGACCAAAATTTACTGGCCTCGGTTTCCATGGCCCTCGAGGCCGAGGGATTCCAGGTCCGAACCTTTTCCGACGGCGGCGAAGCCCTGCGCGAACTGGTGGCGCGGCCAGTCGACATCGCCATACTGGATATCAAAATGCCGCGCATGGACGGCATGGAAGTGCTGAGCCGCCTACGCCGGCATTCGAGCCTGCCGGTGATCTTCCTCACTTCGAAGGATGAGGAAATTGACGAAATCCTCGGACTCAAGATGGGGGCCGACGACTACATCAAGAAGCCCTTCTCGCAGCGTCTTTTGATCGAACGGATCCGCACTCTTATTCGCCGCGAGGAGTTGTCGCGGGAACGGGAAAGCCCGTCGAGCCGGGGCGAAATGATGGTCCGGGGTGATCTCGTTCTCGATCCGGCCCGGCACCAGTGCAGCTGGCGGGGCGAGCCGGTGGTGCTGACGGTGACCGAATTTCTGATCCTCAAATCGCTCGTTCATCGTCCTGGCCACGTGCGCAGCCGCGATCAGCTGATGGATGCCGCGTACGACGACAGCGTCTATGTCGACGACCGCACGATCGATAGCCACATCAAGCGCATGCGCAAGAAATTCAAGGCTCTAGACTCCGGTTTCACGCAGATCGAAACCTTGTACGGTGTCGGTTACCGCTACAACGAGAAATGACTGCTTGCCAGGCGATGGTTGTGCCCACGAGCCCGCAGCGCAACACGGCCGCATCGCCGGTTCCCGGCGGGGCCACGGACAAGCGCCGATTCTCGCCGCTGACACAGCGCATCCTGGCGATCAATCTCTTGCCCCTGGCGATCGTGGTGGGCGGGTTGTTGTATCTCGGCGAGTACCGGCTCGGTCTGATCGACGCCAAGGCGGCGGCATTGCGGACCCAGGGCGAAATCATCGCCGGGGCCCTGGGAGAACACGTGATTACCGAAATGAACGCGGGGGCGCCGCGAATCGACCCCGAGGCCGCCCGTCAGATGGTTCGCCGGCTGGTGGCGCCGATCAAGACGAGGGCGCGGCTCTTCGACTCGGGTCGCGCCCTGGTCGCCGACAGTTGGCGCTTGCTGAGCGTCGGCGGGGTTGTCGAGACCAAGGAACTTCCGCCACTGCCCACGCCATTTCCCGATCAGGCGCTGGACACCCTCGACCAATGGATCGACTGGGGCCTGTTCAGCGCCGTCGAACCAAGCGTCAGCGGCGGCGCCGACGGAGCGGCTGAAACAAACGAGTTGGACGCGGCCCTGGCTGGCGAGCCGGCCCGGGTCTTGCGCGACGGCGGCGAGGCGGGCTTGATCCTCTCCGTCGCGGTTCCGGTGCAACACTTCAAGCACGTGCAAGGCGCGCTGGTACTTTCGACGACGCTCAAGGACGTCGAGGAAAGCGTCGGGCACGTCCGCTACAGAATTCTGCAGCTTTCGGCCTTCGCCATCGCCGTGTCGGTTCTGTTGTCGATCTATCTCGCCAGTACCATCGCGCATCCGGTGCGACGCCTGGCCGCGGCCGCCGACGCCGTGCGCCATCGCCACGATCGGGCGATCGAGATACCGGATTTCTCGGCCCGCGGAGACGAGATCGGCGACCTCTCCGTCGCCCTCGACGACATGACCAAGGCCTTGAGGTTACGGATGGACGCGATCGAGCGCTTCGCCGCCGACGTCAGCCACGAGATCAAGAACCCCTTGTCGTCGTTGCGCAGCGCGGTCGAAACGGCGGCTCGCGTCAAGGACCCGGAGCAACAGAAGAAACTGATGTCCATCATTCTCGAGGATGTGCAGCGTCTCGACCGCTTGATCAGCGATATATCCGGCGCCTCCCGACTCGACGCCGAACTCTCGCGGGCCGAGAGCACTCAAGTGAACGTCGGCGAGATGCTCTCCGCCCTGGTCGAAATCTACCGGGCCACCGGGGGACGGCCCAGTGGGACCCTCGAACTCAACATTTCGACGCCGGATGGTCTGATCGTCTCGGGGGTCGAACGCCGCCTGGTACAGGTGTTTCAGAACCTGATCGCCAACGCCCAGTCGTTCAGCCCTCCGGACGCGGTGATCAAACTGTCGGCCCGCCGCGACGGGGATTGGATCGAGGTGGTCGTGGACGACGACGGGCCGGGCCTGCCGGCGGCGAAGCTCGAAGCGGTATTCGACCGCTTTTACAGCGAGCGCCCGGCGGGCGAAAAATTCAGCACCCATTCGGGATTGGGACTCAGTATTTCGAAGCAGATCGTCGAAGCCCACCGAGGACTCATCTGGGCCGAGAACCGAGGCCCCGACCCCGATAACCCCGACGGCGCCCAATTCGTTGTCCGGTTGCCGATTTGAAGTCATGACCATTAATCGTCGAATCATCGCCCTCGTCGTAATCCTGTTGACGGGCGGCCAGGCCGAATTAAGCCGTGCCGAAACGCCTCCGCGCTTGGAATTGCCCGTCGACTGCGAGATCGGCGACACCTGCTCGATTCAGAATTATTTCGACCATGATCCGGGGCCGGAGCACCGCGACTACGCCTGTGGCTCGTTGGCCTACGACGGTCACTCGGGCACCGACTTCCGGGTCCCCGACTTGTTGAGCATGCAGCGCGGCGTGCGGGTGGTCGCTTCGGCGCCGGGACGGGTCCGCGCCGCGCGCGACGAGATGGCCGACATCGACATCCGGGACATCGGCGAGAAGGCGGTGAAGAACATGGAGGCGGGTAATGCCGTCGTCATCGTTCACGACGGGGGTTGGGAAACCCAATACAGTCATTTGCGTCTGGGCAGCGTCGTCGTCCGTCCGGGGACGGACGTCGACGTGGGGCAGACCCTGGGCATGATCGGCATGTCGGGAAAAGCCGCCTTTCCCCATGTCCATTTCGAGATTCGCCACGGTGGCGAATCGATCGATCCTTTTATTGGCCTCGGGACGCCCAGGGATTGCGGGGCCGGCGCGGATCCGCTCTGGTCGGAAACGGCCATGGCGCGGCTCGACTATACGCCGACTGGCCTTCTCGCCGCCGGATTCGCCACCGCCTAAACCGAATTGGAAGGCGGCGAGGCGGGGCGACTACGACGCCGAGACGTTACCGGAAAAGGCTCCGGCCTTGGTTTTCTGGGTCAGCATATTCGGCGTTCGAGATGGCGACGAAGGCCACTCCCGGATCGTCGCCCCAAACGGTACGCTGATCTCCGAAACGACCTGGACGCACGACCGGACCCAGGCTCAATGGTTCGGATTCGTGGGACGCAAACGCAAGACTCCGGGTTGGGATCCGGGCATCTACCGGGGCGAATATTCCCTGTTCCACGGCGACGATTCGCTGGCAGAACCATTCCTTAGAGTCGAGCACGAAATCGAGATTCCCTGAGTGTTTGTTCGAAAATGCGCGTCCGCACATTTTTTGCGTCGGCACCGGCCCTCTCCCCCTCCCGGCCACCCACGAGAGTATGTGGGTGGCCGGGAGGGGGAGAGGGCCGGTGCCGCGAGTTTTCGAACAGACTGTAAGGGACGGCCCGCCAATCGTCTTCTCAGTGGACGCTTACCGGATCGAGCTCGCGCTGGCGCGGCGGCGTGAATTTCGAAGGCCGACCGATCGTCGACGACGATCTCCTTGACGTAGGCCAGGCGCGGCACCCCAAGAGAAAGCAACGCGCCCGGCGAAATGCGCCGCAAACCGTTACGCAGGTGTCCGGTCATGTTCGTTTCTCCTTTTTTTGCGCCTGTTCCGGCGGCTGATTCAGTCCCCGCGCCGATCCGGTCCCTCGGTTCGGACGGCCTGGGCGGCTTCGGCCCCGCCCTTGGCGGTGCGGATTTCTATGGTGCGCCGCCCGGGCCTCGGGCTTCGGCCGTACCAAGTCGACGTGCAGAAGACCCGACCGCAGCGTCGCGTCCGTCACCTCGATGCCCTCGGCGAGAACAAAATTGCGCTGGAACTGGCGCGCCGCTATGCCGCGATGCAGATACTTCCGGGCCGCATCCTCCTCTTGTCGACCGCGAACGATCAATTGGTTGTCCTCGATGACGATGCTCAGATCCTCGGCGTTGAAGCCGGCCAGGGCGAGGGTGATCCGCAAGCGGTCGGCGCCGATCTGCTCGACGTTGTAGGGCGGGTAGCCGTCAGTTCCCGAACGCGTCACCCGATCGAGCATCTGCTCGAACTGATCGAAGCCGAGAAGCAAGGGATTGTTGAACAGAGAAACGCGCGTCACGCCGCATCCTCCTCCTTGTGAGCGAGCCACGACATCATGGGCCCCGCATGGGCACCCTTCGCGCCGGTCCATCAGGACCCGGCCGACTCTCGATATGGGGACGAAAGCCCCGATATCAAGGCCCCCGGGCTGGCGACGGCCTCGCCGCGCCGGCGGTCGGGCGCTTGCAAATGGAGGAGGCGCTCGGTATAAACGTGGCCTCTGGGGTGACGCATCGGTCCGAGTCCCCGGCATTTCGCTTGGCCCGAGGGGAAATCGCATGCCCAAGCTCAAATCGAAGAGTTCGGCGAAAAAGCGCTTTCGTGTGACGCCGACCGGCAAGGTGCGCATGAACAAGGCCGGCAAGCGGCACAATCTGCGCAAACGCTTGCAAAAGATGAAACGCAAGGCCCGGGGGGGCGGGAATCTTTCGGCCCCGGACGCGCGCATCGTCAAGAACTTCCTACCTTACGGCTAGGGCGCTTTCGTCATGGCTCGGGTCAAACGCGGCGTTACCTCGCACGCGCGCCACAAGAAAGTCCTCGCCCAGGCGAAGGGGTACCGGGGACGGGCGAAGAATTGTTACCGCATCGCCTTGAACCGGGTCGAGAAGGGGCTGCAGTACGCCTATCGCGACCGCCGGAACCGCAAACGGGCGTTCCGGTCGCTCTGGATCCAGCGCATCAATGCCGGTTCGCGTAGCCACGGCCTGACCTATGGGCGTTTCATTAACGGCCTGAGCCGCGCCGGAATCGTCGTCGATCGCAAGATTCTCGCCGATCTCGCCGTTCGCGAGCCGGCGGCCTTCCAGTCGCTGGTCGAAAAGGCGCGCGCGGCCCTCGCGGACGCTGTTTGATCGCTGGCGCGCTGGCGCGGACGAGCGCGCCCCATTCTCTCTTGCCGACCCTTATCATGGCCTGCCCGCAACCGAAGAAATTGGTAAACTGTCCCCATCATGGATGACCTTGAGCATCTACGTGAACAGCTGCTGGCCGAGGTAGCCGACACCGAGGACAACGAGAGTCTCGAGCGCTTGCGCGTCGGCGCCCTGGGGAAAAAGGGCACCATCACGACGCGAATGAAGGCGATCGGAAAAATGGAGCCGGAGCAGCGGCGCACGGTCGGCGCGGCCCTGAACCGACTCAAGAGCGACCTCGCCGCGGCCGTGGAGGCGCGCCGCGAGGCGCTGCGAACGGCGGCGCTGGACGCCGGGCTGGCGGCTGAACGGATCGACGTCACCTTGCCGCCGCGTCCCGAATCGGCCGGATACGTCCATCCCGTCAGTCAGGTCTTGGAGGAAATCGCGGCGATCTTCGGCGACATGGGCTTCGCCGTCGCCGAAGGCCCCGATATCGAGGACGACTTCCATAATTTCACGGCCCTGAACATTCCCCCGGAGCACCCGGCGCGGCAAGAACACGACACCTTCTATCTGCGGGCGCCGGAGGGGGCGGAGCGCAAGCTCCTGCGGACCCATACCTCGCCGGTGCAGGTGCGAACGATGCAGCACCAGCCGCCGCCGATCCGGATCATCGCGCCGGGCCGCACCTACCGCCGCGACTCCGACATGACCCATACGCCGATGTTCCACCAGGTCGAGGGCCTCGTGATCGACGAAAGCACCCATATGGGCCACCTCAAGGGATGCCTGCGGGATTTCGTCAGCGCCTTCTTCGAGATCGATGTGCCGGTCCGTTTTCGCCCCAGTTATTTTCCCTTCACCTCGCCGTCGGCGGAGATGGACATCGGCTGCAGGCGCGCCGGCGGGACCCTGACAATCGGCGAAGGGGACGACTGGTTGGAGATCCTTGGCTGCGGCATGGTCCATCCCAAGGTGCTGGCCCATTGCGGCATCGATTCCGAGGTCTACCAGGGCTTCGCCTTCGGGGTCGGGATCGACCGCATCGCCATGCTCAAATACGGCATTCCCGACTTGCGCAGCTTCTTCGACGCCGATCTGCGCTGGCTCCGGCATTATGGATTCTCGGCCCTCGACGTCCCGACCCTGCGGGCGGGGCTGGGGCGATGAAATTCACCCTCTCGTGGCTCCGGCGTCACCTCGAAACCGAGGCGGCGCTGGACGAGATCGTCGACCGGCTCACGGCCATCGGCCTCGAGGTCGAGGAGGTCGTCGACCGCGGCCAATCCCTGGCTCCTTTCACGGTCGGCGAGGTGATCGAGGCCGGCCCCCATCTCGATGCCGACCGGCTCACGGTCTGCCTCGTCGACGTCGGCGACAAACGCATCCAGGTCGTATGCGGCGCCCCGAACGTTCGGACCGGCATGAAGGGCGTTTTCGCGGCCGCGGGTCTGACCGTCCCCGGCACGGAGATGAAGCTCAAACGCACCGTCATCAGGGGCTTCGAAAGCCACGGAATGCTTTGCTCCGAACGCGAATTGGGTCTCGGCGACGACCACGACGGGATCATCGAACTGCCGGACGAGGCCCCGGTCGGCGCTCCCTTCGCCACCGTGCTCGGCCTCGACGATCCCCTGATCGACGTCGCCGTAACGCCCGACCGGAGCGACTGCCTGGGCGTCCGCGGGATCGCCCGTGATTTAGCCGCGGCCGGTATCGGCCGCCTCTTGCCGCTCGAGGTCGCAGCGATGCCCGGCGGATACGAAAGTCCGCTGAAGGTTCACCTCGAATTCGACCAAAAAAGCGCCGACGCCTGCCCCTATTTCATCGGCCGCTACCTGCGCGGCGTGCGCAACGGCCCCAGTCCGTCCTGGCTGCGCGAACGCCTGGTCGCGGTGGGCTTGCGCCCGATCTCGGCCCTGGTGGACATCACCAACTGGTTGACCCTCGACCTCGGGCGTCCAGCCCACGTCTTCGACGCCGACCGCGTGTCGGGCGATTTGCGCGTCCGCCTGGCCCGAGCGGGGGAATGCTTCGAGGCCCTCGACGAACGTATCTACGAAGCCGACGAAACGATGACGGCGATCCACGACGACCGTGGTCTTCAGTCTCTCGCCGGCGTCATCGGCGGCAGCCAAACCGGTTGCACCAAATCGACGACGAACGTATTTCTGGAAATCGCCACCTTCGATCCCAAGCGCACGGCCGCCACGGGCCGGGCGCTCGGGATCGAAAGCGAAGCCCGTTACCGCTTCGAACGGGGGGTCGATCCGGCTTTCCTCGACGCCGCCACCGAGGTGGCCACCCGCCTGATCGTCGAACTTTGCGGCGGCGAACCCAGCGACCTGACGCGGGCCGGGAAAGAGCCGGCGTGGGAGCGGCGGATTTCGTTTCGGCCGTCCCGAGTCGAAACCCTTGGTGGCGTTACCCTCGCGGCGGATCGTTGCCGGGAGGTCCTCGAACGGCTCGGTTGCCGGATCGACGGCGACGGGGAATCGCTCACCGTCGCGGTCCCTTCCTGGCGTCCGGACATCGATGTCGAGGCGGATCTGGTGGAGGAAGTGCTGCGGATAACCGGTTACGACCGCATCACCGCGGTCTCGCTTCCGCGGCCCTCGGCGGTGGCAAAACCGGTGCTGAGCCTGGCCCAGAGGCGGGTTTCGTGGACCAAACGGGCCCTGGCCGGCCGCGGTCTGGTCGAGGCGGTCACCTGGTCGTTCGTCTCCCAGCGGCAGGCCGAATTGTTCGGCGGCGGCGGTGAAACGCTCCGCCTGGCCAATCCGATCAACGCCGATCTGGCGGTGATGCGCCCCAGTCTGTTGCCCAGCCTCATCGCCGCCGCCGGGCGCAACGCCGCCCATGGTTTCGCTAACCTGGCCCTTTTCGAAACCGGACAAATCTACCAGGACGACACCTGCGAGGGCCAGGGATCGGCGGCGGGCGGCGTCCGCTGCGGCAAGCACGCCCCGAACCATTGGCTGGTGGCGGAAAGACCCGTGGACGCGTTCGACGCCCGCGCCGACGCGACGGCGGTCCTCGCCGCCTGCGGCGTCGCGGTCCAGGGGTTGCGGATTTCCGAGGACGCGCCGGCTTGGTATCACCCCGGCCGCTCCGCCACCCTGGCCTTGGGACCGAAGGTGCTGGCCCATTTCGGCGAGATCCATCCGCGGGTGCTCGCGGCCCTGGGCGGGCGCCGGCCGGTGGTCGGATTCGAGGTTTTCCTGACCGCCCAGCCCGAGCCAAGGGCGAAACGGGGGCGGACCCGCGCGGCCCTGAATATTTCACCCTTTCAAGCCGTCCTCCGCGACTTCGCCTTCATCGTCGACATCGGGGTCCGCGGCGCCGATCTCATGCGGGCCGCGCGCAGCGCCGACAAGAGCCTGATCGACGAGGTAACGGTCTTCGACGTTTACGAGGGCTCGGGCGTGGACGACGGCAAGAAGTCGATCGCGATCTCGGTCCGCCTCCAGCCCTCCGGGCACACCCTGACCGATTCCGAAATCGACGCCGTCTCGGCCCGCATCGTCGTCGCCGTCGAAAAAGCCACCGGCGGTATCCTGAGGGCTGCCTAACGGCTTAAATTTATCCGGCGCCGAGTCTGAGCCAGAGGGGTCATTCGGGGGGCGGGAGTGGGTTCAATTGGGTGATTACCGACGGAACGACGCTCGGTTGGAACGTAAGCGACCGTTCTAGGCCGCCTTGGCGGGAGGGGAGGAATCGGCGAAGCTCTGTCGTTGGTGACGTCATTAGTGATGTCGGTAGCTACGTAACATACGGGACATACGGGCGCGCGCATGGGGCGGATTGAGGTATTGACGGGGCCGGAGCGTCGGCGGCGCTGGTCGCAGGATGTGAAGGCGCGGATTGTTTCGGAGGCGATGGCGCCGGGCGCGGTCGTGGTGTCGGTGGCGCGGCGGCACGATATTCCGCCTCGGCAGATTTACCGTTGGCGCCGGGATTTGGAACCGGAGGGCGGGCCGGGGTTTGGCGGATTTCTCCCTGTCGAGGTGACGGACGAGGCGTCTTGCCGTGGCGTGCGTTCGCCGCCGGCTGTTGAGATTGCTTTGTCTTGCGGTCGGACGTTACGGGTTGGGTGTGATATCGAGGGGGCGGCGCTCATCCGCATGATCCGTGTGCTGGAAGGGGCATGATCGGGCCGCTGAAGGGGGTGCGGATTTATCTCGCGGGCGGACCGACAGATATGCGCAAGGGGTTCGACGGCTTGGCTCGTCTTGTCCAGGAAGTGTTGCGGCAAGACCCGTGCTCGGGGGCGCTGTTTGCGTTTCGTGGCAAGCGTGGTGACCGGGTGAAGCTGTTGTGGTGGGACGGGCAAGGATTTTGTCTGTTTTACAAGCGCCCGGTGGAAGGCTATCGCGACAGCGCGCCAATGCTCGCGGCTTGGCTTGAAGCCGCGATTCCGGAAGGCCTCGCCGTCTTCTCCCTGCCCGAGCGCCACGGAAAGCGCACCTCGAACCCCATGGAGCGATCCATCCAGCAGGAGATCAAGCGTCGCACCGTCAAGGTTAGGGTCTTCCCCAATGAGACCTCGCTCGAACGCCTGGTGACCGCCATCCTCGTCGAGATCGACGACAAATGGGCCGCAACCGACAAGGCATACATCACCTGGAAAGCCGAGGATGACTGATCAACGCCACAAAGAATTTCCACACATCAGGTTGCGCAATCAACCTCCCCGCGCACCATGCGTTCCCACCATAACTTGTGCTCCTCGGTATTCGGCAAACCAATATCCCTGCCAAAGTCACTGAAAATGTTGACCGCGTCAAACGGACGCCCGGCGCCGACGTTGACCTTTTCGTCGTCACCCTTCCGATTCTTTGCTTCACCATCAAAACCGGGGAGAGCTATAAGAATGGCGACGAACAACCAAACGCCTCGCTTGCCCCGTGGCCCAATGCAACCTTTCCATGACCGACCCCGGCCAGCGCGGGGGGCCCTTTTTGGCGATCAAAACGTCCGTTTGGCAAACCCCAAGGCGCTCACGGCCGGCGCCGTTTGTCACGACCGTTTGGGCCCCCGGAGCGGGGCTGATGTTCACGATATTGCCGCACGAGATTCTAGACGACCTGCTGGACGACGGTGAGGTGTAGCGAGGTGGTAACAACTTGAATCGGAGGGGCGTAAAACCTTCCAGGAGATCAGTAGCGGTCGTCCGTCCCGCCGCTTTCATTGTACTTGATGGGAAGACGGACATTCTTGGCAAGTCCTAAAACTTGAAGGCCGCGGATCATCCACCAAGTCATATCCACTTCCCACCAGCGCAGCCCGTGGCGAGCGGATCGGGGAAACGCATGATGGTTGTTATGCCAGCCTTCCCCATAACTGATCAACGCCACCCACCAGCAATTCGTGGACTGGTCCCCGGCGTCGTGTGACCGGTAGCCAAACCGATGGGTCGCACTGTTGACGAACCAAGTTGAATGATAGACGGCCACTAAGCGCACGAATATGCCCCAAACCACGAACGGCAAGCCCCCGACCAGAAAAAGCACGATCCCGAGGAGCAGTTGCCAGAGCAGCATGGTCCAGTCGAAAAAGCGATAGACCGGATCGCGGGCAATGTCCTTCAGGTAGAGCCCCATGGATTGGTCGCAGGGCAGTTTGTGGAGAATCCAGCCGACGTGCGTCCACCAGAAACCCCTGTGGATGTCATGCGGGTCTTCAGCCGTGTCGGAGAAACGATGATGCATGCGGTGCTTGGCCACCCATTCAAGAGGCGACTGGCAAGCGAGCGTGCCGCAAAAAAGCAAGACATACTCCAACCACTTCGGGGCTCGGAAACTTCGGTGCGTGATCAATCGGTGGTATCCGAGAGTGACCCCGACGCCGGCTGTCAACCAGTGCAAGACAAGAGCGACCGCGACCGCGGGCCAACTGAAGGTGGCTGGCAGCAAGGCCGCCAAAGCGAACAAATGCACGCCGCCCAGGAAGATAATGACCAGCCAATCCGGCAAAGGTCGGTCCATTTCTACGGATGATGCGTTCATGAAGAGCCGAGCGAATTCCTTGAAGAAGCGGGGATGAGAATTTTCGTATTGAGCTGTTCGCCGATTCGGCGCCAGTAACGTTTCCCGTATTCGCCAGTAACGTTTCCCGTATTCGAATGTCGAACCGGTCCTCTCCGACACGGCACTATTGCAAGATTCGTCCTACCAGAAATGGCGGCAAGGCACAACGTGCCCCCCGAACCTTCTCATGCCATGGGTCGGGAAAGAGGAATCGGCACTCGGGGAAGGGAAAATCGGAAACATCTTCCCTGGTTACGCGACACCAGCACTTGAATTCCTTTGACAGTCTGTTCGAAAACTCGCGGCGCCGGCCTTCTCCCTCTCCCGGCCACCCCTATCAGCAACCTCTCGTGGCTGGCCGGGAGGGGGCCGGAACAGACGCAAAAAATGCGCAGCCGCGCATTTTCGAACGGACACTGAGACACGGCTCCCCGCTTACCCGGATGAGCTATAGCTGAAAGTTGGTGACGGAGTGAGATGAAGGCGGCGTATCCTGGCGGATGATGAATCTGCCGATATCCAGAAAAGAAGGATACGCCATGAAGGAAGATACCGTTGTTCAGTTTCGCCATCCAGCGTCGTTTGAGGACCCGTTGACGGAGGTTTTGCGTACCGGCGCGCGTCAGCTTCTTGCCCAGGCGGTGGAGATGGAGGTTGCGAGTTTCGTGGAGACGCACGCCGATTTGAGGGATGCGACGGGGCGGCGGCGGATTGTCCGTCACGGGTATTTGCCGGAGCGTGAGATTCAAACCGGGATTGGTGCGGTGAGCGTACGTTGTCCGCGCGACCGTGGCGGGCTGGGAACGAAAATCCGTTTTACATCGGCGATCCTGCCGCCCTATTTGCGGCGCAGCAAATCTGTCGAGGAACTGTTGCCCTGGCTTTATCTCAAAGGCATCTCCACGGGTGATTTTTCCGACGCCCTGGCAGCGCTCGTGGGTGCGGACGCGCCGGGCCTTTCGGCCAACACCATCGTGCGTCTCAAGAAGGTCTGGCAAGAGGAGCTGGAGCGCTGGCAAGGGCGGGACTTGTCCGCCAAGCGCTACGTCTATTTCTGGGCTGACGGCATCTATTTCCAGCCGCGCCTGGACAAAGATCGCCAATGCATTCTGGTCATCATCGGCGCCGACGATAGGGGCCGCAAGGAAGTATTGGCCATCGACGACGGTTATCGCGAAAGTGCCCAATCCTGGCGCGAACTGCTTCTCGACCTCAAGAAGCGGGGCCTCGTGATTCCGCCCGAACTGGCCACTGGCGACGGCGCCCTTGGGTTCTGGAAGGCCCTGCGCGAGGTCTACGGAAGCGTGCGCGAGCAGCGTTGCTGGGTCCATAAAACGGCCAATGTGCTGAACAAGCTGCCGAAGTCCGTCCAGCCCAAGGTCAAGAAGCGCTTGCAGGACATCTGGATGGCCGAAACCAAGGACGAGGCCGAGAAAGCCTTCGACTTCTTCGTGGAAATCTTCGGTCCCAAGTACGACAAGGCCGTCGCCTGCCTGGCCAAGAACCGGGTGGAGTTGCTCACCTTCTACGACTTCCCGGCCGAGCACTGGAAGCACTTGCGAACCACCAATCCGATCGAAAGCACCTTCGCCACGGTGCGCCTTCGAACCGCCAGGACCAAAGGCTGCCTCAGCCGTAAAACGGCCCTCATGATGGTCTTCAAACTCTGCCAATCGGCGAGCAAAAAATGGCGCCGCCTCGACGGCTCCCAGCGGCTCGCCGAGATCATCTAGGGTGTCACATTCAAGGATGGAGAAAAGCTAACCGACCGCGCCGCCTAAAACCCCCGTCACCAACTTTTGACATTAGCTCTACCCGGATCGCGTGGCCACCAATCCGCAGCGGCGGCACTCGACCTTTTGCACCGCGCCCCCCGAACCGAAGCCACCAATCATTTCTATGGTCCGGAAGTCGTGTATGCCGATCAGGCACAACAGACGACCGATCCAGTCCGGCATCCCTTTCCCGTTTTCGTTCGCCACCGCCGATCTCCTTTCCATTTGACGGCACAGCGCGCGCGAACCATAGCACCATGCCATGGTAGGCCCAACATCGCTGGGCGCCGCCGAAGAAACAATGGCGGGCTTGCCGCCATGGACGGCGCGAGCCCCTGTTCGTCCGAGTGCTATCTTTTCGCGTTTCCACATCCTTGGTCATTGAGCATCGTGACACAGAGGCGTAAGTTTGGCCCGTTTCGGCCAACAGTTTCCGAAAAGTCCTTGTTGCGAAGCGTGGGGTGTGACCAGTGTTACAGACGCAGAGCGACCGGGCTGTCATACAATCATTGTGGAAATGTCAATCCTAAATTCGGAGTCGCGTATTGAAAGTAACGTCTCAAAATAGCATGACGATGAGAAATCCGTATGGCCCGCGGAAGAGCACGACGATCATGCTCTGGCTTGCCGGTCTCGTCGGCATCGTTTTTGCTATGGCTGTCGTCTTCGTGTATTTCTATCTCCGCGTAGGATATCTCCCCCTGGGGTTTTCTCTCTAACGACGCATCGATAGCGTTGCATGGCTCGGTGCATAACGATCTCCGGGTTTTCTGGAACGGAATTTCCTAGATTAAGACATTGACGAGCCGCCTAATGTGTGGTACGTTCATTCTTGCAACAGATTGAACCAACCACCAACCAAGGCGGCTCGCCATGAACATCATACAGATTTTCGAGCGTTTTCCCACCCAACAAGATTGCATAGTCCACCTGGAGAAAGCCCGGTGGGGTGATAAGCCTCTCTGTCCCTACTGTGGATCGGACAATACGGCCCCTCACAGACACCGCCACTGCTGTAATCCGTGCGGCACTTCGTTCAGCGTGACGGTCGGCACGATCTTCCATCACACACACTTGCCGCTCCAAAAGTGGTTCCTGGCGATCATGCTCATGCTGAACGCCAAAAAGGGACTATCCGCCCTCCAACTGTCCCGCGACATCAGCGTGAACAAGAACACCGCTTGGCGGATCACCATGCAAATCCGCAAGGCTATGACGCAGGGCGAGCAACGCGACATGCTGACTGGCATCGTCGAGATGGATGAGACGTACGTTGGTGGCAAGCCGCGCAAGGGAACCAAGGGCGACGGGCCGGACGGCAAGCACAAGACGGGTCGGGGAACCAAAAAGGCTCCCGTCGTCGGCGCTGTCGAGCGTGGCGGCAACGTCACGGCTAAGGCCGTTCATAAGGGCAAGATGAAGGGAAAGCACATGCGGGCATTCGTGCGGGATCGCGTGGACACTTCCAAGGCCAGCCTCATCACAGACGAATACAAAGCGTATCTGGGCATGTCCAAGCTGTTGCCGCACAGTGTCATCAAGCACGATGACTGGTACGTGAACGGTGACATTCACACCAACACGATTGAAGGGTTTTGGGCGCTCTTGAAGCGCGGGATGTTCGGCCAGTTCCACAGCGTGAGCCGCCGTCACCTGCAAAAGTACGTCGATGAGTTCTGCTACCGCTACAACTTGCGCAAGGCCGATCCTCTAGCGGCCTTTGATCTCACCATCAATCGTGGGTTGGGGGTGGTGTGATGGCCAAGGAACCTTTGAAAGTCATCGCTGGCGCCCCTGACCGACCACTGGTCATAGGGGACATTGAAATCCCGTGCTACGTGCTTGAAGACGAGACGCGCGTATTGGTACAGGCTGCCATGATTTCCGGGCTTGGCATGGCCCGTGGCAGCGGCGGTTCCGGCGGTAGTGATCGACTCTTGGCTTTTTCGACCGGGAAGCTGATAAATCCCTTTGTTTCCAAAAAGTTAACGGGTGTGATCCAAACCCCGGTCAGATTCCACCTTCCGCAGGGAGGAATCGCGTATGGCTACCCCGCAGCTCTTCTGGCCGATCTTTGTGAAGCCGTACTGGCTGCTCGCAATGACGGCGTGTTGCAAACACAACAACTGCACATAGCTGCCCGATGCGAACTCCTAATGCGGGGCTTTGCCCGGGTTGGTATCGAGGCAGTAGTGGACGAGGTTACCGGATATCAGCGTATTCGCCATGAACGTGCGCTCGCTACGATCCTTGAAAAGTTCATCGTGGCGGAACTTCAGCCGTGGAAGAAAACCTATCCTTACGGCTTTTATCTCGAAATTTGCCACCTTCGCAAGTGGCCCATGGAGTATGCCGTCAAGCGACCGAAGATCGTAGGAAGTTGGACCGACGACATGGTTTACGCCCGGATCGCGCCTGGGGTTCTCGAAGAACTGCGGCAACTTAACCCGAGGCAACCCGGCGGTGAGCGTAAGTGGCGGCATCATCAGTGGTTCAAGCCCGATCCCGGCTACATCAAATTGAACCAACACATCGCAGCCGTCCGGGCGCTCATGCGCGCCGCACCGAACTGGGGGGTGTTTCAGCGCAGTCTCAAACGAGCCTTCCCGAAGCTACGCGATCAATACGAACTGGACCTCGGAGACGATTGAGAGGAAAGCATGACAAAGGGGACCCGCACTCGATCCATCGAAATTGACTTCGAGGTCTATCAACTGATCGTGATAGAAAAGCGAGGATTCCACGAGTCAGATAACGTTGCGCTTCGTCGTCTTTTGAAGCTCAGAGATGATCCGCCTGAAGCAACTGCTGAACTGGTTGAACCACGTAAGCCGATGTCACGTGGAAGTTGGAAGGGACGATATGGGGTAATTCTGCCGCCGGGCACAGAATTGAAAATGGAATGCAACGACCATGAATATCACGGCGTGATTAAAAACGGTACATGGCATGTGGAAGGCAGATCGTATAATTCGCCGTCTAGGGCCGCGGCTGGAGCTGCGAGAGTTACTGCACTGAATGGTTGGATATATTGGCAAGTCAAGCGTCCATCGGATGAGAGGTGGATAGCTTTGAACTCGCTTAGGGCAACAATGCCAAAATCTAGAAAGCGAAGATCGTCAATGTCTTAATCTAGGAAATTCCGTTCTGGAATAAGTCGAGCAATTGAGCGGCCAAAGCGGAGTCCGCAACGGGTCGGACTCGGCGGTCGGCCAGCGCGTTCCATGGTGTGCCGCTTTCTGAACCCCAAGCGGACGTGGCCCAGGCACGAGATCATCGCGGATTCCCCCCTTTGAGGTTCTTGATAGCCTAGTTTGACCGATCATCCCGTCGCCCAATCACGGCAGCCAATCTCATCTATTTCGAGGCCAAAAATCGCGATGATCTCGCGCCCGAGCCCGGATAATCCGCGACAACTAGCGTTCGGGTCCGGTGATCAAGCGGATACGACGGTTGAAGGTCAGGTACGACCAGTCCATCAGGACCGAGGTCCGGTTGCGCGCGTCGACAAGACAAGGCGACGTGAGGCAGAGCCACCAGGCAACGGTCCCGCCCAGGCGCACCAGGCGCAGATCGGCGACGGCGGCGCCGCGCCCGATGGTCGCCATCGAACCGAGATCGCGGTAGCGGAACGGACCGGGATGGGCCCGGGAGTCGATCCTGGCCCGCAAGACCTTGGCCACGTACTCGCCCTGTTGCTTGGCCACCGCGGCCAGGCCCGGCAGTGGCTTGCCGTCGCTTCCCGGACAGCTGGCGGTATCGCCGAGGGCGAAGATGTTGTCGTGGCCCGGGACCGAAAGGTCGTCGTTGACGAAGATCCGGCACACCCTGTCGCGCCTTGCCCCGATCCACCGCCCGGCCTAGCCCAACTTCCTTATTCTGCGGGGTAGAATCGTGGTATTTGGTTGAGCTATTTTTTCGTCACTACTTCAGGCTCCCCCCGGTTCGTTTGGGGGCCATGATGCGTTCGGGGATGTCGAGCAGGCGGTAGGTCTCGCAGTGCTCGGGCTCGGGGGTGGAGGCTTGGCGGATGCGCAAGGTCTCGCCGTTGCTCGTGGGCAGGACGACGGTGCAGGTTTGGTGGCTGCTCAGGCTCTCGCGGAGACTCGCCCAGGAGGTGTGAACATCCTGGCAGGGTTTTCTCGATCGCAACCAGGAGGTGATAGGCGAGCACGGCAAGGAAGATGTGGGTGTCCACGCGGCGCTCGATCTGATGGAAGATGGGTCGCACGGCGAGCGGGCTCTTGATGTTTCTAAAGGCGTTTTCGACCCGGGTGAGCAAGGTGTAGGTGTGCCAGACCTCTTCCGGATCGAGGTCCGAGCGATCGGTCTTGAGCAGGTAGCAGCCGTCGAGCGCCTTGGTGCGTCTTTGGGCATCGAGTTGCCTGGTGAGGCGCTTGCTCTCAGGGGTCGATAACGTAGTAGCGGGCGACGCGCGGGTAGCACTCCTTGAGCCGGCCGATGGCCTCGCCGATCTTGAGCGGGTTTTTCAGCCGGCCTTTGGCGATACGCTGGGCCAGGCGGTCGAGATCGGCTTGGAGGCGGGCCTCCTGTTTTTCGCGGATGGCGCGGTCCTTGGCGCTCCGGGCCTCGCTGTGGCAAAGCACGTAGGTTGTCTTGCCCCGGCGCTCGGCCTTGACCGGGGTCTTCTTCTGATGGGGGTTGCGCGGCGAGGTCTGACGCGGGACCTCGACGAAGCCCTCGGCCTCGGCGTATGCGGCGAGCCACTGGTCACGCTCGGGCTGGCGGCTGGCGACGATATAGTGGAGTCCCCGGGCGCGCAGCTCGGCCAGGTTCTCGTCATGGGCCATGCCGCGGTCGACGAGCACGGTCTGGCCCTCCTTGAGGCCGACGCGCTTGGCGAGTCGGTCGAGCATGGCGCCGAGGGTGGATCTATCCTGGACGCTCAAGACTTCATGGGCGAGGGGGAAGCCCTCGCGGCCAAGCACGAGAGCGAGGAGGACCTGTTTGCAGTCGCCCCGCTTGTCGCGTGAATAGCCGCGCTTGGCCTTGGCGAGCGCCTGGCCCTCGAAGTAGGTCGAGGACAGATCGTAGAGGTAGATGCCGGCGTCGAGATTGAAGAGCGAGCGCTCGCGCGCGGCCAGGGCCGCCTCGATGGCGGCGCGCTGCGGGTAGAGTTTGTCCATGTTAGCGTAGAGGGGATCCTCGCTGATCTGCTCGAGATCGAGGCCGAGGATGTCGTCAAGTGCACTGGTGCGGAACCAACCCGGCATGGCGTGCTCGGACGCCGGCGCGACGAGGCGGTTGAGGACCATGGCGCAGGTGAGTTGCCCGCTCGTCGAGGCCGAGCTCGGAGAGGATGTCGTCGAGACCCAAGCGGCGCCATAATTGATAGCCGACGTGCACGGGCCCGGCCGCGCGGTGACGCTCGGTGGTCACGCGCGCGGGATCGAGGGCGATCGTCTCGGCTTTGCCGCGCCGCGCCGCTGGCGCGCTCTCGCCTTGGCGACGATCTCGGCGACTTCGGGATCGGACGTGTCTTCAAGCAGCTCGCCCTGGCCCGCGAGGGCGTCTTCGATCTTATGGGCAAGCTTGAGCCACTCGGCGCGCGGCCGCGGTGAGAGGTCCCCGAGCGAGCAGACGGTCTTCTGGCGCGGACCCTTAGGCGTCCTGACCGATTCGACGAGGACATAGTTGGTGTAGGTCTTGTCCTTGTAGCGACGGCTCGCCCTGCGCCAGTACATGCGCCACTACATACATCCGTATCTCCTAAAACACAAGCAGAACCAAACACGAATTATCCACTACAAACACAGAAGCGCGGCCCCACCCATTGATTTTGCTGGCCTTTTCCGACCCCGCTCCCCGAAAAACCACCCCATTACCGAAAATCTCCCAATTCTCCAAGGAAGTTGGGCTAGGAGGCCGCGACTCCGGCGGCCCAAAAAGCGTTGTTGGCGTCGATACGGTCTCCGTTGACGATCACATGATCTTCCTTGACGTCCTCGACACGGCTTTTTAGCCGAACCTCAACCCCGAGTTCCCGCAGGCAGTCGCAGGCGCGGCGCGAGAGGATCTCGGGCATGGCCGGCAGCAGGCGTGGGGCGGATTGAACCAGGACCACGCGCGCCATCGCCGGATCGAGGTTACGGAATTCGCCTTTCGTTCCGTGCCGGGCCGACTCGGCGATGGCCCCCGCCATCTCGACGCCGGTGGGTCTGCCGCCAACGACGATAAAGGTGAGGTGACGCCGCTGGGCCTCGATATCGGTACAGTTTTCGGCGTTTTCGAAGGCCAGCAGGAGGCGGCGCCGAATCGCGGTCGCGTCGTCGATCTTCTTGGGGCCGGGGGCGTGGGGTTCCCATTCGTCCTTGCCGAAATAACTGCGCTTGGCCCCCGTCGCCAGGACGAGATAGGGGGATACGCTGATCCGAAGTCACGACTTCGCCCTTCTCGGTGTCGGCGTCCACCGCCCGCCCCATGACGCCGCCGCGATTGCCTTGATCGCTTAGGAGCCAGCGGATCGGCGTCGCGATGTCGGCCGGAGACAGGTTGGCGGTCGCCACCGGGTAGAGCAGGGGCTGAAACAAGTGGTAATTGCGCCGGTCGATGAGGGTCACCTTGGCCAGGGCGTGGCGCAAACCCAGGGTTGCCGCGACACCGGCCTGGCCGCGCCGGCAACGACGTAGACGACCGAGAGCCAGGCCCGCACCAAGAGATCGAACGGCGCGGCAAGGTGCCGTTCCAGGTACAGGAAAACGTCCTTGACGACCTCCGCCCACGGCGCCAGCCACGGCGCAACCCTTTCCCAAAGACCCGACATGTTCACCCCCAAGGGGAGGTTGAGTTCAGACGCGTAATCGCCGGGAACCGATGCCCGGCCGCGATGACCTCACCCCTTCAAATCGGGATATCCGCGCAAATAGACCCAGTCGTCGTCTTGCGCCGGCAAATGGCAGGGAATGCACGCGTCCTTGTAGTCCTCGGTGACGACGGTCTTGGGATCGTCGCCGTTGAACATGGCCCAGCCCCAGCCATCGCCCCACAGTTTGTTCTCGGGAAAACGGCTTTGGGTATCCTTGATCATGACGAACCAGATCGCGACGTCGTCGGCCCAGCCGACCCGCCCCGTCGTCATATCGCCGACCTTCGCGTTGCGGACTTCCTTCACCAGCACCGCCCCGTCGGGGAACTTGCCGGTCTTGCGAAAGGCCGCGATCGTGCTGGGTTGGGTATAGACGTTGTGCAACGCGGCGATCGGCGCGTTCTCCTCGTCGTCGGCGCCGACCCCCCAGGAACCGATATGAGGCCAATCGCGGAAACCCTCGGGAAGCGATATCGCCCCCTGGTCATCGACGGTGCTCTTGTAGGTGTCGTCCTCACCCTTTTGTCCGCAACCCGCGACCAGGGTGATGGCAATCCCACCGGCGATCGCCGCGCCTAAAGTCATGGTCCGTTTCATCATCATCCTCCCATCGTTGAAATCGTTGCGCCTGGACAGTCGAGTCCGTTCGTTCCACGGGCGCCAAAGGCCGACACCTGATGTGAGAAGGAAACAGGAATGGCTCTCTTCCGTTTTGCCAACATGTTGTCGTCTCCCAGACGTTTATCGACATCCCCATTCAGTGACGAAAAAACCACCTTGGGAAATATCGTTTGGTTCCGAATTCGATAACCGCACGTTATAGCGCCCGCCCAACGCTGTCTCGGAAAAACCGATGATTCGAATACCCAAAAAATTTTCAACAACGAGTCTCGGCCAAATTTTTTTCGACCGAATCTTCGCTCTTTTCCAACCTTCATCGACGACAAAAAACGAAGCAATCCCGCAGTTTTCGTCGGCAAAAAATCGTCTCGACTCGGGCCCGGAATCGGGTCCCGAAACGCGCCCGAAAAAACACTGTCGACAAAGCTTGCAAAGCGAAAAAATTTCTTGCAATTTATGACTACGCCCCGGACGTCTTCCCAAGGACGAATTCGAGGTCGCGAAAAATTATCAACGAGGGAGATTGCCAGCGCGGCCGACGGCTTCGAAACAAACATTCTAGAAACTCGAAAATAGCGACGCGACGAGGCGTGTTCAGCCTCCGAAAGTCGACAACGAAACGGCGAAAAAATCGGTCGCGAAGAATCACTGGGTGTGATTGTTATTGGAGGCGTGGGATGTTTATCGCGCGGGCTCCGAAAGTTGACGTGGCGAGTAATCTCGGGAAGGGGAAGCCGCCGGAAAACAGGCTCTATCGCGGCGTTTGCGGCTGCGGTGGACGGTGCATCCCCGGTCATGAACTCGGCGCCTTCGGGTGGCTGGGACTTGGCCTCGCGGAACATGAAACACGGACAATGAACGATCCTATGCCATGAATCCTCTAGCACGTTATTCGCATCCAAGGCTTCCCTTCATCGGCGTTCTCGCGCTCATCGCCGCGATTGTTTTGGGGCTGGCGAATCCGAGCCGGAACGACGTTCTTCTGGCGCCTGATCTTTCGGTTGGTACGGTACCGTTGGCGGGCGGAAACGGCGCCAATGATTCAGCACCTATCGGGGTTCGAAAAGGGGCGCCGCGAAACGTCTCGATCGCGGCGCGCGGGAGCCTTGAAAACGGGACCGGCGAATCGGATTTGCGCGTCGCCAGAAGCGGTTCCGAATTCGGCGGGAATGACTTCCCCGTGACCGTCGTGCCGCGTCGGATCGCGGGCACGATTCCGAGCCATCTCCAGACCCTCGAATCGACGGCGGAACGCAAGCACGTATTCATCACTTCGATGTTGCCGCTCATACTGCTGGTCAACGAAACCATCGCCGCCAACCGCCGTGATCTCTTGGCGTTGCGCGAGCGCCTCGCCGCCGATGGCATGGGGTTAACCCCGCGCGATCGATTCTGGCTCGCGCGGATCCGGGCCCGTTACGGGGCCGCGAATCTCGATTTCGATTCACTGCTGCTGCACGTCGACGTCGTGCCTCCCTCGCTGGCGCTTGCCCAGGCGGCCGAGGAATCGGGTTGGGGCACGTCGCGATACGCACGCGAGGGCAACGCCGTCTTCGGCCAATATACGTACCGTCAGGGGCGCGGACTGGTACCGCGCCGCCGCGACGGCGGGGAGCGGCACGAGGTCAGGGCGTTCGGCGCCCTGGTGGATTCCGTTGCCGCCTACGTGCTGAACCTGAACTCGCACCATGCCTATCGGGAGTTCCGGGCCAAGCGCGCGACCTTGCGCGCCCAACGCCAAAATCTCGACGGCATGGTCCTGGCCGGAACGCTACGGCGCTACTCCGAACGGGGGGAGGAATACATCAACTCGGTGCGGTCGATCATCCGCGACAATGAACTGATGCGTTTCGACCGCTCGCGCCTGGTCGACGAAGACATCGTCACGACCCCCAAAACACCGCCGGTATAGAAACCCGTCCATCACGGCTTGGGGACTAGAAATTGGACTCCATGCCAGCGCCAACGCCCATTGGCCGCCGGCAAGGTGCAGTTGATGCGGGCGCGCCCGGGTGGCAAGGGCTTGGCCAGACGCATCTCGTAGCGTCGCTCACCCAGCCGCTCGATAGCCATCTCTCCCCGACCGGAGGCATAGCATCTCAACGCCGAGAGGTTCTCCAGCTCCCTGCTTACCGTGAACCCCAGTTGGGGGGGATTGACGGTCAACACGGGGTCGCTCGGCGTGACCTCTTCCACCGGCAGGGGCAGCGTGCGGGTAACGAGCCGAAATCGTGGGAGGTCGCCAAATCGCTGATTCAGCGAGAACCTCGGCAGGGCATGAAAATCGCTGCCGCCGTGGACGACGCCCGAATGCTGGCCGAAGGCCGCGGCGAAACCCGCTTCGGCGACCCGTCTTCTAAGATTCGTGTCGAATTCACCGTAAGGGTAGGCGAAAAGCTCGGACGGACGGCCCGTTTCCTCGCTGATTCGGCGCGAGGCCTTGGCGATTTTGTCCATGTTTTCGGCGATGCCGAGAGAAGTCATATGATCGTGCGCGGCACCATGATTGCCGATCGTCACGCCGGACCGGGCAAGTTCACGGACCTGCTCCCAACTCATGGTTTCGCCGTATCCCGCGTCCAGCGAGTCGGTTGAAACGAACAGGGTGAAAGGGAATCCGGCCTCGCGCAAACGGGGCCAAGCCTGGTGGTATACCGATTTGTGGGCGTCGTCGATCGTGATGCCAACCGTCAGCTCGGGGAGATTTTCGCCGCCCTTCAACCTGGCCACGATCTCGGGCACGGGAAGCACGGTGTAGCCGCCGCTCTCGAGTGTCTCGAGGTGGCCCTCGAATTGATCGAGGCGAATGTTGGTCGAGGGGCTCGCCGACACCCCGAAGCGGTGGTACAACAGGACGACGGCCGAACCCGCGTCGCCCGAGGCGGGGGCGACGGGGCCCGTGACCAGGACCCCCGCCAAGAGCCCCACCGCCAGGCCGGCGTGACGCAGATGCCGGGAAGGTTTAGCCATGGCCGTATTGTTCGACGTCATGATCCCCCGCGCAAGAGCGCTTCGGGGCCCCGAAGTCGGCGCCCCCCCTTCCGATGCGCATTCTCGCTCTTGACACCGCGAGCGACGCCTGTTCGGTGGCGATTTGGAGCGATGGCGCGATCCTGGCCCATCGCTTCGCGATCATCGGCCGCGGCCACGCGGAAGCCCTGATTCCCATGGTCGAGGAGACCATGAGCGCCGGGCAAACCCGGTTCCAGGCCCTCGATCTCTTGGCGACCACCATCGGACCCGGGACCTTCACGGGCCTTCGCGTCGGCCTCGCGGCCGCCCGCGGATTGGCGCTGGCCGGCGGCTTGCCGTTGGCCGGGGTCACGACCCTGGAAGCCCTGGCCCGTGGCGCGGTTGCCCGGCCGAGCCGACCGGTGGTCGCCGCCCTGGACGCCCGCCGGGGGGAAATCTACTTCCAGGCCTTCGGCCCCGACATCGAGGCCCTGGCCCCGCCGCGGGCGGCGACGCCGGAATCGGCCGCGAATTCGCTGCCGAAAGGCAAGCTCCTGGTGGTCGGAAACGCCGCCGAAATGCTGGCCCGGGCGCTCCACGAACGCGCCGGGGCGGTGGAACTCGGCCCCCCTCCGGGACTTCCCGACGCCGTCCACGTAGCCTTGATCTGCGCCGATCGGTATGGCGACGGAGGCCAACCCATGCCGAACCGGCCCCCGTCACCGATGTACCTGCGGGACCCGGGTATTCGCCAGCAAGGGACGCCGCGGCCCTGAGGCCCGAGGGGATCGACCCACGATCCCTGCCCCCGTTCGGCCCCACTTCCAAGCGCGGGAAAACGAATTCACGCCTTGCGCACGCGCAGGAGGTAAATTCCGGATCCCGGGGCGGTGGCTTCGATCCCGAGGACACGATGCCCGTGTTCGCCCACGGCGCGCGGCACGTTTTCCAGTGCTTCTCCGGCGGCAATCCGGATTTCGACAGTTTGACCGCTCGCCATGCGCTCAATCAGTAGTTTGGTCCGGACGAAGGTCATCGGGCAAACATCGGACGTGATATCGAGATAGAAGTCGCACGGCCCTCCGGTGAACATCGGTGAATTTTTCACGTTTTCCACTTTTAGATTTGCCACATGTTCATGCTGTCCTATATTGTATAAAAGTGAGGCTCTCTAAAAAAGGACGAAGTCAATGGCGGACCAATCCCGGGTAGGCAATTTGTTAATACTGACGACGGAAATCGTTGCGTTCCACGTCGCCAATAACAAAACCGTTTCGGCGGAACTTCCACAGCTTATTCAGCAGGTTTTCGGATCCTTGGCAAAATTGTCCCCGGGTTCGGCTGCCGCGACCGAGCGATTGCACCCGGTGGTGCCGATCAAGAAGTCGGTCACCCCGGATTATATCACTTGCCTTGAAGATGGGAAAAAGCTCAAGATGTTGAAGCGTCACCTCAAGACGGCCTTTGGGATGACGCCGGATGAATATCGGGGGCGCTGGGGACTGCCGGCCGACTATCCGATGGTCGCGCCGAACTACGCCGATCAAAGAAGTGCCCTGGCCAAGAAAATCGGTTTGGGCACCAAGTCGCGCCGCCGCTCCCGGAAGAAGAAGGCTTGATGGCTCTCCCCGTGGGGCCAAGAGCGGGAGATCGGCCGCCGCCATCGATATAAATTGCGAATGAGTTCAAGAATCGAAGACGCATGCATGTCGAAGGGCATGAAGATGACCGAGCAGCGGCGGCTCATCGCGCGTGTCCTGTCCGATTCCAGGGACCACCCCGACGCCGAGGAAGTTTACCGGCGCGCGGCCAAGCTGGACCCCCACATTAGCCTGGCGACGGTATACCGCACCGTTCGCTTGTTCGAGGAGGCCAGCATTCTCGAGCGCCACGATTTCCGTGATGGTCGGGCCCGCTACGAGGAAATGCCCGAAACCCACCACGATCACCTCATCGACGTCGACAACGGCGATGTCGTCGAATTTCAGAGCGAGGAAATCGAAAAGCTGCAGCGCCAAGTGGCGCAAAAACTCGGCTATCGCCTTGTCGACCACCGCCTCGCGCTCTACGGTATCCGCATCGAATCCGAGGAGAATCACGACGAAGATTAAGCCCCGAGGAAGCGCCTCGTTTTTCCTCGGCCAGGGTCCGCCCAGTACCGCGCCGACGATCGCGCCGGACATTCCGGGGCGAGGCAGGGCTAGTTTTTTGTCCGCCCAGTGATCAGGGTGAGGTGATCGCGGCGCTGGCCATTTCATTCTCGAATGAGTTCAAGAATCGAAGACGCATGCATGTCGAAGGGCATGAAGATGACCGAGCAGCGGCGGCTCTGGATCGCGCGTGTCCTCGTCCGATTCCAGGGACCACCCCGGCTGTCTGAGGACGCCGAGGAAGTTTACCGGCGCGCGGCCAAGCTGGACCCCCACATTAGCCTGGCGACGGTATACCGCACCGTTCGCTTGTTCGAGGAGGCCAGCATTCTCGAGCGCCACGATTTCCGTGATGGTCGGGCCCTGTCCAAAGCTACACACCGCCCGCGCTACGAGGAAATGCCCGAAACCCACCACGATCACCTCATCGACGTCGACAACGGCGATGTCGTCGAATTTCAGAGCGAGGAAATCGAAAAGCTGCAGCGCCAAGTGGCGCAAAAACTTCGTCGACCTCTCCGGCTATCGCCTTGTCGACCACCGCCTCGCGCTCTACGGTATCCGCATCGAATCCGAGGAGAATCACGACGAAGATTAAGCCCCGAGGAAGCGCCTCGTTTTTCCTCGGGCAGGGTCAGGGTCCGCGCCGACGAGTACCGCGCCGACGATCGAGGCGCCGGACATTCCGGGGCGAGGCAGGGCTAGTTTTTTGTCCGCCCAGTGATCAGGGTGAGGTGATCGCGGCGCTGGCCATTTCATTCTCGGTGTGGCAGTGTGCCGGTCATGGCGACGCTGCCGGTCTCGGATTCGTCCATTGATTTGCGCGCGGTCACGGTGCGTCCGACCTGGGGCGCGCAGGAGCACCGGCGCTGGGACCGGTTGGTGGAGCAGCACCACTACCTGGCGTTCCACGGCGTCATCGGCAAGGGCCTGCGCCATGTCGCGGTGCATGGCGAGACCTGGCTCGCACTGATCGGCTGGCAGCCCGGCGCGTTCAAGCTGGGCGCGCGTGATCGCTGGATCGGGTGGTCGGCCGAGCAGCAGTTCCGGCGTCTGCATCTGATCGCCAACAACTCGCGCTTCGTCATTCTGACGCCTGGCCGAGTGCCGAACCTGGCCTCCCGTGTGCTGGGGCTGAGCCTGCGGCGGCTGTCTGAGGACATCCAGGCGGTGCACGGATATCCGGCTCTTCTGGCGGAGACGTTCGTGGACGTCTCGCGATTTGCCGGCACCTGCTACCGCGCGTCGAACTGGCGCTCTCTGGGGCTGACGCGGGGCTTTGCCCGTGAGCCCGGAGGGGCAGCGCGCTGGCGCCACCACGGTCAGCCCAAGGAGGTCTTCGTGTTCGGACTGACAGACGGCGCCCCCGAGGCGCTGAGCCGTACCGGGATGCCGGCACACTGGAACGCCGAGCAGCACACCGAGCCGATGGCCGCGCCCCGGCTGCGCAGCCTGTTCGAGTGTCTGGGTGAGGTGCCCGAGTACCGCCATGCCCGGGGCAAGCGCTATGCGCTCAACACCATTCTGGTGATCGCCGTCGCCGCCCGGCTTGCCGGATACCGGGGGGTGAACGCGTTCGCCCAGTTCGCCGCCCTGCTCTCCCAGGAGCAGCTCGAGGCGGTGGGTGCGTTCTGGAGCCCTTCCAAACAGCGCTACACCCCGCCCGCGATCACCACCTTCCACAAGACCCTCACCGCCCTGCCGCCAGAGACCCTGGACAACGCGATTAGCCAGTGGACCGGCCAGCATGGCAGCGCGCACGCGCCGGTCGCCATGGACGGAAAGGATCTGCGCGGCGCCTCGAAGCAGACCGAAGACGGGCGCAGGATGATGGTGGCGGCGGTCGAGCACGACACCGGCGTGGTCCTCGGGCAGGTCGAGGTCGACCGCAAGAGCAACGAAATCCCGGCCGTGCGCGAACTCTCCAGCGGCCTCGACCTCACAGGCCGGATCGTCACCATGGACGCGATGCACGCTCAGCACGAGACCGCGCGCTGCCTGCTCGGGCGTCGCGCCGACTACGTGATGAGCGCGGTCAAGGACAACCAGGAGATGATCTTCGAAGACCTCAAGGCGATCGACTTCAGCGATGCGCTCTGGCACGAAACCGTCGACAAGGGCCATGGCCGCATCGAGCGCCGACGCTGCGCCGTCGTCGACCTCTCCGCTGCCGAGTGGGACGGCTACGCCAACCTCCACGGGCGACGCCAGGCCATGCGCATCGAGCGCGAACGCGAGATCCTCAAGACCGGCAAGCGCAGCATCGAGGTGACCTGGAGCCTCACCTCGCTCGGCGCAGAGCGCGCCGGACCCGAGGAGTTGCTCGAACTGGTGCGCAACCACTGGCATATCGAGAACCGCCTGCACTACGTGCGCGACTTCACCTACGACGAAGACCGATGCCGGGCCTACGTGCGTCACCTGCCCAGAAATCTCGCCTGCTTGACCAACGCGGCCATCGCCATCGTGCGCTGCGACGGACGCTTCCGTTATCTGCCCGAGGCCAACCGGCACTATGCCGCCCGGGCGCAGGAGGCCCTCGACGCGATCATGACCGCGCCCATCGCCTGAGACAGCACGCCTCTCCCCCGGACCGGGACGTGCCGCCGAGCGGCGCGGGCGGACCGGTGTGCCTGTCGAATCCGAAAACGCCGTCCGGTGGCTTCGAGCAGTCCCCATGACGTCGTCGAGGCAAGCTCGGGGCTCCCCGAACCCCGTGCACCGAGCACGATCCCACTCATCCCGAACCCTCAACCGCGACTAAAAATTGTTCCTGCGGGGCGAGGGGCTTCGCTTGACTCTCGCGGGACCGGTGGTACAGTCGCGAAACACAAAACACCAATGACGATAACGGCAGGCGGGACCGGCAGCGTCGGGTTTGTCGCGGTATTCGATAGCGCGTGACTAAGAAATTCTTCATCAAGACGTACGGGTGTCAGATGAACGTCTATGACGCCGCCCGCATGGCGGACGTCCTAGCGGCGTCGGGCTATGCCCCGGTGGACGCGCCCGAGGCCGCCGACGTCGTCGTTCTCAACACTTGTCACATCCGCGAGAAGGCGGCCGAAAAAGTTTATTCGGAGCTGGGCCGCTTGCGGACCTACAAGGAACGCAAGGCATCCCAGGGCGGCTCGATGGTGATCGCCGTCGGCGGATGCGTCGCCCAGGCCGAGGGCGCGGAGGTTCGGCGGCGGGCCCCATTCGTCGATATCGTTTTCGGGCCGCAAACCTATCACCGGCTTCCCGAGATGCTGACCCGGGCCGCGGCGGAACCCGTGCTGGACACCGATTTCCCGCTCGAATCGAAGTTCGACCGCTTGCCCGAGGAAGCGGCGCCGCAAGGGGTTTCGGCCTATCTCTCGGTCCAGGAAGGGTGCGACAAATTCTGCACATTTTGTGTCGTGCCGTATACCCGCGGCAGCGAATTCTCGCGGCCCGTGGCGGATGTCGTGGCCGAGGCGCGCCGATTGGTCGCCGCCGGGGCGCGCGAGATCGTGCTTTTAGGTCAGAACGTCAACTCCTACCACGGTGACGGACCCGGCGGCACCTGGGGTTTGTCCCGCCTGATCGGGGCGCTGGCCGGGATCGACCGGCTCGAACGCATTCGTTACACGACCTCGCACCCTCGCGACATGAGTCCCGATCTCATCGCCGCTCACGGCCTCGAGCCGAAGCTGATGCCGTTCTTGCATTTGCCGGTTCAGTCCGGTTCGGACGCGATCCTGGCGGCGATGAATCGCCGCCACCGGCGCGACGATTATCTGCGTCTGGTCGATCGGCTGCGCGCCGCCTGCCCCGAGTTGGCCGTAAGCGGCGATTTCATCGTCGGATATCCGGGCGAGAGCGATGATGATTTCGCGGCCACGCTCGGACTGATTCGGGACGTCGGCTACGCCCAGGCCTATTCCTTCCGCTACAGCCCTCGGCCGGGGACGCCCGCCGCGACGGCGGAGCAAGTACCCGAGACGGTCAAGGGCGCCCGCCTGGCGGAACTCCAAGCCTTGTTGGCGGCCCAGCAACGGGCTTTCAACGCCGCCAGCGTGGGTCGAACCGTGCCGGTATTGTTCGAGCGCCGCGGCCGACACGCCGGCCAACTCGTCGGACGCAGCCCGCAGGGACAGACCGTACACGCGGCGGCGGCGGAATCGCGGCTGGGCCAGGTCGTCGACGTCGCCATCGTCGGCTGCGCCAGCCACGGACTGACCGGCGCCCTGACGCCTCCCCTTGCCACCGGCGCGAGGTACGTGGCTTGATCGACCCAGCCGCCGGCACCGAAGACACCCCGCTATTTCTGAAATTCGACGACAACACCCTGTTGCCGATGCTCTTCGGTGAGCACGACCGGCATTTGGCCCGGGTTGAGCAGGAACTCGGCGTGTCGCTGGTATCGCGCGGAAACCAGGTCGTCATTACCGGGAGCGCGTGGCCGGCGGAAGTCGCCAAGACGATCCTCAACGGCCTTTACGCCCGCCTGAAGGAGGGCGCCAAGGTCGACGGGGGAGAGGTCGAGGCGGCCCTTCGATTGGCCCGGCAAGGTGAGTACGCGGCCACCGACGGTTCCGGGGAACCGCTGGTCATCGCGACCCAGAAACGAAGCATCGCCCCCCGTTCGCGGGCGCAGGGCGCCTATATCCGGGCGCTCCGCGAGACCGAGATGGTGTTCGCGACCGGACCGGCCGGAACCGGCAAGACCTATCTCGCCGTGGCGATGGCCTCGGCGATGCTGAACGCGGCGGTGGTGGAACGGATCATTCTTTCGCGCCCGGCGGTCGAGGCAGGCGAAAGTCTCGGTTATCTGCCCGGCGACCTGCGGGAGAAGGTCGATCCCTACCTGCGCCCGCTCTACGACGCCCTTTACGACATGATGCCGGGCGACAAGGTCCGGCGCCGGCTCGAAAACGGCGACATAGAGGTGGCGCCGCTGGCCTTCATGCGCGGCCGTACCCTTTCCAACGCCTATGTCATTCTCGACGAGGCGCAGAATACGACGCCGGTGCAGATGAAGATGTTCCTGACCCGCATGGGCGAGAAATCCCGCATGGTGGTCACCGGCGATCTGTCCCAGGTCGATCTGCCGCGCGGCGCCCGCTCGGGTCTGCGCGACGCCATCGACACCCTCGACGACGTCGTCGGCATCACCAAGATCGCCTTTTCCGACAACGACGTCGTGCGCCATGGCCTGGTCACCCGGATCGTCCGGGCCTACGACCGCAAGGAAAGCGAGCCCCGGGGGGAAACGCCGCCGTAAGGCGGTGATAGCGGCACGGCAGCCATGAAACAGGAGCCGACAATTCGGACCCGGACCGCCGATCCCCGCTGGACGCGGGAGATCCAGGAGGTCGAGGAGTTATGTCGGAGCACCATGGAAGCGTTTCTCACCGCCACCGGCCTTCACTGGAGGGCCCTCGAAGTCAGCATCCTCTTAACCGACGACGACGAGATGAAGTCGTTGAATCGGCGCTACAGGGGCCGCGACAGGGCGACCAACGTCCTCTCCTTTGGCTCCGGCGAGCCACAACCCGCCGCCGCTCCGGACGACGGTGCGCCTTACGTGCTGGGTGATATCATGCTGGCTTTCGAATCCGTCCGCGGCGAGGCCGTGGCCCAGGAAAAACCGGTCGGGGACCACGTTCGGCACCTGCTCGTTCACGGCGGCTTGCACCTTCTCGGTTACGATCACGAAGTCGGTGCCGAGGCGGAAGCGATGGAACGGCTGGAAACCGCGATTCTTTCGCGGCTCGGCGTCGCCGACCCCTATCTGGGGCCCGCTGGACCCTGAACGGCGAAACGAAAACCAGCCATGAACGAATCCTCTTCCCCCAAGTCCCGAAACGAGACCGCTTCCGAACATTCCTTGCGTCAGGTCGTCCAGAATTGGTTGCGGGGCGTGGGCCGGCGCCGCAACGGCGATCCGTCCCTGCGCGAAACCCTGGAAAACTTCATCGAGAAACACGAGGACGATGCCGATCCCTTCAAACCGGAAGAACGGGCCATGCTCCTCAACCTCCTCAACTTCGGCAACCTCCAGGTCGCGGACGTCATGGTGCCGCGGGCCGACATCGTCGCGATCGAGGCGGCGGCTTCCCTCGACGATATTATCGACATGATGCGGGACGGGGGTCATTCGCGCCTGCCGGTCTACCGGGAAACGCTTGACGACATCGCCGGCATGATCCACGTCCGGGATTTGTTGAGATTCTGGAACGCGGAACGCCCCTTCAGCCTCGACAAGGCGGTTCGCGAGGTCCATTTCGTGCCCCCGTCTATGCTGGTGATGAATCTCTTGTTGCAGATGCGGGCAACCCGGATCCACTTGGCCATCGTGGTCGACGAGTACGGCGGGACCGACGGGTTGGTCACCATCGAGGACCTGGTGGAGGAAATCGTCGGCGAGATTCAGGACGAGCACGACACCGAGGATCTGCCGTCGCTGGTCGAGATTTCGGACAGCGTGATCGAGGCGGACGCGCGGGTACGGGTCGACGAACTCGAACAGCGAGTCGGTTTCGGACTCTTGGCCCAGGAACACGAAGAGGTCGTCGATACCCTGGGCGGGCTGGTGTTTTCGCTGGTCGGGCGGGTTCCGGCCCGAGGCGAGTTGATCGTCCACCCATCGGGCATGGAGTTCGAGGTCGTCGAGGCCGATCCGCGCCGGATCAAGCGCCTGCGCATCCACCACGTACCGCTCCCGCCGCAAATCCCCGCCGCCGTTGAATGAAGCGCGATCGGGCCACGGCGATGGGCCGATTGGCGTCGCGGCTGGCCCGGCTCTCGGGCTGGCGCCGGGGTGCCGTCGCGATGGCCCTGGGGGTTTCGGCGACCGCGGCCCTGCCGCCGCTGCACCTGTTGCCGCTGTTGGTCGTCGCCTTTTCCGGCCTGCTTTGGCTCGTCTCGGAGCGGATCCGCTGGCGCACCGTGTTTTGGACCGGTTGGTGGTTCGGCCTGGGCCACTTCGCCTCGGGACTGTACTGGTTCGCCCACGCCCTGCTGACCGACCCGGAGAAGTACGGTTGGCTGATCCCGCCGGTCGTTCTGGGCGTCTCCGCCCTCCTGGCGCTGTTTCCGGCGCTGGCCGTGGTCGCCGCCCGTTTGTGCCCGCCGGGCGGCGGGCGGGTCGTCGGGCTGGCGCTGGCATGGGTGGTCTGCGAATGGTTGCGCGGCTGGGTGCTGACCGGATTTCCGTGGAACCTGATCGCCTACGCCTGGGCGGTCTCGGAGGCCATGATCCAGGTCACGGCGCTGGTCGGCGCCTGGGGCTTGAGCCTGATCACGGTTCTCGCCGCCGCGGCGCCGGCGATCTTGAGCGACGGCGGCGGGCGCCGTTGGCTGCCGACGGGGCTGGCCGCGGCCCTGCTCGCGCTGACCTGGACCGGCGGCGCCGTCCGGCTAGCCGGCGCCGGGAACGCCACCGTGGACGGCGTCCGCCTCCGCCTGGTGCAGGCGAACGTCGCCCAGCATCACAAATGGAACGCCAAGCTGCGCGAGGAATTCTTCGCCCGGCACCTTCGGCTCAGCGCCGACGCGGGCGAAAGCGGCGTGACCCAGGTGATCTGGCCTGAAACCGCGATTCCCTACTTCATCGCCGACGATCCGGCGCGGCGGCGGGTGATCGCCGAGATCGTCCCCGAGGGCGGGCTCCTGATCAGCGGGGCCTTGCGCGGCGCCTCCGGCCCCAACGATCGGCCCGGGGTCTGGAATACTCTCCACGCCATCGACGCCGGCGGCCGCGTCGTCGGGACCTACGACAAGGCGCACCTGGTTCCCTTCGGCGAATACGTACCCTTGCGGCGCCTGCTGCCGATCACCAAGCTGACGGAGGGAACCCTGGATTTTTCGGCCGGTCCCGGTCCCCGGACGCTGACCCTGCCCGGCCTGCCGCCGGTCAGTCCGCTGATCTGCTACGAAGCGATATTTCCGGACGCGGTCACCGACCCCAAGACCCCGCCCCAGTGGCTCCTCAACGTCACCAACGACGCCTGGTTCGGCCCCAGCAGCGGCCCTTACCAGCATTTCGCCAGTGCCCGTTTCCGCGCGGTGGAACAGGGGATTCCGCTGGTCCGGGTGGCGAATACGGGAATTTCGGGAGTGGTCGACGCCCACGGCCGGGTGACCGCGCGGCTGGGCCTGAACACCCAAGGCCGCATCGACGCGGCGTTACCGGTGGCGGTGGCCGGCCGAACCCTCTACGCGCGTTACGGCGAGGCGACCCTGGTCCCGCTCCTCTTGGCCGCCCTCATCTTCGTTTTCTCACGCCGCCGTTCCCTGTAGGCCGCCGCCGCGGCTCGAAACGCAACGTTCATGGAGATTCCTTCTCGTTTTGGTGGGTTTTGGAAATTTCCTGTCCGGCTCAATCGGATTCTATCCCGGATTCGTTCAGGTGAGTCGACTATTTAGTCGCCCGTGAAGAACGTGTAAGCGGCTGATGTTGGTAGCTCTTTCGGTTTGGCGAAGTAATCGGATTTGCAAGAAAACGGATTTTGGGCCTGAAAAGCTTGTGATTTGAAATAATTGATTTTGGGGATTCCCTTCCGTTGCGGAACGTGATTCTCTGCTCCCGTCGATTGGGATTGGAGAACTGTGATGAAGCCATCGCGCAAGGTGTCATCGGGAATAGAGGACCTGTTCCGCTCGCGGTTCGAAAACATCATCAACCTGCGCCACGAGTTGGTGGTGTTGGGGGGCCGGATCGCGTGGACTTTCTTCGACGAGACCTATGAAGCCTTGTATTCGGAGGAGGGTCGGCCGGGGGTCCCGACGCGGTTGATGGTTGGGCTGCACATCCTCAAGCATATGTTCGATCTCTCGGATGAGGAGGTCTGCGAGCGCTGGGTCTACGACCCATACTTCCAGTGCTTCTGCGGCGAAGAGTACTTTCAGCATGAGCTGCCCATGGAGCGCTCGTCGATGACCCGGTGGCGGGACCGGATCGGGCCGGAAGGTTTGGAGAAGGTATTCCAGGAGAGCCTGGCCGTGGCCCACCGGGTGGGGGCGCTGCGGGAGAAGGACCTCGAGCGGGTGACGGTGGACACCACCGTACAAGAGAAGGCGATTGCCTTTCCGACCGACGCCAAACTGATGCAACGAGCCCGCGAGCGGCTGGTGCGACTGGCACGGGAGCACGGCATTGCCCTGCGTCAGTCCTATACCCGCCTGGGCAAGAGGGCGTTGATCATGCAAGGCCGCTACCGCCATGCCAAACAGCACAAGCGGGCCAACAAGGCCCTGCGCAAGCTCAAGACCTATCTCGGGCGCACCGTCCGCGACATCCGCCGCAAGACGGCCCAGGAGGAGAGCCTACGGGATACCTTCCGCCGCCCCTTGTGGCTGGCCGAGCGGGTGTCGACCCAGAAGCGGCGCGACCCCTTGCCCAAGGTCTATTCGCTCCACGCGCCCGAGGTCGAATGCATCGGCAAAGGGAAGGCGCACAAGCCGTACGAGTTCGGCTGCAAGGTCTCCGTGGCGGCGACCAATTTCCGCCCCCCCGGCGGCCAGTTCGTCGCCCACGTCAAGGCCTTCCACGGCAATCCCTATGATGGCCACACCTTGAGGCAGGTGATCGAAGAGATGGAACGCTGGACGGGGATATCGGCCGAGCGCATCTATGTCGACAAGGGATACCAGGGCCACGATTACCCCAACAAACACCGCGTCTTTAGATCAGGCCAGAAACGCGGCATCACGCCGACGATCAAGAAGGAGCTCAGGCGGCGCTCCGCCGTCGAGGCCGTGATCGGACATCTCAAGAGCGATGGCAGGCTGGGGCGCAACTTCCTCAAAGGCCGCGACGGCGACAAGATCAACGCCATCCTCGCCGGCGCCGGCTACAACTACCGCCTTGTCCTCAAATGGCTGAGGCGTTTGTTTGTCCAAATCCTGGCCGCGCTCCTCAGCGACATCTCGCACCCCACCGCAAACCCAATCGCCGCTTCAGCTTGAAATCAGGGTTCTTCACGGACGACTATTTACAGTCTGTTCGAAAACTCGCGGCACCGGCCCTCTCCCCCTCCCGGCCACCCATATAAGCATACTCTCGTGGGTGGCCGGGAGGGGGAGAGGGCCGGAACAGACGCAAAAAATGCGCGGACGCGCATTTTCGAATAGACTGTTAGAGATTTTCGCGAAAAAGAGCGTCGATAATTGGGCACTCCGGCACGGTGCCGCCGGGACATTCCGCCGCCATGTTTTTGAGAACTCTTTCAAGCCGTTTCAGATCGCTGATTTTGCGCTTCACATCGCTCAGGTGACCCAGGGTTATTTCCTGTACATCACCGCAACCGTAGTCACCTTCGTCGACCAAACCGAGAAGCTCCCGGACCTGATTTAAGGTGAACCCCAGCTCGCGCGACCGGCGGATGAAAGCGAGCCGTTTGACACGATCTTCGTCATAGATGCGGTGGCCGCCCTCAGTCCGTGGCGGCGCTGGCAGGAGACCGATTTTCTCGTAATAGCGGATGGTTTCGATGTTGCGGCCGGTGCGTTTTGAAAGTGCCCCGATGGTCCATTTCCCTGCCGTCGAGCCGTCTTGCGTGACCATGGAAATTAACCCTTGAACCTGTAGCAACTACAGATCCTACCATACCAGACGGATGCCGAAATGGGAACCGGCATCAATATGAATGGACGGTGTGAAAAGCGCGCTCCCGGCGGACGCGAATCACCCGAAACAAATCGCTTGGGCGGTTATTTCGCCGGGGCGGGATTGCTGGGCGCCATCGCGGCATCATCATGTTGTGTGCTGCCCTTCGTGTTTTTCAGCCTCGGAATTGGCGGGGCGTGGCTCAGCGGGTTAACGGCTCTCGGGAAATACAATTCGATCTTCGTGATTTTCGCCCTGGGATTTCTCGCGGCAGGTTTCTGGTCGGTTTACCGATCTCCAAGGAAAGCATGCGCGGGGGACGTGAATTGCACGGGCTCGCGGGCGTCTCGTCTTGCGGTCAAGGGCACTCTTTGGACGGCCTCGGTGGTTATGGCAAAGGTTTTGGCCTGGCCGTTCATTCTCCCGTTGCTCTTAGCAGATTGAACAAGGAGTTATTGCGATGAAAACATCCCGAAAAGTCGAAATCTTCAGTGCCGGATGCCCGGTGTGCGAAGAAACCGTTACGCGGGTAAACGCCATGGCGTGCGCGTCTTGCGACATCATCGTCCTCGACATGAATCAGCCGGAGGTCGCGGAGCGAGCAAGGGACCTGGGTGTTCGCTCGGTGCCAGCTGTCGTTATCGACGGAAAGCTTGCGGATTGTTGCGCCGGTCGTGGTCCTGATGAGCGGGCATTGCGCGCTGCCGGGCTAGGCCAGCCAATCACTGGTCGCCCGTGAAAGGCGTTGGCACTGTCATGGCCATACTGGGATGGTTTTTTGTTGGGAGCTGGCGGAAGAGAAAACCGTGACGCTCAACGTTGACAACATGACCTGTGCGTCTTGTTCAGCCGTCGTGAAGCGCGCTCGAGACCGGGTTGCCGGGGTAAAGGAAGCCGAAGTTTCACTTGAGAGCGGTACCGCCGTGGTCACCTTCGATGATGAGAAAACCGACATCACGGCTCTCACCGCTGCGACAACGAATGCCGGGTTTCCGTCCCGACTTGCCAGCGAGGAATTCAGAGGTGAATAACCGCCAACTTTTGGCGACAGGGGCTATCGGAACGGTGATCACCGCGGTGTGCTGTTTTACCTCCGTTCTGGTCATTGGGCTGGGTGCTTTGGGTCTATCGGCATGGCTGGGCGGGCTCGATTATGTGTTGATCCCGGCCCTCGTGTTCTTTGCGGGAATGGCGATCTTTGCCCTCTATCGAGAGCGACGAAATCCAACGGCGGAAAAACGATGATGGACGGCTCCTCATCAATGGTTCGGCTGCAATCGACGATTATCTGTCCCGAGTGCGGGCATCGAAAAACGGAAGTGATGCCGACGGACGCATGCCTGTTTTTTTACGAGTGTGAAAACTGCCAAACCCGGCTCAGACCGAAGCCTGGCGATTGCTGTGTTTTTTGTTCCTATGCGACGCTGCCATGCCCGCCGGTGCAGGATGCCGTAAGGGCTGTCAGTGATAGCACCACTCGGCAGACTGATAGATGAACAAGCCGCTTCGCTTCGATTGGGTCGCTCGTCCCCGAACTTTTTTCGTGGCCTGGGGTTTACCGACGGTGGTTCTCCTCGTCGGAATATTTTTAGACCCGACGGTAAGAACGTTCCTGTGGACTGCGGGGCTTGCATGGATGGGACTGGAATGTTTGGCCAACGCCAGCCGCTGTGGCCGGACGCACTGTTATTTTACGGGACCGTTTTTGCTCCTCACAGCTGTCGCCTCATTGCTGCACGAATTCGAGATCGTTTGGCTTGGGCCTGATGGCTGGATATGGCTTGGCATCACGGTCGCGGTTGGCGGCGCGCTCTTGTGGTGGGTGCCGGAACACGTTTTAGGACGATTTACCAGCACGCGTTGTTAGGCCAGCACGCGTTGCTAGGTATGTGGGCAAGACCCGCAGCAGCCCGTTTCGCGATCATCGTTGTTGTCGCTTGCGGTATAGCTACCCCTGTACAGGCCACAACACTCGGTGCGCATTCCTGGCGCAATTTTCGCAACGTGAACGGCTTGAGCCGTCCCATTACCAGAATTCTACACCGTGAAACCGTAAGAGAAACGATCCGATATCTTACGGTCTTGGTTTGCCCGAAGTGCGGGCACAAGAAGAAAGAGAAGATGCCCACCATTGCCTGTGTCCACGGCTATAAATGTGAGATTTGCGATACGATTCTAAGACCGAAAAAGGGTGATTGTTGCGTCTACTGTTCCTACGGGACAGAGCGATGCCCGTCCCAGCAAATGGCAAAAGCTTGTGGCGGCGAAATTGGCAATAATGACGGGTCGGGCGTTCGCTACTAACGCCTCTGGAACGGTTTACCCCCCCCCCCCGATGCGGTGGCTAGCCCCCGCTATCGGCACTGAAAAGGGCCGCTAGCGGATCAATCGCTGAACTGGCCCCATCGTCCAGAACACCAGGCTCCCGCCCGAGCCCCTGGTCGGTCATAATTTTCTGCCCGCAATCGTCTCTATGACGCCCTCTCCTAGCAATTCTGAATCGCCGGTTGGCGGTGCTCCGCGATCAAGTTGGCCAATCGACTTGACGGCATAAATTCCGTCGGAATCCGCCACCAGCACGAAGTGAACCCGGTCACCCACATTGACGTCCGTGATACTTGCCCCATCGGCTAGGGTGAAATCCGTGGTCATTTCAGGCCAACCGATGGCCTCGATCGGTGCGTGGGTGATGGTGAGAATCGTTTCTTGCGGGACTTCGGCGGCATCGGCAGCCGCCGCGTGCGCATCTCCCGGGTCATACATCGCGCCACGCGCGTCGCCATGGCCGTCGTGCTCGGCAGTGTGCGCATCTGAATGATCGCTGTGTTTATCGCCGTGGCCGTCGCCGCGCCCGCCGCCGGTCGCCTCGGCGTGCCCGTGCCCGCCCATGGCCTTCTCGTCCGGATTCATGGCGGGCATGCCGTGCATTTCATGCATGTCGCCGGAGTCGTCCGTTTTGCCGCTCATATCCATGCCCGGCATCATCGTGCTTTCGCCGACGACCATGTAGAAATCTATGCTTTCGCTGCCGTCAAAGTGAAAAGTGACGGGGAAGTGGGCGCCGTCCTCCAACGGCTCCTTGAGTCCGACCAGGGTTAGGTAGAGACCGTCATCCCCGAAGCTCACGATGTCCTCACCGACAATGACGAGTCGATCGAGGACCAACCCCTCTCGAATGATCAGCATCTGGTCGGCGATCGATGTTTCAGCGCCGACAAATGTGATGGGATCGTCCCCTTCGTTGGAAATCGTCGGATGCGTGCGGGTGCTGTAACCCTCGGATGGTTCCACCCAGGGATGGATGATCTGGATGTCGCCTTTTTCGATCGTGTGGGCCCACGCGCCCGCCCCGTAGCCGATCGCGATGGCAATTGCCGTAATTCTCGTCGTCGTGTTCATCGTTTGGTCTCCAATTTTTCAAGTCTTAATGGCGTCGCGGCGCAACTCGTCCGCCAACGCCCGCCTTGCCACGGTTCCGGGCGGATGGCGGTACCAGCCGGGGTCCTCGTAGGTTCTGATGTTCGGACGGACCTTCAGAACATTGGCCATGCCCCCCAAACTGACCTTGGCGCCAAACGGTCCCTTCGTCTTGAGCATGGCAATGCTGTTCTTGGGCATCGTCATACGCATCATGTCGCCCATTCCCGTCCGGCCCATCGTCATGTAGCCGGGAAGCAGGCTCGCGATCTGTCGCTCCAAGTTTCCTGGGGTAACGCCCACCATGTTGGGGAAGTCGTGACCCATCTGGTTCATGGTGTGATGGGTCATGTGGCAGTGGAAAATCCAGTCCCCAGGGTATTCGGCCACGAGTTCGATGTCGCGGGTTTCCCCGACCCCGACGAGAGTCGTCACCCTCTTGACCTGCCGCTCCTCGGGGATGCGGTACCCGTCCACGGCGGTTTCCAGGAATTCGAAGCCGTGGAGGTGGATCGGGTGATGATCCTGGGCCGAAAGGTTGGCGAACCGCATACGCACGCGTTGGCCCAGGCGAACGATCAGGGGTTCCGTCGCCGGGAACACCTTTCCGTTCATCGTCAAGACGTTGAAGTCGCTCATTTCGTTGGGATTGGGCCGCGCCGTCCCCGCGTCGATGCGCCACTCGTGCAGCATGATTGCGAAGTCGCGGTCAACCCTCGGCCCGACCGGCCGCCGAGGATGGATGATCAACAGCCCGGTCAGGCCCAGTCCTTCCTGGGTCATGGTGTCATGGTGCGAGTGGTACATGAAGGTGCCACTCTGACGCAGGGTGAATTCGTACTTGTAGGTCTCGCCGGGTGGGATCGGCGGCTGGGAAAGGCCACTGACCCCATCCATCCCGGCCGGCAAGATCAGGCCGTGCCAGTGCACCGTGGTCGGGGCGGGAAGGCGGTTGCTGACGTAAATTCGCACCCGATCGCCCTCGACCACCTCGATCGTGGGTCCGTGAACGCCGCCGTTGTAGCTCCAGCAAAGAGCCTCGAGGCCGGGCGCGAATTCGTGCTGCACTTCCTCGGCGATCAGGTGAAATACCTTCACGCCGTCGACGATCCGGAAAGGTAGCGAGCTGCCGTTTGGCGTCACCACGGGGGTATAGTCGCGTCCCGGTTTTCCGGGCGGCTTGCCTGGGTGAAGTTCACCGTCGGACTGGCCATGGGTCTCGGCAAAGGCTCTGGAAGGGATCATCGCGAGTCCGCCAAGGGCCGCGCCCGTCCCGATAAGGGCTTCGCGTCGCGTAACCATCAGTGACCTCCTTCTTGGTTTTGGATTTCAGGCGTGAACTGGGCCGCCATCCCGGCCTCCCCGGGGAACCGTCCACTGAGAATGTGCTCGAGCGTCGAGCGGGCGATCCAGTAGTCGTGGAGTGACTGGATGTAGCGGCGTCCGGCGTCGATCTGTTGTTGCTTGGCGAACAGAAGCTGGAAGGTGCCGAGCTGCATGGCGTTGTATTGCAGCAGGGTTTCGGCCACGATTCTTTGCCTAAGCGGCAAGATCACCTCACCGTAATAGACGGCCTTCTCGCGCGAGGAGAGGAGATTACGGTGGGCGGCGCGGGCTTGCGCCCGCACCCGTACGGCCAGTGCCGCGTATTCGTCCCGAGACCCGGAAATGGCAGCTCGGACCGCGGCCCGGCGAGCTTGGCCCTGATCGAACAAAGGCAGGGCAAGAGTAATGCCGGGGCCGACCTCCCAAGCCCGGTCGTCGCGTTCGGCCTCGACGCCAACCTCGAAGTCGGGAATGATCGACGTGACCTGGGTCACCCCGAGTTGACGCCCCAGGGTCACGAGTTTCTGCCGTGCCAGTGCCAGGTCGAGGCTCCGCGCCACGGCGCGGCTTTCGACCTTTTCGAGATCAATTTCCTCGTCGGGCAAGGGAGGCAGACGGTCGACGATCTCCCATTGGGTCTGGGGTCCCCAGAGTCCCATGAGAATATTCAATTGTTCGCGCAAGGTCGCGGCCGCGACCTCGGAATCGGCGAGATCGATACGCGCCTGTTCCAGAACCGCGCGGCTTTGGGCGCGGGCGAGTTCGGTGATGTTGCCCGCCCGGCGAAGCCGCGTGGAAAGTTCATGGGCGGCTTCGGTCGAGGCCGCGACCTGCCGCAACATTTCCGTAGTTTGGGTCGCGGCTTGGAGGCCATAGAACGCGATTCTGGTTCTTTCGGCGTGATCGAGCACGGCCCCGGCGACGCGAACGCGGGCCGACTCGAACTCCGATTCGGCCACTTTCTTCCGCAACGGAAGCGCAAATAGGCTCAGGAATTCGAAATGCCAGCTCACCGCCCCACCGCCTTCGGGAAAGCGAAAGAAGGTGTCGAAAATCGGATTCCTCAAGAGGCCGGCCTGGACGAGGTCGGCCTGGGCGACGCCCAGGCTCGCGTAAGTGGCTTGCAGGCTTCGATTGTTGAGCAGGGCAATCCGCACCGCCGTATCGGCGGTCAACGCCCGCAAAAGCGATGCCGCGATCGCCACCGTGACTTTCGCGTCCTCTTCGGTACCCCGGTTCCAATGAATTCGGAGGCCGCCGCGTTCGCTCACGACGGCCGCGACGTCGTCGAACGCCGCGTCGGGCGATAGGCTGGCGCAGCCCGTGATTGCCAGGGACGCGATAACGGCGGTGAATGAATGGTATCGAGATCGGTTCATTTTGCCATTCCATGGCCCTCGGGCGATTCGTGGCCTTGCTCGGTTGGGCCACCGTGGTGATGGGCGCCGTGCCCACCGCCAGAATGTCGGGAGACCGCCGACGCAGGGCTCGCACCGACGCGGAGAATTTTTGGCGTCGGTGACTCGACGGCCGCCGGGTTGGCGGGATGAAGCGGCGAGGACGCGGGGTCGATAAATTCGGGTGATGCGCAGCCAAACAGGAAAGCCGCCAAGAAAACAAGGCCGAGCGAGCCACGCGATAACGCGGCGTTCGCGACCTCGGTTTCCCGACCGCCGACACGGGCGATCATTTCGCACATGGAGATTCTCCGTCCTGAAATGTTTTGCTGTTGTGCCGTTGACCCGGTCGCCCGAACTTCCGTGGGTCCGGACGCCACCGGCGACAGAGCTATTTAAGTCAGGACGGTAGGCGTGGAGGTGGTGGTTCGGCGCCGGGGTTTAGGCCCCGCCGAACGCCTTGATCCGTGGGGCGGATCACCGCGTGTGTGGTCCCGGGCCCGGCGACGTGATCGCCGGAAGCGAAGGAAGCGAAAGCCGGCGCGAAGCAATGCGCCCCGTGGCCCGCGAACGGGTCGACGACGTCGTCATGGGCGCACCATTGCGCGGCCTCGGAACCGTTCGCCGCGGCGGCGACGGAAGCCGAATCCGCTTCGTGCGCGCTCGCCACCGCCGGCAGCAAGGCGATCAGAGCCGCGACCAAACAGGCCAAGGCAAGGTTGGAAAGAAACAGGTTACGCACCCGACCTCCGATTATGACGACTTTCATCAACGCATTCGATTTATATAGGTTGCGCCTTCCGCGCGGGCAAGGTCAAGAGACGATGACCCGGGTCCGACCACCCCGGGAGCCTCGATCCGGCCGCCGCTGCCGGCCCCGGGCAAGAGCCACCCCGCAAGCCTATCGTCGTCAGGCCACGGCTCGAAAAAAATAGTTTAGGCGATTCGCGGGAATACAACTATGTCAGTACCGATTATCTATAAACCGAAACAGATTTCCTTAGGTTTACTACCGTACAACCCGCCTAGACAACCTAGGAGTTTGACTACACGCGGCAGTATGTTATTCCTATGCGGGCTGCACCGATCGTCGCGTTCGTCGCGAAGGGAGGTGAAGTCATTCACGTAAATCCAAGGCGAAACGAAAATTAGGTGCGAACATGGCAGCCAATCCTAACCCAATCGATATTCACGTCGGCAAACGCGTTCGTCTGCGTCGGACCCTGCTCGGAATGAGTCAGGAAAAGCTCGGGGAGGCACTAAGCCTGACGTTTCAACAGATTCAGAAATACGAACGCGGTGTGAACCGGATCGGTTCCAGCCGTTTGTATCAGCTGAGCAAGATTCTGGACGTCCCGGTGTCGTTTTTCTTTGACGACATGCCGCCCATGGAGTTCCCGGCGATCGGCGTCAACGAGGCGGTCGTCGCGACCTTCGAACATGATCCGATGGCCAAGAGGGAGACGCTCGAGCTGGTCCGCGCGTATTACCGGATCACCGATGCGGGAGTGCGAAAACGGGTCTTCGAACTGACCAAGGCGATCGCCGCGAGCAGTCAGGCCAAGAGCTAACCCGAGATCCGTCCCGCGCGGGGTTTCCGCGGGCCGCATATTTCTTGACGCCAGTGGCGAAGCTTGTCATCCATGCGGTGGCGGGCCGAATTTTGCTGGGCGGGACGGTGTGCTTGCCTTTTGTAGCAGTGTGGTGGTGCGCTGAGAAAGGGGGGCCCCACGGTGTCGAGCCGCGATTATCTATTTACGAGCGAATCGGTGTCCGAGGGCCATCCGGACAAGGTTTGCGATCGAATTTCCGACACCATCGTCGATTCCTTCCTCCGCGCCGAGCCGTTTGCCCGGGTCGCCGTGGAAACGCTCGTCACGACCAACCGCATCGTCCTCGCGGGCGAGGTCCGCGGGCCCATAACCCATAAGGATATGGAGAAAGCGGCACGCGACTGCGTCCGCGACATCGGATACGAGCAGGACGGTTTCCATTGGGCCAAGGCGGCGGTGGAGGTCCACGTCCACGAACAATCGGCGGACATCGCCTTGGGCGTGGACGCGCGTGGAAACAAGGGCGAAGGCGCGGGGGATCAGGGTCTCATGTTCGGCTTCGCCTGCCGCGAGACCGAAGCCCTGATGCCGGCGCCGATCTACTATGCCCACATCATATTGCGGGACCTCGCCGAGGCGCGCCGCGCCGGCAAGGAGACTGCCCTCGGTCCCGACTCCAAGAGCCAGGTGACCCTGCGCTACGTCGATGGTCACCCCGTCGGGGCAACCTCGATCGTCGTTTCGACCCAACACACCACCGGCGTCGGTCAAGACGAAGTCCGCGAAATCGTCCGCCCTTACGTGGTCAACGCCCTGCCCGAGGGATGGATGTGCGACGAGGCGGATTTCTACGTCAATCCCACCGGCACCTTCATCATCGGCGGTCCGGACGGCGACGCCGGTCTGACCGGGCGCAAGATCATCGTCGACACCTATGGCGGCGCCGCGCCCCATGGGGGTGGGGCCTTTTCGGGCAAGGACCCCACCAAGGTCGATCGCTCCGCGGCCTACGCGGCGCGGTACTTGGCGAAGAACGTCGTCGCCGCGGGCCTGGCCGACAAATACACGATCCAGCTTGCGTACGCGATCGGGGTATCCGATCCGCTGGGCGTGTACGTCGATTCCCACGGCACCGGCAAGGTCGACGAGGCGAGGCTGGTGGAGGTCATTCGTGACGTCATGAAGCTATCGCCCCGGGGCATTCGCGAGCAACTCGGTTTGAATCGTCCGATCTACGCCCGTACCGCGGCCTACGGCCATTTCGGCCGGGAGCCCGATGCCGACGGGGGATTCTCGTGGGAACGCCTGGACCTCGTCGACGACCTAAAGACGGCCATGAGTTGAACGTCGCCGAAGCCTCCGGCGTGAAGCCGGAACCGGACACCTCCGAGCGCATCCTCTATGGACGCCGTCGCGGCAAACGGCTGAGACCCGGCCGGCAAGCCCTCTTGAGCCGGCTGTTGCCGCGGATCGCAGTCTCGCCGCCCGCGGCCGGTCGTCTCGATCCGGGAGCGTGTTTCGGCCCCGCGGTTCGGGACGTCTGGCTCGAAATCGGGTTCGGCGGGGGCGAGCACCTGGCCGCCCAGGCCCGGGCCCGCCCGGATATCGGGATGATCGGCTGCGAACCCTTCGTCAACGGCGTCGCGAGCCTGCTCAGCATCATCGAGCGCGAGGGCCTGGAGAACGTACGGATTTTCGCCGAGGACGGCCGGGTTCTGCTCGATTGCCTGGCCGATTCCGTGATCGGCAACATGTTCGTGTTGTTTCCGGATCCGTGGCCCAAGAAGCGTCACCACAAACGCCGATTGATCAATTCCGCCAACCTGGACCTCTGCGCCCGGGTCCTGCGGCTCGGGGCCGAGCTGCGGATCGCGACCGACCACGCCGGTTATTGCCGTTGGATCCTGGAGCACCTCACGCGCCACCAGGCATTCGAATGGCTGGCAACCGGCCCCGATGACTGGCGCCAGCGCCCATCCGACTGGCCCCCGACCCGCTATGAAGCCAAGGCCCGCGCCCAAGGCGCGCGGCCGGTGTTTCTCCGTTTCCGCAGGGTCGCCACCGCCTGAAGCGCGTGATTGTTCTCCACGTCCGGGAAAACTCGTAATCCGCTGCCCCACGTGGCCACGATCGGCACGCTCAACGTCGATTAAGGCGGTGCGGATGGGGCCGTTTTCCACTAGAATGGGTCATCGGGGCGTCTCTGGGGTGACGGTCGGTGGGGTGGGATCTCCGCGGGCCTCGGGGGAGGGCGCGCCGAGGTTCCCCGCGTGATAGATTTACGGGGTCTGATTTGGGAGACCTTCCGAGGTGCCTTGATGATATCCCGCGGTAGCAAGAAGCGCGGCCAAGTCAAGATCGTCCTTGCCGACAAGAATCCTCTCGTTCTTAGCGGACTGAAAGATCTCTTCGCCGAGGACGGGCGCTTCAGACTGATGGCGTTGGCCAGCGACGGCGAGCGTTTTCTTGAGGCCGTGGATCGGATTCGATTCGAGGTCGGCGTCATCGGTTGGATCATGCCCCATTGCGACGGCCGGGTGGTCCTGGAAAAATTGCGCGGCCGCGCCCAAGCGCCGCGCATCGTCGTCTACACCGGGAGCGCCGATCCCACGGTGCCAAGAGACGTCATGGCCCTGGGCGGAGCGGGGTTTTGCGCCAAGAGCGATCCCCCGGAAGACGTCCTCGAAACCGTGGCCTCGGTCGCGGGGGGCCGAATGGTCTTCCCCTTCGTCGACGTAAGCACGATGAACCAGGACCCTTTTCGCCACCTCACGGCCCGGGAGCGGGACATGCTCGACGTCCTCGCCCGTGGCGGCACCAATGCCGAGTTGGCCAGGGAATTATCCGTCTCCGTCAACACGGTGAAATTCCATCTCAGGAACATTTACGGCAAGTTGTCGGTGCGTAACCGGGCCCAGGCGGTCGCTCTCCGCGTATCGGCCCGCGGCATGGGCCATTAACTACCCAATCGGGTAGGTTTCCGCCGCCCGAAAGATAATTTCCACCCATTCGAGTGGGCGTTTCCCTACACGCCGGGAGCGAGTACACTCGCGGGCTTTGGCGAAGAAGTTTGTATAAGGCGAGCCGATGGTGGCACAACTCGGGCCCCTGAACCAGGAATTCATCTATTCGCTGCGCACCGTCACGGAGGCGGCGGCCTGCGCGGCCTTCGAATGGATCGGTCGCGGCGAGAAGGAAAGGGGAGACGGGGCCGCGGTGGACGCGATGCGGACGACGCTGAATCGACTTCCCTTGAGCGGCGTCATCGTCAGCGGCGAGGGCGAGAAAGACCAGGCACCGGAGCTTTACAAGGGCGAACGGGTCGGCAGCGGCGGCGGCGAGATCGAGGTCGATTTGGCGGTCGACCCGGTCGAGGGCACGAGCTACATGGCCAAAGGCCTGACCAACGCGATGGCGACGATCGCGGTTGCCCCGCGCGGTACCTTGTTCGACCCGGGCCCGGCGTTCTACATGGAGAAATTCGCGGGGCCGCCGGCGGTCAAGAGCAAAATCAAGATGTCGTGGACGGTCAACCGCAAGCTCAATGAGCTGGCCGAAATTCTGGGCAAACGGGTCGACGATCTGACGATTTACGTCCTCGAGAAACCGCGCCATCGAAAAATGGTCGAAGACATTCACGCCCTCGGTGCCCGCGTCGCCCTTTACCCCGCCGGAGACGTCGCGGGCGCCCTCATGGCGGCCATTCCGGGATCGGGCATCGACGCCCTGATGGGCACCGGCGGCACCCCGGAAGGGATCTTGTCCGCCTGTGCCATTCGGGCCCTGGGCGGAGAATTTCTCGGCCGCCTGGACCCCCAGTTGCACACCGAAAAAGCCGCCGTCGCCAAGGCCAAGCTCGACACCCGGCGATGGTACACGGTCGAGGAGATCGCCGCCGCCAAGGAGGTGATGTTCTGCGCCACCGGGATCACGTCCGGCCTTTTGTTCGAGGGCGTCGACAGGGCCGGCGGGCAATACCGGCTTCAAACCTTGATGATATCCGGCCTCACCGGAGAACGGCAGATTTTGACTAATTATTTGCCCCGGGCCGAACCCCCGTCGCCGACCTAGGGATCCGAAAATGCCCACCAAGAACCGCGTTTCCCATCCCATCATCCTTGGCATCGTCGGTGACTCCGCCACCGGCAAGACGACGCTGAGCAAAGGGATCGCGGAAATCCTGGGTGACGACCGCGTCGCCTTGATCTGCACCGACGACTATCACAAATACTCGCGTGACCAACGGGCGAAAAACGGTATTTCAGCGCTCGACCCCAAGGGCAATTACGTCGACATCATCGCGCAGCATCTGCGTCTCTTGCGCCAGGGCCAGCCGATTCTCAAGCCCATCTACAACCATCACGGCGGCACCCTCGACGCGCCGGAATACATCGAGCCGAAGCCCTACATCATCGCCGAGGGTCTTCTAGGCTATACCACCCGGGATATGCGGGACTGCTACGACGTCAAGGTCTACCTCGAACCGGAAGAGGACTTGCGCGTGCGCTGGAAAATCCAACGCGACACGGGCAAGCGGGGCTACAAGCGGGAATCGGTCCTGGCCTCGTTGAAGAAGCGTAAGACCGACAGTCCCGATTTTATTCATCCGCAACGGACGTTCGCCGACATCGTGGTGCGGTTCTATCCACCCGAGGGCCACGAGGACGAAACCGGCGCCCATCTCAACGTTCGCCACATCCTGCGGCCCACCCTTCCCCATCCGGATCTGTCGCCGGTGCTCAACGAGGCCGCCGACTCGGGCCTTCACCTCGAACTTTCCCGCGACCGCGACGGAAAGCCGGTCGACGTGTTCGAAATCAACGGCAACATCCCCAATTTCAAGGCCGAGGGCGTCGAAACCTTGATCTGGAATCATATTCCCGAGGCCAGCCATCTACGCCGCAACGTGGGTTCCTTCGTGAACGGCACCGAGGGGCAGCGGCAGAGCCACCCCCTGGCTCTGACCCAGCTCCTCATTGCCCATCACATGGTCAAGGCCGCGCTCGGCATTCACGCGATCTAGAGGTGCGAGAGGACATGTTGCGAACCGAATCCAGTGTCGAACCCGCCGCCCGAGGGCGCGATACGGGGACCAACATCTCCCAACGGGAGATGGCGAACGCCGTTCGGGTACTCGCGATGGACGCGGTACAAAGGGCCAATTCAGGTCATCCGGGCATGCCGATGGGCATGGCCGACGTGGCGACCGTTCTCTTTTCCCGCTTCCTCAAATTCGATCCCTCGCGCCCCGACTGGCCCGACCGGGACCGGTTCATCCTCTCGGCCGGACACGGATCGATGCTGCAGTACGCTCTCCTCTACCTGAGCGGCTACGACGAAATAACCTTGGAGGAACTCAAGAACTTCCGCCAGTTGGGCAGCCGAACCGCGGGCCATCCCGAATATTCCCTCGAATCGGGTATCGAAACGACGACCGGACCGTTGGGGCAGGGACTCGCCAACGCCGTCGGCATCGCCCTTGCCGAGCGCCTGCTGAACGAGCGTTTCGGTGATGATCTGGTGGATCACCACACCTATGTGATCGCCGGCGACGGTTGCCTGATGGAAGGCATCAGCCACGAAGCCGCTTCGCTCGCCGGCCACCTCGGTTTGGGAAACCTAATCGTCTTCTTCGACGACAATGCCATCTCGATCGACGGACCGACGTCGCTTTCGGTATCGGACGACCAGGGCACCCGTTTCAAGGCCAACGGCTGGCACGTCCAGTCCGTCGACGGCCACGACGGGGACGCCGTCACCGGCGCCATCGAAAAGGCGCGCGCCGACGATCGGCCCTCGCTCATCTGTTGCCGGACCGTGATCGGCTACGGCGCGCCGAACAAGGCCGGTACCGCGAGCACCCACGGCGCGCCGCTAGGCGCCGACGAGGTCGATGGAACGCGCGGAATGCTGGGCTGGCCCCATCCACCGTTCGAGATCCCCGAGGCGATCCTTAAGGCTTGGCGCGCGACCGCTAACCGCGGTTCCGCGGCCTCGGCGGCGTGGGAGCGGCGCGTCGAGGCGCTCGAGCCGGCCCGCCGGGACGCGTTCAGAGCGCGGATGGCGGGGCGGCTACCGCCGAACTGGCGCGCGCCGCTGGCCCAATTCAAGCGTACCGTCGTCGACGAGAAACCGACCCTCGCGACCCGAGTCTCATCGCAACAGGTCATCGAGGTCCTGGTCCCGGAACTCCCCGAGCTGATCGGCGGATCGGCCGACCTCACCGGTTCCAACGGCACCATGGTGGCGGCCCACCGGGACGTCGCCCGGGGCGACTTCTCCGGCGGCTACGTCCGCTACGGCGTCCGCGAGCACGGCATGGCCGCGGCGATGAACGGCATGGCCCTGCACGGAGGTATTATTCCCTATGGCGGCACCTTCCTGGTGTTCACCGATTATTGCCGCCCCTCGATTCGCCTTTCGGCCCTGATGGGCCAGCGCGTCATCTACGTCATGACCCATGATTCGATCGGTCTGGGCGAGGATGGTCCCACCCATCAGCCGGTCGAGCATCTCGCTTCGCTGCGGGCGGTTCCGAACCTCAACGTGTTTCGCCCCGCCGACACGGTCGAAACGGTGGAGTGCTGGGAATTGGCCGTCGAATCGAACGCCACCCCGTCGGTTCTGGCGTTGACCCGCCAAGGGGTGCCGACCGTTCGGACCGAAGTCAACGGCGAAAACCTTTGCGCCCTTGGGGCTTACGTCCTGTCGCCCGCGAAATCGGGAAGGGACGTCACCCTGATCGCGACCGGATCGGAGGTTTCCTTGGCCCTTGAGGCCCAACGGCTGCTCCAGGATAAAGGGGTGGGAGCTGCCGTCGTTTCGATGCCCTGTTGGGAGTTATTCGAAAAGCAGACGCCCGAGTACCGAGACGAGATCCTCGGGACCGGGATTCCGCGGGTCGCGGTCGAGGCCGCCGCCTCGTTTGGCTGGGAGCGCTGGATCGGCCGCGACGGTGCCTTCGTCGGCATGAGGAGCTTCGGCGCCTCGGCTCCCGGCAAGGATCTCTACGCCCATTTCAACATTACGCCTTCGGCGGTTGTCGAGGCGGTCAGGGGACGACTCTAGGCGACCCGGACCAGTGCCAAAAGGAGAATAATATGAGCACGAAGAAATACGACGCCGGCGTCAAGGCATACCGGGAAACCTATTGGGCCCCGGACTATACGCCGAAGGACACCGATCTCCTGGCCTGCTTCAAGGTCACGCCCCAGGAGGGGGTCCCGAACGAGGAAGTGGCCGCGGCGGTGGCCGCCGAATCCTCGACCGGCACCTGGACCACGGTGTGGAGCGATCTGCTGACGGATCTCGATTACTACAAGGGCCGCGCCTACGCCATCGAGCCGGTCCCGGGCGACGACAGCTGCTTCTACGCCTTTGTCGCCTATCCCATCGATCTGTTCGAGGAAGGCTCGGTCGTCAACGTCCTGACCTCGTTGGTGGGAAACGTTTTCGGCTTCAAGGCGCTGAGGGCGCTGAGGCTCGAGGACGTGCGTTTTCCGCTCCACTACGTGATGACCTGCGGCGGGCCGCCCAACGGCATCCAGGTCGAACGCGACGTCATGAATAAGTACGGCCGGCCCTTGCTCGGCTGCACGATCAAGCCCAAGCTCGGCCTTTCGGCCAAGAATTACGGCCGCGCGGTCTATGAATGCCTGCGCGGCGGCCTCGATTTCACCAAGGACGACGAGAACGTCAACAGCCAGCCCTTCATGCGCTGGCGGCAACGCTTCGACTTCGTCGCCGAGGCGATCCACAAGGCGCAGGAAGAAACCGGCGAGCGCAAGGGACACTATTTGAACGTCACCTCCCCGACCGTGGAGGAAATGTACAAGCGCGCCGAACACGCAAAATCCCTCGGCATGCCGATCATCATGCACGATTTCCTGACCGCCGGCTTCACCGCCAACACCTCGCTGGCCAACTGGTGCCGGGACAACGGCATGCTGATGCACATCCACCGGGCCATGCACGCGGTGATCGACCGCAACCCCCACCACGGCATCCATTTCCGGGTCATCGCCAAATGCCTCCGGCTCTCCGGCGGCGACCATCTCCACTCGGGGACCGTGGTCGGCAAGCTGGAGGGCGACCGCGAGGCGACCCTCGGCTGGATCGACATCATGCGCGACAAATTCGTGCCCGAAAACCGCCGCCGCGGGATCTTCTTCGATCAGGATTGGGGCGCCATGCCGGGCCTCTTCCCGGTCGCCTCGGGCGGTATCCACGTCTGGCACATGCCAGCCCTGGTCGCGATCTTCGGCGACGACGCCGTATTGCAGTTCGGGGGCGGGACCCTCGGCCACCCCTGGGGCAACGCGGCCGGCGCCGCGGCCAACCGGATCGCCTGCGAGGCTTGCGTCGAGGCGCGCAACCGCGGCCGGCAGCTCGAAAAGGAAGGCAAGGATATCTTGACCGCGGCCGCCAAGCACAGCCCCGAACTCGCCGCCGCGATGGAGACCTGGAAGGAAATCAAGTTCGACTTCGATACGGTCGACAAACTCGACGTCGCCGCGAGTTGAGACGTAACGAGCCCAGAAAAAGGAAACCTCAATGAGCGAAATGCAGGACTATCCCTCGCGTATGGACGACCCGGCCAGCCGTCGGTTCGAGACCTTCTCCTACCTGCCGAAACTGGACGCAAGTCAGATCCGCAAGCAGGTCGAGTACATGACGACGCAGGGCTGGAACTGCGCGATCGAGCACGTCGAGCCGCCTCGGGCCGGCGGCAGTTACTGGTACATGTGGAAGCTGCCCCTGTTCGGCGAACGCGACGTCAACGTGGTGATGAACGAAGTCAACGCTTGCCACAACGCCAACCCGGGCCACCACGTCCGGATCATCGGCTACGACAACAAGCGCCAGACCCAGGGCCTGAGCATGGTCATCTATCGCGGCGATTAGGGCGCTGGTAATTTATTGGTTTAAAGGTGTCCTGGGAGACGCCCTCGGGAGCGGAGACGGAGAATTCCCCTGGCATCGGCCGACGGCCGCTGGAGCTTCACCGTTTGTTAACCAAACTCAGTTTAGCATTCAATTCTCTTCTTCCTTCCCGACAATCACTGCTCCGTGTTCGCACGGGGCAATTTTTTACACCATCCAGCCGCGCGCCATACCCCGGTAACCGGCGGGAGATGGTAGGATTTCAAGAGATCGCGAGGGAAGGAAAAGGCGCGTGAATATCGGCGACAACGAGCGGGCGCTCGTCCTGTTCTCCGGGGGACAGGACTCCACCACCTGTCTCGCCTGGGCCTTGGAGCGCTTCGCCCGGGTCGAAACGATCGGGTTCGACTACGGGCAAAGGAACGCGGTCGAGCTCGCCTGCCGTGGCGCCATCCGGGGCGAGATCGGGCAGCGGTTTCCGGCCTGGGCCGAGCGGCTCGGGAGCGACCGGACGATCGATCTCGGCGCGCTCGGCGGCCTCACGGATTCGGCGTTGACCGGAGATTCCGCTTTCGAAGTCGGGGAAGACGGCCTCCCGAACACCTTTGTTCCGGGGCGGAACCTCATTTTTCTTGCCTTCGCGGCCGCCGCCGCCTACCCCCGGGGCGTGCGCCACCTGGTGGGTGGCATGTCGCAAACCGATTTTTCCGGCTACCCCGATTGCCGGGACGCCACCGTCAAGGCGGTCGGGGAGGCGATCGATCTCGGTCTCGACACCAGCTTCGAAATCCACACCCCACTGATGTGGATCGACAAGGCCGCGACCTGGGCCCTAGCCGAGTCTCTCGGCGGCGAGTCGTTCGTCGATCTGGTGGTCGAACACACCCACAGCTGTTACCGCGGCGACCGCGCGCAACGCCATTCCTGGGGTTACGGATGCGCCGATTGCGCGGCTTGCGCCCTCAGGGCAAACGGATACCAAAGCTACCGTGGCTCCGAAACCAGCGCCGAAAGCGGCGCCAAAGCGCGTCCGTAGATAATCTGGGAAGATTCTCTACGCCGAACAAGCCCGCCAGGGGCTGCGGCGAATGTCTTGACCGATCCCGGCACTCGGAATCCAAGTGCTGGGGGCGATCTACCGGGGCTCAATATACGGGAGGATCACCGAATTCGATCGACACGGAGGCAGGACACAGGCAAGCACCGCCGGCCTCGTCTCCCGACCACGGACCGGAAGCCGGTTGGACCTTGAGAATTTCCACCAGTTCGTCCTCGGTGGCCGGAGGCGCCTCTTCCATGGCGATGACGTCATCGTTGAAGTCCATCGGGCTGACCAGCGTCGACACCGACCAAGCGATACCGAACCACGAAAGGGCGGAAACCGTGACCCACAGAAGAGTCGAGTTTCTTAACGACAACGTTTTGCGAGATTTCATTTCTTGCACGTCACGATACCACCGGATTTGTCCGGCCGCGCTGCCCCCGGGTTGCCTACGGGACCCGTGACGCGTTTAGCGGCAATCAGGTGATCCAGCAAAGGCGAAATTCGTAAAGATATGGTTAACATTATACACCATCCGGCCCGCGCTCCAATATATCAATTACGGGGACAGTTTGCTAATTTTTTAGGTTATTCGCGCTTTTTTCCAACACTTTAGGGAGAACCCAGTCTCGGTTGGGGCGAGTTTCGTCGTGCCCGCGATGGTTCTATCCGACGGCTTTTTCCTTCCGATAATCGCCGCCCGCGAGGGCAGAAGCGTGTCATGTCGTCAGCGGCGTCTGATCCTCCACGATCGCGGGTTTCAGTGACAGAACACGAACGATCCCACGCCTGATCCCGGCCGTTCGACCAAGTCTCCCGAACGTGAGCGGTGCCCCGACTCCGGGATAGGTGTGGCTCGTCCTCCGAAATTCCTCGGGGCTAAAATAATTAATGGCCTAATACCAACCGCCCTTAACATTGCCTTGTGCGATCCCACGCTCTGAGGCCGATGGACATGATCTTCCAAGGTTGGTCGGTCAGGTTGTTCCAGGCTTGGCAAGAGGCCTCGACGATGGCTTCATAGGAGTCGAAGACACGATTGGAGAGCCAGTTCTGGCGGAGGTATTGCCAGACATTTTCGGCGGGATTGAGCTCCGGGGACTTGGGTGGCAAAGGCACGAGGGAGATGTTCTCCGGGATGCCGAGTTTGGCAGTGGTGTGCCATGCGGCTTGGTCGAGCAGCACGACGGCATGGGCGTTTGGGGCAACGGCCCGGCTGATTTCCTCGAGATGCAGGTCCATGGCTTCAGTATTGGCGCGCGGCATGACCAGCGCCGCGCCCTCACCGCGCTCGGGGCAGATGGCGCCGAAGAGATACGCCGAAGAGGTCCGTAGGTCCTTGACCTGGCGCGGGCGCGATCCCTTTGGGGCCCACTGGCGCACCAGGCTGTTCTTCTGGCCGACGCGCATTTCATCTTGAAACCAAACCTCGATGGGCGTGTCCGGTGGCTGTGCCGCTACGATTTTCGCCAAGTGTTCGGGAAAACTTTTTTTTAAATTCCTCCTGTGCCCGCGCATCCTGGCCGACGTGGCGCGGGCGCGCGGAAATATGCGAGAACCCGAGCGCGGCCAGCAGCTTGCCGACGCTCCGCTCGTGATAGTCCACGCCGAAGCGCGTTCGGATCAGTTGCTTGAGATCGATGCAGCGCCAGCGCACGACCCCATCCCGTTCGGGATCGGGACCGGCCTCGATAGCCCGCGAAAGCGCCGCCATTTGCGACGGCGTCAACCGACGCAACGCCCCGTTCGGCTTGCGGTCGATCAGACCGGCCGGACCTCCCGCGTTGAACCGGTGAACCCAGTCCCGCAACGTCTGCCGATCCATGCCGCCAATACCCGCCGCGCACGCTCGATCCATCCCATCGTAGATGGCCGCCATCGACAAAAGCCGTCGCGCCTGGTTCCCATCATCGCTCCGTGCCGCAAGAACACGGACTCTTTCAGCATCAAAGTCGTTTCGCAAAGGAATCGTTGGCATTGAACACACTCCCTTGTTGCCAACAACCTTGAATCACACAAAACCTAGCGTGTAAACCTTTGCGCGAGTCAAACTCTAGGGCGGTTGGTATAAGTGCCTGTTCGAAAATGCGCTTCCGCGCATTTTTTGCGTCTGTTCCGGCCCTCTCCCCCTCCCGGCCACCCACGAGAGTATGCTGATATGGGTGGCCGGGAGGGGGAGAGGGCCGGCGCCACGAGTCTTCGAACAGACTGTAACTCAAAAATACGTAAACTGTCCCCATAATTAGAGGGCGTCGCGGAGGCGGCGCTTGGCGCTACCGCGCGCCAGGGGGCGGGGTTGGGATTCATGGCTCTTCCAGGCGGTGAGAGTGAGGACTTGAAAGGTCGCCGGGAGGCGGCCGTCGGCGGTGGCGAACCGCTCCTGGTAGATCGCCGCGGCGCGGGCCAGAGTGGCGCGGCGGGTGAATCGGCGCCGCCGCTCGAGGAGGGCGTTCGATTCGCCCATGGCGCGCAACTCGCGCATCAGCGCCATGGCGTTCGGATAGGTCGCCGTGATCGTGTCGATGTCCACCACCGGCAGGGCGAACCCGGCCCGCTGGAGCAACCCCCCGGCGGCACGGACGTCGACGAAGGGCGCCACCCGGGGGCTGAGGCCGCCCTCCTCGGCGCGTTCGGCGAGGGCCAGGGCGTGGCGGATTTCGCCCAGGGTCTCGCCGCCCAGCATCGCGGCCAGGAACAAGCCGTCCGAGCGCAGGCCGCGGCGGATCTGGATCAGGGTTCCGGGGAGGTCGTTGATCCAGTGCAAACTCAGCAGGCTGACGACGAGGTCGAAGGTGGCGTACGCGAAGGGCAGACGCTCCTCGTCGGCGACGACGGGCAATCCCCTGGCGGCGCTCAGCAGCGCCGGGGACATTTCGGCTTGAACAATGAGATCGGTGCCGGCGCGGGCCGCCAACACGGGGCCCAGGCCGCCGCCTCGGCGGCCGAGATCGAGGACCCGGGGAAAGCGGCGGCGCACGTCGGACAGGCGTTCGGCGAGGTTTTCGGCCACCGCCCGGAGGAGAAAATCGTGGCTTCCGAGCCGCGCCGCGGCGCGCTCGCGGTGACGGCGGAGCGCCGCCCGGTCGAAAACCTTGGCGGCGCCGGACATGACGCCAGTATGGGGTGTTTCAGCCGCGCCGCAAGGCCTCGCCAGGCTCACCAGCGCATGACGAGCTTGCCGTCCCGGACCTGGTAGCTCGGCAAGCGGGAAAGAAAGCTGTTACCCAGAAGCGAGATCGCCATCGGCGCCTCGTTGACGGCAGCGCGGACGTTCCGAACCCGCATTCGGCCGATGCGCACTTCCCGCAGGGTTACCGGCGCGGCCCGAACAACGCCGTTGGCGGTATGGACCGTAAGGTTGTAGTCGAGCCGCTTCGGGTGGAGGCCGATCCGTTTCGCGTCGGTAAGCGACAGCGTCGTCAGCGTGGCCCCGGTATCGACCATGAATACGACCTCGTGCCCCTTGATGACGGCGTTGACGATAAAATGGCCGTTTCCGTTGGCGCGAAAAGTCAGGACCCGGCCGGCGCTGTCGGCGGATCTCGCCGCGACCTTTGCCTCACTCGCCGCGCCGCCGCTTCCAGTGGCCGAACCCGACAGCGAGGACCGATACTCGACGGCGATGAATACCACCAGTCCGAGGGTTCCCCAGATCATGACTTGGCGTATCGCCCAGGCAACCATCCTCGCCCACCTCCGTTCGGCGCTTCGACAACGACTCTCTCTCGCCCAGAATTATTCCGCAAGCCGTATAAGGCAACGTTAATCGTGGCAAAAATGCCGGAACGCGCTTCCGACATCGCCACCTGGCCGATCCCAAAATCCGACGGCGGAAGTCCCACGGCCGCAATCGCGTCGTAATATGCAATCGACGCGGCGGTCTGGCAGGTGCTGAAATATTCATGAGCACGTCCGACCCGCCAGCCGAAGGGACCGCTCAATTACATTGGCCCTACCGCCACGCCTCCTAGTGCATCGACCCAAACGGAGGCGACAGCCGAAGTTTGGAAAGTTGATGCATCGACAAAGGCCTGGTGCACGGGGGCGTGAACGAAGTGAATGCGCCAGTGCACTAGATTCCCAAACCAAGTACAACGCGGGTATCCGTGCGACGCGCGTGGCGGGCGGGCCTCGTGGTCACGCTTACGTCGTCGATACCGACGGGAGCAATTGGCGCTGGGCAGGGCTAGTTTTTTGTCCGCCCAGTGATCAGGGTGAGGTGATCGCGGCGCTGGCCATTTCATTCTCGGTGTGGCAGTGTGCCGGTCATGGCGACGCTGCCGGTCTCGGATTCGTCCATTGATTTGCGCGCGGTCACGGTGCGTCCGACCTGGGGCGCGCAGGAGCACCGGCGCTGGGACCGGTTGGTGGAGCAGCACCACTACCTGGCGTTCCACGGCGTCATCGGCAAGGGCCTGCGCCATGTCGCGGTGCATGGCGAGACCTGGCTCGCACTGATCGGCTGGCAGCCCGGCGCGTTCAAGCTGGGCGCGCGTGATCGCTGGATCGGGTGGTCGGCCGAGCAGCAGTTCCGGCGTCTGCATCTGATCGCCAACAACTCGCGCTTCGTCATTCTGACGCCTGGCCGAGTGCCGAACCTGGCCTCCCGTGTGCTGGGGCTGAGCCTGCGGCGGCTGTCTGAGGACATCCAGGCGGTGCACGGATATCCGGCTCTTCTGGCGGAGACGTTCGTGGACGTCTCGCGATTTGCCGGCACCTGCTACCGCGCGTCGAACTGGCGCTCTCTGGGGCTGACGCGGGGCTTTGCCCGTGAGCCCGGAGGGGCAGCGCGCTGGCGCCACCACGGTCAGCCCAAGGAGGTCTTCGTGTTCGGACTGACAGACGGCGCCCTCGAGGCGCTGAGCCGTACCGGGATGCCGGCACACTGGAACGCCGAGCAGCACACCGAGCCGATGGCCGCGCCCCGGCTGCGCAGCCTGTTCGAGTGTCTGGGTGAGGTGCCCGAGTACCGCCATGCCCGGGGCAAGCGCTATGCGCTCAACACCATTCTGGTGATCGCCGTCGCCGCCCGGCTTGCCGGATACCGGGGGGTGAACGCGTTCGCCCAGTTCGCCGCCCTGCTCTCCCAGGAGCAGCTCGAGGCGGTGGGTGCGTTCTGGAACCCTTCCAAACAGCGCTACACCCCGCCCGCGATCACCACCTTCCACAAGACCCTCACCGCCCTGCCGCCAGAGACCCTGGACAACGCGATTAGCCAGTGGACCGGCCAGCATGGCAGCGCGCACGCGCCGGTCGCCATGGACGGAAAGGATCTGCGCGGCGCCTCGAAGCAGACCGAAGACGGGCGCAGGATGATGGTGGCGGCGGTCGAGCACGACACCGGCGTGGTCCTCGGGCAGGTCGAGGTCGACCGCAAGAGCAACGAAATCCCGGCCGTGCGCGAACTCTCCAGCGGCCTCGACCTCACAGGCCGGATCGTCACCATGGACGCGATGCACGCTCAGCACGAGACCGCGCGCTGCCTGCTCGGGCGTCGCGCCGACTACGTGATGAGCGCGGTCAAGGACAACCAGGAGATGATCTTCGAAGACCTCAAGGCGATCGACTTCAGCGATGCGCTCTGGCACGAAACCGTCGACAAGGGCCATGGCCGCATCGAGCGCCGACGCTGCGCCGTCGTCGACCTCTCCGCTGCCGAGTGGGACGGCTACGCCAACCTCCACGGGCGACGCCAGGCCATGCGCATCGAGCGCGAACGCGAGATCCTCAAGACCGGCAAGCGCAGCATCGAGGTGACCTGGAGCCTCACCTCGCTCGGCGCAGAGCGCGCCGGACCCGAGGAGTTGCTCGAACTGGTGCGCAACCACTGGCATATCGAGAACCGCCTGCACTACGTGCGCGACTTCACCTACGACGAAGACCGATGCCGGGCCTACGTGCGTCACCTGCCCAGAAATCTCGCCTGCTTGACCAACGCGGCCATCGCCATCGTGCGCTGCGACGGACGCTTCCGTTATCTGCCCGAGGCCAACCGGCACTATGCCGCCCGGGCGCAGGAGGCCCTCGACGCGATCATGACCGCGCCCATCGCCTGAGACAGCACGCCTCTCCCCCGGACCGGGACGTGCCGCCGAGCGGCGCGGGCGGACCGGTGTGCCTGTCGAATCCGAAAACGCCGTCCGGTGGCTTCGAGCAGTCCCCATGACGTCGTCGAGGCAAGCTCGGGGCTCCCCGAACCCCGTGCACCGAGCACGATCCCACTCATCCCGAACCCTCAACCGCGACTAAAAATTGTTCCTGGCCCTATCTGGTGGCGTTCGAAATTCCGGCGGCGAATAAGCAACCGCCTCTACGTTTTACAGCCGTCAACGCGCATCTCGTTTTCGGTAAACCAATCGAGCGCGAGAACGAATTCAACGCGCTGATCGGTTGGCTCATTCATCGGCTGAAATCACGTCTCCGAGTCACCCCCAATTTTGTTTTGCTCGGAGATCTTAATTTGAATTTCGACGATCCTTCGAAGGATCGGGCACGAATCGACGACAGTCTCCGGGAGCGCAATAAGCAAGCCTTCGGTGATAAAAACATTCGGCGGCTATATTTTCCGTTTCTCGATCCACATCCGGTCACGGGCGAGGTTTTTCGCACCAATGCACGAGCCACGCAAACCTACGATCAAATCGGATTCTTCCTGGGAAGAAAGCAGCCGTGCCTTCCGAATGACCAGTGGCGAAAGCTCGTCAAGAAAGGGGGCCCGGACAATTTCTACTATGGCGTATTCAAGTTCTCCGATCTCTTTGCTCGTGCGACGCTGAAAAAGCCTTACGGCAAGCTCACGAAATCCGAAGAGGAGGGCCTCGGTAAGAAATTTGAACACTCGGTAAGCGATCACTTGCCAATATGGGTGCGAATACCTCGTCCGGGTTTCGCGCCGCCCCCCGTTTTGTAAGGAATCTTGCCGAGGTTCCGAGGGCAATCGCGGATCAAGACGCGTCGTTCATCGGAACCCGAATCACGCTGCGGATTTGAACTGCCCGGTCAGGTGCTCGCCTGAATTTCCGAGGATACGTTACCGGTATGGCCGCGGCGCAAACCGATTCTCCGCCATCCGAAACTCGCCGAACCGATCGGCACGAAAAACGAGCGTGTCTGCGGGGTTGATGAGATTTTCGCCGTTAGAAAAAATACCCCTGTCGTTGCGGAACGGGTCATGCAGATGATTTTTTCAAGATCGAGAGCTGGCCCACGAAACCATCGCCCGGCGCCGCGATACCCGCGATACTGGGCAGTAGAGTGGATTACAGCCAATCATTATGGTAAAAGGCAAATATAATTCGCTCAAACACGTCTGAATGGGGGATTGGTTTCCGATGAAAAATCAATTCGTTGTCGCGATTTTCGCTCAGCACGAGACCGCGCGTGTTCGTGGGTTTTGTAACGCTGTCCTTCTATACCGCGCCGCCCATAGACGACAAGGTTACGGGACAATCCCATCAGGGTACCGTCATCGGAGCTGCTCATGAGCCAGGCACGCAAAATCAGGTGGTTGCGGATTCGCGAATGGTGGAAGTTGGGAAAGTGTTGTTCGTATTCTTGGTGCTCTCTGTCGTGTTCGAATCGGCCCTAACCCCGATATTCAACTGGAGATTATTTGTAAAGCATTTGTCCAACAAAGGATGGAAAACCCCGATCACTGTAATTTTGGCAATCGTCGTTTTTTCTAACTACAATTTGGATATTATCAGGGATCTCTTGAACGCACTTGATCCACCGGCCAATGGAGAATATCCATTCACGTTCGCGGGGAAAATTTTTAGCGCTTTTTTGATTGCCGGTGGCAGCGCCGGAATTCTGGAAATTTACAAGAAATTGAAAATCCGTGATCCGAGAGGTCGTTTGGACGAGGTCGAAGAAACGGAAAAAGCAAATGCGGCAAAGGATGGTTCCAAGAAGAAAAAGCAGCCGAATAAACCGTGATAACCAACCGCCTTTATTTACCAAAATGGGATCGAGACTCTACAAAATTCGTGAATTTCGTGGGAAGAACTTAATTGTGAGTCCTTGGCCCGGGAGAAGGTGATCCGCAGGAGGGGATGCCTGCGTTTGAAGGGCTATGAATTTGGATTTTTCCTTAAACGTATGATGAAGGTTTTCCCGATCAATTCAGGCCCAACGGCTGACTCGTCGCACGAACAAGCCGGGATCGACATTGCGTATTGACCGACCAGCCCGCCTCCCTGTGTGAATCGAAGACCATGAAGGGAAATATTCGTGATGGCGGCACCGCGTAATCCGGCGGTGGTGATTCCGTCGCGCCTGGCGGCGACGCGTTTGCCGGGGAAACCGCTGGCGGAGATTGCCGGCGAAGCCATGATCGTGCACGTCTGGCGGCGGGCGGTGGAGGCGGACATCGGTCCGGTCGCGGTCGCTTGCGCGGAGCGGGAAATCGCCGAGGCGATTACGGCGGCGGGGGGCCGCGCGGTGATGACAAGGCCCGACCACGCCTCGGGCTCGGACCGCGTGTTCGAGGCCGTCGCCAAGCTCGACCCCGAGGGCCGTCACGACGCCGTCGTCAACATCCAGGGCGATCTTCCGACCCTGGAGGCGGGATTGCCGCGCGCGGCGCTGGAACTGCTCGCCGACGCCGAGGTCGACATCGGTACCCTCGCCTGCGCCATAACGGAGCGGGCCGAAGCCGACGATCCGAACGTCGTCAAGGCGGTGGTATCGGTTGGGCCGGGCGCCGGTCACGGCCGGGCGCTCTATTTCACGCGTCTGCCGGCGCCCGCCGGCGAGGGGCCGATGTACCATCACATCGGTCTCTACGCTTATCGCCGCCAAGCGCTCGCCCATTTCGTCGGCCTCCCGCCGGCCCCGCTCGAAAAACGTGAGCGCCTGGAGCAGCTGCGGGCTCTGGAAGCCGGCATGCACATCGCCGTGGGCTTCGTTGACACCGTCCCGCTCGGTGTCGATACTCCGGCCGAGTTGCAACGCGCGCGCGAACGCCTTGGGGGCGGAGCATGACACTTCCCCGGACAGTGTGTTCGAAAACTCGCGGCGCCGACGCGCATTTTCGAGAAGACACTGAAATGACCCCCCCTTCCGACACCGCGCCGGTCGGTCCCCAAGTGGACCCGGCCAGGGCAATCGCCTTTCAGGGCTTGAAGGGCGCCTATTCGCATCTCGCCAGCCTCCAGGCCTATCCGGACATGGTTCCGCTCCCGTGCGTCACCTTCGAAACGACTTTCGAGGCCGTCCAGGCGGGGCACGCGGCGCTGGCCATGATCCCGATCGAAAACACCCTCGCGGGCCGGGTCGCCGACATTCACCATCTGATGCCGGATTCGGATCTCCATATCGTCGCCGAGCATTTTCAGCGGGTCGCGCACAACCTGTTGGCGCCGCCCGGGGCGACGCTCACCGGCCTTCAGACCGTGCACTCCCATATTCACGCCCTCTCCCAATGCCGCCGCTTGATCCGCGAACTCGGCCTCAAGACCCAGGTCCACGCCGACACCGCCGGGGCCGCCGCCGACATCGCCCTGCGGAACGATCCCAGCCAGGCGGCGATTGCCTCGGACCTGGCCGGGGAAACCTACGGCTTGGAGACCCTGAAATCGGGAATCGAGGACGCCGAGCACAACACCACCCGCTTCGTCATCCTGGCCCGCGAGTCGGTCGATCCGGATCCGAACCAGGGTCCCATCATGACCACCTTCGTGTTTCGGGTCCGCAACGTGCCGGCGGCGCTCTACAAGGCTCTCGGCGGTTTCGCCACCAACGGGGTTAACATGGTGAAGCTCGAAAGCTACATGATCGAGGGAAACTTCACCGCGACCCAGTTCTACGCCGACATCGAGGGACATCCGGCCCAAGGAGCGGTCGCCCTGGCCCTGGAGGAACTCGAATTCTTTTCCCGCAGCGTCAAGATTCTCGGGACCTACGCGGCCAACCCCCACCGTTTCGAAAACGAATGACCTCAGTGGGTGGCGCCTTTACCCAGATCGCGGGCGATCATTTCATCGAGCCGGGCGACGCGCTGGTAAAGTTGGCGGCTGCGCGAGAGGAGGTCGCGTAGCTCCGGCGGCAGGGTCTCGATCTCTTCACCGCACTCGTCGGAGCAGATCGATTGGCCCCCCAGCCGATGTTTCGGGGTCAGGGACTGGGCCGGGGAAATCTCGCCCGCCTCGACGGCGCGCTGGACCATGAGCCAGGCGATGACCTGGGTCAGCCGGGCCGTCACCCGGGTCGTCTCCATGTTGACGTTCATCGCGACGACACGCGACTCCTCGTTCACGGGCGATTTCGCGGTGACGTAATTGCGGGTTTCGACGAGGAGCGCGATGGTCTCGTCGTAGGTCTTGCGGAAAAAGGCCGAGGAGGCGAAATGGCCGACCCCCGTGGAGCTCGATGGCATGAGTGGCACTATCCGTTAAAGACCCAGACAAAGATAGCGGTACGCCGAGGGCCCGGAATTACGACCAACCGGCTCGCTCCGAACGGGCCCCCAAATCGCGCTAGGCGGCGAGGAGCTTGTCGACCTCCTCGACCAGGCCCCGCAAATGGAACGGCTTGGAGACGATCTTGGCGCGCGGCTGCAACAGGTGACACGCCTTCAGGGCCACCGCCGCGAATCCCGTGATCAACATGACGCGAGCGCCCGGCATGGCCCAGCTCGCGCGTTGGGCGAGGGCGATGCCGTCCATCCCGGGCATGACGATATCGGCCAACAGCAGCTCGAACTTGCCGGGAGCGAGCAGGGGCAAGGCTTCGTTGCCGTCCGCGACCGCGATCACCTCGTGTCCGGCCCGTTCCAGCGCCCGGGCCAGGAAACGACGCAACGTGTCGTCGTCCTCGGCCAGGAGAATCTTCGCCATGGGCCGCTATCCCCGCACCATGGGCGCCGCTAAAAGGATCGTGTTATGATCAGGCTTCATCTTTCCCCTATTCCCGTCCGCCCCAGGCGGCCGTACGCATGACAGACGTACAACATTAGGCTAAATCCACTCAAAAGCGGTAAACGCGGATCGGATTGGAACGAGAAAGTGATCAAGGACGAAAAATCGGGGCCCGGAAACGCGGCCTACGACATCATCGAGCCGCTGCGGAGGACCCTGCCGGTGGTCCTCAGCTCACCCCACAGCGGACGGCGTTATTCCGCCGAGTTCCTCGCCGATTCGCGCCTTGACGACCAAGCAATCCGGGGCTCGGAGGACAGTTTCGTCGACGAGATCTTCGTCGGCGCCTGCGGTCTGGGCGCGCCGCTCCTGCGGGCGCTTTTTCCCCGTGCCTTCGTCGATCCGAACCGCGAACCCCTCGAACTCGATCCCGACATGTTCGAGGACGCGCTCCCCGAAACCGCCAATACCCGCTCCCCGCGGGTGCGGGGCGGCCTCGGCACGGTCGCGCGCGTGGTCGCCGACGGGGCCGAGATCTACGATCGGAAGCTCCGCTTCGCCGAGGCCCGGGAGCGGATCGAAAATCTCTACCGGCCGTACCACGCGGCGCTGGCGGATTTGATCGCCGCGACGAAGCGGCGCTTCGGTTTCGTCCTTCTGATCGATTGCCACTCGATGCCGTCGGTGGGCGGTCCCATGGACCAGGATACCGGTTCCCAACGCGCCGACGTGGTCCTCGGCGATCGCCACGGGTCCACTTGCCATCCCCTCGTCACCGCCACCGCCGAGCGCGTGTTGCGGTCCCGCAACTTCGCCGTCCGGCGCAACGCGCCGTACGCCGGCGGCTTCACGGTCGACCATTACGGTCGGCCCGACGCCGGCATCCACGCCCTACAGATCGAAATCAACCGCATGATCTACATGGACGAGAAGCGCTTTGAGCGCGGACCGCGCCTCAGCGCCGTCGCGGCCGAGATGACCCGACTGGTGGCGGCGCTCGCGGAAATCGATCCGGCGGTGTTCGCCGCGGCTTGAGGAAACCCGTTCGACAACAGGCGCGGCAAAACCCATCTCTCGCGACGGACAATCGAGGCTGGCGAGTCCCGGGCGGGATGAATTGATTCCGCGGCATGAGCCGATAGGTCGTGCTCTCATTGTCTTGCAGTCTGTAACTCGCGGCACCGGCCCTCTCCCCCTCCCAGCCACCCACAACCTCTCGTGGGTGGCTGGGAGGGGGAGAGGGCCGGAACAGACCCAAAAACGCGCGGACGCGCATTTTCGAACAGACACTTGGCCGGATCGACCGTCCCGCCGGTGAAACCGATTTAGCTGGGAGAATCCGCCAAGGTCTGGATAATGCGTTGTCGAACGGCGGCGCAGGTGAGCTGCCAAGTAAAACACGCCGGATCCAAAAAAACTGTATTGTGCCTGGAAAACTCAGAATTTCGAATGCCAATAAGAAATATACGCGACACATTCCCCAACCCAATTTTGCTGATCCTGACCTAAAATGAACTCCGAACGCCTGGCCGATCCGAACCTGGCCTCCCGTGTGCTGGGGCTGAGCCTGCGGCGGCTGTCTGAGGACATCCAGGCGGTGCACGGATATCCGGCTCTTCTGGCGGAGACGTTCGTGGACGTCTCGCGATTTGCCGGCACCTGCTACCGCGCGTCGAACCATCTTGTATTATTTGTCGGCAATCAATGACAAAGATGGGGAAATTTCATGGCCCGGAGCGGTTCGCTGCTTCAAGTGGCCGAAATCGGACATTACATGACTGAATGGAATCCGAGAGAACCGCCAGGGGAGGTGTCGGCGATCGCGCTCGCCAACGTCCTGCCCGAACCGCCCCTTTTGGTCATCACCGACCGCCTCGGGGCCGGTTTGCCCGTGGCCCGGATCGTCGCCGCCGCCGGCGCCGCCGGCTGCCGCTGGATCATGGTCCGGGAAAAGGATTTGACGGCCACGGCGCTCGCCGGGCTGGTCCGGGAGTGCCAGCAGGCGGTGGCCGGAACCGGAACCCTGGTGTGCGTCAATCGTGATGCGGCGGTGGCCGCCGATTGCGGCGCCGGAGGTGTCCATCTGCCCCAGGGCCACGAGGTCGCGGCGGCCCGGCGGCGGCTCGGCCGCGAGGGGCTTGTCGGGGTCTCCGCCCATTCCCTCGCCGAAGCGGAAATCGCCGCCGCCGGCGGCGCCGATTATGTCACTCTGAGCCCGATATTCCCCAGCCCCGGCAAACCCGGTTACGGTCCTCCCCTGGGTTTGAAGGAGCTCAAGCGGGTCGCCGCCTTGGTTCCGCTCCCCGTCGTCGCCCTCGGCGGTATCGACGCCACCACGGCCGCCGCCTGCCGACACGCCGGCGCCGCCGGAATCGCCGTCATGGGCGGCGTCATGGCCGCCCCGGCCCCAACGACCGCATCCCTGGTCCGGGCTCTGGCCGGGTTGCGCCGGTCCCGAGGCTCGCCTAGGTTTAGAGGTGATTAGGAAGAGCAACTCGTGGTCTCAGTCGCAGCAAAACGGCAAGAGCATCTGCGAGAGAATTCGGTTGCACATCAAGCATTGCCTCCCATATCAGAGGAATCGGAGATTCTTTGGCCTGACAAGAAGGTTCCTCACTATCGGAAACTCGCTCGACCCTCGCGAAAAGATATCAAGGCGGATAAGCGAAGCCCCCTCGATATCACACCCAACCCGTAACGTCCGACCGCAAGACAAAGCAATCTCAACAGCCGGCGGCGAACGCACGCCAATGCAAGACGCCTCGTCCGTCATCTCGACAGGGAGAAATCCGCCAAACCCCGGCGCGCCCTCCGGTTCCAAATCCCGGCGCCAACGGTAAATCTGCTGCGGCAGAATATCGTGCCGCCGCGCCACCGACACCGCCCCCGGCGCCATCGCCTCCAAAACAATCCGGGCCTTTTCTTCCAACGACCACCGCCGACGCTCCGGACCCGTTAACTGAGGTGGTCCTAGAAAATTGGACAGGCTGTTAAGGTGTATTCCACCGTTTGACGGAGGAATACGGAGATGACGAGACGACGCCGGTTTACAGCGGACTTCAAGGCCAAGGTGGCGCTGGAAGCGCTCCGGGGCGACAGGACGATCCAGGAGATTGCGGGGAAGCACAAGGTGCATCCGAACCAAGTGAGCACGTGGAAGCGCCAGGCGGTTGAGGGCCTGGGAGCGGTGTTTTCGAACGGTGCCGAGAGGGTCCACCGGGACCATGAAGCGGAGGTCCGCGGCCTCCACGCCAAGATCGGCGAACTGACGGTGGAACGGGATTTTTTGTCCGGGGGGCTCAAGCGATGAGCCCGGGGGGGACGCAAGGCGATGGTCGTGCGCCACCGACCCGATCTGAGCTTGAGCCGTCAATGCCGTCTGCTTTCCATCAGCCGATCCTCGTTCTATTACGCGCCGAAGGGCGAGAGTCCGGAGAACCTGGCGCTGATGCGCCGCCTCGACGGATTGTTCCTGAAGTATCCGTTCTACGGCAGTCGCCAGATGGTCCGCCAGTTTCGGCGGGAAGGCGTCCGCGTCGGCCGTCCGCAGGTTGATGCGATTGATGGGCTTGGAGGCCATCTACCAGGCGCCGAGAACCAGCGCGCCGCATCCCGCGCACCGGATTTATCCCTATCTTCTCAGGGGGCTCGCGATCGACCGGCCCAATCAGGTCTGGTGCGCCGACATCACCTACATCCCGGCGCAGCGCGGGTTCCTCTATTTGATGGCGGTCATGGATTGGGCGACGCGTCATGTGCTTGCCTGGCGGCTGTCGAATACCATGGATGCCCGGTTTTGCGTCGAGGCGCTGAACCAGGCGCTGGCCCGATATGGTAGGCCCGAGATCTTCAACACGGACCAGGGCAGCCAGTTCACCAGCTCCGAGTTCACCGACGTGCTCAAGGATGCCGACGTACGCATTTCCATGGACGGTCGGGGGCGCTGCCTGGACAACGTTTTCATCGAGCGGCTGTGGCGCTCGCTCAAATACGAGGCGGTGTATCTTCACGAATTGTCCGACGGCTTCACCGCCGAGCGGGTCATCGGCGAGTGGATCGACTTCTATAACACCAAGCGGCCTCATTCCGCCCTCGCCGGCCAAACGCCGGCCGAGGTTTCCGGGGCCAAACAACCTGTGGATATGATGGACAAGGCTACCGCCTTGCCCACATCCCCACAGGCTCAACAACCGCAACAGGACGAAATCGATGTAATAAACAGGATTTTGGCGGCATGATCACCCAACAGAATACACCTTAACCCCGCCGCCAAACTGTCCAACCATGTGGGACCAGCTCACAAATCGGCTACTATCAAGGTGGAACCTACCTCCACTGGCAACACGCGCCTTCGGGGCGCACTGAATAATTGCGGCTAAAAAGAACATCGGCACTCCAGGAACCAGCGTGGGAAGAACGCTATTGAAGATGTCCATAGGCGCAGAGGGGTCGCCGAAACTTATAGTGGATCGCGCCGCCGTTCTCACGTAAGAATGTTAGGCGGGTCAACATCCATGGCCGTACCTGGACTGCCTAACAATGCCGTCATACCGCCACACTGATCAAAATCCGTGGACCCATCGTCACCTCCAAAAATTGGAGTATTTCGCCTAAACGCTCTAAAAGGTTGAGTAAAATAAGCGCCATACTCATCAGTATTCTGGGGCGGAAGAAAATCGGGTTTGTTCATTGCCGTAGACATATAGTCTCCTCCAGCTACTTCACCCGGAACCTGCGATTCAGTTGTTCTGAGTGGTGAACTTGGTGCATTTCCCATTGGGTGGCGTGGTGGATCAACCATCCCTGTCTGGGTACTCGACAAGAACTTTGGCAAGAAAGCATCGACAAAATTCCGCTCATTAGCCGCCATTATTCAGTGCGCCCCGAAGGCGCGTGTTGCCAGTGGAGGTAGGTTCCACCTTGATAGTAGCCGATTTAATCGAGTAGCTGACAGGCGGTTTCGTTGGGTAACTGGCGGGATCGAAGCCCTGTGACAAAGGCCACCTTGGGTGGTTGAGCGAGCGTGTGGGCTGTAACGCGAGTCAAACTCTAGGGCGGTTGGTATTAGTCATTGAGACCGCCGGCACTATTCACCCTGGATTTGCCGGCTGTCTCGCGCTGGAGATTAGCAACCTTGGCGGAATCCCCATTGAGATCAAGCCCAGAATAACGATATGCCAAATATCGTTCTTGAAGACTTCAGATGAGTACGTGACCGGTAGTTCCTTCGACGGGATGAGGCGTCCTGAAATTGGCAGCATTAGCATGGACGAGGTGGCACGGCGCCTCGGCCGCCCGATTTAAAGAGCTGACCATTCTCTGATGGCCTCCGTTGCGTCAAGGTAAGCGTCATTATCAAAAACCAATGAATTCAATTGGTCATCGGCGCCACCGTCGTCACCGCCGAGACCTGGCACAAAATTCCCCCGGAGTTGCGCGAGACCTTGATGAGGATCGCCCGAGAGCAGGGCGCCAGGACGCTGAAACTCGTGCGCGAGCTCGAGCAGGAGGCAATCCAGGCGATGGCCAAGCGAGGGCTTCAAGTGGTCTCGGTGCCACCCGACGCGCTGGCCGATTGGCGGGCCAAAGCTGAATCGATCTACCCCGAGATTCGCGGCACGCTGATCCCGGCGCCGATTTTCGACGACGTCTTGAGACTCCGCGATGAATACCGGAACGCAACCGGCACGCCCCCCAATGCCGGTCCCTGACGGGGCCGGCGGCCGGTCCGCACGGATGTCCCTTTCGGCCCAGGGGACGCGAACGGCGGAACGGGCGATCGTGACGGTGGCGCTCACCGCCATTGTATGTTTGCCGCTGATCGAAATCTTGGGGCGGCCCCTAGTCGGAGGCGGCATTCTAGGATCGATCGAATTCGTCCGTCACCTGACGCTCTGGATCGGATTTATGGGCGCGGTCGTGGCGGTCCCTGGGGGCCGCCATCTGGCCTTTGGACTTGCCGCGAGCTTGCGCGGGCGCTGGCAGTCCGTCGCCGTGATCGCGAGCGGATCGGTGACGGTCGGCGTTTGCTTGCTTCTGGCCAAGGCGTCGCTCGACATGGTGCTGGCGGACCGGGCGGCCCTGGCCGTTGTCGGCGGCATCTTTCCGCTCTGGGTGGCGGAGATCATCATGCCTGTGGGCTTCGCGTTGATCGGGATGCGGTTTCTCGTCCAGCTGCCCGGCGGCACCCGAAGACAGGCCGTCGTCGGGGCCCTGGCGCTGCTCTGTTTCGCCTTCTTGCCGCCGGAACTCCGGCCCCTCGTTCTGGCCCCGCGGGGCTCTGTTTGATTCCCCTTGCCGCCATGGCCGGGGTCCCCATCTTCGCCGTCCTCGGCGCCTGTGCCATCCTGCTTTTCTACGTCGATGGCGCACCCCTGGCCTCGATCTCCGTGGAGGCCTACCGCATCGCCTCGAATCCGATCCTGCCGACGATCCCCCTGTTCACCCTGGCGGGCACGATCATGGCGGAGGGCAATGCCTCCAACCGTCTGGTCCGGGCCTTTCGGGCCCTGTTCGGCTGGTTTCCAGGAGACACCGCGATCGCCACAATCGCTGTCTGCGCCTTTTTCACGACCTTCAACGGCGGCTCAGGCGTGACCCTACTCGCCCTTGGCGGTCTCATGTTGCCGATTCTCGTTCGCGAAGGTTACGGCGCCAAGTTCTCGCTCGGCACGATCACCGCATCCGGCAGCCTCGGGATACTCTTTCCGCCTAGACTGGCGATCATCCTTTACAGGGTCGCGTCCTTTACCCCGATCGATCGCTTATTCGTAGCGGCATTTCTCCCCGGTCTCATGCTCATGGGGCTGGTCCTCTTGTATGCCGTTGTTCGGGGCCGCGCCCGCCGCGATATTCGCAAGCGTTTCAATGGGCGCGAGGCTGTGTCCGCGCTCCGCGAGGCGAAATGGGAGATACTGCTGCCCGTGACCATCCTGGTCGCGATCTTCTCGGGTTTCGCGACCCTAGTGGAAGCGGCCAGCATGGCCGTGCTCTACACGGTGTGCGTGGAGGTATTCATCCACCGGGAACTCAGTCCGCGAAACGACCTGCCCCGCAATTTCGTCGAATGCACGGAGTTGGTCGGTGGCATCATGATCATTCTCGCCACCGCCATGGGGCTCGCCAGCTACCTGATCTACGCGGATGTTCCGACCGCCCTGACTGAATGGATAGTGTCGACCGTCGAATCGAAATGGGTGTTCCTCCTGGGCCTCAACGCGTTCTTCCTCCTGGCCGGATGTTTCCTGGATATCTTCTCCGCGATTGTCGTGCTGGTGCCGTTGATTCTCCCGGTCGCGTTGGCGTACGGGGTTCACCCGCTGCATCTGGGAGTCATTTTTCTTGCCAACATGGAGCTCGGATATCTCACCCCGCCGGTGGGCATGAACCTGTTCTTGGCGTCGTTCCGGTTCAACCGGCCGCTCATGGAAATATGCCGCGCCACCCTGCCCTTCTTCCTGGTGATCCTCGCGGGCGTGTTGGTGGTGACCTACGTGCCCTGGCTCAGCACGACGTTGCCGGCGGCGATGGAGTAGGCGCCGAGAACACCGACGTTGATCGAGGCCGTGGCGGTGCGATGCCCCTTCACGATTCGGCGGCCAGCAAGGCGTCGAGGCCGTGGCGGTAGTCGGGGTAGCGGAGACGGACGCCGAGCTCGGTCTTGATCCGCCGGTTGCGGACCCGGCGGTTGTCGGCGTAGAAGCTCCGCCCCAGGGGCGAGAGCTCGGCCGCCTCGAAGGGGATCAGGGCTGGGGGGTCCAGGCCCAGGCGCCGGCAGGCGTGGGCCACGACCTCGGCCGAGGGCGCCGGCTCGTCGTCGCAGACGTTGTAGGCCCGGCCGTTGTCGGGCCGGGCCATCGAGGCTCGCAGGGTGGCGACGACGTCGGCGACGTGGATGCGCGAAAAGACCTGTCCGGGTTTGTCGATACGCTTGGCGGTGCCGGCCCGCGCGGCGTCGATCTGGCTCCGGCCCGGCCCGTAGATCCCGGCCAGCCGGAATACTTGCGCCGCGCAACTTTCACGCCCCAAGCCGAGCCAGGCCATTTCGGCCGCCAGGCGCCAGCGCCCGCGCTCGCCGGAGGGGTTCGGCGGCGTGGTCTCGTCGACCCAGGCGCCGCCGTGGTCGCCGTAGACCCCCGTGGTCGACAGATATCCGACCCAGACCAGCGCCGGCAGCCGTCCGATGTCGCCGGCATGGGCGGCGAGAACCGGGTCGCCCTCGGCCCCGGGCGGCACCGAGGCGAGGAGGTGGGTGGTTCCCGCCAGGGCCGCGTCGGACAGAGGCCGATCCTTGTCGAAGAGGAAGACCTCGTACCCCGCCGCGGCCAGGGATCGCCGACGCTCGGCGCCGCGGCAGGTTCCGGCCAGGCGCCAACCGTCGCCGGCGAGCGCCCGCGCCAGGGCCTCGGCGCAATAGCCGAATCCGAAACAAAAAAGGCGCCGTTTCTCGCTCACCGCCACCGCCCTTCCTCGCCGCCGACCGGGAAGCATGACGGGCGTTTCCCTCACCGCCTCGCCGGGGGTGCGTCCGCGCCGGGGGAGATTCCTTCCCGGCTTTCCCGACCTCTACCAGGAAGCCGTCTTGACGCCAACGGGTAAACGCCCCCATGCTGGGCCGGCGGTGCCCGGGCATCGGCGCGGAAATTCGACATCCAGCGGGAAGGACATCTGGCCAAAATGGAGAGTTGGCACGGCACGACGATTCTGTCGGTGCGCAAGGGCGCGACCACCGTCGTGGCCGGCGACGGACAGGTCAGCCTCGGTCAGACCGTGATCAAGGCGGGAGCCCGCAAGGTCCGGCGGCTCGGCGACGGCAGCGTGATCGCCGGGTTCGCGGGCGCCACGGCGGACGCCTTTACCCTCTTCGAGCGCCTGGAATCGAAGCTCGAACGTCATCCCGCCCAGCTTACCCGGGCCTGCGTCGAACTGGCCAAGGACTGGCGGACCGACCGCTATCTGCGCCGGCTGGAGGCGATGATGGCGGTCGCCGACTCCAAGGTATCGCTCGTGGTCAGCGGAACCGGCGACGTGCTCGAGCCCGACGACGGCCTCATCGGCATCGGCTCGGGCGGCAATTACGCCCTGGCGGCGGCCCGGGCGCTCGTCGACCTCGACGACCTCGACGCCGAGGCCATCGCCCGCAAGGCGATGGCGATCGCCGCCGGTATCTGCGTCTATACGAACCAGGAAATCGCCCTCGAAACGGTGACCGACTCATGACCTCGTTCAGCCCCCGGGAAATCGTCTCCGAACTCGACCGCTATATCGTCGGCCAGAACGACGCCAAACGGGCGGTGGCGATCGCCCTGCGCAACCGCTGGCGGCGCCAGCAGCTGGACGAGGCCATGCGCGAGGAGGTCCTGCCCAAGAACATCCTCATGATCGGCCCCACCGGGGTCGGCAAGACAGAGATCGCGCGCCGGCTCGCGCGCCTGGCGCAAGCCCCGTTTCTGAAGGTGGAGGCGACCAAGTTCACCGAGGTCGGCTACGTCGGCCGCGACGTCGAGCAAATTCTCCGCGACCTGGTCGAGATCGGCATCACCATGACCCGGGAAACCATGCACGCGGAAGTCGCGGCCAAGGCGGAAATGAACGCCGAGGAGCGGGTTCTCGACGCCCTCGTGGGAGATTCGGCCAGCGCCGAGACCCGCCAGAAATTCCGCTCGATGCTGCGCGACGGCAAGCTCGACGACAAGGAGATCGAGGTTCAGGTCTCCGATTCCGGCGGCGCCACCCTGCCCACCTTCGACGTGCCGGGGATGCCGGGCGCGCAAATGGGCATGATCAATCTCAACGAGATATTCGGTAAGGCGTTCGGCCAGAAGACCAAGCCCAAGCGCCTGACCGTCGGCGAAAGTCACACCTTCTTGATCGAGGAAGAAAGCGACAAACTCCTGGACCAGGAATCGGTGATCAAGCGCGCCATCGCCGCGGTGGAGGAGAACGGCATCGTCTTCCTCGACGAAATCGACAAGATCTGCGCCCGCTCGGAGCGCGTCGGCGCCGACGTCAGCCGCGAAGGGGTGCAGCGCGACCTCCTGCCGCTGATGGAAGGCACCAACGTCGCCACCAAGCACGGCACCGTCAAGACCGACCACATCCTGTTCATCGCCTCGGGCGCCTTTCACCTCGCCAAGCCCTCCGACCTGTTGCCGGAACTCCAGGGCCGCCTGCCGATCAGGGTCGAGCTCAAGGCCCTGACCCGCGACGACTTCGTCCGCATCCTCACCGAACCGGAGGCGAGCCTGATCAAGCAATACCGGGCCTTGCTGGGGACCGAATCGGTCGACCTCGACTTCGCCGACGACGGGGTCGGGGAGATCGCGACCCTGGCCGCCGAGATCAACAACTCGGTCGAGAACATCGGCGCCCGGCGCCTCCACACGGTCATGGAGCGCCTGCTCGACGACATCAGCTTCACCGCCCCCGACAAGGCCGGCACCGCGCTCACTATCGACGCCGAATACGTCCGCCGCACCGTCGGCGACCTCGCCGCGGATGCTGATTTGTCGCGGTTTATTTTGTAGGGGGACGACTGGGCGCGAGAAGGTGGATCTGATCGTGCGTGTCGCAGCGAAGTCTGCAGCCACCGCCAATCCGAAGACCAGGTCGCCCCTGGTTCAGAGATTCCACGACATGGTCAAGACTAGGGGTGGATCATGATCACACGAATAGACCAACCGCGTATCGGCCACACACACCAGGGGCCGCATTTCCTTAAACCGATGCGCGGACCACGCAGCCAAAATTCCGCTGTCCACGTGGCCGCGATGCATTAGTATCAGTGCGCCCAGCTCATCGGAATCGCTTCCTGACGCCATAGGAATCCGTACTCGATTGGCGAGCTGTCTCATTAATCCATTTACAACGCTAGGTTCCTCGTGTTTGGTTACACACAATTGTTTCCGAATCGCCCGCCGATATGACACCACAGATCCGATATCAAGTATTTGTCTCGTCGACCTATGACGATTTACGAGAAGAGCGTCAACAAGCGACCCAGGCAATATTAGAGGCTGGCAGTTTTCCGTCAGGTATGGAACTTTTCCCAGCGTCTGACGATACTCAATGGCAACTCATTATGAGGGTAATCGAAGAGTGCGATTACTATGTAGTGATCGTGGCGGGACGCTATGGGAGTCTAGTTCCGAATGGAATAAGTTACACCGAGATGGAATATGATCACGCTGTAGAGAAAGGCATCCCTGTTCTTGGTTTTGTAAGGGACGAATTAGACAACATACCTTCTAATACCAACCGCCCTAGAGTTTGACTCGCGCAAAGGTTTACACGCTAGGTTTTGTGTGATTCAAGGTTGTTGGCAACAAGGGAGTGTGTTCAATGCCAACGATTCCTTTGCGAAACGACTTTGATGCTGAAAGAGTCCGTGTTCTTGCGGCACGGAGCGATGATGGGAACCAGGCGCGACGGCTTTTGTCGATGGCGGCCATCTACGATGGGATGGATCGAGCGTGCGCGGCGCGTATTGGCGGCATGGATCGGCAGACGTTGCGGGATTGGGTTCACCGGTTCAACGCGGGAGGTCCGGCCGGTCTGATCGACCGCAAGCCGAACGGGGCGTTGCGTCGGTTGACGCCGTCGCAAATGGCGGCGCTTTCGCGGGCTATCGAGGCCGGTCCCGATCCCGAACGGGATGGGGTCGTGCGCTGGCGCTGCATCGATCTCAAGCAACTGATCCGAACGCGCTTCGGCGTGGACTATCACGAGCGGAGCGTCGGCAAGCTGCTGGCCGCGCTCGGGTTCTCGCATATTTCCGCGCGCCCGCGCCACGTCGGCCAGGATGCGCGGGCACAGGAGGAATTTAAAAAAAGTTTTCCCGAACACTTGGCGAAAATCGTAGCGGCACAGCCACCGGACACGCCCATCGAGGTTTGGTTTCAAGATGAAATGCGCGTCGGCCAGAAGAACAGCCTGGTGCGCCAGTGGGCCCCAAAGGGATCGCGCCCGCGCCAGGTCAAGGACCTACGGACCTCTTCGGCGTATCTCTTCGGCGCCATCTGCCCCGAGCGCGGTGAGGGCGCGGCGCTGGTCATGCCGCGCGCCAATACTGAAGCCATGGACCTGCATCTCGAGGAAATCAGCCGGGCCGTTGCCCCAAACGCCCATGCCGTCGTGCTGCTCGACCAAGCCGCATGGCACACCACTGCCAAACTCGGCATCCCGGAGAACATCTCCCTCGTGCCTTTGCCACCCAAGTCCCCGGAGCTCAATCCCGCCGAAAATGTCTGGCAATACCTCCGCCAGAACTGGCTCTCCAATCGTGTCTTCGACTCCTATGAAGCCATCGTCGAGGCCTCTTGCCAAGCCTGGAACAACCTGACCGACCAACCTTGGAAGATCATGTCCATCGGCCTCAGAGCGTGGGCTCGCACAAGGCAATGTTAAGGGCGGTTGGTATCAGTGGCACCAACGTCCTGCATATCCCTTTCAGGAAGATATTAAAGAATATTTGAGGACCAAAATTATTGATCGTGTTCAAAATCGCAAAATTGAAATGCAACCAAGCGAAGTTGATTCATGTGTATTTCAACTTAAAGAGCTTGGTCTTCTGAGATATGATGAAGAACATAACGACGATGGCACCGTTTTTCGTGGCGTAACCCTTACAGAGCACGGGGAACAACAGATTTCTATACTTAAGACGACCCAGAGAACGTGACGGTCGAGAAGTAAAAAAGAAAGTAGCTTGCCGAATAACGGTTTTGGGCCCTATACGTTACCGGAATTGAGTGGTTGATTTGCGGGCGGTTTCCCCAGGGAGACTCGAACTCCCACGTCCACAAGGAAAACAGATTTTGAGTCTGCCGCGTCTACCAATTCCGCCACAGAAAACCGGCCGCCCATGTCGGTCGCTATAACGCCCTCAGAATTCGAGAAATTTCTCCTTCTGCGTGCCCTTGAGGCCGTGTTCGGGGATTGAAACGGTGCCCGGGTCGGACTTGTCCGCGTGAGCGATTTTTTGGGCTTGGCGGCCGTGACCCTTTATTATGGACAACACGAGTTCGGTGTCGTCGTAGCCCACTTGCTGGTGATGCCGGAGTTTGACGACAAGTTCGCCGCGGTGCCGCTTTTTCGATCATGGTAGGGTAATTTTCAAGCAATTCAGCGATGATGATTTCAGAGAGAAAATCGCTGTGCTTTTAGCTGCGCGGATGGTAGCCCTCCGCGACCAAATGTTTTACGAAACCTTCCTCAATCGACATTCTGAAGGGCACGCTCGATTTCGCGTGTAACGGCTATCCTTTTCGCTCGTGTAGGGGGGCGATGTACGGTGATTCGTCCGGCTAGTTTTGAATTATTGAGGCGCGCTTCGGCCGCATTGATGTAGGTGGGTTCGATGTCGACGTTTATGCTGTGCCGGCCAGTTTCGAGTGCGGCCAGAGCCGTGGTGCCCGTGCCCGCGAAGGGATCGACGACAGTATCGCCCACAAAGCTGAACATACGGATGAGGCGGCGCGGGATTTCGAGTGGATACGGTGCCGGGTGGTCCTTACGAAGCTGACCGGTTACGTCCGTCCAGACCGGTGCAAACCATTTCATGGCCGGGTAGGCGGGGGCATTGCTGCGCCCCGCCCCCCACAGAGCCGAGCGTGCGCGATTGACGCACTCGGTTCCTCACCTGACAGGTTCGCTCACGAAGGTTGCCATGAGCGCACGAACTTGACCGACGGCAGGGGGTAGCGCTTGAGAATCTCGTTCATCCGGTCCCAGGTCAGGCACCTGCGACGGCTGCGGCGTGCAAGCCACTTCCGCCATGTGCGTGCGACCTGGTAGCGGAACCACTCCAGACGTTTGCCGTTTCCCGTCAGACCATAGTATGCGTAGTGGCCCCGGATCGCCCGAACGAGGTAGTCATGCTGCGCCTTGATCGGCAGGTGCCGGTTGCTCTTGCACCAGTCCTGCACCGATTTCAGCGCGCGGGCGAAGCGGCCTTTCGCCGTGATTTGGCGAACGACGTCCTTGCCTCGCAGCGACCGCCCCCAGACGTGGGTGAAGCCGAGGAAGTCGAACGTCGTGGCCGATGCCATCCAGTGACGCCCGTAGGGACGCCTCCGGCGGAAGTCCACATAGCGCGTCTTGGCCTCATGGAGCGTGAGCCCGTATCGACCGAGACGTTTGCCCAGCACGTCAAGCAGCCGCTTGCCGCTCTGGCGGTCTTCGAGGGCGACGACAAAGTCATCGGCGAATCTCACCAACTGGCAGTTGCCGCGCAGGCGCGGCCTCACCTCGTCCTCGAACCACTTGTCCAGCACATGGTGCAGGAAAATGTTGGAGAGAGTCGGCGAGATCACCCCACCTTGGGGAGTGCCAGCGACCGGCCTGTGCAGGGTGCCCTCTTCGAGCACCCCTGCCTTCAGCCATTTGTCGATCATGCGCCTTACGACGCCGTCCTTGATCCGCAGGTCGAGGAATGACCGCAGGTGAGTATGCGAGATCGAGTCGAAGTAGGATTTCAAATCCGCGTCTATCACCCACCGTCGGCGCTGCTCGATGATACCCGCGCGCAGTACGTTGAGGGCATCGTGAGCCGACCGCTTGGGCCGGAAGCCGTACGAGCACGGCAGAAAATCCGCCTCGTAAATTGGCTCCAGCAGCATCAGGATTGCCCGCTGCGCCACCTTGTCTTCGAACGTCGGAATGCCGAGAGGGCGTTTCGTGCCGTCCGCCTTGGGGATGTAGTGGCGTCGCACCGGCGGCGCAAAGTAACGACCCGACTTCATCCGGTCCTGGAGGTCATCGAGATTGGCCTCAAGGTCCTTCTCGTAGTCGGCAGCCGTCACGCCGTCGATGCCCGTCGCCCCATCCTTGCGCGTGCGGCGGTACGCTTCACGCATCCACTCGCCGTCGATGAGGTGGTGCAGGGACGTGAACACCCGATCCGGATGCTCCCTCGCCTGTTCGGCTATCCACTGCTGTTTCGTGAACGTGTTGGTGGAACTCAGGGTTTCCTCCAGCGTTTCCCATCAATGGCTCTGTTCAGATGACGCCCCGCTTCCCTCCAGCGGGTCCCGATGGCCACGGTTCCCCGCCTTCAGCGGTACTATCAGGACGCTACGACTTCCTGCTCTCGCGTGTCCTTCGGCTTATTGGTTTCGCCAGCCGGCTCCGTGGGTGCCTGTCGGGGTCCGTGTCCGCTTTGAGCGCTCCCGCTGCCGTGCAGGCCCGGCGACGGACCGGGGTCTGGATTTTTCTTGCTGGCAATCCCCTTTCCAGCGGTCTTGCCCGCGGGCAAGAGCAGGATCTCCCAGGTTCCCTGGCGACCCATCCCGTGACTTTGCGCCGGTCTACGACCCCGGACGACCCGTTGCGCCTCGCCAGTAACGGCGCTTCCGGTGCTGCCCCCACACGATTAACAATGAAGGCGTCGTCGCTTCACCGATTTCGAGGCTTCCTCCGCCGCTTCATCACCTGCTGTCTACGCTTCACGACGGGCGTTACCGCACGCCATGCAAGACTCGCTTCCGGCTGGCGGGCTGCGCCTTTGCCGGGCGGGAGTCGAACCCGCTGGATCGCTACGAGAGGTTTCAGTTCATGGCATCCTCCTCTCCAGGGCTTAGCCTGGCGCAATAATCGTCAGTCGGGATGAAGGAGTGTTCTTCCATCTCGGGCGTTGGTTTCCGGTAACCTGGTTTCCGGAAAAACAGGATGTGTTCGATGTCGTTCTTGACGATGCCGTTGGGCAAATTCGGCTTACCGAGATAGCGGCTAGAACGCGAGGCCTCGAGTTTGATGTTGGCGACCTTCATCCACCGGATCGGGGTGAGACAGTCAAACCCGATCTTGCGCGATCGGAACTGAAGGTCTCCCGATAAAGGCAGAACATGATGGCGACCGCCGATCCGGCGCGAGATGCATACATCGCCCACGACACAAGCAACTCGCCCTCCGGGGACCAGAATCCGCAGACATTCGGCCCACACCGCATTTAGTTGATTCAGAAATTCCTCGTAGCAACGAGTATTGCCTAGCTGGGATGGATGTTCCGGGTAGGTCTTCAATGAGCCGTAGGGCGGGCTCGTAGGCAATGTCCCGGCTGATGTTGAAAAAGTGAGGTAGGCGTCATTCGCCTGGAACCGTTAGGCTCTGGGTGTTGAATCCATCAAGGAGAACGACGCCATGACCAAGACTACACGGAACAGCCGCCTTTCGAAACTGTTGGAGATCCCGCTTCCGCTGTTGCCGCCGGCCTTGCCGGAGGCTTTTGATGATCTGCGCATGAGCGTGGATCGCTTTTGCCTGTTGGCCGGGGTGGAGACCCTGGGCGAGATGCTGGACGAGGATAGCGAGGTGCTCTGCGGAGCGCGCCACGCCCGCACGGCCGAGCGGCAGGGCCATCGCTGGGGGACAACCCAGAGCGAGATTGCCTATCACGGGGGCAAGGTGAAGCTGACGCGCCCGCGGGTGCGCGATCTTGCGGGCAAGGAGATGAGCTTGCCGAGCTGGGAGTTGCTCTCGGACCCGGCGCTTTTGCAGTCCTGGGCGATGAACATCATGCTGCTTACGGTTTCGACCCGCAAGTACGCGCGCGCCGTGCGCCTGCCCGGCGAGGCCAGCGGCGACTTGCCGGCACGCGCGGGCGATGCGACCTCGAAGTCCGCGGTCTCGCGGCGCTTCGTGGCCATGACGCGCAAGAAGCTGAAGGCCTTCCTGGCCAGCGACCTTTCGGATCTCGATCTCCTGGTCATCCAGATCGACGGGCTGCACGTCGGCGATCACGTGTTGCTGGCAGCTATTGGCATCGACGGCGCGGGCGAGAAGCATGTTCTAGGCCTGGCCGAAGGTGCCACGGAGAATGCCGCCACGGTGCAGGCGCTGCTCGACAACCTGACCGCCCGCGGCCTCGACCCGGAAGTGCCCCGGCTCTTCATCGTCGACGGCGCCAAGGCGCTCTCCAAGGCGATCAAGCGGACCTTCGGGCCGGTGGCCGCCCTCCAGCGCTGCCAGGTCCACAAGGGCCGCAACATCATCGAGCGCCTCGACGAAAGCCTTCATGCCGGCGTCAAGAAGGCGCTCAGGCAAGCCTGGGACCAAGACGATGCCGAGAAAGCCGAACGCCTCATGAAGAACCTGGCGCGCCGCCTGGAGACCGAGGCCCCCGGCGTTTCGGCTTCCATCCTGGAGGGCCTGGATGAGATCCTCACCGTGATCCGCTTGGGCCTGCCGCCCAAGCTCAGGCGCTCCTTGGCCTGCACCAACGCCATCGAGAATGCCTTGGGAACGGTCAGGATGGTGCAGCACAATGTCAAGCGCTGGCGCAACGCCGAGATGGCCTTGCGATGGACCGCCGCCGGCCTCCTGGAAGCCCAAAAGACCTCCGTCGCCTCAAGGCCTACCGGCAACTCCCCATCCTCAGAGCTGCCCTCGAGGATCACGTGAAAAAGGCAAAAGCGAAAAGCGCCATTGAAACCATCAAAGAGGCCGCCTAGCCTCGAAGCCCAACCATGCCTGCCTCGCCTTTTTCAACAGAGCATGGGACATCGCCGGGCTCAAATGAGGTGCACGGACTCGCTCTCAATGAAGGAAAGGTCCCGTGCATCGCCTTGGTGAACGTCGTGCCTGGTAACACCGATCGTAGGTTTAGCCATTGAGCCTCTCGCCTCCACCCTTCGCCGATATAGTGCCATCTTCTGAACAAATCACAAGTTATAGCGTGCGTTTGCTCAAATCACGATTTAGCTTATCCTACGTTTGAGAACAAATATAGAACATTCTTCCTCATTTCCCGTTTTGACCGGTTTCGGAGTCGCCCCTCACGGTTTGGTTTTCTTCAGCGTGAAGGATCCGTTCCGCGGGGGGATCGTACGGCAACAGCGCCCGCCAGTCGATTTCTCCGACGATGTTCAAGCCGTTCCGCTGCCAACCGTGGATCACCGGATTTAAGGGAAGCTGGTCTAGCAATTCGTATGCTTATTCGCGAAGTTGTTATAATTCCGGAATTCGGCGGCGCTTGTCGGCCACGTAAGCGCTTTCAGACTCCGAAAAACTTTTCCTTCTGTGTGCCCTTGAGGCCGTATTCGGGGATTGAAACGGTGCCCGGGTCGGACTTGTCCGCGTGACCGATTATTTGGGCTTGGCGGCCGTGGGCCTTGATTATGGACAATGTGCGGTCGGTGTCGGCGTTGTCGACGATCAAACAGAAACCGATGCCCATGTTGTAGACGCTGAACATTTCGGATTGCGGGACGTTTCCGAACTTCTGGATAAGGGAGAAAATCGGGGGAACGGGGGGGAGGTCGTCGATGACGTATCCCACTTCGGCGCCGACGCGGAGGAGGTTCAGGAAACCGTCGCCGGTGACGTGGACGAGGGCCTTGACGGAAACTTCGTCCGCCAGCACTTCAAGAACCTCTATTACATAAATGTGGGTCGGTTTGAGAAGCTCCGCTCCCAAGGGGGCGTCGAGTTCCGAGAATTCCTTGTTGATGGAGAAATCGTGTTGGCCGAAAAAGGCGCGCCGCGCGAGGGTCAGTCCGTTACTATGGATACCGTTGCTTTCGACGCCGATGACCGCGTCTCCGTGATCGATGTCCCGGCCGTCGATGATCCTGTCGAGATCGACGACTCCGATGGCGGTGCCGGAGAGATCGAAACCAAAGCCCTCCCGGTGACCCCGGATCATGTCCTTCAGCTGCGCGATTTCACCCCCCGGGATCGAAACGTTCGCTTGGCGGGCACCGTCGTAGAGGCCCCGCGAAATTTCGTCGAGAAAGTCGGGGCGCGGGGATTCCACGGCCATCAAATCGACCATCGAGAGCGGCCTGGCGCCGACACAGAGGAGGTCGTTGACGTTCATCGCCACGCAATCGATGCCAATGGTGTCGTATTTTCCGACCATTTGGGCGATCAGGGCTTTGGTGCCCACGCCGTCGGTGCAAAGGGCGATTCCGCTGCCCTCGACCTCGATAACGGTCGCGAAATGGCCGAAGGGAAGCCGCACCGAACCCGTTCCACTCTTGTGCGCGGGCCAGGTTTTCTCAAACCGAGCGGTGATACATTTCAGCGCCCTCGCGGCCGTTTCGTCGTCAACCCCGGCCACGCCGTAGGCCGACATCGTTGCCCGGTTCATCGGACCTCCCTGCCCCAAAGACGACCTCAACGGTACAACGTTGAAGTTTTCCGGTCTAGAATCACCTGCCATCGAAGGCTCGAATGGTCGTTTCACGGGATTGGTTTCGGATCGGCCAGAACACTAGATAGTCGTCCGTGAAGAACCCTGATTTCAAGCTGAAGCGGCGATTGGGTTTGCGGTGGGGTGCGAGATGTCGCTGAGGAGCGCGGCCAGGATTTGGACAAACAAACGCCTCAGCCATTTGAGGACAAGGCGGTAGTTGTAGCCGGCGCCGGCGAGGATGGCGTTGATCTTGTCGCCGTCGCGGCCTTTGAGGAAGTTGCGCCCCAGCCTGCCACCGCTCTTGAGATGTCCGATCACGGCCTCGACGGCGGAGCGCCGCCTGAGCTCCTTCTTGATCGTCGGCGTGATGCCGCGTTTCTGGCCTGATCTAAAGACGCGGTGTTTGTTGGGGTGACCCAGCGCTCGCAGACCTCCTCATCCGAGAGATCGAACATATGCTTGAGGATGTGCAGCCCAACCATCAACCGCGTCGGGACCCCCGGCCGACCCTCCTCCGAATACAAGGCTTCATAGGTCTCGTCGAAGAAAGTCCACGCGATCCGGCCCCCCAACACCACCAACTCGTGGCGCAGGTTGATGATGTTTTCGAACCGCGAGCGGAACAGGTCCTCTATTCCCGATGACACCTTGCGCGATGGCTTCATCACAGTTCTCCAATCCCAATCGACGGGAGCAGAGAATCACGTTCCGCAACGGAAGGGAATCCCCAAAATCAATTATTTCAAATCACAAGCTTTTCAGGCCCAAAACCCGTTTTCTTGCAAATCCGATTACTTCGCCAAACCGAAAGAGCTACCAACATCAGCCGCTTACACGTTCTTCACGGGCGACTAGATATGGTAGTGATCTAATGATCAGCCCACAGCATATGTCAACTCTTTAATAAGGCCGGGCGGCGAGGTCGGCGAGGACGCGGCGGAGGCGGGCGAGGTCGGGGTCGGTCGAGAGGCGGTGGTCGGCGTTTTTGACCAGGGTGATCTCGACGTCGGTGGCGGCGAGGGCTTCGGCGAGCTTGATCGAGGTGGCCCAGGGGACCGCCGTGTCGGCAGCGCCGTGGATCAGGCGGACCGGACAGGTGATCTCCAGGGGAGACCGCAGGACCAGGTGGCGGCGGGCTTCCTCGATCAGCTTCCAGGTGACCGGGGTGGGCCCATCGTCGTATTCGGACGGCACCTCGATGGCGCCGTCGCGGCGCAGGACGGCCCGGGTTTCGGGATCGAGGGCTTGGAACAGCAGATCCTCGGTGAAATCGGGCGCGGCGGCGATGCCGAGCAGGCCGTGGACGCGCTCGGGGCGGGCCCGGGCGGCGAGCAGCATGAGCCAGCCGCCCAGGCTCGAGCCGACCAGGATTTGCGGCCCCCGGGTCAGCCCGTCCAAGACGGCGAGGGCGTCGTCGGCCCAACGTCCGATCGTGCCGGCGCGGAAATCGCCGCTTGATTCGCCGTGGCCGAAGTAGTCGAAGCGGACGAAGGCGCGCCCCTCGGCCCGGCAGGCCTCGGCCAGGGCTTGCGCTTTGGTGCCGTCCATGTCGGACCTGAAGCCGGTCAGGAACACGACTCCCGGTGCCTTTCCCGGGAGTGCCCGATAGGCGAGGAAATGGCCATCGGGGCGCGATAGCCTTTCGGCGGCGGCGGCGATAGCGACCTCGTCGACCATGGGGTATGCTCGTCGAATGGGGGAACAACGTACCACGGGGCCGGCGGCCGCCGGAAGCCGTGTTCCACGGGTGCTGCAAGTGCTTCCGGCGCTCGAGACCGGGGGCGTCGAAAGAGGCACCGTCGACATCGCCGCGGCGCTCGCCGAGGCCGGTTGGGAACCCTGGGTCGCCTCGTCGGGCGGCCCCATGGTCCGTGAGCTGGCCCGCATCGGCGCCCGCCACGTGACCCTGCCCCTCGACCGCAAGAACCCGATCACGGTGGTGAGAAACGTCGACCGGCTCGCGAAACTTATCGAAACCGAGGACATCGACATCGTCCACGCCCGTTCCCGGGCCCCGGCCTGGAGTGCCCTGGTCGCGACGCGGCGGACGAAAAGACCTTTGATTACCACCTACCACGGCACCTACAACGCCGGGGGCCGGCTCAAGCTCCACTACAATTCGGTAATGGCCCGCGGCGACCGGGTCATCGCGATTTCCCAATTCGTCGGAGACCATGTCCGCGACACCCACGGCACCGGCGAGAAACGCCTGCGGGTGGTTCCCCGCGGGATCGACCTCGAACGCTTCGATCCGGCGAAGGTGAGGCCGGATCGCATGATCCGCTTGGCCCGGAAATGGCGTCTGCCCGACGATCGGGCGATCATCATGCTGCCGGCGCGGCTGACCCGCTGGAAGGGCCATGCCGTCTTGATCGAGGCCCTCGCCCAGCTGGAACGCCGGGACGTACGGTGCTTGCTAATCGGCGCCGATCAAGGCCGGCGCCATTATTACAGGTATCTTTTGGACCTGATCGACCAACGTCGACTCGAGGAAATCGTGCAGCTGGTCGGCCATTGCGACGACATGCCCGCGGCCTTGATGCTGTCCGACGCGGTGGTGTCGCCGTCGACCGATCCCGAGGCGTTCGGCCGTGTCGTGGTCGAGGCCCAGGCCATGGGCCGGCCGACGATCGCCAGCGATCACGGCGGCCCGCGCGAGACCGTGATCGCGGGCGAGACGGGTCTGCTCGTGCCCCCGAAGGACGCCAAGGCGCTCGCGGCGGCGCTCGACGAAGTCCTGGGCCTGAGTGCCGGGGCGCGGGCGATACTGGCCGAGCGGGCGATCGCCCACGTCCGCGCCGCCTTTTCGAAGCCGGTCATGTGCGCCCGGACCCTCGACGTCTACCGGGAATTGCTCCCGGATCCGGCCCGACGCCGGCCCCGGAAATAGGGCCGGTGGACGGCCTCCCTTATACCTCGGGACGCGGTCCATGGTGACGGGGCCGGGGCGAATCCTGGTGATCAAGTTGGGAGCTCTCGGTGACTTCGTCCTCGCCACCGGCGCCTTCAAGGCCATCCGGGGTCACCACGAGGACGCCCACGTGACCCTGCTCACGACCCGGCCCTTCGCCGGTCTGGGCGAGGACAGCGGCTGGTTCGACGAGGTCTGGATCGATCGCCGGCCGCCGGCCTGGGACCTCCTCGCCTGGTTCGAACTGGCGCGGCGATTTCGCGGCGGCGGCTTCCACCGGGTCTACGACCTCCAGAATGCCGATCGGACGGCCACCTATTTCCGGTTTTTCAAGCGTCCCAAGCCGGAATGGTCGGGCATCGCATCCGGCTGCTCGCACCCCCACACCAATCCGGCCCGAAGCTTGATGCACACGCTCGACCGCTTGGCCGAGCAACTGGCGATGGCCGGGATTTCCGGCGCCGGCGACAGCCTCGAGCTGGTGCCGGACGTTTCCTGGGCCAGGGCCGATCGCGCCGTCTTTTCGCTGCCTCCGTGCTACGCCCTTTTGTGCCCGGGCGGCACGCCCCACCGGCCCGAAAAGCGCTGGCCCGCATCCGCCTTCGTCGAACTCGCGGAATCCCTCGCGGAACAAGGAGCGACACCGGTTCTGCTCGGCGCCGGGGCTGAAAAGCCGATCCTGGCCGAGATCGCCCGCGCCTGCCGCGCGGCGCTCAACCTTTGTGGTCGGACCAGCCTGGCCCACATCGCCGCCCTGGCCCGGGGCGCCGCCATGGCGGTCGGCAACGACACCGGCCCGATGCATTTGATCGCCGCCGCCGGCTGTCCCATGGTGGTTCTGTTCTCGGCCGCCTCCGATCCCTCGCTGACGGCCCCGCGTGGCCCCCACGTCAAGGTGCTGGGCCGCCGAAACCTCGCCGCCCTGCCCCCGGAAGAGGTCATCGGCGCCGTTCGCCTCCGCCCCCCGCCGGGGGCAGTTCCCTGATTAGTTGTCGACGAATTTTTGACTCGTGCTACTGGATTCCGGGACACGATCCCTTAGAATTCGGAGTTGACAACTGAGCTGGTCAACGAAGTTTCGGAAGCCTTTCTGCTTTGGGACGCAATAAATGATTTTCAATTTTTCTATCGAGAATTTGCTGTGCATAAGAAGATAATGCACAAATGGGCTGGGCCGCCTCAGTTTGAAATTCACTAACGTGTGTGCTGCAAATCTGATTGAGATAAATGAGGCCCCCGTACGGCATCGATGCGCCGGGAAACGGTGGAAAATAGAACACACGAAAAACTTTGTCGGAAAATAAAGGGGGTAGAAACCTCATAAGCGCCCCTTCCGAATGATCATCATCAAATTGCAGCGCAAAATTATCGAAAGGCATGATAGGGCAGATCAAAATGTAATCGTTGAAATTGCGATCGTTCGCGGGATCAACATCGCATTCGTGTGTGAGGATGTAGGAAGGCCCGATAGCCGTATCAAAGAGGCCTTCTTCACGGTCGAAAAGAGGGTATTTGACTCCATCATATATGAGACCCACGCCAAGGCTTAACCCGGCCGCAGCTCCGTAAAACGCCCCTGGGATGTACGGAAAATTCTGTTCCGCGATTTCGGCAACTTTTGAAAGATCAATCGTCATATACCGGGGAACTAGGATCGTGTCAGGCGTTTCGCCGGGCCTTATGAACAATTTTTACAGAGCGGCGTCGCGCGCGCTCGAAAGTGCGTTGCTCTTCGATGGTCAGGTAATGCACCTTGCTGGTCGAGGAAAGCTCAATTTTCTCAGGAAGCTTAAACTCGATAGTCTCACTCGGCTCATATTTGCGGCCAATGGCCGGCGGTTGAGGCCATTGAAGAACGTCCGCAATTCCGGTTTGGTCGAGATGCAGTAGAGCAATTCCGAGGTCCACGATCACTCCTCCTCAAGTAGTTTAAGCAGTTCGTCAGTAAAGAGCCTAAAGAATTGTTGCTTTTCGAAGATATGGGCATTCTCTATCCAGGTGTTGGCAAGCTCGGCATCGTCAGTTGAAAAATTTGGTGGCGTGAAAATATCGACATCAATGAGAGCGTTAAATGGTTCCTCAAGGTCTGTTAAAACAAACTCTGGTAATGCTAATCGGACAAGAGCCATATGCGTGTCATTCTTCTTTATATAATAATTTAAGTTAACTGGATCCAAAAGTTCGGCAATGTCCCGGCTGATGTTGAAAAAGTGAGGTAGGCGTCATTCGCCTGGAACCGTTAGGCTCTGGGTGTTGAATCCATCAAGGAGAACGACGCCATGACCAAGACTACACGGAACAGCCGCCTTTCGAAACTGTTGGAGATCCCGCTTCCGCTGTTGCCGCCGGCCTTGCCGGAGGCTTTTGATGATCTGCGCATGAGCGTGGATCGCTTTTGCCTGTTGGCCGGGGTGGAGACCCTGGGCGAGATGCTGGACGAGGATAGCGAGGTGCTCTGCGGAGCGCGCCACGCCCGCACGGCCGAGCGGCAGGGCCATCGCTGGGGGACAACCCAGAGCGAGATTGCCTATCACGGGGGCAAGGTGAAGCTGACGCGCCCGCGGGTGCGCGATCTTGCGGGCAAGGAGATGAGCTTGCCGAGCTGGGAGTTGCTCTCGAACCCGGCGCTTTTGCAGTCCTGGGCGATGAACATCATGCTGCTTATACCAACCGCCCTTAACATTGACTTGTGCGAGCCCACGCTCTGAGGCCGATGGACATGATCTTCCAAGGTTGGTCGGTCAGGTTGTTCCAGGCTTGGCAAGAGGCCTCGACGATGGCTTCATAGGAGTCGAAGACACGATTGGAGAGCCAGTTCTGGCGGAGGTATTGCCAGACATTTTCGGCGGGATTGAGCTCCGGGGACTTGGGTGGCAAAGGCACGAGGGAGATGTTCTCCGGGATGCCGAGTTTGGCAGTGGTGTGCCATGCGGCTTGGTCGAGCAGCACGACGGCATGGGCGTTTGGGGCAACGGCCCGGCTGATTTCCTCGAGATGCAGGTCCATGGCTTCAGTATTGGCGCGCGGCATGACCAGCGCCGCGCCCTCACCGCGCTCGGGGCAGATGGCGCCGAAGAGATACGCCGAAGAGGTCCGTAGGTCCTTGACCTGGCGCGGGCGCGATCCCTTTGGGGCCCACTGGCGCACCAGGCTGTTCTTCTGGCCGACGCGCATTTCATCTTGAAACCAAACCTCGATGGGCGTGTCCGGTGGCTGTGCCGCTACGATTTTCGCCAAGTGTTCGGGAAAACTTTTTTTTAAATTCCTCCTGTGCCCGCGCATCCTGGCCGACGTGGCGCGGGCGCGCGGAAATATGCGAGAACCCGAGCGCGGCCAGCAGCTTGCCGACGCTCCGCTCGTGATAGTCCACGCCGAAGCGCGTTCGGATCAGTTGCTTGAGATCGATGCAGCGCCAGCGCACGACCCCATCCCGTTCGGGATCGGGACCGGCCTCGATAGCCCGCGAAAGCGCCGCCATTTGCGACGGCGTCAACCGACGCAACGCCCCGTTCGGCTTGCGGTCGATCAGACCGGCCGGACCTCCCGCGTTGAACCGGTGAACCCAGTCCCGCAACGTCTGCCGATCCATGCCGCCAATACCCGCCGCGCACGCTCGATCCATCCCATCGTAGATGGCCGCCATCGACAAAAGCCGTCGCGCCTGGTTCCCATCATCGCTCCGTGCCGCAAGAACACGGACTCTTTCAGCATCAAAGTCGTTTCGCAAAGGAATCGTTGGCACTGAACACACTCCCTTGTTGCCAACAACCTTGAATCACACAAAACCTAGCGTGTAAACCTTTGCGCGAGTCAAACTCTAGGGCGGTTGGTATTACGGTTTCGACCCGCAAGTACGCGCGCGCCGTGCGCCTGCCCGGCGAGGCCAGCGGCGACTTGCCGGCACGCGCGGGCGATGCGACCTCGAAGTCCGCGGTCTCGCGGCGCTTCGTGGCCATGACGCGCAAGAAGCTGAAGGCCTTCCTGGCCAGCGACCTTTCGGATCTCGATCTCCTGGTCATCCAGATCGACGGGCTGCACGTCGGCGATCACGTGTTGCTGGCAGCTATTGGCATCGACGGCGCGGGCGAGAAGCATGTTCTAGGCCTGGCCGAAGGTGCCACGGAGAATGCCGCCACGGTGCAGGCGCTGCTCGACAACCTGACCGCCCGCGGCCTCGACCCGGAAGTGCCCCGGCTCTTCATCGTCGACGGCGCCAAGGCGCTCTCCAAGGCGATCAAGCGGACCTTCGGGCCGGTGGCCGCCCTCCAGCGCTGCCAGGTCCACAAGGGCCGCAACATCATCGAGCGCCTCGACGAAAGCCTTCATGCCGGCGTCAAGAAGGCGCTCAGGCAAGCCTGGGACCAAGACGATGCCGAGAAAGCCGAACGCCTCATGAAGAACCTGGCGCGCCGCCTGGAGACCGAGGCCCCCGGCGTTTCGGCTTCCATCCTGGAGGGCCTGGATGAGATCCTCACCGTGATCCGCTTGGGCCTGCCGCCCAAGCTCAGGCGCTCCTTGGCCTGCACCAACGCCATCGAGAATGCCTTGGGAACGGTCAGGATGGTGCAGCACAATGTCAAGCGCTGGCGCAACGCCGAGATGGCCTTGCGATGGACCGCCGCCGGCCTCCTGGAAGCCCAAAAGACCTCCGTCGCCTCAAGGCCTACCGGCAACTCCCCATCCTCAGAGCTGCCCTCGAGGATCACGTGAAAAAGGCAAAAGCGAAAAGCGCCATTGAAACCATCAAAGAGGCCGCCTAGCCTCGAAGCCCAACCATGCCTGCCTCGCCTTTTTCAACAGAGCATGGGACATCGCCAAAAGTTCATCGTCCTATACATTTATTTTATAGTTTAGATTTCGAATATTTTTAATTGTATGATCTTTTTCATTGAGCAGGTTTACATATCGAAATCCTATTCTAGTTGCCGAAAATTCTTTAAACGACGGGAAAAGAAACTCGACTGCTTTTTCGATTTCTGGCTGGAATACCGCCCAACCCAAATACGGCGCCTTGAGGTGATACGAAATCGCATTGGCGCCAATTTTGACTATCCGTTGACCGTCAGGTTCGTGGAGTTCGAGGATAGGCTGGTGCTTAGAATTGCGATCCTGCTTGCGGATCGGGGCGGGAATGTTTGATGTGGGCAAGCGCTTTTTTGGTAATCGCACCACGGTTCAAATTCAGCAAGCCGTCCCACCACTCTCTCTGGGATCTGGCTGGATTCGTCCCAGTCAAACCGCACTTCAAGAATTGCCTCGGCGATGGCATCTTTCTTCAGCTTACGAGGAAGGTGCTTCATTCGCGTGTTTCTACAAAGAGAGGCCGCTTATACTCTCGTATTCATCCACGTCAGTAAAGTAAAAAAGTTTATAAAAAATGGACTGCGCAATATCTCAAAATTTACCGAAATAAAACAAAGAATTATGACAACGCACGTCATTTGGGGCAGAGGGTCGGGGATTGACCGCGTCGTGAGGCGGGAGCCGATCAACCCCCGCACCACATTATCGCTTCAACGTTTTCTCGTGTCGGGATCAAAGCCGTAGAGCCCGCTGTATCCATGATGATCCATCCAGCTTTTTGGCGTATTAGGTTGATCTGTTTTCGCCCTGAGACGATCCCTCGGGCGATTCTGAGACTTTAACGAGAACGGCTGGGGCGGGCGAGTCCAAGCTGGGTCAGTCAGCTTTTCAGCTATCACGCTGAACGGGTACGTCTGCCTCCAGGCCACAGGGTTCTCCCTCCTCCGCATACTCGCCCACGATATTTGGCATCCGTAATGGTGCAAGGAACCGGGAGACGGTGTTCACTTTCTGATCTCGATTCCGAAAAAAATTTTCTCGCGGGATGCAGCTAATGCAGTATTTAAACAGGCTAGTCTAGACCCCGAGTTTTGAAACCGCCAGCGGAACGAGAGCAGCCAGACGATCGCCCCACCCGCGTTTTCTTGACAGCCATTCGAATCGAATTACATTGCGCCTCGCGAGGAATACGATGGAGCCCCTGTCGCCGCGAGACGTTCGGCGCTGAAAATCTCGGCCGGGCTCGCGCCATGCTCACCTAGGAGTTACCTTATCGGAACGTCCCTTCGTGGTCGCCATCACCTTTCCCGACGGTAGCGTCCGGCAATTCGAGGCCGGCGTCAGCGGCGCCGAGGTCGCCTCCGCGATCGGCCCGGGACTCGCGAAAGCGGCGCTGGCCGTGCGCATCGACGGGGTGTTGAAGGATCTCGCGGCCACGGTCGAGAACGATGCCCGGGTCGAGATCGTCACCGCCAAGGACGCGGACGCGCTCGAACTCATCCGCCACGACGCCGCCCACGCCATGGCCCAGGCGGTCAAGGAACTCTACCCCGAGACCCAGGTCACCATCGGTCCGGCGATCGCGGACGGGTTCTACTATGACTTCGCCCGCGAGACCCCGTTCACGCCCGAGGATCTCGAACGGATCGAGGCGCGGATGCGCGGGATCGTCGACCGCGACATCCCCATCAGCCGCGAAGTCTGGCCCCGGGACGAGGCCATCGCCTTCTTCGAGGAGACGGGCGAGCACTACAAGGCCGAAATCATCTCGGATCTCCCGGCGGAAGAGGAAATCAGCCTCTACCGCCAAGGGGATTTCATCGATCTCTGCCGTGGCCCCCATCTGCCAACGACAGGCAAACTGGGCAAGGCCTTCAAGCTGATGAAGCTGGCCGGCGCCTACTGGCGCGGCGACAGCCGCAATCAGATGCTGCAGCGGATTTACGGCACCGCCTGGGCGGACAAGAAACAACTCGCCGCCTACCTCCACCGCCTGGCCGAGGCCGAACGCCGCGACCACCGCCGCCTGGGCCGGCAGCTCGACCTCTTCCACTTCCAGGACGAAGCCGTGGGCATGGTGTTCTGGCACCCCAAGGGCTGGACCCTCTACCGCCACTTGACCGATTTCGTGCGCCAGCGGCTGAGCGCCGCCGGTTACGTCGAGGTCAATACGCCGCAGCTCGTCGACCGCTCCCTGTGGGAGGCCTCGGGCCACTGGGATAAATTCCGCGAGCAGATGTTTACCGCCGAATCGGACGAGCGCGTGCTGGCGCTCAAGCCGATGAATTGTCCTTGCCACGTCCAGATTTTCCGCCAGGGCGTGCGCAGTTACCGTGATCTACCATACCGCATGGCCGAGTTCGGGACCTGCCACCGCTACGAACCCTCCGGGGCTCTGCACGGCCTGATGCGGGTCCGCGGTTTCACCCAGGACGACGCCCACATCTTCTGTACCAAGGACCAGATTACCGAGGAGAGCAAGGCTTTCTGCGCCCTGGCGTTGGAAATCTACGACGATCTCGGGTTTTCCGACGTGGTCGTGAAGTTCGCCGACCGGCCTCCGGTGCGGGCCGGCGAGGACGCGGTCTGGGACCGGGCCGAGGCGGCGCTCAAGGTCGCCGTCGAGGCCACCGGCCTGCCCTATACGCTGAACCCGGGCGAAGGCGCGTTCTACGGCCCCAAACTGGAATTCGTGCTGCGCGACGCGATCGGCCGGGAATGGCAATGCGGCACCCTCCAGGTCGATTTCGTCCTCCCCGAGCGGCTCGACGCCCATTACGTCGGCGAGGACGGTGGCCGCCACCGGCCGGTCATGCTCCATCGCGCCATCCTCGGGTCGATCGAGCGTTTTATCGGCATATTGATCGAGGATACCACCGGTCATTTGCCCTTGTGGCTGGCGCCGGTGCAGGTCGCCGTCGCCACGATCACCCAGGACGGCGACGCCTTCGCGGGCGAGACGGCGCGGGCATTACGCGCCGCCGGTCTCCGCGTCGTCCTCGATACGAACAACGAGAAGATCGGATTCAAGGTGCGACTGCACAGCACCCGAAAGATCCCGGTGCTGCTCGCCATCGGTAAGCGCGAGGCGGCACAGGGAACCGTCGCGGCGCGAAGATTGGGATCCAAGGATCAAGAAATTCTTGCGCTTGATGAGGCCGTCGCTAGACTGACCGAGGAGGCACAAACACCAACCCGGTGAGCGTGCCCGGGGAGCATGAACGCGACCGAGTTGGGTTTGCAGCCCGATGCGGGAAAATTCGGAAAGGAGCTTTTAGATACCAAGACCATCAACAATGGCCCCGCCGACGCGCGAGGGCCCGCGCATCAACGAACTTATCGACACACCAACGATTCGCCTTATCGATCACAAGGGACAACAGATTGGCGTCGTGCCGACCCAAAGGGGCCGCGACATGGCCGACGAAGTAGGTCTCGACCTTGTGGAGGTGGCCCCGAATTCGGACCCGCCCGTTTGCAAGCTCCTCGATTACGGCAAATTCAAGTACGAGGCGCAAAAGAAGGCCAGCGAGGCCCGCAAGCGGCAGAAGACCATCGACGTCAAGGAAGTGAAAATGCGTCCGATGATCGACGTCAACGACTACCAGGTCAAAATGCGCAACATCATGCGCTTTCTCGACGCCGGAGACAAAGTCAAGGTCACCTTGCGGTTCCGGGGCCGTGAAATGGTCCACCAGGACCTCGGCATGAACGTCATGACACGGGTTCAAGACGACGTCGGAGAAAAGGCCAAGGTCGAGCAAATGCCGAAGATGGAAGGCCGCCAGATGACCATGGTGATCGCCCCACGCTGATCTCGATGGTCGGGGCGATGCCGGCCAGCGGAAGTTCGTGGATCGACCCCAACACTTGATTCCCAGGCGTTGGAATAATACCAACCGCCCTAGAGTTTGACTCGCGCAAAGGTTTACACGCTAGGTTTTGTGTGATTCAAGGTTGTTGGCAACAAGGGAGTGTGTTCAATGCCAACGATTCCTTTGCGAAACGACTTTGATGCTGAAAGAGTCCGTGTTCTTGCGGCACGGAGCGATGATGGGAACCAGACGCGACGGCTTTTGTCGATGGCGGCCATCTACGATGGGATGGATCGAGCGTGCGCGGCGCGTATTGGCGGCATGGATCGGCAGACGTTGCGGGACTGGGTTCACCGGTTCAACGCGGGAGGTCCGGCCGGTCTGATCGACCGCAAGCCGAACGGGGCGTTGCGTCGGTTGACGCCGTCGCAAATGGCGGCGCTTTCGCGGGCTATCGAGGCCGGTCCCGATCCCGAACGGGATGGGGTCGTGCGCTGGCGCTGCATCGATCTCAAGCAACTGATCCGAACGCGCTTCGGCGTGGACTATCACGAGCGGAGCGTCGGCAAGCTGCTGGCCGCGCTCGGGTTCTCGCATATTTCCGCGCGCCCGCGCCACGTCGGCCAGGATGCGCGGGCACAGGAGGAATTTAAAAAAAAGTTTTCCCGAACACTTGGCGAAAATTGTAGCGGCACAGCCACCGGACACGCCCATAGAGGTTTGGTTTCAAGATGAAATGCGCGTCGGCCAGAAGAACAGCCTGGTGCGCCAGTGGGCCCCAAAGGGATCGCGCCCGCGCCAGGTCAAGGACCTACGGAAGGACCTACGGACCTCTTCGGCGTATCTCTTCGGCGCCATCTGCCCCGAGCGCGGTGAGGGCGCGGCGCTGGTCATGCCGCGCGCCAATACTGAAGCCATGGACCTGCATCTCGAGGAAATCAGCCGGGCCGTTGCCCCAAACGCCCATGCCGTCGTGCTGCTCGACCAAGCCGCATGGCACACCACTGCCAAACTCGGCATCCCGGAGAACATCTCCCTCGTGCCTTTGCCACCCAAGTCCCCGGAGCTCAATCCCGCCGAAAATGTCGGGCAATACCTCCGCCAGAACTGGCTCTCCAATCGTGTCTTCGACTCCTATGAAGCCATCGTCGAGGCCTCTTGCCAAGCCTGGAACAACCTGACCGACCTACCTTGGAAGATCATGTCCATCGGCCTCAGAGCGTGGGCTCGCACAAGTCAATGTTAAGGGCGGTTGGTATAAGTTGGACACTGCGTCTATTTTCGTAAATCGACCGACTCCGATGGGAGAGGTTCGAGAGGGTCTGATAAAAGGCCGTCAAAGGGCGATTGCGATGCTGAAAGAAGCGAAACGCTATCTCCAGGAGCGCCTCGAAGATGCCCACCTGACCGGCGAATTCAAGACATCTATGCCGTCGAGACAGCCCAGTGGACGCAAGGTTTTTATCGTCCACGGTCACGACATTGGTGCCAGCAATACCATCGCTCGATTCATCAAGAACCTCGGTTTGGAACCGGTGATTCTCCGTGAGCAACCGAACCAAAGCCGGGCTTTGATCGAGAAATTCGAAGCACTTTCAGCCGATGTCGTTTTTGCCGTCGTTGTCATGACACCAGGCGATGTCCCATGCTCTGTTGAAAAAGGCGAGGCAGGCATGGTTGGGCTTCGAGGCTAGGCGGCCTCTTTGATGGTTTCAATGGCGCTTTTCGCTTTTGCCTTTTTCACGTGATCCTCGAGGGCAGCTCTGAGGATGGGGAGTTGCCGGTAGGCCTTGAGGCGACGGAGGTCTTTTGGGCTTCCAGGAGGCCGGCGGCGGTCCATCGCAAGGCCATCTCGGCGTTGCGCCAGCGCTTGACATTGTGCTGCACCATCCTGACCGTTCCCAAGGCATTCTCGATGGCGTTGGTGCAGGCCAAGGAGCGCCTGAGCTTGGGAGGCAGGCCCAAGCGGATCACGGTGAGGATCTCATCCAGGCCCTCCAGGATGGAAGCCGAAACGCCGGGGGCCTCGGTCTCCAGGCGGCGCGCCAGGTTCTTCATGAGGCGTTCGGCTTTCTCGGCATCGTCTTGGTCCCAGGCTTGCCTGAGCGCCTTCTTGACGCCGGCATGAAGGCTTTCGTCGAGGCGCTCGATGATGTTGCGGCCCTTGTGGACCTGGCAGCGCTGGAGGGCGGCCACCGGCCCGAAGGTCCGCTTGATCGCCTTGGAGAGCGCCTTGGCGCCGTCGACGATGAAGAGCCGGGGCACTTCCGGGTCGAGGCCGCGGGCGGTCAGGTTGTCGAGCAGCGCCTGCACCGTGGCGGCATTCTCCGTGGCACCTTCGGCCAGGCCTAGAACATGCTTCTCGCCCGCGCCGTCGATGCCAATAGCTGCCAGCAACACGTGATCGCCGACGTGCAGCCCGTCGATCTGGATGACCAGGAGATCGAGATCCGAAAGGTCGCTGGCCAGGAAGGCCTTCAGCTTCTTGCGCGTCATGGCCACGAAGCGCCGCGAGACCGCGGACTTCGAGGTCGCATCGCCCGCGCGTGCCGGCAAGTCGCCGCTGGCCTCGCCGGGCAGGCGCACGGCGCGCGCGTACTTGCGGGTCGAAACCGTAAGCAGCATGATGTTCATCGCCCAGGACTGCAAAAGCGCCGGGTCCGAGAGCAACTCCCAGCTCGGCAAGCTCATCTCCTTGCCCGCAAGATCGCGCACCCGCGGGCGCGTCAGCTTCACCTTGCCCCCGTGATAGGCAATCTCGCTCTGGGTTGTCCCCCAGCGATGGCCCTGCCGCTCGGCCGTGCGGGCGTGGCGCGCTCCGCAGAGCACCTCGCTATCCTCGTCCAGCATCTCGCCCAGGGTCTCCACCCCGGCCAACAGGCAAAAGCGATCCACGCTCATGCGCAGATCATCAAAAGCCTCCGGCAAGGCCGGCGGCAACAGCGGAAGCGGGATCTCCAACAGTTTCGAAAGGCGGCTGTTCCGTGTAGTCTTGGTCATGGCGTCGTTCTCCTTGATGGATTCAACACCCAGAGCCTAACGGTTCCAGGCGAATGACGCCTACCTCACTTTTTCAACATCAGCCGGGACATTGCCCCCTTCTTGCTGCTCTCACCAGCAGGCCGTCCGGGAGGGGTCGTGGTTATCCCTCGCTCCAGGGTGTTTACCGAAGAAGGCCGTTATGTAACGGCTAAGCCAGCCGCTCATATCGACCTCCTTTCCGCGTCCTTGATGACGCTACACTTAATATAATGTCTCGCGCAGGTTTTTCCAAAACTGGGAATTTTCTGCCCTCCAAGGAAATTTGATAACGGTGACTATGGATATCACTTCGTAATTTCGTTGGTCACCAATACAACGCTAGTGACAACCGAAGCGGGAACCAATATTTTCTCGGAATAAATTACGATCTTCTTCTTGAAAACAGAATTGCGAATATAAGAGACGCAAACGTAATTAGCGTCGCTAAATCACATTGCAAAATAACCTTGAAAGTTCCTAGTACTACTTCGATCGTCATTGTTAAAGGCTCCGGTAAACGCGGTCAAGAAGCACTGATCCGTATCTTGCGCGTTAGGAGCGTTTATTTGACGAGGAGACCTTTTAATATTGTGACAATCGCCATACAGGCGGATTGCCTTTGACTGCAACCATAAGCGAGCCAAGGCGCGTGCAACTTTTTCGAATTCTGAATTGGCATTAATTCGAGGAGAAGGCGGGTTCGGCAGCGTCGGTTTGAAGAGGTTCAGCAGCCCGCGCAAAGGAGCGTAAACGATCCGAGACTTAACCCTATACAACCATACTGATCTACCTACCGACACAGTTAATTTGTCGGCTAAGAGGGTAACAATATGATATTGCTGATGATTTTTCATTCGAGCATGAGCATTTTAAAAGAGCTTCTGCTCTAGAGCGAAGTCTAATCTCTCCTCAAGAAATTCGGGACAATCAATCATCGATTGAATCTATGCCTTTTTCCCATGTCAATGACATAGGGAGATTTGCGGAGGTTTTCAACGTGCTGGTATTTCCCGTTTACCGTTGCTCCGAGAGCAGCCATTTTTCGGGTAATCCACCACTTAGGATAAGATCTAGAGGCGTATCCTCCAGGCACATTGTCGTCAAGGGTGAAGCCAAAATACAGCTACCCAGCGCGATAATAGCTATTCCGGAGAAAGAGGCCCTTTGCCGTACTGTGTATGTCCTCATATAAAGACAACCATTACGCGCAGCACAAATTTAGGAGGATATCGTGAGCACGCGTCAAATTCATGTTTTTATCAGCCATTCCTGGAGCTACTCCGGCCACTATGACACGCTCTCAAAATGGATTTTCGGGGAAAACTGGAGCGCTGGACAAGCATCACTGGATTTTCGGGATTTTTCCGTTCCTCGGAATGATCCAATTCATAATGCTCCTAGCGCGCGCCTGCTGCAAGAAACTATATACGGTAAGATCAGACTCAGTCATGTAATTGTCATCCCGACTGGCATGTACGCCGAATACAGTAAATGGATTCAAAAAGAAACCTGATTACGCACTTTGCTCCGCGGGTTTGAGGAGGTTGTAGGGCATGAGCGGGGTGCGTAGGGCGGCCCAGGCGAGGCGGGGGATCATCTCGTCCAGGCGGTAGCGGCGATTGAAGCGGTATTCGAACTGGGCCAGGTATCGCGGTGCGTGCTTGGGACGGATGGGGTCCCGCGGAGGCTGTTCTTGACGTTACCGAGGGTCGTATTGACCCATTTGAAGGCGGCCCATTTGGCGGCCTGGGGTCCGCTGCCGGTAACGGCGGGATAATGGCTGCAGCCAGCCGCGGTGACGGCGGTGAAGCAGCTCAGGCCGTCGCTGACGACGGTGCTTCCCGGGGTCAAGACGCGGCGCGACATTTTCTCGATCTCTGCCTTGCGGAAGCCCTTCACCCGGGTGAGCTTGAGCCGGTGCGGCCGACCCTCGGCGGTGGTTTCCACGGCGGCCACGAAAGGCGTTTTGCCGGGTGCGCCACGGCCCCGCTTACCGCCGCGCCGGGCGCCCCCCAGATAGGCGTCGTCGATCTCGATCCGCTTGCCCTCGCCGCCCAGCGGCTTGTTTTCCTCGCGTTCAAGCATCACCTGCATCAGTTTGTGATGCATCTTCCACGCCGTATTGTAGCTGACCCCGAGCCGGCGCCCCAATTCGAGGCTGGAAATCCCTTTCTTCGACTGGCTGATCAGGTAGAGGGCCTCGAACCATACGATCAGCGCCAGGTGGGTCGCATGAAAGATCGTCCCCGCCGTCAACGACACCTGGTAATGGCAGCCGCTGCACTGATACAGCCGCCGACTCTTGTGCTCGCTGTAGCGATCACCGGCACAGCGGGGACAAACAAAACCCTTCGGCCAGCGCCAGCCGAATACCACCGCCCGACATTTCTCCTCGCTAATACCAACCGCCCGCGAGTTTGACTCGCGCAAAGGTTTACACGCTAGGTTTTGTGTGATTCAAGGTTGTTGGCAACAAGGGAGTGTGTTCAATGCCAACGATTCCTTTGCGAAACGACTTTGATGCTGAAAGAGTCCGTGTTCTTGCGGCACGGAGCGATGATGGGAACCAGGCGCGACGGCTTTTGTCGATGGCGGCCATCTACGATGGGATGGATCGAGCGTGCGCGGCGGGTATTGGCGGCATGGATCGGCAGACGTTGCGGGACTGGGTTCACCGGTTCAACGCGGGAGGTCCGGCCGGTCTGATCGACCGCAAGCCGAACGGGGCGTTGCGTCGGTTGACGCCGTCGCAAATGGCGGCGCTTTCGCGGGCTATCGAGGCCGGTCCCGATCCCGAACGGGATGGGGTCGTGCGCTGGCGCTGCATCGATCTCAAGCAACTGATCCGAACGCGCTTCGGCGTGGACTATCACGAGCGGAGCGTCGGCAAGCTGCTGGCCGCGCTCGGGTTCTCGCATATTTCCGCGCGCCCGCGCCACGTCGGCCAGGATGCGCGGGCACAGGAGGAATTTAAAAAAAAGTTTTCCCGAACACTTGGCGAAAATCGTAGCGGCACAGCCACCGGACACGCCCATCGAGGTTTGGTTTCAAGATGAAATGCGCGTCGGCCAGAAGAACAGCCTGGTGCGCCAGTGGGCCCCAAAGGGATCGCGCCCGCGCCAGGTCAAGGACCTACGGACCTCTTCGGCGTATCTCTTCGGCGCCATCTGCCCCGAGCGCGGTGAGGGCGCGGCGCTGGTCATGCCGCGCGCCAATACTGAAGCCATGGACCTGCATCTCGAGGAAATCAGCCGGGCCGTTGCCCCAAACGCCCATGCCGTCGTGCTGCTCGACCAAGCCGCATGGCACACCACTGCCAAACTCGGCATCCCGGAGAACATCTCCCTCGTGCCTTTGCCACCCAAGTCCCCGGAGCTCAATCCCGCCGAAAATGTCTGGCAATACCTCCGCCAGAACTGGCTCTCCAATCGTGTCTTCGACTCCTATGAAGCCATCGTCGAGGCCTCTTGCCAAGCCTGAAACAACCTGACCGACCAACCTTGGAAGATCATGTCCATCGGCCTCAGAGCGTGGGATCGCACAAGTCAATGTTAAGGGCGGTTGGTATAAGTTCACGAAACCGCCCCAAACTCAACCCCAACTGAACCGCATTCCTCGACATCGCAAACCTCCTGAAAAACCAGCGGATGCTCACCTTTTGTACCATACCAAATCCTCGGAGGAAAGTGCGTAATCAGGAAAAGAAATCAATGGCTCGCAGAATTATAATAAGCCAATATTAGCAGTTGATCCCTGGGGTCAGGAAAGAAAATCGTCCACTGTAAGAGATGCCGCAACAGCCGTTGTGGGATGGAACAAAGAGCCATTAATCAGAAAGATTTGGCAGCTTTATAGAGATCGTTAGCTAAATGACGGACAAAGAGGAGATATTGGAGCTCTACAAGGTATTTGTCGGAACGATTACTGCTAATGAGCAACGCAGATTGCAACTGACCGCTGTATTTTTGACGTTGATGGCGGCGGGAGTGACTGCCCTTGGAACAATCAAGGATATTGATCCAATGTATATCGTTGCCCCGGCGTTTGTTGTATCTCTCGTTTGGTTTTCCGGCATAAGACATTTTCGGCGGCTCGCAAAAGCCAAGTTCAAAGTAATTGCAACGATGGAACGCCATTTTTCCATTCGCCCCTTTGAACTTGAGTGGAATATTTTTTCAAGCTCCGCAGATGGAGGTTCAACAAAGGACGAAAACCGGAAACCGCGTTTTCGTTTCGGGCTGGCACGTTTGGAAATGTTCGTACCGGGGGCGCTAATGTTTCTCAGCGGTCTATATGTGCTCTATCGACTGCTCAGAATGGCGTTGTGATCCGGGGCGAATGGAAATTAAATGGTACCCATTCCCGAAATTCTTTTAGTATTTCTGGCCGCGTCCGTCCTTCGCTGAAGCTTCGGAGGACCGGGATCTATTCGCCCGCCCTCCCCCGAATCATCCGCCTTCGTCAAATCTAAGGCGGACAAGAGTCCGGGGTTCGGCGCGGCTCACCGAACACTTACTGCGTGGGGTCGGATCCTGGAACTGGAAGTTGCAATGGCAGGCGGGCGTTTTGTCAATGGACCGCGTAGCTCCCGCCCTCGCCGACGACGGCGAAGGGGGCCCAGAAGAAGGGGTGGGCGTATTGGGGGTTGTCGTCGTCCTCCATGAGGGCTTGCATGGATCGGCGCAGGGCTTCCGCCCGTCCCATGTCCGGGTTCTCCGCCAGTTCCGTGAACATGCCCGTCGTTAGCTTATTGGGCCGAAACGGTTTCGACCGACCAGTGGGTCACCAGCAAGGCTCGGCTGCCGGCGTAGAAGAAGGCCTTGGCCAGGCCCGAGAGACCTTCCGCCCCCGGGGTGCCGTCGGCGGCGGCGGTGTTGCAGGCCGAGAGCACGACCCAGTCGGCGTTGAGCCGCAACCGGGCCACCTCGCTGGCGGTCAAGAGGCCGTCGTCGTCTTCGCTCGCTTCCGGGGGCGGGGTCAGCACCAGCGCCGGCTCCTCCAGGGCGCCGGCAAAATCGCCCGCCATCAGGCCGTGGGTGGCGAAGGCGATGACCCGGAAATCGGCCAGCTCCGTGTTCCGTACCGTCTCCTCGCGCGCTTGCTCGCGCAGGAAGACGACCTCCTCTCCGGCCCCGAAAACAGCGGCCATGGTGCGGAGTTCGTCGGCCGTGTTCGGCAGCGCCACCAGGGAGCGCAGGGCGCGGACGTCGGCCAGGCCGCTCCGCGTCAAGGCGGCGGAATCGAGACTCCTCGGCCCCCCCCCGGATCCCCGTCGAGCTTCGGGTCGCCAAAACCGATGAAGGGCTTGGCCGCCCGGGACCGCTCCGCGAAACCGCGCAGGGCCCGCAGGGAAGAGACCGAGGGCAACACCGTCATGGCATACTTGCGGGCCAGCCAGGGGACCTCGCGATAGCCGCCGGCTTCGTCGCCCTTCCCGGCCGGCTCGGCGGTCACCAGGACGCCCAGCGGCAAGCTTTGCAGGGCGCCGTCGGGGACGACGAGGAGGTACCGCGCCTGGCTCAACCACTCTTCCGCCGGCGCCAGGAGTTCGCGGTAGACCTGAAGCGCCTTGTCGACCGGATACCTTCGCAGGCGCCCGGTCGTAGGATTGACGGCGGGCCTGAGCCGCCGCACGGCGTCCCCCAGGGCATCTTCTCCGACGCCGAGAAGCGTCATCTCCGCGTCGTCGTGGCGGACGGTCCAGAGATAGGTTTCCGCCTCGTTGATCAAGAACGTGACCAGCACCTCGTCGGGCCTCAGCAACGCTTGAACGTCCGCCAACGGGAGAGGCCGGGGGTTGGCGAGCTCGGCGTATCCCGGAAACTCCGCGCTCAATTCCGCGTCGAGCGCCTCCAGGCGCGTTCCCAGTTGCCGAAGCTCGTCCCGCAACACCCTCACCGCCTTCGAATCACGAATTTTGGTGGCGTCGCTCAGCGCCCGTACCAGGGCCGTGTCGGTCCGGCGCCAGCGATCCAGGGTATCCTGCCGTTGCCGCACCGTATCGGCCATCGCGTCGGACCCGGCCGCGAATCGCGCCCCCATCCGCTCCAGGGCGTGCGCCGTCCGCGAGGTCCGCGCCAATTGGGCCACCTCGAAGGCTTCCGCGATCAAGGCGTCGCGATCGCCCCGATCGATGAATCGAACGAGCAGGCCGACGTGAAACAAGAAGTCCGCCCTTCGCGAACGCTGTTCACTTTCCCAGGCCGTTTGTTTCGCCCCTTGTCCGCGACCGAATCGGGCCTGCAGTTGAGCGGTTACGCGGCGCGCCAGGGTGATGGCCTCGTCGAATTTCTCTTGCTTGAATAGGCCTCCGGCCAGATTGTTGACGGCAATCGCGACCCGGGGATGATCCGGCCCGAACGCGCCCTCCAGTATTTCCACGGCCTGGCGTGAGAGATCCGCGGCTTCCTCATAGCGCTCGCGTTGGATGTAGACGGTTGCAAGATTGTTGAAGGATTCAGCCAATTTTTGGTGATCTTGGCCGAGGGTGGCGCGTCTCATATCGACCGATCGCTCGAACAGCGCCTCGGCCTCGTCCAGATTCCCCTGGACCCGGTAGACCTCGGCTAGGTTATTGATCGCGGTCCCGACTTCCGGGTGGGTCCCGAGCGCGCCTTCGATGATCTCGAGCGACCGTTCGAGATGGGTCGCGGCCTCGGCGTATCGTTCCTGGCCGTAATACGCTTGGGCGAGATTGTTGAGGGCGCGGGCGAGACCGAAATGATCCGAATCGAGCAACATCTCCTCGATTGCGATCGAACGCAGATGCAGTTTCTCCGCCTCTCCGTAACGCCCCTGGCTATAGTAGACGCTTCCCAATTGATCGAGGGTCTCGGTAAAGTCGCGACTTTCCGGTCCGAACGTCTTTTCCTTGATCTCGAGGGATTGCAGGTGAAGGCGCTCGGCTTCGGCGTAGCGTCCCTGGGCGAGATAGAGTTCGGCGACCTGATTCAGCAATCTCGCGATGTTGGGATGGTCATCCCCGTAGGTGCGTTCGAGAATTCCGAGGGCCTTGCGGTAGTAGCGTTCGGCCGGCCCATAGCGGCCCTGGATCGAGAGCAGCACGCCAATATTGTTGGCGGCGGTCGCGACTCTTTCGTCGTCGGGCCCGTAAAACTCTTCGACCAGACGAAGCCCCCGTTCTTGAGCGGATAGGGCCTCGGAGTAGCGCCCGAGCTCCTTATACAGCTTTGTGAGCAGGTTGAGCGTATCGGTCAATCCGGATCCGGGGCCGCCGCCCGCGTCCTCGAGAATCTTCAGCCCGCGCAACAGCGCCGCTTCCGCCTCTTCATAACGACCGAGGCCACGGTGGGCGTCGGCGAGGTAGACCAAACTGAAAATGAATCCTGTGTCGCTCGGGGTTTTTTCATAGCTGTCGAGGGCTCGCTGAAAGAGTGGTTCCGCCTCGCCGTAACGCCCCAGAATGCTCAGGGCAGTTCCCAAACGCGCGAGGTTTTGGGCGATGTCGGGATCGTCGTCGGAGAGGCTGGCCTCGCGAATCGCCAACGCCCGACGGAAAAGCCCAACGACCTCCTCGATGCTAAACCGGCGCTGGTTCACCTCGGCGATCTCGTCGAGCCGCTCCGCAACCTCGATATGATCGGGGCCGAGGCGCTCCTCGATCCCCGCGAGGGCGCGCCTGAAGGTGCTGTCCGCGTCGTCGAAGCGACCCATGTCACGATAAACGAACGCCAGATTCACGAGGTCGTTCTCGGTGTTCTCGTGATCAGGGCCGAAGGTGGTTCGATCGATTTCCAGGACCCGCAAATACATGGTCTCGGCCTCGCCGAATCGCTTCTGCTGCTTCAACAGTCCGGCGATATCATTGACGATCGGGGCGACGTCGGCGTGCATCTTTCCGAGGACTTCCTCCTTGATGGCGAGGGCCTTCCGATAAGCGGATATCGCCTCCTCCGGACGCTCGCTGGCGGCGTAGAGCTGCGCCAACGCACGATGGGCGTAGGACTCGTCGAGGGGATCGTAATCATCGAGGCGGTGATAGATTTCGAGGGCCCGTTCGTGAAGGGGCTCGGCCTCGTCGTAGCGGCCCAGCTCGCGCAAGACGGAGGCGAGATTGCTCAATCCGACGGCGACGTCCTCGTGGTCTTCAAGCGCGATCCAAACGTCCACCGCCTGTTGGTAGAATTCCGCGGCCTCCTCGAACCGACCGTCGGCGTCGGCGGCGATCCCCAGGTCGTTGAGGCTCTCGGCGACATCGGTGTGGGTGCGTCCGTGGGCCTTGATCCGAATCTCCAGGGCCCGCCGGTAGAGGCCGGCGGCCTCGTCGAATCGATCTTCCTCCTCGATCAGGTAACCGAGGCTCAAGATACTGTGGGCGAGCTGCGGATGTTCCGCGCCAAAGATCCGCAGACTCAATTCGACCGCCTCCCGGGCAACCCGGAGCGCTTCCTCGATCCGGCCCTCCTCGCCGAGCGAAGCCGCCGTTTCACGCAGCGCCTCAATGCGCGCCTCTTCCGACGAGGGTTTGCTTTCGCCACCTTCCTCCGCCCCACCGCTGGGGACGCCAATCGCCGCAAGCACGACCACTGTCGCTACAAACCCACGCAGGGCACGGAAGCGAGACGTCACAACGCATACTTTCACGAATTGATTTTCGGGCCCCGCCCACTCATTTGGCGCCATTACCCGAATCGGCGAATGAAGACGGATGCCGCGAAATTCACGAACATTCCGCGGCCACATGTCCCTTGACCCAGTGGATTCAGATGAGGTTGTTGATTTGCCTCTGCGACGGGTACCTCATGGAACAAGGGGCGAAATTGCGGCAGCCGGCCTCAGGCGGTCGCGGCGCCAGGGAGCGGCAATGTCGGGGACGCGAGTTCGCTTTCGCGGGCGAGGAGGGCGCGTTTGCGTTCAATGCCCCAACGGTAGCCTCCCAGACCGCCGTCGGCGAGGACCACGCGATGGCAGGGGATCACCACCGACAGCGGATTGGTGGCGCAGGCTCGGGCGACGGCGCGCGCCGCGCCGGGATGTCCCAACCTTCGGGCGATGTCGCCGTAGTTGCGCAACTGGCCGTAGGGAATCGCCCGCAGGGCGGCCCAGACCCGGTGCTGGAACGTGGTTCCGGCGACGTCGACGGGAACCTCGAGGGGAACCTCCCGGCCCCGTAGATGGCGGAGGATCGCGGCCAACCCGTCGGCGAGGACAGGGTTGCGGCCCTCCACCCGGGCGGCCGGGAACAGCGCCGCCAGGGCCCGCCGCAAGGGGGCATCGCGGGAATCCATGAAGAGAGCGCAAAGACCCTTTGCCGTCGCCGCCACCAGTAAGCGGTCGAGTGGCGAATCAACGATCGCAAAGTGAATACGCGCCGCCGTTCCGGCGCTGGCCTGTGAAATTGTCGTCATCGTCCATGAATACAGGGCCTCACCTGTTCATTCCAGTGTGTCGCGCGTCGTGGCCCGTATAAAATCATCACCGCGAACGCGGTTGACAGCGATTCTGGGTGCTTGCGCCGGATTCAAAAACAGTTGTACCGAGGAGGATAGGCCGTTGAAACTCAATCGCAGTGCATTTTTTACAACCCTTGTTGGAGCGGCACTGGGCATGAGCCAGAATGTCTTCACGGCTAACCTTGTCGTACAGGTTGTCAATCGGCGTGCAAAATTGACCCCCTATCGGCGTGCAATATTGACCCCCTGAGTGGCACGGCGGAGGTTGTCCCGGTAGCCGATAGGGGGGACCCGCGCGGCTTCGTGTAGCGCCTTGCGGTGCGCGGAGCGAAGCCGCGTGGGGGGTGCCTGTTGACCCACCGGGGCAAGCGGGCCGCAGGCACGGCCTGCCGGGTCAGCAGCGGTTCTTGAAGCGCCAGCTCTCGTTGCCGGTCTCGATGATCTCGCAATGGTGGGTCAGGCGGTCGAGCAGCGCGGTGGTCATCTTGGGGTCGCCGAAGACAGAGGGCCATTCGCCGAAAGCGAGGTTGGTGGTGACGATGATCGAGGTGCGCTCGTAGAGCCGGCTCATCAGGTGGAACAGCAGCTGCCCGCCGGCCTGTGCGAAGGGCAGGTAGCCGAGTTCGTCGAGGATGACGAAGTCGCGTCGGACGAGTTGGTCCGCGGTACGGCCTTGGCGTCCGGAGCGGAGTTCGGCCTCGAGGTGGTTGACCAGGTCGACGACGTTGTAGCAGCGGCCACGGGCGCCCTTTCGGATACAGGCGCGGGCGATGGCGACGGCGAGATGGGTCTTTCCGGTGCCGGTGCCGCCGACCAGCACGATGTTGCGCTTGCTCTCCAGGAAGTCGCCGCCGGCGAGTTCCTGGATCAGGGGCTCATTGACCGGGGAAGCGGCGAAGTCGAAGTCGGCCAGCTCCTTGGCCGTCGGCAGCTTGGCGGACGTCATCTGGTACTTGATGGAGCGCGCCTGCTTGTCGGCGACCTCGGTCTGCAGCAGCGTACCGATGATCTGCTGCACCGGATGACGGCGCTTGAGCCCGTCGGCGAGGATGTCGTCGTAGGCGGCGCGCATGCCTGCAAGCTTCAGCGCCGTCATCATCGCCAGCACATCATGACGCTCCATGACCGGCCTCCCTCAGGCGGTCGTAGCGGCGGCAGTCGGCCACCGGCTGGTGGCGAAGCTGCAGGCCCTCGGGCGTCGGGATGGCCGGCGGCGGCGGCGGCTGGCGGTGCCGGGCGAGGATGTTGAGCACAACATCAGCGCTGCAGGCGCCGCAGGCGAGCGCTTCGGCGCAGGCCGCCTCGACCGCCTTCAGCCCGTCCTCCAGCACCGCCGCGAGGATTTTGACGATCTGACGATCGCCGTCGTCGCGGCCGGTGAGCCGCGCCCGCATGCGGCCCAGCGCGCCGGGCAGTTGCCAACCCTTGAAAGGCGCGCCATTCCTCAGCGCACCGGGCTTCCTCGTCAGGATCGGCACGTAGTGCCACGGATCGTAAGCGATCTCCCCGCGTCCAAAGCTCCGGGGGTGTTCGGCAACGGTCTCGCCATCCTGGCGGATGACAATCCGATCGGCATAGGCCCGCACGTCGACCGTCCGCCCGACGGCACGGGCCGCCACGCTGTAGTGATTGTTGTCGAAGCGCACCAGACAAGTCTTGGAGACCGATACCTCGGTGGCGTGGAAGCCGTCGAAGGGGCCGCGATAGGCCATCAGGAAGGGGCGCTCCTCCTCGAACACCTGCCACACCGTCTTGCCCTCGATCGTCGGATGCGGCCGCTTCTTGGCGTCCTCGATGCACCGATCCTTCAGCCACGCGTTGATCTCGGCGTAAGAGCGGCCCCGCGGGCTGGGCACGAACAGGCGGCCGCGGACGTCACCCACCTGCCTCTCAACCTGGCCCTTCTCCCAGCCCGCACCCGGAGTGCACGCCACCGGCTCCACCAGATGGTGGGAGCACAGCTCCAGGAAGCGCCGGTTGTAGGCGCGCTCCTTGCCCACGAACACCGTGCTCACCGCCGTCTTCATGTTGTCGTAGATGCCCCGCCGGCAGACCCCGCCGAAGAAGTGGAAGGCCCGCTCGTGCGCCTCGAAGACCATCTCCTGGCTCTCGCGCGGGAAGATCTGAACCAGCTGCATGCGGCTGTAGCAGAGCCGCATGTGCGCTGCCTTTACCTTGGTCGTCACACCCGACAGGCGCGCGTATTCGTGGCTCCAGTCGAACTGGTAGGCCTCGCCGGGATCGAAGCTCAGCGGCACAAAACCCTGCAACGGCGACAACAGCCGCCACCGCCGACGCCAGGCCCTGGCGTAGCGGCGCACCGCGTCGTAGCCGCCGCCATAACCCAGAGCCGCAAGGTCTTCATGAATCCGCAGCAGAGACAGACGATCCCGGCGCGGCTTCTTCTCGTTGGCCTCAAGCCGGCGCTCCAGCTCACCCACCCACGGCCCCAGCTTCGGCATCGGCTGGATCTTGCGCGCGTAGCTGTACGAGGTCTCATCACCCCGCACCACCTTGCGCACCGTGTTCTTCGAAACCCTCAAATCCCGGGCGATCTTCTTGATCGGAACACCCCTCACCAGATGATCCCGACGGATCCGCGCAATCGTCTCCACAACCAGCATCTCCCCCACCTCGTCTGTCCAAACAACGAGGTGTGTTCAAGAGCACAAAACCAGGGGGGTCAATTTTGGACGCCGATAACCCCCAATAGGGGGTCAATATTCCACGCCGAACAACATACAGGGCGTAGAAGCGATAGCCGGCTTTCGCTTTCGCAGGCAACGCCCTCCGCAGTTCACTCTTCGGAGGGTTGCCCAATCTCCTGGTCCCTCACCGCGTCTTGCGTCTGTCTTGAACTGAGGTCCCTTCCCTCCGCCGGCGTTACCCGGCCGCCACGGTACACCTCTCCGCCACCCCAGGAGGCCCGGCCTGCCCCTCACGGGCGTCCGGTTGGTCATCCCTGACCGCCCCTTGGGGCTGTTGCCTGCGCTTTCCCCATGCTGCGGCCACGACCCCGGCGCAGCACCTGGGCGTACTCTTCGCTCATCCACCCAGACACCTTCCCCGAAAGGGTCGTCGTGTGCACATCGTCCTTTTCGAGGCTTGCTCGGCATTCACTCGCGTTGCGGCCTGCACACTCGCGCTGCCGCCAATCACGCACTAATACCAACCGCCCTTAACATTGCCTTGTGCGATCCCACGCTCTGAGGCCGATGGACATGATCTTCCAAGGTTGGTCGGTCAGGTTGTTCCAGGCTTGGCAAGAGGCCTCGACGATGGCTTCATAGGAGTCGCAGACACGATTGGAGAGCCAGTTCTGGCGGAGGTATTGCCAGACATTTTCGGCGGGATTGAGCTCCGGGGACTTGGGTGGCAAAGGCACGAGGGAGATGTTCTCCGGGATGCCGAGTTTGGCAGTGGTGTGCCATGCGGCTTGGTCGAGCAGCACGACGGCATGGGCGTTTGGGGCAACGGCCCGGCTGATTTCCTCGAGATGCAGGTCCATGGCTTCAGTATTGGCGCGCGGCATGACCAGCGCCGCGCCCTCACCGCGCTCGGGGCAGATGGCGCCGAAGAGATACGCCGAAGAGGTCCGTAGGTCCTTGACCTGGCGCGGGCGCGATCCCTTTGGGGCCCACTGGCGCACCAGGCTGTTCTTCTGGCCGACGCGCATTTCATCTTGAAACCAAACCTCGATGGGCGTGTCCGGTGGCTGTGCCGCTACGATTTTCGCCAAGTGTTCGGGAAAACTTTTTTTTAAATTCCTCCTGTGCCCGCGCATACTGGCCGACGTGGCGCGGGCGCGCGGAAATATGCGAGAACCCGAGCGCGGCCAGCAGCTTGCCGACGCTCCGCTCGTGATAGTCCACGCCGAAGCGCGTTCGGATCAGTTGCTTGAGATCGATGCAGCGCCAGCGCACGACCCCATCCCGTTCGGGATCGGGACCGGCCTCGATAGCCCGCGAAAGCGCCGCCATTTGCGACGGCGTCAACCGACGCAACGCCCCGTTCGGCTTGCGGTCGATCAGACCGGCCGGACCTCCCGCGTTGAACCGGTGAACCCAGTCCCGCAACGTCTGCCGATCCATGCCGCCAATACCCGCCGCGCACGCTCGATCCATCCCATCGTAGATGGCCGCCATCGACAAAAGCCGTCGCGCCTGGTTCCCATCATCGCTCCGTGCCGCAAGAACACGGACTCTTTCAGCATCAAAGTCGTTTCGCAAAGGAATCGTTGGCATTGAACACACTCCCTTGTTGCCAACAACCTTGAATCACACAAAACCTAGCGTGTAAACCTTTGCGCGAGTCAAACTCTAGGGCGGTTGGTATTAGGCGGTGATTAACGGAATTTTGCGGCGGCGTTGATTGTGATCCGCTGTTGATGCGCGGTGACGTTTTCCTGGCGACCGCAGGTTGTGAGACGTTAATCGATACACGTTCGGAGGAGTATCCTAATGGAATTCTTCACCTAATTTAGTTGTTGGCAGTGTCGCGGTAATCCATTTCGGATTTCTCATTGTGGAAAATTGTTTCTGGGTATCCAGGGGCGAAATGAAATCCCTTGCCGAAAAAAACTGTGTCACCCGGAGAAAGTGCCCACTGAGGTGTTTGCCCCGGAAGTCGGTGTACTTGCTAAAAACATGGGTCTCTATAACGAATTTCTGGCAGGGGCCTAAACTCACAAACCAAGTGCAACACCGGTATGATCTGGAGTTGCTATGGGAACACAATATGATCAGCTCGTATTTGACGATCGAATTGAGATTTACTGGCTTCATGAAGCCGGTAAATCTCGTCGCGAAATTGCTCGCCTGATGGGCCGGCACCCGACCACCATTTGGCGTGAGTTGAAGCGGAATTCGCTGCCCAAGGGCGGCTACAAGGCAGCATCGGCGGAACGTATCGCCCTATCGCGGTGTCGGAGGGTATCGCGGATCGAGCGCCTGAGCCGGCTCGGCGACTGGGTCCGCGACCGACTTCGCTCAAGGGATGGTCGCCGGAGCAGATTGCCGGCAGGCTCAAGCTCGACGGATCAGAGCACACCGTGAGCCCCGAGACAATCTACCGCTTCATCTACCGGACCAAGGTACGCCCGGAAAGGCTGTATCGTTTCTTGCCCCGGGTTAAACCCGGGGGCAGGGACGGCGCTATTTCAAGCGCCGCCGGGAACCGATCCCCAACCGCCGTCCGATCGCGCAACGCCCGGAAACCGTGGCCTCGCGCTAAGAATTCGGGCATTGGGAAGGAGACCTGATGCAGTTCCGCACCCAGCGGGCCAACCTGCTGACCCTGTGTGAACGCATGACTCGTTTCACGCTCACTGCTTGTTTGGAAAGCAAAACCGCGCGGGAAACCCGCGAGGCCGTGCAGGCGAGCCTCGGCTGCCTTCCCGACCGCGCCCGCCAGACCATCACTTTCGACAACGGCTCCGAATTCGCCGGCCATCGCGAACTGGAGAACCAACTCGGTTTACACGCCTATTTCTGCGATCCCCACTCGCCATGGCAGCGCGGCACCATCGAGAACACCAACGGCTTACTCCGACGAGATATGCCCCGCAAAACCAACATCACCGACTACACACCCCGTGACGTCGACGACCTCGCCTGGTGCCTCAATTCCACACCCAGAAAATGCCTCGGTTTCAAAACTCCCGCCGAGGCCTTCCTCATAAACCTCGGTGTTGCACTTGAGATGTGAATCCAGCCCCTGTCGTACGGCGCGACGATCTCAACGACCGACCGGCCACCAAACTCGCGTAACGGGCTTCCCGGTCGCGTAGGCGATGAGTCTGGTGCCGGTACATCGATCGCCGCGGCAGGCAATCATGGGGCGCCAACGCTTGGTCTTGGTCCACTTGGTCCCCAACCACGGCTTTTGATGGCAAAAACATTCGGGTGTCCGGGGGGGACGCATGATAAAATGCGCCGTTGGGCCGATCATTCGGGCGCCAGCGATGACAAATGCGGGGTGGCGCGGTGATGCCCCTCGTCGTGGGAGCGCGCCGCGATCCCGACCGAAACGAAGAGGATTCCGTCTTTGGTGTTCACGGCCTTCCCCCAAGCTAAACCGAGGAACCGGGTCTGTCCTTGGCGGATAAGGTCATCGGCTCCCCGGTTCCTCAACAAACAATCCATCCTCCCTCGGCTCTCGGCGATTTCCCTCGCGCTCCTGCTCGTGACCAGCGCGGCCAGCGGCCAGCCCTATCCCTGGGACAAGGATCCCGACCTCGCTGAGACAGTTCTTGCCTGGATGAAAGAAGTCGAGGCCGTGGTCCGAACCCGATCCGACCCCCTGGGGCGAACCATCGTCTGCCGGGTTCCGTACACGGATATCGTCATCACTTCGCTGGCCCTAGCAACCAAGACTTCTCGAGTGAATATCATGCGCGCGGCCAGCCGGCTCGAAAGCATGGAGCTGGTCAAGATCAGCAACAACAGCTTCGGCCAATGGACCATCAAGCCCGCATCCGAGGAAGCGCGCGAGAAGATGAAGCGTTGGGCCGAGGATTGGTGCACCAGCGACGAGAACTGCGAGGTTCCGCCGAAACGTGGCCGTAAGCGCGCGCAGAAGTAGAGTTGTTCGGAAAATGGGAGGATTGGGCATGACGGGAACGGATATTGTCGTGACGACGGGCGGCGGCCAGACGTTCGGGGGCTATCTGGCTCGGCCCGAAGCGACGCCGGCGGCGGGGATTCTGGTGCTCCAGGAAATATTCGGGGTCAACCAAGTCATGCGCGCGATCGCCGATGGCTTGGCCGAAAAAGGCACTTTCGCCCTGGTGCCGGACCTCTTTTGGCGTCAGGAGCCCGGAATCCAGTTGACCGACCAGAGCGAGGCCGAGTGGCAGCGGGCCTTCGAACTCTACCAAGGCTTCGACGAAACCGCCGGGATCGACGACGCCCGGGCGGCCCTGGGGCACTTGCGCGCGGTCGAGGGATGCAACGGCCGGGCCGGGGCCATCGGCTACTGCCTCGGCGGCAAGCTCGCCTATCTCATGGCCACCCGTTCGGACGTCGATTGCGCCGTCGGCTATTACGGCGTCGGAATCGACGACGCTCTCGACGAAGCCGTTCGCATCCCCCTGCTCTTGCACGTGGCCGAGAAAGACAGCTTCGTACCGCCCGAGGCCCAAGCCAAGGTCGCCGCGGCGCTGGACCCGAATTCCCTGGTTACCCGCCATACCTACCCCGGGATGGACCACGCCTTCGCCCGCGTCGGCGGTGAACATTACGACCACGCCGCCGCCGCCCTCGCCGACCAACGCAGCGCCGACTTCCTCGCCCGCCATCTGGCCTGAACCGATGCCCCACGCCGCCCGTATCCACGAGACCGGCGGCGCCGAAGCCTTGATCTGGGAGGAGGTCGCCCCACCCCCGGCTGCCGCCGCCGGGCAGGTCCAGATTCGCCATCACGCCGTGGGCCTGAATTTCATCGACATCTACCAGCGGACCAGCCTCTACCCGCTCCCCGAACTGCCCACGGCCCTCGGTTTGGAGGGCGCCGGCGAGGTCGTGGCCCTGGGAGCGGGCGTCGATGACCTCGCCGTCGGCGCCTACTGCGAGCGCCGCAATCTCCCGGCCGACCGTCTCGTCCACCTCCCCGACGGCATCGGCGACCGCGCCGCCGCCGCCATGATGCTCAAGGGTCTCACGGCTGAATATCTTTTGCGCCGCGCCTATCCCGTCGCGGCCGGCGATACGATCTTCGTCCATGCCGCCGCCGGCGGGGTCGGACTCATCGTCTGCCAATGGGCCGCGGCCCTCGGGGCCCGGGTCATCGGCACCGTCGGCAACGCCGCCAAGGCGCGCCTGGCCGCCGCCCACGGCTGCCACCATCCTGTCGTCGTGCCGGACCGGGACTTCGTCGCGGAGGTCGAACGGATCAGCGGCGGTAACGGTCTTCCGGTCGTCTACGACTCGGTCGGCAAGGATACGTTCGCCGGCTCCCTGGCGTGTCTCAAGCCGCGCGGGACTCTCGTCAGCTTTGGTCAATCATCGGGACCTGCCCCGCCGTTGGACATCACCGAGCTGTCCCGCCGGGGCTCGCTTTATCTCACCCGACCGACCCTATTCACCTACACCGAGCGACGCGACGAGCTGGTCGCCGCCGCCGAGGCCTTCTTCGAAGTCGTTCTTTCAGGAAAGGTCCGGGTCGAAATCGGCCAAACGTTTCCTCTGCGCGACGTCGCCGAAGCCCACAGAGCACTGGAATCGCGCGGCACCAGCGGCAGCACTGTGCTAATCCCGTAAAACGCCACTAGAGCATTGATTTTATTTTTTGGACAAAATCATCTCAACACTTGGAAACCAAGGTCTGAGATCAGACCCCTACGCCCCCAGAGCCTGTTCGAAAATGCGCGGACGCGCATTTTTTGCGTCTGTCCCTCTCCCCCTCCCGGCCACCCACATACTCTCGTGGGTGGCCGGGAGGGGGAGAGAGCCGGCGCCGCGAGTTTTCGAACAGACTGTCAGGTATTCATCGATTCGAAAAATTCACCGTTACTCTTGGATTGACGAAGTTTTTCGAGCAGAAACTCCATGGCGTCGATGGCTCCCATGGGCATCAGAATGCGCCGCAGGACGTACATCTTGGGCAATATTGTCTTGTCGACCAGGAGTTCCTCCTTGCGGGTTCCCGACTTGGCCATGTCGATGGCGGGGAAGTTCCGCTTGTCCGCCAGCTTGCGGTCGAGGATGATTTCCGAGTTCCCGGTCCCCTTGAACTCCTCGAATATCACTTCGTCCATCCGCGAGCCGGTGTCGATCAACGCCGTGGCGATGATCGTCAGCGAGCCGCCGCCCTCGATGTTGCGGGCGGCGCCGAAGAAGCGCTTGGGGCGTTGCAGCGCGTTCGCGTCGACCCCGCCGGTCAGGACTTTGCCCGAGGACGGGACGACCGTGTTGTAGGCCCGCGCCAAACGCGTAATCGAATCGAGCAGGATAACGACGTTGCGCTTATGCTCGACCAGGCGCTTGGCCTTTTCGATCACCATCTCGGCTACCTGGACGTGCCGAGTCGCCGGTTCGTCGAAGGTCGAGCTGATCACCTCACCCTTCACCGACCGTTCCATGTCGGTGACCTCTTCCGGCCGCTCGTCGATCAGAAGCACGAGCAGGTAGACCGAGGAATCGTTCACCGCGATCGCATGGGCGATGTTCTGCATTAGGACGGTCTTCCCCGCCCGCGGCGGCGACACGATGAGGGCCCGCTGGCCCTTGCCCAGGGGTGCCACGAGTTCTATCACCCGGGTACTGAGAAGGCTCTTCTCCTTGGGATCGTTGATCTCGAGTTCCAATTTCTCGTCGGGATACAGCGGCGTCAAATTGTCGAAATTGACCCGATGCCGGGCCGCGTCCGGGGCCTCGAAATTGATATTGTCGATTTTGAGCAAGGCGAAATAGCGCTCGCCGTCGTTCGGCGCCCGTATCTGCCCGTCGACGGTGTCGCCCGTACGCAAGGCGAAACGCCGAATTTGGCTCGGCGAGACATAGATATCGTCGGGTCCAGGCAAATAATTCGCCTCCGGCGCCCGCAGAAACCCAAAGCCGTCCTGCAGAATCTCCATAACCCCGTCGCCATAAATCGCGACGTTCTGGCCCGCCAGTTGCTTGAGAATCGCGAACATGAGGTCTTGCTTCCGCAAGACACTGGCATTATCGACACCGAGTTCCTCTCCGTAGGATAGAAGATCCTCAGGCGATTTACGCTTTAACTCTTCAAGATTCATGGCGTCACATGGGAGGCGGAAGAAGTCCGATCAATTCCGCAATCTTGGCCGCGAAGATTTCACCGACGGGGTTTCAGCCCCCCGTAAAACTCGGCTAGAGATTGGATTGATAAATCATAGTAGCGCGGCACCCGATCGTCTCGGGAGCAGATTTGAACTTTAAGCCCTTTTTTGGCCGCCTGTCAAACGCTGTTTTTTTGCCGCGTCTCGTCCCTCGAGTCTTGAGTGTTATGCGCCAATTGATCCCCTAAAACGGTTTGACTACGGCAAGCAAGATGATCCCAATCATTAGTAACGTCGGTATTTCGTTCACGACCCGGAAGAACTTTTCGCCGTGGCGGTTCCCGTCGGCGGCGAATTCCCGCCGCCAGCGCGCGAGCGCCCCATGAATCACGGCTAGTCCCACGACCAAGACCAGCTTGACATAAATCCAGCCCTGGTCCCAGTAGACGAACTCGGACATGGACAAGATCGCGCCGCCAAAGGTGAACGATAGGATCATCGCGGGGGTCATGATCGCGCGCAATAGGCGGCGCTCCATGGTCTTCAGCATTTCCGACCGGTTCGACCCCGCCGGAGCACCGCAGTGGTAGACGAACAACCGCGGCAAATATAATAACCCGGCCATCCACGCGATTACGAAAATCACGTGCAAGCCCCTCATCCAATCATAGATCCCGCCACTCATCGGAGTTTATCTCCTAGGCCGCACCCAGCGAAATTCCCCGGACAACGGCAAGCATCGTCCGCCGCCGTGGTGCCCGTTCCCTGGCCCAGTGCCCACCTCACCAAACCAGCCAGGGCCGCGATAAATGTCGAATCCGTGCCCAGCGCCGGAACCCGTACGTACGCTGGTACGCCGGCCGATTCCGCCACCTCCCGATAGGTGATATCAAGCTCCACTAGGGTTTCCGAATGTTCGGAAACGAAGGCGATCGGCACCACGACCACCGGTTTCTTCTCCGCTCCGGCTTGGCTCAGCGCCTCTCTCGTGGAAGGACCGACCCACTCGAGGGGACCCACCCGGCTCTGATAGCACACCAGGCCATCGATCGTCCGACCCCGCGCCTCGAGGGCCGCCGTGACCGCCGCCACCGTCCGCTCGACCTGCCAAACATACGGATCCCCTTGGGCGACGATCCTCTTCGGCAGCCCGTGCGCCGAGAATAGCACCCGCGCATTGCCCAACCCTTCACCTCCTAGCGCCTCGTCGATGAGCCGTGCATGAGCCGCCACGAACCCCGGTTCGGTCGGGTAGCAACACACCATCGCTGTCGGTGCCACCAACACCGCCCGCGCCGCGCCACGCTTCCACGCCGTCAGGGACGAGGTCGTGGTCGTGGTCGAGAGCTGCGGGTAAAGCGGCAAGAGAACGATCCTTTCCGGCTCGAAATCCTTAACCTCCCGTGCCGCCTCCTCGACCAACGGATGCCAGTACCGCATCGCTATAAATACCCGGACCCCCTCGCCGAGCGCGGACTCCAACGCGCCGGCCTGGGCCTGGGTGCGTTCGAGCAAAGGAGACCGTCCACCGAGATGGGCGTAGATTTCCTTCGCCACTGGCGCCCGGCGGCGAGAAACCAGTTGCGCCAGACACCATCGAAGCGGCCCCGGAAGCCGCATGATCGCGGGGTCGTTGAAAAGATTGAAAAGAAAGGGTCTTACCGCCTCCGGCGCGTCCGGCCCACCAAGACTGAAGAGGACCACCGCGGTCCGTTGTCCATGAGACGTCAGATCTCCGTCGCCGCCCACCGCCTCAGCCATTCCAATTCCTGATCGTCTCGGCCAGCCGAGCTACGTTTTCAACCGGCGTTTTGGTCAAGACGCCGTGGCCGAGGTTGAAAACGTACGGTCGGCCTTGCATCGTGGCCAAGCCTTCCTTGATCGCTTCCACCATGACATCACCCCCCACCAACAACATTACCGGGTCGAGGTTCCCTTGCACGACAATTTCGTCGCCGAGCAGGCTCACCGCCCAGTTCAGTGCCACTCCCGAGTCCAAGCCGACGGCGTCAACACCCGTCCGCTCGGCATATCGCCCGATCATCGGCCCGACACCCCGCGGAAAACCTATCACCGGAATTTCCGGAAATTCCGCTTTCACACCCCGTACGATCTCGCACGTCGGAGCGATACACCAGCGATCAAACGCTCGCGGCGGCAGCACCCCGGCCCAACTATCAAAAATTTGCAACACCTCGGCCCCTTCCCGGGCCTGTGCCACCAGATGCGCGACCGTTGCCCGCATAACCATATCCACAAGCTGGCCGAACCCTTCGGGATCACCAAAGGCCCATGACTTGACCCAGCGAAAATCCTTGCTCGCACCTCCCTCGACCAAATACGTCGCCACCGTCCAGGGCGCGCCCGCGAATCCGATCAAGGTCACGTCCCTCGGCAGGCCATCGCGGACTCGTGCCACTGTCTCATAAACGGGTGACAAATGCTCAACCACACCGTCGATCGACAAACCCGACAAACCACCAATCTCCCGGACCGGCTCGACCCGCGGACCTTCGCCTTCGTGAAAACCGACCCTAGCGCCCAGCCCATCGAGCACCACCAAGATATCCGAAAACAGAATTGCCGCGTCCATGGCAAACCGCTTCACCGGCTGCAAAGTCGCCTCGGCAGCAAGTTCCGGGCTATAACAGAGCTCTAGAAAGCTCCCCGCCTGACGCCGCAAGGCCCTGTATTCCGGCAAATAACGCCCCGCTTGCCGCATGAGCCAGAACGGGGGTCGCCTCATGCCCCGGCCTCGAAAAACGGCCATCAGCGGCTTTTCGTTAACACCTTCGTTCGCTGTTCGGTATTTCATCCCATCGACTCAACCATTCGCACTGGTCGGCTAATTGCATGTTCTCATCGAATTCCGAATCGTTATCGCTTTGAAAAATGTGGTTTGATCCGGCCTACTGCTTTTACCCTTTTTCTCTCGCTAGAAAAAGATTGTTGAAGTATGTAGATGCCTGTGAGTAAGGGGGATTATCATTTAGTCACAAATTGAACCCGACGTGTTCAAAGTGTTGAAAAATGCGGTTCGTTGGGGAGGAATCGATGAATAGTCTGTCTTTCTGGGGTGTAAACCTGGCTGATAGGGGGTTGTGAATCACGGGAAAATTGTTGATAGAGACAATTTTTAATTTGTGGATTTTGCCTAGCGGAAATGGTCGCTCCGATTTATCTCCAGGGGGAACGATCTGTTGGGAATTAGCGAAAGATGAGACTCCTTTATCGATATTGTCCGCGCAAGGGTGATTTGTCCCGATGATTAGCAAACGACTCACAGAGCTTGGATCGTGAAAAAATTCCATCTTCATCTGGTTTCGGATGCCACTGGGGAGACCATAAATGGTATCGCTCGTGCGGCGGTTTCTCAGTATGAAGGCGTGGAAGCGACCGAACACATGTGGGCGATGGTTCGGACCAAGCGTCAGGTTGATCAAGTTATCGACGGGGTCGCGGCCCATCCGGGCGTTGTCTTGTTCACGTTGGTGGACGCGAGTCTTCGTAAGCGGTTGGAGGTTGGTTGTGCCCCGTTGAAAGTGCCAACGGTTCGGGTTCTTGAGCCTGTATTAGCGACGCTTGGGAGCTACCTTGGCCTTAAGAGCCGTGGTCAGCCGGGTCGCCAGCATGCCCTAGATGGCGAGTATTTTGGTCGTATCGATGCGATGCACTTCGTGCTCGATCACGACGATGGTCAGTTGCTGGAGGATCTTGAGCGCGCCGATGTGCTCCTGGTCGGGCCGTCACGGACGTCGAAGACTCCGACGTGCTTCTACCTGGCCAATCGCGGAATCAAGGCGGCCAATGTGCCGATCGTGCCCGGCTACGCGCTTCCCTTCGAGGCGAACACGATCAAGACACCACTGGTTATCGGGTTGGTCGTTAGTCCGGATCGTCTGCTCGAGGTTCGCCGCAATCGTCTGCGGTGGCTTGGCGAAGATCGGGAAACCGATTACGTGGATGTCGGTTGTATCCGTGATGAGATCATCGCCGCTCGGAGAGTGTACACTGCGAACCATTGGCCAACGATCGACGTAACCCGCCGCTCGATCGAGGAGGTTGCCGCCGCGATTCTTCAGCTTCATGCCCGGCGACGCGGGGGCGACGACTTTGTCGATCCCTCGGTCGATGGCCTGGATGACGGCGCGCCTTCCTGAGGCATGGAGGGAGAGGCGCCGTCGACAGCTGTTATTGTGTTGGCCTCGGCCAGCACCACCCGCGCTGAAATGCTGCGGCGCGCGGGGGTGCGTCTCGAGGTCGAGCCCGCTTCGGTCGATGAGGCCGCGATTCGCGATTCGCTGCGCCAGGACGGCGCCACGGCTCGCGACGCGGCGGAGATTCTGGCCCGGATGAAGACGGTCCAGATTTCGGCCCGGCGGCCGCAGAGCTTGGTCGTCGGAGCCGATCAAATCCTCGAATGCGACGGCGAGTGGTTCGATAAGCCTGGTGACAGGGCCGAGGCGCGGCGTGATCTCGTGGCGTTGCGCGGTCGTGTCCACGAACAAATCAGTGCCGTCTGCGTCGCCCGGGAAGGGGCCCCGATATGGCGGCACAGCGAGGTTGCCCGTCTGCACGTGCGGCCGTTTTCGGATCGCTTCCTCGAGGCGTACCTGGACGAAGCCGGCGAGGCGGTCGTGGGCGCCGTGGGCGCCTACCGGCTCGAGGGCCTTGGGGTCCAGCTGTTCAGTTCGATCGAAGGGGATTTTTTTGCCATCCTGGGGTTGCCGTTGCTGCCACTGCTGGCGTTTCTGCGCGAGCATCAGGTGGTGGGCGGGTGAGCGCGGCGATGGGCGAACCGGTGGCGGCCGCCGATTCACCGCCCTCGGGCGTGATCGCGAGCGGCGCCGCTCGGGTCGCCGGGGTCATGGGCTGGCCCGTGCGCCACTCGCTGTCGCCGCGGCTGCACGGGTACTGGTTGCGCCAGTACCGGGTCGATGGGGCGTACGTTCCCCTGGCCGTGGCGCCGGCCGATTTCGAGCGCTGTCTGCGAGGCCTTCCCGCTCTCGGTTTCGCCGGTGTCAACGTCACCGTTCCCCACAAGGAGGCGGCGCTCGCGGCGGTCGATCAGTTGAGCGAACGGGCCCGGCGGATCGGAGCCGTGAACACCGTCGTGGTGGGCGAGGGCGGTGGTTTGAGCGGTGACAACACCGATGCCTTCGGATTGATGGAAAACCTCGCCGACGGCGCCCCCGGCTGGAACAATGGGCCCGGCCCCGCCGTGATTCTCGGGGCCGGCGGCGCCGCCAGGGCGGTCTGCGTCGGCCTGGCGGACGCCGGGGTAGCGGAAATTCGCCTGGTCAACCGGACCATCGCCCGGGCCGAGGCCCTGGCCTCCGACCTCGCGGCGCCGATCACGGTCTGGCCCTGGGCGCGCCGGTCCGCGGCGCTCGACGGAGCGGTGGTCCTGATCAACGCGACGACCCTGGGAATGGGGGGCAAGACGGGGCTCGAAATCGACCTTGGTGGTCTGCCGACCGAGGCGGTGGTTTGCGACATCGTTTATGTCCCCTTGCGGACACCGCTCTTGGCGGCGGCGGCGTCGCGGGGCAACCGCGTGGTCGACGGACTGGGGATGTTGATCCACCAGGCCCGTCCCGGATTCGCCGCCTGGTTCGGTGTCGAGGCCGAGGTTTCGGCGGGGTTGCGCCGGTTTCTCGTCGACGGCGGGAGCGGATGAGGGGTGTTCATCCTTGGGCTGACGGGGTCGATCGGCATGGGTAAGAGCGAGACCGCTCGGGCCTTCGCGCGCGCCGGGGCCGCCGTTTTCGACGCCGACGCCTCCGTACACGCCTTGCTCGCCCCGGGGGGCGAGGCCGTCGCCGAGGTCGCCCGGGCCTTCCCGGAGTGCGTTCGGAGCGGTCCGCGCGGGACCTGGGCGGACCGCGAGGTGCTCGCGGCCGAGGTCTTTTCCGATCCTGCCCGGTTGGCTCGTCTGGAAGCCATCCTTCACCCTCTGACGGCGGCGGCGCGGGACCGGTTTTTGCGCCGGGCGGCGCGGCGGCGGCTGGCGGTATTGGACGTGCCGCTCTTGTTCGAGACCGGCGGCGAGCGCCGTTGCGACGCCGTCGCGGTGGTGACGGCGCCACGGTTCCTGCAAATCCGGCGGGCCTTGCGACGAGCGGGAATGACGGCGGCTCGCTTGGCCGGCGTTCGAGCCCGGCAGGTTGGCGAGGCCGAGAAGATCCGCGCCGCCAATTTCGTGATCCGGACCGGCCTCGGACGCCGCCGCGTCTTGTGCGCGGTGCGCGGGATCGTCAAAATGCTCGCCTCGCGGCGGGGGGTACATTGGCCGCCCCGCCGTCCCGCCGCCGTGCCATGAGAACCCTGAAGAGGGATTGAGGGATGCGCGAGGTTGCCCTGGATACGGAAACCACGGGTCTCGATCCGAGCGACGGTCACCGCGTCGTCGAGATCGGATGTGTCGAGCTCTTGAACCAGATCCCCAGTGGCCGGGAGTTTCAAGCCTACGTCAATCCCGAACGCGCGATGCCGGAAGCGGCTTTCCGGGTCCACGGTCTATCGACGGCCTTCCTCGGCGCCAAACCGAAGTTCGCCGAGGTCGTGGCGCCGCTGATGGCCTTCCTTGGCGAGGCGCGATTGGTCATCCATAACGCGGCTTTTGACCTCGGATTTCTGAACGCCGAGCTCTCGCGCCTGGGCATGCCCGCCATCGCCGACGAGCGCGCCATCGACACCGTGGCGCTGGCTCGCCGGCGTTTTCCCGGGGCTCAGGCGAACCTCGACGCCCTTTGCCGCCGCTTCGGAATTGCCGCGGAAGCGCGCAAAGACGGCCATGGTGCCCTCCTTGACGCCAAATTGCTGGCCCAGGTTTACCTCGAGCTCGTCGGCGGTCGTCAGCCGCAATTCGGCCTTGCCGAGGCCAAGCGACCGCGGCAATCGGCGGCTTCGTCCCGGCCGCGCGAGGCGCGCCCGCCCCACCCGATCAGCGCCGACGAGGAACGGGCCCACGCGGCGATGGTCGAATCCCTGACCGATCCGATCTGGAAAAAATGACGAGCGGCCGTGTTCTCGAGCGGGTTTTCAACCTCCCGGCACGGCGTCCGGGGTGTTATCTTGGCGTCCGCGTAGGTCGGGGGCGCGCGGGGAGGTGCGATGATGGCGGGCGGCGTGGGCGAGCGGATCGCGAAGCTGAAACACCTCTTCACGGGTGCGATCTGGGACGTCGACACGGCGGACTGGCCCCGCGCCGGGGCGGTGGCGTTCGATCTCTTGCGCTCCGGCGTCGCGGTGGTGCGCGATCTGGCCGATGGTCAACTGAGCATGCGGGCCATGAGCCTGGTCTATACGACCCTTTTGTCCCTCGTGCCCCTGCTGGTGATCAGCTTCTCGGTCTTGAAGGGCTTTGGCGTCCACAACCAGGTCGAACCCTTGTTGCTGAATCTGTTGACGTCGCTGGGCGACAAGGGAGTCGAAATCACGGACCGGATCATCGAGTTCGTCGAGAACATTCAGGCCGGGGTGCTCGGGTCCTTGGGCCTGGGATTGTTGGTCTTCACGGTCATTTCACTGATGCAGAAGATCGAACGGGCCTTCAATTTCACTTGGCACGTGGCCCAACACCGGTCGCTGGCCCAGAGATTCAGCGGTTATCTGAGCGTGATCGTCATTGGACCGCTGCTGGTTTTTTCCTCGCTCGGAATCACCGCCTCGATCATGAGCACCTCGGTCGTCGAGGCCGTGGCCGTGGTCGAAACCGTCGGCTTCTTTCTCGAGCTCCTGGGAACGATCGTCCCCTATGTGCTGATCATCGTCGCTTTCACCTTCGTCTATATCTTCATGCCGAACACCAAGGTCGAATTGGGTTCGGCGATCGTGGGCGCGATGGTGGCGGGAATTCTTTGGAAAACCATGGGTTGGATATTCGCTTCCTTCGTCGTTTCCTCGGCCAAGTACACCGCGATCTATTCCGCCTTCTCGACCCTCGTCGTGCTCTTGCTTTGGCTCTATTTGAGCTGGCTGATCCTGCTCGCGGGCGCTAGCGTCGCCTTTTACCACCAGCATCCCGAATACCGGACCCTCGAGCGGGGCAATCTCAGACTGAGTAACCGGGTGCGCGAAAAGCTTTCCTTGCTCGTGATCCGCCTGGTCGGGGAAAACTATTACGGTGGGCGGCCGCCGTGGAGCGCCGCCGACATCGCCCAACAACTACGAATTCCGGTCGCGGCGATGGATTCGGTGATCGCGGATCTGGAAGGCGCCGGCCTGATCGCGCCGAGCGCCGACGATCCCCCGGCCTTTCTGCCGGCGCGGCCTCTGGAAGAGGTCGACGCCGAAACCGTCCTGAAGGCGGTTCGCCAGGCCGAGGAAAAGGGCAAGCTCGCTTTCGAGCGCCTGCCCGAGTCCCCCGTCGCCGATCGTTTGATCGGCGACCGCGACAAGGCCGTGAGCGCCGCGCTCAAAGGCCGTCACCTCAAGGATCTGGCGCTCGCCGACCCGCCGCCCGAGGATTCATCCCCCCTCCCCGTCACCGCCGCGAGACGTCGGAAAGCCTGAACACTATCGCGGTCAACGGACCCGAAAGTCCACGGAAACAACGTTAAGTGTCCGTTCGAAAATGTGCGTGGGCGCATTTTTGCGTCTGGCCCTCTCCCCCTCCCGGCCACCCACGAGAGTATGCTGATATGGGTGGCCGGGAGGGGGAGAGGGCCGGCGCCGCGAGTTTTCCAACATACTGTAAGTAAGTTAATACTTCCCGATCGCATCGAAATCTAGCTCGACGATCGGACCGCCCTTGTCTGTAATATTAGTGAATTTTATAAAACGCATTTCGGATAGCCGCATAAGTTCTCGCAAAAATGTTCTATCGGTAACGTTCTTATAATACCAACTGCCCTTAACATTGACTTGTGCGATCCCACGCTCTGAGGCCGATGGACATGATCTTCCAAGGTTGGTCGGTCAGGTTGTTCCAGGCTTGGCAAGAGGCCTCGACGATGGCTTCATAGGAGTCGAGGACACGATTGGAGAGCCAGTTCTGGCGGAGGTATTGCCAGACATTTTCGGCGGGATTGAGCTCCGGGGACTTGGGTGGCAAAGGCACGAGGGAGATGTTCTCCGGGATGCCGAGTTTGGCAGTGGTGTGCCATGCGGCGTGGTCGAGCAGCACGACGGCATGGGCGTTTGGGGCAACGGCCCGGCTGATTTCCTCGAGATGCAGGTCCATGGCTTCAGTATTGGCGCGCGGCATGACCAGCGCCGCGCCCTCACCGCGCTCGGGGCAGATGGCGCCGAAGAGATACGCCGAAGAGGTCCGTAGGTCCTTGACCTGGCGCGGGCGCGATCCCTTTGGGGCCCACTGGCGCACCAGGCTGTTCTTCTGGCCGACGCGCATTTCATCTTGAAACCAAACCTCGATGGGCGTGTCCGGTGGCTGTGCCGCTACGATTTTCGCCAAGTGTTCGGGAAAACTTTTTTTTAAATTCCTCCTGTGCCCGCGCATCCTGGCCGACGTGGCGCGGGCGCGCGGAAATATGCGAGAACCCGAGCGCGGCCAGCAGCTTGCCGACGCTCCGCTCGTGATAGTCCACGCCGAAGCGCGTTCGGATCAGTTGCTTGAGATCGATGCAGCGCCAGCGCACGACCCCATCCCGTTCGGGATCGGGACCGGCCTCGATAGCCCGCGAAAGCGCCGCCATTTGCGACGGCGTCAACCGACGCAACGCCCCGTTCGGCTTGCGGTCGATCAGACCGGCCGGACCTCCCGCGTTGAACCGGTGAACCCAGTCCCGCAACGTCTGCCGATCCATGCCGCCAATACCCGCCGCGCACGCTCGATCCATCCCATCGTAGATGGCCGCCATCGACAAAAGCCGTCGCGCCTGGTTCCCATCATCGCTCCGTGCCGCAAGAACACGGACTCTTTCAGCATCAAAGTCGTTTCGCAAAGGAATCGTTGGCATTGAACACACTCCCTTGTTGCCAACAACCTTGAATCACACAAAACCTGGCGTGTAAACCTTTGCGCGAGTCAAACTCTGGGGCGGTTGGTATAAGCTTCCACAATAAATGGAGATTGTTTAAGTTCCGAATTTTTTATTTGACGTGAAGGGTTATCCGAAGATGGGTCAATGGGCTCTGTCTGAACAATTAAATAGTCCAACAGATTATACTCTCGTTGATTAAGCACGCGTCTGCGTTCGCTTATTTTCGTATTGTACGCCCGCACGAGCATAGCTCGGTACACAACGCGGTTCAGCTTTGCCTTTATGAAGTTATTTACCTGCAACATGACTGGCTGATGGTGGCGGTGGAAAAACGACTGAGGGAGGAGTTCGCCGAACTCCAGGTCGAGATCAATGAAGAGAAGAGTCGAATCGTGGACCTTGGCCGGGGCGAAAGCTTTGGCTTTCTGGGGTTCGAGTTCCGCCGCAGTCGTCGGGGCGTATGGCGTCCACACTACACGCCCAAGCTCACGAAACGAACGGCCCCGCTAGATCAAGGATGTGTTCCGCCGTTACCAATCGCAACCTGTGGATCGGGGATTGATCAATCCGATGCTGCGCGGTTGGGTGAATTACTTTGCGGTTCGACACTCCAGCGAGTGCTTCAGCTTCATCAAGAACCGGGTGGAAAAGAATGTCGGGTGTCGCGGGCCCGGAAACGAAAGGGCTTCGGCTGGAAGCGGTGGCGTAGGCAGTGGCTGACCCAAACCTTAACGCTGTTCAACAGCACCCGGGGCCTGTACCGAAAGCCGCTCCAGTGGTCCCATAAACCTTGAGGCGAAGCAAGCAGGAGAGCGTCGTGCGGGAAATCCGCATGCGGCGTTCGACGAGGCGGGGGCTGGAAACTGGTCGAGATGATGTGACACTCGCAACCGAAAGGACGAGACAACAGGGAACACAAACTTCGATCTCAACCGACGCGCCAGTCCTCGACCCTACCGATGAGTGGGGAGGGGAAACGGAGCGATGCCACATGGCCCAAGCCACCGCGCCCTTCCTCGACTCTACCTGGGAGATTGTGGGCGGTAAGCTCACTCTGAATCTCAACGAGAAAACCAAAAGCTTTGGCGGGAAGATATTCCCGGTCACATCGAGATAGGGGATCATAATTGGGCCAAGATCGCCGACAATTCCAGCGCGGAGCTGACCCCCGCGGCGACGCCCCCAAAGCTGGCTTGATCGTTGACGGCAAGGCCTCGGCCCAGCCATTCGACCTTCCCCCGCGAAGATGCGACAAATTCATTTTCGTCGGGACGTCGTCGATCCCACGATCGCCATGACGGTCGCGAGACCGTTCTTGACTCCCGGATGTAAACCCCAGCAAGTTAGGACGTTCCATTACGCTAGGCGCCAATGCGTCGGGAGATGAACTCATGAAGGGATCGCGGTTCATGGTGAGACCGGGTGGACCATGGTGGCTTCTCGCCGTGGCTTGGCTGGCACTCAATCCGGTCTTGGCGCAGGCGGCTTCGAAGGAAGGTAAATACGCCTACGATGGCGTAGGGGGATTAACCTGTGAGCAGTTCGTGGGCTTGGCGCAGGGCGGCGAAGACTCGCCGGGGAGTCAATATTTCTATCTTGGTTGGGTCGCGGGTTACCTCTCGGGGCACAATCGCCTGGCCGAGGACACCGTCGACCTCACGCCGTGGCAGGACATTAATCTGATCGGCAGGTTTCGTGCCAGCTATTGCACCAAAGTCCCCGAGCGCCGCTTCGTCGACGCCATGGTCAAGGAGTTGGTCCCCTTCCGGATCCGTAATTCCTTGGAAATGGTCGAGGTCACGGACGGCGAAACAACGCTCAGGCACTACAAGGTCGTGATTCGCCGGGCCCAGGAAGTCCTCAGCGAATTGGAGTTTTACGAAGGCGACATCGACGGTGAATTCGGCGATTCGACGCGGCAAGCGTTCGAAGCGTACCAAACCGAAAAAGGCATCGATCCCAGCGGCCTTCCCGACCAGACAACGCTCTTCAATCTTTTCAGATAGGCGGCTCGGCTTCAGGCCATCGGGCTAGTGCATCGACCCAAACGGAGGCGACAGCCGAAGTTTGGAAAGTTGATGCATCAACAAAGGCCTGGTGCACGGGGGCGTGAACGAAGTGAATGCGCCGATGCACTAGGTAGCGTCGCGTCGGGCGGCGTCGCGGGCGGCGCGGGTGACGATGGCCTCGACGACGGCCGCGCGTTCGTCGAGGATTCGGACGATCCGCACGGTCCCGGGGCAGTCCTCGGATCTCCGCCCGAGGACGAGGACGAATTCACGCTCGCCGCCGCTGGCATCCTCGATCTCGGCCAGGGGCGGGAGCGTCCTGAGGGCCTTCCGCGCCGCGGCCATGTCGCTGTGCCAGGCTCCGGCCTTGCTGCGCGTGGACTTGCGGGCGGCGCGTTCGGCGTTGACGCAGCCTTTCAGCCCGCCTTCGTGGGATTCGAAGAAACGGTGGATACTTTCAGCCGTTTGCCCCTCGTGTCGCGCGTAGCTCAGCGCGGCCGCGTACTCCGACAGCCTGGTCCGGTCGTAGTCGGCCCCGAAGACGAGCTTGACCAGGGGCGTAAAAGGCGCCCGTTGCTGTCGTTTCAGGCCGGTCTCCAGAAGCAGGCCCGCGTAACCTTCCGGATCGGACTCGCTCGAGAGGGCAAAGACGTAAGCGCCCTTGAGGGCCCGATACAACGATTTGCGGGTTCGGTCGCGCGCCGCCGCCAGGCGTTCCACCAGGGATCGGCATTCCGCGAGTTGATCGGCCAATGGCGTCGCCTTCGCCTCGACGTTAGCCTCGCCCTCCGCCGCCGATTTTACCAGGCTCAGCCGCGATAGCGCGAATTTGGGCTTGGCGTTGACGACGCCCACGATCGTGTCGATCAGATGACCATCGCTGGCAAAGGGCATCAACACGCCCCGGAACAGGAACTCCCGCCCGGAGCTGTCCGCGAAGGAGGATTCGACGATGATCGGCCCCATGGTCCTGAAAACGTTGGGATAGGCCAAATACAACTTGCCCAGGGGGCAGGCCGGCGGAACCGTCGACCACGACCGACCCGTGGAATCGCCGCCGTTGTTTTCGACCATCTGCGGGGCGAGAAAGCGGATGATCGGATCCTCGACCGATTCCGTTACATCGAGGACGAAGCAAAAGGGCCTGAAGCCGTTGACCGCGTCCGGATTGAAGTCGTGGAAGGAAGGGTAAGGATTATCGCCTCGGAGCGCGTCGCAATAATCCAGCAGCCGCATGATGACGCGTTTTTCGACCCGGCTCTGAGCCAGGGCCTCCGCTTCCAATCTCGTCAATAGATCGACCATGGGAATCCCGGGGCAAATTGTAGGCGTTATCTAAATAAGCCCCGGGCACTCTTAAATAGTCGTCCGTGAAGAACCCTGATTTCAAGCTGAAGCGGCGATTGGGTTTGCGGTGGGGTGCGAGATGTCGCTGAGGAGCGCGGCCAGGATTTGGACAAACAAACGCCTCAGCCATTTGAGGACAAGGCGGTAGTTGTAGCCGGCGCCGGCGAGGATGGCGTTGATCTTGTCGCCGTCGCGGCCTTTGAGGAAGTTGCGCCCCAGCCTGCCATCGCTCTTGAGATGTCCGATCACGGCCTCGACGGCGGAGCGCCGCCTTATACCAACCGCCCTCAACATTGACTTGTGCGAGCCCACGCTCTGAGGCCGATGGACATGATCTTCCAAGGTCGGTCGGTCAGGTTGTTCCAGGCTTGGCAAGAGGCCTCGACGATGGCTTCATAGGAGTCGAAGACACGATTGGAGAGCCAGTTCTGGCGGAGGTATTGCCAGACATTTTCGGCGGGATTGAGCTCCGGGGACTTGGGTGGCAAAGGCACGAGGGAGATGTTCTCCGGGATGCCGAGTTTGGCAGTGGTGTGCCATGCGGCTTGGTCGAGCAGCACGACGGCATGGGCGTTTGGGGCAACGGCCCGGCTGATTTCCTCGAGATGCAGGTCCATGGCTTCAGTATTGGCGCGCGGCATGACCAGCGCCGCGCCCTCACCGCGCTCGGGGCAGATGGCGCCGAAGAGATACGCCGAAGAGGTCCGTAGGTCCTTGACCTGGCGCGGGCGCGATCCCTTTGGGGCCCACTGGCGCACCAGGCTGTTCTTCTGGCCGACGCGCATTTCATCTTGAAACCAAACCTCGATGGGCGTGTCCGGTGGCTGTGCCGCTACGATTTTCGCCAAGTGTTCGGGAAAACTTTTTTTTAAATTCCTCCTGTGCCCGCGCATCCTGGCCGACGTGGCGCGGGCGCGCGGAAATATGCGAGAACCCGAGCGCGGCCAGCAGCTTGCCGACGCTCCGCTCGTGATAGTCCACGCCGAAGCGCGTTCGGATCAGTTGCTTGAGATCGATGCAGCGCCAGCGCACGACCCCATCCCGTTCGGGATCGGGACCGGCCTCGATAGCCCGCGAAAGCGCCGCCATTTGCGACGGCGTCAACCGACGCAACGCCCCGTTCGGCTTGCGGTCGATCAGACCGGCCGGACCTCCCGCGTTGAACCGGTGAACCCAGTCCCGCAACGTCTGCCGATCCATGCCGCCAATACCCGCCGCGCACGCTCGATCCATCCCATCGTAGATGGCCGCCATCGACAAAAGCCGTCGCGCCTGGTTCCCATCATCGCTCCGTGCCGCAAGAACACGGACTCTTTCAGCATCAAAGTCGTTTCGCAAAGGAATCGTTGGCATTGAACACACTCCCTTGTTGCCAACAACCTTGAATCACACAAAACCTAGCGTGTAAACCTTTGCGCGAGTCAAACTCTAGGGCGGTTGGTATGAGCTCCTTCTTGATCGTCGGCGTGATGCCGCGTTTCTGGCCTGATCTAAAGACGCGGTGTTTGTTGGGGTAATCGTGGCCCTGGTATCCCTTGTCGACATAGATGCGCTCGGCCGATATCCCCGTCCAGCGTTCCATCTCTTCGATCACCTGCCTCAAGGTGTGGCCATCATAGGGATTGCCGTGGAAGGCCTTGACGTGGGCGACGAACTGGCCGCCGGGGGGCGGGAATTGGTCGCCGCCACGGAGACCTTGCAGCCGAACTCGTACGGCTTGTGCGCCTTCCCTTTGCCGATGCATTCGACCTCGGGCGCGTGGAGCGAATAGACCTTGGGCAAGGGGTCGCGCCGCTTCTGGGTCGACACCCGCTCGGCCAGCCACAAGGGGCGGCGGAAGGGATCCCGTAGGCTCTCCTCCTGGGCCGTCTTGCGGCGGATGTCGCGGACGGTGCGCCCGAGATAGGTCTTGAGCTTGCGCAGGGCCTTGTTGGCCCGCTTGTGCTGTTTGGCATGGCGGTAGCGGCCTTGCATGATCAACGCCCTCTTGCCCAGGCGGGTATAGGACTGACGCAGGGCAATGCCGTGCTCCCGTGCCAGTCGCACCAGCCGCTCGCGGGCTCGTTGCATCAGTTTGGCGGCGGTCGGAAAGGCAATCGCCTTCTCTTGTACGGTGGTGTCCACCGTCACCCGCTCGAGGTCCTTCTCCCGCAGCGCCCCCACCCGGTGGGCCACGGCCAGGCTCTCCTGGAATACCTTCTCCAAACCTTCCGGCCCGATCCGGTCCCGCCACCGGGTCATCGACGAGCGCTCCATGGGTAGCTCATGCTGAAAGTACTCTTCGCCGCAGAAGCACTGGAAGTATGGGTCGTAGACCCAGCGCTCGCAGACCTCCTCATCCGAGAGATCGAACATATGCTTGAGGATGTGCAGCCCAACCATCAACCGCGTCGGGACCCCCCGGCCGACCCTCCTCCGAATACAAGGCTTCATAGGTCTCGTCGAAGAAAGTCCACGCGATCCGGCCCCCCAACACCACCAACTCGTGGCGCAGGTTGATGATGTTTTCGAACCGCGAGCGGAACAGGTCCTCTATTCCCGATGACACCTTGCGCGATGGCTTCATCACAGTTCTCCAATCCCAATCGACGGGAGCAGAGAATCACGTTCCGCAACGGAAGGGAATCCCCAAAATCAATTATTTCAAATCACAAGCTTTTCAGGCCCAAAACCCGTTTTCTTGCAAATCCGATTACTTCGCCAAACCGAAAGAGCTACCAACATCAGCCGCTTACGCGTTCTTCACGGGCGACTAAATATGCGTAAATTTTTGGACTTTTCGCCGTCGCTCGGCGATGCATCGACGCAACTCGGGTCACACCCTCGATTTGCGCCGCCACTCGGCCGGCGTGGCTTGGCCGAAGAACGTCAAACGATAAGAGGGCCGCTTATTTGCGAGTACATGAAAATTCGAGGGACTGGGCGTCCAATTTTTCGAATTTACCTTCCGTGTTCATATGATAATATTTTATCGGCGATAATTTGTTGAGGATAATAGACACGAGAACGGAGGACGTCGATTTTGTTACGATCACGCATTCTCCCTTCGATTCGTCGTGAAAATCGACACGGTCATAACAGTTTTCGATCCTCTTCAGGGGGCCATCGGCATCGGAGGTCGCGTGAACCCGAATCAGTTTGCAGGACTTGATGAGAGCCCCTTTGCAGACGTTTCCCTTGATGGGACCAACGGCGCAATACTCGGCCGAGGCAATATCGGCCCAAAACACCGCGAAAAAAACGAAAGCCAGATAACGTGAATTCGGCATCGGGCCCCATCCTTGGGAACGTGGTAACGGAATGTTTCTAGTGCACCGGCGCATTCACTTCGTTCACGCCCCCGTGCACCAGGCCTTTGTCGATGCATCAACTTTCCAAACTTCGGCTGTCGCCTCCGTTTGGGTCGATGCACTAGTCGGCTGGACCGGAGCGCTGCTCCCACCTCAACCGTTGGGCCTGTTCGATCTCTTCTGTCGTCATTCGCTTCGCGAGTTCGTCGCGATTCCCGGCCGACGTGCTGTGGCCTTGCGAGGCGGCGCGGTCGAACCACACGTAGGCCATGACCTTGTCCAGGGCGGTGCCCCGACCGTCCCGAAACATGAACGCCAAATTGACTTGGGAATAGACGTAGTCCTGATCGGCGGCGAGGCCGTACCATTTCGCGGCTTGGGCGGAGTTCTTGTCCAACCCCTGGCCGATCTCGTACATGAGGCCGAGGACGTGCCGGGCCGACGCCAGCCCCCGCTCGGCGGCGAGGCGGTACCAGCGCACCGCTTCGGCGTGGTCCTGGGGGACGCCCAGGGCCAGGTCGTAAATCTGGCCAAGCATGAATTGGGCCTCGCGGTGTCCTTCGTCGGCGAGCGCTCGAAGTTCCGGAATGGCCAACTCGTAATCACCTTCATCATAGGCGCTGAGGGCGGCGTCCCAATCGGCCTCGAGGGGAGCGGCCAACGACAGGGAGGACACGAGCATGACAAGCGCGAGGAATCTTCTGAACATCGTCTTCCATGGGCGACCGCGAACTCTTCGCTCCAGAATACCATTCCCGACGGACTCCACCAGCCCCACGGTGGATTCGGTTCGGCGACATCCAGGGATAGCACGACGGATGCTCGCCGTCCGCGGGGGCGGAGAGGTGCCCGTCGCCGGGGTTGGCGTGTTGACCGGTGGCCCCGGAACGTTCAATTTTGCGGCCAACACGAAACGACATTGCGGACCGCGCATGCGAAGAGTGTCACTTCCCGCCGCGTCGTCGCAACCGAACGAGCCTCTCGTCCGGTTGGCGATAGCCGCCGCCTTCATGTTCACCGTCGGCTTGGCCGCCGCCGAAACCGCCGCTTCGAACGACGAGCCTGCCCCCGATCCAACCGCCGAATCGGGTGCGGAAATGGATGGGATCGGTGAGCGAATCGATAGGATCTCCAAAAAAATCGATCAGATCGCCGAAGCAATGGGCGGCGAGGTCGCCGACGGAATCTTGAAACTCCGCATAAAGTTTAGCCCCATGCTGCTGCGGATCGTCTGCCGGGTCGCCCACGAGCCTTTTACGAAGGGGGAACTCAGTCGGGCGATGGGCGTCCCCGAGGAAGAAATCTTTAAGGCCGTCGGCGAACTCGAGTCGATGAAGTTGGTCATCGTCAGGCTGGGTCACGGCGGCGGCGTCGTTTTTTCCGCCAACGACAGGGTC
>CBDCME010000081.1:0-138977 GCA_965218865.1 Alphaproteobacteria bacterium
GTTCCCCCGGGGTATCGGAAAAGGGATCGGATGACGCGGGCATTTGTATTTCCTGGGCAGGGATCGCAGCGGGTCGGAATGGGCGTGCCCCTCGCCGAGGCGTTTCCGGCCGCGCGCCGGGTCTTTGAGGAAGTTGATGACGCCCTGAGTCAGCATCTCTCGCGCCTGATTTTCGAGGGACCCGAAGCGGAACTCACCCTGACCCAAAACGCTCAACCGGCGCTCCTCGCGGTCGCTTACGCGACTGTTCGCGTCGTCGAAACCGAGGGGAGCACGACGTTGCCACGGAACGGCGCTTTCGTGGCCGGCCATTCCCTCGGCGAATACACGGCGATTATGGCCGTCGGCGGCTTTTCGCTCGCCGAGGCCGTCCGCCTGGTCCGCCGCCGCGGCATGGCCATGCAAGAAGCGGTGCCCGTGGGTGTCGGCGCCATGGCGGCGCTGCTGGGCCTCGGCATCGAGACCGCCGAGGCGATCGCGTCGGAAGCGACCGACGGCGAAATATGCGCCGTCGCCAACGACAACGCCCCGGATCAAGTCGTCATCAGCGGTCATTCCGCGGCGGTGGACCGGGCCCTGCCGTTGGCGCGCGAGCGTGGGGCCAAGCGCTGTGTTCCTCTCCCCGTCAGCGCGCCGTTTCACTGTCGCCTCATGGCTCCCGCGGCGAAAACCATGGCGGAATTCCTTGCGAAAGCCGAGATCAGGCCGTTACAAGCACCGTTGGTCGCGAATGTCACCGCGGAAAAGGTGACCGAACCGGAGACGGTCCGCCGGCTCTTGGTCGAGCAGATCACGGGCCGGGTACGCTGGCGAGAGAGTGTGATCTTCATGAAATCGGCCGGTGTCGATACCCTGGTCGAGCTCGGTCCCGGGAAAGTATTGTCGCGCATGGTCCGCCGCATCGACAGTGATCTCACCGGCGTTGCCGTCGAAACCCCGGAAGACGTCGAAACATTCCTGAAATCCCTCTAGGCTGGGTCCATGTTCGATTTGAGCGGAAAACGAGCCTTGGTGACAGGTGCCTCCGGCGGGATCGGCGCGGCGGTCGCGCGGGCACTCCATGAGCACGGGGCGACGGTGGTGCTCAGCGCCCGCCGGAGCGGAATTCTCGATTCCCTGGCCAAGGAGATCGGAGAGCGTGTGTTCGTGGTCCCCGCGGATCTCGCCGACGGTGATGCCGTTGCCCGATTGGCCCAAGAGGCCGAGGCCGTCATGGGATCGGTCGACGTATTGATCAGCAACGCCGGAATCACCCGAGACGGATTGGCGATGAGGATGCTCGACGCCGACTGGCAACAGGTTCTCGACGTCAATCTCACGGCAACGTTTCGCCTCGGCCGAGCCTTGTTGCGCGGCATGATCAAGCGTCGCTGGGGTCGGGTCGTCGCGGTCAGCTCGGTGGTCGGGGCGACGGGTAACGCCGGTCAAACCAATTATGCCGCGGCCAAGGCCGGCCTCGAAGGTTTTTGCCGGTCGCTCGCGGCCGAGGTCGCGGGGCGCGGGATTACGGTCAACTGCATCGCGCCCGGAATGATCGAGACTGATATGACGGTGGAATTGGGCGAGGCGGCACGTAAGCAATGGTTGGCGACCATACCGGCCCGACGGATTGGAACCCCCGCGGACGTCGCCGCCTGCGCCGTTTTTCTTGCCAGTGATGAAGCCGGCTACATCACCGGTCACAGCTTGCACGTCAATGGTGGATTGGCCATGAGGTGAAAGGATTCCAGGAACAATTTTTAGTCGCGGTTGAGGGTTCGGGATGAGTGGGATCGTGCTCGGTGCACGGGGTTCGGGGAGCCCCGAGCTTGCCTCGACGACGTCATGGGGACTGCTCGAAGCCACCGGACGGCGTTTTCGGATTCGACAGGCACACCGGTCCGCCCGCGCCGCTCGGCGGCACGTCCCGGTCCGGGGGAGAGGCGTGCTGTCTCAGGCGATGGGCGCGGTCATGATCGCGTCGAGGGCCTCCTGCGCCCGGGCGGCATAGTGCCGGTTGGCCTCGGGCAGATAACGGAAGCGTCCGTCGCAGCGCACGATGGCGATGGCCGCGTTGGTCAAGCAGGCGAGATTTCTGGGCAGGTGACGCACGTAGGCCCGGCATCGGTCTTCGTCGTAGGTGAAGTCGCGCACGTAGTGCAGGCGGTTCTCGATATGCCAGTGGTTGCGCACCAGTTCGAGCAACTCCTCGGGTCCGGCGCGCTCTGCGCCGAGCGAGGTGAGGCTCCAGGTCACCTCGATGCTGCGCTTGCCGGTCTTGAGGATCTCGCGTTCGCGCTCGATGCGCATGGCCTGGCGTCGCCCGTGGAGGTTGGCGTAGCCGTCCCACTCGGCAGCGGAGAGGTCGACGACGGCGCAGCGTCGGCGCTCGATGCGGCCATGGCCCTTGTCGACGGTTTCGTGCCAGAGCGCATCGCTGAAGTCGATCGCCTTGAGGTCTTCGAAGATCATCTCCTGGTTGTCCTTGACCGCGCTCATCACGTAGTCGGCGCGACGCCCGAGCAGGCAGCGCGCGGTCTCGTGCTGAGCGTGCATCGCGTCCATGGTGACGATCCGGCCTGTGAGGTCGAGGCCGCTGGAGAGTTCGCGCACGGCCGGGATTTCGTTGCTCTTGCGGTCGACCTCGACCTGCCCGAGGACCACGCCGGTGTCGTGCTCGACCGCCGCCACCATCATCCTGCGCCCGTCTTCGGTCTGCTTCGAGGCGCCGCGCAGATCCTTTCCGTCCATGGCGACCGGCGCGTGCGCGCTGCCATGCTGGCCGGTCCACTGGCTAATCGCGTTGTCCAGGGTCTCTGGCGGCAGGGCGGTGAGGGTCTTGTGGAAGGTGGTGATCGCGGGCGGGGTGTAGCGCTGTTTGGAAGGGCTCCAGAACGCACCCACCGCCTCGAGCTGCTCCTGGGAGAGCAGGGCGGCGAACTGGGCGAACGCGTTCACCCCCCGGTATCCGGCAAGCCGGGCGGCGACGGCGATCACCAGAATGGTGTTGAGCGCATAGCGCTTGCCCCGGGCATGGCGGTACTCGGGCACCTCACCCAGACACTCGAACAGGCTGCGCAGCCGGGGCGCGGCCATCGGCTCGGTGTGCTGCTCGGCGTTCCAGTGTGCCGGCATCCCGGTACGGCTCAGCGCCTCGGGGGCGCCGTCTGTCAGTCCGAACACGAAGACCTCCTTGGGCTGACCGTGGTGGCGCCAGCGCGCTGCCCCTCCGGGCTCACGGGCAAAGCCCCGCGTCAGCCCCAGAGAGCGCCAGTTCGACGCGCGGTAGCAGGTGCCGGCAAATCGCGAGACGTCCACGAACGTCTCCGCCAGAAGAGCCGGATATCCGTGCACCGCCTGGATGTCCTCAGACAGCCGCCGCAGGCTCAGCCCCAGCACACGGGAGGCCAGGTTCGGCACTCGGCCAGGCGTCAGAATGACGAAGCGCGAGTTGTTGGCGATCAGATGCAGACGCCGGAACTGCTGCTCGGCCGACCACCCGATCCAGCGATCACGCGCGCCCAGCTTGAACGCGCCGGGCTGCCAGCCGATCAGTGCGAGCCAGGTCTCGCCATGCACCGCGACATGGCGCAGGCCCTTGCCGATGACGCCGTGGAACGCCAGGTAGTGGTGCTGCTCCACCAACCGGTCCCAGCGCCGGTGCTCCTGCGCGCCCCAGGTCGGACGCACCGTGACCGCGCGCAAATCAATGGACGAATCCGAGACCGGCAGCGTCGCCATGACCGGCACACTGCCACACCGAGAATGAAATGGCCAGCGCCGCGATCACCTCACCCTGATCACTGGGCGGACAAAAAACTAGCCCTGGCCGACTCCCAGGAACAATTTTTAGTCGCGGTTGAGGGTTCGGGATGAGTGGGATCGTGCTCGGTGCACGGGGTTCGGGGAGCCCCGAGCTTGCCTCGACGACGTCATGGGGACTGCTCGAAGCCACCGGACGGCGTTTTCGGATTCGACAGGCACACCGGTCCGCCCGCGCCGCTCGGCGGCACGTCCCGGTCCGGGGGAGAGGCGTGCTGTCTCAGGCGATGGGCGCGGTCATGATCGCGTCGAGGGCCTCCTGCGCCCGGGCGGCATAGTGCCGGTTGGCCTCGGGCAGATAACGGAAGCGTCCGTCGCAGCGCACGATGGCGATGGCCGCGTTGGTCAAGCAGGCGAGATTTCTGGGCAGGTGACGCACGTAGGCCCGGCATCGGTCTTCGTCGTAGGTGAAGTCGCGCACGTAGTGCAGGCGGTTCTCGATATGCCAGTGGTTGCGCACCAGTTCGAGCAACTCCTCGGGTCCGGCGCGCTCTGCGCCGAGCGAGGTGAGGCTCCAGGTCACCTCGATGCTGCGCTTGCCGGTCTTGAGGATCTCGCGTTCGCGCTCGATGCGCATGGCCTGGCGTCGCCCGTGGAGGTTGGCGTAGCCGTCCCACTCGGCAGCGGAGAGGTCGACGACGGCGCAGCGTCGGCGCTCGATGCGGCCATGGCCCTTGTCGACGGTTTCGTGCCAGAGCGCATCGCTGAAGTCGATCGCCTTGAGGTCTTCGAAGATCATCTCCTGGTTGTCCTTGACCGCGCTCATCACGTAGTCGGCGCGACGCCCGAGCAGGCAGCGCGCGGTCTCGTGCTGAGCGTGCATCGCGTCCATGGTGACGATCCGGCCTGTGAGGTCGAGGCCGCTGGAGAGTTCGCGCACGGCCGGGATTTCGTTGCTCTTGCGGTCGACCTCGACCTGCCCGAGGACCACGCCGGTGTCGTGCTCGACCGCCGCCACCATCATCCTGCGCCCGTCTTCGGTCTGCTTCGAGGCGCCGCGCAGATCCTTTCCGTCCATGGCGACCGGCGCGTGCGCGCTGCCATGCTGGCCGGTCCACTGGCTAATCGCGTTGTCCAGGGTCTCTGGCGGCAGGGCGGTGAGGGTCTTGTGGAAGGTGGTGATCGCGGGCGGGGTGTAGCGCTGTTTGGAAGGGCTCCAGAACGCACCCACCGCCTCGAGCTGCTCCTGGGAGAGCAGGGCGGCGAACTGGGCGAACGCGTTCACCCCCCGGTATCCGGCAAGCCGGGCGGCGACGGCGATCACCAGAATGGTGTTGAGCGCATAGCGCTTGCCCCGGGCATGGCGGTACTCGGGCACCTCACCCAGACACTCGAACAGGCTGCGCAGCCGGGGCGCGGCCATCGGCTCGGTGTGCTGCTCGGCGTTCCAGTGTGCCGGCATCCCGGTACGGCTCAGCGCCTCGGGGGCGCCGTCTGTCAGTCCGAACACGAAGACCTCCTTGGGCTGACCGTGGTGGCGCCAGCGCGCTGCCCCTCCGGGCTCACGGGCAAAGCCCCGCGTCAGCCCCAGAGAGCGCCAGTTCGACGCGCGGTAGCAGGTGCTGGCAAATCGCGAGACGTCCACGAACGTCTCCGCCAGAAGAGCCGGATATCCGTGCACCGCCTGGATGTCCTCAGACAGCCGCCGCAGGCTCAGCCCCAGCACACGGGAGGCCAGGTTCGGCACTCGGCCAGGCGTCAGAATGACGAAGCGCGAGTTGTTGGCGATCAGATGCAGACGCCGGAACTGCTGCTCGGCCGACCACCCGATCCAGCGATCACGCGCGCCCAGCTTGAACGCGCCGGGCTGCCAGCCGATCAGTGCGAGCCAGGTCTCGCCATGCACCGCGACATGGCGCAGGCCCTTGCCGATGACGCCGTGGAACGCCAGGTAGTGGTGCTGCTCCACCAACCGGTCCCAGCGCCGGTGCTCCTGCGCGCCCCAGGTCGGACGCACCGTGACCGCGCGCAAATCAATGGACGAATCCGAGACCGGCAGCGTCGCCATGACCGGCACACTGCCACACCGAGAATGAAATGGCCAGCGCCGCGATCACCTCACCCTGATCACTGGGCGGACAAAAAACTAGCCCTGAACTAGCCCTGCTTCGACTGGCAAAGCGCGAGAAAGTGTGCTAGGAAGCTGCGACCTTGCCTGTGTCGGGCGTGTTTTTAGAGATTTCTTCTTGAAAAACAACGGAAAATTTCCGAGAGCCGAAGGTAGGACGTAAATGAGTGACACTGCTGAGCGCGTCAAAAAGATTGTTGTCGAACATCTTGGCGTCGACGAGTCTAAGGTCACCTCCGCCGCGAGCTTTATCGACGATCTCGGAGCCGACAGTCTCGACACGGTGGAGCTGGTGATGGCGTTCGAGGAGGAATTCGGTTGCGAAATACCCGATGACGCAGCCGAGAAAATCCTCACTGTAAAGGACGCGATCGCCTTTATCGACGAGAACGCCTGACAACCCTTGGGCCATCGGGATATTCACCGGGGCAACCGGGCCGCCGGTCGTCATAAACAGTCCGCAAAGTCATGAGACGTGTGGTCGTAACCGGTCTTGGAATGGTCACGCCGCTGGGTGCCGGTACGAAGGCCAGTTGGGCCGCGCTTCTCGCCGCTAAATCGGGGATCGGTCCGATCACCCGTTTCGACGCTACCGATCTCAGTTGCACGATCGTGGGAGAATTGCCGCGCGGCGATGCCGAGCACGCCTTCCGGCCAGAGGTTTGGGTTTCCCCCAAGGATCAAAAAAAGATGGACGACTTCATCGCCTACGCCATCGCGGCGTCGTGCGAAGCGGTGGAGGATGCCGACTGGAAACCGGATGACGAGGAGTCGCGTGAACGGACCGGGGTGACGATCGGCTCCGGGATTGGTGGCCTCGAGACGATACAGGACGCCGCGATTTTGATCGAGAAACGCGGCGTGCGCCGTCTGAGCCCGTTTTTCATCCCGTCCGCGCTGATCAATCTGGCCTCCGGGCACGTGTCCATCCGCTACGGTTTCACGGGACCGAATCACGCGCCCGTCACGGCCTGCGCGACCGGCACCCACGCCATCGGTGACGCGACCCTCATGATCCAGCGGGAAGACGCCGACGTCATGGTGGCGGGGGGGGCCGAGGCGGCGGTCTGCAAGCTCGGCATGGCCGGATTCGCCTCCGCGCGGGCGTTGTCGACGGGATTCAACGACCAGCCAACGCGCGCGTCGCGACCCTGGGACCGTGATCGCGACGGATTCGTGATGGGGGAAGGGGCCGGGTCGGTGGTCCTTGAAGAGTACGAGCACGCGCGCAAGAGGGGCGCGAAAATATATGCCGAGGTGGTCGGATACGGCATGTCCGGCGACGCCTACCATATCACCGCTCCGGCCGAGGACGGTTCCGGCGGTTATCGATCGATGCGTAACGCCTTGCTGAGCGCGGAGATGAACCCTGAGGATATCGATTACATCAACGCTCATGGGACTTCGACTCCACTCGGCGACGAAATCGAACACGGCGCCATCAAGCGTCTCTTTGGTACCGCCGCGGATCAGCTCTCGATATCGTCGACCAAGTCGTCCATCGGTCACCTGCTCGGCGCGGCTGGAACCGTGGAGGCGATATTTTCGATCCTTGCCGTTTGCGGCGACGTCGTCCCGCCAACGCTGAATCTCGACAATCCTTCACCTGGATGCGACCTGGACCTGGTTCCTCACCAGGCCAAGGAGCGGCCCGTCCGGGCCGCGATGTCGAACTCGTTCGGGTTTGGCGGTACCAACGCGTCGCTGATTATCGTCAAGGCGCCCTAACGCCGATGAGGCGTGCCGCCGGCTGGGCCGCCGCCGCGATCAGCGTTTCCTTGATCGCCGCGGGCGCGGCAGTCGTGTGGCTGCAAAATTCCTTCGACCGTCGAGGCCCGCTCGCTCGCGAGGTGACCATCGTGCTGCCGCGGGGAATCGGACTCGGTGCCATCGCCGACCGACTCGCCACCGCCGGGGTTGTCGACAGCGCCCTGGTCTTCGAGCTTGGCGTGCGCTTGGCGGGGGGCCATCGGAACCTGCTTGCCGGGGAGTATACCTTTTCCTCCGGAATCAGCGCCCGGGAGACCATGGAGGCGTTGGTCGCCGGACGGACCGTGATGCGCCGCCTCACGGTTCCCGAAGGGTTGACCACGCGCGAGGTCGCCGATTTGGTCGCCGGCGCGTCGGGTCTTGAAGGGCCGCTTCCGAAGGCCCCGGCCGAGGGGTCGTTGTTGCCCGAAACATATTATTACGCCCTCGGCGATACGCGGGCCGGCGTGATCGCGCGAATGGAGAAGGGCCTGGAGAAAACCCTGGCCGAGCTGTGGCAAACCCGGGATCCGAATTTGCCTCTCGCGAGTCCCCGCGAGGCCCTGATTCTGGCCTCCGTCGTCGAGAAGGAAGCGGCACTGCCGGAGGAGCGTGGGAGGATTGCCGGCGTCTTCGTCAACCGCTTGCGTCGCGGGATGCGCCTACAGTCGGATCCCACCGTCGTTTACGGGATCACCCTGGGCACCAGGGACCTCGCCCGCGCGCTGCGGCAGTCGGACCTCAAGGCGCCGACTCCGTACAACACCTACGTTGTCGATGGCCTACCGCCGGGTCCGATCGCCAACCCCGGTCGCACGACGATCGCTGCCGTATTGAACCCGCTGCCGACGAACGAGCTTTACTTCGTCGCCGATGGCAGCGGTGGACACGCCTTCGCCCGCACTCTCGCCGAGCATAATCGCAACGTCGCCCGGTGGCGAAAGCGGCAGCGAAAGACGGAATGACAGCCAATGACCCGAACCTAGTGCAGTGGCGCATTCACTTCGTTCACGCCCCCGTGCACCAGGCCTTTGTCGATGCATCAACTTTCCAAACTTCGGCTGTCGCCTCCGTTTGGGTCGATGCACTGGAGCTCGGGACGAAACGAACCTCGGGAAGGATCACTTTACGGCGACACGATCATGGGTGGCTGGAACACGCCAGGCGCGGTGATGACGAAACACCGTTAATCGCCTTGATTTTTGAGCGGACCCCTCAAGGATTCTTTTGTGCAGAAATCCCCATCATTCCCACCTGCCCCGATTTTTGAAAATTATCCAGCAATCGTTTCGCTATTACGAAAATATTATTTTCGTTTTTCCGGTAAACTAATCCAGAAATTCTACGAACTATATAGTAAAACTCGGGGACCATTTTTCTTAAACCCGTAAAACACGCTTTTTTTAGTTTCCAACGCAACAGGCCAAATAAGATTGGTCGATATACTACTATTCCGCAAATGTTTTATTTGGGGAATTATATATCGGTATTGACAAAGCCTAAAATATTCGCTACACTCCAATCATCGGCAACGGAGATTGGAAATGACCAAGAAAGCCCCTGGAAAATCAAATCGTGAAGGCGTCACCGTCATGCAGTTAGCGGACATGTTTCCGACCGACGACGCGGCGCTGGCTTGGTTTGAAAGCAAGATTTGGCCGGATGGCCGCAAGTGCCCGCACTGCAAATCAAAGCGCACCTGCAAAGCCAGCCACGGCAATATGCCTTACTGGTGTTCCGATTGCCGGTCCTATTTCTCAATCAAAACCGGCTCAGTCATGCAGGGATCGCCCTTGCCCCTGCGCAAGTGGGTCTATGCCATCTACATGCACCTGACCAGCTTGAAGGGTGTATCGTCGATGAAGCTGCATCGGGACATCGGCGTTACTCAAAAGACGGCATGGTTCATGCTGCAACGTATCCGCAAAGCTTTCGAGCGCGACGACGACGAGCCGCCGTTTTCCGGCCCGGTGGAGATCGATGAGAGTTATTTCGGCGGTAAACGCAAGAACAAATCAAACACCGAGCGCAAGGCTTCCGAGGGACGCGGCCCCGTCGATATGACGGCGGTTGTCGGGGCCAAGGACCGAGCCACCAAGAGGGTTGCGGCCAAGGTGGTAACGGACACCGACAAGGCCACGCTGCAAGGCTTCGTCGCCGATAACGCGGAACCCAGCGCCACCGTCTACACCGATGACGCGGCGGCCTACGGAGGCATCCCTAACCCGCACGAGAGCGTCAAGCACTCGGTATCGGAATTCGTCTCAGGGATGGCACACACCAACGGGATTGAGAGCTTTTGGGCTATGCTCAAGCGGGCGCACAAAGGCGTTTATCACAAATTCTCGCCCAAGCACTTGAGCCGGTACATCGCCGAGTTCTCCGGGCGTCACAACATCCGCGAGAGCGGCACGCTGGCGCAAATGGACTCTCTAGCTTGCGGGATGCGGGGCAAGAGGCTGACCTACGCGACGCTGATCGCCGATAACGGGCTGGCTAGCGGTGCTCGGGCGTGAGTAGGGAAGCCGCTATCTTGAATCTGGAGTTATCGCAAAGAGGGTTGCAATGCCTGGACGAGGCTATGCGTGTGGTTACCACCAAGGCAAGCATTGTGTTTGCGGCTTGTGCGATTCTTTTGCCGAAGAATCTACAGGTCACTCCCGAAACGCTGATAGTCTACGCGCCATTCGCCCTGACCGGTTTTTTGGCGATACTCGCCATTTGGCCAAGAAAGTATGAAACAGGCGCCAAACCGGAACGGGCACAGCAGATACTAGCCGACTATTCCTACGAAAAATCAGTCGATTGGATTGCCGAAGCTAACCGTCAATCGATCAAAGCCAACTCATCCGCAATAAAGTGGAAGTCCTATTTTCTAACAGCTAGCACAATTTCCCTTGGAGTCAGCGTAGCCGTCCAAATAGCCCATGGGTATTTCATCCACCTTTCGTGACATCGCCCCTATCTTCCCTGCTTGGCGGGGGCGGTGATGGCTCCGGCGGAGGGGGAGGTGGCGGTGCCGGTTGCGGACTGTCTTTTTCACCCTCTGAAGCCTTCATGCGATACACCTCGATCTTGCGGGTTGCCGCTTGACCAGGAACAATTTTTAGTCGCGGTTGAGGGTTCGGGATGAGTGGGATCGTGCTCGGTGCACGGGGTTCGGGGAGCCCCGAGCTTGCCTCGACGACGTCATGGGGACTGCTCGAAGCCACCGGACGGCGTTTTCGGATTCGACAGGCACACCGGTCCGCCCGCGCCGCTCGGCGGCACGTCCCGGTCCGGGGGAGAGGCGTGCTGTCTCAGGCGATGGGCGCGGTCATGATCGCGTCGAGGGCCTCCTGCGCCCGGGCGGCATAGTGCCGGTTGGCCTCGGGCAGATAACGGAAGCGTCCGTCGCAGCGCACGATGGCGATGGCCGCGTTGGTCAAGCAGGCGAGATTTCTGGGCAGGTGACGCACGTAGGCCCGGCATCGGTCTTCGTCGTAGGTGAAGTCGCGCACGTAGTGCAGGCGGTTCTCGATATGCCAGTGGTTGCGCACCAGTTCGAGCAACTCCTCGGGTCCGGCGCGCTCTGCGCCGAGCGAGGTGAGGCTCCAGGTCACCTCGATGCTGCGCTTGCCGGTCTTGAGGATCTCGCGTTCGCGCTCGATGCGCATGGCCTGGCGTCGCCCGTGGAGGTTGGCGTAGCCGTCCCACTCGGCAGCGGAGAGGTCGACGACGGCGCAGCGTCGGCGCTCGATGCGGCCATGGCCCTTGTCGACGGTTTCGTGCCAGAGCGCATCGCTGAAGTCGATCGCCTTGAGGTCTTCGAAGATCATCTCCTGGTTGTCCTTGACCGCGCTCATCACGTAGTCGGCGCGACGCCCGAGCAGGCAGCGCGCGGTCTCGTGCTGAGCGTGCATCGCGTCCATGGTGACGATCCGGCCTGTGAGGTCGAGGCCGCTGGAGAGTTCGCGCACGGCCGGGATTTCGTTGCTCTTGCGGTCGACCTCGACCTGCCCGAGGACCACGCCGGTGTCGTGCTCGACCGCCGCCACCATCATCCTGCGCCCGTCTTCGGTCTGCTTCGAGGCGCCGCGCAGATCCTTTCCGTCCATGGCGACCGGCGCGTGCGCGCTGCCATGCTGGCCGGTCCACTGGCTAATCGCGTTGTCCAGGGTCTCTGGCGGCAGGGCGGTGAGGGTCTTGTGGAAGGTGGTGATCGCGGGCGGGGTGTAGCGCTGTTTGGAAGGGCTCCAGAACGCACCCACCGCCTCGAGCTGCTCCTGGGAGAGCAGGGCGGCGAACTGGGCGAACGCGTTCACCCCCCGGTATCCGGCAAGCCGGGCGGCGACGGCGATCACCAGAATGGTGTTGAGCGCATAGCGCTTGCCCCGGGCATGGCGGTACTCGGGCACCTCACCCAGACACTCGAACAGGCTGCGCAGCCGGGGCGCGGCCATCGGCTCGGTGTGCTGCTCGGCGTTCCAGTGTGCCGGCATCCCGGTACGGCTCAGCGCCTCGGGGGCGCCGTCTGTCAGTCCGAACACGAAGACCTCCTTGGGCTGACCGTGGTGGCGCCAGCGCGCTGCCCCTCCGGGCTCACGGGCAAAGCCCCGCGTCAGCCCCAGAGAGCGCCAGTTCGACGCGCGGTAGCAGGTGCCGGCAAATCGCGAGACGTCCACGAACGTCTCCGCCAGAAGAGCCGGATATCCGTGCACCGCCTGGATGTCCTCAGACAGCCGCCGCAGGCTCAGCCCCAGCACACGGGAGGCCAGGTTCGGCACTCGGCCAGGCGTCAGAATGACGAAGCGCGAGTTGTTGGCGATCAGATGCAGACGCCGGAACTGCTGCTCGGCCGACCACCCGATCCAGCGATCACGCGCGCCCAGCTTGAACGCGCCGGGCTGCCAGCCGATCAGTGCGAGCCAGGTCTCGCCATGCACCGCGACATGGCGCAGGCCCTTGCCGATGACGCCGTGGAACGCCAGGTAGTGGTGCTGCTCCACCAACCGGTCCCAGCGCCGGTGCTCCTGCGCGCCCCAGGTCGGACGCACCGTGACCGCGCGCAAATCAATGGACGAATCCGAGACCGGCAGCGTCGCCATGACCGGCACACTGCCACACCGAGAATGAAATGGCCAGCGCCGCGATCACCTCACCCTGATCACTGGGCGGACAAAAAACTAGCCCTGCCGCCAGGAACAATTTTTAGTCGCGGTTGAGGGTTCGGGATGAGTGGGATCGTGCTCGGTGCACGGGGTTCGGGGAGCCCCGAGCTTGCCTCGACGACGTCATGGGGACTGCTCGAAGCCACCGGACGGCGTTTTCGGATTCGACAGGCACACCGGTCCGCCCGCGCCGCTCGGCGGCACGTCCCGGTCCGGGGGAGAGGCGTGCTGTCTCAGGCGATGGGCGCGGTCATGATCGCGTCGAGGGCCTCCTGCGCCCGGGCGGCATAGTGCCGGTTGGCCTCGGGCAGATAACGGAAGCGTCCGTCGCAGCGCACGATGGCGATGGCCGCGTTGGTCAAGCAGGCGAGATTTCTGGGCAGGTGACGCACGTAGGCCCGGCATCGGTCTTCGTCGTAGGTGAAGTCGCGCACGTAGTGCAGGCGGTTCTCGATATGCCAGTGGTTGCGCACCAGTTCGAGCAACTCCTCGGGTCCGGCGCGCTCTGCGCCGAGCGAGGTGAGGCTCCAGGTCACCTCGATGCTGCGCTTGCCGGTCTTGAGGATCTCGCGTTCGCGCTCGATGCGCATGGCCTGGCGTCGCCCGTGGAGGTTGGCGTAGCCGTCCCACTCGGCAGCGGAGAGGTCGACGACGGCGCAGCGTCGGCGCTCGATGCGGCCATGGCCCTTGTCGACGGTTTCGTGCCAGAGCGCATCGCTGAAGTCGATCGCCTTGAGGTCTTCGAAGATCATCTCCTGGTTGTCCTTGACCGCGCTCATCACGTAGTCGGCGCGACGCCCGAGCAGGCAGCGCGCGGTCTCGTGCTGAGCGTGCATCGCGTCCATGGTGACGATCCGGCCTGTGAGGTCGAGGCCGCTGGAGAGTTCGCGCACGGCCGGGATTTCGTTGCTCTTGCGGTCGACCTCGACCTGCCCGAGGACCACGCCGGTGTCGTGCTCGACCGCCGCCACCATCATCCTGCGCCCGTCTTCGGTCTGCTTCGAGGCGCCGCGCAGATCCTTTCCGTCCATGGCGACCGGCGCGTGCGCGCTGCCATGCTGGCCGGTCCACTGGCTAATCGCGTTGTCCAGGGTCTCTGGCGGCAGGGCGGTGAGGGTCTTGTGGAAGGTGGTGATCGCGGGCGGGGTGTAGCGCTGTTTGGAAGGGCTCCAGAACGCACCCACCGCCTCGAGCTGCTCCTGGGAGAGCAGGGCGGCGAACTGGGCGAACGCGTTCACCCCCCGGTATCCGGCAAGCCGGGCGGCGACGGCGATCACCAGAATGGTGTTGAGCGCATAGCGCTTGCCCCGGGCATGGCGGTACTCGGGCACCTCACCCAGACACTCGAACAGGCTGCGCAGCCGGGGCGCGGCCATCGGCTCGGTGTGCTGCTCGGCGTTCCAGTGTGCCGGCATCCCGGTACGGCTCAGCGCCTCGGGGGCGCCGTCTGTCAGTCCGAACACGAAGACCTCCTTGGGCTGACCGTGGTGGCGCCAGCGCGCTGCCCCTCCGGGCTCACGGGCAAAGCCCCGCGTCAGCCCCAGAGAGCGCCAGTTCGACGCGCGGTAGCAGGTGCCGGCAAATCGCGAGACGTCCACGAACGTCTCCGCCAGAAGAGCCGGATATCCGTGCACCGCCTGGATGTCCTCAGACAGCCGCCGCAGGCTCAGCCCCAGCACACGGGAGGCCAGGTTCGGCACTCGGCCAGGCGTCAGAATGACGAAGCGCGAGTTGTTGGCGATCAGATGCAGACGCCGGAACTGCTGCTCGGCCGACCACCCGATCCAGCGATCACGCGCGCCCAGCTTGAACGCGCCGGGCTGCCAGCCGATCAGTGCGAGCCAGGTCTCGCCATGCACCGCGACATGGCGCAGGCCTTTGCCGATGACGCCGTGGAACGCCAGGTAGTGGTGCTGCTCCACCAACCGGTCCCAGCGCCGGTGCTCCTGCGCGCCCCAGGTCGGACGCACCGTGACCGCGCGCAAATCAATGGACGAATCCGAGACCGGCAGCGTCGCCATGACCGGCACACTGCCACACCGAGAATGAAATGGCCAGCGCCGCGATCACCTCACCCTGATCACTGGGCGGACAAAAAACTAGCCCTGGCCCTGCCGCTTGACCGAAGGACAAAGAATCCCTATGCTTGAAATCGCCTGATCAGCAATTCCAAGCTCGGTCGCGCGGTAACGCGACGGTTGATACAAAGCCCCGGTTCCTGCCGGGGCTTTCTCTGTCTACCAAATCAGCGCGTGAATTTCAATTCCTAGCGCTTTGCTCCCGACAGGCATTGTCTGAGCCCGAAATCATAAATCTCCTCCCGCTGTTCGCGATTCAGCCCGCGTACCATTGGCAAGAGAGTGGCATAGACTTGCTCATAGGTCTTTGCGTTCACAATCTTGATCAGCCTGACCATTTCCTCGATAGAAATACCCGGAGTCCGATCCGCGCTCGTTCTGGCTATGGTTCTGACGCATGTATCGATCACCAGGCGCTCAATCTCAGTGCGGATTTCGCCCGCGGTTGCAGCCTGACCGGCGTGGTAGCAGAAACCCAAGAGTCCGGCGAAACACAAAGCGGCGAAGGTATGCTTCAAGACTATCTTGACCGGCATGGCAGCCTTCCTATGGCGAAGGAACACCCCGGCGGGATTGCCGGGCCGGCTTGCCGAGCAACACACGAGCGACGTGAGTTCCCGATTATTTCCGGTAAAGGTCTTCTATTCGCGGGCGACCCGACACAGAGTCGCTCGCAATATACTCGGCAAGCACGATCAACTTACCTGGATTGACGCGATCCGTCAATACCGATATATAATTCCCTAAGTATGCTGATATGGGTGGCCGGGAGGGGGAGAGGGCCGGTGCCGCGAGTTTTCGAACAGACTGTCAGGGACTCTCGATCGGGTGCGCCCACTTGGGCGAGTGTCGAAACAAGAGGTCGGTGAGGGCAGGGGGCAACGTGCCCATCGCCCAGGCCAGGGCATAGATCGGCCAGGGAAAGGCAATTCGGCCGCGATCAGGCGAGCGGCCTGTTCGGCGTCCATGATCAGGGGCATCGGGAAGGCATGCGCGGCCGTCATCGGGGAGCGAACGAAGCCCGGGCAGATGACCGATACGCCAATCCCGTCGCCGCGCAGGGAACCCCGCAAGCCCTCGCCATAGGCCTTTACGGCCGCCTTGCTGGCGCAATAGGCGGGGGCGTGCGGAAAGCCGCGAAAGGCGGCGATGGAACTCATGAGGGCGATCTGCCCGTGTCCCCGCGCCCGCATCGGAGGGATGACGGGAAGGACGGTGTTCAGGACCCCGTCCACGTTGACGGCGAAGATCCGGCGCGCCTGTCCGGCCCCACGCGTTTCGGCGGCGGCGCTGGTGTCGGCCGAGATCCCCGCGTTGGCGATAACCAAATCCAGCGGTGCCTGGCGGTCCGCCTCTATGATCCAAGCGGCCATCGCCACGCCGTCCGTGACGTCTATCCTGGCCGTTTCGACTTGGGCGCCGGCGGCTCGGCATCGGTCGGCAACGGGTTCGAGCCTGTCAGCGTTGCGCCCGCCAATGGCGAGGACACGCCCCTCGCCGGCGTAGGTGGCCGCGAGGGCCGCGCCGATGCCGCTGCTGGCCCCGGTGATGAGGATCGAGTCGGGCTTTTTCATATCCGTTCCTTTCGCCGGATTTTGTCGGGGTTGTTGACGATTTTGCCAGTCTATATAGTGCCTTGGGACACGAATGGTTGACCCGGGTTAGCGTATTTTGCGGCTGCCGCAAGGGCTATTCCGGGGCAGCCGGGGCGGTTTAATGTCGATCGCGCGATCGCAGGGGACTCCGAAACCGAGATCATTGCGCGAAAACGTCGCGAAAGTTTCGTGATAAGCACATGGAAGCGTTGGGTCGCCGTGGATTGCTGTTCGTTATTTCCTCTCCGTCCGGGGCGGGAAAGACGGCGATAACGCGGGCCTTGCTCGCAGGCGACAACGAGCTGACCGTATCGATATCCATGACGACGCGTCGGGCGCGCCCGGGCGAGGTCGATGGTGTTGACTATATCTTTATCGACGAGGTCGACTTCTCGCGCCACGTCGCGGTCGGAGAATTTCTCGAACATGCGGTGGTCTTCGGGAATTCCTACGGCACCCCGCGGGCACCCGTCGAAGAGGCTCTGGAGTCGGGCCGAGACGTATTGTTCGACGTCGACTGGCAAGGGGCTCAACAGATCGCGCAGCATGCCCGCGAGGATCTGGTCAGTGTTTTTGTTCTGCCCCCCTCGATGGCGGAATTGGAGCACCGCCTCGAGACGCGCGCTCAGGACAGCCGAAAAGTTGTTGCCGCCCGCATGGCCCAGGCCACGAACGAGATAAGTCATTGGGCCGAATACGACTATGTCATCATCAACGACGATCTGGACCGCAGCATTGCCGAGGTGACGTCGATCCTGAAGGCGGAACGATTGCGGCGGCGGCGCCGCACCGGTTTGGTTCCGTTTGTCCGTTCCCTGTGCGGCAATGATTAGGATATTGCCCGAACCGCGCCTGTGACGCCGTCAAGCGCGGCGGGATCCAGGGCCAGAACCAGAAACCGCTGGTCAGGAACGGGCGCCCCCGATAAATCGGCCTCCCTAGCCGAGATGAATCCGAAGCGGCCCAAGTAATCGATCTCTCCGACGACAAAAACGATTCGGTGGCCCCGTTCCCGGGCTTCACCGAGGCCGCGTGTCACCAGACGCGAGGCTAGGCCGCGTCCGCGGTAATCCGGACGCACGGCCAAGGGCCCGAGCAGTATCGCGGAACCGGAATCACCGATGCGAACGGGCCAAAACCGTATGGTACCAACCAAGGATTCGCCGTCCCTGACGACGAAGCCCAGGTCGGAGAGTGGCGCCGCCGAGTCGCGAAATCGATACGATGGGCGCGAAACGCGGTTCGTGCCGAAGCACTGATCCAATAGCTGCTCGACGGCGGCTCTGTCGGCGGGCCGTTCCGGGACGGGTTGCATCGTTTGTCGGCTCCGGCGGCCTCGGAAAAACTCTCCGAAACCAAGGGCGTATTTATATGTCGGGGACTGAGTTCGCAAGACCGACGATGGATGGGAGAGCGCGATACGCCGCTCAGGTGTCGGGGTTGGCCGGCCGAACGGCGTCGTAGGCGCGCGCGAGTCCGCAAAAGGCCTCGACGTCGAGTTCCTCGGCGCGCGCCGTTGCCGGGGCGCGGGCCGCGGCGAGAAGCCTATCGGTATCGACGCCGAGGGATCGCAAGCTGCGGCGCAGCATTTTTCGCCGTTGTCCGAAGGAGGCGGCGACGACACGCTCCAAGGTCGGCCACCGGGCGGCGGCCACCGGAGCCTTTCGCGGGACGAGGCCGACAAGGGTCGAGGTGACCTTCGGCGGGGGCACGAAAGCCCGTGGCGAAACATCGAAAATACGACTTGCCCGCCAATGCCATTGGGCCATGACCGATAAGCGGCCGTATACCCTTGAACCGGGACCGGCGGTGATCCGGAGCGCGACCTCCTTCTGGAACATCAACGTCAGGTGGGCAAAGGCATTCGGGTGTTGGAGCCACTGCAGCAGCAACGCCGTGGCGATGTTGTAGGGGAGATTGGCGACGACCGCCCGCGGGGACGGGACCAGATTTGTGACGTCGGTTTCAAGGGCATCGCCGGGCACCACGGTAAGCCGCTCCTCCGCGGCGACAACAAGCGTCGCCAGGGCGTCGATGCATCGCTGGTCGCGTTCGACCGCGATCACGCGGGGCGCGCCCCGGGCCAGAAGCGCGCGGGTCAAGCCACCCGGGCCGGGACCGATCTCGATCACGTTGATCCCTGTCAGATCGCCCGCCGAACGGGCGATCCGAGCGGCCAATTGGGTATCGAGGAGAAAGTTTTGAGCCAGTCCGCGAGACGCCGAAATGCCGTGGTCCGCGATGACTTGGCGCAATGGCGGAAGATGATCCAAACGTGGGGATTCGGTGGCGGAATCGGTGCCGGAGGTCGTTGGGATATTCGGCCTAGGCACGAGCCCGTCGGCGCTGCGCCATTTGCGAAGCCGTGGCGATGGCGCTCAGCAGACTCGTTTCGCGTGCCTGGCCGCTACCCGCGATGGAAAGCGCCGTACCGTGGTCGGGGGAGGTGCGGATGAAGGGCAGGCCGAGAGTGATGTTGACGCCGTGGTCGAAATCGATGATCTTGAGGGGGATCAGTGCTTGATCGTGATACATGCAGATGACGGCATCGCAATCAGCGCGCGCCCGGTCGTGAAACAAGGTATCCGCCGGGTCCGGCCCGGTAATCGCGATGCCCCGCGCCGCGAGTTCTCGGACCGCCGGAGCGATGACCTCGGCTTCCTCGTTTCCCATATTACCGTCTTCGCCGGCGTGGGGGTTGAGCGCGGCCACCACCAACCTCGGCTTTGGTATCCCGAAATCGCGCGCCAAGGCGGTCGCGGCGAGCTTTCCGCAATGGACGATGGCCGCCGTCGTCAATTTCATGACGGCCAGGCGCAAAGGCAGGTGAATTGTGACTGGTACGACCCGCAGGGACGGGCACGCCAACATCATCACCGGTTCGACGCCGGGACCGGACAAGGCGGCGAGGTACTCGGTATGCCCCGGATAAGCAAAACCGGCCTCGTGGAGGCACCCTTTGTGGATTGGATTGGTCACGATCGCCGCGACCCGGTTTTCCTTGGCCAGGCGAACGGCGATTTCTATGGAGGCCATCACCGCTGGGCCGTTGGTCTGGTCCGGGCGACCCGGTGTCGCCGTTACCGGGACGCCAAGAGGCAATACGGGTAATGCCGTTTCAAAGACGGCCGTCGCCTGCTCCGGTTCATCTATCTCGGCGATGGGAACGGAAAGTTCCATGGCCGCGGCCAGTGAGCTCAGCCTCTCCGGAGCGTCGATGACAAAAAAAGGTGCTACCCCGGAGGCTCGTCGCGTCCACGCTCCCAAGGTTACGTCGCCCCCAATCCCCGCCGGTTCTCCCATGGTCAGGACCAGCGGCGCGGATTCGCCCCGGCGGGTCATATCCTAAAGTCGATGTAGGCGTCGCGTCGGAGATCGCGGAGGTAGCTGCGCGACAAGGTCTCCATGCGTTTGATGGTCAGTGCTTCGCGGACGGCGGCCCGATCCGGGAGTGTCGATTCGCGCTCTTCGCGATCGCAGACCATGAGAATGTGAACGCCCCGTTTGGAGCGGACCGGCGCTGTCGGTTCGCCGACCGTGGCATCGCGAACGGCGGCGCGCAAATTGGGCGGAAGATCTTTGATCTTGACCGATCCGATGTCGCCGGAAGTTTGTAAATCGATTTCGCGCGCGGCGCGATTCATGTCGTCGCACCCGGCGATCGTCTGCCGGATCGTTTCAGCCAGCGAAACCTGCGACTCGATTTCCTCCTCCCTCGCCGTTTCGGCAAGTGGAAGAAGAATCTGTTTCAGGGCCACGGTGGTTTCGTCGGAGCCACCAACCGACATGACCCGACGGTCGTGAAGTTGAATGATCAGATAACCCCCGGAGTTGCGGACTGGGCTCGAAATCGAGCCGGGTTCCATCGTCTTGACGATTGCCGCCACTTCGGAATCGAGTTGATTCTCCGGGACCCAACCCAGATCGCCGCCCTGGGTGGCCGTGACTCCGTCGGAAAACTGTCGTGCCAGCACTCGAAAATTTCCCCCGGCACGGATCTGTTCAAACAGACGCTCCGCGTTTTGACGTACGGTGGCCTCCTGATCGCTGCTTTCAATCACGAGAAATATTTCGGCCAAGCGATATTCCGGCAATCCCGCGTTGGCCTTGATGCGATCGAGCTCGGCGTCGATCTCGTCCTCGCCGATGACGGCACTGGTTCGAACTTGTAATTGCAGTAATTGCAACCAGGCAATTTCGGCCTCCACCTGTACTTTCAGAGTTTGGCTGTCGATACCTTTGCTGGCGAGGTAGGTTGGTAATTGGCCCGGTTGCATGTTGTTTTGACGTTCGATCATCTCGATCGCCTTCGACGTCGCGTTTTCCGAAATCGAGATGTTGCGTCGTCGGGCTTCTTGCAACTGTAGGCGCTCGTCGATCAAACGGCGCAACACCTGCGGTCCGATGCGCCGCCGCACCTCGGTCGAATCTTCGAGACCGGATGAGAAGATCACCAACCGCAAGCGCTGAACAAGGTCGAAGAGAGACACGACCTCGTCGTTGACGACGGCGGCGATCCGCTGCACCTCTTGCGTCCGTGCCGGAATAATGAACACGGTGCCGGCGGACAAGGCGACCGCGATGATCAGTGCCAACGCGGGAAATCGACCGGTCTTTCGATGTGGCTGCCTCGCGAACATGATCCAGTGCTCATGGATATGACAATAAGCGACGAATGATTTCCCAAACTCCCCGGTTAACCAAGAGGGAATTTCGCGGGGGAGGGCTCCCCATTGGTTTGCTGTGGCGAATCCCTCAGCCCAGGTTCTTCAAATTGATGAACACCGTGACGCTGGTGTCCGGCGCCACGTCCCGATCACGCGTAAATCGGCGCGTGGCGTTGATAGTGAATATGACGCATTCGTCCTCGTAGTCGAGGCCGCCGCCGAGGTCGACCGTGCCTTCGTCCGTGAGATTCCGTATGCCGTTCGCGCGCAGGGACCAGTTGCGCGTGATTTCGAGGCGCGCGGACCCGCTGATTTCCTCTCGTTCGCCGACGACGCCGGTGTCGTCGAGGGCGTCGAGGAGCCGCAGATATTCAACATTCAGTCTCAGCCATTGCGGTCCCACCGTCAGGCCGGCCTCGTTACTGCGGAATTCAAGGTCGCTTTTGTCCAACCGGAAACGGTAGTTGAGGTCGACATACCGTGCGGGAACGAGGTTGAGTCGGCCCACGTAGTCGGAGCGGCGATCATCGAGTCCGCTACCGGCCTCGAAGTTTTCGTCCTTACGGAAACGATAGCTTTGGCCCATGAATCCCGACGTATAACCGCCGCTCTCCCCGTAGACACCGACTTTCACGCCGTAGAGGAAACGAGGGCCGCCTTCGACCCTGTCCAATCCCGGGAATCGGTTGAGGTTCAGCACGTTGGTGTCGTTGACTTCAACGGCCTGGCTATCCTCGTTCGGGATCCGATTCGGATTGCCGCCGAACGGGCTGGCGACGAAGGTGGCGAGCGGTTCTATCACCTGGCGAGTCGTCTTCACCGAGCGAACCAAGGGATAGCGCAAGCTTAGCGCGGCCTGCGGAAAAATTCGGCCCGTGACTCCGTCCGTGGATGCACCGCTCGCGTCGCCGCGCGGTTGGTCGATAATCCAGTAAAGATCGCCGCGCAGGTCCGCGGAAAAGGTGAAGATGGCGCCGGCACGGGTGTAGTACGGATGTTCGATGGTGCCACCCAGCGATATGCGGCGGCTGTCCACGCCGCGGGTGCGAGTCAGGATCATCAGGTTTGCATCGAGACCCCAGCGGGAGCCACGGCTGTTCGGGACGCCATGATGATTGAAATCGATGAGTGGCAGGATGATCGGCGTGTCGGATTGTTTGTCCTCTTCTCGCAGGCCCTGAAAGAAGTACGAATTGGCCGCGAAATAGTTGCGCTCGCGGAATCCCTCGGCAAACAATCGTGTCGTCAGGGTATCGACGGAAGAGAAATTGTATCGCTTCAGATAGGTATCGTCGGAAGCGCGTTCCAGGTTGAATCCCGTGCGCCAGGTTTGGTCGAGATCGAAGAGCGCGTTTCCAAAGATATGTCCGCGATTCTCCTTTTTTCCGACGCGGCCGCCAGCGTCGTCGCGTTTGTCGACGCGGGTTACGCTGGCGTCGAAATCAAATTGACCGTTTGCCGTCCGTTCCCGATATTCGCCGGCAAACACGACGCCCTCTCTGGTCGTGAATATTGGCTCGATCGTGATGTCGCGATACGGTGTAAGCACCCAATAGAAAGGGATCTGAAGTGTGTTCCCAAGGGCGCTCTCGCTCGCGTAGACGGGAACCAAAAATCCGGATCGGCGCGCCATCGAGGGATCGGGATGCGAGAAATACGGCGAGTAGGCCACGGGGACGCCGAATATCTCGAGAAAAACGTCGCGATACTCGATGTCCTGAAATTTTTGGTCATGCCTGACACGGAACGCTTTTAGCTGCCAGAGTGGGGCCCGCTCGGGATTGTCCGGACAAAGTTTACAGGGAGAGTAGACGGATTTGTACAAGTCGGTGCGCCAGCCTCCGCTGCGCCCGGCGCTGTTGGCGGCGAAACGCGAGCCGTCGCTCAGCACCATGCGGAATTCACGGATGATGCCTTGCCGCATGTCGTTCGTAAGCTCGACGAATTCGCCGAACATCACCTCGCCCGTCGGCTCCAGGATGATGACGTTGCCCGAGGCCGCGACCGTATTCGCGTGTTGATTGAAAGTTATGGTGTCGGCCATGAGAACACGGCCATCCTGGGCGATTTCGACGTTCCCGGTGGCCACCACGATGCCCAATTCCTGGTCGACGACCAGCTCGTCGGCGCGAAAAACGGCGGGTGATTCTGCTTCCTCCGCCCTGCCGATTGTCATGAAGGGGAGCAGCAACATCCATAACGCCAGGAAACCGGCCGCCCAGGTTCCTCGCATCGCGGTCAGCCATCCTCGAGGTGAAGAAGCATCGCGAGACCGAGGAACGTTGACACCACGGCCGGAGTCCAAGCCGCCATGACGACCGGAATGCTGCCGGATAGCCCGAGCGCGAAAACGACGTCGGACAAGAAATAAAGGAGGAAGCCGGCAAGAAGCCCGCCAACGACATAAAAACCCGTTTTCCCTTGGCGGGTGAAACGGAGGGAGAATGTCGCCGCGATCAAGACCATGGCGCACATGAGAAGCGGCCCCGACAGGATCGCGTTGAAGTGCAACCGATGCCGGATCGCGGAAAAACCCGCCTTCTCCAGATCCTCGATAAAGCTTGGAAGGGACGAAAACGAAATTGATTCCGGCGCCGCGAAGCTTTCGTGAATGCTGTTGACCGTGATCTCCGTTTTCAAACGATATTGGGGGAAATGTTTGGTCGGGACGTTCGGCTGGCTGACCAACGCGTTCACGAGTTGCCAGTGTCCTTCGGCGAGTTGGGCGGTATCGGCGTCGATGCGTTCGACAAAACGGTCGTCGCCTTCATAAATGAAAATGATGACATCACGCAGTTCGACGTTATCACGTGAAACGCCGAGGGCGTGAATCACGATTTTCTCGTTCCCAACCCCTTCGCGCAACCACAGCCCGGAAGGCGAAACGGCGAGCAGGCTGGGCTTGCCGCGGAGAAATTTGGCTTCCACTTGTTCGAATCGATAAACCATCGCCGAGGAAAGGGGGTTGATCACCGTCACGACCAGCACGCCGACGGTTATCGTCACGCTCAGGGCGGGAAGAAGAAATTGCCAGACCGATACGCCCGAGGCCCGAGTGACCACGAGTTCATTGGAACGGGTTAGACGCGCGAAACTCAGCATCCCGCCGAAGAGGACGGCGAAGGGAAGAATCTTTTGGGCCATGAACGGTAGTCGCAAGAGGGCCATCTCGACGACCACGCCGAACGTGGCCGCGTCCCGATTCGCGGCGCGACGGTTCAACTCGACGAATTCGACGATAAAGACGAGCACCATGAGAACGAACAGGACTAGCGCGACGCTGCCCAAAAACCGCCATCCGAAATAACGCGATAGAGTGAGCGAAAGCCGCATTGTCCGCTGTCAGGTCGGGGCCGAATCGACGATCGGGGCCGCGGAGCGACGCTGGTGCCGGCGGCGGCCGAGCATGAAATACACCGCCAACGCCGACCCCACCAAAACGTTGGCATAAACGAGCGGAATGAAGTTCGGCGAGGTGACGACGGCGTTTACCAGCGTAATCCCCAGCACCTGAATGACAACCCCGGCGCAGACCGTGCAAAAGATCCTCGACCATTCGCGGCGCCGGTTGAATTCGCCGCCGATCAGACCGGCCAGGGCCACGAGCGTGTAGGCAAAGCAATAGAAGGGCGAAACCAGACGATGGTGGCCCTCGGATTTCATTTCCTTCGCGAAATACCTGTCCGCCTTGTCGCGGGGCGCTCGAAATAGCTCGTGGAGGTAACGCTCGCGCGGTTCACGCCAGCGGCTCGTACGGTTCTCCAGATAATCCGTCAAGTCGAGTGTATACTCGTCGAAATACAACAATCCCAGATGTCTGGTGCCGTGATCGATTTCCTGCCGGTTACCGCGAAACAAGACGAAACGCGGCCCCTCCACCGACTGAATCAGGGCTCCACGTTCGGCCATCATGGTGATCGGCCTGTCCGGCACGCTGGTGTCGTGAACCATAATTCCGAGTAGTTCGCCACTGGGTTCCCGTGCCCGGACGAACACCGTCACGTTGTCTCCCAGGGAGTTGAAGGTCCCTTCCTGGAGAAGAAGGCGTGAATAGTCGGTTCTGAGTGTGAATTGCTGGTCCTTGAAGGTGCGGAATCCCAAGGGCAAGAGGTACAGGGTAAAGGCGTAACAAATGACGGTCATGATCCCGGCCAGGATCAACGCCGGGCGCGCCAACTGGAGGCCGCTGAAACCGGAGGCACGCAGGACGACGAGCTCGCTCTCCATCATCAGACGGTCGTAGGTGTAGATCACGGCGCAGAAAAGGGCGACCGGCAGGATCACCGTGAGAATACTGGGAAGAAGAAGAACCGTCAGCAGCAAGAATGTAAATATGGAAAGACCTTTGTTGACGATCAGGTCGATAAACCGCAACGATTGAGATAACCAAACAACGCCCGTCACGCCGAATGTAATGAATAGAAGTGGCCCGAGGAGTTGGCGCAGGATATAGCGGGTGGATTTGCGCATTAGGTCAATGTTTACCATTCTGACTTGGCGGGCGACAGAGCGAAATGATTCCGTTCGGGTTGAAGCCGGGCTCTATTTCTTCAGCCAGCGCTCCGCGGCACTGGCATCGGAAGCGCGGGCGCCGACCCATCGCGTGTCGGAATCGGATTCTTCGCATTTCCAGAACGGGGCATCGGTCTTCAGACAATCGACGAGGAACTGGCAAGCCTCGAACGCCACTTGGCGGTGGGCCGCCGTGACGGCAACGAGAACGATCCGATCGCCGGGGTCGAGCCGACCGTACCGGTGAACGACGAGAACTTCCTTTAGCGGCCAGCGCCTGCGAGCTTTCGCCTCGATATCGGCGAGCTTGCGCTCGGTCATGCCGGGGTAGTGCTCAAGCGTCAATGTCGTCGTCGGTTCGCCCTCCTGGGAAAAGTCGCGGACCAAGCCTAGGAAGCTAACCACCGCGCCGGGGCGTTGGCCGGTCAGCGAAGCGAGTTCGCTCCCGATATCGAAGTCTTCGCCTTGAACCCGAATCACCGCCGGGGTGTCGATCAGCCGCCGGTAACCGGAGGAAAGAATGCCACCTCGTCACCGGCATTCACGGGGTGGGCCCGGCTCACGTATTCCTGATTCACCGCGACCCGTACGATCTCGCGGTCGGCAAGCGCCGCGGCATAGGCGGGGCCGCGGTCGCGCAGCCAGGCGATCAGTCCCTCGACATCCAGGATGTTCGTGGGCTTGCGGACGGTTTCGGAGGCATGACCGATTCCGAGACGAATCCAGGCGAAATAAAGAAGAGTCAACGGGGCCTCGCCCGTAACCTTTTGTCTCCGGGAGCGTGCACCCGCCGCTTTATTCCGTTCCGTCGGTCGGCCACGATCGTGGGTCATCGCCGTATTTTCGGAGTTAGCCGACCGCGCTCGGCGGTTCCACTTGACGGATGGCCTTGCCCCGTCGTTTCCGTCCTCGCGCTTTCTTGGCCGGTGGGTGCAGGTTTGCCAGACCGGCGCGCAAATAATCGTATCCTGTCAACAAGGTCAGCCCCGCGGCTATCCACAACAGGGCCTCGCCGACGAACGGAGTCGTGATATGGGGGGGCCAGAACACGGGACCGGCCGGTCCCACAAGGAGAAAACCGATGGCGAGCATCTGAATGACGGTCTTCCATTTGGCCAGTGGCGTCACCGGCATGCCGACGCGGACCTCAGCCAGAAATTCGCGCAATCCCGATACCAGAAACTCCCGGCAAAGGATGACCAAGGAGGGGAGCAAGAGCGCCGCGTCGGTCGAGACCAACATCAGGATGAGCGAGGCGACAAGGAGTTTGTCGGCGATGGGATCGAGTACCCGGCCAAGGCGCGAACGCTGGCCCCGGGCCCGGGCAAGATAGCCGTCGAAAAAATCGGTCACCCCGGCCAGCGTGAACAGGCCGCAGGCAACCCAACCGGAAAGCGGATGATCCCAATAATAAATTCCGATCAAAAGTGGAATCACACCGATCCGGGAAAGGGTCAGCAGGTTGGGGAGATCGTGAATCATACGCTGGACACCTACGGCGAAAAATAAGCCCTCCGCCGACATATACCACATTTAGCCCTCGGTGTGAAAATGGTCGTAGACGGCCTTGGCGACTGACTTGTTGATTCCGGCGACTTTCTCGAGGTCGGCGAGACCCGCCTCGGCGACGCCGCGGGCGGAACCGAAATGATGCAAGAGCGCTCGTTTTCGTTTTCGACCCACGCCGGGCACGTCGTCGAGTTGCGAACGGCCGGTGGCCTTGCCGCGGCGGCTGCGATGGGCGCCTATCGCGAAGCGATGAGCTTCGTCACGTAGGCGTTGCAGGAAATAGAGCACGGGATCCTGGTGCGCGAGAGCGAGCGGCGGACGTTCGGAGCGGTAAATTCGCTCACGGCCGGCGTTGCGGTCCGGCCCCTTGGCGATAGCGATGAGCGAAACGCCGTTGACGCCAAGATCCGCGAAGACCTCCCGGGCGACCGAAAGCTGCCCGGCCCCGCCGTCGAGAATCACGAGATCGGGCCAGGTATCCCCGTGACGCTCCGGGTCTTCCTTCAGCAGGCGTCCAAACCTGCGTCCCAGGACCTCGCGCATCATGGCGTAATCGTCCCCCGGGGCGATGGCGCCCGCTTCGCTGGCGCGAATACCGTAGCGCCGGTAAGCGCTTTTCGTGAATCCCGCCGGCCCCGAGACGATCATGCTGCCGACGGCATTGGTCCCGGATATGTGGCTGTTGTCGTAGACTTCGATCCGGCGTGGCGGCGCATCCAGTTCGAGGCGCTGGGCCAAGCGATCCAGCAGCAGCCGCTGCTCGGCGCTTTCCGAGAGTCGGCGGGCAAGCGCGAGACGCCCGTTCGCGACCGCGTGGGCGACAAGTTTGCGCCGCTCACCCCGGCGTGGAAAATGGAGCCGCACCCGGTGGCCGGCATGTTGCGATAACGCTTCCGCGAGTAAATTCTGTTCGGGGACCTTGTGGCTGAGCAAGATCAGCCTCGGCACATCCTTGTTGTGGTAGAACTGACCTATAAAAGCGCCCAAAACCGTGTCCGCCTCGGCAACTCCCTTGGCGGCGGGAAAATACGCCCGGTTTCCGTAATTGCATCCGGCCCGAAAGAAAAATACTTGGATGCAGGTTTCCCCCGCTTCCTGATGGGCGGCGACGACGTCGGCCTCGCCGACAGAGGCGACGTTGATTTCCTGGCTTGCCTGAATCAGGTTGAGGGCCCGGATCCGGTCGCGATAGAGGGCCGCGTTTTCATAGGCGCGGGAATCGCTCGCCGCTTGCATGCGAGTCAGCAGCAGCTCCTGAATCTGGCGGTTGCGACCGGACAGAAAGGCGCGTGCCTCGGCGACCAGATTTTCATAATCGGCGGCGCTGATTCGGCCGCAACAAGGGGCCGTGCATCGTTTGATCTGGTATTGCAGACAGGGCCGTGTCCGACCGGTAAAGACGCCGTCGGAGCACGACCGTAAGGGAAACGCCCGTTGCAGAACGGCGAGCGTCTTGTTGACGGCGCCGGCCGACGCGAAGGGGCCGAAGTAATCACCCTCCCGTCGCCGGGCGCCGCGATGTTTGGTGATCTGGGGCCACTGATGATCCCCGCTGATCAGGATGTATGGGAACGACTTGTCGTCGCGCAGGAGGATATTGTAATGGGGTTTCAGGCGCCGGATCAGGTTGGCTTCAAGGAGCAGTGCTTCGACCTCGGTGTGGGTCGCCACGACCTCGACACCGACCGTGCGCGCCACCATCCGGCACAAGCGCGTCGAGAGGGCGGGGGTATTGGCGTAACTCGCCACCCGTTTGCGAAGATTCTTAGCCTTTCCGACATAGAGCGGGGTGCCCTTTTCGTCGAGCATCCGATAAACGCCGGGACCCGGCGGTAGAGTTTCGACGGCGGCGCGAACGGCCTCGCGGCCCGCCGCCAGTGAACCGAGAGCCGCGGATCGACTTTTGGTTTCAGCGATCATCGGCGTCCGTCCGGCGGATGGCTCGTCGGTTAGATTCCGTGGTAGGCGCGATACCATTCGACAAAGCGAGGAAGTCCCAGTTCGATCGGCGTCGTCGGCGAATATCCGAGGTCGTCCCGGGCCTCGCCGATGTCGGCGAAAGTGGCTGGCACGTCACCCGGTTGGATGGGTTCGCGCTGGATCAACGCTTTTTTTCCGAGCGCCTCCTCGAGGATGGAGATAAACCGCATCAAGGGTTCGGCGCGGTGATTTCCCAAATTGTAGACCTTGTGCGGGGGGTCTTCACCCGCCGCGGTCGGGGGTCGGTCGAGGGCGGCGAGAACTCCGCTTACGATATCGTCGACATAGGTAAAGTCGCGCCTCATGTCGCCGTGATTGAAAACGGGAATAGGATCGCCTTTGACGATCGCGTCGGTAAAGATATAGGCCGCCATGTCAGGCCGTCCCCAGGGACCGTATACCGTGAAGAAGCGCAGGCCCGTGGCGGGAATCCGGTAAAGATGGCTATAGCAATGGCCCATTAGCTCGTCCGCCTTTTTCGTCGCCGCGTACAGCGAAACCGGGGAATCGACCCGGTCGCTCACGGCAAAGGGCAGCTTCTTGTTTCCGCCGTAAACCGAGCTGGAGCTGGCATAAACGAGATGTTCGAAGCCGCTCAGATTGCGGCAGCATTCCAGCACTTCGATCTGCCCGGTTAGATTGGTGCGGACGTAAACAAACGGATCCTTGAGGGAATGGCGAACGCCGGCCTGGGCCGCCAAATGCACGGCGCGGCTCGGCCGAGAATCGCGGAATACGGCCGCCAAGGCTCCGTGCTCGGCGATATCGAGACGATGAAAGGTAAACTCGGGGTGCTTCTCGAGACGGCCGAGGCGCGCTTCCTTGAGACCCACGTCGTAATAAGGATTGAGGTCATCGACGCCGATCACGTGATCGGCGCGGGCGAGGAGCGCGGTGCTCACGTGGTAACCGATAAAACCCGCCGCGCCTGTCACCAAAACCTTCATCGCCCGCATGGCCTCGCTTCTGAATGTGGCGGATTTCGTCAGCGCTGCCACCATAAACACTTGTCCAAACCGAGTCATCACACCCGGAAAGCGTCAACCTTGGGTGATCGGGCTAACCGATCGGCTCGGCGACAGCCGTTCGGTACACCAGGGGGGCACTGACAACCCACCAGCCGCCATGCTCGGCCTCGATTCGCTCCGTTGCCGCTTCCGCGGCGGCGAGATCCGCGAACAGACCAAAACACGTCGCCCCGCTCCCACTCATACGGGCCAACAGACAACCCTGAAGGGCAGAAACGACCGTCAGAACGCGCCGGATATGCGGTTCGATCCGCTGCGCCGGATCTTCGAGGTCGTTGCGGTGTCCGGCAAGGAATTGGGCGAGCGCGGGCGCGGTTTCCGGAGCTTTCACGAAGCGTTTCGGTGTTGTCGGGCGAGTCTTGTTCAAGGCGCCGTAAACGCGGGCGGTCGACAGGTTTCCACCCGGGTTTACGAGAACCAAGTACGCCGGTGGCAAGGCGGGCGCCGGGAACAGTGTATCCCCGATGCCGCCGACGAAGCTGGCCTGTCCGCGCAGGCAGATCGGCACGTCGGCGCCGAGGCGAATACCGAGACGCAGGAGATCGTCATCCGCGGGCTGCAATTCCCAAAGGGTTGCCAGCACGCGCAACGCCGCCGCGGCATCGGCCGAGCCGCCGCCAAGCCCCGCCGCCACCGGTATGCGTTTATCGAGCCTGATCGTGGCCTTGGCGGGGACGCCGCCTTCGTCGGCGAGTAGTCGGGCCGCGCGCGCCACGATGTTGTCGTCGGAGCCAACTAGTGCACCGGCGAACGGCCCCGCGATCGCTAATCGGAGGTCGGCACCGTGGCTAACCGAAACATGGTCGCCGAATCCGGCGAAGGCGACGAGGCTGTCGAGCAGATGGTAGCCATCGGGCCGGCGCCCGAGGACGTGCAAATAGAGGTTGATCTTGGCGGCCGCGGTGAGGCTGAACGAAACCCCGTTCTCGGGGTCAGATTTCTTCGTCGCCGCTGGCAAGTGGGGCAAGTCCGTTGGCGATTTTCGCCTTGATGTCCGAAATCTGTTCGTCCTCGGGCTCCAGCACGAGCGCCCGCCGCCATTGGAACCGCGCCTCCGAGACGCGCCCAACCCGCCAATAGGCGTCGCCGAGATGGTCGTTGATCGTCGGGTCGTCGGGACGCAGCTCGACGGCCCGTTCGAGTTGCGTGACCGAGTCGTCGTAATTGCCCAACCGGTACAGGGCCCAGCCAAGGCTGTCGATGATGTAACCGTCGTTCGGCCGTAAATCCACGGCCCGCTCGATCATCTTTAGCGCCCGCTGCAAATGAGTGCCCTGGTCGACCCACGAGTAGCCGAGATAATTCAGCACGAATGGCTGGTCGGGCTCGAGCTCCAGGGCTTTCAGAAAATCTGCTTCGGCGCGGCTCCACTGCTTGGAACGTTCCAACGATATTCCGCGGGCGTACAAGGGGCGCCAATGGCGCGGTTGGAGGTCACCGATTCGATTGAAGGCGAGATCGTAGGCATCGGCTGCCTCGGACCATCGCTGTTGGGATCGCAGTAAATCTCCGAGCGTGATCAGGGCATCGGCGCGCTCGACACGCTCCTGGGCCATGTTCGAAAGTTCATCGACGGCCTTGTCGGTCTGTTCGAGGCTGTCGAGGCTTGTGGCGATGCGGAGGCGCGCCGTCCAATAAAGCGGCGATTCTTTTGATACCGATCGGTATGACGCGATGGCCTGTTCGGGACGCTCCAGACCTTCCAACAACTGGCCGAGAAAAAGATGGGCGGCGTCAAAATCCTGACGCAGATATATCGCCATTCGTCCATACAGCAATGCGGGTTCCGTCGCATTTTCCTGATACAACGCACTGGCGACGCCGAACAAGGCTTCGGCCGCACCTTCGCGAGCGTTTCGGACGGTTCGCTCGCTGGCCCGATCGGTCGAGAGCCGGTCGAGCACCCTCTGAAACGAAATGCTGTCGGGATTGTTGTCTTGATAATCTCGGTATAATTCGTCGGCTTCGTCGGGCCGTCCGCTGCGCTCGAACAAGCCGGCGAAGGCGGCCACGGTGCGCAACGTTCCACCTGGTTGCCGTTCCATGACCTCGCGATAGGCTTCCTCGGCCGCCTCGTTGTCGCCCTCGAGATCGCTGATCAAGGCGCTGTGAAATTTCTCGAAGACATAGAATGCCTGGGTGTGCGTCAGAGGCCGGAGTTCCCGATGGGCGCCCTCGAAATCGTTACTCCCTACCGCCGACCAAGCCTTGAGAAGGGGAACGAGCAAAACATTGTAGCCGCGCCGTTTGAGATTGCTCAGTGCGGCATTCGCGCCTTCGAAATCGTCGTTCTTGAAGTTCTCGGCCCCGCTGACCAGGGATGCGTACGGTACCTTGACTCCGATCGCGTTGAGGCGGCCGGCGAGGTCGATCGCGTCGGAAAAATGTCCGTCGGACAGGGCCGCCATGAATGTCTCGCGCAGAAGAGCCTGATTGTCCGGATCACTCTTCAACGCATGGCCGAAGTATTTCGCCGCCGATGCCATGTCGTTTTGCTTGCGGGCGATTCTTCCGGCTAGATAGCTACCCAGCGGCGAATCGACCTCTTCGGCGACCGGTAGCGCGGTCGTCGGCGTCGTCATGTGGGATGCTTGCACCAGCGGTTGCTGTTCTCCGCTGGCGCATCCCACGAGATAGGGGCCCAAGGTCAGGATTAAAATCCCCGCGACGACCTTTCGGGCCCAAGCAAATACGAGTTTCACCAACACTCTCCCGCGCGCAACGCACATGTTGCGAATGAAGATGTCGATTATCGATGCAGCGTAAATAAGCATGACATAAGAGGGACGCAGCCGAAGCTCATCATTGTAAACGAGAACGTGCAATTCACCAATGCCTGTTATGTGCTGCCATCGATAGTCGTCCGTGAAGAACCCTGATTTCAAGCTGAAGCGGCGATTGGGTTTGCGGTGGGGTGCGAGATGTCGCTGAGGAGCGCGGCCAGGATTTGGACAAACAAACGCCTCAGCCATTTGAGGACAAGGCGGTAGTTGTAGCCGGCGCCGGCGAGGATGGCGTTGATCTTGTCGCCGTCGCGGCCTTTGAGGAAGTTGCGCCCCAGCCTGCCATCGCTCTTGAGATGTCCGATCACGGCCTCGACGGCGGAGCGCCGCCTGAGCTCCTTCTTGATCGTCGGCGTGATGCCGCGTTTCTGGCCTGATCTAAAGACGCGGTGTTTGTTGGGGTAATCGTGGCCCTGGTATCCCTTGTCGACATAGATGCGCTCGGCCGATATCCCCGTCCAGCGTTCCATCTCTTCGATCACCTGCCTCAAGGTGTGGCCATCATAGGGATTGCCGTGGAAGGCCTTGACGTGGGCGACGAACTGGCCGCCGGGGGGGCGGGAATTGGTCGCCGCCACGGAGACCTTGCAGCCGAACTCGTACGGCTTGTGCGCCTTCCCTTTGCCGATGCATTCGACCTCGGGCGCGTGGAGCGAATAGACCTTGGGCAAGGGGTCGCGCCGCTTCTGGGTCGACACCCGCTCGGCCAGCCACAAGGGGCGGCGGAAGGTATCCCGTAGGCTCTCCTCCTGGGCCGTCTTGCGGCGGATGTCGCGGACGGTGCGCCCGAGATAGGTCTTGAGCTTGCGCAGGGCCTTGTTGGCCCGCTTGTGCTGTTTGGCATGGCGGTAGCGGCCTTGCATGATCAACGCCCTCTTGCCCAGGCGGGTATAGGACTGACGCAGGGCAATGCCGTGCTCCCGTGCCAGTCGCACCAGCCGCTCGCGGGCTCGTTGCATCAGTTTGGCGGCGGTCGGAAAGGCAATCGCCTTCTCTTGTACGGTGGTGTCCACCGTCACCCGCTCGAGGTCCTTCTCCCGCAGCGCCCCCACCCGGTGGGCCACGGCCAGGCTCTCCTGGAATACCTTCTCCAAACCTTCCGGCCCGATCCGGTCCCGCCACCGGGTCATCGACGAGCGCTCCATGGGCAGCTCATGCTGAAAGTACTCTTCGCCGCAGAAGCACTGGAAGTATGGGTCGTAGACCCAGCGCTCGCAGACCTCCTCATCCGAGAGATCGAACATATGCTTGAGGATGTGCAGCCCAACCATCAACCGCGTCGAGACCCCCGGCCGACCCTCCTCCGAATACAAGGCTTCATAGGTCTCGTCGAAGAAAGTCCACGCGATCCGGCCCCCCAACACCACCAACTCGTGGCGCAGGTTGATGATGTTTTCGAACCGCGAGCGGAACAGGTCCTCTATTCCCGATGACACCTTGCGCGATGGCTTCATCACAGTTCTCCAATCCCAATCGACGGGAGCAGAGAATCACGTTCCGCAACGGAAGGGAATCCCCAAAATCAATTATTTCAAATCGCAAGCTTTTCAGGCCCAAAATCCGTTTTCTTGCAAATCCGATTACTTCGCCAAACCGAAAGAGCTACCAACATCAGCCGCTTACACGTTCTTCACGGGCGACTCGATAAAATCAGGTCGGGGCGGTCCACGCGACTGTTGACCCCTTCAAATCGCCCGATGGTTGGCGGGGTGAGTATATGTTGGGACCGAAACGCCCGGAACAGGAGAACCGACGGTTGGGGGGTTCAGTCGGTACGGCGGCGTTTGTCGGACTTCACCCTGAGGCGACCGATATCCGGCCCGCAACTCGCGCACCAGCAGTTTTCGAGGAGCCGCCGAGGTTGTTGAACGAAATGGTATTCCTGGCCACAAGTTGTGCACGCCCAGGTTACAAGCGCGTGTTCTCGGGCCGATAAGTAATCGAGGGTGTGACAACGTTCGGAGGGCTCGCCGAGCTGCACCATGATCGCGCGCCACCGCTGACCATGTCCGCAATCCCGTTTGTACCGGACGTTGGCGATGACGTGGGCGCATTCGTGCAGGAATGTCGCGTCCCGGTCCGCCTCGCGCCCCCGTTCGAGCAGGGCGGCGTTGAGAACGATGCGGCGTTGTTGCGTGTAAGCAGTGCCGGCAACCGTCTTTGCTCGGCGGCTGATTTCTACGGTACAGGCCAGGCAAGCGCTCACCCCGCCTCCGCGATCGTCTACCCGGCGCAAGCGTTTTTCGAGGCGCCAAGACCTGGCGATTTCCTCGACGTTGCCAATAACGCCACCTGGCGTGCTATCCGGGTCCGCCTCGGGTATCGATGTTCGTGATTCGATCACAGCAGCCGGTGAGTCTGGTTGGAATCAGGTCCGCGTTTCGCGCCCGCGGCGCGGCGTTGGCGACACGGCGCGAGGCCGACATAGTATCGCCGACCGGGAAACGGCGGGAATTGGCACCGACGCCAATATCGCCGTCCGTGCACCAAGAAGTATCATGTTGCCGCCCCGCACTGCACAGAAGAAAATTTTACACCAGTAACAATAACATGTTTTCTTCTTATGCCAATCACCGTTTAATGGGGTCATCCCCGGCCCGAGGAGGCGGTTTGTCGCCTAGGGTGAATTAGAGACGCAATTAACGCGGCGGGAGAAATTCGTGATCGTCGAACAAATTTGGACCAATAACGCGTACCGAAACTTCAACTATCTCATCGTCTGTCCAGAGACCGGCGAGGCCCTAGCGATCGACCCTCTCGACCACAAGAAATGTCTGGCCGCCGCCCGCCGACATGGCTGGGAGATCCGGCAGATCGTCAACACCCACGAGCATGGTGATCACACCGGCGGAAACAACGAGATGGTTGCGGCGACGGGCGCCAAATTATTGGCCCACGAGAACGCGGGCGGGAAAATCTCCGGGATCGACCGGGGACTCGGCGCTGGCGACCTTATAAAAGTAGGCAAGACCGTCGAACTCGAATCCCTCGATACGCCGGGGCATACGATGAGCCATGTCTGCCTGCTGTCGCGCGGCGCTCGCGCGGCGCTCTTTTGTGGCGACACGCTTTTCAACGCTGGCGCGGGAAATTGCCATGCCGGTGGGCACCCCGAAGCCCTGTACGATTCCTTCGCCAACCAGCTTGCGCGATTGGCGCCGGAGACGTTGATTTATCCGGGCCACGATTACATTGCCAACAATCTGAAGTTCACCCTCGACCGGGAACCCGACAACCCCCGTGCCGTATCCCTTCTCCGGCAAGTGGCCGACCAGGATACGAACGCCGCGATGATCTCGACCTTGGCGCTGGAAAGAGAAATCAATACTTTTTTCCGACTCCAGAATCCGAGCGTCATCGCCAGGTTGCGTGAGGCTTTCCCCGAATTGCCCGACCATCCCGATCCCCGGACCGTGTTCCTCAAATTACGTGAATTGCGGAACAGTTGGTGATGACGGGGCCCCCGCCTTCCCTCCCCGGCACGTCGGTCTCTACAGCAAGAGATTAGGCATTCGCCGCGACCGCGCGCTTGATCCGGATTCCAGGGCGAATGATTTCTCCGCCCGCTTTGAAACGCGGACGCGATCGACCGCGCTGGAAGGATCTTCTCCGGTTGGTCGGGCGAAGATTGCCGCTGGTATCCGAGTAACGATGATCGATCCAATTTTGCCGCCCTGAATGGCCGGCGCGTTGCTCGGCGATCTTCAGTATGTCGGCCTTATCCCCGCCTCGCAGGTCGATTCGTCGTTGGCGCAAAATACGTCGTAGACGAGGCGCATGAGATTCGCGCCCGCGTCGCCGGCGGCCCGATAATAACTCTTCTCCGATAATCGGCGGCTCCGGACCAGCCCGTCCCGGTACATGAGGTTGAGATGCCGTGAAATCTGCGCCTTCTTGAGGCCGGTCATGGTTTGGAGTTCACGCAAACTCCTTTCGCCATGGGCAAGTTTGCACATGATCTTGAGACGATCGACATCGCCGATCGCCTTCATGATATTGCCAATCTGGCGGGCACCGCTCGCCAAACTGCTGAAGACGAAGTTGGGCTCGGTGTCGAAATTCACATCGTCTTCGGAACGCCCGTCGCGCCAGTCCTCCCGCCAGGATTCATGGGTCGCTAACGAAATCGTAGGTTGCCCGGCGACGGCCAATGCCATCGCCGCGCAGAAAGGCCAAAACACCCGTCGCATTGGGCTTCCCTCCCGTTGGGTCGAAACGACACCGCGCCCACTTCCGCCTCGCGACGCCGTTCGATCTGCTCGTCACTGTGAATTTTATGTACATTGTTGAAGATAAATTTTTCGTTACGTTGGGTTTACCGAACTCGTTCAGTGGGCCATTGGCGATTTCGCGCAGTGAATCGGGATGCAACGGCACGACCCGATTCGGCCGAGGGAGCGAGATGATTCAGTCGCGTTCGAGCCTGTTGAAGTCTCGTCGTTTCAACCGCAAGACCCAGATAATCCGCGATGTCGAGGCGGGTCATCGGTAAGCGAACGCACTCATAACGCCCTTCCCGTCTGCCTATCCGTTCGGCCATCTTCAACAAGAACGACGCGACCTTCTCTTGTGCCGTCATCTGCCCCAGGAGGAGCATCCGTTCTTGGGCCTCGCCTAGCTTGTCCGAGAACACGGCGAAGAGGCGTTTGCCCAAAGCCGGATTCTGATCAAGCTGACTTTCGAAGCAACGGCGAGAATAGCACACCGCCGTGACTTCGGTAACCGCTAGTGTTGAGTATGGGAGGGTGGGCAGACCATTCCAACCGAAGAAATCCCCAAACATGGCGAATTCGACGATTTGGCGCCGACCAATGGCCAACATACAATATATGCTAACCACGCCGGCGGAGACCTTTCATATGTCGCTGGTCTGGCCGCCCTCGACGAATATCGTTTGTCCTTGTCGGAATTTACGCGTAGTCCCGAAACTTTCGAGGAAGTCGGCCAACGGAACCGACCCGCAAATCGGGATGCCATGGACGGGCGCGGGGTAGGATCCGCCAGGCCCGTCGCCTAGCCGTTGGTTCGTGGTGTGGCTGCCGGTCGCCAAAGAGTCCACAATTTTTCCCATCGAATGGCCGATGGAATAATAAATAATACAGCGATGTAAGATACCGGTTTTCAGAAACATCATACAAGAATATAAGAATACGTAAAGTTGTAAAAAATGTTCTCCTTATATTTGTTTTCTATTGTGAATTTTTCGACATACCTAGTGCACCTGCGCATTCACTTCGTTCACGCCCCCGTGCACCAGTCCTTTGTCGATGCATAAACTTTCCAAACTTCGGCTGTCGCCTCCGTTTGGGTCGATGCACTAGCTTTGTCATTAACCGGAAAACTCCCACCCCCGCCGGGCCGCCATTCCGCGGCCGAGCGTCATCAGATCCGCCTTGGATACGGGATACCTTCCGCCGCCCCTTGTGGCTGGCCGAGCGGGTGTCGACCCAGAAGCGGCGCGACCCCTTGCCCAAGGTCTATTCGCTCCACGCGCCCGAGGTCGAATGCATCGGCAAAGGGAAGGCGCACAAGCCGTACGAGTTCGGCTGCAAGGTCTCCGTGGCGGCGACCAATTCCCGCCCCCCCCCGGCGGCCAGTTCGTCGCCCACGTCAAGGCCTTCCACGGCAATCCCTATGATGGCCACACCTTGAGGCAGGTGATCGAAGAGATGGAACGCTGGACGGGGATATCGGCCGAGCGCATCTATGTCGACAAGGGATACCAGGGCCACGATTACCCCAACAAACACCGCGTCTTTAGATCAGGCCAGAAACGCGGCATCACGCCGACGATCAAGAAGGAGCTCAGGCGGCGCTCCGCCGTCGAGGCCGTGATCGGACATCTCAAGAGCGATGGCAGGCTGGGGCGCAACTTCCTCAGGCGGCTGCGTCGTGGCGGTGGCAGCGTAAGGCTCCCTGTCAGGGATGATCGCCGTTTGGTATCCGCCCGAGGCTGGAGCGACGGCCTCGTAGGGGGCGATGTACGGACCCCACTCACCCTCGAGCCACTCGAGCAAGGTCGCGCGGCTGAAGCGCCATTGTTCGCCGATGCGGCGGCCGGGAACCTGCCGCCAGTCGGCGACCTATGCGCCCCCAACCCCACCGGGGGGGTGTGCCGAACCGGGTTTCGGAGCGGACGAGGCGGTGGCAACGACGCCGAAGTCTCGCTATCTGTGATCGGGCGTGTACACGGCTTTGCCGTCAAAGGGCCGTGCCGATCTTCACCGAAATCATATCGGTCGGTACCTATGTGGTACCTATAAAAGTATCAACGTATTCCAGTGTTTCAACAACTATCTGATATTACACACTTATTAAGAGGTCAATATAGCTTTATCATGATGGCTGTCACCCATCACTGTGCAAATTAGAGGTATTATTTTTCTGAACTTTTTCAACTCCCATCATATACCTTCTGGTAAGCAATCCTCCCCATCATCACCTCGACGTGATTTCAATTTTCTCCTCTCCCCCGTTAGATCCCCACGCTCAGCGGGGAATTTTTTTGGCCAGCATCCTTGCCCTGGGCGTAGCGGCCTGCTTTGACGGCAGCCCTCTTCGACAGCCGCGTGTAACTCTGGCGCAAGGGGATATCCGCCTTCTTGGCCTCGGCCACCAGCTTCTCGCGGGCCTTGTGGTGGAGCCGGCTGTCAGTGGGATGGGCAATGGCCTTCTCCTGGACCGTGGTATCGACGCTCAACCGCTTCAACGACAAGGTCTTGGTTACCCCCCTCTTGAGCGCCGGTGCCACCGCCAAGAGCCGCTCCATCGGCCCGATGTGCCCCCGCCAACGCGTCATCAACGACGGATCGATCGGGGTGTCATGGCGAAAAAACTCTTCGCCGCAAAAGTATTGCCAATAAGGGTTATCCACCCAGCCCTCGACGACTTCCTCATCCGAAACGTCATGAACGTGTTTCAAATAGCTCAAACCCACCATCAGACGCGTCCGCTTCGCCGGTCGGCCGATGGGTTTGTAGAAATAGCCTCGTCGAACGAGGCCCAGTCGATCAACCCCGACAGGCGCACCAAAGCGTGCTCGACGATGTTCTCAAGTCGCTCGCGGAACAGATCATCCGCGCCGCGTGAAGGCTTTTCAGGTTGCATCGGAAATCACCAAAAATCGTTTCCAAACAGGTCAGTTCCCGGCATTATCCAATACGTTAAACCTAAAATAAATTTCGAAATTTCAAAGACTTACAGTTTTTTCAGGGGCGACTACTTACGTTATTTTACGTAGATTCGATCGCATCGTTTATATTTGGGCTGACAGTACCATAGAGCGCTAACGGGCCCCGGCGTCGAGGCCGGGCCTCGATCGGTCGGGAATTGGATCGTCGATTTTTCGGGAAAGAACTACCGATGTCCCCCGACCATTCGTCGCGAACCAGGGTCGGCTGCTTGAGTGAACCTGGGGACGGATGGCCCCGTCCTCCGCTTGCGACCAGCGGACCGGAGTCATCGAATGAGCGCTGGGTCCTCTTGTTTCGTGTCAGGCGCGGCGGGGCAACCGCTCAGCGGGTCACGCTGATGATGCCATACATGTTGAAGAGGGCCTGGTGGACCCGGTTGCAATGAAATTCGTAAACGCCCGTCTTGATCGGAACGAACGATAACTCGGCTCCTTTCACGGGAGGTATGATGATTTGCTCGAAATTCGGGTTGTCGACGACCTTGCCGCGGATCTTGAGCTCGGCGACATTGATGGCGGCGAAGAATTCGTCCGCGATGATGCAGTTATCGAACCCCTTCGGGCCCTCGTTTATGAAATGGAAGCGGTAGGGTTTTCCGTGCCGCAAGACGAGCTCGTTCGGATCGGCCTCGAAGAATGTGATGGTTATGGTTTTTTCCGTCACCTGGGACCAGTCGACGGCCATTGCGTGTTGGTCCGCGTTCGTGGCGCTGGAGGCTCCCACCATGACTGCCGCCGCGAGCAGCCCGCGTATCACATTGCGCATCCGATTGTCTCCCGTGATCGGGTGAAAAGGTATAGGTGATCGTACGTGGAGAGTTTTAAGGCAAAGTAACGACCTCGTCCATAGTTGACTTTCGGTTATTTTGATCATTCGTTTTCCGACCGGATTGGTATCCGGCCGCAGACCCGAGGCGCGCTCATTTTCGATCCGGGTCGGGAATCGGCCACAGCAACACCAGCCCGACGACGAAAAAGGCGTATATCGTCGCCATTCCCCAGCGTTGGCTCTCCGTTGCCTGGGTCACCAAACCGACCAGGATCGGCCCGGCGAACGCCGTGACCCGCCCGGAGAGCGCGAAGAGGCCGAACATTTCGGTCATTTGTCGCCGTGGTGCCAAGCGGGCCATGAAAGAGCGGCTGGCCGATTGGGTGGGCCCGATAAATACGCCGACGGCAATACCGGCGGTCAAGAACCATGGTACCGACGGTGCCGTCACGGCGAAGGCGCCGGTCACGAGGAGGCCGAATAGACAAACGATCAGGGTTCGTTTCGGGCCCAGCCAGTCGTCTATCCAGGCGAAGACGAAAGCTCCGATTCCGGCGCTGACGTTGAGAGCAACCCCGAAATACAGGACTTCGGCCAAAGACATGCCGAAGGTGCCGGCGGCGAAGATCGCGCCGAAGGCGAACAATGTATTCAGACCGTCGATGTAGAACATGCGCGCGATCAGAAATCGGAGCATCGTTTGGTTGCGGCGCAATTTGCGCAGCGTGCCGGCGAGTTGCCCCAGGCCGTGGCGAACGGCCGGGCCGAGAGCGGTTTTCCGCCCTCGCGTTTCGGGCAAAAAAACGAGGATGGGCCAGCCGAAGGCGACGAACCAGAGGGGTACCATGAGTGCGACGGCCCGCACCGGCTCCGATTTCGCGGGGTCCAATCCGAAAGGCGGCGGATCCGCCTCGATTAGGCCGAACAGGGCGAGCGCGAGGCAAACCAGACCGCCGGCATAACCGCAAGCCCATCCCCAACCGGAGAGCCGACCCAGATGGCCGCGCGGCACCAGGCCGGGGAGCATGGCGTTGTAGAAAACCATGCCGAGTTCGAACGCCGTGTTGGCGACGCCGACCAGTATGAGGGTCCAAAGAGCGAACGAGGGTTCAGGTTCGGCGTACCATAGCAATCCGCTGGCGGCGACCGTCACGGCGGATGTGGCGAGCAACCAGGGTTTCCGGCGACCGCCCGCGTCGGCGATGGCGCCACAGATGGGACCCAAGAGCGCCAAGGCCAAGCCGCTCAGCGCCACCGCATGTCCCCAAAGAGCGGTTCCGCGAATGCTGTCGCCGACGATCACCTCGGTAAAATAGGTGGCGAACACAAAGGTGACGACGACGGTTGGAAAAGACGAATTGGCCCAGTCGAAGAGCGCCCAAGCAATACGGGCCCTCCGGCCGGGCGCCAAATTCCTCCTGCTCGAACTCCGCCTTTTAGTCTTTGGCAAGGACGTGTATCTGGCGACTGGCGACGGTCAACATCGCGAGATCGATCTCTTCGGCTGTCTTGAGATCGTCGAACATCAGCATGGCCCGATCCACGGGGGCCGTGTTGCCGTCGATCCAGACCTTTACGGCGTTCGCGGTCCGGCCACCGTTCGCGGAGAGAGCGGCCCCCGCCAGTATTCGCTGCTGGACGAAGAGGTCGTCGATGATGGCTTTCACGGCCTGACGTTGCCATTCGTTCTTGCTCGCGAACCGCGCCGCGCGGGTCCGCAACCAGTCTATTCGAAGTTGATCGCCGATTTGGAAATAGACCTTTCCGGTGTCTTCGACCGGGATCTTAATGTGCCGCGCCGCCTCGATGATGTCGCAGGCCGAGGCAAGCGGGTCCAGGATAACGATCTTCCCCGCCAACGCGGCCGGAACGCCTTGCGATATATAATTCCTTTTGGCGGTCGCGATCGCGGCCCGGCGTTCGCTCCCGACGAGCGAATCATGTTTCCGCGCCAAATTCCTGACTCCCGGGGCGAAGGCCGCTATGGTCGCGGCGATGTCGAGGGGATGGTCGCAATTGCGCAAGAACCATAGGGTACACCTTTCGATCAAGTGCATGATTTCGATCTGCATGGCGATCTGCGCGCCTGCGGGAACCTTGTTGTCCAGACCCTCGATCGCCGACCACAGTTCCCGCAGACCGAAGGTGTCGCGCGTGATCGTATAAGCCCGGGCGATGGTGGAGGCGCCGTGGCCGGTTTCCTCGACCAGACGATCGACAAGGGTCATGAGAACCCGATTCACCATGCTGTTCGTAACCACCGTGGCGATGATCTCGCGGCGGAGGCCGTGTTCGGCGATCCGCTTCTTGAATTTCTCTCGCAATGGTTTGGGGAAGTAGCGGACGATCTCGCCCGAGAGATAGGAATCCTCGGGCAAGTCCGATTCAAGAAGGGCCGGATACAAATTCATCTTGCTGTACGCCAGCAGTACCGCGAGCTCGGGTCGGGTCAAGCCGATATTCGCCTTTTGCCGCTCGGACAAGGATTTGTCGTCGGGCAGGAACTCGATCGTGCGGTCGAGTTTTCTGGCCCGTTCGAGCCGGCGCATCATGCGCGCCTGAGGCTCCAGGGTTTCAGCGGCGATTTCTTCCGCCACGCCGAGCGCCAGGGTTTGCTGATAGTTGTCGCGGAGGGCGAGATCAGCGACTTCGTCGGTCATGCGGGCGAGCAGCGCGTTCCGTTGTTTGACGGTCAGATCACCGGCGGCGACGACGCCGTCGAGCAGAATCTTGATGTTGACCTCGTGATCCGAGCAATCGACGCCGGCGGAATTGTCGATGGCGTCGGTGCAAACGTGGCCACCAGCGAGCGCGAAGGCGATCCGGCCGCGCTGAGTCAGGCCAAGGTTTCCGCCCTCGCCGATGACCCGGCAGCGCAGCTCGCTGGCATTGACGCGCGTCGCCACGTTGGCGCGGTCGCCAACATCGGCGTGGGTTTCATCGTCCGCCTTTACGTAGGTACCGATGCCGCCGTTCCACAGCAGATCGAAGCGGGCGCGCAACATCGCCCTGATCAACTCGCTGGGAGTCAAGGTCTCGTTGGATATATCGAAACGTGCCTTGATTTGGTCGGAAATGGCGATCGATTTCGCGCGCCGTTCGAAAATGCCGCCACCCTTGGAGATCCGATTGCGATCGTAATCGGCCCAGGTGGTACGGGGAGATTCGAATAACCGCTTGCGTTCCGCGAAACTCGACCTGGCGTTGGGATTGGGATCGACGAAGATGTGCTCGTGGTTGAAAGCGCCGACAAGCAAAATGTGCGGCGACAGCAACATGCCGTTTCCGAACACGTCGCCGGACATGTCGCCGATCCCGACGGCGGTGAATTCGGTCGACTGGGTGTCGAGTCCGAGCTCGCGGAAATGGCGTTTCACCGATTCCCAGGCGCCCCGTGCGGTGATGCCCATGCCCTTGTGATCGTACCCGGAGGAGCCGCCACTGGCGAAGGCGTCCCCGAGCCAGAAACCGTACTCGATCGCGACTCCGTTCGCGATATCGGAAAAGGTGGCCGTTCCCTTGTCCGCCGCCACGACCAGATAGGGATCGTCGCCGTCGTGGCGGACGACGCGCGGAGGTGGTACGACCGAGCCGCCGACAAGATTATCGGTGATGTCCAAGAGACCCGATATGAAGGTACGGTAACAGGCTATTCCCTCTTCGGCGCGGGCCTCGCGGCCGCCATCGGCGGGGGGCCGCTTGACGACGAAACCGCCTTTTGCGCCGACCGGTACGATGACCGCGTTCTTGACCATCTGTGCCTTGACCAGACCCAGGACCTCGGTGCGATAGTCCTCGCGTCGATCCGACCAGCGGAGTCCCCCCCGGGCGACCCTGCCGCCCCTGAGATGGACGCCTTCGACGCGCGGAGAGTAGACGAAAATCTCGACCATCGGACGCGGTAACGGTAATTCATCGATCCCCGGGGAATCGAGTTTGAAAGACAGGTAGGGTTTCGCCAGTCCTGCGCTCGTCGACTGGAAATAGTTCGTCCGTAGGGTGTTTCGTATCAGGTCGAGAAAGCGCCGCAGAATGCGGTCATGGTCGAGGTCATCGACGGCGTCGAAACCGTGGTAGATGCCTTGACAGATTTTCGAAATTCTGTCCTCGACGCCATCCCGGCGGTCGGGATCGAGGCGGGCTTGAAAGAGATCGACGAGAAGGCGCGCCAATTCCGTATTGGTGGCCAATGTTTCGGCCACGTATTCCTGGCTGAAGGTGCCGCCCGCCTGGCGCAAGAACTTGTCGTAGGCGCGCAGAACGACGACCTCGCGCCACTTCAGTCCGGCGCCGAGGACGAGCTCGTTGAAAGCATCGTCCTCCACCTCCCCGGTCCAAACCCTGATAAAGGCCTCCTCGAAAAGCTCCTTGACCGCATCGAGATCGAAATCACGCTGGCGGCGGGAGCGTAGCGTAAAGTCGTGGATCCAGACGCTGCCGTCGTCGAGCCTGATTCGATAGGGTGATTCCGCCAGTACCTTCAGGCCCATGTTTTCGATCATCGGCAGGATGTCGGAAAGCGGTACCGGATGCCGGCCATGGAAAATCTTGAAATGAAGCAGATCGTCCGCCGCTTCGATTCCGCGATAAAGGCTAATTGCCAAGGACTTGGTGTCGGAAAGGGACTCGATGTGTCCGATGTCGTGCGCGGCCGTCTTGGCCGAAAAGGAGTCTCGATAGGCGGTCGGAAAGCTGGCGGAATAGCGGCGATGGTAGGTGTCGCCGGTGCCCTCGCCGAAATTGTCGATGAGGGCGTCGTAGAGGTCGTCGGTCCAGTCTCGACTCGCCGCCGCGAGCCGGGCCTCGATCGCGTCGCCATCGAAAGCCATCTCGGTCCCCGGCGCGACTCGAACGATGAATTGGAGCCGCGCCATCGGCGCGTTGGTAAGCTGCGTGCCGAACTCGATCGCGGTGCCGTTGAAGGCGTCCAGAAGGATCGTTTCCAAGCGTTTGCGGAGTTGGGTGTCGAAGCGGTCCCGGGGGACGTAAACGAGACAAAAAATCGATTGGGCGTAGTTGTCCGTGCGCATGAATAGCCGCAGGCGTTGGCGTTGCTCGAGCTGAAGAATCCCGGTCGCGAACTCGGCCAGAAGATCCTCGCTGATTTGGAACAGTTCATCGCGCGGATAGGTCTCGAGGATATTGAGCAATGCCTTGCCGCTGTGACTCGTCGGCCGCAGGGGAAAGCGGGCCAGGACGTTTTCCACTTTTCGGCGCAGGAGAGGGATTTCGCGCGGACTGCGGTTATAGGCGCTGGCGGTGAATAGGCCGACGAATCGCTGCTCGCCGGTCACCTTGCCGCGGCGGTCGAAGAGACGAACCCCGAGATAGTCCATGTGCACGGACCGGTGGACCTTCGAGCGCGTGTCCGCCTTGGTGTTGATCAGGAGTTCCTTGCGACGCAGGAAGCGCGCGTTCTCGCGGCTCAGCGGCGTTTCCGCGAAAGCCCGGGCTGGCGGAGACAAGTCGCGGAAAACACCGAGACCGGTACCGGGGATCGGACGCTGGTAGGTCTTGCCCTTTTCGCTGACCAGTTGGTACGTCCGGGCGCCGAGGAAAATGTAGCTGTGGTTGCGGATCCATTCGAGGAAGGCCTTGTCCTCGGCGAGGGTGTCGCGGGGGAGGGGTGGCGGTCGTGCCGCAATCTCGGCGATGACGTCACCTAGACGCGCCAGAATCGGCTGCCAGTCCTCGACCGCCGCCCGGACCTCGGTCAGAACGCCTTCCAGGCTCACGCGGATCTCTTCAAGCATGCGCTTGTCGGTTTGCCGGGAGACCAAAATCTGGAGGCACGATTCCGCGACTGCCGAGCTCTCGTCATCAGCCCCGGGAATCGCGATCTGAACCCCATCGTCGTCACGCACGATCCGCACGGTCGGATGGACAAGTCGGTGAACCGTCAGATTCATGCGATTGAGGTCGGCCCTGACGGAATCGACAAGGAAGGGCATATCGTCGTTGACGATTTCGACGGCGGTTCGGGTCGAACGCCAGCCGTGTTCGTCGTAGCGGGGATTGAAGACGCGAACCGCCGCCGACCGCGGCGCCCTTCTCGCGGCGAAGCGCCACATGCCCAGCGCCCTTCCGTAAAGATTGTCGACGGGACTGTCGGTGATATCGTCGGCCCCGACGCCCTCGAAGAATCGGCGGACAAATCGCGCCGCGCGTACCGCTTCGTCCGCGTCCATCCGCGCCTCCACGCGCTGGACGACCGCGTCGACGAGATCCGCCCTCGGATCGCCAGTGCTCATGGCCCGGCCCTTCCCTGGATCGCTCCCCTGTTGGGAGCATGGTTATACGTTACTTGGGCGCTCAAGGGTACAGGCACCGATCACGAGACGAAATCGCGCCGCTACCTGATCCTCCCCGGGCAGCGGCCGGATCCACGTCATCGACACACGAGAATCTCGGGAACCGCGGCTCCACAAGGTTATCGAGCGCGATGACATCGTCGCCAAGACCAATCTTACGGCGCCGCACACGACCATTGCCTCTCGGATTCGATTCTCATCTCGATGCTGGGCGACGCCGACGGCAACGCACCCGGCGGTTTTCTCGATCAAAATTTCGACCTCGTCGGCCTCCGGAAAGCCGAGACCGGCCCGATGCGTTTCAACTACCGGGTCCTCCCCCCGGTGCAACGTGATGGTGAGCGGCGAATGGGCGGCGCCGCGGACCTACACTCCCGGTTTCGACGACGTCAAGGCCGGCCGCCATGGCCAGGGAATCCATTTTTGGGATTGCCGTCGAATCGTTAAGAGCTTCGATCTTGGCGAAGCGGGCATGATCCCTCTCGAGGTGCGCTATTCGGGTGGGGATCGCACCTCCGATAACCGCCTGGCGCTTCCACGTGCTCACTTGGTTCGGATGCACCTTATGCTTCCCCGCAATCTCCTGGATCGTCCTGTCGCCCCGGAGCGCTTCCAGCGCCACCTTGGCCTTGAAGTCCGCTGTAAAACGGCGTCGTCTCGTCATCTCCGTATTCCTCCGTCAAACGGTGGAATACACTTTAACAGCCTGTCCAATTTTCCAGGACCACCTCAACTTAATTGGCCTGGCGGGGTCGGCCTGTCATGGGCAGGGCACGACTGGCTGTGGCGCTGGGGCTGCCGCGTCACGTGACGCGGCGGGGAAACCGGCGATCAATGAGCCACTTCAACTGTTCTGGCCCGGTTCCCGAGAACTGCGCCCCGCCCTTGGCTTTGGTCCGAATTTTTGCGGAATTGGCCATTTCTTAACCAGCCCCTAAAAGTCGATTTGGCCCGAACGGTGCCGGAAAATCGCTTTTGGCGCCCGGCGCGAGGGGGCGGAACGTTGCGGCTCCACGTCGCGTAAGGCAAGCCGGCGGGGCGTAGGGGCGTGGCGGGCGTCTCGCTGCTTTCGATCACTTGGTAAATGTGATGGCCGGGACAAAACCGACCTCGTTTCGAGCGGTTAATACCAACCGCCCCAGAGTTTGACTCGCGCAAAGGTTTACACGCTAGGTTTTGTGTGATTCAAGGTTGTTGGCAACAAGGGAGTGTGTTCAATGCCAACGATTCCTTTGTGAAACGACTTTGATGCTGAAAGAGTCCGTGTTCTTGCGGCACGGAGCGATGATGGGAACCAGGCGCGACGGCTTTTGTCGATGTCGGCCATCCTACGATGGGATGGATCGAGCGTGCGCGGCGCGTATTGGCGGCATGGATCGGCAGACGTTGCGGGACTGGGTTCACCGGTTCAACGCGGGAGGTCCGGCCGGTCTGATCGACCGCAAGCCGAACGGGGCGTTGCGTCGGTTGACGCCGTCGCAAATGGCGGCGCTTTCGCGGGCTATCGAGGCCGGTCCCGATCCCGAACGGGATGGGGTCGTGCGCTGGCGCTGCATCGATCTCAAGCAACTGATCCGAACGCGCTTCGGCGTGGACTATCACGAGCGGAGCGTCGGCAAGCTGCTGGCCGCGCTCGGGTTCTCGCATATTTCCGCGCGCCCGCGCCACGTCGGCCAGGATGCGCGGGCACAGGAGGAATTTAAAAAAAAGTTTTCCCGAACACTTGGCGAAAATCGTAGCGGCACAGCCACCGGACACGCCCATAGAGGTTTGGTTTCAAGATGAAATGCGCGTCGGCCAGAAGAACAGCCTGGTGCGCCAGTGGGCCCCAAAGGGATCGCGCCCGCGCCAGGTCAAGGACCTACGGACCTCTTCGGCGTATCTCTTCGGCACCATCTGCCCCGAGCGCGGTGAGGGCGCGGCGCTGGTCATGCCGCGCGCCAATACTGAAGCCATGGACCTGCATCTCGAGGAAAATCAGCCGGGCCGTTGCCCCAAACGCCCATGCCGTCGTGCTGCTCGACCAAGCCGCATGGCACACCACTGCCAAACTCGGCATCCCGGAGAACATCTCCCTCGTGCCTTTGCCACCCAAGTCCCCGGAGCTCAATCCCGCCGAAAATGTCTGGCAATACCTCCGCCAGAACTGGCTCTCCAATCGTGTCTTCGACTCCTATGAAGCCATCGTCGAGGACCTCTTGCCAAGCTTGGAACAACCTGACCGACCAACCTTGGAAGATCATGTCCATCGGCCTCAGAGCGTGGGCTCGCACAAGTCAATGTTAAGGGCGGTTGGTATAAGGTATCGCCGCCGGGCCTCGACCCATTTCGCGGTTCGGTTGATCTCGAGGGGTGGACGCCTGTCGATTCGGCCCCCATATCATACCTGAAAGCCCCCTTCGCGACTTGATGTGAGGGAGCGATAAACCAGGGGTTTAAGAGTCATGCTCGCCGCCACGGTGTTCTCGGCACTGGTGGCTACCGGAAACGCTTGCGACGAATGACGAGACCTCGGAGTGGACCGGAAACGGGGGTGAGCGGCCATCCAACCCTTCCGGATGGCGACGACAACCGGAGCGAAAACGATCCGGCGGCCAAGAACAATCCCCAGGAAATCGCCGACCGCGGGTTTGCTCCGGGCAAGGAATCTTTAAAGACCGCGCGCATGCGATGGCTCAGGTTTCAACCGGGGTTTGGACTTCGCTGGTGGATTCCATCATGGGTGTCCTGGAGCTGTTTCACGGCCAATCCGGGAACCCGGCGAACCAAAACGACGAGTAGGAGAGCGGCCGAACCTCTGGCGCCGACGACGACACCCGACGATTTCTTCGCTAGTGTTTCGTCACATTTAAAAGATCCCCAAGGGACTGGAACTATGCGATTATGCCTGCATGGGAACAACCGCTTGTATTTGGGTATCTCCTGGCGACCGGAGCCGACTGGAGCGGCTGGTTTCGGGCCGGAATACCCCCCAGAAGCATGTCTGGCGTGCGCGGATCGTGCTTCTGTCCGGGGATCGTCTCGGGACGATGGCGATCATGCGTCAAGTAGGCAAGAGCAAGCCGACGGTGTGGCGCTGGCAGGAACGCTTCCTCGAGGAAGGGGTCGACGGACTGTTGCGGGATCGGGACCGGGGGTCCGGCAAGCCCCCCTTGGGCGCCGCGGTGAAATCGCTGGTGTTGACGAAGACGATGCGGGAGGCACCGCCGAACGCGACCCAGTGGAGTGTTCGCACGATGGCCAAGGCCGTCGGAATCAGCCAGTGTGCAGAGGATCTGGGCCGAGTATGGATTGAAGCCGCATCTGATTTCCATCTTCAAGGTCTCGAACGACCCGAGGTTCGCCGAGAAGGTGGAGGACGTTATCGGGCTTTACCTGAACCCGCCGGACAAGGCGCTGGTTCTTTCGGTCGACGAGAAGAGCCAGGTTCAGGCTCTCGACCGCACCCCAGCCCGGCCTGCCGATAAAGAAGGGCCGCGCCGGCACCATGACCCACGATTACAAGCGCAACGGCACGACGACGCTGTTCGCGGCGCTCAACGTGCTCGACGGCACGGTCATCCGGGCCAATGCATGAAGCGGCACCGGCACCAGGAGTTCCTCCGTTTCCCTCCTGCGCCGGCTCGACCGCAAGACGCCGAAGCGGCTCGACATCAACTTGATCGTCGACAACTACGCCACCCACAAGCATGCCAAGGTCAAGGCGTGGCTGGAAAAGCACCCCCGCTTCCATTTCCACTTCACGCCGACGTCGGCCTCCTGGCTGAACCAGGTCGAACGCTTCTTCGCCGAAATCACCCAAAACGCCATCCGCCGGGGCGTCTTCAAGAGCGTCCCCGAACTGGAGGCGGCCATCGACGACTATCTCGCCAAGCACAACGAGAACTCCAAACCCTTCGCCTGGACCGCCACCGCCCGAGACATCCTCAAAAAAGTGGATCGAGCTCGGAACACCCTCAATCAGGTGAAGAAGGGTACCGTTTAAATGATACCAACCGCCCTTAACATTGACTTGTGCGAGCCCACGCTCTGAGGCCGATGGACATGATCTTCCAAGGTTGGTCGGTCAGGTTGTTCCAGGCTTGGCAAGAGGCCTCGACGATGGCTTCATAAGGAGTCGAAGACACGATTGGAGAGCCAGTTCTGGCGGAGGTATTGCCAGACATTTTCGGCGGGATTGAGCTCCGGGGACTTGGGGTGGCAAAGGCACGAGGGAGATGTTCTCCGGGATGCCGAGTTTGGGCAGTGGTGTGCCATGCGGCTTGGTCGAGCAGCACGACGGCATGGGCGTTTGGGGCAACGGCCCGGCTGATTTCCTCGAGATGCAGGTCCATGGCTTCAGTATTGGCGCGCGGCATGACCAGCGCCGCGCCCTCACCGCGCTCGGGGCAGATGGCGCCGAAGAGATACGCCGAAGAGGTCCGTAGGTCCTTGACCTGGCGCGGGCGCGATCCCTTTGGGGCCCACTGGCGCACCAGGCTGTTCTTCTGGCCGACGCGCATTTCATCTTGAAACCAAAACCTCGATGGGCGTGTCCGGTGGCTGTGCCGCTACGATTTTCGCCAAGTGTTCGGGAAAACTTTTTTTTAAAATTCCTCCTGTGCCCGCGCATCCTGGCCGACGTGGCGCGGGCGCGCGGAAATATGCGAGAACCCGAGCGCGGCCAGCAGCTTGCCGACGCTCCGCTCGTGATAGTCCACGCCGAAGCGCGTTCGGATCAGTTGCTTGAGATCGATGCAGCGCCAGCGCACGACCCCATCCCGTTCGGGATCGGGACCGGCCTCGATAGCCCGCGAAAGCGCCGCCATTTGCGACGGCGTCAACCGACGCAACGCCCCGTTCGGCTTGCGGTCGATCAGACCGGCCGGAACCTCCCGCGTTGAACCGGTGAACCCAGTCCCGCAACGTCTGCCGATCCATGCCGCCAATACCCGCCGCGCACGCTCGATCCATCCCATCGTAGATGGCCGCCATCGACAAAAGCCGTCGCGCCTGGTTCCCATCATCGCTCCGTGCCGCAAGAACACGGACTCTTTCAGCATCAAAGTCGTTTCGCAAAGGAATCGTTGGCATTGAACACACTCCCTTGTTGCCAACAACCTTGAATCACACAAAACCTGGCGTGTAAACCTTTGCGCGAGTCAAACTCTAGGGCGGTTGGTATGAGTGCAGAATTCAAGGCGAAGGTGGCGCTGGCGGCGTTGAAAAGCGACCAGACGGTGTCCGAGCTGGGGCAGCATTTTGGGGTTCACCCCAACCAGATTCACAAATGGCGCAAGGCGCTCCTCGACAACGCGGCGTCGGTTTTTCAGCCCGGCCGGTCGGACCGGGAGAAGGGTAACGACGCGGTTGTGAAGGAACTCCACGCGAAGGTTTGGCGAGCTCACGGTAGAGCGGGATTTTTTGGCGCGCGGGTCCGGCCGATGAGCCGGGCCGAGAGAATGGCGCTGGTTGATCGTTGCCGGGGCGAGGTTTCGCTCACCCGTCAATGCCGGCTTTTGGCGCTGAGCCGCTCCTCGGTGTATTACCGTCCCGTACCGGTGGCGGCTGAGGAATTGGCCCTGATGAGCTTGATCGACCGGCAGTATCTCAAGACGCCGTTTTATGGTTCGCGCCGGATGACGGCATGGCTGAAGCGCGAAGGGCCACGCGGTCAATCGCAAGCGGGTCCGGCGCCTGATGCGGCGGTTGGGCCTCGAGGCCATCTACCGGAAGCCTAATACGAGCAAGCCGGCAGCCGGGAACAAGGTCTATCCCTACCTTTTGCGCGGCTTGGCCATCGATCGAGTGAACCAGGTCTGGTGCGCGGACCATCACCTACATTCCCATGGCGCGGGGTTTTCTTTACCTCGTCGCGATCATGGACTGGGTTAGCCGATACGTGCTGGCCTGGCGGCTGTCCAACAGTCTGGACGCCGACTTTTGCGTCGACGCCCTTGAAGGAGCCCTGGCTCGTTTCGACGAGCCGGAGATATTCAACACCGATCAAGGATGTCAGTTCACGAGCACGGCTTTTACTGGGGTGCTAGAAAACCACGATATCCGGATCAGCATGGACGGCAAGGGCCGCTGTATGGACAATATCTTCGTTGAGCGCCTGTGGCGCTCACTCAAATACGAGGAGGTCTACCTGAAGGCCTATGACGACGGGACCGAGGCCCGAGCCGGGAGTGGCTCAGTTTCTACAATGACCGGCGGCTCCACCAAGCCCTTGGGTACCGGACACCGGGCGAAATTTTCGGCGGCAGGGCTGTGGGGTTGGAATGACGGCATCGACGGCCATACCACACTCCCCACGCGCAGAGCACGGAGCACACATCAGCGGGAGGTCTAACTTAAAAAGGCCGCGACCCTGTCCAAAGGATGGGGTCCACCTAATCCTGGTGGTCCACGAATGGTGGGGGCCTCAACGACTACGCCAACAAGGACCGGGCAAGGCAATTGGCCGCTAAGGGGTATGTTGCCTTCGCCCTGGACATGTACGGGGCCGACAAGGTGACGGACCATCCCCATCAAGCCGGGGAATGGTCGCAACAGATGACCTCGAATATCGATCTCTGGACCCGTCGGGCCCAGTTGGGACTCGATGTCCTTATGTCCCAAGGGCGGGTCGCCGCCAGCCAGGCGGCCGCGATCGGCTATTGTTTTGGCGGCGCCACGGTCATGCAGATGGCTTATGCCGGTTCGGACCTCAAGGCCGTGGTCAGCTTCCATGGATCGCTGCCGCCGGCGCCGGACGGCGTGACCTCGATCGGGCCACGGGTGCTGGTCGCCGATGGGCGTGACGACCCGTTCATTCCGCCGGAGCGGATCGTTGCCTTTCAAGAGGGACTCGATCGCGCCAAGGCGGATTGGGAAATGACGATCTATTCGGGCACCCGACATAGTCGTCCGTGAAGAACCCTGATTTCAAGCTGAAGCGGCGATTGGGTTTGCGGTGGGGTGCGAGATGTCGCTGAGGAGCGCGGCCAGGATTTGGACAAACAAACGCCTCAGCCATTTGAGGACAAGGCGGTAGTTGTAGCCGGCGCCGGCGAGGATGGCGTTGATCTTGTCGCCGTCGCGGCCTTTGAGGAAGTTGCGCCCCAGCCTGCCATCGCTCTTGAGATGTCCGATCACGGCCTCGACGGCGGAGCGCCGCCTGAGCTCCTTCTTGATCGTCGGCGTGATGCTGCGTTTCTGGCCTGATCTAAAGACGCGGTGTTTGTTGGGGTAATCGTGGCCCTGGTATCCCTTGTCGACATAGATGCGCTCGGCCGATATCCCCGTCCAGCGTTCCATCTCTTCGATCACCTGCCTCAAGGTGTGGCCATCATAGGGATTGCCGTGGAAGGCCTTGACGTGGGCGACGAACTGGCCGCCGGGGGGGCGGGAATTGGTCGCCGCCACGGAGACCTTGCAGCCGAACTCGTACGGCTTGTGCGCCTTCCCTTTGCCGATGCATTCGACCTCGGGCGCGTGGAGCGAATAGACCTTGGGCAAGGGGTCGCGCCGCTTCTGGGTCGACACCCGCTCGGCCAGCCACAAGGGGCGGCGGAAGGTATCCCGTAGGCTCTCCTCCTGGGCCGTCTTGCGGCGGATGTCGCGGACGGTGCGCCCGAGATAGGTCTTGAGCTTGCGCAGGGCCTTGTTGGCCCGCTTGTGCTGTTTGGCATGGCGGTAGCGGCCTTGCATGATCAACGCCCTCTTGCCCAGGCGGGTATAGGACTGACGCAGGGCAATGCCGTGCTCCCGTGCCAGTCGCACCAGCCGCTCGCGGGCTCGTTGCATCAGTTTGGCGGCGGTCGGAAAGGCAATCGCCTTCTCTTGTACGGTGGTGTCCACCGTCACCCGCTCGAGGTCCTTCTCCCGCAGCGCCCCCACCCGGTGGGCCACGGCCAGGCTCTCCTGGAATACCTTCTCCAAACCTTCCGGCCCGATCCGGTCCCGCCACCGGGTCATCGACGAGCGCTCCATGGGCAGCTCATGCTGAAAGTACTCTTCGCCGCAGAAGCACTGGAAGTATGGGTCGTAGACCCAGCGCTCGCAGACCTCCTCATCCGAGAGATCGAACATATGCTTGAGGATGTGCAGCCCAACCATCAACCGCGTCGGGACCCCCGGCCGACCCTCCTCCGAATACAAGGCTTCATAGGTCTCGTCGAAGAAAGTCCACGCGATCCGGCCCCCCAACACCACCAACTCGTGGCGCAGGTTGATGATGTTTTCGAACCGCGAGCGGAACAGGTCCTCTATTCCCGATGACACCTTGCGCGATGGCTTCATCACAGTTCTCCAATCCCAATCGACGGGAGCAGAGAATCACGTTCCGCAACGGAAGGGAATCCCCAAAATCAATTATTTCAAATCACAAGCTTTTCAGGCCCAAAACCCGTTTTCTTGCAAATCCGATTACTTCGCCAAACCGAAAGAACTACCAACATCAGCCGCTTACACGTTCTTCACGGGCGACTACATAGCTTCACCAACCCCGGCGCCGGTCGCTACGGCATCGCTGCCCTGGCCTACAACGAGACCGCCGACAAGCGATCCTGGGCCGCGATGATGCGGCTTTTTCGCGACGTATTTTAAGGCCGGCTATTTGCCCCGATCGCGAATCACGTCCCTGATGATGTCGAGGATCACGCCGGTCACCGTCTCGACGAGGACCACGTCGTCGCCGACAATCACCCGTTCCTGACCCGCCCTCGTCGGTGGCAGGCGGTCGGTGAGACCCGGCGGCAACGCCTTTTTGGCCAACCCCGGCGGCAGGGTGCCCTTGCGTTCGAGTTGGCGCGCGAGGCCCGGCGGCACGCTCTTACCCTTCTTGCCCTTCTTGCCCGTTTTCACCCCTCGGCCGAAGTAGTCCTCAATGATCTCCCTCTCGTCCTCCCCGAAATAGCCACTGCTAATTTCCGATCCCGCCGTCACGAAGGTTCCCGACACCGGCGCGGCGGCGACCCCGGCGAAACTAAGACCGAGCACGAGAATCCAAATAGTACGCATGGCCGGACTCTCCTTTTCCGCCCCAGGGCGGTCAATACATTGAACCTCATAAAAGAATGTCCCCATTCGCGCGGCAACGTCAAGCGAGGGTCATATGGCGGCAATGATGCCGAATCAGGGGATTTTTTCGGCGTGGGGGCAGGCGACGCGGCGGCCGTCGAGGCGGCGGGGTTGGGGACGGACCTTGCGGCACTGATCGTCGGCGTGGGGGCAGCGGCCGTGGAAGGCGCAGCCGGGGGGGCGGCGCCAAGGGCGAGGGCGGTTCTCCGGCGAGGGGCGCGGCGCCGCGGCGGCGGCCGGGGCGGGCGGCGAGGAGGGCTCGGGTGTAGGGGTGGCGGGGGGTCTTCAGGACCGCCCGCGCCGAGCCCTGTTCGACGGCGCGGCCGAGATACATGACCATGACGGTGTCGGCGATGTGGCCGACGACGCCGAGGTCGTGGGAAATGAAGACGTAGGCCAGGCCGAATTCGTCGCGCAGCGCCATCATCAGGTTGAGGACCTGGGCCTGGATCGAGAGGTCGAGGGCCGAGACCGGCTCGTCGGCGACGACGACGGCCGGGTTGAGCATCAGGGCCCGGGCGATCGCGATCCGTTGGCGCTGACCGCCGGAAAACATGTGCGGATAGCGGCCGCGGTGCTCGGGGGCGAGGCCGACCCGGGCCATCATCGCCGCCACCAGCTCGGCCCATTCGGCCCGGGAAAGAGAGGTGTTGACGCGCAGGGGTTCGGCAACGCTGGCGGCGACCGTGCGGCGCGGATTGAGGGCCTCGAAGGGATTCTGGAAGATCATCTGGACCTTGCGGCGGAGGCGCCTGGATCCCCCGGCGGCGTCCTCGCCGGCGATGAAAAGCGTCCCCGCCGTCGGGGTCTCGACCAGCGCCAGCTGCCGCGCCAGCGTGGTCTTGCCGCAGCCCGATTCGCCGACCACGGCGAGGGTCCGCCCGGCGGCGAGGCGAAAGGAGACCCCGTCGAGCGCCTTCAGCGTCGCGGTGGCGCCGAGAAGGCCCTGGCGCACCGGGTAGTGGCGGCTCAGGTTCCGCGCCTCCATCACCGCGGTCATGGTTTCGCCCCCCCGGCCGGCAGGGGATGGTGACAACGCAGGAAACCGCCGGCCAGGGGCCGCAGCACCGGGATCTCGCGCGCGCAGCGCCCGTCCGCGTGGGCGCAGCGGGGGTGAAACAGGCATCCCCCCTTCGAGCCCCGGAACAGTCCCCGGAATCGCGGGCAGGGGACCCCGTTTGGCCTCGGGCAAGGCGGCCAGAAGCGCCGCGGTGTAGGGGTGGCGCGGCGCCCCCAGCAAGGCTCCCGCCGGCCCCTGCTCGGCGATTTGGCCGGCGTACATGACGACGACCCGTTCGGCGATTTCGGCGACCAAGGAGATGTCGTGGGAAATCAGGATCAAGGCCATGCCGTGGCGGCGCCGCAGTTCGAGGAGCAGGTCCATGATCTGGGCCTGGACCGTGACGTCGAGGGCGGTCGTGGGTTCGTCGGTGATCAGAAGCCTCGGTCGGCAGGCGATCGCGATCGCGATCGCGATCATGACCCGTTGGGCCATGCCGCCGGAGAGCTGATGGGGATACGCCCGCAGGCGCTCCTCGGGCGCCGGGATGCCGACCTGGCGCAGCAACTCCAGGGCCCGGGCGCGGCGGCCTCGGCGCTTGGCGAGACCGTGAACGCGCAAGGCCTCGGCGATCTGAAAGCCGACCGTGTAGCAGGGATCGAGTGAGCTCACGGGCTCCTGAAACACCATCGCCATGTCCTTGCCGGTGATCCGGCGGCGCTGGGCCGGTGCCAGGGTTGTCAGATCGGCGCCGTCGAAACGCAATCGCCGGGCCGAAACCCGCCCCGGCTTCGCGATCAGACCCATCGCCGCCAACATGGCGACGCTCTTGCCCGAACCGGATTCGCCGACGACCCCGACGATCTCGCCGGCCACGACCTCGAGGTCGAACCCCTCGACGGCCCGCAAGGCGCCGGCGCGGCCCTCGAAGGAGACCGAGAGGTCCTCGATTTCGAGCAGCGCCATCAGCGCTTCAGGCGCGGATCTAGGGCGTCGCGCAGCCCGTCGCCGAGAAGATTGAAGGCCAGGACGGTGATCAGGATCGCCAGCCCCGGAAAGGTCACCACCCACCAGGCCCGGACGATGTACTGGAGGCCGTTGGCCAGCATGGTGCCCCATTCGGGGGTCGGCGGCTGGGCCCCGAGGCCGAGGAACCCGAGCGCCGCGGCGTCTAGGATCGCGGTCGAGAATCCCAGCGTCGCCTGGACGATCAGGGGCGCCGCGCAGTTCGGCAGGAGGGTGGCGAACATCAGACGCCAGGCCCCGGCGCCGGCGACCCGCGACGCGGTGACGTAGTCCTTGGGCATTTCGTTGATAACCGAGGCGCGAACCAGGCGGGCGTAATGGGGCAGCACCACGATCGCCACGGCGAGGGTCGCGTTGGTCAGGCTGGGGCCGAGTATGGCGACGATCACGATCGCCAGCAACAGGCTGGGCAAGGCCAGAAGGATATCCATCAGACGCATGATCGCGGTGTCCACGAGACCGCCGAAAAAGCCGGCCGCCAGCCCGAGCACGACCCCGGCCAAAAGCGACAGGGTGACAACGGTGGCACCCACGGTCAGCGACAGGCGGGCCCCAAAGATCAGACGCGAGAGAACGTCGCGGCCGATATCGTCGGTGCCGAGGAGGAATTCGATCGAGCCGCCGTCCTGCCACGCCGGCGGCAACAGCAGCGCGTCGCGGTACTGTTCGTTGGCGGGATAAGGCGCCAGGTTCTCGGCGAAGACCGCGGCAAGGGTGATGACGACGATCACCCCGAGGCCCGCGACCGCCGCCCGGTTGGCCCGGAAGTCGGCCCACAAACCGCCGCCCGGAATTGCCGGCCAGCCTCCGGTGATGGGTTTTCCGCGCATCGTTCAGCGGCCGTGGCGGAGGCGCGGGTTGACCAGGCCGTAGACCAGATCGACCAGCAGGTTGACGACGGTGGCGACGAGCAGGACCCCGCCCTGCACCGCCGGGTAGTCGCGCCGGTTGATCGATTCGATCAGCCATTTTCCGACCCCGGGCCAGGAAAAGATCGTTTCGGTCAGAATGGCGCCCGAGAGCAAGACCCCGATCTGCAATCCGACGACGGTGACCACCGGGATCAGGGCGTTTCTCAGGGCGTGCACGACGATGACCTGAAACGGCGGCACGCCCTTGGCCCGGGCGGCGCGCACGTAATCCTGCCCGAGGGCCTCGATCGTCTCCGAACGGGTCATGCGCGCGATCGCCGCGAGCGGGATGGTGCCGAGGACGACGGCGGGCAGAACCAGATGGCGCAAGGCCGAGGCGAAGGCGCCCTCTTGCCCCGACAGCAGGCTGTCGAGGAGCGTGAATCCGGTCACCGGCTCGAAGTAATAAATGACCGAGATACGTCCCGACACCGGGGTCAGCCCGAGACTGACCGAGAAAAACATGATCAGAAGCAAGGCCCACCAGAACAGAGGCATCGAATACCCCGTCAGCGACAGCCCCATGATGGCGTGGTCGAGACCGGTCCCCCGGCGCGCGGCGGCGATCACCCCGGCCGGCAATCCCAAAACCAGGGCGAAGGCAACGGCGCAGAACGCGAGTTCGAAGGTGGCCGGAAAAAGGCTCACAAATTCGCTCAGCACCGCTTCCTTGCTGACGATCGAGTCCCCGAGATCGCCGCGTGCGAGGTCGCCCATGTAATACCATCCGCCCTTAACATTGCCTTGTGCGAGCCCACGCTCTGAGGCCGATGGACATGATCTTCCAAGGTTGGTCGGTCAGGTTGTTCCAGGCTTGGCAAGAGGCCTCGACGATGGCTTCATAGGAGTCGAAGACACGATTGGAGAGCCAGTTCTGGCGGAGGTATTGCCAGACATTTTCGGCGGGATTGAGCTCCGGGGACTTGGGTGGCAAAGGCACGAGGGAGATGTTCTCCGGGATGCCGAGTTTGGCAGTGGTGTGCCATGCGGCTTGGTCGAGCAGCACGACGGCATGGGCGTTTGGGGCAACGGCCCGGCTGATTTCCTCGAGATGCAGGTCCATGGCTTCAGTATTGGCGCGCGGCATGACCAGCGCCGCGCCCTCACCGCGCTCGGGGCAGATGGCGCCGAAGAGATACGCCGAAGAGGTCCGTAGGTCCTTGACCTGGCGCGGGCGCGATCCCTTTGAGGCCCACTGGCGCACCAGGCTGTTCTTCTGGCCGACGCGCATTTCATCTTGAAACCAAACCTCGATGGGCGTGTCCGGTGGCTGTGCCGCTACGATTTTTGCCAAGTGTTCGGGAAAACTTTTTTTTAAATTCCTCCTGTGCCCGCGCATCCTGGCCGACGTGGCGCGGGCGCGCGGAAATATGCGAGAACCCGAGCGCGGCCAGCAGCTTGCCGACGCTCCGCTCGTGATAGTCCACGCCGAAGCGCGTTCGGATCAGTTGCTTGAGATCGATGCAGCGCCAGCGCACGACCCCATCCCGTTCGGGATCGGGACCGGCCTCGATAGCCCGCGAAAGCGCCGCCATTTGCGACGGCGTCAACCGACGCAACGCCCCGTTCGGCTTGCGGTCGATCAGACCGGCCGGACCTCCCGCGTTGAACCGGTGAACCCAGTCCCGCAACGTCTGCCGATCCATGCCGCCAATACCCGCCGCGCACGCTCGATCCATCCCATCGTAGATGGCCGCCATCGACAAAAGCCGTCGCGCCTGGTTCCCATCATCGCTCCGTGCCGCAAGAACACGGACTCTTTCAGCATCAAAGTCGTTTCGCAAAGGAATCGTTGGCATTGAACACACTCCCTTGTTGCCAACAACCTTGAATCACACAAAACCTGGCGTGTAAACCTTTGCGTGAGTCAAACTCTGGGGCGGTTGGTATAAGCCGCGTATTGAACCAGTAGGGGACGGTCGAGGCCCAGCTTGGCGCGCAGCGCCGCGTGCCGCGCCGGATCGAGGCCCCGCTCGCCCGCCATGATCTCCACCGGATCCCCGGGAGCCAGGCGGATCAGGGCGAAGGTCAGCAGGGTGACGCCGACGAAGGTCGAGACGACGATCGCGAGCCGTTTCAGAACCAAGGCCAGCATTCAGCCAGGGGGGTTGCTAGTGCATCGACCCAAACGGAGGCGACAGCCGAAGTTTGGAAAGTTGATGCATCGACAAAGGCCTGGTGCACGGGGGCGTGAACGAAGTGAATGCGCCGGGGCACTAGGAGGAGGCGGGCGGAGGGTGGCCACCCTTTTTTTCGAGCTTGAGCGAGGCCGAGTTGATGCAGTAGCGCAACCCCGTCGGGGCGGGGCCGTCGGGGAAGAGATGGCCGAGATGGGCGCCGCAGCGGCGGCAACGGACCTCGGTTCGGACCATGCCGTGGGAGGAGTCGGTCTCGGTTTCGACTTGTTCGTCCGCGGCCGGGGCCCAGAAGCTGGGCCAACCGGTGCCCGAATCGAATTTCTGCTCGGAGGCGAAAAGCCGCGCTCCGCAGCAGACGCAGCCGTAACTTCCCGGGCTCTTGCAATCCCAGTAGGCGCCGCTGAAAGCCGGCTCGGTGCCGCTTTCACGCGTGATCCGGTACTGCTCGGGCGAGAGTTCCGCCCGCCATTCGGCCGCGCTCTTGACCACCCTATCGCTCATCGCCCGCCTCGGTGTTTGTTCGAAAATGCGTGTCGGCGCATTTTTTGCGTCTGTCCCGGCCCTCTCCCGGCCCCCGCCCCCTCCCGGCCACCCATATCAACAACCTCTCGTGGGTGGCCGGGAGGGGGCGGGGGCCGGTGCCGCGAGTTTTCGAACAGACTGTCAGGGCCGCAGGATCTGACGCACCGTTTGGCCGGATTCGAGGCGGTCGAAGGCCGCGTTGAGACCTTTGAAGTCGATGCGGTCGCTCATCAAGCGGTCGATGGGCAGATAGCCCCGCTTGTACAAACCGATGAAGCGGGGCACGTCGCGGGCGGGGATACAACTGCCGATGTAGCTCCCCTTCAGGGTCCGTTCCTCGCCCACGAGACTCACTTGCTGGATCGCCAGTTTATGCTCGGGATGGGCCAGCCCCGCGGTCACCGTGGTGCCGCCGCGGCGGGTGATTTGGTAGGCGAGTTCGAGAGCCTTGACCAAGCCGACCGCCTCGAAGGCGAAATCGACTCCGCCCCCGGTGGCTTCGCGGACCTGGTCGGCACAGTCTTCGTCACGGGCATTGAACGAGTCGGTGGCGCCGAGCTGGCGGGCGAAATCCAATTTGGTGTCCAGGGTATCGATGGCGACGATACGCTCCGCGGCGACGAGCTTCGCCGCCAGCAGCGAATTCAGGCCGATTCCCCCTAGCCCAATGACGGCGACCGTGGCGCCAGGGGGAACATCGACCGTATTGAGGACCGCCCCGGCCCCGGTCAGGACGGCGCAACCGAACAGCGCCGCCTCGTCGAAAGCAAGATCCGGATCGACCTTGACCAGCGATTGATGCGACATCACGGCGTGGGTGGCGAAGGCCGAAACCCCGAGATGATGGTTGATCTCGCCGCCGTTCAGCCGCAACCGCTTGGCGCCGGAATAGAGCGTCCCGGCGAGGTTCGCCGCGCCTCCCGGCTCGCACAGCGCCGGGCGACCCTCCCAGCAGGGCAAACAGCGGCCGCAACTCGGCACGAAGACCATGACGACGTGATCGCCCACGGCGAGCTGGGTCGACGCCCCAGCCCAGTTCGCGTACGACCCCGGACGCCTCGTGACCCAACGCCATCGGCGTCGGCCGGGGCCGGTTGCCGTTGATCACCGAGAGGTCGGAATGGCACAGCCCGGCCGCCTTGATTTCCACCAGGACCTCGCCCTCGCCCGGCGGATCGAGGTCGATGTCCTCGATCTTGAGCGGTTCACTCTCCGCGTAGGGTTGCGGCAGGCCCATCTCGTGGAGCACCGCGGCCTTGATCTTCATGCTTTGCCTCCATAACGAATGAACCCGAACCGATCCCCAATATTTTCGTTCATTTCTCGACCACGACACCGCGCTCGATGACGAACAGGCGGTCGAGCAAGTCGGCGGAATGTACCTGATCCGACTCCGACAACAACACCGACAGCCCTTCCGCCCGCAATTTCCCGATCACCTCGGCGAGCCGCCGCGACAGAGCCGGCGCCACCCCCTCGAAGGGCTCGTCGAGAAGCAGGAGCCGGGTCCCGCACATCAACGCCCGGGCGAGTGCTACGAGTTTCTGCTGACCGCCGCTCAACTGCAAGGCCTTACGCGAGGCAAATTCGGCGACTTCTGGCATCAATTCGTAGATCCAGCCCAAACGCGCCTCGACTCCCGAGGCGGCGGTCGCCCAAGCGGGCAGAAGAATGTTTTCCTCGACACTGAACGCGGCCACCAGGCGGCGGTCCTCGGGCATGTATCCGACCCCCAGATGGGCCCGCCGGTGGGCCGGAACCTGCGAAAGGTCGCCGCCGTCCAGGGCGACACGCCCGGCGTCGGGCTTGATCAGGCCCATGATGGCGCGCATCAAGGTCGTCTTGCCGGCGCCGTTTCTGCCGATGAGTCCGGCGAAGGCGGCCGCGGGAACCTCGAGATCGACGTCGTGCAGGATCTTCGCCCGCGCGATCGAAAGCCCGAGTCCGGCGACGGTCAACATCGCGACCCGGATTCCCGCCGGTGAAGCTCGGTGCCGACGACGTACTGGCGGACGTCGGCGTCGGCGAGCGCTTCGGCCGGCGGCGCGTCGGCGATGATCTCTCCATCGTAGAAGGCGATTACGCGATGGGCGTAGCGTTCGACCACCTCCATGTCGTGTTCGACGAAGAGCACCGTGACACCTTGTTTTTCGAGCGCCGTCATCAAGGCCTCCATGAGGCCCAGCTTTTCGTCGACGCTGATTCCGCTGGTCGGCTCGTCGAGAAGAACGACTTCCGGATCCTCGACCGTGGCCAGGGCGATGTCGAGGAGCTTGCGGGTTCCTTGGGGCAGGGCCGAAACTTTTTGCTCGGCGTGGGGGTCGAGGCCGTAATGCGCGAGGACGCGGTCGGCCTTCTCCACCATCTCGGGCCGTTTCAAGGGGCGCCAGAAGCTTCGCTGGCCGATTCCAAGGGCGACGAGAACGTTGTCGAGGACGGTGAATTCGGCGAACAGCTGGGGAATCTGGAACGACCGGCAAATCCCCAGCCGGGTGACGTCGCGCGGGGTGAGCGCCGTGATGTCGCGGCCGCGAAAGAAAATTTTGCCGGCCGTGGGGGTCAGATAACCGGTGACCATGTTGACGAAGGTCGTCTTGCCGGCGCCGTTGGAGCCGATGAGGCCAACGATCTCACCCGCCGTGACACTGACACTGACGTTGTTGGCGGCGACAACGGCGCCGAAACGCATTTCAAGCTCGCGGGCCTCGAGTACCGCGGTCATCTCAACGCTCCCCGCGCCGGGTCAACGACCATAATCCACCGGGCAGGAACAGGATCACGGCGAGCATCGTCGCGCCGAGAACCAGCTGCCAGGTTTCGGGCGAATAATCGTAGGCATAGCTTTTGACGAGCTCGAGCAAGAAGGAACCGATGAAGGGCGCGGCGACGCTTCCGGTGCCACTCAATATGACGACGAAAACGAACTCGCCCGAGGTCGTCCAATAGGCGAGATTCGGATCGACGTGGCCGACCGCGATCGCGGTCAGGACGCCCCCGATTCCCGATATGCCCGCCGCGATGACGTATTTCAGATGAATGGCGCCGCGCACCGAGACGCCGAGGTATTCGACCCGAACCTCGTTCTGGCGGATGGCGTCGCCGACATAACCGAAGGTCGCGTGGAGGTAGCGGTGTACCCCGGCGCAGATCGCGAAGGCCACGACGCATGTCAGTATGAAGATCATCAAACGAAGAACGTCCTTGGTGGGTGCAAAGCCGAGGAAGGTGGGGTTGGGAACATTGAAGCCGTCGGTGCTCCCGAGGGCCTCCGCCTTGACCAGAAGGCCGTAGAGAACCATCGAGAAGGCGAGGCTCAACATGGCGAAGAAAATTTCCCGGTAACGGGACATCAGAAAGCCGAGCACCGCCGCGATCGAGACCGCGACCACGGTCCCGAGCAACAACAGAACAAAAACGTCGGTCATCCCGAGGAAAGATCCGGCCATCCCGGCCGCGTAGCCCCCGAGGCAGTAGAAAAGACCCTGGCCGAAGGAAACGAGGCTAGCGCGCATCTGCATCATAACGCCGAGAACGACCAAGCCTTTCGCGAGCGACGATTGGACGATGTTGGTGAACCATTCCGGAGTCAACAATCCGATCAGGCCGACGAAAAGGAAGCCGGCGGCGAGAAAAAGAATCGTGCGGTCTTTCGCCGGCGTCATATCTTCCGCGCCTCGGGGCTGGCGAACAGACCGTGGGGCCGGAACACGAGGACCAGGGACATGACCGCGTAGATGACGAAAAGTTCGACCTCGGGAAGCAGATGCACCGCCGTGGCGCGGGCAAAGCCGACGATCAGGGCGCCGACGATGGCGCCGCCGATGCTGCCCAGGCCGCCGATCACGATGACGGCGAAGGCAAGGACGATGACCTCGACGCCCATGCCGGGAACCACCGAGGTCGTGGGCGCCGTCAAAGCCCCGCCCAGGGCCCCCAGCGCGGCGCCGAGAACGAAGGTGACGGTAAAAATCAGGGATACGTTGATGCCCAGCGCGACACTCATTTCGCGGTCGTGGATGACGGCGACCAAGAACTTGCCGACGTTGGTCCGGTTCAGGGCCCACCAGGTGATGCCGCCACCGCCCGCGGCGACCGCGATGAGCGCCAGTTCGTAAACCGCGTAGCCGACCCCGAGCACGTCGACGTCACCCAGGAGGCCGTAAGGCTGAAAGGCAAAATAGGGATCGACCCCCCAGAGGACCTTCATCACGTCCTCGAGAATGAGGAACACCGCGTAGGTCACCAACACCATGATGATTTCGTCGCGCCCGTACATCAGGCGCAAGAGGCCCCGTTCGATGATCAGGCCGACAACCACGGCCCACCCCAGCGCCACCAAGGGCATTAAGGCATAGATCGCGAACGGTGCTGCGTTGTCCTGGGCGAAGTAGACGCCGACCAGCGAGGCCGCCGCGTAGGCTCCGATGGCGTAAAGACTGCCGTGGGCCACGTTGAGGATTCGCATCACTCCGTAGACCAACGTCAGCCCGATCGAGACGATGAACAGCCACGAGGAATAGACCAGGGCATCGATCACGATTACCGCCACCTTGGTCACCGGTCCCGGAGTCGGTCCTGGCGGCAATGGCGCCACCCTCAAGGGCCTGGCCGGCGCGCAATCAGCCCCCGGAAAGCCCGCCCGAATCCAATCGAGGCTCTTGATTCCCTCCGGCGGATTGACGCAACGAGCCTTGTAGTAGCGGACGTTCACGAGGCTGCCCCGTTTGCCTTCGGGGTCGTATCTGTACTGACCGTAGGCGGTGCCCTGGATGGCCTGGTGGCCACCGGAAATCGCCATCTCGATGGCGCCGCTCGGGGTTTTGAACTCGAGACCTTCGAAGGCGGCGATGACATCCTCGACCCGTGGCGTTCCGCCTCCGACCCTGGGGGCCTTTTCGTAGGCCGCCTTGACGGCGAGAATGGCATTGGCCATGCGGTACGAGGGATAGGTCGGCCAGGCCTGGTAGCGTTCGTAAAAGCGCCCGCGAAACCATTTGTTCAGGGCGTTGTCCGGGGCGAAGTTGCCGTGGGCGCCGCGGCCCCCGAGGATGGTGCCGTCGGGCATCTGGGCGCCGAGGCGGTGCATCGCCGTTTCGCCGGTCGTCAGGATGACCCGGCTGCGCCCGAACAGGCCGCGGGCGGCGCCCAGATAAACCAGGGCCTCCATGTCGCCACCCCAGAAGCTCGAGTGGATGGCGCCCGGCGGGGTCGTCAGTAGGGCGGAAATTTCGGAGCTGTATTGGCCCGCGAAGATTTTCGGAAAATGCTCCGCGGTGACCGTGATGCTCGGCTCGAGCACCTCCATGGTGGCGACGAAATCCTGCCACGAGTCCTGTCCCCAGGCGTAGTTCTGATTGATCCCCGCGATGGTCCCGACATCGGGGTCGAGGTCGAGCAGGTAGCGCGCCGCGGCCACCCCGTCCATGGTCGCGTGGGCCCCGGTGCGGAAGAGGTACTTGGGATTGGGGACGATGCGCTCGAAAATCTGCGGGGTGCCGCAATCCGTGAAAACGGTCAGGGTCTCGAGTTCCTCGGCGACGGGCGCGATGGCCTTGCAGTTACCGCTCGAGACGTACCCGATGACGAGGTTGACCTCATGCTTTTGCACCAATTTTCGGTATTCTCTGACCTGAGTGTCCGTCCCCCCGGCTTCGTCGATAACGACCGGATCGATAAGGGCGCCGGCGATCCCGACGCTGTCGTACGGCGCCGGAACCTCGCCGCGATTGATCGCCTCGACCACCAGCCGCTGGGCGTTGCGGGCCGGAACGCCGAAGGGTCCCGCGGCGCCGCCCGACAAGAAAGTGACGAAGCCGATCTTGATCGCCGGCTCCTCCTGGGCTTGCGCCGGTGGACCGGCAAGCGAGAAGGCAAACACAAAAGCCGCCCAGGCCCTGAAGCCGGCGGCGAAAAAGGGGCGGGTTCTCATGGCGGCGCCAATATTGCACCGCATCTGCCCTCGGTCCAGCGCCGAGGTACGGTGCCGGCGCGGGGTGCCAGCGCGCAAGGGGCGCCGGAGCCGCCACGGTTGACCGGACCATCGCGGGATTCCACACTCCGAGCATGAACGGTGCGATATTTCCGAACCAGCGGAAACGACCGCCTCGGGCCGGTCGATAGGCGAGGTCTCGTGACGCTGCGAAAGGTCATCGAACGGATTGGCGCCAGGCTCAAGCGAGGTGAGCGGGGCGAAAGACACTTCTTGGTGGTGTATCTGATCGTCCTCGGTCTCATAGTCGCGTTCGTGCTGCTCCGGATATGGGATCCGGCACCAGTCGAACTTGCCCGGCTGAAAATGTTCGACGTCTTCCAAATCCTGAAACCGCGTCCGAACGCGGCCCTACCCGTCGTCATCGTGGATCTCGACGCCGCCAGTCTAAAGGCCGACGGCCAGTGGCCCTGGCCGTCGGCGTCGACGTCTTGTTCCCCGAGTTCGACCGTGCCTCCCCGGGTGTCGTCGCCGACTCGCTCACGGGAATCGACGAGGATACCCGGTCGACCTTGAAACGCCTTCCCGACAACGATCGGATATTCGCCGAGGCCCTGGGGCGCGCTCGGGCGGTGCTGGGGGTGGCGACGCGGACCTGGGAGGAGGCGGAAGCCCCGGAACCACCGCCGGCCAAGGCCAAATTCGCGAAACTCGGTGGGGATCCGCTCCCCCGGCTGTTCGCCGTCCCGGGCCTGACCCGAAACCTCGAGGTGCTGGAAAACGCGGCTAGCGGTATGGGGATGCTCTCGTACATGCCGGACCCCGACGGTGTGGTGCGCCGCCTTCCCCTGGTCATGCGCTACGGCGAGACGATCTATCCCGGATTGGCGGTCGAGATGTTGCGGGTCGCCACCGGCGGCAAGACGATCCTGATCAAGAGCGACGAAATCGGCATCACCAGCGTTGTCGCCGGGGGCATCACCATCCCCACGGACGAGCACGGCCGGGCCTGGGTCGCCTTCGTCCCCCGCGGCCGCGACCGTTACGTATCGGCCAAGGATGTCCTCGAGGGCACCGTGCCACCGCAACGAATCGCGCGCCATCTGGTCCTCATCGGAACCTCCGCCGTCGGTCTCCTCGACGTCAAGCCGACACCGATCGAGCGCGCCATGCCGGGGGTCGAGATTCACGCCCAGTTGCTCGAAACGATCTTCGTGCGGTCTCCCTACGGGCGCCCGGGCGACGCCACCATCATCGAGGTATTCCTGCTTATCGGCGTGTGTGTGCTGATGGCGATCGTCATTCCCCGCGTGGGCGCGGCGTGGGGGCTGGCACTGGTCACCATTGTCGTCGCCGGCCTTTTCGGCACCGCTTGGTTCCTCTACGACCTCCAGGGCGTATTGCTCGGCGTGGTTATTCCGGCCGGCGCCGGGTTCATCCTCTATTGCGATATCACCTACTGGAACTACCTCCGCAAGGAGGCGCAACAGCGCCAGGTGCGCGACGCGTTTTCCCATTACATGTCGGCGGACCTGGTCAACCAGCTCGCCTCCAGTCCGGATAAGCTGAAGCTCGGCGGCGAAGTAAAGGACCTCACGGTGATGTTCTGCGATCTGCGGAATTTCACAGCCATATCCGAGAAATTCGCCCACGACCCGCAAACGCTGACAGGCATTCTGAACCGCTACTTCACGGCCATGACCGATCGGATCACCGAGTGTAGCGGCACCATCGACAAATACATCGGCGACGCGATCATAGCCTTCTGGAACGCGCCGATCGATGATCCCGAGCACGTTCGCCATGCCTGCCAGGCCGCCTTGGAAATGCTCGACGGCGTGGGCAAACTCGATGCCAAGCTGCGCGCCGACGCCGCCGCCGCGGGCCGTCGCCATTTTCCTCTCAAGATCGGCATCGGTCTCAACTCGGGTGAGTGCCTCGTCGGCAACATGGGCTCGGACCACCGCCTGAACTATTCGGTGATCGGCGACGCCTGCAACCTCGCCTCGCGTTTCGAAGAGCAAACCAAGAACTATGGCGTGACCATTATCATCGGCGAAAATACACGTGCCGCGATCGAGGATTTTGCCACCCTCGAACTCGACCTGATCCGGGTCAAGGGCAAGAAGGAGGTCACCCGCATTTTTGGCCTATTCGGTACCGCGGAAATGGGAAGCAGCGCGAAATTCGCGAATTTGCGGGAAAGACACCAGCGAATGCTTTCGGCCTACCGCGAGCGCGAATGGCAATCAGCCAGGGAACACATCGCCGAGATCCGTCGAATCGACGGCAACCCCGAACGTCTCTACGATCTTTTTAGCCGACAGCTTGATGAATTCGAGATCCGGCCCCCCCTGGCTGGGACGCGACCTACAGAGCGACCAAAAAATAACGTGATAAAATCACTCGCTCTCGGATGTCCCTGGGATTAAATGGGTATCGATTGAAATCAGCCGGCCAAATGCCTGCCCCAATAATCATTCGAAGCGGAGCGGAATGTACAGGAATTCAATTTTTGACCACTCGCCCTCTTCCGTCTCCAAATACACTTTCTGCTCCCGCGGCGGCGAAATGTCCGTCGATCCTTGGACGATTCGCAGCAAGATTCCGTCCACAGAACGTCGTTTTCGATCGTAACCTGACTTTTTCCCAGGCACGCTTGACAGCGAAAAGGGTTGAGAAGCTATCCACTAATACCAACCGCCCTTAACATTGCCTTGTGCGAGCCCACGCTCTGAGGCCGATGGACATGATCTTCCAAGGTTGGTCGGTCAGGTTGTTCCAGGCTTGGCAAGAGGCCTCGACGATGGCTTCATAGGAGTCGCAGACACGATTGGAGAGCCAGTTCTGGCGGAGGTATTGCCAGACATTTTCGGCGGGATTGAGCTCCGGGGACTTGGGTGGCAAAGGCACGAGGGAGATGTTCTCCGGGATGCCGAGTTTGGCAGTGGTGTGCCATGCGGCTTGGTCGAGCAGCACGACGGCATGGGCGTTTGGGGCAACGGCCCGGCTGATTTCCTCGAGATGCAGGTCCATGGCTTCAGTATTGGCGCGCGGCATGACCAGCGCCGCGCCCTCACCGCGCTCGGGGCAGATGGCGCCGAAGAGATACGCCGAAGAGGTCCGTAGGTCCTTGACCTGGCGCGGGCGCGATCCCTTTGGGGCCCACTGGCGCACCAGGCTGTTCTTCTGGCCGACGCGCATTTCATCTTGAAACCAAACCTCGATGGGCGTGTCCGGTGGCTGTGCCGCTACGATTTTCGCCAAGTGTTCGGGAAAACTTTTTTTTAAATTCCTCCTGTGCCCGCGCATCCTGGCCGACGTGGCGCGGGCGCGCGGAAATATGCGAGAACCCGAGCGCGGCCAGCAGCTTGCCGACGCTCCGCTCGTGATAGTCCACGCCGAAGCGCGTTCGGATCAGTTGCTTGAGATCGATGCAGCGCCAGCGCACGACCCCATCCCGTTCGGGATCGGGACCGGCCTCGATAGCCCGCGAAAGCGCCGCCATTTGCGACGGCGTCAACCGACGCAACGCCCCGTTCGGCTTGCGGTCGATCAGACCGGCCGGACCTCCCGCGTTGAACCGGTGAACCCAGTCCCGCAACGTCTGCCGATCCATGCCGCCAATACGCGCCGCGCACGCTCGATCCATCCCATCGTAGATGGCCGCCATCGACAAAAGCCGTCGCGCCTGGTTCCCATCATCGCTCCGTGCCGCAAGAACACGGACTCTTTCAGCATCAAAGTCGTTTCGCAAAGGAATCGTTGGCATTGAACACACTCCCTTGTTGCCAACAACCTTGAATCACACAAAACCTAGCGTGTAAACCTTTGCGCGAGTCAAACTCTAGGGCGGTTGGTATGAGTGTGCGCGGCACCAAATACATAAAATCCAAAATCGTCAAATAGAGCCATGAGATCATTCCGAGTTTTCAAGCCATTGGGGACGTTGGTTGGAATCCCCTCGATTCCAACGTGCTCATCAAGAATTATGTGGACTAGGGTCGGTAACCCGCCATCCTGCCGACCATCTTCTTCACTATTAGTAGAGTGCCTGTCTGGCAAGGGTTCAGATCCGACAAATAGCGTTGATACGTTCACCGTGGCAAAGGTAGCCAGCAAGATTACCGCCGAATGTTTGCGGAAAATCCACAAGACAATGAAGGTCGCGATCAGACTCGCAGCAACACCAACGGCCGACCAATAGAAAAAATCGAACTGTATATCTATGATCACAACTAAAGGTAGCGAAAGTACGACGCATCTTAAATTATCCGCCCTATTGTGTATGATAACAGAAAGTACAACAGAAATTACTAAATGAAAAACAAATAATATAAACAGTTCCTCATGCAATATTCCATAGTCTATATAGTACAAAAAATTAATGAACGGGCACAGTATTATTAGATAACACGTCACGAGATCTATAATGAGTGATTTCATAGTCGAAAATGGATAATTTGTCGGCATAGTGAATCGTGCTTTTAAAGTCTAAATGTCGGTTCCAAAATGCGCGTCCGCGCATTTTTTGAGTCTGTTCCGGTCCTCTCCCCCTCCCGGCCACCCACGAGAGTATGCTGATATGGGTGGCAGGGAGGGGGAGAGGGCCGATGCCGTGAGTTTTCGAACAGACTGTAAATTATTCGCGGTGTGTTGTGGCGTCTGCGCGAGGCCAATCAGTCTTGGTTTCGGATCGGTTGGACGTCCGTCGGCCCTGAACTGAGGAATTTTCCATTTGATACGGAGAGTTTATATTTACTCCCGGGCAAACCAAAACAATTTGCGCCCATTTTCGGAGACGACCGTCGACTTGATCACGTTCGCGCGAGATCGCAATAGGGATACGAAGTTGCTTTCCGAATACTCTGAAAAAATGTCCTCGCGCAAACTCAAGAGCCGCCGAACCATGGGGTCGGCCTTGGGGACAAACTCAATCAGGCCCGCGGGCGCCATATCGGCATACCAGTCGACGAGATGATCCAATGGAATATTGCGAGCGATGGCCAGGTGATGGCCGAACGCCAAGGCCAGAAACGCGTCCGCGCGGGCGCGTTTCCGCAAGCCCTGCCGTTCCAACTGGGCCCAACCCTGATCGGGCGATGGGTTCGCCGCGTCGAGAAACAGCGGCAGGAACATGAGCTTTTCGCTTTCGGCGCGTGCGAACGCGAGATCCAAAGCATCTTGATCGAAATCGAAACCGATGACGGTTCCCGCGCCGGCTTCAAGCGCTACTTTTGAATAGTCGCCGGTGTTGCAACCGAAATCCCAGAGCATCCGCGGCTTCACCGTCGCCACGAACTCGGCGACAAAAGCCTTTTTCGCTGCAACTTCGGAGGACTCGTAGCTATGGGATTTAGCGTAATCCGCCCAAACTGTCTTGGTTGCGTCCGCTGGCCGCAAGCCTTCGATCCAACGCGTCAACCTATTCATCAAATTCCGAAATGCGGGCCTTGGAAATTTAACCGACTTCAGGGACGCGAAATCCTTGGCCATGTCTTCATTCGTGGCCTTCGCCTGAAACCGGGTTTGTAAGACGATGTTCGTGAACATATTCCAAGATAGTTTTCGCCGTAACGGAAGAAGCCGGTTGATTTCGTTGACATTAATTCCCTCTTGGTTGCCACGGTACCAAGCGTTGTGAGGTACGCCGAGAATGGACCGCAAGAGAAGCGGCGCTAAAAATTGCTCACAGAACTGCCGGTGTCCGACCCACAACTCGCCTTTCTCGTAACGGCGAAAGGACAGCAAATCGATGAACAGGGGACTCGGGCCCTCGAACTGGACATTGTAAGCCGTCGCATCCGCCAGCGTCACATCATGCTCTAACGCCCTCCGTTGAACCTCGAGGTGAAGCAGTGCCGCGGCCCTCAAGGCCGAGAAAGACCATTCATAGGGGTAGGAAACGAAAGCTAACTTTGTATGCTCAACAACATAAGAAGCACCAGATGCGCGCGATCCCAGGATGTCGGGGTCAACGACATCGGAGGCGATCGCAAGCCCTTTTTCCACCAATTCAACGATAAGGCCGGTGGACCGGACGAACTCGAAGTCGTCCACGGCGCTACCGAGAATTGTACGAAAGACTCTGCCGTCATGATAATAAACCCGCCCTCGGGGATCCCTGAATGAACCGGGATCGGAACTCAATTCGGTCATTCGTCGGAATCGGTGCTTTCGTTCGGGGACTCGAGGTTGTCTCCACGCCGGAAAAATGACGGCAATGTCCCGGCTGATGTTGAAAAAGTGAGGTAGGCGTCATTCGCCTGGAACCGTTAGGCTCTGGGTGTTGAATCCATCAAGGAGAACGACGCCATGACCAAGACTACACGGAACAGCCGCCTTTCGAAACTGTTGGAGATCCCGCTTCCGCTGTTGCCGCCGGCCTTGCCGGAGGCTTTTGATGATCTGCGCATGAGCGTGGATCGCTTTTGCCTGTTGGCCGGGGTGGAGACCCTGGGCGAGATGCTGGACGAGGATAGCGAGGTGCTCTGCGGAGCGCGCCACGCCCGCACGGCCGAGCGGCAGGGCCATCGCTGGGGGACAACCCAGAGCGAGATTGCCTATCACGGGGGCAAGGTGAAGCTGACGCGCCCGCGGGTGCGCGATCTTGCGGGCAAGGAGATGAGCTTGCCGAGCTGGGAGTTGCTCTCGGACCCGGCGCTTTTGCAGTCCTGGGCGATGAACATCATGCTGCTTACGGTTTCGACCCGCAAGTACGCGCGCGCCGTGCGCCTGCCCGGCGAGGCCAGCGGCGACTTGCCGGCACGCGCGGGCGATGCGACCTCGAAGTCCGCGGTCTCGCGGCGCTTCGTGGCCATGACGCGCAAGAAGCTGAAGGCCTTCCTGGCCAGCGACCTTTCGGATCTCGATCTCCTGGTCATCCAGATCGACGGGCTGCACGTCGGCGATCACGTGTTGCTGGCAGCTATTGGCATCGACGGCGCGGGCGAGAAGCATGTTCTAGGCCTGGCCGAAGGTGCCACGGAGAATGCCGCCACGGTGCAGGCGCTGCTCGACAACCTGACCGCCCGCGGCCTCGACCCGGAAGTGCCCCGGCTCTTCATCGTCGACGGCGCCAAGGCGCTCTCCAAGGCGATCAAGCGGACCTTCGGGCCGGTGGCCGCCCTCCAGCGCTGCCAGGTCCACAAGGGCCGCAACATCATCGAGCGCCTCGACGAAAGCCTTCATGCCGGCGTCAAGAAGGCGCTCAGGCAAGCCTGGGACCAAGACGATGCCGAGAAAGCCGAACGCCTCATGAAGAACCTGGCGCGCCGCCTGGAGACCGAGGCCCCCGGCTTTTCGGCTTCCATCCTGGAGGGCCTGGATGAGATCCTCACCGTGATCCGCTTGGGCCTGCCGCCCAAGCTCAGGCGCTCCTTGGCCTGCACCAACGCCATCGAGAATGCCTTGGGAACGGTCAGGATGGTGCAGCACAATGTCAAGCGCTGGCGCAACGCCGAGATGGCCTTGCGATGGACCGCCGCCGGCCTCCTGGAAGCCCAAAAGACCTCCGTCGCCTCAAGGCCTACCGGCAACTCCCCATCCTCAGAGCTGCCCTCGAGGATAACGTGAAAAAGGCAAAAGCGAAAAGCGCCATTGAAACCATCAAAGAGGCCGCCTAGCCTCGAAGCCCAACCATGCCTGCCTCGCCTTTTTCAACAGAGCATGGGACATCGCCCGTCATACTTCAGTATATCGAGAGCCATTCAACCAAAACTACCGGCATCAGCCGGTAGTCGTTTAGTATTTGCTCCTCCTTACAAATCATTCCCCTGGCAATTTTTTTCAGAGTGAACTTCAGTCTAATTCAGGCAATCATTGCCGTTAACAGGAAATTTTTGGAGGGATTCAGCCTATCGGGCTAATACCGGTTTCGCGAATGAGTAAATTCAATTGATCCCTTTAATGCGAACCGAAATTTCACGGTTGACGCCCACCGATTTCTAATAGCCCTAGCACGCGTGTAGGTCAGGGGCAACCCGAGCTCCGATCGGGTACGTTGTGACCCGATTTGGGCTTGTTGATGGGAGAATTGACCATCCCGGGCACGGTCGAGCAGGCAATTGGCGCGGCCAAGGAACACATCGGCGACTGTCGTCGGATCGACGGCAACACGTCTCTACGACCTATACAGCCGCCGCGTCGATGAATGAGCCACCCGCCCCCGATTGAGACGCCACCTATACCGAGCGACAATAAAATAATTACCGAGGTCGATTAGGCCAAGGCGCCGGGAATGTCGATTAGGCCCGCGGTGACGGTGGTGTCGGCGCCGAACTGACCGATCACCGAATACCCCTCGGCACCAGGAGTCAGGTTCGGGTCTGCGTCGAACGAAAGAAAACCGGCGGTGTCGAACACCAGGATCGCCCCGCTATCCGGGGCGGCTCCCGAGTTCGTCCCATCGTAGGCGGCGTCGATGGCGAAGAAATTGACTCCGTCGATGATTTCGGTAGCGGCGGAAAAGAACTCGCCGGCGAATAACTGAATGACGTCGTCGCCGTCGAATCCGAAGATCCGGTCGCCGGCGTTCAAGGGAGCGGCGACGTTTTCGAGAATGGCCGCGGCTTCGTCGATCGCCCCGTAAAGGTAGGTATTCGCGCCCGTCCCGCCGTCCAAATCATCGTTGCCGGTGCCACCGCGCAAGACGTCGTTTCCGTCACCGCCGGATAGACTGTCCCTGCCGGCATCCCCGTTGATCGTGTCGTCGCCGGCGCTGCCCGTGATGTTGTCGTTATCGATTCCTCCGCTGATCGCTTCGATCCCCGTCAAGGTGGTGGTACTGAAGTCGAGGGTGTCGAAGCCGTCGCCGCCGGAAATCGTCACGCCGACGTTACCGTCGGCCGAAATCACCTCGACCCCGTTGACGTATTCGCCCAGACCGATCGTGACCCCGTCCGCCGTCGCCAAAATTCGGTCATTGCCCTCGCCGCCCAGGATCTCGTCAAATCCGTCGTCCAGACCGACCAGGAAGGTGTCGTTTCCGTCACCGCCGGATAGATTGTCCCTGCCGGCGCCGCCGATGATTACGTCGTCGCCGGCGCTGCCCGTGATGTTGTCGTTATCGATTCCTCCGCTGATCGCTTCGATCCCCGTCAAGGTGGTGGTACTGAAGTCGAGGGTGTCGAAGCCGTCGCCGCCGGAAATCGTCACGCCGACGTTACCGTCGGCCGAAATCACCTCGACCCCGTTGACGTATTCGCCCAGACCGATCGTGACCCCGTCCGCCGTCGCCAAAATTCGGTCATTGCCCTCGCCGCCCAGGATCTCGTCAAATCCGTCGTCTAGACCGACCAGGAAGGTGTCGTCGCCACCACCACCAATCAACGTGTCTCTGCCGGCGCCGCCGATAATCACATCGTTTCCGGAACCACCCGTGATCTTGTCGGCCTTGCCAGAACCATCAATCTGGTGGGAAGCGCTCCCGGCGCTCACGTCGATCGTGTCGAAGCCGTTGGTACCGAATATGAATACTGTCGGCGATTCGGCTTCCCCATCCTGTTCACCGTCGACAACGACAATCGTTGATCGATCGTCGCCAAAATCGCCCGAGTCGATCTCCGTATCGACGACTGCCTCAACCAAGATCGCGGTCAAGGCGTCGGGCAGGTCGAGGCCTGCGAAGGCGAATGCGCCGACCACTTGAATGGTCGATGTCGTGTCGGTGCCCTCATCGCCTGCCGCCGTTGCGATGTCTCCGAGGGCGTCCGCAACCAGCGAGTCGCCAAGGTCCTCTTCGCCGTTGTCGTCGTTCACAGCCAGCGTGTCCAGAACGTCGCCAAAGGTATCGAAAACCTGAGATTCGGTGAAAAACTCCGTTGTCGGGGCCAGTGAGGGGCTGCTCACCAAAGCCGATTGAAAGCTTTGATCGACAACGACGAAGCCACCCGAGGTGATGACGATGAAGGAGCCGACCGATCCGTCCGGATCGGCGAGGAGGACGAAGGTGCTCGTTTGTTCTCCCGCTTCGCCGGCAATCGTGGTCCCACGAACGGCGAGGGTCGCGCCTGGGGTCCGTACGATCATGGCGTCGGGGTCGTTGGCGCTGATTTGACCGCTGACCAGGGAGAAAATGCCCCTGACGACCGAGAACGTCGACGATCCCTCGCCGCTTGTGGGGTCGTAGACCATATTGTCGAGGACCATTTTGGAATCCTCTTCCATGGCGAAGATCGCGTCGTCGTTGAAGATCAGAGCCACGGCGGAATCGGCCCCGGTTTCCAATACGTCACCCGCGTAGACAAGCGAATCGACGGCGAGTGTCACCACCGTCCCATCCGCCCGTGTCGCCGTGACCGTGCCGTCGGCCGTCGTAACCCGGCCAATCGGAGCGAGTTCGGCCGGGGCGCCGACCTCCGCGTATTGTCCCGGCGCTAGAGGCCCGGCGAGGATGGCAATCAGATCGGGCGGAAGCGAGGCACCCATGCTGGACGCTATCGCCGGAGGTGTCGCCTGGGCGAAATATTCCTTGACGACGATCGCGGTGCGGTCCGGGCCGGTCAGGGTCAGGTCGGGTCCGACCCGAGCGAAGGTGGCATCGACCAGGGAAAACGAGGGCGGCAGAACGAGCGGCCCCGACGCGCCCGCCTCGGTCACGATCACGTTCCCTTGCGCGGCAGACGCCAGCGCCTTTTGGTCGGAATCAACTAACACGTCACCACACCCTCACAGCCTTCATTTCCCGCTCACGTGGTCAAGTCGTTTTCCGTCCCTTTCATGCGAACCGGGCATTCAACCAAACCGCCCTTCGAGAGCCATAGTTTATAATATAAAGGGAACGAGCGGATCGATATGTGATTCGCATCACAATCCACAGGTGACTAACGTCACCCGATTGACCGATATTCCTTCCCTCCTGGCACCCAAACCCTATGCGAACAGCCCGCTCTGTAAAGAGATTTCGACATTGCCGAGGTCGGATCAGGGCCAATGATCATACAACAAAATCGAGTCGAAGTCGCGGTAATTTACTCCTTTGGTGTATTAATTAATATAATTTGTCACTGCTGTCCGGTTAACTGAACGGTTTTGGCGACGGAAGGCAATATTTCTGCAGGGTTTGAAGCGAAAATGGGTGGTGTCGATTTGAATTGGATGGAGCACTTTTCGGAGTTTTTCCGAGGAGATGCTCATGAATACCGGCAAGACCCTTTTCGCCCAACTCATGGGTTTCGTGCCCTGGACGACCTTCACGCGGATCGTCAATCGGTACGGCAGCGATCACCGGGTCCGGCGCTTTCCTGCGCCGAGCAATACCGGGCCATGGCCTTCGCCCAGCTGACCTACCGGGAGAGCCTGCGCGACATCGAGGCCTGCCTCTCGGTCCAAGCGTCGAACCTCTATCACATGGGCTTCCGCCGGCCGGTCCGGCGCTCGACGCTGGCCGATGCCAACGAAAGGCGCGACTGGCGTATCCACGCGGAGTTGGCCCAGCGGCTGATCACCGTGGCGAGGAAGCTGTACGCCGGCGAAGAACTGGGGTTGGAGCTAACCAACACCGTCTACGCCCTGGACTCGACGACCATCGCTCTGTGCCTGTCGGTCTTTCCGTGGGCGCACTTCCGTGCCACCAAAGCGGCTGTGAAGATGCACACATTGCTCGACCTGCGGGGCAACGTACCGAGTTTCATCCATATCTCGGACGGCAAGCTGCACGACGTTCATGCCCTCGATATGCTGATACCGGAAGCCGGAGCGATCTACGTCGTGGATCGTGGCTACGTCGACTTTGCCCGCCTTCATGTGTTGCATCAAGCTGGGGCCTCCTTCGTCACCCGCGCCAAATCGAACATGGATGCTCACCGCGTCTATTCGGCGGCATCGGATCGCCCGGCGGGCATCGTTTGCGACCAGACCATCTCCTTGGACGGCATCTGCACCAAGACGGATTATCCCGAACTTCTGCGGCGCATCCGCTTCAAAGACCCCGAGTCCGGCAAGATGTTGGTGTTCATCACCAACAACTTCTCCCTTCCCGCTGCCACCATTTGCGCCCTCTACAAAAGCCGCTGGCAAGTGGAGCTCTTCTTCAGGTGGATCAAGCAACATCTTCAGATCAAGCAATTCTTCGGAACCTCGGAAAACGCGGTGAAGACGCAGATCTGGATCGCCGTCTCGGTCTACGTCCTCGTCGCCATCGTCAAGAAGCGCCTCGACTTGGACGCCTCGCTCTACACTTTGCTACAGATCCTCTCGCTGACCCTCTTCGAGAAAATGCCTCTACATCAAGCACTTACCAAAGACGAAAACAGACGCAACCCACCGCAAATAACCAACCAATTGAATCTATTCGCTTTTTAACCGGACACTAGTGATAATTTGTGGCAACCGTCACAATGTTTCAAGCTCGATTCACTTTGTGAATCATTGTCCACGAAGGCCGCGCTCGTGTCAGCGTTTGCGGAGCTTGACGGTAACCTGGGTCAAGGCGCGCGTGAGATCATCACGATGAGGAGGCCGCTGTCCCCATCGGCGCAGGTGGCGCTGAAGCTGTGGTAGTTTTGGGCCGAATAGCCATCGTAGTACCCGAAACTCGAACGGTCCGCGATGAAAATGTCCGGTTGCTCGATCGAGGGAACGAAGTAGACGTCGAATCCGACTTTGTCGTCATTTATCGTGACGCCGAAAGGTCATCGACTCCTTGGAGGTGCAGATCGGAATGAATTGGACATAACCGGTCGCGACTTTCGTTTCTTGATCGTCCGCGCCGTAGTTGCTGTTGGGAATCAACGAAAACATCATCGAATTGGGATCGGCGTCCTGTTGCAACCCCATCAGGAATTCGAACTGGTGGCGGATGCCGTCAATGGTGGAACGCGCGTAATGGACCCAGAGCAGTTGCTATCCTGCCGTACCTCGATGAACGTCTTTCCGTGAAACTGCCGTAATTGGCGGGCTCCCGAGTCCCTGACTTGCTAGTGGTCGTCGGCCGAGGGGTCACGCTTGATGCTCGGGTCGGTCCGTTTCCACACTGTCGTGAGGTCGAAAACGATGTTGCCGGGATAACTTCGCCATTCCGGCCGCAAATGCACGTACACCGAATCCTTATTCGTCTTGCTTTTCCCTGCCCCGCCGGCAACGCTCGGCTCGGAAACCCCCGCGAGCAAAACTGGGCCAACGCCAAGACAATTCCTATCCGCCCTCGTCTTGGGTAATACCTATTTATCAGATGTCGCCGAGCCCGCGCCTTCCTCGCCGCGAGTTCCCCCACCCTTCGCGCGGCCGAATGATGCACCCGATCGCCCTCCTTTTGGCGACCGAAAGCGTTTCCGGGATTCATGGCACATCCCCGACGTTTGGGGAAGTTGTCCAGATCAGTGATGGTGTCGATCGCCTTGGCGGCGTTTTCCGAGGAGCGCGGTGAGGCGGCGCAGGATTTCCCTTTCGACCCCAACGGGACGGCCACTCATACCAACCGCCCTTAACATTGACTTGTGCGATCCCACGCTCTGAGGCCGATGGACATGATCTTCCAAGGTCGGTCGGTCAGGTTGTTCCAGGCTTGGCAAGAGGCCTCGACGATGGCTTCATAGGAGTCGAAGACACGATTGGAGAGCCAGTTCTGGCGGAGGTATTGCCAGACATTTTCGGCGGGATTGAGCTCCGGGGACTTGGGTGGCAAAGGCACGAGGGAGATGTTCTCCGGGATGCCGAGTTTGGCAGTGGTGTGCCATGCGGCTTGGTCGAGCAGCACGACGGCATGGGCGTTTGGGGCAACGGCCCGGCTGATTTCCTCGAGATGCAGGTCCATGGCTTCAGTATTGGCGCGCGGCATGACCAGCGCCGCGCCCTCACCGCGCTCGGGGCAGATGGCGCCGAAGAGATACGCCGAAGAGGTCCGTAGGTCCTTGACCTGGCGCGGGCGCGATCCCTTTGGGGCCCACTGGCGCACCAGGCTGTTCTTCTGGCCGACGCGCATTTCATCTTGAAACCAAACCTCGATGGGCGTATCCGGTGGCTGTGCCGCTACGATTTTCGCCAAGTGTTCGGGAAAATTTTTTTTTAAATTCCTCCTGTGCCCGCGCATCCTGGCCGACGTGGCGCGGGCGCGCGGAAATATGCGAGGACCCGAGCGCGGCCAGCAGCTTGCCGACGCTCCGCTCGTGATAGTCCACGCCGAAGCGCGTTCGGATCAGTTGCTTGAGATCGATGCAGCGCCAGCGCACGACCCCATCCCGTTCGGGATCGGGACCGGCCTCGATAGCCCGCGAAAGCGCCGCCATTTGCGACGGCGTCAACCGACGCAACGCCCCGTTCGGCTTGCGGTCGATCAGACCGGCCGGACCTCCCGCGTTGAACCGGTGAACCCAGTCCCGCAACGTCTGCCGATCCATGCCGCCAATACGCGCCGCGCACGCTCGATCCATCCCATCGTAGATGGCCGCCATCGACAAAAGCCGTCGCGCCTGGTTCCCATCATCGCTCCGTGCCGCAAGAACACGGACTCTTTCAGCATCAAAGTCGTTTCGCAAAGGAATCGTTGGCATTGAACACACTCCCTTGTTGCCAACAACCTTGAATCACACAAAACCTGGCGTGTAAACCTTTGCGCGAGTCAAACTCTAGGGCGGTTGGTATCAGCCACCAGATGCCGTAAAGCAATATCCCGAACGCCAGCGACCCGATCGCCGCGTCCAAGGTAAGCGAAAGGATGGCCGGCCGCAAATCGTCGACCTGAAGCGCGCCGACGATAAGGAACATGGCCGCGCCCGCGATCAACGGCCGGGCAACGGCGGCCAGGACCGCTAGGGAGGCGGACAGCGAGCCCCGGTAGACGACGAGGATGGCGACGGGCGCGAAGACGGTCGCCACGGCGAGCCTAGACAGCGCGACCTCGTTTGGACCGCCCAGTTCAGCGGCGACGACGAGCGCGCCGACGAGGACACACGCCTGGGAGGTGCGCCACAAGGCCAGAGCGCGGACCCGGGCCGTGGCCAACAGGAAGGGCGTGGCGAATTCGCCGACGGCGACGGCACCGGCGGCGAGCGCGAGTATTTCGATGAAAGGGACCGCCTCGGTCCATTGAGACCCGAGCACGACTTGGACAAAATCACTCGCCGTCGCGCAGATCCCGAAACCGAAAGAGGAGCCGATGATCCCGAAGGCACCCGCGGAGGTCACCTGCACTCGCCGAATTCGGCCGGGATCATCCAACACCTTGGCCGCGCTTGGCATAAGGGCCCGGCCGATCGCACCGGCGAAATCCACCGTGAAGATGCGTCCGATGTCCTGGGAGGTGGCATAAATCCCGGCCCCCGCCGGCGCCGCGATGCGACCGACGACAACCCGGTCGACCTGACTGGACACGGTCTGGGCAATCGATGTCACGACCATCCATCCCGAAAAACCCATCAACTCCCGCGCCGCCGCCAGGCTCAAGCGCGGGCGATAGGAACTCATCAAGTAACTCAACCCGGTATAAGCGGCGCCACTCGCGAGCACCCCACACACCAATGCCCGGTAGTCTAAAAAAATGACAGCCGCGCATAGGGTCACGATGAACGCCACCAGGCGCGCCGAGACGTTGAGCCTGAGATCCTTCCCGAAGTCGAGATCACGTAGGAAATCGGCGACGCCGATGTTACTGAAACCGGCTATCAACGGACGGATCGACAACACACGAACCATCCATTCCACGGTAGGTTCCTGAAAATATGCCGCCCCCCAAGGCGCGGCAAGAAACAAGACGAGGGCGATGCAAAGGTGGATGCCAAGACGGATCGTCCACGCCGAATCGTAATGTTTCCGGATCGGATTGGGGTGCCGGACGATCGCCGCGATGGTCCCGGTGCCGCCAAGCACCTCGGTCAGCGCGACGACCGCCACGGCCATCGCCATCAATCCGAAATCCGCCGGCGACAGAACCCGCGCCAGTATTACGACCGAAACCAGGCCGATACCCCGAATCGTCCAGCGCCCCGTCACGACCAGAAACGCGCCCTTGGCGGTCCTGTCTTTGAGATCGTCCGAGGGCCCGAATTCGGATTCCTTCGACATGATGGCCTTACGTATCCTCGCCGTCCCGCGCGGAACCTCTCCCGGAGGCCCGCGTCCGTCACTGATTTCGTCCCGATACCGGACACGAAATCCGAGGCCGGGTTCCGAGTGAGGATCGTCCGGTTGGCTCGGTTTGATTCGGTCGGGCGGCCACGCGCCTAGCGAGCCGGACCGTAATCCGATTGCAGCGACTTGGAGTTTGTAACACGGACGAAGGCCAACGCTTTACATCAAATTCAGCCACACGGTCAATGCGACGGCTCCCGTGCAGCCCGGCGATCTTCGTCAAGTCGGGCGAGGGGCCGCTCTGAAACCGGGTTGGTCTAGCTCGACGCGAGGGCGAAAATTTCTTGCTCCGCGGCGACGCCGCGCAAACGATAATGCCCGAGCGAAACGAGGTCGCCCCCGTAGGCCCCTCGGCCGAAAAAAGCATCGACCGGCCCAGGATCTTGTACAATCCCTCGATGCGCGAGGTGACGTTGACCTTGTCGCCCACGACCGTGAAATCGAGGCGTTCCGGGGTGCCGACGTTGCCGTACATGATCGTTCCGAGGTGAAGGCCCACGCCGAAATCCAGGGCCGTGTCGCCAACCGCCGCGCGCCCCTCGTTCCACCCGGCGACGCGCTGTTGGGCGTCGAGGGCGGCCGCCATGGCGCGGGCACAGGCCTCCTCCGTGCCCCGCTCCCGTTCGTCGATGGGAAAGATCGCCAGGACCGCGTCGCCGATGAATTTGAGGGCCTCGCCGCCGTGGGCGAGAACCGCCATGCAATCGAAATATTGGTTGAGGAGCGCCAAGTATTCCTCGACCCGGGCGGCGCCACGGCGCCAGGCGACGCGAAGACTTGCGGATGGAGCGTGCGCACCAGGAGGTTGAGTCGCATCAAGGTCATCCCAGCCGCCACCAGGGAAGCCGCAATTCCGGCGACCAGATTGGGCCCGGATCGGCAACGCCAGGCTTCGCGGAAGAGCCAGTCGGTAAACGGTTGGGCCGCGCAGACGCGCGCCTCGCCAGCCTGGTGGAACAGCTTTTCGCCGTCGGCGAACCAGCCGTCCATCCGGCTCCAGTCGAAGGCGATAAGTTGCCTGATCTCGACCGCGTCCTCGAACGGCCGTACTCCAGACCGCGTTCTCGGTCGATTTACCCTCGGCCGACAGCGTCCAGTAAGAGGCAATGGGGTTGGTGGTCGCTGCGGCGGAGCAGGTCCATGCGAACGGCGCGGCGGGGAAAATAATAAACCGGGGGCAGGCGGGTTTCCCGCAGGATCACCGCCTCGCGGCTGTCGGCGACGGCGCGGCCGTTGAAAACGACGCCGACCCGTTTTCCACAGGGTTCGATACTCATGCGGTAATCGGCCGTCGCCTTGCCCTCCCATGGTCTCGTTCGCCCACGACCATACATCAGGCCGGGGCACCACGGCACCCGTCCCGGGTCACGCTATCGCCGCCCTAATTGGCCGGCAAGCGTGTTCGAACATGCCCCGCGGCAATTTCGGATTTGTTATGGGAAAATTAGTGTGATCTGGAATTCCGTTTGGGCGATGTCGTTGATCGACCTCCTAATCATTGGGGGGGCAGTTTACTCTATCCGGGAAATCACGGAGAATTGCAGTGTCGGGTGATCGTGACCATTATCTCAAACGCGAACTTTATCGGCTCGTTCAGACCGATCTGAGGATCTTCGACTTCCTCCAAGACGGTTCCCTCGACGGGTTGTGGTATTGGGACATGGAGAATCCTCGTGAAGAATGGCTGAGCCCGCGCTTCAAGGAGCTGTTCGGCTACGCCGACGACGAAGTCCCTAACACTTCGGATTGGTGGCAGGAAAACATGAAATAGTGCGCGAAATAACCTTGCCACAGGAAAGCGAATGGCGTGCTCGCCGAAAGGGGTCTGGTCGAATCCCAGAACGTCGAAGGACTGCTCTGGTGCGAGGTCGACTTAACCTCACCGTCTCCAACTCACCCGCAAACTCTTCGCCGGACCAGCGGCGACCGATTGGCCCCCTCCCGGTTTCGAAACGGCCGGATGACGGTGGTCCGATACATAGTCGTCCGTGAAGAACCCTGATTTCAAGCTGAAGCGGCGATTGGGTTTGCGGTGGGGTGTGAGATGTCGCTGAGGAGCGCGGCCAGGATTTGGACAAACAAACGCCTCAGCCATTTGAGGACAAGGCGGTAGTTGTAGCCGGCGCCGGCGAGGATGGCGTTGATCTTGTCGCCGTCGCGGCCTTTGAGGAAGTTGCGCCCCAGCCTGCCATCGCTCTTGAGATGTCCGATCACGGCCTCGACGGCGGAGCGCCGCCTGAGCTCCTTCTTGATCGTCGGCGTGATGCCGCGTTTCTGGCCTGATCTAAAGACGCGGTGTTTGTTGGGGTAATCGTGGCCCTGGTATCCCTTGTCGACATAGATGCGCTCGGCCGATATCCCCGTCCAGCGTTCCATCTCTTCGATCACCTGCCTCAAGGTGTGGCCATCATAGGGATTGCCGTGGAAGGCCTTGACGTGGGCGACGAACTGGCCGCCGGGGGGGCGGAAATTGGTCGCCGCCACGGAGACCTTGCAGCCGAACTCGTACGGCTTGTGCGCCTTCCCTTTGCCGATGCATTCGACCTCGGGCGCGTGGAGCGAATAGACCTTGGGCAAGGGGTCGCGCCGCTTCTGGGTCGACACCCGCTCGGCCAGCCACAAGGGGCGGCGGAAGGTATCCCGTAGGCTCTCCTCCTGGGCCGTCTTGCGGCGGATGTCGCGGACGGTGCGCCCGAGATAGGTCTTGAGCTTGCGCAGGGCCTTGTTGGCCCGCTTGTGCTGTTTGGCATGGCGGTAGCGGCCTTGCATGATCAACGCCCTCTTGCCCAGGCGGGTATAGGACTGACGCAGGGCAATGCCGTGCTCCCGTGCCAGTCGCACCAGCCGCTCGCGGGCTCGTTGCATCAGTTTGGCGTCGGTCGGAAAGGCAATCGCCTTCTCTTGTACGGTGGTGTCCACCGTCACCCGCTCGAGGTCCTTCTCCCGCAGCGCCCCCACCCGGTGGGCCACGGCCAGGCTCTCCTGGAATACCTTCTCCAAACCTTCCGGCCCGATCCGGTCCCGCCACCGGGTCATCGACGAGCGCTCCATGGGCAGCTCATGCTGAAAGTACTCTTCGCCGCAGAAGCACTGGAAGTATGGGTCGTAGACCCAGCGCTCGCAGACCTCCTCATCCGAGAGATCGAACATATGCTTGAGGATGTGCAGCCCAACCATCAACCGCGTCGGGACCCCCGGCCGACCCTCCTCCGAATACAAGGCTTCATAGGTCTCGTCGAAGAAAGTCCACGCGATCCGGCCCCCCAACACCACCAACTCGTGGCGCAGGTTGATGATGTTTTCGAACCGCGAGCGGAACAGGTCCTCTATTCCCGATGACACCTTGCGCGATGGCTTCATCACAGTTCTCCAATCCCAATCGACGGGAGCAGAGAATCACGTTCCGCAACGGAAGGGAATCCCCAAAATCAATTATTTCAAATCGCAAGCTTTTCAGGCCCAAAATCCGTTTTCTTGCAAATCCGATTACTTCGCCAAACCGAAAGAGCTACCAACATCAGCCGCTTACACGTTCTTCACGGGCGACTACATAGCTTTCGCGCCACGAACACGGTCGTGAGTGTCTGATTACACCCGTTCAGGATGGTCGATCCAACCGGCAAGCGCCGTCAGGCCGATCGGACGAAGCTGCCGATGACCCTTTTTTCGCCGGCCTTCTCGAAGGCGATCCGCAGGCGGTCGCCCTCGACCTCGGTGACCCGGCCGTAACCGAATTTCTGGTGGAAGACGCGTTCGCCGACCGTGAAGGCCCGGGAGGCTCCGGCATCCTTTGGGCCGCAGCCTCGATGACCGGGGGGCCGCGAACGCGGCTGGGGAAGGAAACGAAATCGCTCTTATCGCCATAAAAGGCGCCATCGTCGGGAGACGGGGGGGGCCGCTGCTCGATGTGGGCGGGCGGCAACTCGTCGATGAAGCGTGACGGCAATCCACTATGGGAATGATTGTAGAGCCGGCGCGAGCCGGCGAACAGGATATGGGCTCGGCGGCGGGCCCGGGTGAGGCCGACGTAGGCGAGCCGTCGTTCCTCCTCCAGCCCGGCGCCGCCTTTTTCCTCCAGCGCCCGCTGGTGCGGAAACAGACCTTCCTCCCAACCGGGCAGGAAGACGGTATCGAATTCCAGTCCCTTGGCCCCGTGCAGGGTCATCAGGTTGACCATGTCGCCGTCGGACGAGTCGTCGGCGTCCATGACCAGGCTCACGTGTTCGAGAAATCCGTTCAGGTTTTCAAACTCCGCCAAGGCCTGGACGAGTTCCTTGAGATTCTCGAGGCGGCCCGGCGCGGTCGGCGATTTGTCGTTCTGCCACATGGCGGTGTAGCCCGATTCGTCGAGCATCAGTTCGACGACCTCGACATGGGGCATCAAATCCAATTGCACCCGCCACCGCTCGAAGCTTTCGATCAGGCGGCCCAGGGACCCCCGCGCCCTCGGCTTCAGCTCGTCGGTCTCGACCGCCAGCCGCGCCGCCTGCTCCAGGGGGCAGCGCCGATCCCGGGCGATGCGGTGCAGCAATTGCAGGCTGGCCTGACCCAGGCCGCGCTTGGGCAGGTTGACGATTCTCTCGAACGCCAGGTCGTCGGCCGGCTGCACGGTGACCCGCATGTAGGCGACGGCGTCGCGTATCTCCTGGCGTTCGTAGAAACGGAGCGCGCCGATGACCCGATAGGGCAGGCCGATGGTGACGAAGCGCTCCTCGAAGGCCCGGGTTTGAAAACCTGCCCGCACCAGAACCGCGATCTCGGCCAGGCGATGGCCGCCGCGCCCCAGGGCCTCGATCTCCTCGCCGACGACGCGGGCCTCCTCGTCGCCGTCCCAGGTGCCCTGGACGATGACGCGGTCGCCGCCGGGGATATCGGTCCACAGGGTCTTGCCCAGGCGCCCGGCGTTGCGCGAGATCAGTCCCGAGGCGGCGGCGAGGATATGGTGGGTGGAGCGATAGTTGCGCTCCAGACGAATCACCTGGGCGCCCTCGAAGTCCTTCTCGAACTTCAGGATGTTGCCGACCTCGGCGCCGCGCCAGCCGTAGATCGACTGATCGTCGTCGCCGACGCAACAGATGTTGCGGTGGCCCTGGGCCAGAAGGCGCAGCCACAGATATTGCCCCACGTTGGTGTCCTGGTACTCGTCGACCAGGATGTAGCGGAAGCGCCGCTGGTAGACTTCCAGAACGTCGGGACGCGTGGTGAACAGCACGAGATTATAAAGAAGCAGGTCGCCGAAGTCGGCCGCGTTCAAGGTCACCAAGCGCTCCTGGTAGGCACGGTAAAGGGCGACCGCGCGGCCGTTGGCGAAGTCGCTCGCTTCCGCCGCGGTGACCCGATCGGGCATCAGGCCACGGTCCTTCCAGCGCTGGATGATGGCCAACAAGGCCCGCGCCGGCCAACGCTTCTCGTCGATGTTCTCGGCCCTCAGCACCTGGCGCGCGAGGCGCAACTGGTCGTCGACGTCGATGATCGTGAAGTTCGGCTCCAGGCCGACCAGGGCCGCGTGGCGGCGAAGGATTCGGGCGCCGAGGGCGTGAAAGGTTCCGAACCACAGTCCCGCGGCGCTGCGGCCGATGAGGGCCTCGACCCGGCCGATCATCTCCCGCGCCGCCTTGTTGGTGAAGGTGACCGCCAGGACCTGTCCCGGCATCGCGCGCCCGCTCAACAGAATATGAGCGAGTCGCGTCGTCAGCACCCGGGTCTTGCCGGTGCCGGCCCCGGCCAGCACCAAAACCGGACCTTCGGTCGCGTCGACGGCGGCGCGCTGCGGCGGGTTGAGCGCGGCGAGATAATCCGCCCCGGCACCCGGCGATTCCGCCTCGGGCGCCGGCGTGGCCTCGGCGCCACGATCGAGGGCATTGGTCATGACAAACCCGTTTATTCCCCAAAGGATGGGTAGGATCACGAATATACCCCAACATGTTGTGAGTACGCGAGTCCCTCCGGCCGAGCGGAAGCGCGATAATCCGGCGCCGGAGACTCCCGGCGAAAAGTGGCCGCGGATGGAGGTGAGCACAAAACTCGCCCGACGGGATGAGGGAGTAAATCTTCCCCAATACCACAAATATTAACAGGGACTGGATTCAATTTGTTTGTAATATTAAGACGTATTGCGACAAGGCGTTAAGTTAATTTTAAATTTATTCCATTACTTCTATGAGAGTATGTTCGAAAACTCGCGGCATCGGCCCTCTCCCCCTCCCGGCCACCCATATCAGCATACTCTCGTGGGTGGCCGGGAGGGGGAGAGGGCCGGAACAGACGCAAAAAATGCGCGGACGCGCATTTTCGATAAAGTCACTGAGAGACATTGAAAATGTTGGCATGTTCACGGCGATGAAAAAAGATATATCCGAGACGATCGAAGTGATTCCGGTGGACACATGTCCCGCCCACGCCGTCACCCAACCCGAGACCGCCTCGATGGTGGCGGAAGGTTTCGAGGAAAAGCGGCGCTATCAACGGGTCCAAACCGAGTGGACCGCGGAAATATGGGACGGGGACAAGCTGTCGGCCGCGGACGTTCTGGATATGTCGGTCAATGGGGCGAAACTCCGCGTGAAGGGGGCGATTCCGGAAAGCGCGCGATTCAAGATCAAGATCAACGGGCTGGGCGATCTCTGCGCGATCGTGCGTTGGCGCAAGGGGACCACGATGGGCGTCCAATTCGACGAGAACCCGCACGAGATCGCGCGCCGTTTCGTACTGCCCGTATAGGTTGGAAGGGCGGCCACCCGGCACGCTCGCTAGGGCGAGAGGGCCGGAACAGACGCAAAAAATGCGCGGACGCGCATTTTCGATAAAGTCACTAACATCAGAAGATGCCGGCCGAGCCTCGGAACAGGCGTCATGGATCGTTTGGCCGACGGGTCGTCTTGACAGCGACCCGCGGCGGGAATTAGCGTCGCCGTTCGATGTCCCTTCCGGATTCCCCTTTCAAGCGATGGCCGCGACTGCGCCGACGGCGGTTTCTTGTCGCTTCGCTGATCACCACTGGCGCCGCGACGGTCTGGGACGCGCTGCGGGCGGTCGCCGGGCCGCTGAAGCCGAGCCGGGATCCGTTGGCCTCTCTGGCCGCTTTCCTGGACACCCTGATCCCGGCCGATGACTCGAGTCCGGGCGCCGGCGAGGTCGGCGTGGCCTGGGAGCTGATCCGCCAGGGACAGTCGCGGTCCCGCCTTGGCCAGCTCCTGCGACGGGGTTGCGCCTGGCTCGATCGGGAGGCGGTCGCCCTGGGCGGTGTCGATTTCGATTCCCTGGGTCGGGACCAGCGCGAGGCCGTGGTCCGACGGGCGGCCGAAGCCGAGCGACGGAGCCTGCCGCGAGTATTTTTCGACCAGGTCTGTCAACGCAACTTTCGTCACTATTACGCCCGACCCGAAACGTGGCCGTCCCTGGGGTACGGCGGGCCGCCCCAGCCGGACGGATTCCCCGACCACGCCCAACCGCCCCGAACCTGATGGCCGATCCCGAATTCGACGCAGTCATCGTCGGTTCCGGCGCTGGGGGCGGTACCAGCGCCTGGGCCCTCGCCCACCGCGGGCTGAGTGTCCTGCTCCTCGAAGCGGGTCCGGCCTACGACCCCCTTACGGACTACCGGCTCGACAGCGATTCATGGGAGCGGGAATGCTTTCCGGCAAAGATCGACACCAACGGGCGCCAGAGCATCGCGCCGCTCGAAACCTTGGACCCGAAGTGGGACGATCTCCGTTCGTGGAACCGAAACCTGGGCCGCTTCAACCGCGGCAAACAACGCCGGGCCTGGGGCTATCGGTACGTGGTCGGCCTCGGCGGCACCACTCTCCATTTCACGGGCGAGGCCCAGCGGCTGCATCCTCAGTCGATGAAGATGCGCAGCCGGTTCGGGGTCGCCGCGGACTGGCCGCTCGACTACGACGAGATCGAACCCTATTACCTCCAAGCCGAACGGCTGATCGGGGTGGCGGGACCGGCGGATGAGCCGACCCGGCCCCGGAGCGCGCCGTATCCCCTGCCGGAGCACCCTCTGAGCTACGCGGCCCGGAAAATCCAAACCGCCTGCCGGGAGATGGGGCAGCGCTGGGTGGCCAACGCGATGGCGGCGCTCTCGGCGCCCTACGACGGGCGTCCCGGCTGCAATTACTGCGGAAACTGCAATCGGGGCTGTCCCCGGCTCGACAAGGGCAGCGTCGACGTCACCTTCATCGCCAAGGCGCGGGAAACCGAACGCTGCGCGATCAAGACCGATTGCCAAGTGATTCGCCTCGCGGCCGGACCCGATGACCGGGTCACCGGGGTTCATTACATCGACGCGATGGGCGCCGAGCGGGTGGTGACGGGCCGCGCCGTCGTCGTCGCCTGCGGTGCCGTCGAGACGCCGCGTCTGCTGCTGGTTTCGGAAAACCAATTCGCCCCCGACGGCCTCGCCAACGAGTCGGGCCTGGTGGGGCGGAATTTCATGGAGACCCTGGCCTGGATCAGCAGCGGCCTGCACCCGGAACCGCTGGGCAGCCACCGGGGCCTGCCCGCGGACGCGATCTGCTGGGATTTCAACGCCCCCGACGCCATCCCCGGGGTCGTCGGCGGTTGCCGCTTCAACCACGGCACCACCGAGGTCGGCCTCAACGGCCCGATCGCGTACGCCCAGAGGGTGGTGGGCGGCTGGGGCCGGCAACACAAGGCGGAGATGCGTTCCGCCTTTGGCCGGGTGCTGTCGATCGGCGCCATAGGCGAAAGCCCGCCGAACGAATATACATACGTCGACCTGGATCCGGAAAAACGCGACCGCTTTGGCCAGCCCCTGGCCCGCATCCACGCCCGCTGGGCCGAGAGCGACCTGCGCCGCCTGACCTTCATGGCCCGGACCGCGCGCGAGATGTTGCGGGCCTCCGGCGTCGAGGATGTGTTCGAGGAATTCGGCACTTATGACGGCTTCGACGCCACCCATGTCTTCGGCACCTGCCGCATGGGTGACGATCCCGGCGATTCGGTCGTCGACCGTTTTTGCCGCAGTCACCGCTGGCGCAACCTATTCGTCGTCGACGGCAGCGTTTTTCCCAGCTCCGGCGGCGGCGAGGCGCCGTCGCTCACGATCGAGGCACTGGCGATCCGAACCGCCGCGCACCGGGGAAGCCGCATGCGAGACGGCGGTTATCCGGTCTTGGGGGGGTCGTCGTTCGTCGGCGACTCGAGCTCCTTGCCGTCGAGCTCGTTGTGCTCGCGGTCCGATTCGTGGCGGGTCGCGGCCACTTCGTCCTTGCGGCGGCGGCCGCGAGCCCGGTTCCGCGCCGCCTTCTTGACGGCCCGGTCGCGCGCGCGCCGCTTGCGGTATTGGTTGATGTTGATTACATCACCCATGTCTATCCATCCCGGAGGCCAACGAAATCACCCTTGGTTTGGGAAAACCAACCAGCGATAGATTAACGCAAATGGGCGCCGGCGCCAACGGTCAGTTACGGCAACGAGCGCCGCCAGCGGATCGACCCCAAGACGTGATTCCTCGGTGTTGAAATTAAGTTGATCCATAAAATCGAGACTCCAGTGGTACGATGCTGGTCGTGATCGGAACCCATCCGACGAGTTCGAACCGCTGACTCCGGAAGTCGCCCAGGGAGGCATTATGAAAAAGGCGCTTTACGCTTTTCTCGGCGTTCTGGTCCTGGTGATCGGGGCGGGGGCGCTGGTCCCGTTCCTGGTCGACCTCAACGAATACAAGGAATTGATCGGCGCCAAGGTCGAGGAAGCCACCGGACGGCGCCTGGCGATCGATGGCGAGATCAAGCTTTCGGTCTTGCCCCTGCCCACGGTTTCGGTGAACGGAGCACGATTCGCCAACGCGCCTGGGGCGACCGTTCCCGACATGGCGCGGCTCGAATCCCTGGAGGTCCGGGTTGCGGTGCTGCCGTTGCTTCGCGGCGCGATCCAGGTCGCCAAGGTGACCCTGGTTTCCCCCGTCATCGAGCTCGAGCGCTTCACCGACGGTAGCGCCAACTGGACCCTGGCCCTGGAGGGCGACGAGGCGCCGTCCGCCGGTGGTCCGGGATTCGACCTCAGTCTCGACGATGTCGTCATCGAGAACGGCCGCCTGACCTACCGCGAGCCGGATTTGGTCGAAACCGTCGAGGACATCGACGTCCGGGCATCGGCCGAGGCGTTGGACGGTCCCTTCGAAGCCGAGGGCGCCCTCGTGGCGCGCGGGATCCCTCTCTCTTTCGCCATCTCCGCGGGCCGCCTCGGAACCGAGACCACGCCTTTCGATTTCGAAGTGGGGACCGGCAATTTTACCGTCCGCCTCTCGGGTGCGGCCCAGACCGCCGGGGAGGCACCGACCGTCAAGGCCAAACTCACCGTGACGGGCGACTCGCTCGCCGAAACCCTTGCCGGCCTCGGCGTCGTCGAACACCCCCTGCTCGACCACAAGATCGAAATCAGCGCCGACGTCGACGCCGCGCCGACGGGTGCCCAGGTCGAGGCCCTGAACTTCGCCCTGGGACCCATCCAGGGCGGCGGCTCGGTCGCGGTCGATCTCGGCGAGGTTCCGCGGGTAGATGCCGTCCTGGCGCTGAAAGCGATCGCATTGGCTGAAATTCTCGAGCAACTGCCCGCCCCGGCGGCGGCCACCGGGGAGTCTGCCGAAGAATTTCCCGGGGAAGCGGCCTTCTTCGCCCTGCCCGGGGGCTTCGCGGCCAACCTAGATTTGAGCCTCGACGGGGTCGAGATCAACGGCGAGGCGGCCCGCGAAATCCGCCTTGTCGCCGGGTTGGAGGATGGATTTCTCGACCTCCAGCAGGTTTCGGCACGGTTGCCGGGCGGCGCCGACGTTTCCGTCGTTGGTTTCGTGGAAGCAGCCGAAAACACACCCCGATTCACGGGCCAAGTGGGATTCTCCGCCGCCAACGCCAGGGCGACCCTGGCATGGTTGGGCCTGGGCCTGGAACAAGTGCCCCAGGACCGGCTGAGGGCGGTGCAACTGACCGCGGACGTCGATGCCACGCCGGCCTTGGCGCGACTTTCCGGCCTCGACCTGAGGTTCGATTCGTCCCAAATTTCCGGCACTGCCAATGTCGCCCTGGGGCCCCGAATGGGGATCGACGCCGAGCTCACTCTGGACCAGATCAACCTCGATGCCTACCTGCCGGATCCCGGCGACTCGGAAAACGAGGTGCCGGATGACGAGGCCGCCGACCTCTCGGTGCTGAAAACCTTCGACGCCAACATATCGGCCCGGATCGAAAACGCGGTCTATCGGGGGACGGCGATCTCGGCGGTCACCCTCGAGGCCGAGCTTAGGGATGGCGGAGTGACGCTGCGCCATCTTGGCGTCGGTGATCTAGCGGGCTTGCGGGCAACCGCCAACGGCCGCGCCGACCCGGCCCAGGGCAGCGGCGAGTTGACCTACGAATTGGAAGCCGATGAACTCGGCGGGATATTCCGTTTCGCGGGTATCGAGCCGCCACTGCCGCCGGCGGCGCTGCGCGCCTTCCGGTCCCGGGGGAAACTCGGCGGCGACCCGACGGCCGTGAGGTTCGACGGCGTCGTCGCTCTGGCGGGCCTCGAAAGCGAAGTCAAGGGCACGCTGTCGGATTGGAATTCGAATCCCCGCGTGGAGGCGACGCTCGACGCCCGGGCCCCCCGCTTGGCCACTCTGCTCCAGACCTTTAGCCCGCAAACCTCGATACCCGCGGGCATCGGCGACGGCCCGGTCACGCTCTCCGCCGACGTGGCCGGCAGCCTCGACGGGGCCCGGATCAGCGCGGCGCTGTCGTTCGCCGAGATCGAGAGCAAGCTCGATGGTCGATGGGACGGCGCGCTCCTGAATCCCACCGTCGATTTCAGCCTGGCGGCCCAGGCCCCGAGCTACGTCCGCCTGGGACGCGCGTTCGCGCCCGGTTCCGCTCTCGCCACGGCGGCCCGCGACGGCCCCATGGCACTCGACGCCACGGTCAAGGGAGGTCTGGCCACGGCGGACCTGTCGCTGTCGCTGAGCCTGGCCGGGGCCGACGTCGACGTCTCCGGAAATGTGAACACGCTTTTGCGGGCGCCGGGATACGCGCTGACGATAACCGCCCAACACCCCGACTTCGCCTCGCTGCTCGAGACCTTCGCCGGGGCGGGCGCCGCCGGCGGGCGGGCGCTCGGCGAGCTTCGCCTGGCCGCCAACCTTTCGGGAGACCAGGTAAGCGCAAAACTGACCGATCTCGACGCGACGGTCGGACCGACACGAATCGGCGGCACGGTCGCCAGCCATTTCGACGGGCCGCGACCCAGTGTCGACGTCAATCTGGCCGCCGGCGAAATTCCCCTCGAGGTGTTTCTCGGGCCCGCTTCGGGCGGGGGCGGCGGCTCGGCGGCCCCCACCGATGGCCCCCAGGCAACCCCGGGTGGCGGGACCAAAGAGCGCTGGTCGCGGGAGACGATTGACCTTTCGGCCCTGAGCGCCGTGGACGGAAAAATCAAAGTCACCGCAACCGCCGCCAGCTTCGAGGGGATACGCCTGGAGAACGTGGTTCTGAACGCCAGCCTGGCTAATGGGACCCTCGACGTCGAGCGTTTCAGCGGCCGTCTGAACGGCGGCGAGGTCGCTCTCAAGGGACGCGTGCTTTCGGTTCCGGACCCGAATGCCGATCTCGAAATCTCCGTCGACAGCGTCGCGATCGGCCCCCTGATCCCCAAGATCGCGGATCTCGTCACGATCGAGGGCCTCGCCGATCTGACCGGAAACTTCCAGACCCGGGGCCGCAGCGAGTTCGATCTGGTTTCCAATCTCGCCGGACAGGCGGCGCTGAACGTTCGCGACGGCATTATCCACGGAGTCGATCTGCCCCAGATCAATCAGCAGCTCGGCGGTCTGGACTCCGAGCTTTCCTATCTGCAGCTCCTCGGCTCGGCGACGAGCGGGGGCCAAACGCGTTTCACGTCACTGGGAGGCAACTTCACTGCCGCCGGCGGAACCATCAGCAGCAACGACTTGCGCGCCGCGCTCGACGGCGCCGAGGCCGAGGCCACGTTGAAGGCCGACCTGCCCCGCTGGCTCATCGCCGCCACCAGCGAGGCGCGCCTTCTCGGACACAGCGATGCCCCGTCCATCGGCGTCAGCGTGAACGGCTCCATCGACGAACCGCGAACCACTTTCGAAACGAACGCGCTTCAACGCCACATCGGCCAGAATTTTTTGAAAGGGATTATCAAGAAAAACGTCGATACCGACGCGCTGGGGGGCGGCGCGGGCGCCGTCCTCGACGCCATCCTTGGAGGCGGAGGCAGCGCTCCCGCCCCGGCCCCAGAAACCGACATCGGCACGGCCCCCGAAACCGACACCGCCCCGCCTCCCCAAGCGGCGCCGAAAAAACCAGTCGAGCAGCTCCTCGACGGTTTCACCGGCGGCGGCAGCACAAGCGGAGGCTCGAAGTCCGAAAAGCCGCTCGACACCCTGCTGAAAGGGATCTTCGATTAGCAGCCGTCAAGGACCGTTCGAAAAGGAACCCTTCTGCCGTAGCGGCGCGACATCATTGATTCCGGAAATGGGTGCTAAGCTGACGTCCCGCCGATCGCTTGGTCACGACTGCCCATAGCCAGGGATCGGGATAGGGGGGCGCCTCGCGGCGCCGCCCCTCCCACACCACCGGGCATACGGGTCACGTACCACGGCGGTTCGATCGGGTTGAGCTTTCAGCGAAGACATAGAGCCGGGGGAGCCCGAGCTTATCGAAATAAACGTTGCGCAGTGCCATTTGGACCGCCGGGTGGCTCGATATGCGCCAAAACCCCGTTGGTGAACCGGCGGCGACCGCTGCATTGAACTTCGGGACGCCACGACGGCGCAGCTCCCTGAAGCGGTTACGCCCGTTCTGCCATTGCCGCCAAAGATAAGATCGTAATCTTCGGCGAATCCACGCTTCCAGGTTGGTGAGCACACGCGGGGTCTGGCAGAAGCCGAAGTAACCGCGCCATCCAATCAGGTATGGCTTCAGCTCTTCGATCACCCGCGGCAGAGATTTTCCACGTGTTCGGTAAGTGAGTTCCCGGATTCGCGTCTTGAATTTCTTGAGGGCTGGTGGCGCAATGCGCCTCTCGCTCCCATCATTCGAGATGCTGAAGCCAAGAAACTTCCGCTCCTCCGGTCGTGCCACCGCGCTCTTCGCTTCGTTGACCTTCAGCCGCAGCTTCTTGGTCAGGAACCGGCTCACCGAAGCCATCACCCGTTCACCGGCGCGGTGGCTGCGAACATAGATGTTACAGTCGTCCGCGTAACGGCAGAAGCGGTGGCCCCCAGGAACAATTTTTAGTCGCGGTTGAGGGTTCGGGATGAGTGGGATCGTGCTCGGTGCACGGGGTTCGGGGAGCCCCGAGCTTGCCTCGACGACGTCATGGGGACTGCTCGAAGCCACCGGACGGCGTTTTCGGATTCGACAGGCACACCGGTCCGCCCGCGCCGCTCGGCGGCACGTCCCGGTCCGGGGGAGAGGCGTGCTGTCTCAGGCGATGGGCGCGGTCATGATCGCGTCGAGGGCCTCCTGCGCCCGGGCGGCATAGTGCCGGTTGGCCTCGGGCAGATAACGGAAGCGTCCGTCGCAGCGCACGATGGCGATGGCCGCGTTGGTCAAGCAGGCGAGATTTCTGGGCAGGTGACGCACGTAGGCCCGGCATCGGTCTTCGTCGTAGGTGAAGTCGCGCACGTAGTGCAGGCGGTTCTCGATATGCCAGTGGTTGCGCACCAGTTCGAGCAACTCCTCGGGTCCGGCGCGCTCTGCGCCGAGCGAGGTGAGGCTCCAGGTCACCTTGATGCTGCGCTTGCCGGTCTTGAGGATCTCGCGTTCGCGCTCGATGCGCATGGCCTGGCGTCGCCCGTGGAGGTTGGCGTAGCCGTCCCACTCGGCAGCGGAGAGGTCGACGACGGCGCAGCGTCGGCGCTCGATGCGGCCATGGCCCTTGTCGACGGTTTCGTGCCAGAGCGCATCGCTGAAGTCGATCGCCTTGAGGTCTTCGAAGATCATCTCCTGGTTGTCCTTGACCGCGCTCATCACGTAGTCGGCGCGACGCCCGAGCAGGCAGCGCGCGGTCTCGTGCTGAGCGTGCATCGCGTCCATGGTGACGATCCGGCCTGTGAGGTCGAGGCCGCTGGAGAGTTCGCGCACGGCCGGGATTTCGTTGCTCTTGCGGTCGACCTCGACCTGCCCGAGGACCACGCCGGTGTCGTGCTCGACCGCCGCCACCATCATCCTGCGCCCGTCTTCGGTCTGCTTCGAGGCGCCGCGCAGATCCTTTCCGTCCATGGCGACCGGCGCGTGCGCGCTGCCATGCTGGCCGGTCCACTGGCTAATCGCGTTGTCCAGGGTCTCTGGCGGCAGGGCGGTGAGGGTCTTGTGGAAGGTGGTGATCGCGGGCGGGGTGTAGCGCTGTTTGGAAGGGCTCCAGAACGCACCCACCGCCTCGAGCTGCTCCTGGGAGAGCAGGGCGGCGAACTGGGCGAACGCGTTCACCCCCCGGTATCCGGCAAGCCGGGCGGCGACGGCGATCACCAGAATGGTGTTGAGCGCATAGCGCTTGCCCCGGGCATGGCGGTACTCGGGCACCTCACCCAGACACTCGAACAGGCTGCGCAGCCGGGGCGCGGCCATCGGCTCGGTGTGCTGCTCGGCGTTCCAGTGTGCCGGCATCCCGGTACGGCTCAGCGCCTCGGGGGCGCCGTCTGTCAGTCCGAACACGAAGACCTCCTTGGGCTGACCGTGGTGGCGCCAGCGCGCTGCCCCTCCGGGCTCACGGGCAAAGCCCCGCGTCAGCCCCAGAGAGCGCCAGTTCGACGCGCGGTAGCAGGTGCCGGCAAATCGCGAGACGTCCACGAACGTCTCCGCCAGAAGAGCCGGATATCCGTGCACCGCCTGGATGTCCTCAGACAGCCGCCGCAGGCTCAGCCCCAGCACACGGGAGGCCAGGTTCGGCACTCGGCCAGGCGTCAGAATGACGAAGCGCGAGTTGTTGGCGATCAGATGCAGACGCCGGAACTGCTGCTCGGCCGACCACCCGATCCAGCGATCACGCGCGCCCAGCTTGAACGCGCCGGGCTGCCAGCCGATCAGTGCGAGCCAGGTCTCGCCATGCACCGCGACATGGCGCAGGCCCTTGCCGATGACGCCGTGGAACGCCAGGTAGTGGTGCTGCTCCACCAACCGGTCCCAGCGCCGGTGCTCCTGCGCGCCCCAGGTCGGACGCACCGTGACCGCGCGCAAATCAATGGACGAATCCGAGACCGGCAGCGTCGCCATGACCGGCACACTGCCACACCGAGAATGAAATGGCCAGCGCCGCGATCACCTCACCCTGATCACTGGGCGGACAAAAAACTAGCCCTGCGGTGGCCCCTCCTCTCCAGTTCCTTGTCGAGGTCGTCGAGCACGAGGTTGCTCAAGAGGGGCGAAAGCGGGCTACCTTGCGGTGTCCCCTCTTCCACCGGACGGACCAACCCGTCTTCCATCACCCCAGCATTGAGAAACACCCGGATGAGCTTGAGCACCCGTTTATCGGATATCCGTGCGGCGACGCGCGCCATCAGTCTGTCGTGATTGACCCGGTCGAAAAACTTTTCGAGATCGAGGTCAACAACAATGCTGTAACCCTCCGCAACATAGCGTTGCGCCTGGGCCACCGCCTGGTGAGCGGAGCGTCCCGGTCGGAAGCCGTAACTGTACTCGGAAAACGTCCGACCCCAGCGCACTTGGAGAACCTGCAGCAAGGTTTGCTGGATCAGTCTGTCGACGACGCAAGGCACGCCGAGTTTTCTGACCCCGCCGTCCGGTTTGGGGATTTCAACCCGTTTAACCGACTGCGGCTGGTAGGTCCCTTCGAGCAATTGAGACCGAATGACTGGCCAATGCTCACGCAGGTAGTCCCTGGCGTCTTCGATGGTCATCCCATCCACGCCGGGACCGCCCTTGTTCCTTTTAACGCGTTGCCACGCTGTTTCGAGATTCTCTCGTGCGTACACCTCCTCCATTGATTGTCTTGTTGAAGCCGGGTTTTCGGGTTCCGTCGCCGCCACAAGTGGTTTGGCCCCTCGGTCCCCGGTGGTTGGGGCTTCACCCCGCTCCCTCGGTTCCAGGGCCAGTGAGTACTGGGTCTTCTGCCGCTTTCCACTCATGAGTTGCCGGTCCTACTTCCCAATCCCAATCGTTCGGGCCTTCGGCCATCGTTTCCGGCTCGGCCTATCCGCTGCTCCGCCTTTCGGCCTTGGAGTGCCTCAATAGCCTTGCCGACAGCTTGGCCTACTATGCCCTCTGCTGACTCCTGCGCCGCGATCAGGTCGCCTTGCGGCTTCCTCAGTCCCGAACCGGGACAGCGGCACAGGCCTCCCCAGGTAAGTCCGGTCGCCTTCCCCGCCGCCCTGCCGGATCTACAGCCTTGGCCCTTGATGGATCTGGACTTCGCGATTAGTCGCCCGCTCGTCCGACCAAGGATGCCTCTTATCCGGTTTCTGTTCGTCAGGTCGCGGTTTTGCTCCACACTTCCTTCAGACGCCGCCTCGCGGCAACGCCCTTGTGCTTCGCTAATCCTTCACCTCCATCAGGTTGGATAGAAGACTTTCACTCCCAAGCTTCCGAACATGCTGGGCACACGCCTAATACCAACCGCCCCAGAGTTTGACTCGCGCAAAGGTTTACACGCTAGGTTTTGTGTGATTCAAGGTTGTTGGCAACAAGGGAGTGTGTTCAATGCCAACGATTCCTTTGCGAAACGACTTTGATGCTGAAAGAGTCCGTGTTCTTGCGGCACGGAGCGATGATGGGAACCAGGCGCGACGGCTTTTGTCGATGGCGGCCATCTACGATGGGATGGATCGAGCGTGCGCGGCGGGTATTGGCGGCATGGATCGGCAGACGTTGCGGGACTGGGTTCACCGGTTCAACGCGGGAGGTCCGGCCGGTCTGATCGACCGCAAGCCGAACGGGGCGTTGCGTCGGTTGACGCCGTCGCAAATGGCGGCGCTTTCGCGGGCTATCGAGGCCGGTCCCGATCCCGAACGGGATGGGGTCGTGCGCTGGCGCTGCATCGATCTCAAGCAACTGATCCGAACGCGCTTCGGCGTGGACTATCACGAGCGGAGCGTCGGCAAGCTGCTGGCCGCGCTCGGGTTCTCGCATATTTCCGCGCGCCCGCGCCACGTCGGCCAGGATGCGCGGGCACAGGAGGAATTTAAAAAAATTTTCCCGAACACTTGGCGAAAATCGTAGCGGCACAGCCACCGGACACGCCCATCGAGGTTTGGTTTCAAGATGAAATGCGCGTCGGCCAGAAGAACAGCCTGGTGCGCCAGTGGGCCCCAAAGGGATCGCGCCCGCGCCAGGTCAAGGACCTACGGACCTCTTCGGCGTATCTCTTCGGCGCCATCTGCCCCGAGCGCGGTGAGGGCGCGGCGCTGGTCATGCCGCGCGCCAATACTGAAGCCATGGACCTGCATCTCGAGGAAATCAGCCGGGCCGTTGCCCCAAACGCCCATGCCGTCGTGCTGCTCGACCAAGCCGCATGGCACACCACTGCCAAACTCGGCATCCCGGAGAACATCTCCCTCGTGCCTTTGCCACCCAAGTCCCCGGAGCTCAATCCCGCCGAAAATGTCGGGCAATACCTCCGCCAGAACTGGCTCTCCAATCGTGTCTGCGACTCCTATGAAGCCATCGTCGAGGCCTCTTGCCAAGCCTGGAACAACCTGACCGACCAACCTTGGAAGATCATGTCCATCGGCCTCAGAGCGTGGGCTCGCACAAGTCAATGTTAAGGGCGGTTGGTATTACTTGGTCGTCCATGAAGAACCCTGATTTCAAGCTGAAGCGGCGATTGGGTTTGCGGTGGGGTGCGAGATGTCGCTGAGGAGCGCGGCCAGGATTTGGACAAACAAACGCCTCAGCCATTTGAGGACAAGGCGGTAGTTGTAGCCGGCGCCGGCGAGGATGGCGTTGATCTTGTCGCCGTCGCGGCCTTTGAGGAAGTTGCGCCCCAGCCTGCCATCGCTCTTGAGATGTCCGATCACGGCCTCGACGGCGGAGCGCCGCCTGAGCTCCTTCTTGATCGTCGGCGTGATGCCGCGTTTCTGGCCTGATCTAAAGACGCGGTGTTTGTTGGGGTAATCGTGGCCCTGGTATCCCTTGTCGACATAGATGCGCTCGGCCGATATCCCCGTCCAGCGTTCCATCTCTTCGATCACCTGCCTCAAGGTGTGGCCATCATAGGGATTGCCGTGGAAGGCCTTGACGTGGGCGACGAACTGGCCGCCGGGGGGGCGGGAATTGGTCGCCGCCACGGAGACCTTGCAGCCGAACTCGTACGGCTTGTGCTCCTTCCCTTTGCCGATGCATTCGACCTCGGGCGCGTGGAGCGAATAGACCTTGGGCAAGGGGTCGCGCCGCTTCTGGGTCGACACCCGCTCGGCCAGCCACAAGGGGCGGCGGAAGGTATCCCGTAGGCTCTCCTCCTGGGCCGTCTTGCGGCGGATGTCGCGGACGGTGCGCCCGAGATAGGTCTTGAGCTTGCGCAGGGCCTTGTTGGCCCGCTTGTGCTGTTTGGCATGGCGGTAGCGGCCTTGCATGATCAACGCCCTCTTGCCCAGGCGGGTATAGGACTGACGCAGGGCAATGCCGTGCTCCCGTGCCAGTCGCACCAGCCGCTCGCGGGCTCGTTGCATCAGTTTGGCGTCGGTCGGAAAGGCAATCGCCTTCTCTTGTACGGTGGTGTCCACCGTCACCCGCTCGAGGTCCTTCTCCCGCAGCGCCCCCACCCGGTGGGCCACGGCCAGGCTCTCCTGGAATACCTTCTCCAAACCTTCCGGCCCGATCCGGTCCCGCCACCGGGTCATCGACGAGCGCTCCATGGGTAGCTCATGCTGAAAGTACTCTTCGCCGCAGAAGCACTGGAAGTATGGGTCGTAGACCCAGCGCTCGCAGACCTCCTCATCCGAGAGATCGAACATATGCTTGAGGATGTGCAGCCCAACCATCAACCGCGTCGGGACCCCCGGCCGACCCTCCTCCGAATACAAGGCTTCATAGGTCTCGTCGAAGAAAGTCCACGCGATCCGGCCCCCCAACACCACCAACTCGTGGCGCAGGTTGATGATGTTTTCGAACCGCGAGCGGAACAGGTCCTCTATTCCCGATGACACCTTGCGCGATGGCTTCATCACAGTTCTCCAATCCCAATCGACGGGAGCAGAGAATCACGTTCCGCAACGGAAGGGAATCCCCAAAATCAATTATTTCAAATCACAAGCTTTTCAGGCCCAAAACCCGTTTTCTTGCAAATCCGATTACTTCGCCAAACCGAAAGAGCTACCAACATCAGCCGCTTACACGTTCTTCACGGGCGACTCTTTAACGCGATCAACGTTGTTTATAACTGTTACGGTAGCGGCTGGGGCGTCGATAGCTTGCTGGCGCGGGCGGGCAGTCCGACGTTGGCATGGCCGGTGACCCTTATCCAGCATTTTGTTGAGGTCATTACGGAAATCGACGGGACCGTCCTCGCACGAGAGCATCGCTGAATTTCAAAGGGTTTCCGACCCAAGCCATCCCTCATTCCCAGGCCGCGAAGACGACCGCGACCAGGCACGTGGCAGCCAAGCCATCCCACCGCCGCATGCCGAATAGCTTGACCGCGCGCTGTGCCTCCTAAAAACGTCGCCGGCGCCAGAAACCTTGCCTTTTTGGACTGAGACTGGTTACCGTCCTCGGCATGTACGCAACCGGCTTTTATCTCCTCCTTTCAGCACTCCACGATAGCTTCCGCGGGCGCGCCGTCCTCCAGCTTGAGCTCATTGCTCTTCGGCATCAGCTCGCCACGATGAAGAGAACCTCGCGGCGGCCTTCCCTGCGGCCCACGGATCGCTTGCTCTGGGTGCTTTTATCTCGGATTTTGCCGAATTGGCGTGAAATGCTGGTGATCGTGAAGCCCGAAACCGTCATTGGCTGGCATCGAAAAGGCTTCCGACTGTACTGGACGTGGAAGTCGCGGCGGCGCAGAGGTGGACGTCCACCGATCTCAGGCGATGTCCGGGCTCTCATAAACCGAATGAGCCGCGAAAACCCGCTGTGGGGTGCTCCTCGGATCCACGGCGAACTCCTGAAGCTCGGCATTGAGGTCTCCGAGGCGACCGTGTCCAAGTATCTGGCACGGCTTCCGAAGCCGCCGTCACAGACGTGGCGGACATTTCTGGGGAACCATGCGAAGGCTCTCGCGTCCATCGATTTCTTTGTCTTGCCGACCGCCACGTTCCGGCTTCTCATGGTCTTCACCGTTCTCCAACATGAACGCAGGCAGATCGTCCACTTCGGCGTGACAGCAAACCCAACTACGGCATGGGTGGCGCAGCAGATCACAGAAGCATTCCCATGGGATAGTGCGCCGCGGTATGTGATCCGCGACCGGGACAGTGTCTACAGTGCGCTGGTCCGCGCCAGGATCAAGGCGATGGGGATTAAGGAAGTCGTGACGGCACCCCCCCGGTCGCCGTGGCAGAACCCCTTCGTCGAAAGGATGATCGGCACGATTAGGCGGGAATGCCTCGACCATCTGATCGTCATCGACGCGCGGCACCTGCGGCGCATTCTCGCATCGTACTTCGAGTACTACCACCACTCTCGCACTGGCAATGTCCCGGCTGATGTTGAAAAAGTGAGGTAGGCGTCATTCGCCTGGAACCGTTAGGCTCTGGGTGTTGAATCCATCAAGGAGAACGACGCCATGACCAAGACTACACGGAACAGCCGCCTTTCGAAACTGTTGGAGATCCCGCTTCCGCTGTTGCCGCCGGCCTTGCCGGAGGCTTTTGATGATCTGCGCATGAGCGTGGATCGCTTTTGCCTGTTGGCCGGGGTGGAGACCCTGGGCGAGATGCTGGACGAGGATAGCGAGGTGCTCTGCGGAGCGCGCCACGCCCGCACGGCCGAGCGGCAGGGCCATCGCTGGGGGACAACCCAGAGCGAGATTGCCTATCACGGGGGCAAGGTGAAGCTGACGCGCCCGCGGGTGCGCGATCTTGCGGGCAAGGAGATGAGCTTGCCGAGCTGGGAGTTGCTCTCGGACCCGGCGCTTTTGCAGTCCTGGGCGATGAACATCATGCTGCTTACGGTTTCGACCCGCAAGTACGCGCGCGCCGTGCGCCTGCCCGGCGAGGCCAGCGGCGACTTGCCGGCACGCGCGGGCGATGCGACCTCGAAGTCCGCGGTCTCGCGGCGCTTCGTGGCCATGACGCGCAAGAAGCTGAAGGCCTTCCTGGCCAGCGACCTTTCGGATCTCGATCTCCTGGTCATCCAGATCGACGGGCTGCACGTCGGCGATCACGTGTTGCTGGCAGCTATTGGCATCGACGGCGCGGGCGAGAAGCATGTTCTAGGCCTGGCCGAAGGTGCCACGGAGAATGCCGCCACGGTGCAGGCGCTGCTCGACAACCTGACCGCCCGCGGCCTCGACCCGGAAGTGCCCCGGCTCTTCATCGTCGACGGCGCCAAGGCGCTCTCCAAGGCGATCAAGCGGACCTTCGGGCCGGTGGCCGCCCTCCAGCGCTGCCAGGTCCACAAGGGCCGCAACATCATCGAGCGCCTCGACGAAAGCCTTCATGCCGGCGTCAAGAAGGCGCTCAGGCAAGCCTGGGACCAAGACGATGCCGAGAAAGCCGAACGCCTCATGAAGAACCTGGCGCGCCGCCTGGAGACCGAGGCCCCCGGCGTTTCGGCTTCCATCCTGGAGGGCCTGGATGAGATCCTCACCGTGATCCGCTTGGGCCTGCCGCCCAAGCTCAGGCGCTCCTTGGCCTGCACCAACGCCATCGAGAATGCCTTGGGAACGGTCAGGATGGTGCAGCACAATGTCAAGCGCTGGCGCAACGCCGAGATGGCCTTGCGATGGACCGCCGCCGGCCTCCTGGAAGCCCAAAAGACCTCCGTCGCCTCAAGGCCTACCGGCAACTCCCCATCCTCAGAGCTGCCCTCGAGGATCACGTGAAAAAGGCAAAAGCGAAAAGCGCCATTGAAACCATCAAAGAGGCCGCCTAGCCTCGAAGCCCAACCATGCCTGCCTCGCCTTTTTCAACAGAGCATGGGACATCGCCGTCGCACTCACTTGTCCCTGGGTAAGGGCAGGCTGGATTCACATCTCAAGTGCAACACCGAGGTTTATGAGGAAGGCCTCGGCGGGAGTTTTGAAACCGAGGCATTTTCTGGGTGTGGAATTGAGGCACCAGGTGAGGTCGTCGACGTCACGGGGTGTGTAGTCGGTGATGTTGGTTTTGCGGGGCATATCTCGTCGGAGTAAGCCGTTGGTGTTCTCGATGGTGCCGCGCTGCCATGGCGAGTGGGGATCGCAGAAATAGGCGTGTAAACCGAGTTGGTTCTCCAGTTCGCGATGGCCGGCGAATTCGGAGCCGTTGTCGAAAGTGATGGTCTGGCGGGCGCGGTCGGGAAGGCAGCCGAGGCTCGCCTGCACGGCCTCGCGGGTTTCCCGCGCGGTTTTGCTTTCCAAACAAGCAGTGAGCGTGAAACGAGTCATGCGTTCACACAGGGTCAGCAGGTTGGCCCGCTGGGTGCGGAACTGCATCAGGTCTCCTTCCCAATGCCCGAATTCTTCGCGCGAGGCCACGGTTTCCGGGCGTTGCGCGATCGGACGGCGGTTGGGGATCGGTTCCCGGCGGCGCTTGAAATAGCGCCGTCCCTGCCCCCGGGTTTAACCCGGGGCAAGAAACGATACAGCCTTTCCGGGCGCACCTTGGTCCGGTAGATGAAGCGGTAGATTGTCTCGGGGCTCACGGTGTGCTCTGATCCGTCGAGCTTGAGCCTGCCGGCAATCTGCTCCGGCGACCATCCCTTGAGCGAAGTCGGTCGCGGACCCAGTCGCCGAGCCGGCTCAGGCGCTCGATCCGCGATACCCTCCGACACCGCGATAGGGCGATACGTTCCGCCGATGCTGCCTTGTAGCCGCCCTTGGGCAGCGAATTCCGCTTCAACTCACGCCAAATGGTGGTCGGGTGCCGGCCCATCAGGCGAGCAATTTCGCGACGAGATTTACCGGCTTCATGAAGCCAGTAAATCTCAATTCGATCGTCAAATACGAGCTGATCATATTGTGTTCCCATAGCAACTCCAGATCATACCGGTGTTGCACTTGGTTTGTGAGTTTAGGCAGTCCCGTCCCCCGAAGAGAGCACCAAAGCAGGTGAGGTCATCTCCCTTCCGCAGGTTGGCGGACTCCATCATCGTTACGAGCGACTGGCTGCCTGAACGTCGACCTGCTCACCACCGCAGACAGCAACCACATCGCACCACTGGCGCGTTCCGTCGCTGTGGTTGGAAAGCGCGAATTTGTACGTTCAACTGCAGCAGTGCGGCCAATCAGCGCTAAATCCCTCTATGCTGCCATCAAATCTACTCGCCACCAGTCTCAGGCGAGGACACAAGATCCGCGTGATCAGCGCCCAGATTGAGTTTCTGGGAGGGACAGGTTCATTCGCTCGAACCTTTTTGAAGACGTCTCGTCTCCAGGAACTGGATATTTCGCCATGCGGCGTCCAGGAAGTCCGGGCTCTCTTCCAAAGCACGGGTCAAATAAATTTGCGCGCTGGCATAGTCTTCCCGCAGGAGGGCTATATATCCGATATTGTTCAGGGTTTCCGCGATTTCCGAGCGGTTCACGCCGGACATCGCCTCAATGTATTTTCCTTGCCAGGCGAGGCTCAACCGCAAGTTCAAACACGTAATCTCGTTGCTAGGGGAAAGTTTCAAGGCGATTAGGAATTCCTGCTCGGCTTCCTCGTAACGCCCTTGGAGCAACATTGACACGCCAATGTTATTGTAGAAAATAGCTCTATCTCCGTTCGCCGCCAGCGCGTTGTCGTAACACTCTCGTGCTTCGTCCCATTTCCTATCCGTGTCATAGTACTGTCCGAGTGCGTTCCAGGCGCGCCAAAGAGCGGAATCCTCGCTCACGGCTTGACGGAGGGCTCCATGACCGGTTTCGCGATCGCCGCTCATGAGAAGGGCGATCCCCTTGCCCTGGAGACTACGCGCACGGAACTCGTCGTCGGTTTCGATGGATCTGAACACATCCACCGCGGCGCCCGCTTTACCCATCGCGAGCAGGGTCTCGCCGATGCCGAATTTAGCCCTGAGGTTGTTTTTGTCGGCGCTTAAGATTTTCCCATAATAACGGTAAGCCTCACCAATCCTGCCATCGGCAAACGCTTCTTCCGCTTTCTGGACAAGGCCGGGGACGAATTCTTCAACTGGGGGTGTGAGGTTGAGTCCGTTCGTGTTGGAGACATTGCCCGTCGTCTCACAACCGGCAAGAACGAACGGCAGAACGGCTCCAACAATCGCGACTCGGCGGAACAAACACAGTCTGTTTGGCGCGTTGTCAGATTTCATATTCAGATTTTGCCATTAAAGTCTCATCAAAGTCGAGCAAATTCTTTCCAATTAGTACGCGTACCGAACTCCACCCCTCCTCCGACTTTCGGACTTCAGCAGAAACTGGCAAAAGCTCGGCTATTGCTTTGGCCTCCGCGCCGAATTCCGGCCGGTAAAAAACAATCGTATGGGCATTGTCGAACGATACGTCGTTGGTGCGCCGTTCAACCTTCACCGACTTCGACTCAAGGTAGGATTGAATCCGTCTGGCCATGAGTCGCCGACCGGCCCCATTCGAGACCTCGATAAGGGCTGCGGAAAGGTTCGGTTTCGGCGAAGACCCCTTACCTTCGGAACTCGCATCGTGGCCCTGGCGCACGATACCTGCTTGAGCGTTCATTTGAAGGCTCGCGCGCAGTAGTTGCCGTTGTTCCGTGGCATTCGGCTTGGGCGACGGCATCGCCACGACCGTTCTCGTCCCTGAATTCAAAACAAAGACGCCTTCTATGGGCTGGGTAATTCTTGGGAATCGTGTCCGCCGTGTGAAATGGAAGGGTTCGAAGCCAGCTATCCGAATGACCGTCGCTGCCCCCAACTCTGGTTCGACGCCGGCGAGCGAGGTCGCGGCAACCACGCTCGGGTCCGGCTCCGTCACCAGCGTCTGGATCTTCACCGCCGTCCGTTCAATCCAGGTCGTTTTGAGCGGCGGAATTTCTTGCCTCGCGACCTTGCGGCCACCTGAATTTCGATCGCTTCCCAATGAATCCGCGGCCCCGTTCGCCGATACGATTTTTTCCCGAAGAAGAGCCAGGTTGGCTTGTACAACGGTGTTTGCAGCGTCGATTGTACGAGCCTTGATCAAAAACTTCGCCGCCAAGGCGTGGTTTCCTTGGAGCAGCGCGGAGTACCCCAAGTTATTGAGGCTTTGCACAGATTCCGGATCGAGTTCCAATGCCCGGGCATAATACCGCTGGGCAAGATCGAAGCGCCCCAACCGATCGTACGTGACCGCGAGCGCGTTGAGTATCTCGGCCGTGGCTGTTCCTTGTGAGAGGGCAGTGCGGAACGCAGTTGCCGCGAGTCCCAAATGCCCTGCCGCGAGGTAATGTTTACCGCGATCGTACGGCATCGCTCGGGCAAGGTTCGTTGCCGTGCCGTCGACAGCCGGTCGCGAGTAGATGTCCACGTCCGTACAGGCGGAACACGCCGCGGTGATAATGGCCGGGATTATCCAACCAACCACGAAGCGAGCCCGTAGGAGTTGGGAAAGTTTGCATGTCAGTCCGAGAAGGTCGTGAGCCATGATATCTATCCTACAGTGTCTCCATTAAGACTGGGTAAGAGCACACGAATTACGCCAATAACGGCTGGAGTCAGGATCGCGATGAAAAGGGCCGGAAAGATGCAAAGAGCGAGCGGAACCGTCAATTTGACCGGCAAAACGTTTGCTTTACGTTCGGCACGCATCATTCTCATGGTGCGCAGTTCTTGGGCCTTGACACGAAGCGATTGCGCAATGCTTGATCCAAGGTTTTCCGACTGCACCAGGAAGTTCACCAGCGACAACGCCTCTTCCAGGCCGACGCGGTGGGCCAAATTTCGCAAAGCCACCTCCCGGGTCTGACCCGAACGCAGTTCAGCCGCGACAATTGCGTAATTCTCGCCAAGTGTCGGATGCGCCGCGCCGATCTCCTTAGCGACACGATTGAGGGCCGCATCGAGACTGATACCAACCGCCCTAGAGTTTGACTCGCGCAAAGGTTTACACGCCAGGTTTTGTGTGATTCAAGGTTGTTGGCAACAAGGGAGTGTGTTCAATGCCAACGATTCCTTTGCGAAACGACTTTGATGCTGAAAGAGTCCGTGTTCTTGCGGCACGGAGCGATGATGGGAACCAGGCGCGACGGCTTTTGTCGATGGCGGCCATCTACGATGGGATGGATCGAGCGTGCGCGGCGGGTATTGGCGGCATGGATCGGCAGACGTTGCGGGACTGGGTTCACCGGTTCAACGCGGGAGGTCCGGCCGGTCTGATCGACCGCAAGCCGAACGGGGCGTTGCGTCGGTTGACGCCGTCGCAAATGGCGGCGCTTTCGCGGGCTATCGAGGCCGGTCCCGATCCCGAACGGGATGGGGTCGTGCGCTGGCGCTGCATCGATCTCAAGCAACTGATCCGAACGCGCTTCGGCGTGGACTATCACGAGCGGAGCGTCGGCAAGCTGCTGGCCGCGCTCGGGTTCTCGCATATTTCCGCGCGCCCGCGCCACGTCGGCCAGGATGCGCGGGCACAGGAGGAATTTAAAAAAAAGTTTTCCCGAACACTTGGCGAAAATCGTAGCGGCACAGCCACCGGACACGCCCATCGAGGTTTGGTTTCAAGATGAAATGCGCGTCGGCCAGAAGAACAGCCTGGTGCGCCAGTGGGCCCCAAAGGGATCGCGCCCGCGCCAGGTCAAGGACCTACGGACCTCTTCGGCGTATCTCTTCGGCGCCATCTGCCCCGAGCGCGGTGAGGGCGCGGCGCTGGTCATGCCGCGCGCCAATACTGAAGCCATGGACCTGCATCTCGAGGAAATCAGCCGGGCCGTTGCCCCAAACGCCCATGCCGTCGTGCTGCTCGACCAAGCCGCATGGCACACCACTGCCAAACTCGGCATCCCGGAGAACATCTCCCTCGTGCCTTTGCCACCCAAGTCCCCGGAGCTCAATCCCGCCGAAAATGTCTGGCAATACCTCCGCCAGAACTGGCTCTCCAATCGTGTCTTCGACTCCTATGAAGACATCGCCGAGGCCTCTTGCCAAGCCTGGAACAACCTGACCGACCAACCTTGGAAGATCATGTCCATCGGCCTCAGAGCGTGGGCTCGCACAAGGCAATGTTAAGGGCGGATGGTATAAATACGCTGTTAACGCCAAATACGATAAACAACGACGTGCAAAACACGAGCAGGAGAACGATCATTTGCGCGTATTCCGCCGCCGTTTCCGGAACGAGAATAGAATCTAATACTGGCATGACACACGCTCCTTTGAGTTAGACGCGAATATTGACCATTCACCACATGATAACGACCCGGATGTTATGAGCGCGCCGCCGACCATAAAAATTTTCCAGAACAGCGGATCAGCCTCAACCGAAGTATAATACTCGGGGTTGAAAATCATGATGCATCCAACAATGAAGAACGGAATACAAGATAGAAGGAGTGCCGACCCTCGTCTCTCAATCGACTGCGCCTCGATTTTCTTCTGCATGTGGCGTCGATCGCGGATTACCTTGGACACATTTTCGAGTACTTCCGCGAGGTCGCCGCCGGTACCATGCTGTATGATCACGCAAACAACGACGAAACGAAAATCCTCGTTGTTAACGCGTTTCCCCATGTTCTCGAGCGCGTCGCGCATGTCCAGTCCAAACGTAACTTCATCAACCAAAATTCCGAATTCGCTACCTAGGGGGTCTGGCGTTTCTTTTGCCACCAAGGACATGGCTGCGTTATTCGGATGTCCAGCTCGCAGACTCCGGCCGATCATGTCGAGCGCATCGGGGAGTTGCTCACCGAACTTCTTTTTCCTCACTTCGACCTTGATCAATACGTAAATAAACGGAATCGTTCCCGCTGCGACCGCGAGCACTAATACCAACCGCCCTAGAGTTTGACTCGCGCAAAGGTTTACACGCTAGGTTTTGTGTGATTCAAGGTTGTTGGCAACAAGGGAGTGTGTTCAATGCCAACGATTCCTTTGCGAAACGACTTTGATGCTGAAAGAGTCCGTGTTCTTGCGGCACGGAGCGATGATGGGAACCAGGCGCGACGGCTTTTGTCGATGGCGGCCATCTACGATGGGATGGATCGAGCGTGCGCGGCGCGTATTGGCGGCATGGATCGGCAGACGTTGCGGGACTGGGTTCACCGGTTCAACGCGGGAGGTCCGGCCGGTCTGATCGACCGCAAGCCGAACGGGGCGTTGCGTCGGTTGACGCCGTCGCAAATGGCGGCGCTTTCGCGGGCTATCGAGGCCGGTCCCGATCCCGAACGGGATGGGGTCGTGCGCTGGCGCTGCATCGATCTCAAGCAACTGATCCGAACGCGCTTCGGCGTGGACTATCACGAGCGGAGCGTCGGCAAGCTGCTGGCCGCGCTCGGGTTCTCGCATATTTCCGCGCGCCCGCGCCACGTCGGCCAGGATGCGCGGGCACAGGAGGAATTTAAAAAAAGTTTTCCCGAACACTTGGCGAAAATCGTAGCGGCACAGCCACCGGACACGCCCATCGAGGTTTGGTTTCAAGATGAAATGCGCGTCGGCCAGAAGAACAGCCTGGTGCGCCAGTGGGCCCCAAAGGGATCGCGCCCGCGCCAGGTCAAGGACCTACGGACCTCTTCGGCGTATCTCTTCGGCGCCATCTGCCCCGAGCGCGGTGAGGGCGCGGCGCTGGTCATGCCGCGCGCCAATACTGAAGCCATGGACCTGCATCTCGAGGAAATCAGCCGGGCCGTTGCCCCAAACGCCCATGCCGTCGTGCTGCTCGACCAAGCCGCATGGCACACCACTGCCAAACTCGGCATCCCGGAGAACATCTCCCTCGTGCCTTTGCCACCCAAGTCCCCGGAGCTCAATCCCGCCGAAAATGTCTGGCAATACCTCCGCCAGAACTGGCTCTCCAATCGTGTCTTCGACTCCTATGAAGCCATCGTCGAGGCCTCTTGCCAAGCCTGTAACAACCTGACCAACCGACCTTGGAAGATCATGTCCATCGGCCTCAGAGCGTGGGCTCGCACAAGTCAATGTTAAGGGCGGTTGGTATAAGCACACCGCGATCGGCATCCTAAGGATAATGTACGTCAGCCCAAAGACAGTGCCGGCCAGGATTATGACAATACTGAGGAACAAATTCGTCGTGGCAACTAAACCGGCGCGCACGAGCCAATCCTCAAGGGTTCGGATCGGGGAGAAGCCCCTCTTATTCTTGTTGCATTTGCGTAAAAGCGTATGCAAAACGTCGATGGTTTCGGTGCCGGAGGCAAGCATACGTAGTCGCCCGTGAAGAACGTGTAAGCGGCTGATGTTGGTAGCTCTTTCGGTTTGGCGAAGTAATCGGATTTGCAAGAAAACGGGTTTTGGGCCTGAAAAGCTTGTGATTTGAAATAATTGATTTTGGGGATTCCCTTCCGTTGCGGAACGTGATTCTCTGCTCCCGTCGATTGGGATTGGAGAACTGTGATGAAGCCATCGCGCAAGGTGTCATCGGGAATAGAGGACCTGTTCCGCTCGCGGTTCGAAAACATCATCAACCTGCGCCACGAGTTGGTGGTGTTGGGGGGCCGGATCGCGTGGACTTTCTTCGACGAGACCTATGAAGCCTTGTATTCGGAGGAGGGTCGGCCGGGGGTCCCGACGCGGTTGATGGTTGGGCTGCACATCCTCAAGCATATGTTCGATCTCTCGGATGAGGAGGTCTGCGAGCGCTGGGTCTACGACCCATACTTCCAGTGCTTCTGCGGCGAAGAGTACTTTCAGCATGAGCTGCCCATGGAGCGCTCGTCGATGACCCGGTGGCGGGACCGGATCGGGCCGGAAGGTTTGGAGAAGGTATTCCAGGAGAGCCTGGCCGTGGCCCACCGGGTGGGGGCGCTGCGGGAGAAGGACCTCGAGCGGGTGACGGTGGACACCACCGTACAAGAGAAGGCGATTGCCTTTCCGACCGACGCCAAACTGATGCAACGAGCCCGCGAGCGGCTGGTGCGACTGGCACGGGAGCACGGCATTGCCCTGCGTCAGTCCTATACCCGCCTGGGCAAGAGGGCGTTGATCATGCAAGGCCGCTACCGCCATGCCAAACAGCACAAGCGGGCCAACAAGGCCCTGCGCAAGCTCAAGACCTATCTCGGGCGCACCGTCCGCGACATCCGCCGCAAGACGGCCCAGGAGGAGAGGCTAACCCCAACAAACACCGCGTCTTTAGATCAGGCCAGAAACGCGGCATCACGCCGACGATCAAGAAGGAGCTCAGGCGGCGCTCCGCCGTCGAGGCCGTGATCGGACATCTCAAGAGCGATGGCAGGCTGGGGCGCAACTTCCTCAAAGGCCGCGACGGCGACAAGATCAACGCCATCCTCGCCGGCGCCGGCTACAACTACCGCCTTGTCCTCAAATGGCTGAGGCGTTTGTTTGTCCAAATCCTGGCCGCGCTCCTCAGCGACATCTCGCACCCCACCGCAAACCCAATCGCCGCTTCAGCTTGAAATCAGGGTTCTTCACGGACGACTACGTAGCCGTCGGTTTATGGAACGTTGATCCGTGCTGTCGCCACTAAGGAATAAAGTGTGTATTCCGTCGGCGAACAAGAGGATTTCGATGAAAACCGTACCAAGAATTAGGTAAAGCGGATCAAAATTCATTTGTTTGGTCCTATCCCAACGGTGTGTCGGGGGCGAAGATGTCCGAAGACAAGTCTATGCCCCGGCTGCTGAACTGTTCGGCAAATTTCGGCCGGATCCCCGTTGCCCGGTATTCTCCGACGATGTTGCCGTCGGCGTCGGTTTCGAGGCGCACGAACCTGAATATCTCCTGCATGGAAACAATGTCGCCTTCCATATCGGTGACCTCGTGAAGACTTATCAGCCGCCGTTTGCCGTCGCTCATTCGAGAGAGCTGGATGACAACGTGCAAAGCCGACGCGATCTGTGAGCGCATGCTTTTTGGCGGTAAATCGAGCCCCGCCGTACTGACCATCTGTTCCAGCCTCGAAAGCGAGTCGCGGCAGGAATTGGCGTGAATGGTGGTCATCGATCCGTCGTGACCCGTGTTCATCGCTTGCAGCATGTCGAAGGCCTCCCCGCCACGGACCTCGCCAACGATGATTCGATCGGGGCGCATGCGCAGAGCACTTTTCACCAGTTGCCTTTGGGTTATTTCCCCTTTCCCCTCGATGTTTTCCGGACGCGTTTCCATGCGTGCCACATGACGCTGCTGAAGCTGGAGTTCGGCGGCGTCTTCAATCGTCACGATCCGTTCGCGATCGTTGATAAAGTTCGAAATGGCATTCAGCATCGTTGTCTTACCGCTTCCGGTGCCGCCCGAGATCAGAATGTTGAGACGGGAGCGAACGACGGCTTCAAGCAGAACCACCATTTCCTTGGTGACCGTGCCGACCTCGACTAAACATTCCATGGTGAATCTTCGGGTTCCGAATTTCCGGATAGAACGGAGGGGACCGTCTACCGCGATCAGTGCAATAACGGCGTTGACGCGCGAACCGTCGGCAAGCCGCGCATCGACCATCGGTTGGGATTCGTCGATTCGGCGCCCCACGTCCGAGGCAATACGGTTGATGATGCGCAGGAGGTGACGGTCGTCCCCGAACTTGACCCCCGTCTCCGTCAATTTGCCATCACGCTCGACATAGACATTGGCGTACGTATTGACCAAAATATCGGTTATCGATTCATCCTTCAGTAAACATTCGATCGGGCCGAGGCCCATGACCTCGTCCAGAACATCGGGGATGATCTGATCCTTTTCACTTTGCGTCAGGGGGGAAGCCTGGTCCGCGAGCAATTCCTGGAGGATTTCGCCGACTTGGCTGCGGAATTCATTGGGCTCCAACTTGGCGATCATTGAGAAGTTGATAGAATCCAAGAGCTGCCGGTGGAGCTGTACCTTCAAATCCGTATACCGAGACGAGCCCCACTCCGGTTCGTTCGAGGCAACCGGCAGGGTGGTAACGTTGCCACCTACTTCCGGCTCAACCTTTTCGTCAGGAGTGGATACAGTTTGTTCGGCGGTATTATTTTTTAACTGGCGGAACATAGCTTACCTCTCAAGTCAACCTATCGTCGACATTATCCACGATGCGTCAGTACCGGCTCTTGCCGATTGGAACTTTTCTCGGAAATAAGTTGAGCAACCCATTTTCGAACCTGTTTCTCGACGACACACCGGCTTTTGACATCCGTTAACGGCACCCCACAGTCCAGGGCCCGGCGAACGGTTTTGTAATCATTGCTGATGAAGTGGTCGAAACGTCGACCCAATACTTTTTCGGCCTCCTTGACGCGGATTCCATCGCCCCACCGGCTATCGTGCCGGTTGAGGAAGACGCGCACGTTGTCGGTCGCGATCCCTTCGTCCCTGATGGTGTCGATCTGGCGCCGTGTTTCCCGGATCGCGGCTACCGTGAGCTGGGTGACAATCACGATGCGGTCCGAGGCAATGAGTGCTTCGCACGTCCATGCCGACCACGTATGGGGGAGATCCATAACCGCGAACTCGTACTCGTCGCGGGCAATGTTGACCAATCGGTTCACCAGCTCGGGAGTCACGGAGTCGAACGATAACAATTTTCCGGGGGCGGCAAGAACATCCAGGCCGGTGGCCTCGTGACGCGTCATGACGCCGCGAAGGAAGGACCCACCCATTCCGCTCGACGCCTCTATGATGTCGTCAAGTCCGTTTTGGCTGCGAAGGTCGAGGTAAAGGGCCACGCTGCCGAACTGGAGGTCCAAGTCCATCAGGCAAACCCGCCCGTTCCGTTCGCCGCCGTTTGTGAGGCTGGACGCCGTCTGTATGGCGACGGTCGTCGCACCCAGGCCACCGCGGGCGTTGAGAAAGGAGATGACCATGCCCGCGGGTTTCGTCGACGTCACCACAGGCATTTGGTGGCGATTCGCGAGGGCGAGCGCGGCCTCTAATTCCGCGTGCGAAATCGGTTGGGGCAGAAAGTCGACGACACCGAGTCGCATCAACTGACGGATACCGTCGACGGTGGGGTCGGGGGACGAGGCCAGAATGGGAATTCGGCCCGAATACTTGTCGACGATCTTGCCGATCATCTCCGCGCCGACACCACCGCCGAGCTTGACGTCCAAGAAAAGAACGTTTGAACCGTTTACGTCACCGATGTCCGTCCCCGCGCTTTGCATATCGACAACACGGGTTTCCAACTTGGCGTTTTCCACCTTGCCAAAAGCGGTTTGAAGCTGTGTCTCCGTTTCCCGAGAGCGCAAGACGCCCAAAACATTCAGCTTAACCTTATCGGACATCATCGAATTCCCTCCTTCGTACCTTTCATCCCCATCCGTATCGACAAGCTCTTCAGAACCAACGATCAGAGGACGGGTGTGGTCATGCTCAAGTCCTCGCTGACCAAACTTGACGAAAACGCCGGCATGTCGACATCGTCGAGGCCGAGAAACCAATCAAACATCACCCAGTCCCAGGTCATGTTTTGTAAACGCACGGTCACCAACGCGACGGGGCCACCGGGACGGCCAACGAAACCGAGGTCCATCGGGGTGTAATCGACGGCCACATTTGCCGCGTCTAATTGATTTCCGCCGAAGGCGCGGTTCATCTCTGTCACGATGCGGGCATGCGCCGCCGGGTCGAAAGAAAAACCGTTCGTGCAGCTCGAGCTGGCGCCATCGCAAACCACCGTTGACGGCGCGAACGGTGGCATGGGCTCGTCGCCAAACCTGTTCCCGTTTGTCTTACCGGTGAATTCTGTCAGCTCTTCCGCCACTGGATCGGAGACGGCGGCAATACGAACACCCATCTGAGCCGCTTTTTCGCCGCTGGTCCACCAGAAGTAAGTGATCGCTAACTCTACGATCATAAAGGTTAATCCGAGCGCCGCGGGTAGCATGATCGCCATCTCGACCAGGGCGTGGCCCTGCTCGTCACGGATGAATTTCCTTGAAAATGTTGCCATCATGTTATTCACCGATATGACGTTCTGAATGTCCGACAGTCATATTCAAGTTTACGACGTCGAAAAACCGGACCACATCAAAGGGAACGTTGGCCGCGACCGACACGACCTGAATGGGATCCGGCCCCCGAAGACCCGAGGTTGGGAACGTTGGTCACGTTAATCGCCACGTTTGAGGGATCGGTCGAATAGTAAAGAAGCCAATTACTCGAACCATCGAGGGAACCGGTGAGCACCAGATTCCTGGTGTTCGCTTGAGCCGTGGCGTCGGTTGGATCAGCGACACGGGAAAGATACCGCGCCCCATCCCGCACCGCCTTGGTGGCGACATGGTAATGTTGTAATCCACGAGCCATTTCGAGACCGACGAGCGCGATCATCATCATCATCGGCGCGACCAGGGCGAACTCGACCACCACCACGCCTTCCTGCGCGCGCCAACAGGCAGTGATCCAATCCGCCAATCGGCGAACCGCGACACCAGCGAAGACAAAGGCGACAGCTAACGTTACGAAGCCTTTATGTTTTTTATTCATTTCAATCCTCCTTCCGGTTGCCAACGTTGCATCATTCAGCCCTAAACAAATCCAATGAACGGTTCGGCAAATCCCACTTTCAAATGTGAACCATCATCGGAGGTCTCTAGCAAACCCCGTTGTTTAGGCAGTCTTGGATACGGTTTACCAAGTTATCGACGCCGCTTCCGACAAAAACCAAAGTCACAGCCGCCGCGATCGAGATCAAGGAGCCGCCGAGTGCGTACTCGATTAGGCTCAGGCCGCTGTCATTTCGCAGCAGACTCATTGCGAATCGTTTAAACTTAGTCATTTGTTCTTCCCCATCTTTTATAAAGTTTTTGACTCATCTCTGAATTCGTAAATCAAAATAAGAAGTGGGTGGCTCAGCGCCGACCCCCGGCGCTGAGCCCCCATTTGCCTTACGGGCAAACCGCGTTGTTGAGACAGTCTTGGATATCGCCCATCGCGCCATCGACACCGGTTCCGACAAGAACCAGAGTCGCAGCCGCCGCGATCGAGATCAAAGCGCCGCCAAGTGCGTACTTAACAAGGCTCAGACCTCTGTCGTTCCGAAGCAAACCCATTGCGAACCGTTTGAACTTGTTCATCTGTATTTCTCCATGATTACGGTTACATCGTACCTTTACCTAACTGGTAAGTTTACGTAACAAATCGTGATACTCTCGGACCACTAACTGCGGTCCTATGTTTTGGGGAGGTCCCCCAAAATCCCTATGATCAAACAAAATACTTACTCAAAAAATCATTTTCCTTTCTTTATGTTAATAGTTACAAGGCACTAATTCATATTTCACATTATCTTAACTTTCTGAATTCCCTTATTGTCCTCATAATCACACGACACCAAATTTTTTCGATTTCTGCGATTCGGTCGACTTTCTCGGCGAAAGTTCGCGAGCCGGAACCGGCAGGGTGATCGCGATCTTGGCGTGGAGCCAACCCTAGACCCAGCCCTTGTTGCGGTTGGAATCGCCCGGTCCAAAACCCTCGGGCCAATCCACGCTGGCGAAGACATCCGCCTTGACAAGCGCCAACATCGCCTTATCAAAGCGCTCGCGCACCCGGCCAGCCCAGTGGCTGCCACGTGCCGCTGCCGTAGGCAATTCGCCGACGTCCGCCAACAAGTGTTCTATCCTCCGCTCCAACACCGTGCAGTGGCGCAAGGCGCCTCTCAACAGCGTCGTGTGCTGGCCGATCTTTTTCGCCATCACCGCCGATCCGCGGTTTGTCCGGTGGTCGAGCTCGAGCAACGTCCGTGCCAACCGTGTGACCCAAACCCGCCCCTGCGCATTCATCCACCAGTAGGCCCACTGACCGGCGCGGACGAACCACGCCATCTCGGTCTGCGGCTCACCATTTTCACCGTCCTGCGAATGGTGTTGCTCCACGGCGACGATGTTGAATAGTCGGTCTCCCCTGGCTGCCGAGGGCTCTATTCATGGCGTGCCTCCTTGCCCTGTCCAGCGAAGGGCTCGGGCTTCCTCTTTAACCCGAAGAAGCGGGGTCCCGACCAACGGGTGCCAGTAATCTTCCGGGCGATCTGGGAGAGCGACCCGAATCGCCGCCCGTCGAATTGGAAGTCATTCTCCTGGACGATCACGGTGTATGTCTTGCCATGCCATTCGCGCACCAGCTTGGTGCCAGCCTTCAAGGAACCCCCGGCCGACCCTCCTCCGAATACAAGGCTTCATAGGTCTCGTCGAAGAAAGTCCACGCGATCCGGCCCCCCAACACCACCAACTCGTGGCGCAGGTTGATGATGTTTTCGAACCGCGAGTGGAACAGGTCCTCTATTCCCGATGACACCTTGCGCGATGGCTTCATCACAGTTCTCCAATCCCAATCGACGGGAGCAGAGAATCACGTTCCGCAACGGAAGGGAATCCCCAAAATCAATTATTTCAAATCGCAAGCTTTTCAGGCCCAAAACCCGTTTTCTTGCAAATCCGATTACTTCGCCAAACCGAAAGAGCTACCAACATCAGCCGCTTACACGTTCTTCACGGGCGACTACGATAAAGGCGGTGAGGCCGCGTTGGCTGAGATGAGCCGCTCGATCCGATCCACCGCGTGGCGGCGGAAATTGAAACCGCCATGATGGCGATTGATCAACCGGCCCGCCGCGAAGTTTCGATTTCTGGTAACACTCCGTCAAAATCGATTTATTAATCGAGCCAGCCAACAAACTTGCCGAATGAATATTCACATCGGCCCGTGCGGCCCTTTTTCCAACTGTTGCAATATCCGAATCCATGTGCTAGGTCGTCCTCGAACGGTCCGACGTAACGGTTCCCCTTTCCCCAGCTGTACTCGCCACGGCCGACTCGTTTACCGTCCACGACCTCGCCTTTGTAGCGGGCGACGGTTTGACCATCGTCATACCACTGGAGTATGCCCAGGCCATTGGCTTTGCCATCCTTGCATTCCCCCAACCAGGCAATCGATATTTTGGGCAGCGGATACGAGTTCCAAACGTTGCACCCGGTGCGCGAATCTTTCACCCAATGCGGCTGGACTTTGGTTTCTTGCGCCGGCACCGTAACCGAGACGCCAACACAGATGATGAATAAGATTGAAAAGCGCACCATTGATTCCATCGCTGGATAATTTTTCAGAGAGTATTCAACATCGCCCTGTGCCTCGGCAAGTCGATACCCGGCACGGCGCTCGCTCGGTCGGCGCCGCCACGCCGGGTGCCAAGGGGGGGGCAGTATGAAACGAGCATTTTCAGTTGCCGAGGTGACCACCGCCGAACGGGATATTCGACGCCACACCGGAGCGCCGCCGTCCCATTGATAGCGCGCTTCACGGGGCGGATCGCCAGTGCTCGACGGGATCGTCGTCGTCGTAGCCCGCCCAATAGGAATGGTCCGTTATCAGGGACGGCAGACTCCCCTCGAGACACGCGAGCACGAGGCGGAAAGTGTTGACCGGGGAAATCTATGGATAAATCGAACCCTGGCATTTTTGGGGAAGCCGAATCATGTTCAGAATACCGAATCGGGCCTTCAAGTCCTCCGCTGTCCAATCCGCCATTTTCCCCCATTCGGGCAAGGTCGTCAAACCATGGTCCGACTGAATGACGATAATCGCCTCGGGATGGCGCTCGACGATGGCGTCCACGACCCGGACGAGCTCCCGGTTCAAGCAGCTCAGCGTGTGGGCGTAGAACGTGAGTTCATCGGCGTCCATGGTCTCCTCGAATTGGAGATCGCGAAGGTTCCGAATACGGCAGTTCGCGTCGAATCGGGCGCCATGAGCATCCAGATTATGATAAAACAGGAACATCGGAGACGGGAGCTTTTCCGCCGCCGATCCGACATCCGACAACGATAGCCTTTCGTAGTCGACGAACCCCGGCAGATAACGAAGCAAGACCGGGTACGCCGGGGTCAATTTGAGCAGGCTCACTTCCTGCTCACTGACCGCGGGTAGAAGAGAATTCATCCGTCCGTTAAGGCAGACGTCCTCGACACCCCGGCACCACGACCCCATCCAACCGGCAATGTCCCGGCTGATGTTGAAAAAGTGAGGTAGGCGTCATTCGCCTGGAACCGTTAGGCTCTGGGTGTTGAATCCATCAAGGAGAACGACGCCATGACCAAGCCTACACGGAACAGCCGCCTTTCGAAACTGTTGGGGATCCCGCTTCCGCTGTTGCCGCCGGCCTTGCCGGAGGCTTTTGATGATCTGCGCATGAGCGTGGATCGCTTTTGCCTGTTGGCCGGGGTGGAGACCCTGGGCGAGATGCTGGACGAGGATAGCGAGGTGCTCTGCGGAGCGCGCCACGCCCGCACGGCCGAGCGGCAGGGCCATCGCTGGGGGACAACCCAGAGCGAGATTGCCTATCACGGGGGCAAGGTGAAGCTGACGCGCCCGCGGGTGCGCGATCTTGCGGGCAAGGAGATGAGCTTGCCGAGCTGGGAGTTGCTCTCGGACCCGGCGCTTTTGCAGTCCTGGGCGATGAACATCATGCTGCTTACGGTTTCGACCCGCAAGTACGCGCGCGCCGTGCGCCTGCCCGGCGAGGCCAGCGGCGACTTGCCGGCACGCGCGGGCGATGCGACCTCGAAGTCCGCGGTCTCGCGGCGCTTCGTGGCCATGACGCGCAAGAAGCTGAAGGCCTTCCTGGCCAGCGACCTTTCGGATCTCGATCTCCTGGTCATCCAGATCGACGGGCTGCACGTCGGCGATCACGTGTTGCTGGCAGCTATTGGCATCGACGGCGCGGGCGAGAAGCATGTTCTAGGCCTGGCCGAAGGTGCCACGGAGAATGCCGCCACGGTGCAGGCGCTGCTCGACAACCTGACCGCCCGCGGCCTCGACCCGGAAGTGCCCCGGCTCTTCATCGTCGACGGCGCCAAGGCGCTCTCCAAGGCGATCAAGCGGACCTTCGGGCCGGTGGCCGCCCTCCAGCGCTGCCAGGTCCACAAGGGCCGCAACATCATCGAGCGCCTCGACGAAAGCCTTCATGCCGGCGTCAAGAAGGCGCTCAGGCAAGCCTGGGACCAAGACGATGCCGAGAAAGCCGAACGCCTCATGAAGAACCTGGCGCGCCGCCTGGAGACCGAGGCCCTCGGCGTTTCGGCTTCCATCCTGGAGGGCCTGGATGAGATCCTCACCGTGATCCGCTTGGGCCTGCCGCCCAAGCTCAGGCGCTCCTTGGCCTGCACCAACGCCATCGAGAATGCCTTGGGAACGGTCAGGATGGTGCAGCACAATGTCAAGCGCTGGCGCAACGCCGAGATGGCCTTGCAATGGACCGCCGCCGGCCTCCTGGAAGCCCAAAAGACCTCCGTCGCCTCAAGGCCTACCGGCAACTCCCCATCCTCAGAGCTGCCCTCGAGGATCACGTGAAAAAGGCAAAAGCGAAAAGCGCCATTGAAACCATCAAAGAGGCCGCCTAGCCTCGAAGCCCAACCATGCCTGCCTCGCCTTTTTCAACAGAGCATGGGACATCGCCTATCCAACCACCGCTCTGGACGTGGACATACCGATAGCCGAGACGCTTGAAGCCGCGAACCGTGTCATTGAAGCCGCCGATGATCAGAGCGTAACGCTGCTGGTCCCCGACAACCGCGCCTCCTCCGGGGGCCACGAGGTAATCCATGTTGAGGGTCGTACTTATCGAGAGGAACGTCACCGGATAGTTGGCCAGGCTCTCCCCCGCCACGTAAAATCCGCGTTCGCGCATGGACTCCAGGAACGCCCGATTGTCGAAACCGGCAACGCTAGAAAGCACGGCGGCGCGGGCATAAGAGTCCATGACGAAGAAATAGACGTTCGGACGCCAAGCCGTTTCGGATTGGCTCGTCGTCTGGCTCACGCCGGCGAGTCCCTGGCCGCCGCCGGTCTTCAGGCCCTGAACGGTCAAGCCCCCCAGCGGAATGACCAGAACGACGGCGCCAACGACGGAAAGAACCAGTGACGAGCGTGGACCTTTAAAGACAAACCAGGTGAGCGCCCAGGTGGCGAGGGCAAGCATCGTCCACGCAAGGAGGACATACCGATGCCGGAAGAAGCCAAGGTCCTTGAGCGCGAGGTCGATGATTCCATAGCTAAATATCAAGATGCAGGCGACCGCCACGAGATTGCTGCAACGCACGGTGTTGTGGCGACCGAATAGCCACCGGATGACGAAGACCATCCCCAGCGCCAGTGCCAATGTGGTCAGGGCGTAGGCGGCGATCGCCCTCAAATTCAGAACTTCGTTCCAGTTGTGATCGGCGAACGCGAGAAACGGCCAAAGCGAAAACGCCACGACCGGAAACAGATCTGCTAAGAAACGACGTCTCGCGCTCATGGTTTAAGGCACGTTAATCTAACGGTTCGTTCAAATTATCGCGGCACCGGCCCGACGGCGGCTGAAATCGTCGCGATTATGTCGAAACCCGATCGTTGGAGCAATGCCATGGGCTTTTCAACGGGCCGGATTCCGGTTCGATGGCATGGGAGACCCCCTCGAATTCCAGGACATCGCTAGCTATCTGGACAAATGTTCCCTTATTTCACCGATCCTGGAAGGAAAATACGTAATTAGGGAACACGCACTCCCTTCCTGCATTGGTACATGTTACTGAACGTCTGTTCGAAAACTCGCGGCGCCGGCCCCCACCCCCTCCCGGCCACCCCTATCAGCAACCTCTCGTGGGTGGCCGGGAAGGGGAGAGGGACAGACGCAAAAAATGCGCGGACGCGCATTTTCGAACAAACACTGAGATTTTCGAAATCGGAAGACCTTCTCGGCGGGAATCGTTCGGCGACGATATCGGGGAGGGACGTCGGGTCCGTCGAAACCGGCGATCGGACGGGTGTTGTGCCGGTTACCCGGAACCCGGCTCGGCACCAGACTCAACCACCGAAAACGCGCCGCAGAATCTCGGTCGTACGTTTGGCCGGATTCTCACGGATCGCGGCTTCCTCGCGGGCGAGCATCAAGAACAGACCATCCACGGCTCTCTCGAGTCCGTAGGTCGTGAGGTCGGCCTTGACGTCGGGGATCAGGGGCAGAGCGCCGTACTCGCCCATCATCGTGTCGTAGGCTTGAACGGGAGGGTATCCTCGACGATCGGGCGCATGGCGTCGACCAGCGGCCCCGACATCTTGCCGCGAAAATATTGGGTTGCGGCGTCGTTTGGTCCGTTGTAGATGGCCTCGACGTCCTCCAGGGTCATCTCCGTGATCGCGTTCGTGAACAACGTCTTCGCCTTTGGTGTCGCGGCCTCGGCGGCCCGGTTGAGTTTGAGCTCGAGATCGTCCGCCAGGGCCGACATGCCGACCATCTCCAAGGCTGATTGCACCTTCGCCAAGGGCTTCGGCAGCGGAATGTGAATATCCGGGTCGAGGTTGAATCCGTCCGTTTGGCCGAGTTGCCCGACGACCCGCTCGGTGCCTATTTTCAGAGCCTCGCGCAGGCCCGCCGCGATTTCGCTGGTGGCCAACTCGGAAGTCTCCGGCGCCCCGGTTCCCAGCGAACCCATGAATTCCTTGGCTTGGTCGAAAAACTCTCCCTGGGCCGTCGCAAGTGGGTTCGCGAGCAGGCCGCCAAGGACGAAAGTTGCGAGATAACAGCTACGACGATTCATTTTTTGGCTCTCCTTCGAAAAAATCCGTTGCCACGGACGCAGTAGGTCGCGATTGACCGCGCGAAGACGATGCCCCGCGTTCGACGCATCTCGCGCTCGAACGCCGGGGATCCCGGGCCCGATCTCCCTTAAGCGGAAAGGATCATCTTTCCGCCGGCGCCGCGTCGCCGAGATCCGCCGCCGCGTCGTCGAGGGCGCGGGCGAAGCGGTCGAACATTTCGTCGACTTCGGTTTCCGTGATGATCAGGGGGGGGCAGAAGGCGATCGTATCGTCGGCCAGCGGGCGCACGATGAGACCGTGCTCGAGGGCCCGGGCCGCCACCCGCTGACCCGCCATGCGAGCGGGGTCGAAGGGCTCCTTGCCGGCCTTGTCGCGGACCAGCTCGACGGCCCCGATAAGGCCGACGCCACGGGCATTGCCGACCAGGGGATGATCGCCGAACCCCCGCAGGCGAGCCTGCATTCGGGGCCCGACCCGGCGAATGTGGCCGAGCATGTCGCGCTCGTCATAGATCTTCAGGGCCTCGAGCGCGACGGCGGCGGCGACGGGATGACCGCCGTAGGTATAGCCCATGCCGAAGGGTCCAAGGGTCGCGGCCGCGCGCCTAAGGCCCTGATAGACCTGCTCCGAGATCATCACCGCGGCGATCGGCAGATATGCCGACGATAGGGCCTTGGCCATCGACATCATGTCGGGCTCGAGGCCGTAGGTCTCGGAACCGAAACGGTTGCCCGTGCGGCCGAAGCCGCAGATAACCTCGTCGACGATGAACATGACGTCGTGGCGCCGCAGAACCTCCTGGATCTTGCCGAAATAGCTGGCCGGCGGAACGAGAACCCCACCCGCTCCCATGACCGGTTCGGCGATGAAGGCCGCGACCGTGTCCGGATCCTCGGCCACGATCAGCTTGTCGAGGTTCTCGGCCAGACGGGTGGCGAAGGCTTCCTCGGATTCGCCTTTCCGCCCGTACCGGTAATGGTGGGGGCAATCGGTGTGGAGGATATTGGCGATCGGCAGGTCGAAGCCGTTTTGCACCAGGGGCAGGCCGGTGAGGCTGGCGGCCGCGACGGTGACGCCATGATAGGCGCGGTGGCGCGAGATGATCTTCTTTCTTTCCGGGCGGCCGATGGCGTTGTTGTAGTACCAGGTGATCTTGATCAGCGTATCGATCGCTTCCGAACCCGAATTGGTGAAGAACACCTTCGCCATTGGCACCGGCGCCAACTCGATCAGGCGCTCGGCGAGGGCGATCACCGGCGGCGACGTGCGATGGGCAAAACTGTGGTAGTAGGGCAGCTTCCGCATTTGCGCGGTCGCCGCCTCGATCAGACGCGGCTCGGAAAAACCGAGGGCGGTGCACCACAAGCCGGCGAGTCCCTCGAGATAGCGATTCCCGTTCTCGTCGACGACGGTAATTCCCTCGCCGGCGGCGATGATATGAGGTCCCCGAGATTCGTGGGCCACCGGATCGGTGTAGGGATGGAGATGATAGGCGATGTCCCGAGCCGAGTCGGAGTTCACCGGAAGTGTCATTTTCGTGGACCTGTCGCTGATGCCAAGCTGAAGCGGCGGCGGGACAACCAGTCGTCACTCCTGGCTTTCCCCATGCGGCGGCGCCAGTACCCGGCCTCTCCCGGGTCGGCACCGATCCGCTACCTTACCAAATTCCACCGCCACATCCACGACGAATGCCCGATCACTCGCTGGCGATCGGGAAAACCCGCGAGACCGGATCACACAGCCTCGGTAACTGATCGATGGGATCACGGTGTGATGGATGTTGAGGTAGCGCATTGTCGCGACCGACGTTCCGCCCGTCCAAATCTCGTTTTCCCTACGGCCGCTCAAAATCTGGTCGGCGGTGAGCACGGCGAATGGGCAATCGGCTGGAACTCCTCAACCGCGTCCGCTATTCTTGCGCGTGTTCGGGGCTGTTATCATCGCGAATCGAATCGATGTGTTACGGGCCATCCGGATTCCACCACGTTGGACGTCGGAATTTTGTTACAGTCTGTTCGAAAACTCGCGGCACCGGCCCTCTCCCCCTACCGGCCACCCACGAGAGGTTGCTGATTTGGGTGGCCGGGAGGGGGAGAGGGCCGGAACAGACGCAAAAAATGCGCGTCCGCGCATTTTCGAACAGACGGTTAGAGGGGTAACTAAATGAAAATCGCCTTCGCTTCCTGTGCGAAAATTCAAGACCGACCCGAACAACCGGCCTGGAAAGACATTGAAAATGCAAAACCCGACCATCTCCTACTGTTAGGAGACAACATTTATGCCCCATTTTCGGGATGGCATCACCAAGAAATGAAGAAACGATACGACGAGCAGTTCAGCGAGGCGAACTTCAAAAGTTTAATTGATAAAATTCCATATAATGCGATTTGGGACGACCATGATTTTGGTCCGAATAACGCGAACGGAGCCGACCATCCCGATAAATTAAAAATTGAATTCCGAAACCTATTCCATGAATATATGAAATGTTCAACTAATGAACCCCATGTATATCATTCCTTTGAAAAAGATCACATTAAATTCATTTTGTTGGATGTAAGATATTATCGGGATCGTCCCCCAAGACGAGCTAATCGTCCGTCTTCGGCTCGTACAAAATATCCGACGATACTTGGGAAAGAACAAGAAGAATGGCTTGCCGACGAACTTAACCACGATAAAAAATCACGATAATATGTTCGGGGAGCTGTCTAACCCGCGGCGCGGAGAAATGGAAAAATTACAATACGTATTACAGAAAATTCCGTAAAATGGTAAAAAAGAAAGGTCGGGTTTTATTTTTGGGGGGTGATATACATAAGAACGATTTTAGGGCGAATGAGGGCTGTTTTTAAATTATTTCTTCCGGCGTCGCGAGAAAACGCTCTCTTGGAAGAAAAAATTTGGACAACTATAATTTGTTGGAGATTAAGGATGATATAGTTTTCGTTGAATTAAAAGGAAATCAAAAGAAAAACATAATAATCAAAAAAATAAACATCAATACATGGTCTCTTGTTGATTAGTGGCAAATGATTGTTTTGTCGACGTATGGCTGCTCCAAACTGCTTGGTGTCCAACGGCGCCAAAATTCACCAATTATGGGAGTCGTCCACCGCTGACCGCACGTTTAATGCAATACGGATGCGGATATGTGGTACCGCGCTCCAGCCAGTCTTTAGGGCTGTCTTCTTGATCTGGCTTCTCAACAGGAACAAAACTCAACCCCTTAACCGCATCCTCGAATTCCAGAGGGTGAGAAGGGATATTGGTTTCTTCTATCGCTTAGTTGGTTGTTTTGGCTGTGGCTTTTTCTCGACCATCAAAAATGGCTCTAAATCAAAGACTTAGTGGGTCGCACAGGCTTGACGGCAAGATTTTATGGGTTCACAATTCGTGAGCTCGTGTCAATCAAATTTATCGGAATGTCTGACAGTTTGTTTGAAAACGCGCGGCGCCGGCCCTCTCCCCCTCCCGGCCACCCACATACTCTCGTGGGTGGCCGGGAGGGGGAGAGGGACAGACGCAAAAAATGCGCGGACGCGCATTTTCCAACAGACACTGAGCATACCTGATTATCAAAAAACGATTGGTGCCCCTGAATATCATCGGCGCGAACGGGTGGCTAAAAAAATCGCTATTTATACCAACCGCCCTTAACATTGCCTTGTGCGAGCCCACGCTCTGAGGCCGATGGACATGATCTTCCAAGGTTGGTCGGTCAGGTTGTTCCAGGCTTGGCAAGAGGCCTCGACGATGGCTTCATAGGAGTCGAAGACACGATTGGAGAGCCAGTTCTGGCGGAGGTATTGCCAGACATTTTCGGCGGGATTGAGCTCCGGGGACTTGGGTGGCAAAGGCACGAGGGAGATGTTCTCCGGGATGCCGAGTTTGGCAGTGGTGTGCCATGCGGCTTGGTCGAGCAGCACGACGGCATGGGCGTTTGGGGCAACGGCCCGGCTGATTTCCTCGAGATGCAGGTCCATGGCTTCAGTATTGGCGCGCGGCATGACCAGCGCCGCGCCCTCACCGCGCTCGGGGCAGATGGCGCCGAAGAGATACGCCGAAGAGGTCCGTAGGTCCTTGACCTGGCGCGGGCGCGATCCCTTTGGGGCCCACTGGCGCACCAGGCTGTTCTTCTGGCCGACGCGCATTTCATCTTGAAACCAAACCTCGATGGGCGTGTCCGGTGGCTGTGCCGCTACGATTTTTGCCAAGTGTTCGGGAAAACTTTTTTTAAATTCCTCCTGTGCCCGCGCATCCTGGCCGACGTGGCGCGGGCGCGCGGAAATATGCGAGAACCCGAGCGCGGCCAGCAGCTTGCCGACGCTCCGCTCGTGATAGTCCACGCCGAAGCGCGTTCGGATCAGTTGCTTGAGATCGATGCAGCGCCAGCGCACGACCCCATCCCGTTCGGGATCGGGACCGGCCTCGATAGCCCGCGAAAGCGCCGCCATTTGCGACGGCGTCAACCGACGCAACGCCCCGTTCGGCTTGCGGTCGATCAGACCGGCCGGACCTCCCGCGTTGAACCGGTGAACCCAGTCCCGCAACGTCTGCCGATCCATGCCGCCAATACCCGCCGCGCACGCTCGATCCATCCCATCGTAGATGGCCGCCATCGACAAAAGCCGTCGCGCCTGGTTCCCATCATCGCTCCGTGCCGCAAGAACACGGACTCTTTCAGCATCAAAGTCGTTTCGCAAAGGAATCGTTGGCATTGAACACACTCCCTTGTTGCCAACAACCTTGAATCACACAAAACCTAGCGTGTAAACCTTTGCGCGAGTCAAACTCTGGGGCGGTTGGTATAAGTTGTCGTCCGTGAAGAACCCTGATTTCAAGCTGAAGCGGCGATTGGGTTTGCGGTGGGGTGCGAGATGTCGCTGAGGAGCGCGGCCAGGATTTGGACAAACAAACGCCTCAGCCATTTGAGGACAAGGCGGTAGTTGTAGCCGGCGCCGGCGAGGATGGCGTTGATCTTGTCGCCGTCGCGGCCTTTGAGGAAGTTGCGCCCCAGCCTGCCATCGCTCTTGAGATGTCCGATCACGGCCTCGACGGCGGAGCGCCGCCTGAGCTCCTTCTTGATCGTCGGCGTGATGCCGCGTTTCTGGCCTGATCTAAAGACGCGGTGTTTGTTGGGGTAATCGTGGCCCTGGTATCCCTTGTCGACATAGATGCGCTCGGCCGATATCCCCGTCCAGCGTTCCATCTCTTCGATCACCTGCCTCAAGGTGTGGCCATCATAGGGATTGCCGTGGAAGGCCTTGACGTGGGCGACGAACTGGCCGCCGGGGGGGCGGGAATTGGTCGCCGCCACGGAGACCTTGCAGCCGAACTCGTACGGCTTGTGCGCCTTCCCTTTGCCGATGCATTCGACCTCGGGCGCGTGGAGCGAATAGACCTTGGGCAAGGGGTCGCGCCGCTTCTGGGTCGACACCCGCTCGGCCAGCCACAAGGGGCGGCGGAAGGGATCCCGTAGGCTCTCCTCCTGGGCCGTCTTGCGGCGGATGTCGCGGACGGTGCGCCCGAGATAGGTCTTGAGCTTGCGCAGGGCCTTGTTGGCCCGCTTGTGCTGTTTGGCATGGCGGTAGCGGCCTTGCATGATCAACGCCCTCTTGCCCAGGCGGGTATAGGACTGACGCAGGGCAATGCCGTGCTCCCGTGCCAGTCGCACCAGCCGCTCGCGGGCTCGTTGCATCAGTTTGGCGGCGGTCGGAAAGGCAATCGCCTTCTCTTGTACGGTGGTGTCCACCGTCACCCGCTCGAGGTCCTTCTCCCGCAGCGCCCCCACCCGGTGGGCCACGGCCAGGCTCTCCTGGAATACCTTCTCCAAACCTTCCGGCCCGATCCGGTCCCGCCACCGGGTCATCGACGAGCGCTCCATGGGCAGCTCATGCTGAAAGTACTCTTCGCCGCAGAAGCACTGGAAGTATGGGTCGTAGACCCAGCGCTCGCAGACCTCCTCATCCGAGAGATCGAACATATGCTTGAGGATGTGCAGCCCAACCATCAACCGCGTCGGGACCCCCGGCCGACCCTCCTCCGAATACAAGGCTTCATAGGTCTCGTCGAAGAAAGTCCACGCGATCCGGCCCCCCAACACCACCAACTCGTGGCGCAGGTTGATGATGTTTTCGAACCGCGAGCGGAACAGGTCCTCTATTCCCGATGACACCTTGCGCGATGGCTTCATCACAGTTCTCCAATCCCAATCGACGGGAGCAGAGAATCACGTTCCGCAACGGAAGGGAATCCCCAAAATCAATTATTTCAAATCACAAGCTTTTCAGGCCCAAAACCCGTTTTCTTGCAAATCCGATTACTTCGCCAAACCGAAAGAGCTACCAACATCAGCCGCTTACACGTTCTTCACGGGCGACTATTTAGCCCGGCCAGGTACCCGGTTCGCCGTTTCGTGGGCGTTGGCCGGTTGGTCATTTCCGAAACCGAGGAGTTGTGCGAGGCGCTTGTAATGGCTGCCGATCTCGGCCTGGCAATAGGCGAGTTCGCGAAGGCAATAGGCGATATGGGCGCCCTCGGGCCGGCCGCCAACGGTCATGGCCTCGTCGAGTTCGCGCGTTACCTGGTCGTACAGCCGCCGCCGCCGTCTGAGCGAAGCTCAACACTGGATAAATCCTATTTCAGGGCAGGTCGCGTTCACAACGGCCGCCGGTATGGCTCGGTCGTAGCGCGATTCCAGCTCGGAACGCGTCATATTCTGCGGTCGAGTCATTGTCCAAATCATGAGCGACGCGATGTTAGAATTATTCCTACTGACCAGGGAGGCTGTCAAGCGCGCTGATGCCGACTTTTAAGACCCGGGGAGGGCCTCGTACCGAACGGGGCCCGTTGGTGATGACGCCAACGCTTACAATTACGGCCGGGACTCACAAAAATTCACCCCAAAAAGTTAGAGCCTGTTTGAAAACTCGCGGCGCCGGCCCTCTCCCCCTCCCGGCCACCCATATCAGCAACCTCTCGTGGGTGGCCGGGAGGGGGAGAGGGCCGGGAGGGGGAGAGGGCCGGAACAGACGTAAAAAATGCGCGGACGCGCATTTTCGAACAGGCTCTTAGAGAAAACAATGGGGGTTAATTCTAACGATGGACTTTCGTATGATCATATTTTGTTTTTGGATGTCCTTCACCTCGTCTTACTCTTTCGTATTTATCGAATTCGCAGAGTTGGAACTGGATATCGTGCAATTCCAACTCCGGCATGGATTCCGGTAAATATTTTGGCGCTATGGCCAGGAGCTCGCGCATTTCCTCGACCAATTCCGAATCCGGGACGTTCGTGTCCACCGGGCGGCCGACGACCCGGTTCAGGCCGCGCCTCGCCCCGGGTCCGGCGGGACACCATTCGTTGCGGTCGAACGCGTCCCACAATACGGGCGTATGCATCACATCCTGCAAGACTTCCTTGGTCATAAATCCGGTTCCCCCGAAGCCGGGCAAGTTGCGCATCTGTTCCGCCGTTAGGCGCCACGAATTGGTTTTTCGAGCCGTGGCCGCGATCTTGTCCCGAGCGTTCCAAAGGGAGGTTAAGATCGAATTGCACACGATGTCGGCCTTGTCGCCTTTTTTTCCCAAGGTCGGAATAATGTAGGCGCCCGTAAATACGGGTTGGCCCTTCTCATGGCGGTCTTTCGCGACTTCGATGATCTTTTCGGGTGACCACTGACGCTGCCAGCCGATGGCCTCGGCGAATTCGATCGTGCCGAAATACCGGAATAAGCCACAGTTGAAGACGACTTCCCCGTCCGGCCGCCCCTCGTTAGGGCCGGTCCAATTGAAGCGCATCCAACGAGTCGTCCGATCGAACTCGCGTTTGATGTTGGTGAATTTGTACGTCTTGAGGATTCGGTCGTTCGTCCAAGGCCAGTCCGCGCCCGATTCCTTTTTCAATCTCAAGTGTTCCCGTTTCACCATGAAATCGAAAAATTGTTTTGTCCGCGGCTTTCCGCCGGAAGGTGCCGAAACGGCGCCGCCGCCGGCCGCTCTCGCCGCGGGCTTCTCGTTTTTCGGGTTTGAATTCGCGACCGGTGTCCCGCAGGCATCGCCCTGGGGGCAATATTTGTACGCCCACCGCCGCAGCGTTTCGGCGCCGCCGCCGGGGATCGCCTCGACGATGGTGGTCGCCGAATCGTGCCGGAGCAAGCGAACCAGCCCCCAACCCTGCAAGGTCTTGATCCGCCGCAACACCTGACCCTCCGGAACACCGAGCGCGGAACTTAAGGACCCGAACGCGTAGCGCTCCGAGGACAGCCGGCACACCATGTCCCTGAGGACGTCGTCGCCCAGCATGGCGACGAGCCGGTCGATCTCCGTCATCGAGCAGTGGACGCAATCCGGATTCTGGTCATAACGGACACGTTCACCGCTGTACGGGAAAACGGCTTCGTCGCCCATCGCGGGCGTGGCGGCAAAAAAAAAGCGAGGGCAAGGGCGAGAGACTTCGTCATCGGCCATGATTCCCCGGGTGGCTGGTTGGCGACAAGGTTAGCGGAAAGGGTGTCCCACGACAAATCCGGATCGAGATTCGTCCGGTGACGAACGCCCGAGCCGTTTCCTTACTTTTTGGAAGCGTGAAAGGCATCGGAACCACGGCTCCTGGGGGATCGAATTTATCCCTCCGCGTGGATCATGGATTTTCCGAGATCTCCATGGACGAGGTATTGCGGTCCCGGGACTGTTCGAAAACTCGCGGCGCCGGCGCTGTCCCCCTCCCGACCCCCGCCCCCTCCCGACCCCCGCCACCCCCGGCCACCCCTATCAGCATACTCTCGTGGGTGGCCGGGAGGGGGAGAGGGACAGACGCAAAAAATGCGCCGCCGCGCATTTTCGAACGAACACTTAGGGATGGCCAAGTGAGGCGCTTTCACTCCGCGTTCAATTCATTGGTGGGCGATTTTTCCGGGACCATCGGGGCGGAGAGACCACGGACCGGTCGGCGGACTTGATGATATTGTTAAGATGAGCGTGCTAAGGTAGATAAGGTTCCGAAAATGACCGGATCCGACCCAGTCGGTTTTTCCGCCTGGTGAAAATCTTTTTTGTAATTCGTCGTTGTGATTTAGTCGTCCGTGAAGAACCCTGATTTCAAGCTGAAGCGGCGATTGGGTTTGCGGTGGGGTGCGAGATGTCGCTGAGGAGCGCGGCCAGGATTTGGACAAACAAACGCCTCAGCCATTTGAGGACAAGGCGGTAGTTGTAGCCGGCGCCGGCGAGGATGGCGTTGATCTTGTCGCCGTCGCGGCCTTTGAGGAAGTTGCGCCCCAGCCTGCCATCGCTCTTGAGATGTCCGATCACGGCCTCGACGGCGGAGCGCCGCCTGAGCTCCTTCTTGATCGTCGGCGTGATGCCGCGTTTCTGGCCTGATCTAAAGACGCGGTGTTTGTTGGGGTAATCGTGGCCCTGGTATCCCTTGTCGACATAGATGCGCTCGGCCGATATCCCCGTCCAGCGTTCCATCTCTTCGATCACCTGCCTCAAGGTGTGGCCATCATAGGGATTGCCGTGGAAGGCCTTGACGTGGGCGACGAACTGGCCGCCGGGGGGGCGGGAATTGGTCGCCGCCACGGAGACCTTGCAGCCGAACTCGTACGGCTTGTGCGCCTTCCCTTTGCCGATGCATTCGACCTCGGGCGCGTGGAGCGAATAGACCTTGGGCAAGGGGTCGCGCCGCTTCTGGGTCGACACCCGCTCGGCCAGCCACAAGGGGCGGCGGAAGGTATCCCGTAGGCTCTCCTCCTGGGCCGTCTTGCGGCGGATGTCGCGGACGGTGCGCCCGAGATAGGTCTTGAGCTTGCGCAGGGCCTTGTTGGCCCGCTTGTGCTGTTTGGCATGGCGGTAGCGGCCTTGCATGATCAACGCCCTCTTGCCCAGGCGGGTATAGGACTGACGCAGGGCAATGCCGTGCTCCCGTGCCAGTCGCACCAGCCGCTCGCGGGCTCGTTGCATCAGTTTGGCGGCGGTCGGAAAGGCAATCGCCTTCTCTTGTACGGTGGTGTCCACCGTCACCCGCTCGAGGTCCTTCTCCCGCAGCGCCCCCACCCGGTGGGCCACGGCCAGGCTCTCCTGGAATACCTTCTCCAAACCTTCCGGCCCGATCCGGTCCCGCCACCGGGTCATCGACGAGCGCTCCATGGGCAGCTCATGCTGAAAGTACTCTTCGCCGCAGAAGCACTGGAAGTATGGGTCGTAGACCCAGCGCTCGCAGACCTCCTCATCCGAGAGATCGAACATATGCTTGAGGATGTGCAGCCCAACCATCAACCGCGTCGGGACCCCCGGCCGACCCTCCTCCGAATACAAGGCTTCATAGGTCTCGTCGAAGAAAGTCCACGCGATCCGGCCCCCCAACACCACCAACTCGTGGCGCAGGTTGATGATGTTTTCGAACCGCGAGCGGAACAGGTCCTCTATTCCCGATGACACCTTGCGCGATGGCTTCATCACAGTTCTCCAATCCCAATCGACGGGAGCAGAGAATCACGTTCCGCAACGGAAGGGAATCCCCAAAATCAATTATTTCAAATCACAAGCTTTTCAGGCCCAAAACCCGTTTTCTTGCAAATCCGATTACTTCGCCAAACCGAAAGAGCTACCAACATCAGCCGCTTACACGTTCTTCACGGGCGACGATTTAGGGGAACGGCCATGGAAGGGGTATATTTTGGGAATTATATATCGGTATTGACGGATCGCGTCAATCCAGGTAAGTTGATCGTGCTTGCCGAGTATATTGCGAGCGACTCTGTGTCGGGTCGCCCGCGAATAGAAGACCTTTACCGGAAATAATCGGGAACTCACGTCGCTCGTGTGTTGCTCGGCAAGCCGGCCCGGCAATCCCGCCGGGGTGTTCCTTCGCCATAGGAAGGCTGCCATGCCGGTCAAGATAGTCTTGAAGCATACCTTCGCCGCTTTGTGTTTCGCCGGACTCTTGGGTTTCTGCTACCACGCCGGTCAGGCTGCAACCGCGGGCGAAATCCGCACTGAGATTGAGCGCCTGGTGATCGATACATGCGTCAGAACCATAGCCAGAACGAGCGCGGATCGGACTCCGGGTATTTCTATCGAGGAAATGGTCAGGCTGATCAAGATTGTGAACGCAAAGACCTATGAGCAAGTCTATGCCACTCTCTTGCCAATGGTACGCGGGCTGAATCGCGAACAGCGGGAGGAGATTTATGATTTCGGGCTCAGACAATGCCTGTCGGGAGCAAAGCGCTAGGAATTGAAATTCACGCGCTGATTTGGTAGACAGAGAAAGCCCCGGCAGGAACCGGGGCTTTGTATCAACCGTCGCGTTACCGCGCGACCGAGCTTGGAATTGCTGATCAGGCGATCTCAAGCATAGGGATTCTTTGTCCTTCGGTCAAGCGGCAGGACTAGTTTTTTGTCCGCCCAGTGATCAGGGTGAGGTGATCGCGGCGCTGGCCATTTCATTCTCGGTGTGGCAGTGTGCCGGTCATGGCGACGCTGCCGGTCTCGGATTCGTCCATTGATTTGCGCGCGGTCACGGTGCGTCCGACCTGGGGCGCGCAGGAGCACCGGCGCTGGGACCGGTTGGTGGAGCAGCACCACTACCTGGCGTTCCACGGCGTCATCGGCAAGGGCCTGCGCCATGTCGCGGTGCATGGCGAGACCTGGCTCGCACTGATCGGCTGGCAGCCCGGCGCGTTCAAGCTGGGCGCGCGTGATCGCTGGATCGGGTGGTCGGCCGAGCAGCAGTTCCGGCGTCTGCATCTGATCGCCAACAACTCGCGCTTCGTCATTCTGACGCCTGGCCGAGTGCCGAACCTGGCCTCCCGTGTGCTGGGGCTGAGCCTGCGGCGGCTGTCTGAGGACATCCAGGCGGTGCACGGATATCCGGCTCTTCTGGCGGAGACGTTCGTGGACGTCTCGCGATTTGCCGGCACCTGCTACCGCGCGTCGAACTGGCGCTCTCTGGGGCTGACGCGGGGCTTTGCCCGTGAGCCCGGAGGGGCAGCGCGCTGGCGCCACCACGGTCAGCCCAAGGAGGTCTTCGTGTTCGGACTGACAGACGGCGCCCCCGAGGCGCTGAGCCGTACCGGGATGCCGGCACACTGGAACGCCGAGCAGCACACCGAGCCGATGGCCGCGCCCCGGCTGCGCAGCCTGTTCGAGTGTCTGGGTGAGGTGCCCGAGTACCGCCATGCCCGGGGCAAGCGCTATGCGCTCAACACCATTCTGGTGATCGCCGTCGCCGCCCGGCTTGCCGGATACCGGGGGGTGAACGCGTTCGCCCAGTTCGCCGCCCTGCTCTCCCAGGAGCAGCTCGAGGCGGTGGGTGCGTTCTGGAGCCCTTCCAAACAGCGCTACACCCCGCCCGCGATCACCACCTTCCACAAGACCCTCACCGCCCTGCCGCCAGAGACCCTGGACAACGCGATTAGCCAGTGGACCGGCCAGCATGGCAGCG
>CBDCME010000082.1:0-36402 GCA_965218865.1 Alphaproteobacteria bacterium
GTCGCCTCGACCTCGGCCATCCACATGGCTGACTTGAGCGGAGATCTCGGTTTCCCCTTCAGCACGAAGGAAAACAGTGTTTCCAAGCTCATCGTTACCGGTCCGCCCATCTCATAGGTCCTGGCAACCGTTCTGGAATTTCCCAAGATACGGGTGATGGCGGCGCCCACGTCACCGGCAAAAACCGGTTTGAAGAGAATCTTGCGATGTAGCATCCCAGGCATCGACAGAAACTCCGGGAGCCCGGCAAAACGTTTAAAGAAGGCTCAGTTCGTGAACCGTATGCATGGCTTCGCCATGGCTGCGGCCAAGCATGCTCTCGGGGTCGGTCGGTCGGCGAGTTCGATGAGATGGAACCAGCGCAGGTAACTGTCGAGATACTTGGTGGCGATGCCGCGGTAGCGTCGCAGGAAGCCCTTGAGTTGGCTATGACGGCTGTTGACCGTCTGGATGTGCAGGGCGCCGCGTACCCGTTCTCCGGCGGAGAGATTGACCGTCTCGTGGCGGATGGCGAGCGCCGCTGCGGCGGGCGGGTAACAGCGGCTGGCGTCGGAGACGAGCAAGGCATCCGGGGCAATGACCGGTTCCAGCGCCTCCTTCAGGCTATCGGCATTGACGGTGGGCAGCGTCCTGCTGAGCGTTGCGCCGCCACGGTCGGCGGCGACCAGAACCGGCACTTGCTCACGAGAGATCCCGCGCTTGCCGGCTTTTCCGCCGCGCCGGCGTGGCTTGCGGTCCAGTTTCCGGTCTCCCTTCCGGCTTTCGAGCACGAAGGTCTCGTCGGCCTCGACGATCCCGCCGAGCCGGTCCGGGGCTTGCCGGACCGCCTCAAGGAAGCGGTGGCGCCAGCGAAACGCCGTGCTCGGCGCAATGCCGCACCGCCGCGCCGAGGCGCGCACCGTTTCCCCTTGCGCCAGGGCCTTGCCGAAGGACAGCCAGCGCTCCTTGCGGTGCAGGCCCGAAAGCGGCGTACCGGTCAGCGCGCCGAATGTCTTCCCGCAAGCCTTGCACCGGTAGCGGCGCAGACCGCGCGCCTTGCCGCGCGAGACCGCCCCGCCGCTGCCGCAATGCGGGCAGCGCCGCGCTTCGTCCACGCCGAGTTCGATCGCCGCCAGCGAGGCCGCGCCCTCCGGCCGTCCCGACAGGGCCGCCATCACCTCCTCGCGCTGGGCCGGCGTCAGCCCGTCCACATGCGAAAGCCAGTCTCGAAACCGCTCGTGATCCATCTCCTCGCTCCCCTAAACAAACCGGGAACATTCTACCACAATGCATACCAAATGCGAACTGAGCCTTAAAGAAATCATCCCCGAGGCCAAACATAATGCTGGGCCGCACGATCGTTACATTAGGAAACGCTTCCCGAGCGGCGGCTTCACTGGCTGCCTTGGTTCTGGCAAAAAGCGATTGCGACTTCGGGTCCGCGCTGATCAAGGAAACCTGCACAAGCCGCTCGACTTTCGCCGCCGCCGCGGCCTCGGCAATCCGTCGGGCGCCATCGACATGGACGGCCGGAAGTTTTTGTTGCGTTGCCGCGTAGCGAATACCAATCAAATTGACGACGGCGTACGCGCCCGCGACCGCTTCCTCGACCGATTCCTCGTCGCGAACGTCGACCGCGATCAACTCGATCTGCCCGACATCGCCCAGCTGCTTCATGGCCTCATCAGTCGCCCGTGAAGAACGCGTAAGCGGCTGATGTTGGTAGCTCTTTCGGTTTGGCGAAGTAATCGGATTTGCAAGAAAACGGGTTTTGGGCCTGAAAAGCTTGTGATTTGAAATAATTGATTTTGGGGATTCCCTTCCGTTGCGGAACGTGATTCTCTGCTCCCGTCGATTGGGATTGGAGAACTGTGATGAAGCCATCGCGCAAGGTGTCATCGGGAATAGAGGACCTGTTCCGCTCGCGGTTCGAAAACATCATCAACCTGCGCCACGAGTTGGTGGTGTTGGGGGGCCGGATCGCGTGGACTTTCTTCGACGAGACCTATGAAGCCTTGTATTCGGAGGAGGGTCGGCCGGGGGTCCCGACGCGGTTGATGGTTGGGCTGCACATCCTCAAGCATATGTTCGATCTCTCGGATGAGGAGGTCTGCGAGCGCTGGGTCTACGACCCATACTTCCAGTGCTTCTGCGGCGAAGAGTACTTTCAGCATGAGCTGCCCATGGAGCGCTCGTCGATGACCCGGTGGCGGGACCGGATCGGGCCGGAAGGTTTGGAGAAGGTATTCCAGGAGAGCCTGGCCGTGGCCCACCGGGTGGGGGCGCTGCGGGAGAAGGACCTCGAGCGGGTGACGGTGGACACCACCGTACAAGAGAAGGCGATTGCCTTTCCGACCGCCGCCAAACTGATGCAACGAGCCCGCGAGCGGCTGGTGCGACTGGCACGGGAGCACGGCATTGCCCTGCGTCAGTCCTATACCCGCCTGGGCAAGAGGGCGTTGATCATGCAAGGCCGCTACCGCCATGCCAAACAGCACAAGCGGGCCAACAAGGCCCTGCGCAAGCTCAAGACCTATCTCGGGCGCACCGTCCGCGACATCCGCCGCAAGACGGCCCAGGAGGAGAGCCTACGGGATACCTTCCGCCGCCCCTTGTGGCTGGCCGAGCGGGTGTCGACCCAGAAGCGGCGCGACCCCTTGCCCAAGGTCTATTCGCTCCACGCGCCCGAGGTCGAATGCATCGGCAAAGGGAAGGCGCACAAGCCGTACGAGTTCGGCTGCAAGGTCTCCGTGGCGGCGACCAATTTCCGCCCCCCCGGCGGCCAGTTCGTCGCCCACGTCAAGGCCTTCCACGGCAATCCCTATGATGGCCACACCTTGAGGCAGGTGATCGAAGAGATGGAACGCTGGACGGGGATATCGGCCGAGCGCATCTATGTCGACAAGGGATACCAGGGCCACGATTACCCCAACAAACACCGCGTCTTTAGATCAGGCCAGAAACGCGGCATCACGCCGACGATCAAGAAGGAGCTCAGGCGGCGCTCCGCCGTCGAGGCCGTGATCGGACATCTCAAGAGCGATGGCAGGCTGGGGCGCAACTTCCTCAAAGGCCGCGACGGCGACAAGATCAACGCCATCCTCGCCGGCGCCGGCTACAACTACCGCCTTGTCCTCAAATGGCTGAGGCGTTTGTTTGTCCAAATCCTGGCCGCGCTCCTCAGCGACATCTCGCACCCCACCGCAAACCCAATCGCCGCTTCAGCTTGAAATCAGGGTTCTTCACGGACGACTCAGTATTGGCGCGCGGCATGACCAGCGCCGCGCCCTCACCGCGCTCGGGGCAGATGGCGCCGAAGAGATACGCCGAAGAGGTCCGTAGGTCCTTGACCTGGCGCGGGCGCGATCCCTTTGGGGCCCACTGGCGCACCAGGCTGTTCTTCTGGCCGACGCGCATTTCATCTTGAAACCAAACCTCGATGGGCGTGTCCGGTGGCTGTGCCGCTACGATTTTCGCCAAGTGTTCGGGAAAACTTTTTTTTAAATTCCTCCTGTGCCCGCGCATCCTGGCCGACGTGGCGCGGGCGCGCGGAAATATGCGAGAACCCGAGCGCGGCCAGCAGCTTGCCGACGCTCCGCTCGTGATAGTCCACGCCGAAGCGCGTTCGGATCAGTTGCTTGAGATCGATGCAGCGCCAGCGCACGACCCCATCCCGTTCGGGATCGGGACCGGCCTCGATAGCCCGCGAAAGCGCCGCCATTTGCGACGGCGTCAACCGACGCAACGCCCCGTTCGGCTTGCGGTCGATCAGACCGGCCGGACCTCCCGCGTTGAACCGGTGAACCCAGTCCCGCAACGTCTGCCGATCCATGCCGCCAATACCCGCCGCGCACGCTCGATCCATCCCATCGTAGATGGCCGCCATCGACAAAAGCCGTCGCGCCTGGTTCCCATCATCGCTCCGTGCCGCAAGAACACGGACTCTTTCAGCATCAAAGTCGTTTCGCAAAGGAATCGTTGGCATTGAACACACTCCCTTGTTGCCAACAACCTTGAATCACACTAAACCTAGCGTGTAAACCTTTGCGCGAGTCAAACTCTGGGGCGGTTGGTATTAGTCTCGCTTCGCCGCTGCCGAATGAAGCAGTCCCCATGCCGCTAATCGCTCGCCTATCATTTTGACCGTCCTGGCTTGCGACTGCTCTCCCACACTCATCGCCCGTGGGACAATATCTCGACGCCCAGCGGCGTAGCGTTTGCGCACCTTCGCCAGGGATGGGCTCGACGATGGTGTGTGCCGAATCGTTCCCGACCGTGCGCACCAACCTCCAACCGCGCAAGGTATTGATCCGCCGCATCACCTGCCCCTCCGCCATGCCGAGCGCGGAACTCAGGCTCCCAAACGAATAGCGCTCGTGGGAAAGGCGACAAACCAAGTCCCTGAGGATGTGGTCTCCGAGCAGCGCGGCCAGACGGTCGACTTCCATCGGGACGCAGTAGGCGCAATCATTGCCGTAACGGGGCAGAGGTTCGGTGCCTCTCGCGGCCGCGGTGGCAAGAAGAAGCAAGGCAAAGCCGATCGCGAGGTGCTTCATAATCGCGTCATGCCCAAAGCTAACCCCTTCCACTCGTCCCGGCTTTGATCACCCGCTAAGCACACCGACGTTATCTTTTGAATAGGGTATCCTATTCACTCTCGTCGTGCCTAGATCCGGGGGCGGAGCTCAGGGCTAGTTTTTTGTCCGCCCAGTGATCAGGGTGAGGTGATCGCGGCGCTGGCCATTTCATTCTCGGTGTGGCAGTGTGCCGGTCATGGCGACGCTGCCGGTCTCGGATTCGTCCATTGATTTGCGCGCGGTCACGGTGCGTCCGACCTGGGGCGCGCAGGAGCACCGGCGCTGGGACCGGTTGGTGGAGCAGCACCACTACCTGGCGTTCCACGGCGTCATCGGCAAGGGCCTGCGCCATGTCGCGGTGCATGGCGAGACCTGGCTCGCACTGATCGGCTGGCAGCCCGGCGCGTTCAAGCTGGGCGCGCGTGATCGCTGGATCGGGTGGTCGGCCGAGCAGCAGTTCCGGCGTCTGCATCTGATCGCCAACAACTCGCGCTTCGTCATTCTGACGCCTGGCCGAGTGCCGAACCTGGCCTCCCGTGTGCTGGGGCTGAGCCTGCGGCGGCTGTCTGAGGACATCCAGGCGGTGCACGGATATCCGGCTCTTCTGGCGGAGACGTTCGTGGACGTCTCGCGATTTGCCGGCACCTGCTACCGCGCGTCGAACTGGCGCTCTCTGGGGCTGACGCGGGGCTTTGCCCGTGAGCCCGGAGGGGCAGCGCGCTGGCGCCACCACGGTCAGCCCAAGGAGGTCTTCGTGTTCGGACTGACAGACGGCGCCCCCGAGGCGCTGAGCCGTACCGGGATGCCGGCACACTGGAACGCCGAGCAGCACACCGAGCCGATGGCCGCGCCCCGGCTGCGCAGCCTGTTCGAGTGTCTGGGTGAGGTGCCCGAGTACCGCCATGCCCGGGGCAAGCGCTATGCGCTCAACACCATTCTGGTGATCGCCGTCGCCGCCCGGCTTGCCGGATACCGGGGGGTGAACGCGTTCGCCCAGTTCGCCGCCCTGCTCTCCCAGGAGCAGCTCGAGGCGGTGGGTGCGTTCTGGAGCCCTTCCAAACAGCGCTACACCCCGCCCGCGATCACCACCTTCCACAAGACCCTCACCGCCCTGCCGCCAGAGACCCTGGACAACGCGATTAGCCAGTGGACCGGCCAGCATGGCAGCGCGCACGCGCCGGTCGCCATGGACGGAAAGGATCTGCGCGGCGCCTCGAAGCAGACCGAAGACGGGCGCAGGATGATGGTGGCGGCGGTCGAGCACGACACCGGCGTGGTCCTCGGGCAGGTCGAGGTCGACCGCAAGAGCAACGAAATCCCGGCCGTGCGCGAACTCTCCAGCGGCCTCGACCTCACAGGCCGGATCGTCACCATGGACGCGATGCACGCTCAGCACGAGACCGCGCGCTGCCTGCTCGGGCGTCGCGCCGACTACGTGATGAGCGCGGTCAAGGACAACCAGGAGATGATCTTCGAAGACCTCAAGGCGATCGACTTCAGCGATGCGCTCTGGCACGAAACCGTCGACAAGGGCCATGGCCGCATCGAGCGCCGACGCTGCGCCGTCGTCGACCTCTCCGCTGCCGAGTGGGACGGCTACGCCAACCTCCACGGGCGACGCCAGGCCATGCGCATCGAGCGCGAACGCGAGATCCTCAAGACCGGCAAGCGCAGCATCGAGGTGACCTGGAGCCTCACCTCGCTCGGCGCAGAGCGCGCCGGACCCGAGGAGTTGCTCGAACTGGTGCGCAACCACTGGCATATCGAGAACCGCCTGCACTACGTGCGCGACTTCACCTACGACGAAGACCGATGCCGGGCCTACGTGCGTCACCTGCCCAGAAATCTCGCCTGCTTGACCAACGCGGCCATCGCCATCGTGCGCTGCGACGGACGCTTCCGTTATCTGCCCGAGGCCAACCGGCACTATGCCGCCCGGGCGCAGGAGGCCCTCGACGCGATCATGACCGCGCCCATCGCCTGAGACAGCACGCCTCTCCCCCGGACCGGGACGTGCCGCCGAGCGGCGCGGGCGGACCGGTGTGCCTGTCGAATCCGAAAACGCCGTCCGGTGGCTTCGAGCAGTCCCCATGACGTCGTCGAGGCAAGCTCGGGGCTCCCCGAACCCCGTGCACCGAGCACGATCCCACTCATCCCGAACCCTCAACCGCGACTAAAAATTGTTCCTGGGGCGGAGCTGGGTCTGCCGCCGACGAGATTCTTGGATGGCACGGGTTCCAGTCGCACTGCTTGTTGGAGAAGTCGATAGAACAGGAGGCCACGAGCTTTAGTGTTTGTTCGAATATGCGCTTCCGCGCATTTTTTGCGTCTGTTCCGGCCCTCTCCCCCTCCCGGCCACCCACGAGAGTATGCTGATATGGGTGGTCGGGAGGGGGAGAGGGCCGGCGCCGCGAGTTTTCGAACAGATCGGCGGCGATTGAAGCGGAACCTGAACTCGTAGTAATCAAGCTGGGGGATATCCCATGGTGAATACCCGGCCACCACCGATCAAGGAGGCCTGCTATATCAGTGCGGCGGCTGCCATTACCAAGTGTCGTTGACAGCGGGGACGATCTTTCACGGGACCCACCTGGCGCTGATCGGATGCTTCGAGGCCCTCATCAGCCAGTTGAAGACAGGGATTTCCAGCCTCGAATTGGGGCCCCGGCTTGGGGTCGGCACGGCGTGGAAGATGAGCTGATGCAGGTGATGCTGGAGCGCGAGGGAGACAAGCCGGCGAGGGCAAGCGGATCGAGATCGACGATGCTTATTTAGGGGGCGCCCGTCGCGGCGCCAAGCGGGGTCGTGGCGCGCCCGCCAAGACGGACGTTTTCGATGGCGTGGCCGCCGTGGAAACCACGGCCGAGGGCCGCCGGCTCAAGCTCACCCGGGTGAAGGGCTTCCGCAAGGCGGAGATCGAGAAAATCTCCTGCCGCGGCCGGAAAGCACCGTCGTCAGCGACGGCCCGAGCTTCTTCACCGCCGTCACCGCGGCTGGCCGCGGCCATGCCGTGACCGGCAGCGGACCCGAGGCCGCCAAATGGGCCGCCTGGGTCAGAACGACCGTCGGAATCGTCAGGAACAGCCTCCGCGGGACCGCCCATGCCCCACAACCCCCTCAAACTCGCGGAGGAAAGTGGGAAGGCAATGTCCCGGCTGATGTTGAAAAAGTGAGGTAGGCGTCATTCGCCTGGAACCGTTAGGCTCTGGGTGTTGAATCCATCAAGGAGAACGACGCCATGACCAAGACTACACGGAACAGCCGCCTTTCGAAACTGTTGGAGATCCCGCTTCCGCTGTTGCCGCCGGCCTTGCCGGAGGCTTTTGATGATCTGCGCATGAGCGTGGATCGCTTTTGCCTGTTGGCCGGGGTGGAGACCCTGGGCGAGATGCTGGACGAGGATAGCGAGGTGCTCTGCGGAGCGCGCCACGCCCGCACGGCCGAGCGGCAGGGCCATCGCTGGGGGACAACCCAGAGCGAGATTGCCTATCACGGGGGCAAGGTGAAGCTGACGCGCCCGCGGGTGCGCGATCTTGCGGGCAAGGAGATGAGCTTGCCGAGCTGGGAGTTGCTCTCGGACCCGGCGCTTTTGCAGTCCTGGGCGATGAACATCATGCTGCTTACGGTTTCGACCCGCAAGTACGCGGGCGCCGTGCGCCTGCCCGGCGAGGCCAGCGGCGACTTGCCGGCACGCGCGGGCGATGCGACCTCGAAGTCCGCGGTCTCGCGGCGCTTCGTGGCCATGACGCGCAAGAAGCTGAAGGCCTTCCTGGCCAGCGACCTTTCGGATCTCGATCTCCTGGTCATCCAGATCGACGGGCTGCACGTCGGCGATCACGTGTTGCTGGCAGCTATTGGCATCGACGGCGCGGGCGAGAAGCATGTTCTAGGCCTGGCCGAAGGTGCCACGGAGAATGCCGCCACGGTGCAGGCGCTGCTCGACAACCTGACCGCCCGCGGCCTCGACCCGGAAGTGCCCCGGCTCTTCATCGTCGACGGCGCCAAGGCGCTCTCCAAGGCGATCAAGCGGACCTTCGGGCCGGTGGCCGCCCTCCAGCGCTGCCAGGTCCACAAGGGCCGCAACATCATCGAGCGCCTCGACGAAAGCCTTCATGCCGGCGTCAAGAAGGCGCTCAGGCAAGCCTGGGACCAAGACGATGCCGAGAAAGCCGAACGCCTCATGAAGAACCTGGCGCGCCGCCTGGAGACCGAGGCCCCCGGCGTTTCGGCTTCCATCCTGGAGGGCCTGGATGAGATCCTCACCGTGATCCGCTTGGGCCTGCCGCCCAAGCTCAGGCGCTCCTTGGCCTGCACCAACGCCATCGAGAATGCCTTGGGAACGGTCAGGATGGTGCAGCACAATGTCAAGCGCTGGCGCAACGCCGAGATGGCCTTGCGATGGACCGCCGCCGGCCTCCTGGAAGCCCAAAAGACCTCCGTCGCCTCAAGGCCTACCGGCAACTCCCCATCCTCAGAGCTGCCCTCGAGGATCACGTGAAAAAGGCAAAAGCGAAAAGCGCCATTGAAACCATCAAAGAGGCCGCCTGGCCTCGAAGCCCAACCATGCCTGCCTCGCCTTTTTCAACAGAGCATGGGACATCGCCAGTGGGAAATCAGGATATGTTTTACTTTGCTAAAGCATCATATGCAGTGCCGCGTGCCATACAGTTATAGCCATGTTGCATTACTTTTTCCACGATCGGATACCGCCAATAGAATTTTCCCATAATGACTTCTGCCCATTTCTGGAAAGGATGATCTGGGTCTCTACATTCAAAATCTTTTTTACCCCACTGATTTGCAATGGTGTTGGTGACGACCATGATATGGTATTTACTTATTACCTCGTTAAGCTCAGTGACAACTATGTCTATTGTTTCTTGAGAGCCAGAGACCGCAGAATTATATTTGTCCAGAGGCATGGAATTAATATACCCTAAAAATGCAATGAATGCCCGTGCTTTGTCAGAAATATCCGCGAGATTTAGAGCAACCGCAGGTGTGGATAATGCGACACATGCTGTAGAAACTATAGCCAATGATCTAAAATATTTAATTACTTTATTTATAGTTATGAAAATAATTAGTTTCCAGATTACCCACTTTGCTCCGCTATTTTGAGGAGGTTGTAGGGCATGGGTGGGGTGCGCAAGGCGGCCCAGGCGAGGCGGGGGATTATCTCGTTCTAACGGCGACGGTACTGGGCTAGTGCATCGACCCAAACGGAGGCGACAGCCGAAGTTTGGAAAGTTGATGCATCGACAAAGGCCTAGTGCACGGGGGCGTGAACGAAGTGAATGCGCCGGTGTACTAGTGTTCCGACTCATTTAAACGGTACCCTTCTTCACCTGATTGAGGGTGTTCCGAGCTCGATACACTTTTTTGAGGATGTCTCGGGCGGTGGCGGTCCAGGCGAAGGGTTTGGAGTTCTCGTTGTGCTTGGCGAGATAGTCGTCGATGGCCGCCTCCAGTTCGGGGACGCTCTTGAAGACGCCCCGGCGGATGGCGTTTCGGGTGATTTCGGCGAAGAAGCGTTCGACCTGGTTCAGCCAGGAGGCCGACGTCGGCGTGAAGTGGAAATGGAAGCGGGGGTGCTTTTCCAGCCACGCCTTGACCTTGGCATGCTTGTGGGTGGCGTAGTTGTCGACGATCAAGTGGATGTCGAGCCGCTTCGGCGTCTTGCGGTCGAGCCGGCGCAGGAAACGGAGGAACTCCTGGTGCCGGTGCCGCTTCATGCATTGGCCGATGACCGCGCCGTCGAGCACGTTGAGCGCCGCGAACAGCGTCGTCGTGCCGTTGCGCTTGTAATCGTGGGTCATGGTGCCGGCGCGGCCCTTCTTTATCGGCAGGCCGGGCTGGGTGCGGTCGAGAGCCTGAACCTGGCTCTTCTCGTCGACCGAAAGAACCAGCGCCTTGTCCGGCGGGTTCAGGTAAAGCCCGATAACGTCCTCCACCTTCTCGGCGAACCTCGGGTCGTTCGAGACCTTGAAGATGGAAATCAGATGCGGCTTCAATCCATACTCGGCCCAGATCCTCTGCACACTGGCTGATTCCGACGGCCTTGGCCATCGTGCGAACACTCCACTGGGTCGCGTTCGGCGGTGCCTCCCGCATCGTCTTCGTCAACACCAGCGATTTCACCGCGGCGCCCAAGGGGGGCTTGCCGGACCCCCGGTCCCGATCCCGCAACAGTCCGTCGACCCCTTCCTCGAGGAAGCGTTCCTGCCAGCGCCACACCGTCGGCTTGCTCTTGCCTACTTGACGCATGATCGCCATCGTCCCGAGACGATCCCCGGACAGAAGCACGATCCGCGCACGCCAGACATGCTTCTGGGGGGTATTCCGGCCCGAAACCAGCCGCTCCAGTCGGCTCCGGTCGCCAGGAGATACCCAAATACAAGCGGTTGTTCCCATGCAGGCATAATCGCATAGTTCCAGTCCCTTGGGGATCTTTTAAATGTGACGAAACACTAGGTATCGGGGTGTGTGCTTGGGACCGGAGTGCATGTTGGGCGATCACTATCCCGCGCATCCGTCGCGAGTGCCCGGATGGTTCAGGCAAACAGTACAGGCCGCGTATCGTGGACAAGCGGCCCTCGATCAAATCGGCTCACGCATCCGCTCACTGCCTGGTATCCTACGGGTTGGAGGTGCCTCCCTTGCGCGACCCCCGGTTGAAATTCAACACCTCGAAGGATGCACCTCCTACAAAATTCCCAGCGACTTTAGGACTTCACCGGCTTAAAAAACAACAGTGTTTGGAACAAACAAATTCTGGAAGAGACATTGTGTCGACGGTGACGGCTTCCAATGGCCATGATCGCGGCTAGATTTTGGCCCGTAATCGTCCTTGTCGCCCTGATCTGGGGGGTTGAGGCCGTGAACTTTTTTCTTGGCCATCGGCTCGCATCATGGGGGATATTGCCCCGAAGTTTTGGTGGTCTGATCGGAATACCGTTGGCGCCGATGCTTCACGGCGGCTTCTGGCACACCGTAGCCAATACGGTTCCCTTGCTCTTTCTCGGCGCCCTCACACTTGCGGGAGGGAAGAGGGCGTTTTGGGAAACGACCGTGAATGTCACCCTCTTGTCAGGAGCATTGGTGTGGCTGTTTGCGCGCGAGTCCACCCACGTCGGAGCCAGCGGATTGGTGTTCGGCTATTTTGGAGCCATATTGGCCCGCGCCGCTATTGAACGCAGCCTGACCTCCATGGCCATCGGCATCATTACAGTCATGACCTATGGGGCGCTGATATGGGGCATTTTGCCGCTGCGAAGCGAGGTTTCCTTCGAGAGCCATCTATTCGGTCTGATCGCGGGCATTTTTCTCGTCTGGCTCGACGTAAAACTCAGCAGATCGAAGCACCCGACTTAATCGACGCGAATAAGCGCGACAATATAAACCGGGCACCTCGAAAAATGACGTTTTTGGCATGAAGCCATCCTGAATCGCGATGGGGACATGTTCGACTTTGTTCAATCCATCTCCCCCGCAGCGCTCGCGTCCGTAACTCTTCCGCACCGCGTTGGTCTGCGAAATTGCGAGCGACCACGATTTGCAGGCCGTGTATGCGATACAGCACATAGAGCCAGCGCTGTCCATGCACGTGAATCGTCTCGGCATCAGCCGCTACCTGCCGTTCCACACCCACATGTAAGGTTGTCACTCTTGACACGCCTTCCTACTCCCCGCTCCGGCGGGGATTTAGGGGTTTCGGTGCTAAATTTGGTACTAATACCAACCGCCCTAGAGTTTGACTCGCGCAAAGGTTTACACGCCAGGTTTTGTGTGATTCAAGGTTGTTGGCAACAAGGGAGTGTGTTCAATGCCAACGATTCCTTTGCGAAACGACTTTGATGCTGAAAGAGTCCGTGTTCTTGCGGCACGGAGCGATGATGGGAACCAGGCGCGACGGCTTTTGTCGATGGCGGCCATCTACGATGGGATGGATCGAGCGTGCGCGGCGGGTATTGGCGGCATGGATCGGCAGACGTTGCGGGACTGGGTTCACCGGTTCAACGCGGGAGGTCCGGCCGGTCTGATCGACCGCAAGCCGAACGGGGCGTTGCGTCGGTTGACGCCGTCGCAAATGGCGGCGCTTTCGCGGGCTATCGAGGCCGGTCCCGATCCCGAACGGGATGGGGTCGTGCGCTGGCGCTGCATCGATCTCAAGCAACTGATCCGAACGCGCTTCGGCGTGGACTATCACGAGCGGAGCGTCGGCAAGCTGCTGGCCGCGCTCGGGTTCTCGCATATTTCCGCGCGCCCGCGCCACGTCGGCCAGGATGCGCGGGCACAGGAGGAATTTAAAAAAAAGTTTTCCCGAACACTTGGCGAAAATCGTAGCGGCACAGCCACCGGACACGCCCATAGAGGTTTGGTTTCAAGATGAAATGCGCGTCGGCCAGAAGAACAGCCTGGTGCGCCAGTGGGCCCCAAAGGGATCGCGCCCGCGCCAGGTCAAGGACCTACGGACCTCTTCGGCGTATCTCTTCGGCGCCATCTGCCCCGAGCGCGGTGAGGGCGCGGCGCTGGTCATGCCGCGCGCCAATACTGAAGCCATGGACCTGCATCTCGAGGAAATCAGCCGGGCCGTTGCCCCAAACGCCCATGCCGTCGTGCTGCTCGACCAAGCCGCATGGCACACCACTGCCAAACTCGGCATCCCGGAGAACATCTCCCTCGTGCCTTTGCCACCCAAGTCCCCGGAGCTCAATCCCGCCGAAAATGTCTGGCAATACCTCCGCCAGAACTGGCTCTCCAATCGTGTCTTCGACTCCTATGAAGCCATCGTCGAGGCCTCTTGCCAAGCCTGGAACAACCTGACCGACCAACCTTGGAAGATCATGTCCATCGGCCTCAGAGCGTGGGATCGCACAAGTCAATGTTAAGGGCGGTTGGTATAAATTTGGAATTCCGAAGGTTGGCTGATATCACGCCTGGGCCTAAGGCGTTGAAGTTATGTTATTAACGTTAGTGTCCGTTCGAAAATGCGCGCCCGCGCATTTTATGCGTCTGTTCCGGCCCTCTCCCCCTCCCGGCCATCCACGTAAGTATGCTGATATGGGTGGCCGGGAGGGGGAGAGGGCCGGTGCCGCAAGTTTTCGAACAGACCGGTAGACACGGGAGGCGCGGAATGACGCTGGTGAATAAATTACGGGAAAGTTTCGGGTTCACTCAGGACGTATCGTCACGTCCACCAAGTTGAACGAATCTAGGGGTTTCCGACGAACAGCCGTCCGCCGCGTCTACCGCGTCCCGTCCCGTCCGTGGAGTTTCGGTGCTGAATTCGGTGCTAAATCGAATCCTTGCCGGGGAGCAATTCGTCGAGCAACCCCATCCCGCCTTCGCTCCTCGGAATCATGTGCGCGTAACACGACATCGTGACCCCGGAATTTGAGTGTCCCAAATGTTTTGACACTTCGGGTATCGGCTTGCCGCGTGCCAACATATGACTGGCGCAGCCATGCCGAAGGTCGTGGAACCTGAGTTTCCCGAATCCGCCTTGCCTGGTGATTCGGGAAAACGCTTGTGTCACCCAGAGCGGCGGGGTCGGAGTTGAAGGTGTTTCGTTTGTACGCGGGAATAGCAGCGCATCGGCTGGCAATGGGGCCCCGATGCGGGCCGGAAGTTGGGTGTTGCCCTGGCCAGGTGGACCCGGATGTGCGAGGGCATGACCAAGGCAGAGTTCAATGAGATTGACCGTTTTTATAAGCACGCTTTGACCACTGCCGAGCGCATCGTATTGATGTGGCAACTGGCCCCGTAATGGCCAAGGTCTTGAAAATCTTACCTGCGCGGCCGGCGTCGGCCGTCCTGGCATTGTCACGAAGTTTCTGCCGACCGACGGTGTTATCGACCAGGAATGGCTTCAGGACGCTGGCTCCGGCTATTGCGGGGTTCTCGCGGCCACGCCCGCCGCCGATGAAACCGTGAGCTTTGTCTACCGCCGAAGCAGGCGCCTCCGGGCCAGAAAGCGCGTCGTTTAATGGCCAAGGCATCCCGCGACAAGGGCAAGCGCCGTGAGCTTTGTGCTGCCGTGGGGGAGTTGGCGGCGGGTGCTTAGGTGCTGTGATGAATGAAGGTTCGATGGCTGTGTACGAAATTAACCGGTCTGAGCTATGCAAAGACCCTGATGATCCCGTTCACCGTGCCCGCGAAATCACGCAGCGCTGCTGAGAGCGGCTTGAGCGGGATCAACGATCCCTCAGAGAGCGCTACCTCCGGCGTGAGATTAAGCTGGTAATTCGGAACGCCGGGGTTAATCCATGCCAATACGGCGTCGTGTTTGAGAGGCACCCAAGGCTTGGGGAACTCGGCGTTAAGTCCAATCCCCGAGAGCGTAATTCCCGCGAGTGTTTCATAGACGGCGACAAGCCGACGATGCTTGCGCATAATGTCGAGTTGATGAAGGGCGAAAAGGTAGTCATTCCCTCCCTTGTATGGTTCGAGGTGTTCGATCGCCGATTTGTCGGTGTCCGAAAGCCGCTTTATCTTTTTAATTCCGCTGTTGAGAAAATGGACACGGCACTTGGAGATAGGAAAATAAACATCCATTGGAGCAGAATGGCCGTTGCGCTGGGCAAGCGCGACCGTCAGAAGATCAAGGCTGGTCCTCAGACTGTTGATGATGGCCCCGACTTCCGCATTGACGATGGGAGGAAGGGGCTTCAGTACTTTGATTTTCAGAGCTTGCTTACCGCGCTGCGGATCGAACTCTGGGACCACTTTGTAAGGGCCCGTATCGCGCCAAGCTTCAATTCGCCTTTCGAGAATTTCGAACTGGGATTTGGCCCAATCGACAGCAGCTTGAGCTGGCAGTAGATCGGTTTCCATGACCGACGCCTCCATCGGTTGCATCCACTCCAATGGTAGACGCGGCGGGGCCGGGAGTCGATTCTCCGGGGGTTTCCTTTGCCCTGGTCGGCATCTTGCCCTATCGTGGCGATGCTGTACGCGGTTGATTGTCCCTACGTATCCCGCGACAGCATTCGAAAATCCCAAACTGTCCCTGCTTCGGCGGGGATTTTTTTGTGCCGCCCCTCACCCGCATTACCCGGCACTGCGGCCCTTCTCGCATAGCTCACGAGGGCCAAATCGTTCATTGACGATAGGAGAATTCGATCCAATGTGACCAATGAGGACCCAGTTAAGTATCGGGGGAGAAGGGAGTTGGCAGTGCACAAGCTGCTATGGTTGTTCATCGCCGCTCTTCTAGCTCTCCCCAGCTTCGACGGTGAAGCAAAGAAGCGGAAGTTCGAGGGTGACGGCGGGAAAATCAACGTCCCCGGAGAGCGTCCATTTGACGCGGTCAACATTTTCGGTGACTTTGGCAGAGATATTGGTTTGCCGAATACCGAGGAGAACAAATTATGGTGGGAACGCATGGTACGCGGGGAGGTTGGAATAGATCGGTTCCTTATTCTTTGTGCACTGAAAGATGGGAATTGGAAAAGATTGGGTGACATACGCGATTACCTTGAATTTAAAATCCAAGGAATTTATCCGGCGAAAAACCTGCAACCGATGCTTGTGCGCATGGCTGGTAGGCCTAAAATCGCGTATACACAACGGGGCAGGAAGAGCCAGCGAGGTAAAATAGGAGAAGGCTGGCTGGAGAAAAACCCTCACGCCCTGGCGTCGGGTATTGACTCTAAGTGGAGGATAGAGCCGAGCGTATATCCTCTTCTTTATTTCTTGTTGATGAGTTGCCCCGCAGACGACAAGTGTGAGTGATGGGCGGGAATGGACACGTTGGCCGGCGCGCGTCCCGTACGCTGGGAGTTTTTGTTTAGCCTCCGGGATTCTGTGTAACACCTTCGGGGAATTGTTACCGACGATCAAAGGCCATATCGTGATCGTGCGTTTTACGTCTGGGACCGATTCTCCTCCCCCGCTTATGGATCGGCGACGGTAGTGCATTTTCTTCCTGACACTAACCCCGCTTCGGCGGGGATTTTTTTGGTTCGTTGCTACGTTCGGTGCCTAATTCGGTGCTAAATTTGGAATTTCAAAGGTTGGCTGATATCATGACAGGGCCTAATACCAACCGCCCTTAACATTGACTTGTGCGAGCCCACGCTCTGAGGCCGATGGACATGATCTTCCAAGGTCGGTCAGGTTGTTCCAGGCTTGGCAAGAGGCCTCGACGATGGCTTCATAGGAGTCGAAGACACGATTGGAGAGCCAGTTCTGGCGGAGGTATTGCCAGACATTTTCGGCGGGATTGAGCTCCGGGGACTTGGGTGGCAAAGGCACGAGGGAGATGTTCTCCGGGATGCCGAGTTTGGCAGTGGTGTGCCATGCGGCTTGGTCGAGCAGCACGACGGCATGGGCGTTTGGGGCAACGGCCCGGCTGATTTCCTCGAGATGCAGGTCCATGGCTTCAGTATTGGCGCGCGGCATGACCAGCGCCGCGCCCTCACCGCGCTCGGGGCAGATGGCGCCGAAGAGATACGCCGAAGAGGTCCGTAGGTCCTTGACCTGGCGCGGGCGCGATCCCTTTGGGGCCCACTGGCGCACCAGGCTGTTCTTCTGGCCGACGCGCATTTCATCTTGAAACCAAACCTCGATGGGCGTGTCCGGTGGCTGTGCCGCTACGATTTTCGCCAAGTGTTCGGGAAAACTTTTTTTTAAATTCCTCCTGTGCCCGCGCATCCTGGCCGACGTGGCGCGGGCGCGCGGAAATATGCGAGAACCCGAGCGCGGCCAGCAGCTTGCCGACGCTCCGCTCGTGATAGTCCACGCCGAAGCGCGTTCGGATCAGTTGCTTGAGATCGATGCAGCGCCAGCGCACGACCCCATCCCGTTCGGGATCGGGACCGGCCTCGATAGCCCGCGAAAGCGCCGCCATTTGCGACGGCGTCAACCGACGCAACGCCCCGTTCGGCTTGCGGTCGATCAGACCGGCCGGACCTCCCGCGTTGAACCGGTGAACCCAGTCCCGCAACGTCTGCCGATCCATGCCGCCAATACCCGCCGCGCACGCTCGATCCATCCCATCGTAGATGGCCGCCATCGACAAAAGCCGTCGCGCCTGGTTCCCATCATCGCTCCGTGCCGCAAGAACACGGACTCTTTCAGCATCAAAGTCGTTTCGCAAGGGAATCGTTGGCATTGAACACACTCCCTTGTTGCCAACAACCTTGAATCACACAAAACCTGGCGTGTAAACCTTTGCGCGAGTCAAACTCTGGGGCGGTTGGTATAAGTAGTCGTCCGTGAAGAACCCTGATTTCAATCTGAAGCGGCGATTGGGTTTGCGGTGGGGTGCGAGATGTCGCTGAGGAGCGCGGCCAGGATTTGGACAAACAAACGCCTCAGCCATTTGAAGACAAGGCGGTAGTTGTAGCCGGCGCCGGCGAGGATGGCGTTGATCTTGTCGCCGTCGCGGCCTTTGAGGAAGTTGCGCCCCAGCCTGCCATCGCTCTTGAGATGTCCGATCACGGCCTCGACGGCGGAGCGCCGCCTGAGCTCCTTCTTGATCGTCGGCGTGATGCCGCGTTTCTGGCCTGATCTAAAGACGCGGTGTTTGTTGGGGTAATAGTGGCCCTGGTATCCCTTGTCGACATAGATGCGCTCGGCCGATATCCCCGTCCAGCGTTCCATCTCTTCGATCACCTGCCTCAAGGTGTGGCCATCATAGGGATTGCCGTGGAAGGCCTTGACGTGGGCGACGAACTGGCCGCCGGGGGGGCGGGAATTGGTCGCCGCCACGGAGACCTTGCAGCCGAACTCGTACGGCTTGTGCGCCTTCCCTTTGCCGATGCATTCGACCTCGGGCGCGTGGAGCGAATAGACCTTGGGCAAGGGGTCGCGCCGCTTCTGGGTCGACACCCGCTCGGCCAGCCACAAGGGGCGGCGGAAGGGATCCCGTAGGCTCTCCTCCTGGGCCGTCTTGCGGCGGATGTCGCGGACGGTGCGCCCGAGATAGGTCTTGAGCTTGCGCAGGGCCTTGTTGGCCCGCTTGTGCTGTTTGGCATGGCGGTAGCGGCCTTGCATGATCAACGCCCTCTTGCCCAGGCGGGTATAGGACTGACGCAGGGCAATGCCGTGCTCCCGTGCCAGTCGCACCAGCCGCTCGCGGGCTCGTTGCATCAGTTTGGCGTCGGTCGGAAAGGCAATCGCCTTCTCTTGTACGGTGGTGTCCACCGTCACCCGCTCGAGGTCCTTCTCCCGCAGCGCCCCCACCCGGTGGGCCACGGCCAGGCTCTCCTGGAATACCTTCTCCAAACCTTCCGGCCCGATCCGGTCCCGCCACCGGGTCATCGACGAGCGCTCCATGGGCAGCTCATGCTGAAAGTACTCTTCGCCGCAGAAGCACTGGAAGTATGGGTCGTAGACCCAGCGCTCGCAGACCTCCTCATCCGAGAGATCGAACATATGCTTGAGGATGTGCAGCCCAACCATCAACCGCGTCGGGACCCCCGGCCGACCCTCCTCCGAATACAAGGCTTCATAGGTCTCGTCGAAGAAAGTCCACGCGATCCGGCCCCCCAACACCACCAACTCGTGGCGCAGGTTGATGATGTTTTCGAACCGCGAGCGGAACAGGTCCTCTATTCCCGATGACACCTTGCGCGATGGCTTCATCACAGTTCTCCAATCCCAATCGACGGGAGCAGAGAATCACGTTCCGCAACGGAAGGGAATCCCCAAAATCAATTATTTCAAATCACAAGCTTTTCAGGCCCAAAACCCGTTTTCTTGCAAATCCGATTACTTCGCCAAACCGAAAGAGCTACCAACATCAGCCGCTTACGCGTTCTTCACGGGCGACGAATTGGATTTCGGGCCGGTCGTTCTGGATTCCACCGTGACACAACTTCGGCCGAATCGAACTATTCGCCGTGTTTTTCCTTGATATGGTGTTCCAAGTGCGTCATTTCACGGCTCAAGAAGAAATCAAGCACGGTTCTGATGATGACGATCATGCCCAACTCGATCAAATGATCAAGATCGGTGTTGATCACGGTCTCGATGATATCCTCACCGACCATGAACTCGAGGCCGATCAGAATATAGGTCCCCAAAGTCAGCCGAACATGATCCGTGGTGTATTTGTCGCCAAAAATACTTCGAATGTATTTGTATACCCCTAGTGCCGCGCCGATGGCGATGTCCCATGCTCTGTTGAAAAAGGCGAGGCAGGCATGGTTGGGCTTCGAGGCTAGGCGGCCTCTTTGATGGTTTCAATGGCGCTTTTCGCTTTTGCCTTTTTCACGTGATCCTCGAGGGCAGCTCTGAGGATGGGGAGTTGCCGGTAGGCCTTGAGGCGACGGAGGTCTTTTGGGCTTCCAGGAGGCCGGCGGCGGTCCATCGCAAGGCCATCTCGGCGTTGCGCCAGCGCTTGACATTGTGCTGCACCATCCTGACCGTTCCCAAGGCATTCTCGATGGCATTGGTGCAGGCCAAGGAGCGCCTGAGCTTGGGCGGCAGGCCCAAGCGGATCACGGTGAGGATCTCATCCAGGCCCTCCAGGATGGAAGCCGAAACGCCGGGGGCCTCGGTCTCCAGGCGGCGCGCCAGGTTCTTCATGAGGCGTTCGGCCTCGGCATCGTCTTGGTCCCAGGCTTGCCTGAGCGCCTTCTTGACGCCGGCATGAAGGCTTTCGTCGAGGCGCTCGATGATGTTGCGGCCCTTGTGGACCTGGCAGCGCTGGAGGGCGGCCACCGGCCTGAAGGTCCGCTTGATCGCCTTGGAGAACGCCTTGGCGCCGTCGACGATGAAGAGCCGGGGCACTTCCGGGTCGAGGCCGCGGGCGGTCAGGTTGTCGAGCAGCGCCTGCACCGTGGCGGCATTCTCCGTGGCACCTTCGGCCAGGCCTAGAACATGCTTCTCGCCCGCGCCGTCGATGCCAATAGCTGCCAGCAACACGTGATCGCCGACGTGCAGCCCGTCGATCTGGATGACCAGGAGATCGAGATCCGAAAGGTCGCTGGCCAGGAAGGCCTTCAGCTTCTTGCGCGTCATGGCCACGAAGCGCCGCGAGACCGCGGACTTCGAGGTCGCATCGCCCGCGCGTGCCGGCAAGTCGCCGCTGGCCTCGCCGGGCAGGCGCACGGCGCGCGCGTACTTGCGGGTCGAAACCGTAAGCAGCATGATGTTCATCGCCCAGGACTGCAAAAGCGCCGGGTCCGAGAGCAACTCCCAGCTCGGCAAGCTCATCTCCTTGCCCGCAAGATCGCGCACCCGCGGGCGCGTCAGCTTCACCTTGCCCCCGTGATAGGCAATCTCGCTCTGGGTTGTCCCCCAGCGATGGCCCTGCCGCTCGGCCGTGCGGGCGTGGCGCGCTCCGCAGAGCACCTCGCTATCCTCGTCCAGCATCTCGCCCAGGGTCTCCACCCCGGCCAACAGGCAAAAGCGATCCACGCTCATGCGCAGATCATCAAAAGCCTCCGGCAAGGCCGGCGGCAACAGCGGAAGCGGGATCTCCAACAGTTTCGAACGGCGGCTGTTCCGTGTAGTCTTGGTCATGGCGTCGTTCTCCTTGATGGATTCAACACCCAGAGCCTAACGGGCGAATGACGCCTACCTCACTTTTTCAACATCAGCCGGGACATTGCCGCGCCGATCACAATAAACGCGATACCGACAAACCCTATAATAGTCGCCCGTGAAGAACGCGTAAGCGGCTGATGTTGGTAGTTCTTTCGGTTTGGCGAAGTAATCGGATTTGCAAGAAAACGGGTTTTGGGCCTGAAAAGCTTGTGATTTGAAATAATTGATTTTGGGGATTCCCTTCCGTTGCGGAACGTGATTCTCTGCTCCCGTCGATTGGGATTGGAGAACTGTGATGAAGCCATCGCGCAAGGTGTCATCGGGAATAGAGGACCTGTTCCGCTCGCGGTTCGAAAACATCATCAACCTGCGCCACGAGTTGGTGGTGTTGGGGGGCCGGATCGCGTGGACTTTCTTCGACGAGACCTATGAAGCCTTGTATTCGGAGGAGGGTCGGCCGGGGGTCCCGACGCGGTTGATGGTTGGGCTGCACATCCTCAAGCATATGTTCGATCTCTCGGATGAGGAGGTCTGCGAGCGCTGGGTCTACGACCCATACTTCCAGTGCTTCTGCGGCGAAGAGTACTTTCAGCATGAGCTGCCCATGGAGCGCTCGTCGATGACCCGGTGGCGGGACCGGATCGGGCCGGAAGGTTTGGAGAAGGTATTCCAGGAGAGCCTGGCCGTGGCCCACCGGGTGGGGGCGCTGCGGGAGAAGGACCTCGAGCGGGTGACGGTGGACACCACCGTACAAGAGAAGGCGATTGCCTTTCCGACCGACGCCAAACTGATGCAACGAGCCCGCGAGCGGCTGGTGCGACTGGCACGGGAGCACGGCATTGCCCTGCGTCAGTCCTATACCCGCCTGGGCAAGAGGGCGTTGATCATGCAAGGCCGCTACCGCCATGCCAAACAGCACAAGCGGGCCAACAAGGCCCTGCGCAAGCTCAAGACCTATCTCGGGCGCACCGTCCGCGACATCCGCCGCAAGACGGCCCAGGAGGAGAGCCTACGGGATACCTTCCGCCGCCCCTTGTGGCTGGCCGAGCGGGTGTCGACCCAGAAGCGGCGCGACCCCTTGCCCAAGGTCTATTCGCTCCACGCGCCCGAGGTCGAATGCATCGGCAAAGGGAAGGCGCACAAGCCGTACGAGTTCGGCTGCAAGGTCTCCGTGGCGGCGACCAATTCCCGCCCCCCCGGCGGCCAGTTCGTCGCCCACGTCAAGGCCTTCCACGGCAATCCCTATGATGGCCACACCTTGAGGCAGGTGATCGAAGAGATGGAACGCTGGACGGGGATATCGGCCGAGCGCATCTATGTCGACAAGGGATACCAGGGCCACGATTACCCCAACAAACACCGCGTCTTTAGATCAGGCCAGAAACGCGGCATCACGCCGACGATCAAGAAGGAGCCCAGGCGGCGCTCCGCCGTCGAGGCCGTGATCGGACATCTCAAGAGCGATGGCAGGCTGGGGCGCAACTTCCTCAAAGGCCGCGACGGCGACAAGATCAACGCCATCCTCGCCGGCGCCGGCTACAACTACCGCCTTGTCCTCAAATGGCTGAGGCGTTTGTTTGTCCAAATCCTGGCCGCGCTCCTCAGCGACATCTCGCACCCCACCGCAAACCCAATCGCCGCTTCAGCTTGAAATCAGGGTTCTTCACGGACGACTATAATAGAGGCAACAACCTCGATCACCTCGTGGATCAGATTAGGATGGGATGGGATACCGATTCCGTTCCCCCGATCAAAATAAATTCTGGCATCAAATCCACCCCCCCAAAACGGGGATCCGCAAGTCGTTTCATCCCCGATTCGAAAAACGATAGCACAGGTACCGGTTAAGGTCGATGTTGATGACGGAATTTGCCAGGCCGTGGTTCGCCGCGGACCGGAGCTGTCGCAGGTGTGTTGGTGGCCACGAAGGATGGCGGGCGACGGCGCTCCTACGAAGCAAGGGGCGCGAGTTCGCCGGCCGGCGAAATGTAATCGGCGCGCACGGCCCGAATCATCCGAAAGCCCGGAAGCTGCTTGTAGATCACGCCGGTGAGGCGCCACGTTGGGGATTCCTTTCCATCGTCGAGCGCGATCAAGGGCGCTCCGCTCATACCGCTAAGGTCATGATCGCGGGATACCGAAGGGTCGGCCCGAGGTGGATCACGAAAATGCGCCCCTTCGAACCGGCAATAGATGTCCCGATCCGTCACGCTCATCGCCCTAAGAGCCTCCGAATAGATGCCCCAATCGATATCCCGGGGCGATTTGAAACACCGATCGCGTCGGGGAAATCCGGCGAAGAGGACTCCCGTGCCCTCATCCGGTGGCGTCGGGGGCCAGGCTCGTTGTCGTCCGCCGAGAATGAATCTTCCCAGGCGATGCATGGCGTTTTTCGAGACCCTGAAGGTTGCGATGTCGGGATAGTTTGGCCGATTGTCTTGGAAATCGATGAGATGGTCGGAGAGATCGAAATCAAAATTCGAAAGCCGACAGACCGCCGGGCCGTAGCGCGCCTTATCGGCCAGAAATGCTTCGTAAACGTGGCTGGCCGTCACCGCGAATGGGCCTTCCCCCGCGTCGAGGAAGAACATCGTTCCGTTTTTGACGGTCGGATTTCCCTGGTTGTCGGGGATGCACCAGAATAGGGGAGTCACGCATTTGGCGGCAAATGCGCGAACCTTGCCCCCGAGTGTGCATGGCCCCGAATAGATGGAGCGGGTGCGTGAAAACGCAGTAATTTCGGATATGCGTCGATGCCGAACCGATCTTGGATCTGTCTCATCGCGACTCCGGAACATACCAATCGTGCACCTGATTTGTGAAATCTGGTTTTTCATTGACGTACGGTTTGACGGCGCGACCGAGCGGGACCTGGGCGCGACGAGGCATGACTTGAAATGTTGAAACCGAGCCGGCCGAAGGGTTATAGACCCTGAAAAGCCCTTACGGGAAGGCGAAAAGCATTCTCGAAGGGCCGCTCCGGCTGCTTGTTCAGTTCCGAGTCGTCCCGTGCTAGGCTAACGTTCGGGATAATAATGACAGGCGGGATTTTCGGAATGGTGACGTGAACCCGAGGATCGCAGATGATCGGAAAAATTGTCGAGCCGCCCGTCGATTTCACGCGGCACTTCGCGGAGGAGTCCATGAACGACTATCCAGGTCTCGATCCCGACCGCCACCTTGAACGTCACCGCGTCACGGGTTCATCCTTGCCGACAGAGCTATTCTCGGTCTCCCCATGAAAAACCTCGCCATCCTGACCGTTGTCGGCCTGCTGGTGATAGGACTGATCGTCTGGTGTAGTACGGAAGAAACCCGAATGAAGCTCCCCGTCGCCAATTACGAAACCGTGGAGATCAACGTCTACCTTCGCCAGGAAAAGGGGAAACATACCTATGTGGGGCAGGTCACGGGTGTGAGTGCCTGCCATGAATTGGCGGAATCGTTCATGCAGGAAAAAGATCTCTTCCAGGTGGCCGAGGAATGGGATCTCATCTGCTGCACGATCCGGCATAAATCCCATTGCTATGAACAAATAAAATAAAATATCCAATCGCGTACAGTATTTACGTGAATTTCGAGAATATTAGTGTCTTCTCGAAAATGCGCGGCAGCGCATTTTTTGCGTCTGTTCCAGCCCTCTCCCCCTCCCGGCCACCCACGAGAGGTTGCTGATATGGGTGGCCGGGAGGGGGAGAGGGCCGGCGCCGCGCATTTTCGAACGGATACCGAGTCGCCCGTGAAGAACGCGTAAGCGGCTAATGTTGGTAGCTCTTTCGGTTTGGCGAAGTAATCGGATTTGCAAGAAAACGGGTTTTGGGCCTGAAAAGCTTGTGATTTGAAATAATTGATTTTGGGGATTCCCTTCCGTTGCGGAACGTGATTCTCTGCTCCCGTCGATTGGGATTGGAGAACTGTGATGAAGCCATCGCGCAAGGTGTCATCGGGAATAGAGGACCTGTTCCGCTCGCGGTTCGAAAACATCATCAACCTGCGCCACGAGTTGGTGGTGTTGGGGGGCCGGATCGCGTGGACTTTCTTCGACGAGACCTATGAAGCCTTGTATTCGGAGGAGGGTCGGCCGGGGGTCCCGACGCGGTTGATGGTTGGGCTGCACATCCTCAAGCATATGTTCGATCTCTCGGATGAGGAGGTCTGCGAGCGCTGGGTCACCCCAACAAACACCGCGTCTTTAGATCAGGCCAGAAACGCGGCATCACGCCGACGATCAAGAAGGAGCTCAGGCGGCGCTCCGCCGTCGAGGCCGTGATCGGACATCTCAAGAGCGATGGCAGGCTGGGGCGCAACTTCCTCAAAGGCCGCGACGGCGACAAGATCAACGCCATCCTTGCCGGCGCCGGCTACAACTACCGCCTTGTCCTCAAATGGCTGAGGCGTTTGTTTGTCCAAATCCTGGCCGCGCTCCTCAGCGACATCTCGCACCCCACCGCAAACCCAATCGCCGCTTCAGATTGAAATCAGGGTTCTTCACGGACGACTACTTATACCAACCGCCCTTAACATTGACTTGTGCGATCCCACGCTCTGAGGCCGATGGACATGATCTTCCAAGGTTGGTCGGTCAGGTTGTTCCAGGCTTGGCAAGAGGCCTCGACGATGGCTTCATAGGAGTCGAAGACACGATTGGAGAGCCAGTTCTGGCGGAGGTATTGCCAGACATTTTCGGCGGGATTGAGCTCCGGGGACTTGGGTGGCAAAGGCACGAGGGAGATGTTCTCCGGGATGCCGAGTTTGGCAGTGGTGTGCCATGCGGCTTGGTCGAGCAGCACGACGGCATGGGCGTTTGGGGCAACGGCCCGGCTGATTTCCTCGAGATGCAGGTCCATGGCTTCAGTATTGGCGCGCGGCATGACCAGCGCCGCGCCCTCACCGCGCTCGGGGCAGATGGCGCCGAAGAGATACGCCGAAGAGGTCCGTAGGTCCTTGACCTGGCGCGGGCGCGATCCCTTTGGGGCCCACTGGCGCACCAGGCTGTTCTTCTGGCCGACGCGCATTTCATCTTGAAACCAAACCTCGATGGGCGTGTCCGGTGGCTGTGCCGCTACGATTTTCGCCAAGTGTTCGGGAAAACTTTTTTTTAAATTCCTCCTGTGCCCGCGCATCCTGGCCGACGTGGCGCGGGCGCGCGGAAATATGCGAGAACCCGAGCGCGGCCAGCAGCTTGCCGACGCTCCGCTCGTGATAGTCCACGCCGAAGCGCGTTCGGATCAGTTGCTTGAGATCGATGCAGCGCCAGCGCACGACCCCATCCCGTTCGGGATCGGGACCGGCCTCGATAGCCCGCGAAAGCGCCGCCATTTGCGACGGCGTCAACCGACGCAACGCCCCGTTCGGCTTGCGGTCGATCAGACCGGCCGGACCTCCCGCGTTGAACCGGTGAACCCAGTCCCGCAACGTCTGCCGATCCATGCCGCCAATACCCGCCGCGCACGCTCGATCCATCCCATCGTAGATGGCCGCCATCGACAAAAGCCGTCGCGCCTGGTTCCCATCATCGCTCCGTGCCGCAAGAACACGGACTCTTTCAGCATCAAAGTCGTTTCGCAAAGGAATCGTTGGCATTGAACACACTCCCTTGTTGCCAACAACCTTGAATCACACAAAACCTGGCGTGTAAACCTTTGCGCGAGTCAAACTCTAGGGCGGTTGGTATTAGCTGATCGGGGTTGATCCAAGGGGGTCCTTTCAAGCCACACGAAATTGACCGCCGAATTCTCGGCCGCGTCCGTGGACTGGCCAAAGTTTCACGATCCGGACACACCACCGTCATGATTTTGCCAAAGACTTTGGCGAGTATGGGCACAGCGGTCGAGGCCGTCGCAACCATTGATGCACGACCGGCTCACGAATTCCTTAGTATCGTTGTATTTTGCGATTTCACTCTCCCCCGAGCCGAGGCCATTTCGCCTCCCCGCATTGCGGCCTCGGCGACTCCGCAGGATCTCTCCTCCGGAATTCCTGCGGTTATCGGCCGGGGCCGGCGCTCGCCGTGCCCCGGCCTTTTTTTTGCGTGATGAGCCGCTCCGAAAAACAAAATTTGAATGGGTTGCCGCGCAGTGTCTCGTCCGTGGCGACCAATGAACAGAGTTCGGGCGGCGGCCGACCGTCAAGGCGACCCGGCTTGGTGGGGTGTTACCTCTGCGGTCGCCGCGAAGGCCGATCTCCCGAGGCTAGCGCTTCGATCCCAACTCTCAATTCCCGGGGGTTGGCAAAATTTAATCCATGGAATCAAGAAGCTAGTGCATCGACCCAAACGGAGGCGACAGCCGAAGTTTGGAAAGTTGATACATCAACAAGGGCTTATACCAACCGCCCTTAACATTGACTTGTGCGATCCCACGCTCTGAGGCCGATGGACATGATCTTCCAAGGTTGGTCGGTCAGGTTGTTCCAGGCTTGGCAAGAGGCCTCGACGATGGCTTCATAGGAGTCGAAGACACGATTGGAGAGCCAGTTCTGGCGGAGGTATTGCCAGACATTTTCGGCGGGATTGAGCTCCGGGGACTTGGGTGGCAAAGGCACGAGGGAGATGTTCTCCGGGATGCCGAGTTTGGCAGTGGTGTGCCATGCGGCTTGGTCGAGCAGCACGACGGCATGGGCGTTTGGGGCAACGGCCCGGCTGATTTCCTCGAGATGCAGGTCCATGGCTTCAGTATTGGCGCGCGGCATGACCAGCGCCGCGCCCTCACCGCGCTCGGGGCAGATGGCGCCGAAGAGATACGCCGAAGAGGTCCGTAGGTCCTTGACCTGGCGCGGGCGCGATCCCTTTGGGGCCCACTGGCGCACCAGGCTGTTCTTCTGGCCGACGCGCATTTCATCTTGAAACCAAACCTCGATGGGCGTGTCCGGTGGCTGTGCCGCTACGATTTTCGCCAAGTGTTCGGGAAAACTTTTTTTTAAATTCCTCCTGTGCCCGCGCATCCTGGCCGACGTGGCGCGGGCGCGCGGAAATATGCGAGAACCCGAGCGCGGCCAGCAGCTTGCCGACGCTCCGCTCGTGATAGTCCACGCCGAAGCGCGTTCGGATCAGTTGCTTGAGATCGATGCAGCGCCAGCGCACGACCCCATCCCGTTCGGGATCGGGACCGGCCTCGATAGCCCGCGAAAGCGCCGCCATTTGCGACGGCGTCAACCGACGCAACGCCCCGTTCGGCTTGCGGTCGATCAGACCGGCCGGACCTCCCGCGTTGAACCGGTGAACCCAGTCCCGCAACGTCTGCCGATCCATGCCGCCAATACCCGCCGCGCACGCTCGATCCATCCCATCGTAGATGGCCGCCATCGACAAAAGCCGGCGCGCCTGGTTCCCATCATCGCTCCGTGCCGCAAGAACACGGACTCTTTCAGCATCAAAGTCGTTTCGCAAAGGAATCGTTGGCATTGAACACACTCCCTTGTTGCCAACAACCTTGAATCACACAAAACCTAGCGTGTAAACCTTTGCGCGAGTCAAACTCTAGGGCGGTTGGTATTAGTGCACGGGGGCGTGAACGAAGTGAATGCGCCTGTGCACTAGTGGTTCGAAGCTCGGGATTGAGCGGGAATCATCCGGCCAGATCAATCCCCTAGGACGCGGCGACGCTTTTCGGCTTGTTGTTCTCCGAGTATTCGCCGGCCATATGTACGTCGCCGACGATTCGGCCGCCTCGCTCGACCTCGAGCTGACCGTACTCGACGTCGCCACGGATTTGCCCGCTGGCGTGCAACACCAGCCGGGTGCGGACCACCAGATTGCCGTCGAACGTACCGCTGATCTCGGCTTGGTCGACCTCCGCGGAACCCTTGAATTCACCGCTCTCGGCGATCACGAGGACTTCTGAGTCGCTAAGTTTCGCCTCGACCGTGCCCTCGACCAGAAGTCGATCGCAGGCCGAGATTTCACCCTTGAGTTTGATCCCGGCGCCGACGTGCAACAGGCGTTCCTCGCTCGCCGCCGTGGGGACGTCGATCTTGACCTCTTCGGCGGGAACGGGGGCCTCGGCGAGGGAATTGAGCGCTTTCGCGGTGGAGGGCTCGGGATTGGCCAGACGCAGGGATCTGGGGGGCACGTGCGGTTCGGCGACGTGAAGGGGGGCCTTGGGAATGCCGGGCTCTTCGCGCGTCGGAGACTTTGATTTATTGCTGAACATGGGTTTAGCGGTTCTCCCTTTTCGACCCGACTAGGGGATCGATTCGCTCGGTGTTTAGCCACGCCCGACGAGCCGGACCGGACCTTCCGGGGACGTCTGGCCAATCTTGGCGTGGCGGCGTGGCTGAATTATGGCCCTTCGCGCCCGATCGCGAAAGCCCGAACGGTAACGAAATTTTTTTTCACGCCCCCCCGGACGCCGACGCGCCCATGATCGGCGCCTGTCACCGCCGTTTCCGCGACCGGGTGTCGAGATTCTTTACACATCCGTTTCGCTTGTTCATCCAAATAATCATCTCGACGTCCCGGGGGAGGGCGGTTGAATTCTCTCGCCCCCCGGGGTCTCCACGATTGCCTTGCGGGACACCGGCGCCGATTGCCGTGGCCCCCGCGCCGGCATGATTTCGCACGGGAAATCAATGAATTTCAAGCCGTTAGGCGATGGTGCCGGGAGAGCGAAGGCGGCGTCGTGAATTTCGCCGCCAGTTTTTCGAGGAACGAGGGTCTTGGAATGGCCCTGATGGGGGGCGCCGCGGGACGGCGTTTTGACCAAGACGAGAAACCGATTTTCTTGTCGGCGGAGCCGTTCGGTGCCGATTGAGGGTGTCGGAAAATTTTACATATTTGCCGATCGGGCCTTCCCCTGATTCTTCGGTTTTAGACCAACCCACTGAAATTACAGTTATTTTAAATTTCGGCCCGCATCTTGCGTGGAATCCTGCAGGTTTGGCGGGTGACCGTCGGTGGGAAATAGAGCCGACGCAAAATCCGAATATGTGAATGTGAATTGAGAGATTTTCTACTGTCGGAAAGGAAACAATTATCATTGTTTTAGCCTATTCATGTTTGAATGGCATTCAGGGTAAGCGTAATATGGTTAACGTCGAATACGTTGCCATGTAGTCGTCCGTGAAGAACCCTGATTTCAAGGCTGAAGCGGCGATTGGGTTTGCGGTGGGGTGCGAGATGTCGCTGAGGAGCGCGGCCAGGATTTGGACAAACAAACGCCTCAGCCATTTGAGGACAAGGCGGTAGTTGTAGCCGGCGCCGGCGAGGATGGCGTTGATCTTGTCGCCGTCGCGGCCTTTGAGGAAGTTGCGCCCCAGCCTGCCATCGCTCTTGAGATGTCCGATCACGGCCTCGACGGCGGAGCGCCGCCTGAGCTCCTTCTTGATCGTCGGCGTGATGCCGCGTTTCTGGCCTGATCTAAAGACGCGGTGTTTGTTGGGGTAATCGTGGCCCTGGTATCCCTTGTCGACATAGATGCGCTCGGCCGATATCCCCGTCCAGCGTTCCATCTCTTCGATCACCTGCCTCAAGGTGTGGCCATCATAGGGATTGCCGTGGAAGGCCTTGACGTGGGCGACGAACTGGCCGCCGGGGGGGCGGGAATTGGTCGCCGCCACGGAGACCTTGCAGCCGAACTCGTACGGCTTGTGCGCCTTCCCTTTGCCGATGCATTCGACCTCGGGCGCGTGGAGCGAATAGACCTTGGGCAAGGGGTCGCGCCGCTTCTGGGTCGACACCCGCTCGGCCAGCCACAAGGGGCGGCGGAAGGTATCCCGTAGGCTCTCCTCCTGGGCCGTCTTGCGGCGGATGTCGCGGACGGTGCGCCCGAGATAGGTCTTGAGCTTGCGCAGGGCCTTGTTGGCCCGCTTGTGCTGTTTGGCATGGCGGTAGCGGCCTTGCATGATCAACGCCCTCTTGCCCAGGCGGGTATAGGACTGACGCAGGGCAATGCCGTGCTCCCGTGCCAGTCGCACCAGCCGCTCGCGGGCTCGTTGCATCAGTTTGGCGGCGGTCGGAAAGGCAATCGCCTTCTCTTGTACGGTGGTGTCCACCGTCACCCGCTCGAGGTCCTTCTCCCGCAGCGCCCCCACCCGGTGGGCCACGGCCAGGCTCTCCTGGAATACCTTCTCCAAACCTTCCGGCCCGATCCGGTCCCGCCACCGGGTCATCGACGAGCGCTCCATGGGCAGCTCATGCTGAAAGTACTCTTCGCCGCAGAAGCACTGGAAGTATGGGTCGTAGACCCAGCGCTCGCAGACCTCCTCATCCGAGAGATCGAACATATGCTTGAGGATGTGCAGCCCAACCATCAACCGCGTCGGGACCCCCGGCCGACCCTCCTCCGAATACAAGGCTTCATAGGTCTCGTCGAAGAAAGTCCACGCGATCCGGCCCCCCAACACCACCAACTCGTGGCGCAGGTTGATGATGTTTTCGAACCGCGAGCGGAACAGGTCCTCTATTCCCGATGACACCTTGCGCGATGGCTTCATCACAGTTCTCCAATCCCAATCGACGGGAGCAGAGAATCACGTTCCGCAACGGAAGGGAATCCCCAAAATCAATTATTTCAAATCACAAGCTTTTCAGGCCCAAAACCCGTTTTCTTGCAAATCCGATTACTTCGCCAAACCGAAAGAGCTACCAACATCAGCCGCTTACGCGTTCTTCACGGGCGACCATGTAACGAGAAATTTTAGGTGCAACCCGAAGGCAGCGGATGTCGCAAAAGCGGCTCCGTGTCGGGCACCAAGGGGAAAGGTTTACAATGGGACGGATCAGTGAGCCTCGTAAAGGGACTCGTCGATTATCCTTCCGTCATTCGTTGCTGGTATGGGTCGGCGGCGCAATGGTCGGCTGGGTGATCGGACTTGTGTCGCTATATTACGTCATTCGGACGAACGAAAGGATGATCGCCGAGGAGCCGACGATCCCCACGGAAACCGGAACGGTCGCCGAAGGGGAACCCTCCGAAGGCGAACTCCCGCCCTCGATCGCGGAAATCGAAACCTTGCAAAAAGTCGCCCCCGCCGCCGGTCCCGGAGCCGGCACCGAGCAACCCTCGCCGACGGACTGTGAATCAGGCGAGAGCACCGACCCCGGATCCGAAAACACCCCCGAAAATGATTGCCTCCCCGAAGCCGGCGCCGCGGCCCCGGCCGCCGAGGAGGCCGTTTCGACCGATTAGGCTGATCGCGCGGCCCAGCGCGCCTTTTCCCGGGACAGGGAAATCCCCGAGCAACGCTCCCGAGCGCCAGGCCACCGCCGCGTGTTCTCCGGGCGATCGTTGGGCCTGTTGAACAAAATTCGCGAAAATCATATCGCCGTCCCGGGAAGACGTCGTGACGGTTGGCTACTTGATCGATTGGTGGTTGTCGGCGCCAATGCGCATCGATTACCCTCGTGACAGCACGCGCCGCGAGCCCGCCATCCCTAGAACCGTTGTTGCCTAGAGCCTAGACCGCGAGATGCGCCAATTCCCGAGCCAAGAAAATCCCTATGACCCGTGACGAAATCCTGAAGAAAATCCGCGAAGCTAAACGCTCGGAACAAACCGAGCTTGTTTTTTCGTTTGATGAGATTGGCGAAGTTCCCCCCGAGATCGGTCAGCTCACTAGCCTGAAAAGTCTTTCCCTTTACGGCAATCAGCTGGCGTCGCTGCCGGAGACGATCGGCCAACTCACTAGCCTGGAAACTCTTGACCTTCGAAATAATCAATTGACGACGCTGCCGGAGACGATCGGCAAACTCACTAGCCTGAAAAGTCTTTACCTTCAAGGAAATCAGCTGGCGTCGCTGCCGCCGTCCCTGGCGAATTTATCTTCGTTGCTGGAACTGGATCTCGACAAGAATGATGGTCTTGGGATCCCGCCCGATGTCCTTGAGTCTCGTGCCGATCCAGCCAAGCTTCTCGATTACTATTTTCGTGTCCAGAGGGGCCAAAAACCGCTGAACGAGGCGAAGCTCGTTCTGGTCGGGCGTGGCGGGGTGGGGAAAACGTCGCTCGTCAATCGGCTTGTCGATGACCGGTTTGATCCGCGAGAGGAGAAAACCGAGGGCATTAAGATCACGAAATGGCCGCTGCGTTTGCCTGGAAACGAAGAAGTTCGGCTGAACATCTGGGATTTCGGCGGCCAGGAAATCATGCACGCAACGCACCAATTCTTTCTCACCCACCGGAGTCTCTATTTGCTCGTCCTCAATGGACGCGAGGGGGGCGAGGACGCGGACGCCGAATACTGGCTGCGTTTGATCGAGAGTTTCGCCGGCGATTCGCCGGTGATCGTCGTTCTCAACAAATTCAAACAACATCCCTTTGCTCTCAACCGCCGGGGCCTGCAACAAAAGTTTCCGGCCATCCGTGACTTCGTCCAAACCGATTGCGCCAAGCCTCTCGGAATCGAAAAGCTACGCCGGACGATCGAGCGCGAGACCGATCGCTTGAAGCACCTTCGCGACGCTTTTCCGGCAGCTTGGTTCTCGATCAAGGGGTCGCGGGTTCGAGTCCTGCCGGGCACGCCAATTAAATCAAGGGGTTATGCGAAACCCCTCGATCCCGGGGAAATCGTAAGTCACCAATAAGTCACCACGAGAGTGCCGTTTCGCGGGATATAGACGCCCCTATATCCCAGCCGCTGCGGTGATCCCGATCGTCTCCACCAAGGCTGTGATCAGCGAGCATTGGCATCCCAGGAGTTATCACGGCAGGCGGAACGAATCGTTGCGGTCGCGCCAGCCCTCCTTGCGGTCACGTCTCTCCAACATCATGAGCAGCTCTCGAATAAGATTGCCGGTGAACTCGAGCGCCTCATGGATTTGTTTGGCGAGGTAAAGCAGCGTGGTACGGATACCGCCGAGATCGACTCCATCGAGCGCGACGTAGCCCGGATTCAAATCAATCTCGATGCCCTCGACGCCCTCGTCGCTAACAAATTGGCGGCCAACGAACAAAAAAAGAACGGCTTCTCCTGCTGACGCTAAACAACATCGCCGCGAATCGCCTGATGATGCCTGGTATCCGGAGGATGGAGGCCGAAATTTCTCAGCGCCGGTCTGTTAAGAACAATCCAAACTTATCCGCCAACGAACGGCGGGCGGTATGGGACAGGCTCGTCGTGTCGATTGACGAAGCGGCTACCCTCGACGGTCTGAGGGGTTTCGACTTCCTGGATGGTGGCGACGGAAACGATATCATTTTCGGTTTCGATGGGGCCGACTTTCTTATACCAACCGCCCTTAACATTGACTTGTGCGAGCCCACGCTCTGAGGCCGATGGACATGATCTTCCAAGGTTGGTCGGTCAGGTTGTTCCAGGCTTGGCAAGAGGCCTCGACGATGGCTTCATAGGAGTCGAAGACACGATTGGAGAGCCAGTTCTGGCGGAGGTATTGCCAGACATTTTCGGCGGGATTGAGCTCCGGGGACTTGGGTGGCAAAGGCACGAGGGAGATGTTCTCCGGGATGCCGAGTTTGGCAGTGGTGTGCCATGCGGCTTGGTCGAGCAGCACGACGGCATGGGCGTTTGGGGCAACGGCCCGGCTGATTTCCTCGAGATGCAGGTCCATGGCTTCAGTATTGGCGCGCGGCATGACCAGCGCCGCGCCCTCACCGCGCTCGGGGCAGATGGCGCCGAAGAGATACGCCGAAGAGGTCCGTAGGTCCTTGACCTGGCGCGGGCGCGATCCCTTTGGGGCCCACTGGCGCACCAGGCTGTTCTTCTGGCCGACGCGCATTTCATCTTGAAACCAAACCTCGATGGGCGTGTCCGGTGGCTGTGCCGCTACGATTTTCGCCAAGTGTTCGGGAAAACTTTTTTTTAAATTCCTCCTGTGCCCGCGCATCCTGGCCGACGTGGCGCGGGCGCGCGGAAATATGCGAGAACCCGAGCGCGGCCAGCAGCTTGCCGACGCTCCGCTCGTGATAGTCCACGCCGAAGCGCGTTCGGATCAGTTGCTTGAGATCGATGCAGCGCCAGCGCACGACCCCATCCCGTTCGGGATCGGGACCGGCCTCGATAGCCCGCGAAAGCGCCGCCATTTGCGACGGCGTCAACCGACGCAACGCCCCGTTCGGCTTGCGGTCGATCAGACCGGCCGGACCTCCCGCGTTGAACCGGTGAACCCAGTCCCGCAACGTCTGCCGATCCATGCCGCCAATACCCGCCGCGCACGCTCGATCCATCCCATCGTAGATGGCCGCCATCGACAAAAGCCGTCGCGCCTGGTTCCCATCATCGCTCCGTGCCGCAAGAACACGGACTCTTTCAGCATCAAAGTCGTTTCGCAAAGGAATCGTTGGCATTGAACACACTCCCTTGTTGCCAACAACCTTGAATCACACAAAACCTAGCGTGTAAACCTTTGCGCGAGTCAAACTCTAGGGCGGTTGGTATTAGAGGCGGATTGGGCGCCGACCAATTGTTTGGTGAAAATGGTTTCGACGTTCTCGATCCGGGTCCTGGGAACGACTCGGTCGACGGGGGTCCGGGATTCGACACCGTGGACTATTTCTTCGCCACGGCCTCGGTGACCATCGATCTGAACGCCGGCACCGCCTCTGGAGCCGATATCGGCACGGACACCCTCATCAGCATCGAGGACGCCACGGGAGGCGGGGGCGCGGATACGATCATCGGCACCGCGGCGGACAATTTCTTGTTCAGCTAGAGCGGCAATGATTCGATTGACGGCGGGGCCGGTCTGGACTTTATCGACGGCGGATTCAGGAACGACAAAATCTTAGGCGGATCGGGATCGGATAATCTCCGAGGCGGATCCGGTTTGGATACGTTCATAGGTGGCGCCGGAAGGGACTTTATCGACAGCTTCGACGAGGACGTATTTGCCTATGACCTCCTTGCCGATTTGCCTCAGGTCGTTACCAACGTTACCAACGTCAGCGCTGGCGTGTTTGGTGACGCGATATCCGGATTTACCACGAACGTCGACGACTTCGAATTCTTGTCGAGCGAATTCGATCCCTCGGCGACGATAGGCCTCGGCAGTCTCGCCGAGGGAGCGAATTTCAGCACGATTTCCAGCGTTTACGACGGCACCAACGGGACCTCGACGGAGTTTCTTGCCGGCAAGGCCTCGTTCATCGTCGACATCACCAATACACTGTACTACGACCCGGACGGTACCGCCGCCGGATACCGCGTGGTCGCGGACACCATTCCAAACCAGGTGGCCGCGACCGACATCGACATCGTCGCCTCGGTTTGAGCGGCCGGTCCGTCGCGCCTAAACCGGGCCCCGCCCCGGGGTTGGCTCCGGGGACAGGAAAAATAGATTTGACAATTCATCCTGTCCGACCTTTCAGCGGGAGATACGTCTCGGCGCTATAGTGGGATTGAATCTGTTACGGAATTCGCCGGTGCCGAATTCGCGGCGATCAACGGGCCGAAG
>CBDCME010000083.1:0-10380 GCA_965218865.1 Alphaproteobacteria bacterium
GCCCGACGTAATGATTGCGGACGATACCGATTTCGAACGGCAGTTTCGCTTCCGTGGCATAGCCGATCGCGGCGGGCACGCCTGAGTCGGGAACCGGCACGACGATGTCCGCGTCAACGCCGTTTTCGAGGGCCAACTCCTGGCCGATCCTTTTTCGCACCTCGTAGACGCTCGCCCCTTCGACGAGGCTGTCGGGACGGGCGAAGTACACGTATTCGAAAATGCAGAATTTGTTCGGAGCCGGTGGAAAGGGGCCGAATGCTGTGGACACCGTCGCGATCGACGACCACGATCTCGCCCGGCTCGACATCACGGACGAATTTGGCGCCGATGATGTCCAGGGCGCAGGTTTCGGAGGCGAGAATCGTGGCATCATCGAACTGCCCCAATACGAGGGGTCGAACGCCGAAACGGTCGCGCACGCCGATCAGGGCGTCGTTCGACATGGCGATCAGGGAATAGGCGCCTTCGATCTGGCGCAGGGCGTCGATCATTCGGTCGACGACCGTCGCAAAGGTGCTGATGGCGATGAGATGAATGATGACCTCGGTATCGCTGGTGGACTGGAACAGGCAGCCCCGCTGAACCAACCGTTTGCGCACCGTAAACGCGTTAGTAAGATTACCGTTGTGGGCGATGGCTAGGCCGCCAAAGGCGAACTCGGCAAAGAGCGGCTGTACGTTGCGCAGGATGGTTTCGCCGCTGGTCGAGTAGCGGACGTGTCCTATCGCCGCGTAGCCTTCAAGACGTTGGATCACGGTAGCGGAACTGAAATTGTCGCCCACCAGTCCGAGGCTGCGGTGGCTGTGATAATGATCGCCGTCATAGGTCACGATCCCGGCCGCCTCTTGTCCCCGATGCTGCAACGCGTGCAGGCCGAGCGTCGTGTGGGCCGCGGAATCGTCGTGGCCATGGATGCCGAATACGCCGCACTCCTCACGCGGCTTGTGGTCCGGAAACGGATCGGAATCCCGTTCGCCGCGATCGGCCGGCGCCGGCCCGGCGTGCCTCCGAGATTTCGGTTGGCGGAAACCCAGTTGCCGATCGCTGCTTGTCGGTCCTGGTCACTGGTCTACTGTACGCTTTCGATGAGTTGGTCGAGCGCCATTCGTTCGTCCCCCTCGTATCCGGGTGACGCCGGCGGTGTCAGCGCGGGAGGCGGGTTTATCAACCGCTCCAAGACGACCCTCTTGTCGACGACGTCGGCGGCGCCGAGACTCGGCGCTTCGAATCCCCGGCGCTCATCCGGTCACGCGTGTGGGCCGGCAAGATATTCACCAGTTGTTGGGCACCATACTCGACCAACGGCAAGACCCGTGCCTCGCGAATCCATTGGGCTGATCCGAAGGCGGCCAGGCCCAGGCCAAGGCCAGATAGGCCAAGCAGACGATCAGGCTCCCCCGTGCCAGGCCGAAAACAAAACCGAGTGACCGGTCAAGAGCGTTCAATTCGCTTTGCCTGATCTGATTCGCGATGGCGCTGCTCAGAAACGTCAGCGCGATCTTCGCCACCAGAAAGATTGCCGCGCCCACCGCCAGATCGGCGAGGAACTCACTTGCGAACGTATCGTGCAAATAGAGCCAAATCCCGTACGGCCGTACATAGGGGAAGCCGATCCAAGCAATTACGAGGGCCCCGATCCAACCCACAACCGAAAAGGCTTCCCGCACGAACCCCACGCAGGAACGCTAGCGATCCCGACAACAGCACGATCCCGATCACGGCGACGTCGGTAAGGCTGACGCCGAGATCTTCCATCATTGTAATACATCCTCTAAGATTCTCCGTTGTTGCTAGTCGCCGCACCGTCATGCGCGATCAAGTGTACAAGCGCGGACAGGGTTTCGACTTCCCTACCTGGAAAGGGCGGCTCGGGGAGAGGCGGTCGTGGCCCGAGAGCGGGGGCACGAGGGAATGGGTAAAGCCCAACTTGGCGGCCTCCTTCAATCTGGCGTCCGAACGTCCCACGGGTCGCACCTCGCCCGACAGACCCACCTCGCCGAATACAACGGTCTTGGCGGGAACCGCCGCCCCGAAACCGAGGACACCAGGGCGGCGGCAACGGCGAGATCCGCGGCCGGCTCATTGACACGCAAACCACCGACAACATTTAGGTAAACGTCATTCCCGGCGAGGGCAAGTCCGCAGCGCGCATCGAGGACCGCCAGGAGCATGGCCAGACGGCTGCTGTCCCAGCCGACCACGGCCCGGCGCGGCGTCGCCAACGGCGAGGGTACGGCCAGCGCCTGGATCTCGACGAGCAGCGGCCGGTTTCCTTCGATCCCCGCGAATACCGCCGCTCCGGCGACATCGTGGTCGCGTTCCGAAAGGAAAAGCGCGGAGGGGTTGGGAACTTCCTTCAAACCCTCGTCGGTCATTTCGAAGACGCCGATTTCGTCGGTGGCGCCGAAGCGGTTCTTGAAGGCACGTAGGATTCGGAATTGGTGACCACGCTCACCCTCGAAATGAAGCACGCTGTCGACCATGTGTTCAAGGACTCGCGGACCGGCGATCTGGCCGTCCTTGGTGACGTGGCCAACGAGCATGACAGTGATGCCGCGCCGCTTGGCCATCCCGATAAGTTCTTGGGCGCTGGCGCGCACCTGGGCTACCGTGCCGGGCGCCGAATCAAGGCCTTCCAAGTGCATGGTCTGAATCGAATCGATCACGACGGCGGCCGTACCGGGGGACGATTCCAGGCTGGAAACGACATCGAGAACGTTGGTTTCCGCCGCGACTAGAAGAGGTGTTCGCGAAAGACCCAGGCGCCGTGTGCACAGCCGAACCTGTTCAACCGACTCCTCGCCGGAAACGTACACGCACGGAAATCCCTCCTGGGCCAATGCCGCCCCGGCCTGAAGCAACAGCGTCGACTTGCCGATTCCCGGATCACCGCTGACCAGGACCGCCGATCCACGTACGATGCCGCCGCCGAACACCCGATCCAGTTCCCCAATTCCGGTTCGCAGCCGTTCGGGATCGTCGTGTTGACCCTCGAGGGGGACCAGTTCGACGCGACGGCCGGGCCGAATTCCGAGTCCCCCGAGCACGCGTGCGCGGGGGATTTCCTCGATGATCGAGTTCCAGGCGTTGCAGGCCTCGCAGCGTCCGGCCCATTTCAAATGGCTGGCGCCGCACTGCTGGCAAACGTACCGGCGGGCGGGAACGGTCACCTAACACCCGAGTACGGGATCAGGTGTGTCACGCTTTTAGTACTTCCATCTGGATTGGTCCCTGTGCACTGCCGTGGATGAATTGATCGACGTGAGGGTTGCCGCTGATATCGATCTCTCCGACCGCGCCGTTCCAAATGATCTTACCTTCGTAAATCATTGCAATGCGATCGGCGATCTTGCACGCGCTCGCCATGTCGTGGGTGATTGAAAGCGCGGTGGCGCCCAGCTCGCGCGTGCACTTGACGATCAGCTCGTTGATGACGTCGGCCATGATCGGGTCCAGACCCGTCGTGGGCTCGTCGAAGAAAATGATCTCCGGCTCGGCGGCGATGGCGCGCGCCAGCGCCACCCGCTTTTGCATGCCTCCGGAAAGCTCGGCCGGGCTGAGCTCGCCAATCTCGGGTCCGAGGCCGACGGCGGCAAGTTTCTGGTGGGCGATGTCGCGCGCCTCGGAACGTTGCATTTTGCGACCCTGAATCAGGCCGAAGGCGACGTTTTCCCAAACCAGAAGGCTGTCGAACAAGGCGGATCCCTGAAACAGCATGCCGAATTTCGCCATGATACCTTCACGTCCCGCCGTCGACATACCGATGACCTCCTGGCCGTCGATCTTGATATTGCCCGTGTCCGCTTTCAACAAACCCAGGATACACTTGAGCAAGACGGATTTTCCGGACCCCGAACCGCCAATGACGACGACCGATTCGCCACTGCCAACGTCGATTTCGAGGCCGCTCAACACGACTTTCGGACCGAAGGACTTGCACAGGCCCCGGACCTGAATCTTGGGTGTCTCGTTCATCGCGCGAAGAACGCCTCGGTGACCAGGTAGTTGGCGGTGAGGATCAGGATCGAGGCCGATACGACGGCGTTGGTCGTCGCCGTTCCGACGCCCTGGGCGCCGCCACGCGAATTGTAACCGTGATAGCACCCCATCATCGCGATCAAAAATCCAAACACCCCAGCTTTCACCACGCCCGATACGACATCCATCACTTCGAAAAACTCGTAAGTGTTCGAAAGGTAGCGGGTCGGATTGAAACCGAGCTTATGGACACTGACCAGATAACCGCCGAAAACGCCAATGATGTCGGCGACGAGAACGAGGATGGGCAGCATCGTGGTGCCCGCGATCAGCCGCGGCGCGACCAGGTATTTGAAGGGATTCGTCGACAGGGTTGTCAGCGCGTCGATCTGTTCGGTGACACGCATGGTCCCGATCTCGGCCGCGATCGCGGCGCCGACGCGGCCGGCCACCATGAGACCCGCGAGGACCGGACCCAGCTCCCGGGTCATGGAAATCACGACGATATTCGGGATCGCGCTTTCGGCCGATAAACGTGAAAATCCGGTGTAGCTCTGGAGGGCCAGGACCATGCCCGTGAAAATCGCCGTCAGCCCAACCACTGGCAGCGAGTAATAGCCGATCTCGATCATCTGACGGAGGATGAGACGCGGGTAATAGGGGGGCAGAACGCAGTGCGAGGCGGCGTTCGCGCCGAACATCGCAAATCGCCCCGTCGTCGAAAAGACGGCGAGAACAAAACGGCCAAGAAGTGCGAGCGGGGCCATCGACTAAAAAGCGATCATCGGCGGCCAGCCCCTACATTCACGACGCGGCGACAGGCATCGCCCCGCGTCAATTTCCGGGCAGGCCTGGAAACTCGGATGGTACGGTGGATGCCGATCCTCCTCTCCACTAGGAACCTCCGCCAAGATAACGACGTTTATAACGGTGGCCGAGGTTGGTCAGAATCTCGTAAGCGATGGTGCCAGCGTCCGCGGCGACGGAATCGACCGGGCGGGGGCCACCGATCAGGTCCACGATCGCTCCCGGCCGGGCCGCCTCGGCGGGAAGGGACGAAACGTCGAGGGTTATAAGATCCATAGAGATGCGCCCGACCACCGGAACGATGTCGCCGTTGATCGCGACCGACCCGCAACCACCCAGGCTGCGCCTATAACCATCAGCATAACCCACTGGAATCGTTGCTATTCGCCCCGGTCCAGCGACACGGTGCGTGGCACCATAACCAACGGTCTGGGGGCTGTCAACGTCACGAACCTGGATGATTTTTGCCTGCAATCGAACCACCTCGGCCATCGGATTGGGCCGCCCCGGAGTCGGGTTGATGCCGTACAGGGCAGCCCCTGGCCGCACTAAATCAAAATGGAAGTCCGAGCCAAGGAAAATGCCGCTGGAATTGGCCAGACTCTCCGGTGCCGGGGGCAGTCGCGCCAGCGCGGCGATGAAGGTATCGCGCTGGACGACATTCAAGGGTTGGTCGGCGTCTTCCGCGCAGGCGAGGTGACTCATCAAAAGGTACGGTTCGACCCCCTTAAGCTGCTCGGGTTCCCGCGCCAGGAGGTCAACTTCGTCCGGCGTCAACCCCAGGCGGCACATCCCCGTGTCCAAATGGAGGACGGCCTGGCGCGGGCTTTCGCCGCCTGAGGAGGCGCGCCAGCGCGCAAGTTGATCGAGGCTGTTGACGGCCGGAATCAGGCGGTGATGCGCGCAAGCTGTTTCAGCGCCAGCCATGATGCCGTTGAAAATCCCGATCTGGGGTTCCGGAAAATGTTCGCGCAGTGCGATCCCCTCGTCCAGGGTGGCGACGAAGAATTCGTCGCATCCCGCGCCGAGAAGGGCCTTGACGACCGGGACCGCGCCCAAACCGTACGCGTTCGCCTTGACCACGGCGGCGCAACGGGCGCCGTGAAGGCGTCCTTTGAGAAGTTTGAAATTAATCGTTATGGCGTCGAGATCGACCGTCAGCAGGGTATCTGCGTGATCAGAACGGCACATCAGGATCAGGCGGGGGGCCAGGATACGGCGGGGTGCGTTGACTTTCCAGATCGTGAAACTTCGTCGTTTCGCGGCTGAATTGGAGTTGTCTATTTCCGATCGGTCCGTGGCGCTGTTTGGCGACAATGATGTCGGCCAGGTTTTCGACTTTTTGCAGGTGTGAAGACCACTTTTGGTAGCGGGCATCGAATTTGTCATCTGATTCGTCGGAACGGGGGGTCGGTTCCGATCTTGCCAGATAGTATTCTTCGCGGAAGATGAACATGACCACGTCGGCGTCCTGCTCGATGGCGCCCGACTCCCGCAGATCAGCCAGCTGCGGGCGTTTATCGTCGCGTTGTTCCACGGCCCGGGAAAGCTGCGAAAGCGCCAGCACCGGGAGATCCAATTCTTTCGCCATGGCCTTCAGCCCTTGCGTGATTTCACCGAGTTCCTGGACCCGCCGGTCCGGATTGCTGCGCCCGGCCGGACGCAGAAGCTGCAAGTAGTCGACGACGACGAGAGAGAGTTTATGCGTTCGTTTCAGCCGCCTGGCGCGGGTCCGCAGCGCGGCGATCGAAAGCGCCGGCGTATCGTCGATAAAGAAGGGCAAACGTGAGAGCTCCTGCGCCATCGCGGCGACCCTGTGAAAATCATCCTCGGAAATTTGGCCGCGGCGCAATTTCTCGGACGAAATTCCGGTTTCCTCTGACAGAATGCGGGTGGCGAGTTGTTCGGCCGACATCTCAAGCGAAAAGAAACCCACGACCGCACCCTCCTTGGGGTCATTGCCTTCGTTCGCTTCGATTTCCCGTCTCCGCGCGTTCGCGGCGTGGTAGGCGATGTTCGTGGCGAGGGCCGTTTTGCCCATTCCCGGTCGACCGGCCAACACGATGAGATCCGAGGCGTGCAAACCGCCGAGCAACCCGTCGAGGTCGCCCAATCCGGTCGCCACGCCAGAAGTTACGGTCTCGCGCTGGCGCGCCGCCTCCATCATCGTGATGGCCGAGGTCTGGCAATCGGCGAAGCTTTGGAATCCGCCCTCGTACTGGCCTTCCTCGGCGAGATTGAAGAGATGTTGTTCGGTTTGCTCGATCAAATCGGGAGCCGGAGCGTCTGCTTGGCAGTCGTAGGCCGTGTTGACGACGTCCTCGCCCAAGCGGATGAGCTGACGACGGAGGAAGAGATCGTGGATGACCCGGCCGTAGTCGCCGGCATTGATGATCGTCACCGCCGAGGCCGCCAGCCGCGCCAGATACTGGGTGCCGCCGATATCGGCGAGCGCCCCCTCGTATTCGAAGAAATTCTTTAGCGTCGTGGGGTCGGCGATCTGGCCCCGTTCGACGAGTTTTAGCACGGCCTCGTAAATTCTGCCGTGAACCGGTTGGTTGAAGTGCTCCGGATGGAGGAAGCCCGAAACACGATGGATCGCCTCGTTGTTGACGAGAATCGCGCCCAGCAATGCCTGTTCGGCTTCAGTGTTGTGCGGCGGAGACCGAAAAGAGGCCTGATCGCCGTGCTCCCCGCCGACCCGAGGGACCTCCGTTATCGACGTGCCCGGTTCCATGAAGCTAGGTTAACACGACGGCGCGAGGTTTTTATAGCCCATCTGACCGGCTGCGGCTTGTGTAACCCAGGACCAAAATTCCTCCCCAGACGGATAACAACGGGGATTAATCGGGAATACGCCGGGTGTCCGGCCGTCATTCCGCCGCCGTGGACGTTGCATAGGGGGCCTGGGTCATGTGGGCAAGTTCCCAATCGGAGATGTAATCGCGGGTCAGGGGAACGGCTTGCTGATCCTTGGTCATTTGAATCTGAAACACCATCTGCCCCCAGTGAGATCGTAGAGCGCGACGTTTCTCCCCCCCAGATCGACAAACGATTCCAGTGTCCCGGACTCGATGGTCAGCCGTGCCATTCATATAGGCCTCGCCCAAGTAGAGGTAGGGTTTGAAAAAAAGCTTTTTGTGCAGCGCTTTGTCGTGGAGACGGACGACCACTGAGTCCGAGTCGCCCTGGTCTCCGATCCGGTGACGCTTGCCGTTGAAGTCAATGACGTCCAGTCGGCCTCGTCTTGACGACCGTTTTCATCAACTGAGCGCACAACATTCGATCAACCTCCCGGGCGTTTCGATGTAGGCACGGCCCACGAATTCGGTTCGATAGCGTTCCTTTTTCTCACCCTTCGCTCTCCCTCCCGGAAGCCCCGCTGGGTGGTGGCTCCGTCCCTGGGGATTCGGTGTCGCCAGCGGCGGAATTACCGCCGTCCTCGGCCTTCGAGTCCGCCCGCGGCGACACTTGCGCCTGCGCCTCCTCCTTGGTACGGGCGACATTGACCGTCACCCCGACGCCGACTTCCGGGTGCAGCTTGACCCGCACCAGGTGAAGTCCGATCGTCTTGATGGGCCTGTGAAGCAGGACCTGCGGCTTGTTGACGGCGAACCCCTCTTCGGCCAGTGCCTTGGCAATGTTTCCCGCTGAAACCGAGCCGTAAAGCTGATCGCTGTCACTCGCCTGGCGCAACAGGACGCAGGCAAGGCCATCGAGTTTTTCGGCCACCTTTTCGGCGTCCTGCCGACGCTCGAGGTTGCGCGCTTCAAACTGCGACCGTTCGTTCTCGAAACGGGCTATGTTGTCCTCGGTCGCGCGCAGCGCCTTGCCCTGGGGCAACAAATAGTTGCGGGCGTATCCCGGCTTGACGGCGACGACCTCGCCCATTTGTCCGAGCTTCTCGATCCTCTCGAGCAATATCACCTGCATCAGTCTTTCTCCTTGTCCTCGCCGCCGCCGCGTTGGGGCAACTTTACCCATTGCCCGACCAGGCCCAGCAACGCGGCAACCAGCATTAGCCAGCCACCGGAAATGAAAAGCAAAAAATAACAAACGAACAACAAAGCGCCGCCCGAGGGAAGGGCGCGGACGAACCCGTGTACCATCGCGACGCCCTGAAAGGCGAACGGGATTCCGAATATGATGGTCAGGGTTTGGCCGATCAATCCCATCGATTCACCCCCGATCAACCACAACGCCGCGCTTGCCGCCAGCGCCGACATCGTCCACCGGGGAATCGCGAGATCGGTGTATTTCGGCGAGGGTCGGATATTCTTGCCCGCTCTCACCAACAGACCTTGGGCGACGACGGCGTTAACCGCAACCATGACCAGCCACGAAGCGGCGACCATTCCGGGCAATATCGCAACCGTCATATTGGCGAGTTCTTGGCGCACATTAGCGCTTTCGTGCGGCAGTAAGACATTCAACTGTTTCTCGATGGGTTCGTAAAGCATTCCCGTCAGACCGCCTTCGTGACCGGCGAATAAGACGACGACCGCGACGAATATCAGGGCGGCGTACGCGGCGAGGCCGGCCACCAACGGCCCCGGCGGGTACCACTGGATCCGACCCGACGCATCGCTTCTGTTGAGCAGGTTTTGCCGGATCAAGGCCAGGGAGGGAATCGCGTGAACGAAGAGGAACGAGAATGCCGTCTCCACTCCGCCGCCGGCGAGGAGGACGGCGATCGTTGCGGTACCCGCGGTCACGATCCCTTCCCCGATTCCGAGGCTCAAACCGATCAGATAGATCGGCAACTGGGTGAAATAGGCGATGAACAAGGCAATCGGCGACCCAGTCAGGAGAATGGCGGACATCACGGCGCTGAAGAGGCCAGCCGCTACGGCGACAAGAGCGCGCTTGGGCATGTCGGGGCCGGTTTTGCCGGCCGACCTATTTGACGATGAACGGCAGTAACGCCAGATTCCGGGCGCGTTTGATCGCGCGCGCGAGCTCCCGTTGCTTCTTGGCCGAAACCGCCGTGATCCGGCTGGGAACAATTTTCCCCCGTTCCGAGAGGAATCTTTGCAGGAGTTTCACGTCCTTGTAATCGATTTTTGGCGACTTGGCGCCGGAAAAGGGACAGGTCTTGCGTCGGCGCATGAAAGGTCGCCGCGCCGGTGGCCGCATGGGCCGCGAGCTTGAGGGGGCCACCCGGGCGTCCGCCTCACCCGATTTCGTCATTCGGATTTCGCCTCTTTGTCGGCGTTGGATTTGTCCGCTGCCTCGCCGGCCGGCGGCGCCTTGGTTTCCGACACTCCGCCGCCCTTGGGAGCGGCGGTGTGCGCGCTTTCGCGCACCTCCCCACGGCCCCTGCCGCCACCGCGGCGCGAACCCTCGCGCGCGGTCCGCGCCTGCATGATCACGGAAGGATTGGGATCGAGTTCGTCGACACGCACCGTCAGGTATCGCAAAACGTCCTCGTTGATGCGCATGCTGCGCTCAAGTTGCGCGATCGCCGCCGCCGAGGCGTCGATGTTGAAACTCACGTAATGGCCCTTGCGATTTTTCTTTATGCGGTAGGCGAGGGTCCGTAACCCCCAGTACTCTTGACGCACCAAATTGCCGTCATTCTCGCTGATGACG
>CBDCME010000084.1:0-23927 GCA_965218865.1 Alphaproteobacteria bacterium
AGATTCAAAACCTGTTCTGGTTTCAAGATGGATGGGTACGTTCTTTCTCTGTCCTCCCACCCGGATTATGATGCCATCTATAGTGCCGGGCTCATTGAACGGACCATATTCCGGTTCGACTAAGCGATCTATCCCTGGGAACGGAATAATCTCCGCCCCGTCCTCTTCCATAAGAACCCCGCTCGCGTTGTCCGCAGCAAGTCGGCGGTCAATCTCAGAGGAAGCGCGCTGAGCTTCTCTCGGACCACTACCTGTTTTCACCCGACGTAGACGTTCTTCCACCTTGGGTACCGCTTCGTAGTCAATACGGTGAACAAGTTGGGTGCTCCCACCATCAAGGCGCACGAAATGAACGCTGGTCTTCTCCCCAAGGAGCATGGCCAAATCAGTCATGTACTCGGCAAGACGACTCATAGGCATCGTCTCGGGAGCGTAAGCCTCAATCTTGAGGACTAATTCTTTCGCGTCAGACAACGTGGATTCTCCACCCGACGAATTCGGCGATACTAAGCCCGCAACGAGTCCCTGTACATAAGTCGCTTCCCCACGATCCCCGCAAGCGCAAGCTCCGTGCGCCTAGCGTCATCTATCCCGAGCTTTTCACGTTTGTTGTAGCGGAAATCGAATTCAGCTAGATACCGCTTCAAATGCTTGCCGGAGCAATGCTGGTAAACGCCTTTCATTCCTCGTTTGAAAATGCTGAAAAACCCTTCAATCGTGTTGGTATGAGCACCGCCGCGCACATATTCTCCTATGCCGTGATTGACCGTCTCGTGCCCGGCGTAGTCCTTGCCAATGGGGCCGTACTGCTTGGCTTCATCGGTCATTAGCGTGGTTCCAGCGTCAAGCTGTTCGGCCAGGATGGGCCGCAAAGTTTCGGCGTTGACCTCGGGAACGTGCCTGGATCGGACCTCGCCGCCGCGCTCCACAAGGCTCAACACGGCTTCCTTGTGGGCGTATCCACGCGCGCCCTTCGGCTTGTCGTACTTCTTGCCGATGAACGTCTCGTCGGCTTCCACCGTCTTGCCCGGCCCACCAATTGCAGACAGGGAACCGTCGCGCATGGCCTCGCGGATGCGGTGGGACATAAACCAAGCCGTCTTGAGAGTTACACCCAGCGTCCGGTGTAGCTGATTGGAACTGATTCCCTTCTTGCTGGAGCACATGAGGTAAATCGCTTGCAACCATTGGTGCATCTTGACGTGGCTGGATTCAAAGACGGTCCCGACCTTCACGGTGAAGGGCTTAAGGCATCGATAACACTTGTAGGTTCCGATGCGGGTGCTCTTGCCGTTCAGCTTACCGGCGCGATCCGTTCCGCCGCACTTGGGACACGTCGGCCCATTCGGCCACAGTTTCGCCTCGACATAGGCGTACGCCGCTTTTTCGTCATGGAATTCCGGTCCCTCTAAAACGCTTGTCATAGTATGCTCCCTTCGATGGACGCATACTAGCAGTACGCTCATGGTACGTCAAGTATATAATTCCCCAAAAATAAGTATACTGTCCCCGTTATGGGTGGCCTAGACCAGAGACTCGATAAGAGTCACCGGCCATGCCAACGCTTCACTGCCCGCCCGCGCCAACAAGGTATCAACGCCCCAGCCGACGCCGTGATTATTATAAACAATGTTGAGCGCGCTAAAGCAAGCCCCGAGGGCGTAGATGCTAAAGGTAGTGAGTCCGAATGTCTTCATTTTCTTCTCCTAAATCTATAATGACGTAGTTTAGTTAGTATAATGATGTAGGTGAGTTAATATATACCTAATAACGCCGGTCATTTCAGTGACCCACATCATCGATTTTGTGTGAGACTCGTCACATAATGTATATTTTTCCTTCCAATCGGTGTTTTTCGCCCGCGAACGGGTCCAGCGTCGGCGTCCGTTACTTCTCACGGCCAAATGGGAGCTTCGGATCGCCGATCGGCGAACCAATTTCTGTTCGTACGGCAGGTCTGGAGGTTTCGCGACCGAAGCAAAATTTGGTAGGGACAGGATGGCGCCCGAGGCTATAATTAGGATTCCAACCGTCGATAACCTGGTGACAGTCTGTTCGAAAACTCGCGGCGACCCCCGCCCCCTCCCGGCCACCCCTATCAGCATACTAGTGCACCGGCGCATTCACTTCGTTTACGCCCCCGTGCACCAGGCCATTGTCGATGCATCAACCTTCCAAACTTCGGCTGTCGCCTCCGTTTGGATCGATGCACTAGCGTGGGTGGCCGGGAGGGGGCCGGAACAGACGCAAAAAATGTGCGGACGCGCATTTTCGAACAGACACCGAGATCTCGATACGGCTTCAAGCCACGGCGGTCGTCGTCCGCGGCGCCGGGCTTGGAGAAACGATGCAACCTCCCATCAATGTGACCCAAGGCCGCGACTGGGACACCGCGATCGCCGCGTTTCTGTGCCCGAGGGTCATCACCATGCTCTTCCTCGGGTTCTCCGCCGGCCTGCCGTACCTCTTGATCTTCGGCACCTTGTCGGTGTGGCTGATCGAGGCCGAGGTCGAGCGCGCCACGGTGACGTTCTTTAGCTGGGCCGCGCTTAGCTACTCGTTCAAATTCGTTTGGGCCCCGCTGGTCGACAAGATTCCCTTGCTCTTGCTGACCGTCAGGCTCGGCCGCCGTCGGGCCTGGATCCTGACGAGCCAGATGGCGATCATCCTATCGATCCTGCTGATGGCCACGACGGATCCCCAGACCAATCTCGTGCTGATGGCGGCGGCCGCCTGCGCGCTCGGCTTTTCGGCGGCGACCCAGGACATCGTCATAGACGCCTACCGCATCGAGTCGGCGGGCATGGAATTGCAAGCGATGATGTCGTCCGCCTATATCGCCGGCTACCGCATCGGCATGCTGGTGGCCGGCGCCGGGACGCTCTATCTGGCCGGAATGATCGGCGGCGAGGACGCCTACGCGCGCTCGGCCTGGTTCTGGGCCTACACAGGCATGGCGGTGGCCATGGGTATCGGCGTCGTCACCACCCTCGTCATCGCCGAGCCCGAGGCCTCCCGACCGCGCCACTCCGCGTTCGACGACCGTTCCGCCCAGGTCCGCTTCCTGGCCGTGTTCCTGTGCGCCGCCGCCGTTTTCGTCGCCGCCTTCGTGTTGACGAACGATTTGGGGCGAGCGGCCAAGGCGCTGCTGACGGCGCGACTGGGGCTGGCCGAACATCTGGGCGGATTCCTGGTCGAGACCGCGCGCCTGGCCGTCGCCGTGGCACTGGCGGCGAGCGTGAACCTGGGGACTGGCCGTGGCCGGCGCGGTGCCGCGCGCCGTGGTCAGGGAAGGCTATATCGAACCCTGCGCGGACTTCTTCCGCCGCTACGGCAAGCTCGCCGTGCTGATCCTGGCGCTGGTCGGCTGCTACCGCGTGGCCGACATCGTCATGGGAGTGGTCGCCAACGTTTTCTACTTCGAGATCGGTTTCGACAAGACCGAAATCGCGACATACTCCAAGACCTATGGCCTGTTCGCGATCATCGCGGGAGGATTCCTCGGCGGCTTGCTGGCGCTCAGGTTCGGGGTCGTGCGAATCCTGTTCCTCGGCGCGCTCTTGGCCGCGGCGACCAACGTGCTCTTCGCCTACTTGGCCACCCAGGGCCCGGACACGACCCTGTTGATGGCCGTGATTATCGCCGACAACATCAGTGGCGGCCTCGCCTCGGCGGCCTTCGTCGCCTATCTGTCGAGCCTCACCAGCATCTCGTTCACGGCCATGCAGTACGCCATCTTCACCTCGCTGATGACACTTTTTCCCAAAATCCTGGCCGGATATTCCGGCACCATGGTGGACAATCTCGGATACGAGTGGTTCTTCATCGTCACCGCGGTGCTCGGAATGCCGGTCCTGATTCTGGTCGCCTGGGTCGCCATCGCCGTGCGCTCCTCGGTGGAGGCGGTGCCATAAGCGCCACCAAATCCGCCGACGCCATGATCGCCATAGCCGCCGATCACGGGCGTGGTTGGCGGCGCGATCATCGGGGCGCGAATTCGTCCCGGTGACGACGAGCGATGGGTCCATGATCGTGCGCTATTCGTCCGCCGAGCAGTGGCCGGCGATCGAGGAAATCTTTTTCCTCTCGTCGTCGGTCCAGGAATTTTACTCGGCCGAGGAACGCCGGACTTTTCTTGACCGTTGGACCGGATACTACCGCTCCCAGGCCGCCGAACAGATTCTCCTCTGGCGCCGGCCGGACGGTCGCGTCGCCGCTTATCTGATGGGGTGCCGCGACAGCTTGGCCACCAAGCGGCTCTTCCGCGAGGTCGATTCCTATCACGTCTTCGCCGATTATTTCGCCACCTATCCGGCCCATTTCCACGTCAACTGCCACCCCGATTTCCGGGGCCAGGGGATCGGAAGCCGCCTGGTTGAGGCGTTCCTCGCGGCGTGCGCCGCGTCCGCCATCCCGGGCGTTCACGTCGTCACCCTGGCCTGCGCCCGCAACGTCCGCTTCTATCACAAGCTCGGTCTACGCCAGCCGGTGCGCCGCACCTGGCGCGGCCGCGAACTGTTGATGCTCGCCACCACGATCGAGGTGTCGGGCAAACCCGATTGAGGATTTTTCTCGTTTGAAAAAGAGTTTAGTGGTTTCAGAGATTTGTGATCCTCCCATTTTCCGATGGGCGAAGGCGGAGTTTCGCGTGCGGACCGCAAATCCACCCCGGGCCACCCCTTTCCTGGCTGAAAGTGGATCTAAACGAACCAGTTCTCTGGAGTTTGAATGTGGTTCGGACAGTGAATCAGCGACGCAGAAGCCGACAGCACCCTGCCCCACTACGGTAGTGTAAGCAACATACGATTCGTGTACGCTGGATTGCCCAAACTTTGTTTCGTGAGTGCGGGCCATGAGTCTCGCCATCAACGACAATCGTCGACTGAAATGCCGGCACACTGGAACGCCGAGCAACACACCGAGTCGATGGCCGCGCCGCGTGCTGTTCGAGTGTCTGGGCGCTAGTACCGCCATGCCCGGGGCAAGCGCTATCCGCTCAACACGAACGGATCATTCGCCCAGTTCGCCGCCCTGCTCAGCCAAGACCAGCTCGAAGCGGTGGGCGCCTTCTGGACCAAGTGCAGCACGCACGCGCCGGTCGCCATGGACGGCAAGGACCTGCGCGGCGAAGTATGAGGGCAGGTCGAGGTCTGGAGTTGCATGCACGCCCAGCACGAGACCGCGCGCTGCCTGCTGGCTGCGAACACAAGCGCTCTATGATCAGCATCGTATTTGACGACCTGGTGCGCAACCACTGGCACATCGAGAACCGCCTGCACTATGTCGAACCGCTGCCGGGCGTACGTACGCCATGTGCCGCGCAATCTTGAGATGCGATCATTATCTCCTGAGCCTTCCCCCGGCATCAACGCAAAATCTGCGCACCCGGGCTTCACTCCGCCCGCTGAGACCGAGAACGCCGTTCGCCGGGTCCGAGCAGCCCCCTTTGTTAACCGCGTGAACTCAACTGATCGACTCAAGTCCCCTCCCGCTGACGCGCAACTTCACTGCAATCTCGCCGTTGTCTGCCGGACTAAAAAATGTTCCTGGACTGAAACGCTGCCGTAAACTCACAAACCAAGTGCAACACCGGTAGATCTGGAGTTGGAACACAAATCTCTGGTCGCGAAATTGCTCGCCTGATGGGCCGGCACCCGACCACCATTTGGCGTGAGTTGAAGCGGAATTCGCTGCCCAAGGGCGGCTACAAGGCAGCATCGGCGGAACGTATCGCCCTATCGCGGTGTCGGAGGGTATCGCGGATCGAGCGCCTGAGCCGGCTCGGCGACTGGGTCCGCGACCGACTTCGCTCAAGGGATGGTCGCCGGAGCAGATTGCCGGCAGGCTCAAGCTCGACGGATCAGAGCACACCGTGAGCCCCGAGACAATCTACCGCTTCATCTACCGGACCAAGGTGCGCCCGGAAAGGCTGTATCGTTTCTTGCCCCGGGTTAAACCCGGGGGCAGGGACGGCGCTATTTCAAGCGCCGCCGGGAACCGATCCCCAACCGCCGTCCGATCGCGCAACGCCCGGAAACCGTGGCCTCGCGCTAAGAATTCGGGCATTGGGAAGGAGACCTGATGCAGTTCCGCACCCAGCGGGCCAACCTGCTGACCCTGTGTGAACGCATGACTCGTTTCACGCTCACTGCTTGTTTGGAAAGCAAAACCGCGCGGGAAACCCGCGAGGCCGTGCAGGCGAGCCTCGGCTGCCTTCCCGACCGCGCCCGCCAGACCATCACTTTCGACAACGGCTCCGAATTCGCCGGCCATCGCGAACTGGAGAACCAACTCGGTTTACACGCCTATTTCTGCGATCCCCACTCGCCATGGCAGCGCGGCACCATCGAGAACACCAACGGCTTACTCCGACGAGATATGCCCCGCAAAACCAACATCACCGACTACACACCCCGTGACGTCGACGACCTCACCTGGTGCCTCAATTCCACACCCAGAAAATGCCTCGGTTTCAAAACTCCCGCCGAGGCCTTCCTCATAAACCTCGGTGTTGCACTTGAGATGTGAATCCAGCGTGTTTACTGGTCCGTGAATTCGACCACCAATACAGATAGACCGTGCCTGAACTTGCCGATTTGAAATCCGCGTTAACGCGTCTTATCGAAGGCCGACCGGCTGAGGGAGACCAGACTCTTATTCGGTCTTCGATGGAAGACAATACGTTGTCAATCGCGACGGGCGAGCGAGCAGTGGCCTTGGGCGGAGATGCTGACAGTGCCGTTGCAGTTACAGGGTACGGTAACTTCGTGCTCCGAGTGAATGCCCTGAGTTCAGAACCGCTAGGCCATATCATCAAGTATCTTATTCCATCGGGACAGTTCCAACTTCGTCCGGGCCTGCCTGATTTTGAGGGCCGGGAAGTTGAAACGACACGGCTCCTTGCCGTTTTGGGAAAGGCCGGTGGAGCCGCCGAGATTTCAGCAGTTGGCGGAAATTCGGGCATTGGTAAGACGGAAATAGCAATCCACGTCGGGCATCAGCTTGCCGACCGTTATCCGGACGGTCAGCTGTTTGTCGAACTGGACGGCACAAAAGAATTTCCACTGACTCCGGTTGAGGCGATGTTGCGGGTCGTCCGGAGCTTGCAGCCTACAGCGGCACAACTACCCAATACATTGGACGAGCTTAAACCCATCTACCGCGACTTGCTCAAGGATCGGCGGGTCTTGATTGTGTTTGACGATGCCCAGGATGGCGAACAAGTGGCACCCCTCATTCCGTCGCCGCCGTGCGGCGTGATCATCACGTCACGCCGGGACATTGCGTTGCTGGGCCTGACGCCCATCGCCCTGGATACCATGAGTGAACGCGAGGCCATAACGGTGCTCCGCTCAATTGTCGGAGAGGGTCGGGTGAAAGAGACCGAGCTTAGAGAAATCGCAACGCTATGCGGTTATTTGCCGCTGGCTCTGCGGGTTGCCGCGACGTTTCTTCAGGTCAACCGAGTTTGGAAAGTGCGTGAGTATATCGAAATGCTCTCTGACGAGCGTGAGCGTCTCCGACGCTTGACGGTAAGAGACCATGAGGGTCTGGATGTTGCGGCATCGCTGTCGCTCAGTGTCGCACAGCTGAGGCGGGACGCGCCCGAAATAGCAAACCGTTGGTACGAACTATCTGTTTTTCCGGGTGATTTTGATCTGATAGCGGCAAAGGCGGTATGGGAGTGTGGCCAGGATGAGGTGCGGGAAGGGTTGAGCACATTAGTTCAGCGGGGCATGGTGCTGTTCGATGAAAATCGAGATCGATTTCGTCTCCACGATCTGATGCGTGACATTGCGCGGGGTAATTACACTGGCGCCAGCTGCATTCCAAAATCGGAGGGACTGGAACGGCGCCTAGCGCAAGCGGCATTGCATCATGCGCGTCACTATTTCTTGGTTCTATGGGCGGCTGAAAAAAGGTTCAAACAGGGCAATGAAAACACACCGACTGGACTGAGAATTTATGATCTTGAGCAACGAAACGATCGAGGCCGGTCAGGCTTGGGCATCCCGAAACGCTGACAGCGACCCAAATGCTACGCTTCTTTGCAGCTTTTATCCCAGCTTTGGCGCGAACGTGCTCGATCTCCGCCAGCACCCCCGTGATAGCATACAGTGGCTTGAGGCAGCGGTCCGCGCCGCCCGTGTATTAGGCAGCCGAGACGCAGAAGCGGTTAACCTCGGCGATCTCGGAAATGCCTATTTTCACGTCGGTGAGGATCAACACACCGTCGAACTGCATGAGCAAAGTCTCAAAATCACGCATGAGATTGACGATCGGCACGAAGAAGGCACCTCACTTCTCAGCCTCGGCGCTGCCTATTCCAGGCTGGGCAAGACCAGGGACGCGATCAAGTGCTTTGAGGAAAGTCTTGACATCGCGCGTGAGATTGGTGACCGGCGCGGGGAAAGCGCCGCCCTCTGCAACCTTGCACATGAATTTGACGAGCCCCGGCGCGCACTCAAACAATATAAGCAAGCTCTTACAGATTGCGCGCGAGACCGGTGACCAGGTCTTGGAAGTCACTATCCTCAGCAATCTTGGCTTTGCACACACGCACCTTGGCGAAACAAAACGCGCCATTGTGTTCGCAAAGAAAAGTCTTGAAATCGCGCGTTCGATCGGTGATCGGCGCAGCGAAGGTAGAGCACTCAGCATTCTCAGCGTGAACTATGCTGTACTTGGCCAGAGCGAACGATTCGTCGGATTATTGGACGATGCCGCGGACATCCTTACTGAAATCGAATCTCCTCTGGCTAAACCAATGAACGTCCTTCGGAACGCGTCGGCCAACCCCGAATTACGGAAAGAAAAAATATGAGCGAAACAATAATTAGTCGTCCGTGAAGAACCCTGATTTCAATCTGAAGCGGCGATTGGGTTTGCGGTGGGGTGCGAGATGTCGCTGAGGAGCGCGGCCAGGATTTGGACAAACAAACGCCTCAGCCATTTGAGGACAAGGCGGTAGTTGTAGCCGGCGCCGGCGAGGATGGCGTTGATCTTGTCGCCGTCGCGGCCTTTGAGGAAGTTGCGCCCCAGCCTGCCATCGCTCTTGAGATGTCCGATCACGGCCTCGACGGCGGAGCGCCGCCTGAGCTCCTTCTTGATCGTCGGCGTGATGCCGCGTTTCTGGCCTGATCTAAAGACGCGGTGTTTGTTGGGGTAATCGTGGCCCTGGTATCCCTTGTCGACATAGATGCGCTCGGCCGATATCCCCGTCCAGCGTTCCATCTCTTCGATCACCTGCCTCAAGGTGTGGCCATCATAGGGATTGCCGTGGAAGGCCTTGACGTGGGCGACGAACTGGCCGCCGGGGGGGCGGGAATTGGTCGCCGCCACGGAGACCTTGCAGCCGAACTCGTACGGCTTGTGCGCCTTCCCTTTGCCGATGCATTCGACCTCGGGCGCGTGGAGCGAATAGACCTTGGGCAAGGGGTCGCGCCGCTTCTGGGTCGACACCCGCTCGGCCAGCCACAAGGGGCGGCGGAAGGTATCCCGTAGGCTCTCCTCCTGGGCCGTCTTGCGGCGGATGTCGCGGACGGTGCGCCCGAGATAGGTCTTGAGCTTGCGCAGGGCCTTGTTGGCCCGCTTGTGCTGTTTGGCATGGCGGTAGCGGCCTTGCATGATCAACGCCCTCTTGCCCAGGCGGGTATAGGACTGACGCAGGGCAATGCCGTGCTCCCGTGCCAGTCGCACCAGCCGCTCGCGGGCTCGTTGCATCAGTTTGGCGGCGGTCGGAAAGGCAATCGCCTTCTCTTGTACGGTGGTGTCCACCGTCACCCGCTCTAGGTCCTTCTCCCGCAGCGCCCCCACCCGGTGGGCCACGGCCAGGCTCTCCTGGAATACCTTCTCCAAACCTTCCGGCCCGATCCGGTCCCGCCACCGGGTCATCGACGAGCGCTCCATGGGCAGCTCATGCTGAAAGTACTCTTCGCCGCAGAAGCACTGGAAGTATGGGTCGTAGACCCAGCGCTCGCAGACCTCCTCATCCGAGAGATCGAACATATGCTTGAGGATGTGCAGCCCAACCATCAACCGCGTCGGGACCCCCGGCCGACCCTCCTCCGAATACAAGGCTTCATAGGTCTCGTCGAAGAAAGTCCACGCGATCCGGCCCCCCAACACCACCAACTCGTGGCGCAGGTTGATGATGTTTTCGAACCGCGAGCGGAACAGGTCCTCTATTCCCGATGACACCTTGCGCGATGGCTTCATCACAGTTCTCCAATCCCAATCGACGGGAGCAGAGAATCACGTTCCGCAACGGAAGGGAATCCCCAAAATCAATTATTTCAAATCGCAAGCTTTTCAGGCCCAAAACCCGTTTTCTTGCAAATCCGATTACTTCGCCAAACCGAAAGAACTACCAACATCAGCCGCTTACGCGTTCTTCACGGGCGACTAATTATCGTGGTAGTGTTTGCTGTATTAGTTGTCGTTGTGATATATTTCTTTCGAGGTAAGATTTCATTGGTATTTAAGGCGCCGGGGACAAGTATTGACCTCAAGGTGGAAAACCCTACCCCAGGTGATCAAGAAGATGAACCAACTGAGGACGAAAACCGCGACGATAAATTTCGTGAGCGGCAGCGAAACGTAACCATTGTTGGCAATGCCAACAACGCAAAGATTGTTACGGGCGACAAGAATAGGGTCGGTTAGTATCGTGAAGGCGTTCCTCGTGGTCTCCGCGGAGACATCCAACCCGGGCAGTAAAGTCGTGACCCTGGCCGTCGCCCGCAACGTCCGCTTCTATCACAAGCTCGGCCTACGCCAGGAGGTGCGTCGCACTTGGCGCGACCGCGAACTGTTGATGCTGGCCACCACGATCGAGGTGTCGGGCAAACCCGATTGAGGTCTCGTTACCGGCCGTCTTGGGGGGCGCCGCCGTTGGGGCGGAGGGCGGCGATGGCGGTGGCGTAGTCGCCGACCTTGAAAACGGCCGTTCCGGCGACCAGAACGTCGGCGCCGGCGGTGATGGCCAAGGGGCCTGTCCGAGCACACCCAACGTGCCTACCTTTCCGCCGTCGCCCGTTTCAGCGAGCATTTCGGTAAATCGCCCGAACGCTACGGCCCTTTGGACCGTTTGGAAGTTCATACCCAGCTATTTCTGCCGTTTTTTGATTTGAGAAGATAAGCCATTATATCAAAAATTGATAAATATTTAGGCTCAGTTCGCGAACCGTATGCATGGCTTCGCCATGGCTGCGGCCAAGCATGCTCTCGGGGTCGGTCGGTCGGCGAGTTCGATGAGATGGAACCAGCGCAGGTAACTGTCGAGATACTTGGTGGCGATGCCGCGGTAGCGTCGCAGGAAGCCCTTGAGTTGGCTATGACGGCTGTTGACCGTCTGGATGTGCAGGGCGCCGCGTACCCGTTCTCCGGCGGAGAGATTGACCGTCTCGTGGCGGATGGCGAGCGCCGCCGCGGCGGGCGGGTAACAGCGGCTGGCGTCGGAGACGAGCAAGGCATCCGGGGCAATGACCGGTTCCAGCGCCTCCTTCAGGCTATCGGCATTGACGGTGGGCAGCGTCCTGCTGAGCGTTGCGCCGCCACGGTCGGCGGCGACCAGAACCGGCACTTGCTCACGAGAGATCCCGCGCTTGCCGGCTTTTCCGCCGCGCCGGCGTGGCTTGCGGTCCAGTTTCCGGTCTCCCTTCCGGCTTTCGAGCACGAAGGTCTCGTCGGCCTCGACGATCCCGCCGAGCCGGTCCGGGGCTTGCCGGACCGCCTCAAGGAAGCGGTGGCGCCAGCGAAACGCCGTGCTCGGCGCAATGCCGCACCGCCGCGCCGAGGCGCGCACCGTTTCCCCTTGCGCCAGGGCCTTGCCGAAGGACAGCCAGCGCTCCTTGCGGTGCAGGCCCGAAAGCGGCGTACCGGTCAGCGCGCCGAATGTCTTCCCGCAAGCCTTGCACCGGTAGCGGCGCAGACCGCGCGCCTTGCCGCGCGAGACCGCCCCGCCGCTGCCGCAATGCGGGCAGCGCCGCGCTTCGTCCACGCCGAGTTCGATCGCCGCCAGCGAGGCCGCGCCCTCCGGCCGTCCCGACAGGGCCGCCATCACCTCCTCGCGCTGGGCCGGCGTCAGCCCGTCCACATGCGAAAGCCAGTCTCGAAACCGCTCGTGATCCATCTCCTCGCTCCCCTAAACAAACCGCGAACATTCTACCACAATGCATACCAAATGCGAACTGAGCCAATATTTATATTTTGTGTCATACTTGTAAGGTGAAAGGAGGCCGCATGGCTCAAATGAATGTATCCATTCCTAATCCGATGAAAGCGTGGTGCGAAGCCCAGGTCCGCCAGGGGCGCTATTCGAGTACGAGCGATTATGTCCGTGATCTGATCCGCCGTGACCAGGACGCACAGAGCGGCGTCAAGGCCCTTCAGGCCGCCATCGACGAAGGTCTGGCGAGCGGAATCAGCCCTCGCTCGCTAGATGAAATTTTTGCGGAGGCACGGGCACGGGCGGAAAAAACCGCACCGCATGAAGGTTAGATTCACCGCGCAAGCCGACGCCGATATCATTGATTGTTACCTCTACGGTTTCGAGAATTTCGGTCGAGACCAGGCCGAGCGTTATGAAAAAAGCTTGCGCCATGTCATCGACCTCATCTCGGATCATCCGCGCCTTGCAGCCGAACGTCCGGAATACGCACCGCCCGTGCGCGTGCATCATCACGCCAAACACTACGTCATCTATCTGATCGAAGACGATTACGTTCTCATTGTCCGCGTATTGCGCGATGAGGTGAATTTGACAAACCACCTCCGGACAGAGACGTAACACGCAAAATCCCCGCGATTCTCGCCGTGCTGAATGCCGACGGCCAGAGCGTTTGAGGTCTTTTCCCCGGCCGTTTTAGGGCGTGCCGCCGTTGGGGCGCAGGGCGGCGATGGCGGTGGCGTAGTCGCCGACCTTGAAAACGGCGGTTCCGGCGACGAGGACGTCGGCGCCGGCGGCGATGGCCAAGGGGGCGGTGCGCGTGTCGATGCCGCCGTCGACCTCGATTTCGATGGGCCGGCCGCCGAGCAGGGTGCGCAGGCGGCGGATCTTCTCGGGCGTCGTCTCGATGAACTTCTGGCCGCCGAAACCCGGATTCACCGACATCACCAGGACCAGGTCGATCTTGTCGAGCACCCAGGCCACGGCCTCGACCGGGGTTCCCGGATTGAGCGAAACGCCGGCGCGTTTGCCGAGCGAGCGGACCAGCTGCAGGGAACGGTCGAGATGGGGCCCGGCCTCGGCGTGGACGGTGATGATGTCGGCGCCGGCCGCCGCGAATTTCGGGATATAGGCGTCCACCGGCGCCACCATGAGGTGGGCGTCGAAGGTCTTGTCGCTATGCGGGCGGAGCGCCGCGACGATGTCGGGCCCGATCGTGATGTTGGGGACGAAATGCCCGTCCATGACGTCGATATGGATGTAATCGCAGCCGGCGGCGTCGATCGCGCGCACTTCCTCGCCGAGGCGGGCAAAATCGGCGGAAAGGATGGAAGGCGCGATCTTGACCGCCCCCCGGCCCCGGTAATCCGGCATAACGACATTCCTCCAAGTTCGTGGTACTCGTCGCGATCTATCCAAGCGAAAGTGCCTGGACGGCGGAACCGCCGGTTCGCCTCCCGCGCCCGTGATCATCGTCCTCCCGTTTCGGAACCTCGGCCGTGCCAGCCACCGACGCGGTCGTGGCCGTGTACACTAGCATGGCGCCGCCGGTCAACAGCGGCCACGCGGCCCTTGCCGGGATCCGAGGGGTCCGTGAAGCCGAATACTCGCCGCGTCACATTGACCTTGGGGTACTGTTTATCTAGAATTGTCCGGTTCTCGAGGGGCAAGAAGAAGGCAGGGGGCAGGGCGTCATGAAGGGGTTTTTTGTCGTCGCCTTAGTTGTCTTGGGTGTCCTGAACCTTCCCGTCCCGGCCTCTTCGCATGACGGTGACGTCGATGGTTACGGCTGCCATCTCAATCCCTTGCACGGGGGTTATCATTGCCATCGCGGGCCGTTGGCGGGCCGCAGCTTCATGACCAAATCCGAGGCCCTGACAGCGATCGCCGAAACCACCGGCCAAGACCGGGATTTCGGCGTTATCCCGTCGATTCTCGGCGTTATCCCGTCGATTCAAAGAATCTTGAACGATCTGCCGGGGATCCCCGACTCATCGTGCCGTTGATCGCCACCGCGCGCGCGCGGGAAGCGCCGGCGGCCAGAGAGGGGATTCAACCGGCGAACTCGGGCGCGAGCAAGAGGAGACCGACGACCGCGATGGCGACGACGACGCCGCGGACAAGCTGCCGCCCCATCGGACGGCGGGCCTTGAGGCCGATCGCGACACCGGCGATCTGCAGCAAGGCCGTCGCGGCGGCGAAACCCAGGCCATGAACGAAGGGATTTTCGCTCGCGGGCAAGGCCAGGCCATGGGCGTAGCCGTGGAAGACCGCCAGGGCCGCGACGACGACGACCGCGAACCAGTGCGCGGGCGCGAAGGCGACCAGGATGCCGAGAACGATCACCGACGCGGCGAGCGCCGGCTCGACCGCCGGCAACCGAACGCCGGTGCCGGAAAGAAGTGCCCCCAAAATCATCACCAGACCGAAAAACGTCGGCAGCGACCAGAAACTGGGGCGGCCGAGCCGCGATCCCCAGATTCCCACCGCCACCATCGCCAGAACGTGGTCGAGGCCCATCAGGGGATGAAGAAAGCCGCTCGAAAAACCGCTGGCGACGTGGGCGACGTGAGCCCAGGCCGTCGACGATGCGGACAAAATCGCCGCCCCCACCAAAACACCCGCTGCCACGCGGGCCCGCGCAAATAAATCCATCCCGTCCCTCCCGAAAGTTTCTTTTTATCAACGGTTTACGGCGCCGCACGATATCCCATCGCCAATTCCATGACCAGAGCGAATTTTCCCGCTGCTTCAGTACGTTACGTTCCTCGAAGGAAAGCGATTGCCCGAGTCCGCCTGTCGCCGTCCGAAACCGACCCGAATTCATCCAACAGGCAGCTTTCCGGGAATTGTTAAGTGATTGAAATATATTTGTTTTCTACGCCATACCGGCGACACCCGCGGGACCAGGAGCGGAGGTGCCCCCGGGGGGAGGAATGAGTTCTTGGCGGAGCTGGCACGCGGCCCGACACCGGGACCGCCACCCGTGCCGGCAGCGGACCGAACACGCGGCTTGACGGCGGCGCCGATTGAAGACGTATAGTCCCGCCATGGAATTCGTGCGCGACGTCTTTCCCTACGTGATCGCGGTGGTCCTGGCCGCGACCTTGAGTATCATGGCGGTGAGCGTCGTCGCCATGTTGCGCGGCGGCACATTCAAGGCCAGATACGGGCCCGAAATCAGGCGTGTCCGTGTCGTCCTGCAAGTCTTGACGGTCGTGCTGCTGCTGGCCATGTTCCTGATATCGGGCCCATGACGCGCGCGGCGGCGCCAGCCGGGAAACCTTCGCGGTGATCAAATTGACCCGGATATATACCCGCGGCGGCGACGCCGGGGAGACCTCGCTCGGCGGTGGCCGCCGGGTCGCGAAACACGACCCGAGAGTGTCTGCCTACGGCGTCGTGGAAGAGGCCAACGCGGCGATCGGCCTGGCCCGTACCGAAACAACGGGTTCCGTGGATGAAATGTTGGCCCGAATTCAGAACGATCTTTTCGACCTGGGCGCCGACCTTTGCACGCTCTGTGCCAGCGACGATGATAAGGTTCTCAGGATTCAACAACAGCAGATCGATCGCCTCGAGCACGAGATCGACGCCATCAATGCCGACCTCGAACCGCTCGGCTCTTTCGTCCTCCCGGGGGGCAGCCGGGTCGGCGCGTATCTTCATCTTGCCCGCACCGCGGCCCGGCGGGCCGAACGGGCGATCACCGAACTGGCCCAGGACGAGGCGGTCAATCCGCTGGCGATCAAGTTCATCAACCGCCTGTCGGACCATCTTTTCGTCCTTTCCCGGATCGTCAATAACGGCGGCCGGGACGACGTCCTCTGGCGTCCCGGGGCCAATCGCCGAGGGTAACGCAAGGGGCCGCTCCGGGGCCGCAGGGCTAGTTTTTTGTCCGCCCAGTGATCAGGGTGAGGTGATCGCGGCGCTGGCCATTTCATTCTCGGTGTGGCAGTGTGCCGGTCATGGCGACGCTGCCGGTCTCGGATTCGTCCATTGATTTGCGCGCGGTCACGGTGCGTCCGACCTGGGGCGCGCAGGAGCACCGGCGCTGGGACCGGTTGGTGGAGCAGCACCACTACCTGGCGTTCCACGGCGTCATCGGCAAGGGCCTGCGCCATGTCGCGGTGCATGGCGAGACCTGGCTCGCACTGATCGGCTGGCAGCCCGGCGCGTTCAAGCTGGGCGCGCGTGATCGCTGGATCGGGTGGTCGGCCGAGCAGCAGTTCCGGCGTCTGCATCTGATCGCCAACAACTCGCGCTTCGTCATTCTGACGCCTGGCCGAGTGCCGAACCTGGCCTCCCGTGTGCTGGGGCTGAGCCTGCGGCGGCTGTCTGAGGACATCCAGGCGGTGCACGGATATCCGGCTCTTCTGGCGGAGACGTTCGTGGACGTCTCGCGATTTGCCGGCACCTGCTACCGCGCGTCGAACTGGCGCTCTCTGGGGCTGACGCGGGGCTTTGCCCGTGAGCCCGGAGGGGCAGCGCGCTGGCGCCACCACGGTCAGCCCAAGGAGGTCTTCGTGTTCGGACTGACAGACGGCGCCCCCGAGGCGCTGAGCCGTACCGGGATGCCGGCACACTGGAACGCCGAGCAGCACACCGAGCCGATGGCCGCGCCCCGGCTGCGCAGCCTGTTCGAGTGTCTGGGTGAGGTGCCCGAGTACCGCCATGCCCGGGGCAAGCGCTATGCGCTCAACACCATTCTGGTGATCGCCGTCGCCGCCCGGCTTGCCGGATACCGGGGGGTGAACGCGTTCGCCCAGTTCGCCGCCCTGCTCTCCCAGGAGCAGCTCGAGGCGGTGGGTGCGTTCTGGAGCCCTTCCAAACAGCGCTACACCCCGCCCGCGATCACCACCTTCCACAAGACCCTCACCGCCCTGCCGCCAGAGACCCTGGACAACGCGATTAGCCAGTGGACCGGCCAGCATGGCAGCGCGCACGCGCCGGTCGCCATGGACGGAAAGGATCTGCGCGGCGCCTCGAAGCAGACCGAAGACGGGCGCAGGATGATGGTGGCGGCGGTCGAGCACGACACCGGCGTGGTCCTCGGGCAGGTCGAGGTCGACCGCAAGAGCAACGAAATCCCGGCCGTGCGCGAACTCTCCAGCGGCCTCGACCTCACAGGCCGGATCGTCACCATGGACGCGATGCACGCTCAGCACGAGACCGCGCGCTGCCTGCTCGGGCGTCGCGCCGACTACGTGATGAGCGCGGTCAAGGACAACCAGGAGATGATCTTCGAAGACCTCAAGGCGATCGACTTCAGCGATGCGCTCTGGCACGAAACCGTCGACAAGGGCCATGGCCGCATCGAGCGCCGACGCTGCGCCGTCGTCGACCTCTCCGCTGCCGAGTGGGACGGCTACGCCAACCTCCACGGGCGACGCCAGGCCATGCGCATCGAGCGCGAACGCGAGATCCTCAAGACCGGCAAGCGCAGCATCGAGGTGACCTGGAGCCTCACCTCGCTCGGCGCAGAGCGCGCCGGACCCGAGGAGTTGCTCGAACTGGTGCGCAACCACTGGCATATCGAGAACCGCCTGCACTACGTGCGCGACTTCACCTACGACGAAGACCGATGCCGGGCCTACGTGCGTCACCTGCCCAGAAATCTCGCCTGCTTGACCAACGCGGCCATCGCCATCGTGCGCTGCGACGGACGCTTCCGTTATCTGCCCGAGGCCAACCGGCACTATGCCGCCCGGGCGCAGGAGGCCCTCGACGCGATCATGACCGCGCCCATCGCCTGAGACAGCACGCCTCTCCCCCGGACCGGGACGTGCCGCCGAGCGGCGCGGGCGGACCGGTGTGCCTGTCGAATCCGAAAACGCCGTCCGGTGGCTTCGAGCAGTCCCCATGACGTCGTCGAGGCAAGCTCGGGGCTCCCCGAACCCCGTGCACCGAGCACGATCCCACTCATCCCGAACCCTCAACCGCGACTAAAAATTGTTCCTGGTGTCCGGGGCCGGCCTCGCGTTGACAACGATTCCGGGGAGACTTACAGTCTGTTCGAAAACTCGCGGCACCGGCCCTCTCCCCCTCCCGGCCACCCACATACTCTCGTGGGTGGCCGGGAGGGGGAGAGGGACAGACGCAAAAAACGCGCGGAAGCGCATTTTCGAACAGTTTGCAGGGACATTCAAACGCGTTGTCGACGCCTACGTCAAGTTCCGGGTCAAGAGCGATGGAACCGGGGTCGAGACGTCGAACGTCAAGATGTCGATGAATCCCTTCGATGAGATCGCGGCGGAAGAAGCAATTCGCCTCAAGGAGGCGGGAACCGCCAGCGAAATCATCGCCGTTTCCCTCGGCCCGGTGCCATGCCAGGAGACGATTCGAACCGCCCTGGCGATGGGGGCCGACCGGGGTCTCCTCGTCGAAACCGAGGTGGCCCTCGAACCCTTGGCTGTGGCCAAGCTCTTGGGCGCCGTCGTCGCCGACGAGGAACCCGGCCTGGTGATCCTCGGCAAGCAGGCCATCGACGACGACAGCAACCAGGTCGGGCAGATGCTGGCGGCGCTTTTGGGTTGGCCCCAGGCAACCTTCATTTCCAAACTCGTGATCGAGAACGATCGGGCGCTAGCCGTGCGCGAGGTCGATGGCGGTCTCGAAACCCTGTCGATCACCCTCCCCGCCGTGGTCACCACCGATTTGAGGCTCAACGAGCCGCGTTACGCGTCGTTGCCCAACATCATGAAAGCCCGGCGCAAGCCGATCGCGCGAACCACGCCCGAGGAACTCGGCGTCGACGCGGCGCCGCGGATCGAGATTCTCAAGGTCACGGAACCCGCCGTGCGCGGGGGCGGCGAAATGTTGACCAGCGCCTCCGAACTGGTGGCCAAATTGCGCCACGAGGCCCACGTCGTCTGATGGCGGCGTTGGTCTTGGCCGATCACGCGAACGATTCGCTGTCGCCGGCGACGCGGGTAACGGTCGGCGCGGCGCGGGCGGTGGCCGAGGAAATCGATGTCCTGGTCGCCGGCGAGAACTGTGCCGCCGCGGCGGAGAGCGCGGCCCGGATCGCCGACGTCTCCAAGGTGCTGGTGGCGGACGATCCGGCTTACGGTTTGGCCGAAAACCTGGCGCCGCTCATCGCCGATCTCGCGCCCGCCTACAGCCATCTCTTCGCCGCCGCCAATTCCAACGGCAAGAACGTGATGCCGCGCGCCGCGGCGCTCCTCGACGCGGCCCAGGTCTCGGACGTCGTCGCCATTGAATCTCCCGATACCTTCGTCCGCCCGATCTACGCCGGAAACGCCGTGGCGACGGTCCGGCCGACGGATCCGATCAAGGTCGCGACGATCAGGACAACCGCCTTCGCCGCCGCCGGCGATGGCGGCGAGGCCGTGATCGAAGCCGTCAACGGTCGTATACCGGCGACAGCGGATTGTCCCGCTTCGTGGGCGAAGACCGGAGTGATTCGGGCCGGCCGGACTTGTCGGCCGCCCGCGTCGTCGTCTCGGGCGGGCGCGGCCTGGGGACGGCGGAGAATTTCCGTCTCATCGAGGCCCTGGCCGACCGACTGGGCGGCGCCGTCGGTGCCTCCCGCGCCGCCGTCGACGCGGGCTTCGTCGGCAACGATCTCCAGGTTGGCCAGACAGGTAAGGTGGTGGCGCCGGAACTCTACGTCGCGGTGGGCATTTCCGGCGCCATTCAGCATCTCGCGGGGATAAAGGACAGCAAGGTGATTGTCGCCATCAACAAGGACGAGGAGGCGCCGATCTTTCAGATCGCCGATTACGGCCTGGTCGGGGATCTGTTCGAATTGCTGCCCGAAATCATGGCCGAACTGGACAAATTGCCGGCCCTGCATTAGGGGAACACTCTCAACACTCGTCTCTTGAGCGTCGGGGCGAGTTAATGAGTTCGAATCGCGCCCGATACGGAAGGGAGGGCCTGACATGATCGAGAAAATTGGCGTCATCGGCGCCGGGCAAATGGGCGGCGGTATCGCCTATGTCTTCGCGCAATCGGGATTTAAGACCCGAATCACCGACGTGGCACCCGAAATCGTCGAAAAGGCGGTCGCGGCGATCGCCACAAGGCTCGACCGCCAGGTCGCCAAGGGCGCCATCACGGGCAAGGACAAGGATGAAACCCTCGCCCGGGTGCATCCCATCACCGGTTACGATGGATTCTCCGATTGCGATCTCGTCATCGAAACCGCGAGCGAAAAAGAGGCGGTAAAACTCGGCGTCTACAAGGATCTCACCGGGGTGCTCAAACCCGAGGCCCTCATTACCACGAACACGTCGTCGATTTCGGTGACACGGCTGGCGACCGCGACCGACCGGCCGGGAAAATTCATGGGCATGCACTTCATGAACCCGGCGCCGGTGATGAAGCTGGTCGAGCTGGTGCGCGGCCTGGCGACCGACGAGGACACCTTCACCGCGGTCGAGGACCTGACCATCAAGTTGGGCAAGACCCCCGTCAACGCCGAGGACTTCCCGGGCTTCATGGTCAACCGGGTGCTCTTGCCGATGATCAACGAGGCGATCTACACACTCTACGAAGGTGTCGGTTCGGTGAGTTCGATCGATACCGCGATGAAGCTCGGCGCCAACCATCCCATGGGGCCGTTCGAACTCGCCGATTTTATCGGCCTGGACACCTGCCTCTCGGTGATGCAGGTCCTTTACGACGGTCTCTCGGACACCAAATACCGGCCCTGTCCCCTGCTCGTGAAATACGTCGAGGCCGGTTGGCTCGGCCGAAAAACCAAGCGCGGCTTCTACGACTACACCGGCGATAAACCAGTGCCGACACGTTGAGGCCTGCGCGCGCGTGACGCGGACGGATTGCCGGTGACTCGATTGAGCAACATTTCGCCCGGCGGTATGAGCCGTATCTTATGGCTCACGGTATTGCCTTCGTTCGGCTGCTAAACCAGTTCGAGCCTGATTTGCCGTCCAACGGCCCGGGCGGCTCTTTGCATGGTTTGCAGGGTCACGCTGGTATTCTCGGGATCGAGCAAACGGTCGAGCGCGCGGCGGCTTGTCTTCATGCGCGCGGCCATGGCGGTTTTCGTCAGACCTTTTTCTTCCATGGCAGCTCGTACCTGATCGGCGAGGATTTCCTTGATCGCCTGCCGCTCGCAGCTTTCCAAAATGCCCTCGTCCGCGAGAAACTCATCGAACGACGATCCGATACGCGGATTGTCCTTACCTTTCTTAGTCATGCTCTCGAACCTCTTTCATGCGTTTACGGGCGATTCCGATCTCCCTTGGCGGCGTTTTCCGGGTCTTCTTGATAAAACCATGCAAAAGCACCATACGGTTGGCGGGGATGCAGAAGATATAGGACTGACGCAGGGCAATGCCGTGCTCCCGTGCCAGTCGCACCAGCCGCTCGCGAGCTCGTTGCATCAGTTTGGCGGCGGTCGGAAAGGCAATCGCCTTCTCTTGTACGGTGGTGTCCACCGTCACCCGCTCGAGGTCCTTCTCCCGCAGCGCCCCCACCCGGTGGGCCACGGCCAGGCTCTCCTGGAATACCTTCTCCAAACCTTCCGGCCCGATCCGGTCCCGCCACCGGGTCATCGACGAGCGCTCCATGGGCAGCTCATGCTGAAAGTACTCTTCGCCGCAGAAGCACTGGAAGTATGGGTCGTAGACCCAGCGCTCGCAGACCTCCTCATCCGAGAGATCGAACATATGCTTGAGGATGTGCAGCCCAACCATCAACCGCGTCGGGACCCCCGGCCGACCCTCCTCCGAATACAAGGCTTCATAGGTCTCGTCGAAGAAAGTCCACGCGATCCGGCCCCCCAACACCACCAACTCGTGGCGCAGGTTGATGATGTTTTCGAACCGCGAGCGGAACAGGTCCTCTATTCCCGATGACACCTTGCGCGATGGCTTCATCACAGTTCTCCAATCCCAATCGACGGGAGCAGAGAATCACGTTCCGCAACGGAGGGGAATCCCCAAAATCAATTATTTCAAATCACAAGCTTTTCAGGCCCAAAACCCGTTTTCTTGCAAATCCGATTACTTCGCCAAACCGAAAGAACTACCAACATCAGCCGCTTACGCGTTCTTCACGGGCGACTAATACCAACCGCCCCAGAGTTTGACTCGCGCAAAGGTTTACACGCTAGGTTTTGTGTGATTCAAGGTTGTTGGCAACAAGGGAGTGTGTTCAATGCCAACGATTCCTTTGTGAAACGACTTTGATGCTGAAAGAGTCCGTGTTCTTGCGGCACGGAGCGATGATGGGAACCAGGCGCGACGGCTTTTGTCGATGGCGGCCATCTACGATGGGATGGATCGAGCGTGCGCGGCGGGTATTGGCGGCATGGATCGGCAGACGTTGCGGGACTGGGTTCACCGGTTCAACGCGGGAGGTCCGGCCGGTCTGATCGACCGCAAGCCGAACGGGGCGTTGCGTCGGTTGACGCCGTCGCAAATGGCGGCGCTTTCGCGGGCTATCGAGGCCGGTCCCGATCCCGAACGGGATGGGGTCGTGCGCTGGCGCTGCATCGATCTCAAGCAACTGATCCGAACGCGCTTCGGCGTGGACTATCACGAGCGGAGCGTCGGCAAGCTGCTGGCCGCGCTCGGGTTCTCGCATATTTCCGCGCGCCCGCGCCACGTCGGCCAGGATGCGCGGGCACAGGAGGAATTTAAAAAAAAGTTTTCCCGAACACTTGGCGAAAATCGTAGCGGCACAGCCACCGGACACGCCCATCGAGGTTTGGTTTCAAGATGAAATGCGCGTCGGCCAGAAGAACAGCCTGGTGCGCCAGTGGGCCCCAAAGGGATCGCGCCCGCGCCAGGTCAAGGACCTACGGACCTCTTCGGCGTATCTCTTCGGCGCCATCTGCCCCGAGCGCGGTGAGGGCGCGGCGCTGGTCATGCCGCGCGCCAATACTGAAGCCATGGACCTGCATCTCGAGGAAATCAGCCGGGCCGTTGCCCCAAACGCCCATGCCGTCGTGCTGCTCGACCAAGCCGCATGGCACACCACTGCCAAACTCGGCATCCCGGAGAACATCTCCCTCGTGCCTTTGCCACCCAAGTCCCCGGAGCTCAATCCCGCCGAAAATGTCTGGCAATACCTCCGCCAGAACTGGCTCTCCAATCGTGTCTTCGACTCCTATGAAGCCATCGTCGAGGCCTCTTGCCAAGCCTGGAACAACCTGACCGACCAACCTTGGAAGATCATGTCCATCGGCCTCAGAGCGTGGGATCGCACAAGTCAATGTTAAGGGCGGTTGGTATAAGTGGGTGGCCGGGAGGGGGAGAGGGCCGGCGCCGCGCATTTTCGAACAGACTGTCAGAATATCAAAACAAACTCTTTCCGGATCCGCTCGGCCATGTCCGCCGACAAGGCGGCATTTCCGTTCAATACCCGCAATAGCGACGCCCGCGCGTAATTCAGCAAATCGGCGGTTTCCGAGACCTCGAGGCCATGCTCCTTGATCACGAGCTCGCGGATGGTTTCTCCGGGATGGAGCGGGCGGTCAGGCATGGTCATCGCCTCCTTCAATGACAATCCGCGTCGTCAACGTTGCGCCCGCCGCCGCTACCGGAAACGGTCCCGAAACGACCCACCGCCGCCGTAGGGACGGGCAAGAGCATGCATCTAATCTTCGCCTCGGCCGGACCCCGCATTTGGATCGTTATTGCCGAAAGACTCGTGAAGATCATTATGACGATACGACTCGTTGAGTAAGTATAGTATAGCGTTTTGTAATAAAAAACCGCAAGTTTCAACGAAACTGGGGATAGTATATCAATTATTATGTTAC